>CAWFGU010000001.1:0-192381 GCA_963815505.1 Rhodothermales bacterium
CGCCCGCCACCGTGCGGCATAACAGACAAGGCTCTGGCGCGCAAATGCGCCGATGTGTGAAAGAGCAATGTAGTCGCCGCAGCCGCGACAGCGCAAAAACGCTCGGCCTTTGCGTCGCCCGCAGCCAAGGGTTATGCCGCCTCCTTTATGACCTCCATTCCAGTTCGAGCGTGGTATTCAACTCGCGTGCTCTGGCGCCAGACGAGCCAGTGCCTCTGCCAGCGCGCGCCCTTCGGCATTGAAGGCAGGCTCTTTAAACGCTTCCGCGTTCCCGGTGAACTAGGGCGCTTTCGTGAACCAGTCAATCCCACGACTCGAAGCGATGGATCAACTCGGGAGACAAGCTCAAACTTTCGAAGCGGACCATGAGGACAGCTTCGCCGCCTTGCTCTCGGTTTGGTACCCAAATGCCCGTACTGCACCATTCTGGCCAGACGATAAGGGTCTCTCCTGCCCACTCACCGTTCGCTGTGACAGGCGGCATAACAGACAAGGCTCTGGCGCGCAATCACGCCGACGGTGAGCGAGCAATGTAGTCGCCATCGTCGAGACAATGCAAAACCGTCCGCCTTTGCGTCGCCCGCAGCCGTGGGTTATACCGCCCGCCCGAAACGAACCGACCAACCCGAGCAAACGCCGCCGCGCACGCCTCACCCGCCGCGACCGCCGACCGAGATTCACGAGCAACGCCGCGTAGACACCGCACCCGCCGAAGCCGCGAAACGAACGGAGCCGCCGCAGACTCTGGGCCTGCCGAAGCCGCTGCCCGCCGACCGCGATGGAAACGCAGAGCCGCGAACGCCAACCAAATCTGCGAGCCGACTGCCGCCGGAGACGCCGAGGGAGCTAGCGACGCGGAGCGGCCACAACAACCACCGCCGAAACGAACGCCGCAGACGACGCACACGCAGGCGGTATAACAGACAAGGCTCTGGCGCGCAAACCACGCCGACGGTGAGCCGATTAATGTAAGCACCGTCACTGGATCCAGCGCAAAAACGCTCGGCCTTTGCGTCGCCCGCAGCCAAGGGTTATGCGGCCAACCAGCTAGCAGTCCCCGACACTTTTGTCCGTAACTCGGAGAAACCGCACTGAGTCTTGGCGGCTCTCACTCTCAGCTTGAAAAGAATCTGCGTTAGGTACGAGTGTATGTCTGAAGCGGTTGCCACGGAAATCTCCTGTCATACGGTAAGTGCCGTCAGGATTTATTTCTACTGAGGCGATTGTAAGGAACTGATCTCGGCACAAACGCTCGTCGCTACGCAACCCTTGATATACCGATGCCTCAAACATATCTCCCTCTCTGTCAAATTTCCACTTCCCGTCGAAATATGATCCTCCTCCTACCCATATGCCGTCGCCAATTCGTGCTGTTTCCCACACACCTTCAAGATCAAAACCTTCGTCTTGCGAGTCGCACGACACAAAGATGATAAGTAATAGGAGGCAGTACAAATATTGCATGATCTGTATTTTAGGGCTTTGAATAAGGAGCAAAAATGGTGATTAAACGGCTGGCTTATAATAGAATGGCCTCAGAGAATCCGTAATAGGACTCCTGTTCTAATTCCTGTCGCCAGCGATCGGCAATCGCCTCGCTCAAGTGGTAGAAGTAATGCATACCACTGCGCCAGGACTCCCACACCTCATACGGCACATAGCCTCGCTTAAAGAATAAGTATTCCTCAGCGCACAAGTTGAAGTAGTCGTTCAAATACGCAGAGGACGATTTGTCTCCATGCTTACCCGTGACGCTGTTCGTCTCAACTATAAGGTTGAGCGCGTCGTTCAACTCGTCGTACCTGTCGTTGAAGTCGGTTACGAGATCTCTCAGCAAGCGGGTCTGCTCTTAACCGCTGAGTCTGGAGGAAGTAGATGAATGACAATGTGACAGCCAGCGAGCGAGGCAAGTCCCGCCCAATCTCGAAACCCGAGTCCAACAGCGACGAAAGCCACAATCAAAACAGCGGCGGAGAAGAACGCCGCGAAGTAGCGTGGAAAGAAATGTGGGCCAGGCTTCATATAGTGGACAAGCCGCATAACAGACAAGGCTCTGGCGCGCAAATGCGCCGACGGTGAGCGGGCTAATGTAGTCGCCGACGCTGATCCAGCGCAAAACCGCCCGCCTTTGCGTCGCCCGCAGCCAAGGGTTATGCGACTATAAGTTAGCAGTTGTCCCTTTAACCCGACTGTAAAAACGGACGCATGATTACTGCGCCGATCCATTCCAGCACGGGTACGACTCGCAAGAGGAATAGGAGAAAGTACAGGGCTATTGCGTACTTCAGATTCAGAAACAGAAGACCACCGAAAAGTATCCATCCCGCCCAATGAACTATGCCTACCCAAGGAGGCAAGAAACGCCCTTCTGCATCAGCTGCAACTCCCGAGTAAAAACCTCTTGTTTTTGCCTGGATGAGACGAGCATCATAAATGCGTATTGCCGCAACAACAACGTATGCGATTGTAAAGCCAAGTATCAGGGGTGACTCAAAAGGCGCTGCGAGGATGTCGTCAATCATTTATCTCAACAGCTTGTCCAGGGAAAGTAGGAGGGTTCACGCAAAGCCGCATAACAGACAAGGCTCTGGCGCGCAATCACGCCGACGTGTGAGACGGCAATGTAGACGCCGACGCCGATCAGCGCAAAAACGCTCGGCCTTTGCGTCGCCCGCAGCCAAGGGTTATGCGCCTATACCTGAGAGCAGGGACAACCTACACAAATGGCACCCACCCCCAAACTACTTCCATAACTGACGGAACGAAGGCAAAGAGAAAGAAGGCGACAATAGCAGCAAGAACTGTAATATGCAAAGCTTCGACTTGCGTACTTCCATGTTCTGATTCTCTTGACTCAACCCTGGCTCGGATCAAGTTTGAGAAGATGGGCCAAAACACAGCGAGAAGTGCAAAAGGCCATACGAGGAAGGCTACAACGTCGCCGCGTTCGGTGGCTGCAATCGTCCAAGCAACTATGAAAGCTACAAATGCGAGGTAAACATAGGACTGCCCAATGGCAGCCACGACAGAACCGAATCGGAACCGGTTGACGCTTCGCTTACCTGGCATACCCCCGAGGAAAGCACCGGGCAGGCCAGCTAGATTCAGGGCATACGTGGCGACAAATCCAGCGATTCCTGCGAAGGTCAACAACAAGAAGATGGTAAATGCCGTCTTCATGCTGTTGCTGTATGATTAGAGAGGCGCATAACAGACAAGGCTCTGGCGCGCAAAGTGCGGCGACGTGTGAGCGGCAATGTAGTCGCCGACGCCGCACAGCGCAAAAATGCTCGGCCTTTGCGTCGCCCGCAGCCAAGGGTTATGCCGCACCGCCCGAACGAACACCGCACCCGAGCAAACCGCGCCGCGCACTGACAACACTGCCGAAAACCGCCGAGCGAGATTCACGAACGGAGCCGCCGAGTCGCTGGACCTGCCGAAGCCGCTGCTCGAACGAAGACACCGGAAACGCTGCGCAAGCCGAAGCTGACCAAGCTCGTGAGCCGACTGCCGCCGAAGACGCCGAACTGGGCCGAGCGTCACGGAGCGATCACAGAACCGACGCCCAAACGAGCCGCGCAGACGAGGCTGCTACCGTGCGGCATAACAGACAAGGCTCTGGCGCGCAAACTGCGCCGTCGTGTGAGCGAGCCAATGTAGACGCCGAGCGCCGATCCAGCGCAAAAGCGCTCGGCCTTTGCGTCGCCCGCAGCCAAGGGTTATGCCGCTGTGCCAAGTAACTACTCGTGACCGTGACTGTCGCAGATGCTGTTCGCTGCCCCGTCGATGCGGTATAGTCGAACAGGCAGGACTCCGCCGACGCTGGCGCTTGGTATATAACGTCTCCGGTCTCCGCGTCGAAGCTGCTCACCTCTCCGCAAGAGGCTCCGTTCACAGAGGCAAGATCAAGGTACGTGCCATCTGGGGCGGTGTCGTTGGCAAGCACGCTGATCACAACTGATTGACCGCGAGCAACTTGGGCCTGATCATCGTTGACGGCGAAGACGCTGTCGTTGGATTCGTCGTTCGAGTCGCAGGCTGTGAGCGGCAGAACGATTAGTAAGCCGAGGAGCGAGTATAGAGCGCATGATCTGTTTGGCGAAGCCTGCCGACGAAGCGGCATTGTATCTGAAGTACGTCGGGGTTGAGCACGAGTAGCTTGCCCCGGTCCGGTGAGGCTGTACACCCGCATGAGGCCGCTTAGGCGAGCCTGTCTGTTAGTCAGCCCCCGTCCGGCGCCGTCGATGCTGAGGAGCACTTTCGGCCTAAGCGCGCTGCAACGCGCTCAGAGCCTGCATTCGCAATGTCCGCAGACCACGCCAGAGCCGGGCGAGAGCCGGGACTCATCGATACCCTCAATCTACCCCATCCATGCATCATGGACAACCTCCCCACAGGCGGCAACTCAGCCGCTCTCTATCTCTACGCCGGATGCGACGTGAGCGCTGACACGCTCGACCTCGCCAGGCAGCTCGGCCAGGGTCCGCCTGAGCACGCCCGCTTCGCCAACGACCCAGCCGGACATGCCGAACTGACCGAGGTGGCTCACCGAGCCTGGCCTACCAGTGCGCTTCGTCATGGAGGCCAGCGGCGTCTACGGGCTCGACATCGCCCTCGCACTTTCCCATAGCGAAGCCAGTCGATCGGTGATGGTGCTCCAACCCGCGCGCCGCCAAAGACTACCGCCGCGCCCACATGCACCGCTCGAAAACCGACGCCATCGATGCCGCCGTGCTGTGCGATTACGCGCTCAGAATGCCGTTCCAGCCCTGGCAGCCGCCCGAAGCCGAAGCGATGGAGCTGCGCCAGGTCGCGCGCCGCATCGCCGATCTGACGACCGAGCGCGCCGCGAGAAGAACCGCCTGCACGCCACCCAGGTCAGCCGCACCGCTTCGGTCATCGTTACGAATGACATCGAGGTGAACCTGCGCCACCTCTCGCGCCGCATCGATGTGCTCGTAGCTCAGGCCGAAAAGCTCGTGGGCCCAGAGCACTCTCGATGGCTGCTGCTTTTGAGCACGTCACGAGCGTGCGCGGCATCGCCTCGAAGAGCGCCGTGCTGCTGCTGGGCGAGCTCTTGTGCCTGCCTCGCGATATGAGCGTGCGCGAATGGGTGGCCTACGCCGGGCTCGACGTGCGCGAGCACCGCTCGGGTCGCAGCGTCGAGCAGCGGCCTCGTATCTCGAAGGAGGGCAGCGTGCACGTGCGCGGGCGCTGCCACCACCGACGGTGGTGGACATGCCCGCGCTGGTGGCGGTGCGATGGGAGCCCGAGGTGGGCGCGTTCTACTCGAAGCTGGTAGAGAAGGGCGAAGCCCGAAGATGGTGGCCGTCGTGGCGGTGATGCGCAAGCTGTTGCACGCGATCTACGGCATGCTCAAACACGACGCCGACTTCGACGGCTCGAAGTTCTACCGGGTGCCCGAAAAAGTCGCTCTCACGGCTTGACTTTTTTAAGAGAGCACTTAACAGACAAGGCTCTGGCGCGCAAATGCGCCGACGTGTGAGCGAGCGAATGTAGACGCCGACGCCGCGACGTGCAAAAGCGCTCCGCCTTTGCGTCGCCCGCAGCCAAGGGTTATACCGCGCGAGCCCGCTACGAAAGCGACGCGCACCAAAGCCCGACGGCCCGAGCTGCACCTGACGCAGCGACGAACAACGGCTCAGCCAAGATGCTCTTGCCGACTGGCGCGCTCCGCCGACTGCCACCGCAGACGCCGACTCAGCCAACCGCCACGGAGCCGCCCACAAACCACTGCTCAGACGTTTCCACGAGCCGCGCGCATGAGGCCAACACGGGCGGTATAACAGATAGCCGCTCACCCGCGGCACCGACGATGCTGGGACGAGCGACGACGCTAGAAGTAGGCCGCCGATCGTGGCACGAGGCAAACGCTACGGCGTGCCGTCGGCGTGCAGCGGCAGGTTATGCCGCACGGCGTGATCCCAGAGGCTGCGCGAACCGAAACAGGTACCCGTCAGGGTCTTGGGCTAGAAACTCGCGCTGCCCTTCTTCCTCTACCCTAGACACCGCGTACCAGCTGTCCATCACTTCGGAGTAGGGCTCCACGCCAACGGTGCGGAGCGCCGAGAACACAACGTCAGCGTTCTCGACTTCGATCTGGAAGTTGACCCCACGCCCGAGCGGGCGCACGAGTGGCCCCACCGTCCAGCCTTCGGAATGCTCCTGCTCGATCATGGTTGAGCCTGCCCGAGTTCCAGATATGCGAACGGTCGATCGGAACGACGGAAGGCTACCTGGAAGCCTACGGCCTCGTAGAAGACCAATGAGGTCGCTACGTCCATCACCGTGAGTTCAGGCACCAAGGGGTTCACGAGTAAGCGATCGTCGCTCATGTGAGTTGCCTAGCCAGGTAAGCGGCATAACAGACAAGGCTCTGGCGCGCAATCACGCCGACGGTGAGCCGATTAATGTAGACGCCGACGCCGATCAGCGCAAAAACGCTCGGCCTTTGCGTCGCCCGCAGCCAAGGGTTATGCGGCGTCACGAGCAATGATTTCTTCGATAGCTGACCGAGTATATTTCTCAGCCGGATCTACTCCTGGGTCGTCAGTACTTCGTAGGTACTCGCCGCTATCGAAGGCTGAGTAAACGTCCATGGTATACCGAGGTACGTCTAATGTGCCATCGGCGTCAACTTCCAGCGACATGGCGATTCCCCACAAGTAGTTGGCTATGTCATCGGCGATCCAGTAGGGCAGTTTTTTCCCCGCATATTCGTGTGCTATGTGCCGCGATACCTGATCGAGAAGGTTGCTGCTCCGAAAGCTTCTCTCTTTCGCGGATCGCCTCGAAGTCGCTATGGAATTGGTTTTCAATCAGATCAGAGTGCCCCTTCGGAGGATGCTCTCCGCAGCGCTTCGGTAATCTTCGACCAGTAACTTCACGCTCTCGGTCATAAGCCGCATAACAGACAAGGCTCTGGCGCGCAGAGCGGTGAAGGGTGAACGTGCTCATGATAGCACCACCGCCCGAGCGAAGCAAGCCGCTGGCCTCTGCGTCGCCCGCAGCCAAGGGTTATGCCGCGCCGCTTGCGCTATCGGTTCTGTATTTGGCGACTAACTCCTCTACTCGTCGCTTCATGCCGCGCGTGATCGGATAGTTTTGCACCTCCCTGATGATGTTGTCTGGCGGCGTACCCTCCCGAACAAGACCCTTCACGACCTGCTCGGCGATAGCCTCCATACCAAACTTAGCTAGTGACTGAGTCACCAGATCATACCGAGAACAGCAATCCCCCCAAGCATTCCCAGCGGGCCGCCGAGGGTCGCCACGCAACGACGATCGTTGCTCCCCCAGCAAAGCCAGAGGCTGAAACAGCAATAAGAAGGACCAGTCCCGGTACCCCAAGGGCGACTAGCTTTTCGACTACTTCATCCATGAGTGAAATGCATCAGGTGAGAGCGGCATAACAGACAAGGCTCTGGCGCGCAAACCGCGCCGACATGTGAGACAGCAATGTAGTCGCCGACGCTGCGACAGCGCAAAAACGCTCAGCCTTTGCGTCGCCCGCAGCCAAGGGTTATGCCGCTACTGGCACAGGTTCATAGTCTTGCCGCAACTGCTCAATCTTCTGAGTAACTGCGCGCTCAGGAGCGTGCCGCGTCACGAAGCCAACTGCTCGGCCAAGTTGTCATCTCCCGAACTGAGGCGCACTTTCAAGCGCTTACCGTTTCGGTCTCCCCTGATCGTCAGAGTGGCACCCGATGAAACGACGCGGTCGATGTCGCGCCGTTCAACTTCCAAAGTGCTGACTTGGGACCAAGCGAGCCGCTTCGTTCGCAACCTCCAACCACGCTGCCCAAAACCAATCTGAAAGTAGGTCTCTACTTCGCTGAGTTGACAGGCGAGTGCGCATGAGCGCGACAGGAGGAAATAGCGCAAGCGCACCTATGCATCCAATCCACGCCCTAACTGGGCGGAGCGTGGTTCCGTCTATCGCGAACCAGAGCGTAGCAGGCTGACACCGAGCAGACCAACCGCCCATACTGCTGGCGCTTTCGTGATCACCTCAGAATGCTGATCAGGCGGCATAACAGACAAGGCTCTGGCGCGCAAAACACGCCGGTGATTGAACGTGCTCATGATAGCACCGACGACCGAGCGGGCACAACCGCCCGCCTTTGCGTCGCCCGCAGCCAAGGGTTATGCGGCGGAGGGGGGCCGAGTGGCAAAAGGCTGCGCCGGAGTTACGTCGTGATATGTGCGGACTAACCATTCGGCGTACTCCTGCGAGCGACCTTCTAGCACCCACGGTCTGCCCCGCCCGATCTCGCGTCGAGCGCGCCCAACGATTGCGGGATTGCATTCCTGTTTCAGTCGCCAATTTGCAAAGTGTTTGGCGTGGTACGCATGACGACCAGCCTCCCCGAACCGCGATGTCTTCCAAGCACTCCCACCGGGGTGCGCGCACCCATAAATCCGTGAGTCCACAGGACGTAAACTTTGCTTCCGGGCTTGAAATGCTTCGTGCCACGACGCGGGATGTGCTCCTCACCATGCAGGCGTTCCCAAACGACGTTGGCAACTGCGAACCACATACAGCCCGAGTCCTCCGTTTCCACGCTGAGGTTAAGCCGCATAACAGACAAGGCTCTGGCGCGCAAAGCACGCCGACGGTGAGCCGGCAATGTAGACGCCCACGCCGATCAGCGCAAAACCGCCCGCCTTTGCGTCGCCCGCAGCCAAGGGTTATACCGCACTTGTTTAATCCTGTGCGTAAGAAAATTGGACGCGATTGCTACTTGGAAATAATTCTACATCGATGAAAGTAGTTCCGCCTGGTGTGTTGAAGTTAGTATAGCTCCATCCTTCGTATAGAGAGTCGGTCACGTAAGGATTCGTAGTCATGACCCAATCCGAAGTGTCGCGATCAGCCTCCCACCGTGCTATCAAATCACGAAACTCTTCTGCTTCAAACTCAGCCGTGTAGCCGTAATAGTAATCACCTATTGCCCAACTTTCCTTGGGACTAGAAACGGCTACAACCGGCGGGACTGAAACGCCAAGCTGATTTGCAGAATCAGCCTGAGCTTCCTCAGGTGAAAGAGAATACCCTATGCCTACCATGGACAGGCAAGCGTAGAAGAGGAACGCTGGCACAAGCAAGAACGATGCTGTGACAGTCCATCTGCCAAGCGGTGTGCACCACGTCCATATTTTAGCTCCAACCTT
Source organism: Rhodothermales bacterium (assembly GCA_963815505.1). Classification (GTDB taxonomy): domain Bacteria; phylum Bacteroidota; class Rhodothermia; order Rhodothermales; family BA12; genus CAXBBB01. The sequence goes on from CAWFGU010000001.1 coordinate 9,196, forward strand.
CACGACGATCCAGAACGCTGCCGAAAGAAGGAGAAGGGCTACGATAGGCACCATCTACGAACGCGGTATAACAGACAAGGCTCTGGCGCGCAAAACACGCCGACTGGTGAGCGGGCAATGTAGACGCCGATGCCGCGACAGAGCAAAATGCTGGCCTTGCGTCGCCCGCTGCCGTGGGTTCTGCCGCTGCCCGCCACGAGCACCGAACCAGAGCAAGCCGCGCCGAAAGCTGACGGCCACCGCGCGCCTAGCCGACCGAGATTCGCGAACGAAGCCACTCAGACGCCGGACTTGTCGAAGTCGCCGCCTGCCGACCGACACCGGAGACGCCGCGCCGCCGCGCCGCCGAAGCTGACGAGGCCCGCGAGCCAACTGCCACCGGAGACGCCGACACTTGACCGGAGCGGTCACGACAAACAGCGCCGCCACGAACACCGCAGATCAGGCCCACGAGAGCGGCAGAACAGTTCGCGGCTCTGCGGCCCACCTACTCACATTACACAAAGACGATGAACGACACGATGACTACCGACTCTGAAAATGCTCCTGTGGTGGGTCCGCCGCAGCCGGAGGTTATGCCGCCGCCGGATTTCCTCAACTTCTGCTGCTACTCGTGCGATGTTGATACGGGGCGCGTAGACAGGCAGGACGTGTGGTCTTGCGAGAGGTGCGGCGCTCCCCTCTGCGCAGAGCATTTCACGGAGTCCAACTGTGCAGCCTGCCGTGATTTAACGGATGGCGAGTTGGCCGGTACGTCGTGCTCAGAATGCGGATCAGACGAGGACTCTTGCGTCTGCTTCGCTGAGGAGTGAGGCGGCATAACATATCAAGGTCCTGGCGCGCAGCCAGGACGCACAACCAAGCCAACTCAGATTATGACGAACACGACAAACGACCCAACATCGAAAGCCCCTGCGTCGCCCGCAGCCGCAGGTTCTGCCGGGCCGTGGCGAACGCACGCTGACAAGAGCTATGTGGCGAATACCGGCTCGTATGAGAGCCAGACACATTCGAGGGCATGGTCTACGGGAACGGACTCCCAGTAGCCCGCGCACTTGGATTCAGCGTCGGTGAGATGCAGGCTAACGCCGTGCTCGTCGCCGCCGCGCTTGCCATGCGCGATAAGCTGGTCGACATCGTAGAGGAGCACGACGCAACGGGCGAGCAGTGGCGCACGCCCGATCCGCACATTCACGACCGCATTCAAGAGGCGCGAGAACTGCTCGCATCGCTGCCGAGTGAGGCGGTGTAGCAGACAAGGCTCTGGTGCGCAAACCGCGCCGATGAGTGAACGTGCTCATGATAGCGCCGCCGCCCGAGCGAGCACAACCGTCCGCCTTTGCGTCGCCCGCAGCCAAGGGTTATGCGGCGCGTGCAACCTCGAAGTACGCCGATCTAGTCGCCGGTTGGGGCACCGGGTAACCTTCAAACTCCAAGCCTTCGACGTGAAACTCCATTGCGCCCTGCATCTCACTCCGCACTTCTTCTTCGGTCGCTCGGTAGCGACGCAGCCAGGCAAATCAGGCGAGTACGCCGAACCCTGTTCCAGTAGGTTCAATGATGACGAGATACTTCATGGCTTCAACCCGGCTTGTTTCAGGATACTGCTGTACGTGCCCGGCGCAAGATCGTCTCCGGGCTTTCCGGGGATGGTGACGAGACCGGGCTTATCGTCGTGTTTGAACTGCCGGTGGCTCCCTCGGGTTCGAGCGAGATACCACCCGTCACGCTTGACCAGTTTGAGCACGTCGCGAACTTTCATGCCGCGAAACTACGAAACCGTGACGCTGCCGGTTGCGCCGCATAACGGCACAAGGCTCTGGCGCTCACGTAGTGAGTCGCCCGCAGCCGGAGGTTATGTGGACGGAAGTTTATTTCAGATTCGATGTCAGGAAATGCCTTCTCGCGGAAAGAGAGGATATACACCAACCCAATACCATCATGGCACTCTCCAACTGGCAACGCGACTACGCCGCCGATCTCTACAACGAGCACCTTCGCTCAGGCAACATCGAGGCCCTTGACCCCATTCTCGAACTTGCCGAGCGCGACGCCGAACTGAGCGATATCATCGTCGCCACAAATCGGAGGTACATACGCGAGGAGTTTCCCGAAACGTGGGCAGAGATGCAGGAGCCGGGATACTACGAGGAGTCGTATCGGAGAGTGATGAAAGTCGTAGACGAGCGCCTAGGCCGCCCAAGTTTCAGGCTTGTCCAGCCTTCGCGCATGAGCCGCCTTGTGGACTGGCTGATGGGTCTGTTGCCGAGAAAGGCGACCGCCTATCAGGCTCCTACCCAACCCGCCGATCCAAAGGTTGGGCACTTCCGTTAGTCCACATAACAGACAAGGCTCTGGCGCGCAAAGAGCGCCGACGGTGAGTGGGCTAATGTAGTCGCCGACGCCGCGACAGCGCAAAAATGCTCGGCCTTTGCGTCGCCCGCAGCCATGGGTTATGCCGCGCTCACCTAGTACGAAGCAACCGTATGCTTATCTCTAATCACGATGGCATCCCCTCCCGTTCTCGACCCTAGCAGTCTCCTACATAGATATTGTAGGCAGGGTCTGGAATTATAATCAACGACAGGTCAGGGTGACCATACACACCGCTTCCTGTTTACTTGGACGCATGTCAACTTCGCCTTTCTGGTTTTCCTGAGTAAGGAGGAGCCTGAAAACTCAAAGAGCTCCTTTTACCTCAACTTTTGGTATGTCGATGGATATTTTGGTCGTATCCCAAGTTCAAGCCACCCGTTGATCAAATTACCTTTCATAGGTACCTCCCCAATCGAGTCTTCTGACTGAGAAGATCACACTCCCAACATGGTTATAATCCTTCCTATCATGACAAAGATTAGATTACGGACCATGCGGGGATGGGTTGTTTTAGATGTGCGGGCATAACAGACAAGGCTCTGGCGCGCAAAACACGCCGATGTGTGAGCGGGCCAATGTAGACGCCATCGTCGACCCAACGCAAAAGCGCTCGGCCTTTGCGTCGCCCGCAGCCAAGGGTTATGCGGCCGCAAAAAAAAGCCCCTCTAACACTTTTTTATCGCGCTAGGGTGCTTGAGTGGCGGTAGGGGACTCGAACCCCTACGAGCCGAAGGCTCAACTCGGATTTTCTCCAATGAGCCGCGTTCTTTACCAATTCCCGCCAACCGGGGATGAATCCCTGAGCACATCTTTAGAATGCGATCAGGGACAAACAAACCGAGGCATTGCCTCCACACCGACCCTTTTCAGTGCATAAAGTTTTTCCCAGAAAACTGTCGTTCAAGCCCGCATAACAGACAAGGCTCTGGCGCGCAAAACACGCCGACGGGTGAAGACAGCAATGTAGACGCCGACGCTGAAACAACGCAAAAACGCTCGGCCTTTGCGTCGCCCGCAGCCCGGGGTTATGCGCTCAGATTTGGAAATATCTAAGCCGAAAATCCTGCCACGCGAAGATACACTAATTTCTAGCGCTATTCCATAAATCCAAACTGACAGTCACTTTTTCGTGGTCGTCTCTCACATTTCTTACCTTCCGCTGGTTTTCATGGCTAAACCTATACGGATAGGGAAATAGGCCTGATTTTTGTATTGTCCATATCTAAACAATCCCAAATTTCTCGCGTCATCAGTTTAGATGAATACTCTGCCTCTCTTATATTGTCGTCCATCACCTCTATTTTGTTCTCTATGTCAATAAGGGTTGCTTTTGCCGACATCAGATCACTGCGTAAAGCAGCTTGCTGATTCCACTGAAAAATCGACCAGCCCAGTAAGGTCAAAGCAACAAATAGCCAGATTGGATGGCGCATAACAGACAAGGCTCTGGCGCGCAAAGAGCGCCGACGGTGAGCCGATTAATGTAGTCGCCATCGTCGACCCAACGCAAAAACGCTCGGCCTTTGCGTCGCCCGCAGCCAAGGGTTATGCGCACACTGCGTCAGACAACCCGGCTTTATTCGGAGCGTGGTGTCACGCTGAGATTTCTACCATCGCGCGCAATACTAGCCGAGAGCGTATTCGCGCGCTCAGCCGAAAGCGTGCCGCGCTTGACTTTGACGTTGAGACGCGACGTATTCAACGCAACAACCGAACCTTGAAACTGCAATTCGCTGACCGTGAACATAGCAGGCGTGGTCATACGTTCAGACGAGAAAGCAAAGCCGTTCTCCGAAGCTACTGAGACTGAAAACGGAACGGCACCTTCGTCGGAAGTGACTTCGATGACTGCTGCCTCTGGTTCGGATTGATCTACGTCGCGAAGTGACGAGCAACCTGTGAGAACAACTGAGCAGAGCAGAATAGCTGGGAGGAAACGAAGCGTTTTCATATGGGTCTCAGAAATCGAGGACAAGTACGCCGTTCAAAGTGCGCATAACAGACAAGGCCTCTGGCGCGCAAAACACGCCGGTGATTGAACGTGCTCATGATAGCACCGACGACCGAGCGGGCACAACCGCCCGCCTTTGCGTCGCCCGCAGCCAAGGGTTATGCGGCGGAGGGGGGCCGAGTGGCAAAAGGCTGCGCCGGAGTTACGTCGTGATATGTGCGGACTAACCATTCGGCGTACTCCTGCGAGCGACCTTCTAGCACCCACGGTCTGCCCCGCCCGATCTCGCGTCGAGCGCGCCCAACGATTGCGGGATTGCATTCCTGTTTCAGTCGCCAATTTGCAAAGTGTTTGGCAGCGGTACGCATGACGACCAGCCTCCCCGAACCGCGATGTCTTCCAAGCACTCCCACCGGGGTGCGCGCACCCATAAATCCGTGAGTCCACAGGACGTAAACTTTGCTTCCGGGCTTGAAATGCTTCGTGCCACGACGCGGGATGTGCTCCTCACCATGCAGGCGTTCCCAAACGACGTTGGCAACTGCGAACCACATACAGCCCGAGTCCTCCGTTTCCACGCTGAGGTTAAGCCGCATAACAGACAAGGCTCTGGCGCGCAAAACACGCCGACTGGTGAGCGGGCAATGTCAGACGCCGATGCCGCGACAGAGCAAAATGCTTGGCCTTTGCGTCGCCCGCTGCCGTGGGTTCTGCCGCTGCCCGCCACGAGCACCGAACCAGAGCAAGCCGCGCCGAAAGCTGACGGCCACCGCGCGCCTAGCCGACCGAGATTCGCGAACGAAGCCACTGAGACGCCGGACTTGTCGAAGTCGCCGCCTGCCGACCGACACCGGAGACGCCGCGCCGCCGCGCCGCCGAAGCTGACGAGGCCCGCGAGCCAACTGCCACCGGAGACGCCGACACTTGACCGGAGCGGTCACAACAAACAGCGCCGCCACGAACACCGCAGATCAGGCCCACGAGAGCGGCAGAACAGTTCGCGGCTCTGCGGCCCACCTACTCACATTACACAAAGACGATGAACGACACGATGACTACCGACTCTGAAAATGCTCCTGTGGTGGGTCCGCCGCAGCCGGAGGTTATGCCGCCGCCGGATTTCCTCAACTTCTGCTGCTACTCGTGCGATGTTGATACGGGGCGCGTAGACAGGCAGGACGTGTGGTCTTGCGAGAGGTGCGGCGCTCCCCTCTGCGCAGAGCATTTCACGGAGTCCAACTGTGCAGCCTGCCGTGATTTAACGGATGGCGAGTTGGCCGGTACGTCGTGCTCAGAATGCGGATCAGACGAGGACTCTTGCGTCTGCTTCGCTGAGGAGTGAGGCGGCATAACATACAAGGCTCTGGCGCGCAGAGCACTGGTGGTTGGGCGAGCAATGTAGACGCCGACGCCGATCAACGCAAAGCTGCCCGCCTCTGCGTCGCCCGCTGCCCTGGGTTATGTGCATTTCTAGCGGGTGGGGTTATAAATATACCTACCATCTTTATTTATGTATCCAATCCTGCCGTCAACCCTGACCTGAGCTAACCCTTCAATAAACGGACCTGCGGCAGAAAACTGTGGCTCAATGACTATTTCACCCTGCCTATCAATGTACCCAAACACTCTTCCTACTTTAACAGCTGCTAACCCCTCGTAAAATTCGCTAGCGGATTCAAATTCGCTCGTTGGAGAGATTACAAACGAGCCTTGAATATTAATATATCCAATGCGAACGGATTCCCCATGACCATCACGAACTCCCACCGCAGCTAAACCATCAGAAAAGCTGTTAGCAGTATCAAACCCACTTAACACCACGCGACCTGACCTGTCAACGAATACTGCCGTATCAACCACCTGTGGACCCCCAAGGAATGAAGGCAGTCCCCATCGCACAAAAGCATTAGCTCTCGCTAGGCCATCAGAGTAAACGCCGACACCAGAAAGTGGAGGTGACGGTCTAATACCAGAAATCCCATCAAACACAAATTTTTTTTCACTTACCTGTGCAATCAAATTGTCAACAATTTGGTTCAGATTGACAACTATTTCGCCCGATTGATCTATGAAGGAATTATTTCCAATTCCAGCTAAACCCTCACTAAACGAAGACGCTGACCCGAGTATAGGATTTATAACGTAAGAACCTGATTTGTCTATAAAGCCCCAGCTGGATCCGATCCTGACAGCAGCTAGGCCTTCCGAAAAGTCTCGAACGTCATCAAACTGCGCTACTATCGCGGTGTCACCCTTAGTATCCAAAAAACCCCGACCTTGATCTCCTCGGAAAGCACCTCTCCCCTCGCTAAATGTACGAGCAAGGTCAAACCTCGGAGTTATTACCACCTGTCCTTCCACGTTTATATATCCATAAGATCCACTCTGTTGTATTACATATAACATTCCGAGTTCGACCTTTTCATCCTCCTCGCCAGCGCTATCGCATCCTGCGCAAAAAGCCAGAAGCGTAAGAATCAAAAGGATCGAACGAGACATAAGGGCGAATATTTTTAGTGACGGATCAGCTTGGACTCCGAAGCACATAACAGACAAGGCTCTGGCGCGCAAATGCGCCGACGTGTGAGCGAGCTAATGTAGACACCACCGCCGAGACAGCGCAAAAACGCCCGGCCTTTGCGTCGCCCGCAGCCAAGGGTTATACGGCTTAAGGTTCTACCCTAATGCTCCAAACTGACGCGAAGAATGGTAGATCGTCAGCACTTCAACGCGCTCCTCACTCACCACATAGATGATTCGATACTGCCGGTAGATCACTTCGCGAATGTCATTGTCTCCAATCTCTGGTACCGCGCGACCGACGTTGGGGAAATCCGACAATCGCCGCGTAGCATCAAACGCTCCGGCCACGAAGAGCGGCGCGAAGTCAGGCGCTACGTTCTCGTAGTATGCCTCAATCGCTTCGAGATCGCGCAGCGCTTGCGGACGCCAGATAACCTCAGCCACAATTCCAAGAGCGCTCGTGCTTCGGTTTACTAAACTCGGCCTCTGCTGTGGACTGAGCTACACCTTGACCATTCTGCATCAGGCCAATGTTGACCTTGCGGAGCAGAATCAAGCGATCAATCACGTCGTCGAGTGACACCTCATTCGGCAGCGACTGTACGACACGCACAATTTCATCTCTGGACTGGAGAGCAGGCATGGCAACGAAGGTAGAGCGGGCGAAAGTAACGCCAGATGACACGTGCGGTTCGCCTGGGAAGTCTGGAGCCGTATAACAGACAAGGCTCTGGCGCGCAAAGCCGGGAAGTGTGAGCGAGCAATGTAGACGCCCACGCCGCGACAGCGCAAAACCGCCCGCCTTTGCGTCGCCCGCAGCCAGGGGTTATGCCGCACTGCCCGGACGAACACCGAACCAGAGCAAACCCAACCGCACGCCGACGACGCCACCGCAAACTGCCGACCGAGACTCACGAACGAAGCTGACAAGACGCCGACCGTGCCGAAGTCGCTGCTCGAACGAAGCCACCGCAGGCACCGCGCCGCCGAAGCCGACCAAGTCTGCGAGCCGACCGGCACCGAGACGCCGACGCCTGACCGGAGCGGTCACAACAACCAGCGCCGAAACGAGCCGCACCGGTGAAGCCCAGGCAGCGGCATAACAGACAAGGCTCTGGCGCGCAATCACGCCGACGGTGAGCCGATTAATGTAGACGCCGACGCCGATCAGCGCAAAAACGCTCGGCCTTTGCGTCGCCCGCAGCCAAGGGTTATGCGGCGTCACGAGCAATGATTTCTTCGATAGCTGACCGAGTATATTTCTCAGCCGGATCTACTCCTGGGTCGTCAGTACTTCGTAGGTACTCGCCGCTATCGAAGGCTGAGTAAACGTCCATGGTATACCGAGGTACGTCTAATGTGCCATCGGCGTCAACTTCCAGCGACATGGCGATTCCCCACAAGTAGTTGGCTATGTCATCGGCGATCCAGTAGGGCAGTTTTTTACCAGCATATTCGTGTGCTATGTGCCGCGATACCTGATCGAGAAGGTCTTGCTCCGAAAGCTTCTCTCTTTCGCGGATCGCCTCGAAGTCGCTATGGAATTGGTTTTCAATCAGATCAGAGTGCCCCTTCGGAATGCTCTCCGCAGCGCTTCGGTAATCTTCGACCAGTAACTTCACGCTCTCGGTCATAAGCCGGCATAACAGACAAGGCTCTGGCGCGCAGAGCGGTGAAGGGTGAACGTGCTCAGGATAGCACCACCGCCCGAGCGAAGCAAGCCGCTGGCCTCTGCGTCGCCCGCAGACAAGGCTCTGGCGCGCAAACACGCCGACGGTGAGCGAGCAATGTAGTCGCCGACGCCGAGACAGCGCAAAAACGCTCGGCCTTTGCGTCGCCCGCAGCCAGGGGTTATGCCGCCGACGATTGCACGAACGCGCTGAACGCCCAAGTCGAAAGCCAACGCGCCGCACCCGGCCCGACTCCGAACAGCGCCTCAGTCAAGACGCACCCGCCGAAGCCGCGAAACGAACAGCGCCACCGGAAACACCGACCGAGCCAACCGCCACGGAAGCGACCACAAACACCAATGCCGAGCCGCCACGAACCGCGCGCTTCCCGGCTACCGACAGGCGGCATAACAGACAAGGCTCTGGCGCGCAAATGCGCGGGAGTGTGAGCGGGCAATGTAGTCGCCGAGCGCCGATCAGCGCAAAAACGCCCGCCTTTGCGTCGCCCGCAGCCAAGGGTTATGCCGCTGTGCTTCGAGCTTCAACTACTGAACCGAGACCGTGGCACCTGTCGCAGACGCTGTTCGCTGCTCCGTCGACGCGGTACAAGTCGAACAGGCAGTGACTCGCGCCGAGCGTCGGCGGTTGAGTAGGTCAAGTCTCCGGTACTCCGCGTCGAAGCTGCTCACCTGCTCCGCAAGAGGCTCCGTTCACCAGAGGCAACGATCAAGAGTCAGTGCCATCTGGGGCGGTGTCGTTGGCAAGCACGCTGATCACAACTGATTGACCGCGAGCAACTTGGGCACTGATCAATCGTTGACGGCGTAAGCCGCTGTCAAGTATGGATATCGTCGTTCGAGTCGCAGGCTGTGAGCGGCAGAACGATTAGTCAGCCAGAGCAGCGAGACTACTACAGCGCATGATCTGATTCGGCGAAGCCTGCCGACGAAGCGGCATAACCAGTAATTGTGAGGACGGCAGACTGTTATTCCGGCCCGCCGTCCGGGTAACGGAGAGCAGGATACGACGCAACTCCGGCAAAGACAACGGCTAGACCCCGCCCGGCGAGAACGCATACCGGACGCCGTCCGGATAAACAGTTTTCCACAGGGGTTATGCCAGACGATCTAGCGTGTCTAAAAGGGCAACTCGCCTCCTTTTCCGTGCCCGACGACGCCCCACGCCCCCGCCTGCTGCACGCCCTCACCAGCGCCTGCCGACGCCGAGGATACAGCCTACACACCGAGCGCGCCTACGCCCTCTGGACCCGCCGCCTCGTCCACTTCCACCAGCGCCGAGTGGGACGCGCCGTCCACCCACTCGACATGGACGAGGCCGACGTATCCGCTTTCCTGTCGCACCTCGCCGTCGAACGCAACGTCGCCGCGGCCACCCAGCGGCAGGCACTCTGCGCGCTCGTCTTCCTGTTCACCCACGTGCTCCATCGCCCCCTCGCCGTACTCGACGTGACGCGCGCCAGACGACCCCGACGCCTGCCCGCCGTCCTCTCGGTCGCCGATACGGGACGCCTCCTCGCCGCACTCACCCACCCGACCGCCGATCTCATCGCCCGCCTGCTCTACGGGTCCGGCCTGCGTCTGAGCGAGGCGCTGCGCCTGCGCGTCAAAGACCTCGACTTCGACCGGCTCTCCCTCACCGTTCGCGACGGAAAGGGCGCCAAGGACCGCCTCACCGTCCTGCCGCGGCCACTCGTCGAGCCACTACGCAAGCAGATCGACCGCGCACTCGAACGCCACCGACGCGACCGGACCGACGGCATCGCGGGCGTCTACCTGCCCCACGCCCTCGCCCGCAAATACCCGTCGGCCCCACTCGAAGCAGCGTGGCAGTGGGTCTTTCCCTCGCCCACCCTCTCCGTCGACCCGCGCGCCCACGTCACGCGCCGACACCACGTCTCCGACACGCTCGTCCAGAAGGCCGTCAAGCGCGCCGCCGCCGGATGCGGACTCCGTCTCCGCGTCACGCCGCACACCCTGCGCCACTGCTTTGCGACGCACCTGCTCGAATCGGGGACCGACATCCGCACGGTTCAGAGCCTGCTCGGGCACGCCTCCATCAAGACGACGCAGATCTACCTCCACGTCACCCAGAGCGCCGTCGCCGCCGTCAGCCCACTCGAACGCCTCGCAGCCTGACCCATCCGCGCCCCGAACCGATCCGTCCGCTCCCTCTCGCAGTCCGTCCGCACATCGACCCGACTCATCCGCACACCCGCGCCCCCCATCCGCGCCCCGCCCTCGCCCATCTGTCCCCTTTCCATGCCCGTCCGCTCTTCTTTGCCACCCATCCGCGCACCCGACTTACCCATCCGCACCCCGAACCGGCCCATCCGCCCCTCCGAGCCATTCGTCCGCTCCCCGGAATGACCCGTCCGCTTATACCATTTCTTCACACACCAACTCCTATGTCCTTCGCCTCCCTCCCGCTCGCCGACCTGATCCGTGACGCCCGCACACTCTACACCGGCGCCCGAGACACCCCCGATGCCGCCGCTCTGCTCGCCGATTACTACACCGTCCCCGACGACTTCGACGCCGGGCTGACCCTCGTCGCCGACGTCGTCGCCCTAGATGCCACTCAGAAAGTCGAATACGCCGACCAGTTCGCCGCCACGTCCGAAGCCCAACGCCTGACCGAAGAGGTCAAGAGCCGCTATTCCGCCCACCGGCGCATCTCCCGCCGTGCCCACGCGCGCGACTCGGAAGGCCACCGCGCCCTCGCCCTCTCGGGCGACACACCCAACGGACGCGCCGACCTCCTGCGCCGAGCCGGGACCTTCTGGCAGACCATCGTCGACCGCCCCGACCTCGTCTCAGGCGTACGCGGCCTCGACGCCGCCCGCGCCCAAGACGCCCTCGCCCTACTCGAAACCGCCCGCACCGCCGACGACGCCCAGACCCAGGAAACCGGCCAGGCCCAACGCGCCACCGACGCCCGAGACACCCAGGTGGCCCAGCTACGCCGCGACGCCGGAGAACTCGCCGAAATCGCCCACATCGCCCTGTCGGACCGCCCCCAACTCCTCGAAACCCTCGGCCTGATGGACCGCCGCTGATGCTGACAGCGAGACCCCTCCGCCGCTGGCGCGCCACCTCCCCTTGAAAAGGGGAGGACAGTCCGCCCGCCTCGACCCGAAGCACCCGTCACTCCCGACCCGAAGCGCCCGTCACTCCCGACCCGAAGCGCCCGTCACTCCCGACCCGAAGCACCCGTCCCTCCCGACCCGAAGCACCCGTCCCCTCCTTAGACAAGGAGGGGTGCCCGTCAGGGCGGGGTGGTCCGAGCGGCACCCTCCCAAACCACCCGCCCCCACCATGGGACGTATCCACAACCGCTCTGCCTACACGCCGCGCCGCAAAGAACTGCGCACGCACGGCACACACGCAGAAGCCGTACTGTGGCTCGCGCTGCGCAAGAGCGGCCTGCGGGGGCGCAAGTTTCGCCGACAGCACGGCATCGGTCCGTTCATAGTCGACTTTTACTGCCCGGCGGAACGCCTCATTCTCGAACTCGACGGGAGCGTCCACGACGACCCACTGCGGGCTGCCTACGACCGAGACCGGCAGCGCGCGATCGAAACGCTCGGGCTACGGGTGCTCCGCATTCCCAACAGAGCTGTGCTGAACCGACGCGCCGACGTGCTGGACTGGATTGCCCAACACTTCGCGAGCGGATAGCCTCAGCGTAGGACAGCGCCCCCCCTCCGCCGCTGGCGCGCCACCTCCCCTTGAAAAGGGGAGGGCAGGATAGCCTCGACACACCCTTCACCGGTAACCCTCAACCCAGCGACAGCGCCCTTCCCCTCCTTGGACAAGGAGGGGTGCCCGTCAGGGCGAGGTGGTCCGAGCGGCACCCTCCCAAACCACCCCCAAACGCCACCTTCTCACCGATCCCGCATCTCCACCCCCAGATCCACCCGAGCAGGCTCCCCGGCCCTACGCAGCGCTTCCTCGACCGCGCGGCGGCGCTCGTCGTAGAGTTGACCGTCCCGCTTCGGCAAGCGGGCGCGGTCGGGCAGCGTGTCCAGCACGTCGGCCTGGAGCACGATCACGAGCTCGCGCTCCTCCTCCAAACTCACCTCGTAGCCGAACACGTAGCGCAAACCGAAGAACCAGCCGGGCAGGTCCTTGAGAACGGGGATGCCACGGCGCTCGTACGAGGTCTGCGTCGACGACAGCCCGGCGATGATCGTCTGCTCGCCGTCGAGCAGGACGATCTTGGTGTCCGAACGGGTGCGGTCGACGATGGGGATCGCACCCGACGACACGCGCCCGCTCGACCGCTCCACGCCCACGTCGAGGTGGATGAACTCGAGATCCTGCTCCTCGCCGCCCGCCCCGATGCGTTCGGTGAACAGCGTCGGCGTCACGTCCACGATGATGCCGGTCTGCAAGAACTGCGTGACGGTGTTGCCCGCGAAGTCGCGCGTTTGATAGGGAAAGTCCGTGCCGATCTGGATGCGGCCCGCCTCGCCGCTCTGCACGCTTACCTGCGGGCTGGCGAGCGTCCGCCCCATACCTTCGCGCTCGTAGTAGCGGATCAGGCTGGTCAGCGTCGCCGTCGAGATGTCGGCGGGCAGGCTGACGACGCCGCCGATGCTGATGCGCCCGTCCACTCCTCGGTCCAGCCCCGTCGCACCGCTCAGGTCGACGTTGACGCCGGTTCCGGTCGAGATGTCGTCGGCAGCCAGCAGCACGTCCCAGTTGACGCCTTTGTCGCGCGCCTCACTGGCGTTGATCTCGAACAGGATCGCGTTGATCTGAATCTCACGCGTGGCCGTCGTCACGTTGGGCACGTTGCCGCCGCCGCCCTGCGTCGACGGGCGGATGAGCCCGGCAGGACCGTCCTGCACGCGCCCCGCCGAGATCGACGCCCCCGCGACGGCAGCCGCCCCGTCGACGTTGGACCCGCCGAGTACGAAATAGCGCTCGTTCTCGCGGAACGTCAGCCCATTGGCGCGCAGCACCAGGTTGAACGCGTCCATGAAGTGCATCCCCGAAATGGTGACGCCGATGGGCAGGTCGCTGCCTTCGGGATCGATCACGATCTTTCCGGTCTCGCGCTCGAACATCGGCTCGAGCATCGCCAGAAAGCGGCTCATCGGCACGTCCGACTGGAACGACACCAAGTCCTCGGGCGGCACGTACGTGCGCATCACGCGCTCCGAAGGTTGCGTCTGGGCGTCCGCAAAGCGCGCAAATGCGCAGGCGAGCAGAAGGAGCAGGAAGAAGCGGGACATGGCAGAGCGGGAAGAGACGGTGCGAAGAGACGGGCGAAGACGGTGCGAAACCGTGGCGAAACCGGGGCGGACCGGCGATCCGCCCACAGGAATCAGTTGGCGTCGGGCGTGGGGCGAAGCGAGTCGAGGATCGAGCCGCCCTCGAGGCGCATCGTCACGTCGTCGACGATGCCGCCTTTGTTGAGCCGCGCCGTGACCAAGCTGGCGCGCGGGTCGATGCGGGTGATGCGGCCCAGGTAGACTTCGTCGCCCTCGGACAGCGTGCGGTACCCCTGCGCGTCGCGGAAGACGGCGCGCCCGTCGGCGATCGACACCAGATCCGATGTCTCCATGTCGACGTGGCCGAACGTGTTGGGCGGCAGCGACGCGCTCACGTGCGGATAGAACGGGTTGCCGACCGGTCGCAGCGACGGCATCACGCCATCGGGAACGGCAGGCGGCAGGTCGTCGGGCAGGCTACCGGCTTCGGCGCTCATCCCGGCGGCCCCGCCGAAGAGGGCTTCGACGGTCATCGTAAAGCCGACCACCACGTCGCGGCGCGGGCGGCCCTGACTGTCCTCCTGAACCAGGTCCATGTGATCCAGGTCGAGGCGCGTGACGCGGTAGAAGCGTCGGTTGTTTTCGAGCTTCCACACCAGCCGGTACAGGCTGGCGTAGTTGGCCTCCCCGACGGCTTCGAGTTGGTAGGCCCGGTAGCCGTCGTTTTCATAGACCCCGCCCACGGTCAGGTCGAAGCGTTCGAAGCCGTCGCGCGTCAGGTCGTTGAGGTACCCCACCACGTCGGGCGAGCGCAGCGTCGTCGGGACGACTTTGTAGCGGGCGTTCCAGCGCGCCTCCACGTCTCGGGCCATCTCGTCGGTTTCGACCATCTGCGCCATCAGCGCCGTCGTCTCCTGGCCTTTGATCTCGGCGGCGCGGGCGCGCTGGTCGAGCGTTTCCATCTCGGCGGGCTGCAAAAAGAACGTCAGCCAGACGCCCAGGCCCGCGACGACCAGCCAGCAGGTGGTCAGGATCAGAATATTGGCTCTAGTCGGGTTCATCGGATGTCGAGGCTAGCGGTGGCGGTGGGAAGAGAGGCGTCCGAAGCCGCGTCGATAGCGGCCTGGGCGCGCAGGTATTCGGCGGCTTCGGGGAGCGCGCGGCCCAGTCCCAGCGTGAGCGTGTAGCTGTAGACCGGGAAGTCGCGCACGTCGGCGAACGAGAGCGTCTCGATGTCGCCGCCGACGCGGTCGGCGAACGTGACGACGCCGTCGCGCGCCGTGGACGTGCCCGAGAGGGAGAGTTTCGTCATCGACGCGTCGTGGGTCCAGCTTTCGATCCACAGCCCCTGCGTCCCCCTGGCCGCCGCCGACACTTCTTCGAGCGCGTTGCTCCACCGGTCGCTTCCGATGAGGAGCGAGTCGAGCACTTCGAGGGCGTTGAGGTAGCCCAGCGTCGCCGTCTGGACCGAGTCGATCCGAGACTGCAGCGCCGACGCCGTCGCCGTCGCCGTTTCGGGCGAGAGCATCGCCACCTGGGTCCGGCGCTCAGCCAGTTCGTTTTCTTGCATCACGTAGCGCCCCGAGAAGAAGAACGCCGTCGCCGCCACGAGCAGGATCAGCGCGTAGACGTGCCACGAGTAGGGCAGCCTGAACCGCCGACGCGCCAGAGCCGCAGGCAGCAGGTTGACGCGAGGAAACGCGTCGCTCGGAACGATCATTCGGTGCGCCGCAGCATAGGCCAGCACGAACGCGCCGCCCACTTCGTCTTCGGGCCCGGCCGACAGGTCGTGCGGCACCAGGTCGCGGACCGAGTGGATGCGCGCGTCGGGGAAGAACATCCCCAGATAGTGCGCCAGGTCGTGCTCCTGGTGATCGCTGAGCACCAGGATGCGGTCGATCTCGCCGATGCCGTGTTCGTCCTGCTGCAGGAGCAGACGCGAGCAGATGGTCTCGGGCGCGTCGTAGGCCGTCAGCGAGTTGAGCGAGCCATAGTGCGACAGCGTCTGGCCGCTGAGCGCGAGCACCAACGTGTCTTCTCCGCTGGCCCGTACGACGAGCGTCGTCCTCCCTCCCTCGGTCGAGGGCGCGATCGTCGGCAGGTCGAGTGCCTGCCCGTCGCCGCCCGCCGCGTCGTCGCTTTGGGACTGGGCGTCGCGGATCAGGTCGTCGGCACTTCGGGCCAGCCCGACGAGCAGCGACACTTCCGAATCGATCCGCTGCACCGGTGGGGCGCCTCGACTGATCTCACGCAGCGCTTTGACGCTCTGGACCGCCGCATCATCGGCCATCGGTGCAACGGCGAGCCAGCGCGCCGCCCCCAGATCGCCCGGAGTCATCGGCTCGAACGCGACGCGCTCGGCGTCGGCGTCGCCGAACTGCTCGGCCAGGATCGCCAGCAGCAGCTTGCGCCGCTTGTCGTCCGTGACGGCAGCCGCCGATTCAGACTCGACGACGACGTACGACACGTCGCGGTCGGCGACGATCGACGTGCTGGGGATCAGGTCCAAGGCGTCGCGGCACTCATCGAGCAGGTCGCGCAGTTCGCTGTCGAACGGATCGCCTACCTGGACCGTCCGCGTCGGACTGGCGCCGGGCGTCGCGCCCGACAGATCGCCGAACTCTCCGGCCAGAAACAGGTCGCCGCCTCCGCCGCCCGGCGCCCCAAACTGGATCATCGCCCCATCGTCGACCATCTCGCCTTCGGGCGCGGCCATCGCCATCGCGGGCGTCGCCGTTTCTACCGTGGCGTACTGCGACCGGCTGCGCGTGAACCGGCGCACGACCGACGGCCCGCCGTCGCCGGAGGCAAGCAGGACGCCGTAGACCGAGCGGGGCGTCACGGTGACGCCCAGAGCGTGGGAGTGGGGAGCGCGTGGTTTCATGGCGGAAATCGGTGGCCTAGCCCAGCAGCTGCTGGAGTCGGCGTTTGTTGTTTGCGTAGCTGTAGGCCGTCTCGGGCGTGATCTTGTGCGTGCGGACGAGCCTGAACAGGTCCTGCTCGAGCGTGGTCATACCCTGCCCATGCCCCTCCCACATCATCTGGTAGATCTCGCCCTGGTTGGCGTTTTTGATGGCGGCGCGCGCGGCGGGCGTCACCCAGAGCACTTCCTTGGCCAGCACGCGGCCACCGGTTCGGCCCGGACAGAGCTTTTGCGAGACGACGCACCGCAGCACGTCGGCCAGGCGCAGACGCACGCGGTCCTGCTCGTCGGATGGATACTCGCCCAAGATGCGGTCGATGGACTCGACGGCGCTCGAGGTGTGGAGCGTCGAGAACACTTTGTGGCCCGAGTCGGTGATCTCGAGGGCCGACGAGATCGTCTCGGGATCGCGCATCTCGCCGATCACGACGATGTCGGGGTCCTGCCGCAGCGCCTGCACGATGCCGTCTTTGAACGTCGGCACGTCGCGCCCGACTTCGCGGTGGCGCACGATCGACTTGCGGCTCTGGTGGACGAACTCGATCGGCTTGCCGATCACGACGATGTGGGCGGCCGAGTCTACGTTGTTGGCGTTGACGACGGCGTCGAGCGTGCTGCTCTTGCCCGAGCCGGTCACGCCGGTGATGAGCGTCAGCCCGTCGCGCTCGAAGCGGAAGAGCAGGCCGCGCTCGATCTGCGGATGGAAGTCGAGCGAGCGCAGCGCCCGGACCTCGTCGGTGATGGCGCGCAGGTTGAGTGCCAGCCTGGACTGATCGAAGTAGATCGTGCCTCTGAAGCGGCGTGCTCTGCCGTCCATTCCGGCAAACGGAAGCGCGTACGAGAAGTCGACCGAGAAGTCGTCGAACAAGACGGCGCGCTGCCGCTCGTTGAGGATCGAAAGGAAGAGCAGATCGGTCTGATCGAGCGTCAGACGGCCCATCTCGGCATAGGGCTTCTTCTCCCCCTGGGCGCGGTACCACACCTGCTCGCGCGCCGCCGGACCGCCCGCATCCACGTCGGACGCGTCGAGGTCGATCATGCGCGCCGCAACCGGCTCGAACGCCTCGCGAATCTGCTGCCGCGTAGGCCGGTCGACCAGGCGCACGATCTCGGCGATCTGAGCCAGACGCTCTTCTCCCTGCGCGCCGTCGGACACCTGAGCGAGCAGGCGACGGGCAACGTCGGGAAGCTGTACGAGCGCGCGGGACGGATCGGCGTCTTGGAAGGAGACGTCCGCCCCAGCGGAGAGAACCGGGAAGGGGGAAGCAGTCACAGAACGTGGGGAGGGAAGGAAGTCGTGCTGTGTCTGAGAGGAGGGAAAAGGCCGTACCGCACGGCTGCTCTTCCCTATCGGACACAAAAAACCGGCACCCGTCTCACGACAGGTACCGGTCTGGGTATCGGTTGGAGGCGGGCAGGCTTAAATCGAAACGCACATTCCCTTTGCACGCAGACACTTGGCCGACCCGTCTCCACGTTGGCGCTCGCACGTGCCTTCCCGGGCACGCGCTCCAAGCGCCTACTCCTTCCCAAGAACCGATAATCCCATAGGGGCGGGGCGTGTGCGTGTGTGACGATGGTGAGGCGTTCGCGGATGCGTACCGGTCTTCACTTCTTGCCGCTGTCCGTTGCCTGGGTTGCTGCTGTCGTAGCAGCCGCATCGTTGCCGTGCCCGTTGTTGCCGTCGTCCGCTGCCGTCCTCCGATACTCGCCACCTGAGTGATCGGCGTAGCGGTCGTCGTGGTAGAGCGGGTTATCGGGCGTGATCATGGTCACGTCGAAGACCTGGTCCGAGAAGTCGGGCCATTTGCTGGTGTTGCCGGTGCGGACGAAGCCCGTTGCCGCGTCTTTGGCCCAGCCGTTGCCGCCATACGTCCAGACGTTGTCGACTTTCTTCCAGCCGTGCGAGCCGTAGCCGTTGCGCTTGATGTCGTTGTGCTGCTCGACCGAAAACTTCTTGATGTCCTCGAACGCGACGCGATAGACGTTGGGATCGGCCTTGCTGTGCGTCACCATGGCGCGGGCGCCGGTTTTCATCTCCCCACTCGCCGAGTCGTACTCGAGTGCCGAGTAGTAGTAATCGTACGTGCTGCTCGTCATCGGGAGCGCGCGCTGCTCCTCATCCGACATGCTTCTGTTGGAGCAGTTCTGATCGACGACCAGAAAGAAGTTGACCTGCGTACCTGGGGGGATGGACTTGGTGTAGTCCCCCTCGAAGCCGTCGCGGTTCTTGCTGGCCGTGAAGATGATCTCGGGTTCGGGCAGTGGCTGTCCCTCGACCCACCCGGGAGGCGTTTGCTGCAAGTAGACGCCCGAGCAGTAACCCGCTTTGGACTCGACGAACTTGAAGTTCAATTTGGTCGGCTGGACGGTGACCAGCAGGCCCGACGCCAGAAGCGTGCTGCCGATGCGCACCTCGGCGTCGCCGTAGCGGCCGATGCTCGTCACGGTATAGCTGGACGTGCCCATCGGCGTGATCTGCGTTTCGTACTCGCCGCCCTGAAGCGCGCCCTTGTGCCAGCTTTTGGCCGACCCGCCGTTGACCTGCTTGACGAACGCGTCGATGTCGAGCGTGGTCGAGCGCTCGACCGATTTAGCGTGGGCGCGCATGTAGTTGTAACCGCTGCGCGCGATCTCACGAGCGATGATCTCCTCCTGCCGCTCCCCCAAGCGGTTGACGGATTCGACGCTCGTCTGGTCGGACTGCGAGAGGACGACGACGCCGCCTACCATAGAGGCGGCGACGAGTAAGAGGGCAAGTTTTCCCATCGGAGTGTTGGTGTGGTGGACGTGGTGCTGTGGTGGACGTGGTGTCGATTGTCAGGGACCTGCGGCGCCGAGGCTCTGCCCGTCGTGCATGATCATCAAGGTGGCGGCGTGCTGGATCGAGCGAAGCGTCGACGTGGACGTTTCGAAGGGGGGCGCGATGCTCAGGCGCAGACGCACGTTGAGCGGCTCTCCGCCGTCGTACCGCGCCACTACGTCGGTGTTGGGCACGTCCTCCATCAGCGCGCTGACGAAGCCCAGGTCGAACTGCCGCAGCAGCGGCGGCGTGCCTCCGGCGGGCGCCCATCCGGGGTGGCTGGAGCGAAACGCCTGGTCGAGGTCGGCACGCGCCAGCGTCGGCGTGTCGGACCCCAGGCCCAGATCGACGCGCATCGTGTCGCGCGAGACGCGGAATAGCGGGTAGCTTCCGCCGCTGCCCGAACGCACGCCTTCGGATTGGATGCGGAAACGCGTGCCGATCAGAAGCTGGCTCGAAACCGACGAAGGCGACGTTTCGGGATCGTAGGACGGGTTCATGACGGCGCGCAGAAAGCGAAACTCGCCCGCCAGTGAGACGGTGTCGGCGCCCACGATGAGCGTCGTGTCGCGCGGAGCGAGGATGGGCGACACGTCCGACGGCATATTCAGGCCGACGCGCATCAGGTCGTCTTCCATCCACGTCATCGTTTCGGACGCGAGGGTGCGAGCCGCATAGGCCGCCGTAACGTCCACGTTGAGCGCCTGCACGCGCGTGGACGATGTAATCAAGATCAGCAGCACGACCGATCCGACTACAGCGGCGAGCAGGTTGTCCATGAGTGCGATCATCTCAGACCTCCAGGGAAAAGACGCGCGAGATACGAATCGGCTGAGGTAGGAACGTGCCGGTGCGGGCGCCGTCGTTCCACACGTCCTGAATCAGGACGGTGACCTGCTTTTGCAGCCGGGGCGCGCTGACGGGCACCATGGCACCTCCGGTACTCTCGACGTAGGTCATTTCGACATCGACGTTGAACACGACTTCTCCGCCCGCTATGGGGTACGCCACCTGCATCGTCCGCGCGCCGTTGAAGTCGTTCATCGTTGGGCAGTTGTTCGTCCAGTTGCCGTAGCCCCGCTTGGCGTCGGGCCGCTCGCCGCCGCCGCCCAGCCTTTTGAGCAGATTCCACAGGTCCAACTCTCTCGGATCTCTCCCCTGAACGGACTTGCACCGCTTGTTGCTTTCGGACAGCAGGCCCAGGTCACTCAGAATGGTCAGATCGGACAGGCCCGGCAGCAAGCGTCCGTCGGGTCCTTTGTACTGGTCGAGCGGCTTGAGTCCGTCGTCGTAGGGCAGTTCGCGGATGCGCGCGAGCGTTTCGAGCGTGACCGACGTAGCCATCTCCTCGATCTCCATCGACAGGTTGTCGCGGTCGAAGTCGATGCGGCGCTGCGACACGTCGTTCGAGTACATCAGCGCCATCATCAGCGCGAGTGTGGCGAGCATGGTCTGTGGCATCGCTTATCCCTCGCTGGCTGTGACGCGCATCATCTCGTCGATCGACGTGACGCCGCGCGTGGCGTAGACGCGGGCCGAGTCTTGGAGCGTGAGCATCCCTTCTTTCTCGGCCTGGGTGCGAATCGCGTCCTCGTCGATGGCGTCTTTGGCCGTTACGATCATGTGGCGGATGGCGCGGCTGAAGTAGAGCGCTTCGGTGATGGCGCGTCGCCCCTTGTACCCGCCGTTGCACCTGGCGCAGCCCTTGGGATTGGCGCGGTAAAGTGTATTCGCGCGGTCCTCATCGGTAAAGCCCATGCGCTCCATCAGGACCGGATCGGGATCGTCGTCGACCTCTTTGCAGCTCTCGCACAGCGTACGGATCAGGCGCTGGGCCACGATCAGGTTGATGGCGTAGGCAATCAGAAACGGCTCGACGCCCATCTTGTAGAGCCGCGAAACCGCGCTGGGCGCGTCGTTGGTGTGGAGCGTCGAGAACGTCAGGTGGCCCGTGTTGGCGAGCT
The DNA here is from genome assembly GCA_963815505.1 of Rhodothermales bacterium. Taxonomy (GTDB): domain Bacteria; phylum Bacteroidota; class Rhodothermia; order Rhodothermales; family BA12; genus CAXBBB01. The sequence continues at coordinate 30,645 of CAWFGU010000001.1, forward strand.
TGACGCCCATCTCGGCCGTCTCCTTGTCGCGCATCTCGCCGACCATGACCACGTCGGGGTCGTGCCGCAGGATGGCCCGGAGCGCGCCCTCGAGTCCCAGCTTGTGACTCAGCTTGATCTGCCGCACGCCGTGGATGATGTACTCGACCGGGTCCTCGACGGTGAGCACGTTGACCGTCGGGCTGACGACCTGGTGCAGCGCTGCCACGAGCGTCGTGCTCTTGCCGCTTCCCGTCGGTCCGGTCAGGATGACCATGCCGTTGGGCTGGCGGATCGCCATTTCGAAGCGCTCCATGGCGTTGGGCAGCATGCCCAGCTTGTTGAGGTCGGTCACGACTTTGCGGTCGTCCAGAATTCGGATGACGATGCTCTCGGCGCGGATCTCCTGGCTCGCCGTGGCGATGGGCAGAATCGATACGCGAAACCGAATCAGCGCGTCGTCGATGCGCCGCTGGATGAACCCATCCTGGGCCTTGTCGCGCTCGAAGCGGTCGACGTTGCTGGCGTTGTCCTTGATGACGGCGAGCAAGGCTTCGGGATGCACGTTCTCCTCGGTGTGCCACTTCTTCAAAGCGCCGTCGAGCCTGAAGTGGATTTCGACCTTGCCCTTGGCGTTGGGCCACACGTGGATGTCGCTGACGCCCTGCCGGACGGCTTCGACGAGCGTGGCCTCGAACAGGTTGATCAGCGCGCTCCGGCCGATCTCGGCTTCGAGCGCTTCCTCGTCCAGTCCGCCCTCGTCCTCGAACGTGGCGCCCAGGTCGAACGCCATGCCGCCGCCTTCCTCCATCTTCTCGAGGTACTCGTTCTTGCGCGGGTAGGCGTCGCGCAGCGTTTTGACGACGAGGGCTTCGGGCGCGTACTGGAGTTCGTAGCGCTCGAGCTTGAGCGCGTGGATGGCGCGGTGGACTTCGGGACGCGCCGGGTCGTAGGTGACGAAGATCAGCTTGACGGCACCGGTCGCCGTGTCCACGTCGCACTCGGCGGGGACGACGGACAGGTCGAGCAGGCGCGCGCGCTTGCCTTCGTCGAACGTCGCCATGACCGAGCGGACGAACTCGGGCGTCGGCTGGCCTTCGTCGAGGTCGGCTTCGGGGAAGGCGTAGACCTGAGCGGCCTCGGCAAAGATCGCGTCGCGGTCGACGCCGTCGAGTTTGCTGATGGCCCGCCACAAGGCTTCTTTCGAGCCGTCGGCTTTGAGCGCCTCGTGCGCCGCATCGACCTGGTCGGGGTGGACGATCTGCTTGCGGAGCAGCATCGCCACGACCCTGTCGCGGGCGTGGGTGGGGCTGGGAACGGCGGAGGGAGCGGCCGATGCGGCGCCGTCGCCGGAGAACTCAGGCGGCGGCGTAATCGGAGGCGTTGCCTGCAACGAGGGAACGTCCGGTGGAGGCTGCGGAAGGGGCGCTGGCGCGCTCGCCTCGAAGGACGCAGCCGAACCGCTTGGCTTGACCTTTTCCCACGAAGGCGTCGGAGGGGCGTCGGGGGCCGGGACAGGCGTGCGACGGGGAGCAGGCTGGACGGTACCGGAAGGCGCGTCGGTCGAGCGGGCGGACGCGGTCTCGCCGGGGAGCCGATTGGCATTGATGGATACTTCGGCCGCGGAGCCGGAGGGCGACCCGTCCCCCATCGGACGCATCGCACGGTCGAGCCGGCGGCGTACTTCGCGCTCGTCGGCGTAGCAGAGTTCGACGTTTCCGCCGAGCATTCGCACGGTTTCGATGACTTCGGCATCGGACGGATCGTGGGTCGCCAGAACCAGCCGTTGGGCGCGTGTCTGGGCGTCGAAGCCGAACCGGTAGGGCAGCAGGCCCAGCCGCGCCACGCGCTCGAGCACGTCGGGCGTCATCAGCCCTAGAACCGCCTGCACGAATTCGTCCTTGGGATGGGCGCCCAGCTCGGCCAGCGGGTAGCCCTGCACGCGCGCCGCGATTTCGTACGTCTTGGCCCGATCGACGCCGTCCATCGTCAGCAGCACGCGCCACACCGGCCGGTCACCTGACGCGTAGCGCCGCGCCTGCTCGGCCTGCTTGAGGCGCACGCCGCCCGAATTGACCAGCGCCTGCGTGATCGGATCGTCGCCGAACCGGTCCGCACCGGCACGCCCCGGCATCGCGCGGTCGTCGACTACGGCGGTGTCGTCCTTGCGGAAGGGGTTGGAGAAGAAGCGGCTCATGAGCGTGCGGGGTGCGGCGGGACTACGGGTGGTGTATCAGCAGCAAGCGGAGTTTTCTTAAGTGGAGACGATATGACGGATCGGGTTTGAGCCGCGATCGGTGCCGGAGGCGTGCTAGCGGGCGTTTTGCAGGTCTTGAGCCGATGGCTGGACGAGCGCGATCTCGGACGAGACGAGCGTGAGGAAGATGATCGCGAACGTGATGAAGACGGCGATGGCAGTCTGAATCGCCTCGACGGTCGTGGCGAGCTTGAGCGTGGTTTCCTTCTCGTAGTAGTTCGCCATCTGCTCGGCGCTGTTCTTGACGTTGCCCGTCTCGGCGCCGCTGCGGAAGCGCGCCAGCGCCATTGTCGTGAACACGCCGCTGGCCTCCATCGCCTTGACCAGATCGACGCCGCGTGCCACCATCAGCGGGATCGTGATGGTCTTGATGCGCTGCTCCATGTAGCGGTTGCCGCACGCCTCGGCAGCGATCTTGATGACCGCGATGTTGTCTCCGGCTCCGCTGTAGAGGACCGAGAACACGCGGCAGAACACTTCGATGTTGAGCTTGTGCAGCAGGCCCCCGATGACCGGCAGCCGGATCAGGTTGCGGTGGATAAACATCTCGCCCTTTGTCGGACCGCACGAACAGGATCGCGGCAACCGTCGTCACGACCAGGACGGCCAGCACCAGAGGCCAACCCGTATCCATCCACTCGGCGAACGCGAGCGATTTGGTGCTCAGGTAGGGCAACTCGACGCCCAGATCGGCCATCAGCCCAGCCGTTTGGGGAATGATCGTCCACAGGTACCACACCATCACGCCGATCAGCGCGACGACGGTCAGCGCGGGCGTGATCATGGCGCTGCGGATGTTCTTGCGGAACTCGTCCTTGCGCTCCATGAAGCGGGCCGTGCTCTCGTAGATTTCGGCCATGTTGCCGCTCTGGCTCGCGATGCCGAGCATGTACGCGGTGAACTTGCCCAGCATGTGCTGGTGCTTCATGAACGCCTGTTTGGCCTCCATACCGCTCTTGAGGTCGGCGTTGAGGTCGCGGAGCACCTGCTTCAAGCTCTTGCTCGATATGTCGTTGATGAGCAGGCCCAGGATCTCGTCGAACGGCAGCTTCTCGCGCAGCAGGTTGGCCGAGAGGCGGACGAACATGATCAGGTCTTGGGTCGGCGGCTTCATCTGGAAGCTGATCAGCTTCTTCTCGACGCGCAGCACTTCGAGCCCCATCTTCTCCAGCGCGCCCTTGACCTCGTCTTGCGCATACGCCTTCTGCTCGCCGCTGATCGTCTTGCCGTTGGGATGGCGGACTTTGTAGAGAAACGCGCGCCGCTGCTGAAGCTCCCTGAGCGTGAACCGGTGCTTCTCGGACAGCTCCGTCACTTTGCGCTGCGCATGCCGCTTGTTGGGCGCGAACACGGTGCCCTGGACGGGCTGGCCGCCGGGACCGACGCCGTTGAAGCGAAACTCGGATACGGGCATGAGGAGGCGGGCTGGATGGAAAGCGCTCTTGGTATCGACGGTCGATCGCGGCGGCTTAAGCAGCGAGATGCGAAATGGACATCGCCCCGCTCTTTCGCGACGGTCGGGTTGGCGGAACAGGCTCGGGCTCGGGTTTTGGGGGCAGGGGGATGCGCAAACGACAACAGGCGACCTCCCGCAAAGGAGATCGCCTGTTCTGGTGAGGATCGATCGGACTTATTCGTAGGCCCAAGTCACATCTTCGGAGTCGCCGCCGGCGATGGTGACCGTAGCGACCTGATCTCCGCATGCGTTACTTGCATTGAGCTCGAACAGCTCTACGACGGCAGTGCTGCCTGTGCTGGCAAGCTCATGCAGCCGTTGCGTGGTGGAGTACGACGTCCGAGGTGTCGGGACGGCTGATGATCGACCAGTTGTCGAAGTTGCCGAGTTCGGTGGCATCTTCGCCAGCGCCGCCGAAAGGCTTGGGCTTGTAATACCACGCCTGAATGTCACCGACGACGCGGCTGGCGTCGGCTACGAGCGCGTCACGCTCGGCGCCTGCTTTGCCTTCCGAGAAGGCCTGGATTCCGGCGACTGCGGCGATGCCGACGATGACGATGCCGAGCACCAGGAGGAGGAGTTGTTGTTGTCCCATGGGTAGTGACCTTGCGGCGGTTTGGGTGGGAAGAAATGTGTGCGGCTCCTTCCGAGTCCGCACCATCTCTGGTCGGACAGAGGAAAAACCCTTCTGCAAAAGGCGTATCGGCGCTCGGACCACTCCTTTAAACACTTCCCGGTTTTTATTTCGCCGGACCCACGCCGTTTCAGGCACAAACGGGTCTTGCTCTGCCCTGCCGCGCCCTCTCAGGAGGAATGTCACACGCTATGTAATGGGATTGCGACGCGTGCCACTTGCCCCGTCCATCTGCGTATCTCATGCAGATACGTCCGAACAATGAGCAGCCTGGAGACTCTCGCGCCGCATTACCAACCACTCGCTCACCCAACCCACTCCTCTCATGGATACGCCCGACCCCAAGATCGTCGTCGAAGAAATCAAGCTCAAAGGCAATCAGCTGATCGACAAAGTGCGCAGCATCGCCGCCGATGGTAATGCCAAGCGCGTCATCATTCGCACGCCCGAGCGCACGCTGCTGGAGTTTCCGCTTTCGGTTGGCGTCGGCGGGACGGCTGCCGCCCTTCTGATTGCGCCCCAGCTCGCCGCCATTGGCGCCATCGCCGCGCTGCTGACCGAAGTCGAGATCGTCGTCGAGCGCGAAGCTCCAACGGTGAGCGACATCATCGCCACTCCGGTCGCGACCCACCCGGTCGACCCATCCGACTTGACGGGCAAGACGATGGGCGGCGTCTGATCGCCTCGCTCGCCTGACCTTCGGGCTGCTCGCGCATCTGCCGGGCAGCCCGTTTCCTTTTGTGCCCCGCCATGACGTACGCCCCTGCTCTCCCCGTCACCTATGCCGACGTAGAAGCCGCCTCGGTCCGCATCGCCGGACGCGCGCACCGGACGCCGGCCGTCACGTCGCGCACGCTTGATGCGCAGACGGGCGCGCAGGTCGTCCTCAAGTGCGAGAATCTGCAGCGCAGCGGCGCGTTCAAGTTCAGAGGCGCAGTCAACGCCCTGCTCTCGCTGACGGACGACGAGCGCGCACGCGGCGTGCTCACGTACTCGTCGGGCAATCACGCCGGAGCGCTCGCACTGGCAGGTCGCGACTTGGGCGTTGCGGTGACCGTCGTCATGCCCCAGGACGCGCCGAAAATCAAACGGGCCGCAACCGAAGGCTACGGCGCGCGCATCGTGACGTACGACCGAGCAACGGACGTGCGCGAGGAGATCGGAGCCGAGATCGCGCGGCGCGAAGGGCAGGTCGTCGTTCCGCCCTACGATCACGTGGCCGTCGTGGCGGGAGCAGGGACGGCCGCGCGCGAGTTGATCCAGGACGCCGGACCGTTCGACGTGCTCGTCGCCTGCGTCGGCGGCGGCGGCTTGCTGGCGGGAACGGCACTGGTCGCACGCGCCCTGCTCCCCGAGTGCGAGGTCTGGGGCGTCGAACCCGAAACGGCCGACGACGCCAAGCGCTCGCTCGAAACCGGCACGATTCAGCGCACGCACGAGCCGCAAACCATCGCCGACGGCGCGCGCACTCCCTATCTCGGCACGATACCGTTCGCGATCATAAAGGAACTCGTCACGGGCATCGCCACCGTCTCGGACGACGACCTGATGGACAGCCTGCTCTTCCTCATCCAGCGCATGAAACTCGTCGCCGAACCGACGGGCGTGCTCGGCCTTTCCGCCGTCCGCACCGCCAGGCTCGACGTTAGGGGTAAGCGCGTCGGCGTGATCATCAGCGGCGGCAACACCGACCTGGGCGACCTTCTCTGCGGATAGAGGAGGTGCCACCGCGACCGCTCGTCCGACACAAAGTGGTCGACTCTCGAAGGTCCACATCTCGACTCAAACGTATCGCTCGACGAGTTGACAGCATCCCAACTCCACGCCGCCTCATGCCCGCCTCCCTCCTCCGCATCACCGACGACCTGAGCGAGGCGAGCCGCACGCACCTGGCCGACCTCAAACCCCGCCTCGACCGACTCGTCGATCGCTTCGAGAAGCCCGCCTTCATCTCCGACGACCCGATCTCCGTCCCTCACGGTTTCTCGAACGCCGACGACATCGCCGTCATCGGCCTGTTCGCTGCAGTCCTCGCGTGGGGCCGACGTGCCACGATCCTGAACAAGCTCGCCGAACTGGCCGAGCGGATGCGCTTCCGCCCAGCCGCCTTCGTCCTGAACTACGACGACGCGCGCGACGGCCCACGCCTGGACGGGTTCAAGCACCGCACGTTTACGTCCGGCGACGCCCGAGTTCTCACGCGCAATCTGCGCCTGCTGATCGAACGTCATGGAAGCCTCCAGTCGGCCTTCGCCGATCACCTCTCGGCCACCGACACCGACATCGGCCCAGCGATCCAGGGCTTTTCCGCCTCTCTGCTCACGATTCACCCCGAAACGCCCACACGCCTGCGCAAGCACCTCGCGCGCCCCGCAACCGGCAGCGCCGCCAAGCGCCTGGCCATGTACCTGCGCTGGATGGTCCGCCCCGGCCCGGTCGACTTCGGCCTGTGGACGCGCATCACGCCTGCTCACCTCGTCCTCCCGCTCGACGTGCACAGCGGACGGCAAGCCCGCGCGTGGCAGATGCTCCACCGCAGCCAGGACGACTGGAAGTCCGCCGCTTTCCTCACCGCCGCCTGCCGACGCCTCGACCCAACCGATCCCTGCCGCTACGACTTCGCCCTGTTCGGAGCGGGCGTCTACGGCGTCGAACTGGACGGCTGATCGAATCGGTGGGCCTGGCTGGATTTGAACCAGCGACCGACGGGTTATGAGTCCGCTGCTCTAACCGCTGAGCTACAGGCCCGGTGCAGCGCTGGGCTGCAGGGAGCGGCAAAATACGAAAGCGACCCGACGCGTGAGCTTCGATGGGTTTTTCTTGTCCAGGAACCGCTTCCAGTACCAAAGGCCGATGGTAACCTTACTTTTTTAACACAACCGCTATCGATGCCTGATTTCGGATGCCTAGCTTTCCGTCTTCTCATCAACCCGTCACCGCTTGTGGAACGCATCGACGCCATCGACGCCGAAATTCTTCGTCTGCTTCAAGAAAGCGGACGAATTAAGCGTAGCGAAATCGCCGAGGTCGTCGGGTTGAGCGTCCCGTCGGTTTCGGACCGGATGCGCAAGCTCGAGGCGCGCGGCGTGCTGACGGGCTTCACGGCCAGGGTCGATGCCAAGCGGTTAGGCTTCGACATTACGGTCTTCATGCGCGTCTCGGTCGATGGCAGCGAGCACTATGCCGACTTCGTCAAGCGGGCGACGGCGCGTGCCGAAGTGCTCGAGCTGCACTCGTCGACGGGCGATGGGTCGCACCTGATGAAAGTCCGCCTGCCCAACACGACGGCACTCGAACGCTTCCTCGCCGAGATCCAGACGTGGCCCGGAGTCCGCAGCACGCGCTCGTCGGTCGTGCTCTCGACGTTCAAGGAGACGCACACCCTTCCCGTCGCCGCCGGACCGCTGACGCCGGTCGGACGCGACTAACCCTTTTCTCACTTCCCGCTCACTCACACTCTATCTCCTCCCCTTTTCATGGCACACACCCCAGCCCTCGACATCGAAGCGATCTTCGGTGAGAACACGTTCGGTCTGACCGAAATGAAGAACCGGCTGCCGAAGTCGGCCTACAAGAGCCTCGTCGGCACGATCGAACGCGGCGAGCGCATCGACCCGGACGTGGCCGACGCCGTCGCGATGGCGATGAAGGAGTGGGCGATGGAGAAGGGCGCGACGCACTACACGCACTGGTTCCAGCCGCTCACCGGGTCGACGGCAGAGAAGCACGACAGCTTCATCACGCCGAACAAAGGCGGCGGCGCGGTAACGGAGTTCAGCGGAAAAGAGTTGATCCAGGGCGAGCCGGACGCGTCGAGCTTCCCGTCGGGCGGCCTGCGGCAGACATTCGAGGCACGCGGATACACGGCCTGGGACCCGACCTCTCCGGCGTTCATCATCGAGAACCCACAGGGCAGCTACCTCGCCATCCCCACGGCCTTCGCGAGTTGGACCGGCGAGGCGCTGGATAACAAGACGCCGCTGCTGCGCTCGATGGACGCGCTGAGCGAGCAGGCCGTCCGGGCGCTGCGCGTGATGGGACACAAGGACGTAAACAAGGTCACAAGCACGGTCGGCGATGAGCAGGAGTACTTCGTGATCGACAGCGAACTGTACCAGCAGCGCATGGACTTGCAGATGACCGGGCGGCACGCTCTTCGGTGCCAAGCCGCCGCGCGGGCAGGAGATGGACGACCACTACTTCGGGTCGATCCCGAGTCGCGTGCTGAGCTACATGATGGCGGTCGAGAAGGAATTGTACCGCCTGGGCATTCCGGTCAAGACGCGCCACAACGAGGTCGCGCCGAGCCAGTACGAGATCGCGCCGATCTTCGAGAGCGCCAACGTCGCCGTCGACCACCAGCTGCTGACGATGATCACGCTGCGCCGGTTTGCGAGCCAGTTCGGCCTGACGATCCTGATGCACGAGAAGCCGTTCGCCGGAGTCAACGGATCGGGCAAGCACAACAACTGGTCGATGGGGACCGACACAGGTCTCAACCTTCTGGAGCCGACCGATGAGCCGCACGCTGAAGCCCGCTTCCAGTTCTTCTGCGCCGCCGTCATCCGCGCCGTCTACAAGCACCAGGATCTGCTGCGCCTGGCCGCAGCGACGGCCGGAAACGACCACCGCCTGGGCGCCAACGAAGCGCCGCCCGCGATCATGTCGATCTTCCTGGGTAGCCAGTTGACCGACGTATTCGAGCAGCTCGCCGGCAAGGGCGAAGCGACGAGCAGCAAGTCCGCTGGGACGATGAAGCTGGGCACGGACGTGCTCCCGACGCTCCCGCGCCACAGCGGCGACCGCAACCGCACCTCGCCGTTCGCCTTCACGGGCAACAAGTTCGAGTTCCGCGCGCTGGGCTCGTCGCAGTCGCCGTCGATGTCGAACACGATCCTCAACACGATCGTCGCCGAGAGCCTGGACGTGATGACGACGCAGCTCGAAGAGCGCCGCAGCACCAAGAGCAAGCGGGCGACCATCGCCGGTATCGAGTCGGTCGTCCAAGACGTGATCAAGGAGTGCGGAGCGGTCCTGTTCGACGGCGACGGATACTCGCCGGACTGGCCGGTCGAGGCCGAACGGCGCGGACTGCTCAACTTGAAGACGACCGTCGACGCCATCGAGCGCCTGGGCGGACACGGCAACCCGGAGCTGTTCGAGCAGTACGGCGTGTTGACGGCGCCCGAGGTGCACAGCCGCCAGGAGGTCATGTTCGAGCAGTACTTCATGACGATCAACATCGAAGCCGAAACGACCGAGCGCATGGCCCGGACGATGCTCTTCCCCGCTGGAACGCGTTACCTCGCCGACCTCGCCGCCACGCTCGACAGCGGCGATGAGGTCGGCCTCACCTTCCCCGGCGTCAAGGAAACCGCCGAGGAGTTGAGCGAAGTGTTGACCGACCTGCGCGCCGCCATCGTCGGGCTGTCGAAGCAAAACCGCGAACTGGGGGGCGACGAGGTCCACAGCAAGGCCTACCACATGCGCGATAACGTCATTCCCGCAATGAACGCTGTCCGCGAAGCCGCCGACCGGCTCGAAGTCCTCGTCCCCCGCGACGAGTGGCCGCTGCCGACCTACCAGGAAATCCTGTTCGACAAGGAAGCGTGATCCTGCTGGACGTGCTACGCGACGCGGCTCCGGGGCATTGGCTTCGGGGCCGCGTTTCGTTTGGGCGCGGGCGTTCGCTCACGTGCCGCGCGATCCTATCTTGACGCTCACCGCGCAACCGCACCGCACCCCTCCATGTCCGAACCGTCCGCCGAAGCGCCGTCCGCCTCGTCCGAACAGGACCGCGCGTGGGTCCGCGAGGCACTCGCTGGAGACCAGGGCGCCTACGGCAAGCTGATGGAGAAGTACGAGCGCCCGCTCTACTTCCACCTGCGCAAGCTCGTCCGGGGTGGCGAGGATCTGAACGATTTGGTGCAGGAGAGCTTCATCAAAGCGTTCGGCTCGCTGAGTTCGTACGCGCCGACCTACGCGTTCTCGACCTGGCTCTACCGCATCGCGACGAACCACACCATCGACTACCTGCGCAAGCGGCGCCTCAAAACGACCTCGATCCACAAGCCAGTCCAGACCAAAGACGGCGAGATGGAAATCGAAGTCCCCGACGAAACGTATCGCCCCGACCGGCACATCGTGGCCGACCAGCGCAATACGCTGATTCAGGAAGCCATCGACGCGCTGCCGCCCAAGTACCATAGGGTGATCGTGATGCGGCACCAGCAGGAGATGGCGTACGACGAGATCGCCGAAGAACTGGGTGCTCCGCTTGGAACGGTCAAAGCGCACATCTTCCGCGCGAGGGAGCTGCTCAACAAGTACCTGCGCGACAAACGCGACAGCTTGTGAATGAACGGTGCAGGTTCACGCGCGTAGCAGCCGAAAACCTCCCGCCGCCATGCCACCGCTAACCAAGCACATCCTGACTGACGAGCAGCAACGCCCCATCGCGGTTCAGATTCCGTACGAGCAGTGGCTCGAAGTCGAGAGAGAGTTGGGAGACTCCGCTTTCAGCGAAGAAGCGTCACCAAGCAACGCCGAAGAAGTGCTCCGGCGTACGGCAGGTACCTGGCGGCTCGGAGACGGCCTGGAATACCAGCGACGCCTTCGAGCAGAATGGGACGATCGGTGATTCTGCTCGACTCTGTCATCTTGATCGACCACCTCAATGGGGTCAAGGCAGCGGCTACATATTTGGTGTCTCTGACGGGCGTTGCACACGTCTCGCTCATCACGCGAGCCGAAGTGCTTACCGGGGCGCGTCTAGATCGAGAGCGAAACGACGCGGTTGACTTGCTCGCCCTGTTTCAAACCCTACCTCTCGAGGCAGGCGATGCGGACTATGCAGCCCACCTGCGGCAGCTCTACCGATGGAAGCTCCCGGACGCCCTCCAAGCAGCCCTTGCTATCGGGCATGGTCTTCGCCTCGCCACACGTAACACCAAGGACTTCGACCCCGATACGCATTCGTTCGTCGACGTGCCTTACGTGCTGTGACTCACGCCGGCAGGTGCTCGGCCAGCCAGCGTCTCAGTTGCGGCTCGGGCAGCGCGCCAGTAAACTCGGCGATGATCTCTCCTCCTGAAAACAGCTTGACGGCGGGGATGCCCTTGATGTCGAAGCGCTGACTCAGTTCGGGATGCGCGTCCGTGTTGATCTTGACGAGCCGCCATGCGCCACCGCTCTCTTGCGCCAGCTTCTTGATCGTCGGCCCGAGCGTGCGGCAGGGACCGCACCACGGCGCCCAGAAGTCGACGACGACGGGCTTGTCGTGGCTCTTGTCGAGCACTTGGGTCTGGAACGGATCGGCAGTGGAGGCAGACATCGGCTCAGGCGGTTTGTGCTCCGGCCTGGACGAGGTCGGGGAATCCGCCCGCGTTGATGGCGCTGGTATAGCCTTTCTTGCGCAGCATCTCAGCAGCCTTGCCCGACCGGTTGCCCGAACGGCAGTGCAGGTAGATCGTCTGGTCCTTGGGCAGATCGAGCGCGTCGAACTTCTGCTCGAAGTCAGGCGCGAGGAAGTCGACGTTCTGCGCTCCTTGCAGGTGACCTTCAGCGTATTCGTCCGGCTTGCGCACGTCGAGGACGGGAGCCGAGGTGTCGCGCGAGAGGAACTCGGAGGGACGGATGTCGGAAGGCATGGAGCTAAGGTGTTTGGGTCGAGGAAGTGATCGGAGGAGCGTCGGCTGGCGCGAACGCATGCGGCGCTTCTTGAATCAAGATAACCGCACCCATCACTACGAGGAAGACAGCGAAGCCGCGCCGAAGTGACGCTTGCGGAACGCGCGCGCTCACCCGACTGCCGACGACGGAGCCTGCCATGCCGATGAGCGCGAACGTGCCGATGAGCCCCCAGTCGACCGTCGCGCCCGCCGCGCTGAGTAGATCCAAGTAGGAGACGAATCCCACCGCGCTGTTGAGTACGATGACAGCCAGGCTGGTAGCGACGGCGCGCCGCATGTCGAGCCCGACCAGAAGAACCAACGCAGGCACGATCAGGAACCCGCCTCCGACGCCCACCAACCCCGTCAGCACGCCCACCGACGCGCCGAGCAGTGCGACCAGCCATGCCGGACGCGAAACCCGATCGGTTTCGCCAGGCCGCCCTTTGAGCAGGGCTCCAGCGGCGGCGATCATCACGACGGCGAACAAGACGAGTTGGACGGCGATAGGCACGCGCGCCGCCAGCAGCGATCCGCCAAACGTCCCGACGATGCCGGGGAGGCCGAACCCGACCACGCTCCGCCAGTCGACCAGCCCGCTCCGAGCGTAGCTAACGGCTCCGACGAGCGCGATCGCCCCGACGATTGCCAGGCTTTCGGCGATTGCCACCTTTCCGGGCTGATCCGCGAGGTAGACGAGAATGGGGACGGTGAGGATCGAGCCGCCCGAGCCTAGCAGGCCGAGCACCAAGCCGATGAGCACGGCTCCCAGCAGGGCGTAGATCATCAGTCTACCGTCGCGACTTGGTGCGACGCCCTATAGTTGGCGAACGCGTCGTTGACATACACTACGTCACGTCCTTCTCTCGCCAGAAACGCCGACGCCGCTGCGGCCCGAGCGCCCGATTGGCAGTGCACGATCAGCGTGCCTTGCTCCGGAATCCGCGAGTCCAGATAGTCGGGCAAGCGAGTGTAGGACGCATTGACCGCGCCGGGCACGAACCCGCTCCGATGTTCGCTGACGTACCGAGCATCGACTACAGTCCCGTGCGTCTCACTCTGCACGCGCTCCAAGTCGGAGAATGTGCGCTCGGGAATCGACGCCGACTCGACGCCATCCGCAAAGTAGGTGGCAAGGTCAGCGGGAGTGACAAAGCCCGCGACGGCGTCGTAGCCGATGCGCACCAGGTCGCGGACAGCTTCTTCGACACGGTCCTCCTCGACGACGAGCACGATCCGAGCTTTCTCATCGGTCAGCAGAGAGCCGACGAAAGCGGGAAAGTTCTTGCCCAGCGGTGCATAGAGCGAGCGCGGCAGGTGGGCAGCCATGAACGCCGAGCGGTCGGCCCGCGTGTCGATCACCACAGACGCGCTATCGGACGCAAACTCGGCGAGACGGCTCGCAGACATGCGCTCGGCCAACGGTAGGTCTCCGAGCAGAGGCACGCCGTCGCGGTTCTGCTGCTTCATCCGGGCGAAGTACATCTGCGGCTCGGGCTGCCCGTCGAGAATGGCGGCAACGAAGGCATCCTCCCCCTCGCTCGCCGCGCCGAGTGACGCGTTGTAGCGCTTCTCGTAACCGACTGTCGTCATCGGGACGGCGCCCAATGCTTTCCCACACGCCGATCCGGCGCCGTGTCCGGGCCAGACCTGGAGATATTCGTCCAACTCGGTGAAGCGCGGAAGCGACCCGTACAGCGTGCGCGCGGCCTCTTCCTGAACGCCGTGCAGCCCGGCAGCCTGCTCGAGCAGGTCGGGCCGCCCCAGATCGCCGACGAAGACGAAATCACCCGTCACGACTCCGATGGGCGTCGTGGCGCCGCTGCCCCGGTCGGTGACGACGTAGCTGAGGTGCTCAGGCGTGTGGCCCGGCGTGTGAACCGCTTCGATGTCGATGTTGCCGATCGAGAACCGGTCGCCGTCGCGCAGAAACGTCACGTCGTAGGCGGAGTCCTTGGCCCACGCGCTGCCCCAGCCTTCGGACTCACCCTCGGCGGATAGGTAGACGTGAGCGCCGGTCTGCTCGGCGAACTCGCGCGCGCCCGAGAGAAAGTCGGCGTGAATGTGCGTTTCGGCGACGGCCGTGATGCGCAGTCCCTCGGACTTGGCCGCATCGACGTACCGATCGATGTCGCGCAGCGGGTCGATCAGAAGCGCCTCGCCTGTTTTCTGGCAGCCGACGAGGTAAGCGTTCTGCGCCAGTTTGGGATCTGTGTAGGAGCGAAATAGCATAGCGTACGTGAGATAGAGTAGAGTTAGTGAGGCAAGTAGGAGCGCACCGCGCCATAGGTCCAAGTACCCGCAACGGCAGCGACGAGCGCGACCAGCACGATGCTGACGCCCCCACCGACCAGCGCGAACATCGGTCCCGGACAGGCGCCCATCAGCGCCCAGCCAAAGCCGAACGCGAGACCGCCCATCCAGTAGCGCGCACCGGGGACGCGCCCACTTCCCCACTGCTTGGGAGATACGTCGATGGGCTCGCCATGCATCGTCTTTGCTTCTGAGCGGCGAATCAGCCACAGGCCGAGCGCGGCGGTTGCGACGGCGCTACCGATGACACCGTACATGTGGAACGACTCGAAGCGAAACATCTCGTAGATGCGAAACCACGAGATCACCTGCGCCTGAGTAAAGACGACGCCCATACCGACACCGACGAGTCCGTACAGCAGCAGGCTCAGCGGCAGATTCGTCCGGGTTTGGGTGTTGGAGGTGTCGGAGCCGGGAGCGGTCCGATCCTCGGTGGACTGCGCGCCAAGGGGTGGCGCTATGGTATAGGAAGTAAGGGAGGACATGAGAGTGTCGAAGCAGAGTGGTGGAGAGTGGGATCAGCCCAGGAGTAGGGGCAGCAGCAGGTGCGTGACGATCAGTCCGCCGCCGAAGAAGCCCAGGACGGCCACGAGCGACGGGATCTGAAAGTCGGCGAGTCCGCTGATCGCATGGCCCGACGTGCAGCCGCCCGCCCACCGCGCGCCGAAGCCAACGAGAAAGCCGCCGCCGACGATCATCAGCAGACCCACGGGAGATGCGAGAGCCGACCACGAGAACAACTCGGCAGGCAAGAACCCCGCGACGTTCGTCACGCCCAGTTCAGACAGCCCGGCCAGCGTCTCGGGCGAGAGGTTGAGCGGCGCGTCAGGATCTCCGAGCAGGCGCAGCCCGATGAACCCTCCTACCATAATGCCCGCCGCGAACACGAGATTCCACGAACCGGCCGACTTCCAGTCGTACCGAAAGAACGAGGGCTTGGCGCGCTCGGGAACGGGGAGCGCCGCGCACATGTGGCGCAGGTTCGCAGAGACTCCGAACACTTTACCGCCCAGCAGCAGCAGCGTCGGAACGATGAGGCCAATGAGAGGGCCAGCGATGTACCAGGGGAGAGGATCGACGGGAGTCATGCGAGTGCGTTAGATTCGCCCCCTTACACAACCCGATAGTTTATCAGTTTCCATGCAGATTGACAAAGGAATGGTTAAGAAGTGCGAAGCGTCTCTGCGCTCAGGGCGATACTTGGATCCCGGCGCGACCCTTACTCCAGATGAGTCGTGTAATCCCTCATGAATGCTCCCGTCCCTACCGCACTGCTCGTCGCCGCTGCCGAGCGCTTTCGCCTGCTGGGCGATCCCGTGCGCCTTCACCTGCTCAATACGCTGCTCGAAATGGGTGAGGCCTCGGTTCAGCAGCTCGCGCAGACCACGAGTCAGAGTCAGCAAAACGCCTCCAAACACCTGCGCAAACTGGCCGAAGGCGGCATCGTGTCGAGCCGAAAGGAGGGACTCCACGTCTACTACCACGTCGCCGATCCGAGCATTCCCGGTCTCTGCTTGCTGGTCTGCGGTCAGATTTCCACCTCTTCCGCGTAATGGTACGGGCACGCTACACAACCGATCAGTAATCCAACGTAGCTCACCGACGCCTCTGACATCCCGACATTCCGACGAGCACTCGCCCGATTCACAAAACACGGACGACGCACACGCATTCCCGATGCAAACCCCCACATAGATGGCCGCCTCCAAACGCCCTGCAGGTGTCGAACCCGAATACAACAAGCCCGACGCGCCCGGCATCTGGATGAATTTCGACAACACGGTGTCGATCTACCACATCGTCGAGTCCGACCACACGTTCGAGCAGGCCGCGCAGCAGCTCTTCGGCGCCGTCGCCGACGCCGAGCGGCAGTTCCCCGGCTGGCCGCGCATCCTCTACCTCGAGATCGACGGCCACGTCGACTCGATGGGGCGCCACACGCCCGACATGGTCGAACTGCAGCAGGAGTTCCTGTTTTCCACCATCGGCGTCTTCCTCAGCGCCGTCGAGACGCCGCTCGTCTCGGCTCTCAACCCCCAACCGCAGCGCAACGACGTGCCCGACGGCCTCGTCGTCGGAACCGACGAGCCGACTGTCCCGACGACGAGTTGCGGCTGATTTTCCACTATTGACCTCGCCTTTCATGCCCGTTCCCACCGCCGCCCCTCCGCTCGACACCGGCGACCTCGAAGGCGGGCTCGTCCGCATGATGGAGCGCTACCATACCGACGGAACGCTGACGGGTGAGGCCCACGAAGACGCGTTCGTCGCCGGCAGTCCAACGGCGGCGCTGCTCGGGCTGCTGTTCGATCAGCGCGTGCGGGCCGAGTTCGCGTTTACGGGGCCGAAGCGTCTGCACGACCGCATCGGCCACCTCGACCTGGCGCAAATCGCCGAGATGGACCCTTCGGTCCTCGCAGAGCAGTTCGCCGTTCTCCCCGCCGTCCACCGCTTCACCAACAAGATGGCCGATATGACGGTCAAGCTCGCCGTCCACGTGCGCGACGAGATGGGCGGCGACGCCTCTGCTCTGTGGAACGACGGGTGCGACGCGGCCACGCTGGCTGGGCGCGTAAAGGCGCTTCCCGGCTTTGGCAAGGACAAGTCGAAGAAGCTGGTCTACGTGCTCCACTACTTCGGCTTCCGCGACTTCTCGGATGGCTGACAATTACTGCCGCTCTGCGATCAGGCGCCCGTAGTTGAGGCCAAGCGCGGTGGGCGAGTGGGCGAAGTGCCGGATCGCGAACCCCGCTTCGCGCAACCGCTCGACCAGCCGCAAGCCAGTCGACTCCGGCGCTTTGAGGTCGTGGAACTCGAGAGAGAACACGCCCACACGGCGAAGGATCTCGTCCGACGCGCCGAGCAGGGCGGGATACTCGCCGCCTTCGCAGTCCAGTTTGGCAAAATCGACTTCGCCTGCCTCGAACCGGTCGAGCACATCTCCCAGAGAGACCACGCGCACGTGCGAGCCTGCATCCGACGAGAGCGCGTTGACCTCCGCTCCGAAGAGCGAGTGGTTCACGCTGCGCCCACCATAGAGCACCGCGGACCCGGCCTCGCCTCCCAGCGCGCCCTCCACCACGTCGACGCCCTGGACGTTGGCGCGCAGGATGGCCAGGTTCGCCGACGCCGGCTCGACCGCGACGATGTGCGATCCGGCGGCCAGGTTGCGCTGGGCGAACAGGGTGAAGTAGCCCCAGTGAGCCCCTACGTCGAGGACGCGCGCCTTTCGATAGAACGGAAAGTAGTCGGCATACTCCCGGTCTACGAAAACGCTGCGGAGTACGGACAGCCCGTCTTCGTTCAGACGCGCATCGAGACCCAGCGCTTGGGCGCGAACGAGGCGAGCGACGGCGCGGCGCCGCCTGATGCGGCGGATCGGGTCGAGCATATCGGAGGCACGGGTGAGGGCGAAGTCCCTCAAGCTACGTCGTTCTCGTTTGGGCTATAGGTAGCAGTCGCTCCAGTCGAGCGCCATGTGGATCAGCAGGCCCAGCCCGACCAGGTGGATCGTCCGCAACCGCGCCTGCCACTCGTCCAGGTCGGCGCGGCGCATCAGGATCAGCGGAGCGGCGAACAGCAGCGCGTACAGCACGATCGGGGGCCACGTGTGCAGCGGGTGGAAGCCGATCGAGCAGCGGGCCGGATCGTAGATCGGATCGGCGAGCAGGTGGTCGGCGTCGACGATCATCGTCGCGATCAGCACGAACGACGTCCACCGCCACCTGTCGCGGTAGAGCAGCAGCGCGATGCAGACCGGGACGACGAAGTGCAGGGCGATGTGGAGCATGAGGCCAAGCTACTCACTCGCCGTCGAAGATCGACAGGCTCAGCCTGACACCCAGCCTGACACTCGGACCGAACGCGGAAACCAATCGGCGGCTCAGCCGGACGGGTGCGCAGGAAGCACGTAAGACGGTAGCGCTGGCCTCCCGGCGAGCGCGCACTCCTCGCTTCCATCGACTCGATCTGCAATCCGGGCCACTCGTCAACCGTGCCCGTTGCGCAACATCGAAACGCCTACCGCAGGCATAGTTGCCCAACCGTTCACCCCAGGGCTACCCTTGCGCATGATCGATGCCCTGCCCTTCGCCGACCTCGCTCCCTGGATCGCCGGAATCGGCCTACCCATCCTGTTCGTGCTGGGCGCTCTGAGCGCGCTCGATGCCATCATGCAGTCGCGGACGCCTCAGGGGTCTACGGCGTGGGCGCTGGCGCTGATCTTCGTTCCCCTCATCGCGCTGCCGCTCTACTGGACGTTCGGGCGCCAGGGTTTCGGCGACTACAGAGATGCGATGGACGAGATGGGCTGCGACACCGAGGACGCGATGACCAACGCGTGTAACCACGCCGATCCGGCCGTCGTGGTCGAGCCTGAGGAACGCGGCCAGGACAAGCGCGAAGTCGCCGAGTTGGAGGGCTTCCGCCGCCTGTCGACGACGCCCATGACGCGCGGAAACAGCCTGAAGCTGCTCATCAACGGCGAGGCCACGTTTGCGGCCATCTTCGATGGCATCCAGCGCGCCGAGCGCTACCTGCTCGTCCAATACTACCTGATCGCCGACGACGACATCGGCGGCAAGCTCAAGGACCACCTGATCCAGGCAGCACAGCGCGGTGTCCACGTCCGGTTGATCTTCGACGACATCGCCAGCTACGCGCTGCCCAAGAGCTATCGCAACGAGTTGAAAGACGCGGGCGTCGAGATCGCCCGGTTCAGCGGCAGCACGCGCAGTTGGGGGCGGCTAAGGCTCAACTTTCGCAACCACCGCAAGATCGTCGTCGTGGACGGACGCGAAGCGTTCGCGGGCGGACTCAACGTGGCCGATGATTACCTGGGCCACACCGAAGATTATCCCAACTGGCGCGACACCCACCTGCACGTCATCGGTCCGGCCGTGATGGGCTACCAGTTTTCGTTCGCGCGCGACTGGTACTATACCAAAGAGGAGTACCTCGACGACGCCGACTGGAACGCCGACACGCACCCGGACGATCAGCAGGCCATGGTCCTGGCGTCCGGCCCCGACGACGAACTGGAGGCGTGCGGCTTGCTCTTCGCCCACGCCATCGAGAGCGCCGAAACGCGAGTCTGGATCGCCACGCCCTACTTCGTCCCCGACGGCCGCGTTCTGGCTGCGCTCCAACTCGCTGCGCTGCGCGGCGTCGACGTCCGCATCTTGATGCCGCGCAAGAGCGACAGCATCCTGTTCAAGTACGTGCCCTACGCCTACCTCGACGACCTGGAGCGGGCAGGCGGCAACGTCTATCTATACGAACCCGACTTCGCGCACCAGAAGGTGATGCTGATCGACGACGACTACGCGATGGTCGGCTCGGCGAACATGGACAACCGCTCGTTCCGCCTCAACTTCGAGATCAGTTGCCTCGCCAACGACGAGCGCTTTTGCAACGACGTAAAAGCGATGCTCGAAAACGATTTCGCCCACTCGACCAAACTGTCGAGTGAGGACGTGCAGGACCAGTCGTTCCGCTTCCGCCTCGCCGTCCAGTTCACCCGCCTGCTCGCGCCGATTTTATAGCGATCACGTCTCGAATGCTATACCAGCGACTGGACTATCGCGCGCCAGTTTGGCATCACCCGTGAGCAACACGTCGCACGCAGCCAGAACGGCCGTTGCAGCATGGATGGCATCGGGCAACTTGAGCGGGGTCTCAGCACGAATGCGCGCAGCTTCTCTAGGGACCGATAGCGTTATGTCCCGTCGCTCGAAGTAGCTTCGGGGGTTAGAGCAGTCGCTCGAATCGACTTGCTGCAGATTGATCGTTCTCCTTGATCGATCGGACGAGGACTTCGGCGAGGGATAGAGAACTCGTCACGGCCTCTACCTGCCCTCCATCCATGAGTCGTATCACCGACAACGCACGGTTACGAAGCAGGTCAGCGCCTTCGAGCGCATAGATGAACACGTTGGAGTCCACGTACACGCGCTTCCCAATCAGCCGGTCTCGGTCAAAATCGACTTCCATTAGTCGTCCCACTCGTCACGCAAAACGCGCGTAGGCGAGCGTCGATCTCGGCCTTGGTGAGCGTACCCGGCGGCGCGTTGAGAATGACGGAGGCCATCGACTCAGGTTCTTCTCCATCAGTCCTGGTCTCGTTCGGCAGCGAGCCGAGCATGTCGCGCGCGACGGCGTCTTGCTCGTCGTCGGGCAGCGTTTCGAGGTGGTGGACGGCGCGTTGGAGCAGGTCGGTCATGGCAGTCGGGTTTGCGGCGTCAACGAGTACGATACAGCTGGGTTGCCCGGCTCACCGCCGCCAGAACGTGGGGACGAAGAGGATGAGGACGGTAAAGATCTCCAAGCGTCCGGCCATCATGAGCAGCGCCAGTACCCACTTTCCCGCCGCAGGGATCGACGCGTAGTTCTCGGACGGGCCGAAGTCGCCGAATGCGGGGCCGATGTTGCCGACGCTCGACGCCGAAGCGCTGAACGCGCCGAGCACGTCGATGCCGCACATCATCAGTCCGATCGTGCCCGCGCCGAGCAGTCCGACGTAGAGCACCATGAACGAGAGCACGTTGCGCATCACCTCGTTGGGCACGACGCGACCGCCCAGCCGAATCGGGATGAGCGCCTGGGGGTGGACGAGTTGCTTGATCTCCTTGAACGAGTTCTTGAGCATCAGGATCACGCGGACGACCTTGACGCCGCCGCCGGTACTGCCCGCCATTCCGCCTACGAAAAAGAGAGCGAAGATGGCCGCCTGAGCCAGCGGCGTCCACAGTTCGTAGTCGGCCGTCGCGTAGCCGGTCGTGGTGACGATGGCAAGCGTCTGGAACGCGCTCTGCCGCAACGACTCCCAGAATCCAGCATATTCGAGGGGCGCGCCGGGCTGCAGCAGGCTGCTGACCGGCTGCCACGTGCCCAGCATCATCACGATGGTCGCGCCGATGACGATGGCGGCGTAGACGCGTAGTTCCACGTCCCGAATAACGGTGATGGCCTGGCCGCGCAGCATGCGGTAGTGAAGGGCGAAGTTCGCTCCGGCCAGAAACATGAACACCACGATCACCCAGTCGACGTACGCGCTCTCGAACTGGCCGACACTTCCATTGAGCGTCGAAAAGCCGCCGGTCGCCATCGTCGAGAAGGCATGGGTGACGGCTTCGAAAATCGTCATAGCGGGAAGCAGCAGCACGAAGTGAACGACGGTCAGCCCGACGTAGATCAGCCACAGTCGGCGAGCGGTTTCCTTGATGCGCGGTGTCAGTTTGTCGGCGGACGGGCCGGGCGCTTCGGCGCGAAACAGCTGCATCCCGCCGACGCCCAGGAATGGCAGGATCGCGAGCGTGAGCACAACCACGCCCATACCGCCCATCCAGTGCGTCAGGCTGCGCCAGAACAGGTGCGCGTGCGATACGTCCTCAATGGCTGGGTTGCCGCCGCCGCCGAAGATGGTCGCGCCGGTCGTGGTGAAGCCGGACATCGTCTCGAAGAACGCGTCGGTGTAGCTACCGAGCGGACCGCCAAGTACGAACGGGATGGCGCCGACGAGGGAGAGCACCAGCCACGCCAGCGCGACGATGGCGAATCCCTCGCGCGCTCCGACCGAGTCGCCGCTCCGCCCGAACACTCCGTATGCCGCGCCCCCTCCGGCCATCGACACCAGCGCCATCGCCCCAAACCCCCACCACTCAGCCTCTCCGTAGAGCAGTCCGACAGCCATCGGCGCGATCAGCGCGACGCCCAGGAAGAACACCAGCGCGCCGAGCACGCCGACGACGGCTTTGTAGTTGAGGATCATGCGGGGCAGGCAGGTGGACGCGCAAAGGTACCGCTTCTCGCCCCTTCCCATCGACAGATCGTCCACCCAGAGGAGCCGACCCCGGTGAGGTTCCACACAGAAAAGCCGCGCTCCACCGGAGTAGAGCGCGGCTTTGTCACCTGCATGGATCGTGCATTACCGCACGACGGTCAGTCGGGTCGTCTCCGTTCGGTCGCCGGTTTCGATGCGGATCACGTAGAGTCCAGCCGAGAGGCGGTTCGCGTCCAGATCGGTCGTGTAGCGCCCGGGCGAGTAGACGCGGTCGGTCAGCGTGGCGACCTGGCGGCCGAGCATGTCGTAGATCGTAACGACGACCCGGTCGGTCGACGCGACGCCGAAGCCGATCTGAGCGCCGGAACGCGCGGGGTTCGGATGCGCCGTCAGTGCCAGCTCGACCGCACCGGTTTCGATCTCGACCGAGGTGAAGACCGCCGTCAGAGCCGCACGCAGGTCGCGCCGCTGCTGCTCCGTCGTGCCGCCTGAGATATCGAGCGTGACCATATCGCCTTCGTACACTCTGGCCGCGACGACGCGCGCCAGGTCGGCGTCGCGGATCGCGTCTCGCTCGGTGAGATCTCCCGAGAAGAGCAGCAGCGCGCCGCGTGCCCCGCTGAGAATACCCGAGGGAAGGAGACGCGTCCCGTCGGCGGTAATCGTCTCCTCGAAGCGCAGAACTCCCCCCGAAGCCAGTTCGCCCTCCGTTGGCGTAGCATAGCGGACGGTCTGGGTCGAGTTGTCGTAGACGACGAGCGTGCAGCCCGACAGGTTGGCGGCATCGGTGGCGCGCAGCGTCAGGAACTGATCGTCGCCCGCATTGAAGTCGCCGAACGCGATCGGCGAGTCGGGAGCGCACACCGGCGAGGCGGCGCCGAACTCGAATGCGCCGATGTCCGAAGGGCCGACGAATGCGTATCCGCGCTGATCCTCGCCCAGGTCGGAGTCTCCGGCGTCGATGGCCGGGCTTCCGCTGCGCAGGGCGTGCGTGAGCGTCGGCCCGCCGTTGTCCATCAGGTCGTCGAGCATCGGATCGGCGAGGACGAGGAACGACGGATCAGAACTGGCAAGGACGCAACTGACCCTACCGACGATGATCGGGCCGACGGCCGTCACCGGTGTGCCTGCGCAGTCGTCTCCGCGCCCGGCGGCGCTGTTGTCCCACAGGATCGTGTTGGAGAGTTCGAACGAGTTGGGATCACTCGGACCGGACGCGTAGATGCCTCCGCCGTCGCTTCCGGCCGCGTTGTTGGCGATGGTCACGCCGGTGAGCAGGATCGACGAGGCTTCAGTGCCGAAGGGAACGCCGTCTTCGTAGACGCCGCCGCCGTTGCCGGTCGCCAGGTTGCCGCTGACGGTCGAGCGGTCCATGACGAGTGTTCCACTGGTGCCGATCCACACACCGGCGCCCTCGCTGGCCACGTTGCCCGAGAACGTACTCTGATCGACGACGGCGAATCCTGCGCCGCCCACGTGCAGGCCGCCGCCGTTGCCGGGGCTGGCGACTGCGATGCGGTTGCGCGCTACCGTCGTCGTGGTGATCGTGACCGACGTTTCGGCGTCCGTGTCGGAGTCGTCGGCCACTTCGATGCCTGCACCTGCGCGGTTGGCCTGGTTGCGGCTGAGTTCGCTGTTCGCAAGCGAGACACTCGCGCCGTCGGCGACGAAGAGGCCGCCGCCCGAGCCGGACTCTCCGCTGGCACGGTTGTCGGAGATCGACACGTCCTCGAGCTGGAAGTCGGCACCGGTTTGGGCAAACAGGCCGCCGCCGCCCGTCGTTGCCGCATCGCCGGTTGCTATGTTGCTATAGATCATCACACTCCGGCGACCGATTTGATTGGCAGGTATGACGATGTCGTCGGCCATCGTGACGACGCCGTTGGACCAGATGCCGCCGCCCTCGACTGCACCGTTACCGTGGATGTCGCTCAGGCCGAGCACAATGGCACCACCGCCGCTGTGAATGGCGCCGCCGTTGCCTGGATTTGCTCCGTCGTCGTCGATGCGGTTGAAGCGGGCCGTTGCTCGGAAGTCGAGCAGCGCGACCTCGTCGGTCATCGGATCGTCGGCGACCTCGATGCCGCCGCCCGCACGGTTGGCGCTGTTGCTCTGGATCAGCGTGCCGTCGAAGCGGGCCTGGACGCCGTCGGCGAGGAAGACGCCTCCACCCGAGCCGCTCGTGCCGGTCGCCCGGTTGTCGGAGATGATTGCGTTGAAAATGGAAAGCGATGCGCCCTTGGCGGCGTAGATGCCGCCGCCGCCGTTCGTCGCAGCGTCCCCCGTAGCGACGTTGCCGAAGGCGCCTCCGTTCGAGCTTTCCCCCGGGGCCATGACGAGGGTTCCGCTCACCCATAGGCCGCCGCCTTCGACGGCGGTGTTTTGGTTGAACGAACTGCCCGTGCTGTTGACGCTGCCGCCTCCGCTGTGCAGGCCGCCGCCGTTGCCCGGGTTGGCGACGGCGATGGAGTTGCGACGCACCTGAACGTCATCTAGCGTGATCTCGGCTCCGGCGCCTTCGATGCCGCCGCCCGCGCGGTTGGCGCTGTTGGTGTCGACGACTGCTGACCGGATCACGAGCACGCCGCCGTCCGAGAGGATGCCGCCGCCCGAACCGCTGACGCCCGTCGCGCGGTTGCGGATGATCGAGCTGCTCGCAATGGTGAGCGTGCCGTTGTTGTAGAGTCCGCCGCCGCCGCTGCTGGCGTCGTCGCCCGCCGCCGTGTTGCCGTCGAACGTGAACCCTTCGATGTCCATCAGGGCGCTCTCGTGGTTCCAGAAGCCGCCGCCCTCGTTGGCTGCGGTGTTACCCGATACGGTGCCGCCCCGCGCGGTGATCGTGGCACTACCCGATACGTGGAGCGCCCCGCCGTTGCCCGGCGAGGAGCCGGTGACGTTGGCGGTGAACGTGACGCCGTTGAGGTTCAGTTCGCCTTCGATGACTTCGATGCCGCCGCCCGCGCGGTTGGCGCTGTTCTCGTCGAATGTGGATGCGTTGACCATCACTGTCCCGCCCGTCGAGAAGAGACCGCCACCCGATCCGCTGCCCATGTCGGCCGAGTTGTCGATCAGTTCGGCGTTCGTGATCTCGAGTGTGCCGCCGTTGTTGAACACGCCGCCGCCGCCGTTGGTCGCATCCTCGCCGTTGGCGAAGTTGCCTGCGATGCGCGTGCGGACGATGGTCATCGACGAGTTGGCGTTGTTCCAGAACGCGCCGCCTTCGATGGCGGTGTTCGCAAGCGCGTCGCCGTCGATGATAGTAACGGTGCCCGTCGTGACGTGGAGTGCGCCACCGTTGCCCGGCATCGTGCCTGCGTCGTTGGCGCCGAAGGTGACGTTGGTCAGCGTAGCCTCGCCGCCGTTGACCTCTACGCCACCGCCCGCCCGCGCCGACGTGTTGCTGCTGATGGTCAAACCGGTGAGCGCCGTGGTGCCGCTTCCGTTGAGGAAAAGGGCGCCGCCCGATCCGCCGGGTCCGGTCGCCGTGTTGCCGCCTAGCGTGACGTCGGTCATCGAGAGCGTACCGCCCTGGTTGAAGACGCCGCCGCCGCCCTCGAACTGACCGTCCGCGTCGCCGGTCGCCGTGTTGGACGAGATCTGCGCCGGACCGGTGACCTCCATCGTCCCGCTCGACCACAGACCGCCGCCTTCGACGGCCACGTTGTTGGTGACGGCGCCGCCCGAGATCGTCACGTTGCCGCCGCCCGTGTGCAGACCGCCGCCGTTACCGGGATTGGTGCCCGCGTTGTTCGAGGTGAGCGTCACGTTGGTGAGGCTCGTCGTTCCGTTTGCGTCCTCAATGGCGCCGCCTGCACGGTTGGACGAGTTGGACGTGAACGTCGAGCCGGTGATCGTCAGCGTGCCGCCGTTGTTGAGAATGGCGCCGCCCGATCCGCTCGTTCCCGCCGCGCGGTTACCGGAAAACGTCGAGTTGACGATCGTCGCCGTGCCGCCGTCGACGGCGATGGCGCCACCGCCCATGTCCGCGTCGTCGCCCGTGGCCGTACCGCCGGTCGCGAGAAGGTCGTCCGTGATCAAGGTGCCGCCTGCATCGACGTAGATCAGGCCTCCCGACTCCGCGGATCCATCTCTGAGTTCTAGGTAGACGAGGGTAAGCGTCGTGCCCTCGACGAAGAAAATGCGGTTCGTGCCCGCACTCGTGAGAATGATCCGCCCCGCAGCGCCGATGCGACCCTCGATGCGCAGTTCGTCGGTGATCGTGAGCGCGCTGGGAATCGAGTAGTTCAGCGCCGTAACGGTGAAGGTGATCGTATCCGCTCCGCTGCCTGCCGCGCACCCTCCAACGGCCGTATCCGTGTTGGCCGACGCAATGGCTTCGGAGATGGAACACTCTCCGTCATTGGGATCGTCCGCATTCGTGCTGACGAGAATGCCAGCTGCCGAGGCCATCGGGACCATTCCGAAGAGTAGGAGCGCGAGCGCGCAGGTAGTGCGCGCGAAGGGACGTATCACAGACGTCATGGACAGATGCGGTCGAGTTGAAAAAATGCGTGCCTACGTTACCTCACCGACGCGCGCTCTGGTGTTACGAACGTGGACGATCCATCATTCGATTCCCACTACCAAGACCTATCGCGAAGAACCAGACTATCCTAGCTGGTGCAAATCCATAGCCAAGTATAGCTGTACTCGAGTTGGTCGGCGTAGACGCTCTCTTCTCGGCTTCGCTCGTGCGAGACCTGTCCCCCTCAATCGAGGGGGACAGCATCGGGTTAGGGCGACTGCCGCACCGGATGCGGGGAGTCAGAGGATGCGCCAATTCTCTTGAGTACCGCTATATGACGCGTCGCTGCGCGCGGCGGTAGCGTGGTTCCGACGTGCCGAGTAGCGTGCCCGACCGGCGCACTTCGCTATCGCGAGAAGAACTTCTGCGCGGCGGCGACGGATTTGGGCAACACGAACACGAGCGCACGGTCACCCGGCTCGATCTGCGTGCTGCCCGTCGCGATCTCGACGCTGCTGGCGTGGATGACGGCCGAAATGAGCAGGCCACTGGGCAGTCGCATCTCGCTCAGCGGCGCCCGAACGGCGCCCGAACGCGGTGCGGCTTCCAGTTCGAGTATCTCGGCGTCCATGCCATGCACCGTGCCGACGCTGAGCACGTTTTTGCCTCTCAGGTAACGCAGCACCTCGCGCGAGACCGCTAGCTTCTTGCTCACAGCCGCATCCAGCCCAATCGACGTGGCAATCGGGATGTAGGCGCTCTTGGACAGCAGACCGACCGTCTTGCGCACGCCCAGGTGCTTGGCGATGAGGCAGGTGACGAGGTTGGACTCTTCGTCGTCCGTCACAGCGACGAACGCGTCCATCTCGCCCAGCCCTTCGCGCGCGAGCAGGTCGATGTCGGTCCCATCGCCGTTGAGGACGAGGACACCGGGAAGCAGTTCGGCCAGCCGCTCGGCGCGCGCGCGGTTCGACTCGACCAGTTTGACGCTCTTGTTCTTGACCTCGCTCAGCTGCTGGGCGATGCGCGCTCCGGTCGCCGTTCCGCCCAGGATCATGACGTGTTGCAAGCGGCTCTCGTCCTTGCCCATCATCCGCGTCACGTGCGGCAGATCGCGCGGGCGGCCCATGACGAACACCTGGTCGCCGCTGCGCAGCCGCTCTCCGCCGCCCGGCAGGATCGTCCGCGCGCCCCGTACGATCGACATGATGCGGAACGGAACGCCGGGCAGCTTCTGCGCGACCTCGGCCAGCGTCAGGTCGAGAACGGTCGTGTCTTTGTCCAACCGTACGCCGACGAGTTGCAGCTTGCCGTCGGCAAACGAGAGCACGTCGGTCGCCGCAGATCGGCGAATGAGGCGGACGATCTCGGACGCCGCGCTCTCCTCGGGCTGGATGACCAGGTCGATGCCGAAGTCGGCCGCTTTGAGGATGCTGTTGGTGGCCGTGAGTTCGTCGGACCGGACGCGCGCGATCGTCGTCGTGACGCCCAGCCGGCTCGCCAGCATACACGCGATCACGTTGACCTCGTCGACGGCCGTGACGGCGACCACCATGTCGGCGCGCTGGATGCCGCAGCTTCCCAGCACATCGGCCGATGTGCCCGATCCCAGAATCGTCAGCACGTCGAGCGTGTCGCGGGCGCGTTCGAGCGTCGGCGCGTCGTTGTCGACGACCACTACGTCGTGGTCTTCGAGGGAGAGGATGCGGGCCACGTCGTAGCCGACTTCGCCCGCGCCGATGACGATGGCGCGCATGACTGGGAGTTTGGGGTAGACGGCAAGGTACGGGGACGCATAGGACGAGACGGTCGGTAAAGTGCGCTGCCCTTTCGGCCATTTCCGATAGATCGGAGTCTGCCGCTACGCGGCGCCAGAGTCGGTCTCCACGACCAGCGGCAACCGGATCTCGAACGTCGTGCCCACGCCCATCTCCGTTTCGAACGTAATCGTGCCGCCGCTCTCCTCGACGGCTTTGCGCGAGATGGCCAGCCCCAAGCCCGTTCCACTCGTCTTGGTCGAGAAGTTGGGTTCGAAGACCTTGGGAACCAACTCGTCGGGGATGCCGCTACCGGTATCGGTCACCCTCGCGACGGCCCACTCGCCGTCCGCGCGCGTCTCGACACGGATGCTGCTTCTCGCCGGGCTGATCGTCCATCGCCTGGATGCCGTTTTTGATCAGGTTGATGAACACGCGCCGCAGTTCCTCCCTATCGGCTCGGACGACGAGCGGATCGGGCGCAACGTCGGACGTAATCTCGGCGTCGCCCTGCTCACCTTCCATCAGGCGGATCGCTTCGTGGGCGACGGCGCTCAGGTCGAGCGGCTCGGGCACGCGCGTGGGCAGGCGGGCGAACGTCGAAAAGTCTCCGGCGATGCGGGCGAGCGCGTCGGTCTGCTCGACGAGCGTCGTCGTGACGCGGTCGAACAGGCGCTCGAACTTGCCTCCGCGCGTGGGCTCGTCGGCGGCCAGCGCATCGAACGCCCGGCGCAGATGCTGGACCGACAGCTTCATCGGCGTGAGCGGGTTCTTGATCTCGTGGGCGACCTGCCGCGCCATCTCGCGCCACGCCAACTGCCGCTCCTGCTGCGTGAGCTGCTTGCGGCTCTCGGCCAGCTGCTCCTGCATGTCGTTGAACGTGCGGACGAGCTCGCCGATCTCGTCGTCGCTGGGGATCTCGAGCGGTGCCTGGTACTGCCCGCGCGCCGTTCGCTCCAGCGCCAGCCGTAGCCGCTCGATGGGACCGGCGAGCGTCCGGGCCAGTAGCGACGCCGTCAGCAGCACGACGACGAACAGCAGCAGCAGCGCGCCCAGCAGGTAGGCCACGCGCCGCGCCTGCTCCTCGGCGATGCGCTCCTGCGCCGGGAGCGTCGGGACCGACACGACGACGCTCGCCCGCCCGCTCGGATCGGCGAGCACGCGGAAGCCTGCCGTGTAGTCGAACGTCCCCAACGACGCCTCGGCGACGGCGAACCGGGCGCCGTGGTAGACCAGCGCGTCATAGGCTTGGGCAGGCATGCGCGGAGGGATCAAGCCGTCGCGTACCAGGGTCGGGCGGCTGGAGGCGACCAGGTCGGGGCCGACGTAGACGTTGAGGTCGCGTCCGGCGCGCAGCGCCAGCGAGTCCAAGGCCGAGCGCTGGAGCACCTGGAACGGCAACTCGCCCGGACGCGCCGCCTGGACGAGCAGTTCTTCGACGCGCTCCAGGTCCGACCGCAGATCGTCCTGCACTTCGCGCTCGCCTTCGGCGGCCAGCACCTGCAAACCCAGGATGCCGACGGCCAGTACGCTCAGCGCGCCGACGACCGAGAAGGCATCCAGCACGCGCTGCTGAAACCTGCGCGGACGCAGACTGACACGCCCCGCCCAGCGTCTCGACACACCTAAGCGCAACACTCCCCACAGCGGGATCGCGAGTAGCATTCCGGCGAGCAGTACGCGCAGTCCAAAGAACAAGTGGTCGAACGCGCCCAAAAGCGGCACCCGCACAGCGACGACCGTCTCGGTTGCGATCAGCGGCTGCATCGGCGCCAGGTCGAGCGGCGCGGGCGTGCGGACGTAGCGGACCCGAAAGCGCTGACCGCCCAGCGTCTCGACGCGTTGGACGGCGTCGCCCGCTCCCAGCGCCTGGGTGACCGACGGGTCGAGGCGATAGCGGCCAAAGTCGGCGCCCTGCTCGCGGATCAGCGCGCCGTCGCGAAAGAGCGCAACCGACGCTTGGTCGGGCGCGTCGGGCATGGTCTGGGCCGGAAGCAGCGCGCGCGGAAACGGAGTCCCCGGCCGCACCTGCCGCCGCTGCGGCTCGGCCCACACCGCGACGACCGCGCCGCTCGCCAGCGTCTGGATTCCGGCATAGACCAGCCGCTCGGGATCGACCTCTCCGGTCAACGCGTCGACCGTGGCGCTCGACTGGGCGACGGTTGCGGACTCGTCCCCGCGCTCGTCATCGGCGATGCGCTCGGCGTGGATAGCATCCAGCAGCGACAGGCGTGACGCTTCAGCCGGCGTGGCCGCGGCCTCGCTTCCGAACCGCCCGGCCCGTCGCCCTTCGGCGTCGACGAAGACGACCGTCACGTCGTAGGCGCCCAGGTTGCCCAGAAGCGACGTGCGCGCCAACTGCGCCGCTTGCGCGTCCAGCCGGGCCGAGGGCGCTCGGGCCAGCGCGATCCGGGCCGAGGGCAGCCGCAGCGCCTGCACCAGAGCCGAATCGCTGGCCGCCGCGTCGAGCGCCTGCTGAACGGCGAAGAGCGCGCGCGTGTCGCGAGGCTGCTGGATCGCGCGCGCCGTCACATCCATCCGTCCCTGCTGCTCGGCCGTGTACGCCTGAGCCAGCAGCGGGTAGACGACGGCGGCCAGCCCCAGCACGCCCAGCATCACGCCGCGCAGCCGCAGGTCCGAGCGCGGCACCCATCGCCACGCCACGACAGCTACGACCAACCCAAAGGGCACCAACTGCAGCGCCTCACCACCACCGGTAAGCAGTTCGGTGACGGGAGCGGCGACGGACGCGAGCGCAAGCAGGGCGGGCGGCACATCGTCCCAGTTTGCCATCCGCACGCCCGACGCGGCGATCAGCACCAGTCCCAGCGCCAGCGTGAGCAGAGCGGCATAGACGAACAAGTGCAGCAGCGGCGGCACCAGGGGGGCACGCGCGAACAGGTCCAGCGTGGCGTCCAGCACCACACGCTCCGACACGCGTGCCAGCAGCCATCCCGATGCCGCCACGATCAGAAGCGACGCCACCGATGCGGCCACTCGGGTCCAGATCGGACGCGGCGCAGCAGCCGAGCGCACGAGCAGTCCCCACCGCAGGGTCAGGCCAGCGGCCAGCATGACGAGCGCGGTCAGCATCAGATCACCCGACGAGCGCAGCAGGCCGCCGCCGAACGTCGTGGCGAAGTGCGTCGCGTCGAAGAGTGGAGCCAGCGGCGTCGTGGCGGCGCGGCCCATCTGCCAGCGCCCCGGAGCCTCGAGGTGAAGCAGCAGCAGGCGAAGCCCGATCAGTCCGGCGACGACCAGCAGAGCACCGATCACCGATGGGGCTTGCCGGGCCCGCACGATGAGTGCCGCCAGCGCGCACAGCCCGAGCAGCAGCAGCCACAGCGCGTTCCAGTCGCCGAACGCTCGGCCCTGGGCGCGCAGCAGCGTCTGAGGAGCCGACGGCTGGGCATCGAGCCGCGCGATGGGCACGTCGCCCAGCGATATCCTCTGCCCCTCGTCGTACGTCGGTGGATGGAACGCCAGCGCCGTCTGCGTACTGCGCGCCAAGTCGTCGGTGATGCGGTACGGACGCAGAAACGAGTTGCGCACCGGAGGCTCGGAGCGCACGACCTGTACCACGCGCACGCGTCCGACCGTTGGGCCAGCCGCCGACACATCGGCCCACGCCACGAGCGCATCGCGGAGCGGACCTTCTCGCACGAGTTGGACCGTCGGAAGCGGAGAAGCGCTGGCCTGCTCGCGTCCCATGGCTGCCGCGAACGGGTCTCCGTTCCACCCGAGCAGCGTTCCGTCGGACGCGTAGACCTCGACCGTCGTGCGCGACGAGAGGTGCTCTTCGCTCAGTCGATGCATGACCGCCTGTCCGTCACCTCGAGCCACTGCCTGCGCCATTCCGTCGTCGGAGGCTAGGGCGGTAGCCCGATCGGCGAGATGCTGCGCGCGCGACTGCATCAGGCGCTCGGCTCGTAGCGTCGCATCGGCGAGATGATCGTTCTGAATCTGGACGACGCGACTGGCCGACCTGCTCGCCGTCCACTGCTCGGCCGCCGTCGTCAGCGCAACGAGAGCGATCAAGATGCCCGCGCAGACGGCGAGCAAGCGGTTGGCGCGACGAGTCACGGGCAGAAGAATAAGGCCAGCCAAGCTACATCGACGCGCGCCGCACGGCTCATCTCTCGATCAAGTGGAGCGCCTGCACGCGCCAGCCTCCCGATTCGGCACGTACGAACCGCGCCGTCACATCGACCTCACCTTCGTCATGCACGAGCGTGCCAGACGCCATGAGCGCGCCCGGCACGCCATCGGTGTGCCTCGTGAAGCGGATCAGGCGCGGCGGATGGGCGTCCAGCCACGTGTCCAGCACATAGGCCACCTGGGCGCGCGTGTAGACGGTCGTCTCGCCGCCCAGCGTCAGGTCGACTTGGTCCGTGCACATCTCGGCAAACCTCGACACATCGCGCGCCCCCAACACTCGAGCGAGCGCGTCGGACGGCTGCACGACGGTCTGCACGCGGTTTCCGGCTGCACTGAGCGGACGCGGCTTCTGAGCCGACGCGGCCGGCGCAGCCAGGGATAGAAGCAGGAAGAGAAACGCGGCGAAACGCATAGCCGTAACACGTGGATAGTCAACCGGTTGTGCGCAAAGGTCACGCCACACGCAAGAGGGCGCCAACGGGACGGGAATCGTGCGTTTTTCAGCTCCGGTGCGGCGGCATACGATGGCTCCTTTGGGTCCGTTCTCCGCCGGGCAGATGGGCAGATGGGCAGATGGGCAAGTCGGCGAGCCTTCACGCGTCCCAACCGGTCGCGAAAGATGGATCGTGCGACGCCAGATACACCGTCGAAAACTGCTCCAGCTGCTCGGCCAACACCGATAGCGTGCGCCGCGCAGTCGGCACGTCCTCACAGATGCCTGCCACGGCGCGGCGCTCGACCTGATCGCGTGAGAACGACGCATCGCCTGCCAAAACGGCGAATCGCTCGCCGTCGCCGATCACGACCGACTGATGTCCCATCGTGTGCCCCGGAGTCGGCACGAGGCGGACCATACCGTCCGCCGTGAGCGCGTGGCTGGTGGCGAAGGCGCCGAAGGGGCCGTCCGCATAGTCGACGCCGACAGGGGCGAAGTGGTCGGGCCAGCGGCAGGGTAACGCGCCTCCCGGAGGCTGCGTCACTTCTCGCTTGGAAAGCAGGAACGTCGCGTTGGGGAAGTCGCCTAGGCCGCCCGCGTGGTCCGAGTGCAGGTGCGTCAGCGCGACGGTGCGGACAGCGGCGGGCGGATGGCCCATCGCCTCCAGTTGCGCGCCGACTTGCTGGGCAGCGGGCACGTAGAAGCGGAGCAGGTGCTCGTAGACAAACGCCACGCCTGCGTTGCATCCGAAGTAGTGCGGCTCGGCCACGCGCGCGGTTTCTCCGGTGTCGACGACGATCGCGCCCTCGGGATGCTCGACGAGCCAGCACGTGATCGGCAGCCACGGCGTCCACCGAGGATCGACGATCAGCGCAGGCATCCGTAGCAGCGCAGGTCCGCCGAACTCGCGGTGCGCCGACTTGACCGCAACGGCTCCCGTCCGAATAGCCGTCAGCCGAACCGGCCCGAGCATCAGCGAGATCGGCGCGAACGGATCGGCAGGGAGCGAGGGAGCGCGCATGACCGAAGCTACGCCGCACCCGGCGATGGCGGTAGCGCCCACCCCTGCACCGGTGATTGCGAAAAACCGGCGGCGCGTCATCCGCGCGAGATAGTCAGCGGCGGCCGAGTCACTCGCCGAATGCGAACTCGCCCACCGTGATCGGCAGGCGGCCGCGCGCTTCGAGTTGTCCCAGAAGCAAGTCGGCGGCGGCGTCGGCCGAGGCTACGGTCGGGTCGTAGAAGATGGCTTTGGCGTCGGCGTCTGGGAAGTCGAGGACCGAGTAGGGGTTGCCGAACGCGAGCAGGACGACGGGCTTGTCCGAGTCGAGCGCGGCCTGGACCAGTTCGGCCTGACCGGGGAGCAGCCCGGCGTTTCCTCTGCCGCTGACCAGGCGCAGGTACAGGCCGATCACGACCACATCCGCGTCTGCGAGGCGCGCGGCGAAGCGGTCACGGACAGTAGGCTCGGCGCGGCTGTCGATGTAGCGGCTCGTCAGGCTGACGCCTTGCGACTCCAACCGTTCGTCGAGCCGGGCGACGGCGGCTTCGATGCTCGTCGACCCGGTGTAGTTCGATAGGTGAAGCGCCAGCACGTTGGTGCCCGGTGCGAGCGGCAACGCGTCCGATGTGCGCAGGACGGTTGCGGCATCCCGAGCGATGGCGTCGGCGACGCGCTGTCCCAGCGGGCGGGCGCTGACGTAGTCGAACGCTTCCTGCGTCGGAACGGCGTCGCGCGACAGGCCGAGGCGGGCTTTGGAAATCAGGATGCGGCGTGCGGCTTCGTCCAGGCGGGCAGCATCCAGCTCGCCCGAGGCGACCGCTTGAGTGATAGCGCGAGCGGCGGCGCCCACGTCGCGCGGCGTCAGGATCATGTCGGCTCCGGCAGCGAGCGGCTGGGTGACCCGCTCGGCCAGCCCGAAGTCGTTGGTGAGCCCCCCCATGCGCACGTCGTCGGTGACCACGAATCCGCCGAAGCCCAGTTCGCCCCGCAGCAAGTCGGTCAGGACGACGGGGCTGAACGTGGCGGGCCGCTCGACCTCGTCCAGGGCGGGCACCCACAAGTGAGCGGTCATGACGGCGCTCGGCGAGGCGGACCGGAACGTCTCGCGAAAGGGGCGCAGCTCGATGGCGTCGAGTTGCGCGCGGTCGCCGCCGACGGTGGCCATGCTGCTGTGCGTGTCGGTCGTGGTGTTGCCGTGTCCGGGGAAGTGTTTGAGCGTCGTCGCTACGCCCGCGGCTTCAGCGGCCTGTACGTAAGCCGTCACCATGTTGCCGACCAGGTCGGGGCGCTCGCCGTAGGACCGGATGTTGATGATCGGGTTGCCGGGATTGTTGTTCACGTCGGCGACGGGAGCGAAGAGCAGCCGAACCCCGACCGCGCGGCTCTCCATCGCGCTCAGTCGTCCGGCCGCGGCGGCATACGCCGGATCGCGCGTGGCGCCGATCGCCATGTTCGACGGCAACTCGGTGAACGCGTTGGAGAAGCGCCCGACGCCCCGCTCGTAGTCGGCGGCGAAAAACAGCGGCGGACGATTGGCGCCGATCTGCGCCTCTTGCAATTGCCGCGTCACCTCAAACACATCGCCCGGCGGAAGCAACCGCCCGACCAGAAAGCCCGTCACGCCGGTCCGCTCGACCAGATCGAGCGCGTCCGATACGATTCCGCTCACGCCGCCGCGGGACGGCAGGTTGGCGAGGATCACCTGTCCGGCTTTGTCATCCATCGAGAGCGTCGCCAGGACCGAGTCGGCCCAGGCCTCGGATTCGGCCTCCGTCATGCGCGACGGTTGCAACCCGGGTGCGTCGTAGGCATCCATCAGCGTGTCGAGCGCCGAGATCGTCTGAGCCGGGATCTCGTCGTCGATGGCGTCGGATGGGGACGGAGGCTCAGGCTGCGCGCAAGCGGTGAGAGCGAGGACGAACGAGAGGGCGAGCAGGCGGAGCGTAATCATGGCGCGTGATACCGGACCACCTCGGCGCCGGTTCGGACGACGGGTCGCGGAGCGCGCTCGTTACACCAGCACGGTGCACGTCTCGAATGGCCGGACCGTACGCTCTTCGTCCCACGCGAAGCCGACGCGCGCCGCCAGCCTGCTCCTTTACGACACATCCGCAGGCGCTCCATCTCCCAGCGTCGGCGGGGCGGGCGGGGTGGATTCGAGGGCGTCGGCGACGAGCGTTCCGCCGGGAATGCTGCGCAGGCCCGAAATCAACTCGGATGCGCCCTCCCTCGTCTGCATCGCGCCCATCACTTCTTTGAGGACCGGCAGCGCCATGCCCGCCTGCATGAGCGTGCCGATGATGCCCGACATCGGTGAGGCCGAGCCGCCTGCCCCGTCGCCGCCGATGCCGCCGAGCCCGTTGACGTTGAGGACTTTGATGCTGTCGATGTGCTCGGCGGGCTTCATCAGTTGCTCCGTCAGTTCGGGCAGCAGCGGAATCAGTTGGTTGAGTATCTGGGCGAGCAAAGCGCGCTCGCCGATCACGTTCTGTGCGTCCAGATGCAGGCGTTCGCGCTCGGCTTCGGCCCTGCCGACCACTTCGATGGCGAGGGCCTGCTTCTCGGCAGCTTCGGCGTCGAGTGCGGCGGCGTCCAAGCGGGCCTGGGCCAAGTTGCGCAGTTCGTAGGCGCGCACGTCGGCTTCGACCTGCTGCATCGCCTTGTCGACCTGGGCGCGTTTGTCGGCTTCGATGATGTCGATGGACTTGTCGCGCTCGGCGATTTCCAGTGCCCTCACGGTGTGGGCTTTCTCTTCGGCGCGGATTTTCTCGGCTTCTTGCAACGCCGTCTCCTCGAGCATCTTCAGCTTTTCGCGCAGCGCCTCGGCCTCGGCGGCCTCGCGCTGGATGCGGGCGATTTCGATCTCCTGAATCTTCTGCTGCTCGGCCACGCGGACGGCCCGGTCGCGCACGATCTCGGCCTGCTCGACTTCCTGCTGCCGGTTCTCGTTGGCAAGCTGGATGGAGCGCTGCCGGTCGATTTCGGCCGTCTGGACTTCCTTCTGCTTCAACTCGTTGGCAATCGTGATCGCCTTGTCCTTCTGGATGCGTGCCTGCTCGGCCAGTTGCTCCTGCTCGGCGACGGTCTGCTCGGTCGCCGCCCGCTCGCGCGACTCGGCCTCCAAGATTTCGCGCGTCTGGGCCGCCTCCTTCTCCTTGATGTCCTGCTCGATCTGCAACTGACGCAGCCGGGCCTCGCGGTTCTGCTCGGCAATCGTGACCTCTTTCTGACGCAGCCGCTGGTTGGCCGCCTCGACCTCGGCCGACGTGCGCTGGGCGATCTCCTTGCGCCCGCGCGAGTCGAGCACGTTGTCTTCGTTGTGCTGCTCCAGGGGAAGCTGCTCCAAGAACTGAATCGCCACATCGTCCAGCTTGTAGCCATTCAAGACGACGTCCTGATCGCCCTCCTGCCCCAGCGCTTTGAGGACCTCGTCGCGAAACAGGCGGCGGTTCTGGTAGAGTTGGTCGAACGTCAGCTTGGCTCCGGCCGTTTTGAGCGCGTCGGCGAACTTGGCCTCGAACAACTCGCGCAGGATCTCGGTGTCGCTGGCTCTGGCGCAGCCGATCGTCGTCGCCACGTGCGCCACGTCCTCGGCGATCGAATTGATCTTGATGTAGAAGTCGACCTCGACCTCGGCCCGGATGCCGTCGGCGCACGACAGGCTCTCGTACTTGCGCCGCAAGATGCGGACGGTCTTGACGGTCAGGTCGATGGTCTCGACGCGGTTGAGCAGCGGCACGATGAACGCGCTCGACAGGTGGATCTTGGGCGCATCGACACCAAAGCCGGTTTTCACGAGCGCCTGTCCCGGCGCGGCTTTGACCAGGAATTTGTTGAACAGCGAGACGATGAACATCAGCAAGAGCAGCACGCCGACGACTGCGACGATCGTCCAGATCAGTTGCGGAGACAGGTTTTCCATGAGGTCGAGGAGATCAGAGAGGAGAGAGAGCGTCGCCGTCGTGCGGGGCGACGGAGTAGAGGCCCGATGCGGCGTCGTGGTCGAAGATCAGCACGCGGTCGCCGTAACTCAGCGCCGTACCCGCATCCGCCCGCGCCGACAGTTCGATGGGGCCAGACGCCGTGCGGATCGTGACCTGCCCGAATGTATCGGTCAGACGGCCGCTCGTCACGGTCGCCACCTTACCGACGAGCGACCGACTCGACGCCGCAGGAGCCGAACGAAACAGCTTGCCCAGCGGCTTGCCCGCCATCGCCGTCACGACCAGCCCGAGGACGAAGGCGATCGGAAGCGCAACGGCCGTCGCCATCCAGCCGGTCAGCGGAAGCAGCAGCACGACGCCGACGCCCAACCATCCGAACGCGAATAGAAACAGCGTGACGAGCAGGACCGTCGGCACCGAACCCAGACCCAGAGAACTGCGAGCGATCCGCCATCGTCGGC
The DNA here is from genome assembly GCA_963815505.1 of Rhodothermales bacterium. Taxonomy (GTDB): domain Bacteria; phylum Bacteroidota; class Rhodothermia; order Rhodothermales; family BA12; genus CAXBBB01. Next base: position 68,958 of record CAWFGU010000001.1, read on the forward strand.
ATCCAGATCGAAGTCCGCGTCCACGTCGAGCGGCAGCAGGCCCAGCCCTGCCGTCGCCCACAGCGCCAGCGACAGCAGCGCCGGAACGGTAAACACGAGAACGGGAGCGGCGAAGAGCACGTCGAGCATAAGGCTCGTAAAGTAACGCGCTCGCAACGCGATTTCTAGACGACTCTTGCTTTCGTGATGCCGAGGGCATCGCGTTAACTGGCGTGCGCGGAGTAGTTTGCCAGCCCGATCGTCCTCCTTCCTCCCACCGAGTGCCCATGCGTCCGGCAATCCTCCTCGTTTTTGCCCTGCTGGCTTCCCCTCCGGCGTCCGCCCAGCCTGCGTGCCCACTCGACGCCAACGGCGACCTGCTGCTCACCTCGCAGGCTGAGATCGACGCGGCGTCGGCATGCGTCAGGGTCCTCGGGAATCTCGTGGTGCAGGAAGACCAGCCGGGCGAGATCGTGAACTTGGACGGGCTTCGAAGCATCGTCTCCGTCGACTCCGCTCTGGCGGTAGCTGCCAACACCGCTCTCACGGGGCTGGACGGGCTGGAGGCGGTAACGTCGGTTGGCGGCCACGTGGTCATTGATGGAAACAGGCGACTCGCTTCGATCTCCGGGCTCAGATCGCTCGCATCGGTCGGGGGCAGCCTGTTTATAACGAGCAACGTCGATTTTTCCAGCTTCGCCCCCAGCGGACCGATGGTGGGGGAGGACGTACGATGCTCACGTGCCGAGCGTCTCGGTTCGGAGTGGCATACGTGGGTCGGTCGGCGGAGATCTCGTCGTGAGCTTCAGCCCTCTTCTCACTTCACTCGAAGGGCTCGAGTCGATCGACGTCGGTTGGGGGCGACCTCGTCCTATTCCACAACGAATCACTCAACTCGCTGAACGGATTGGGTGGCATCGCATCGGTCGGAGGCGGATTGACGATAGACGAAAATGACGGGCTTACGTCATTGGACGGACTGAGCAGCGCGCTCACATCGGTCGGCGGCAACTTGGTGATAGATGAGAACGACGCGCTCGTCTCGCTGAGCGGACTAGACGCCATCGCGTCGGTCGGGGGCGATCTGCGAGTCGAGGAAAACGACGCATTGGCTTCGATCAGCGCACTGGGCGCTCTCGCCTCGGTCGGCGGCGACGTTACGGTGGAGGAGAACGACGCGCTGACTTCACTGGACGGGTTGGAACGCCTCACGTCGGTCGCGGGCACCCTGACCCTGGACGGAAACGACGCGCTGGTCTCGTTCGGAGCACTCAGCCGTCTCACCTCGGTCGCGGGCCACCTGATGATCGACGACAACGACGCGCTGACCTCACTGGCGGGGCTGGACGCGACTCGAGTCCGTCGGCGGGGATGTGGTGGTACAACGCGAGCAGGAGCTGGCGGCGCTAGACGGTCTGGAGGCGCTCTCGACTCGGTCGGCGGGAGCTTGCGGCTGCGCGTCAACGGGGCGCTGGCAGTCGATCTCGGCGCTGCGCGAGATTACGTCCGTGGGTACGGCAGCGTCGAGACTATACACCAACGGCAGGCTCGCGTCGCTCGACGGCCTGGACGCGCTCGCATCGGTCGGCGACAGCCCTGACCATCGACCGCAACGGATGCACTGATCTCGCTTGAGCGCGCTCGCCGCGCTGACGATCAGGTGGAGCGGAGACGTGAGCATCGACGCGCAACCGAGCAGCTCGACTCGCATAGAGCGGGCTGGAGGCGCTCGCGTATCGTGGGAGCAGGATCTCGCAGTCGCGTTCAGACAACGTCTCGCTCGACATCGATGAAGCGGCCTGGATGCGCTGCTCGTCGGTCGGAAGGCACCTGGTCGTACGAGAGCAATGGGGCGTTCGCGTCCCTAAACGGTCTGGAGAGGGCTCGAATGCAGTGCAGGCTTTCTGTCCGTCGGCGGCAACGCTGCCGTATCTTCAGGCCGAACGGTTTCGCCTTCACCGCGTCGCCAGACCGCTCCGGCTGGCGCGTCCTCAGGCAGACTTCCTAGCGGCGGCAGACGCCGGCCGTCGGCGGGATTGATCTGCGGATACAGAGCAACGGCGCGCTCACCTCACTCAGGGCCTGAACAGATGCGCTCACGTCGGTCGGCGGCGACGTGCTGGTATCCGAGAACTGAACGACGCACTGGTTTCGCTGAGCTGGACTGGACGCGCATGCACGTCGGTCGGGCGGCAACGTCGTCGTCGACCGCAACCGCTCGCTGGTCTCGGTCGGCGGGCTGGGCGGCGTCACGTCGGCTCCGGGCGGCTTGTTCGTGGTCGACAACCGACGAAGACTTCGGCTCTCCGTTCAGCGGTCCGAGCAAACCCTGGGAGCGGTAGGCATCTACGTGAGCTACAATGCCTCGCTCACGTCGCTCGAAGGGCTGGACCGGCTCGTCTCCGTCGGGCGGCGACCTGATGGTGCAGCGACAACGACGCTGCTCGACCTCGCTCGGCGGCTTGAACGCGCTCACGACGCGTCGAGGGCCGGGTGGTAGTCGGAGCACGATCCTCGAGGAAACCTGTCGCAAGACCGCGGGAAGCAATCCTGCGCTGACGACGATGAGCGGCCTGGAATGCTCTCGACGACGATCGGCAGCAGCATTCGCGGTGATCGACAACCCCGGCGCTGACCTCGTTCGAGCGGATTGGACGCGCTCACGCATCGGTCGGCGGCGACTTGATCGTGAAGCGCAACGACACGCTCGCGTACGCTAAGCGGACTGAGAGCGCTCACGACGGTCGGCGGCGACCTGTCGAAGGTGCAGCGGCTTGCCGGCAACGCCGTCCTGACTTCGCTGGCGGGTCTGGAGCGCGCTCACGACCAGGTGGGCGGCGACCCTTCTCGCTGCTCGGCAACACGATGCTCCGCTCGCTGGATGGACTCCGATCTGGATCACGTCTCCGTCGGCGGCGACTTCATGCTGGGAGGCGATAGGAGGTCGGGGGACGCAATCGACTCGCTCACCTCGATCGAGCGGACTCCGCAGCTCTCGAAGCCGTCGGAGGCGACTTCGTACATTCAGTTCGCTGGAATCGCTTCAGCAGTGTCAGCGGCTTCGACGCGCTTCGAGCATTTATCGGCGGCAAATTGCAGCATCAAGCAGCAACGCCGCTGCTCGATCTCGGTCGACGGATTCGGCGTCGCTCGCGTCGGTCAGAAGCGAACAGTCGCACGTGCATCCGCAATTCAGAGCACTCATCGTCCATACGGCGGCTTCAGACGCGCTCCACAACGATCGGCGGCGAGCTAGCCGTCTCGCGAACGACGCGCTCGACGTCGGTCGAGAGCGTTCGGAGCGCTCCGAGTCGATCGACGGCTCGTTCACGCTCAGGGTACGACGGATCGGTTCCACGGCGACCGCTAGCGGTCGCAATCCGGCGCTGACGTCGGTGAACGGGCTTTCGGAGCGCTCACGGACGGTCGGCGACGACCTTATCGCGTGACCGGTAGTAATCGTGCGCTCGCCGTGCTCCCCGACCTGGGCGCGCTCGCGAGCAGTCGGAGGTCAGCCTCTTCCATATCGTTCGAATCACGACCACTCACGACGATCGACGGACTCGACACGCTCGCCGACGGTCGGCGGCAACTTCGAGATGGAGTATCTCCCGGTCACAGCAATCAACGGGCTCGTCGCTCTGAACGGACTCGACGCGCTTGTGACCGCTGGCGGACTCTCGGTGATCAGCCCCACCCTCGTCTCCCTGGACGGATTCGACGCGCTCACGACTGTCGACGGAGATCTGACGATAGAACTCAACCACGCGCTGACGACCAGCGGTGGGTTCGACCGCCTCGCGACGGTTGCTGGGAGCCTCGTCATCACCTTCAACGGAGCACTGACGAGCGTTGCGCCCTTCGATGCGCTAACGACTGTGGAGAAGACCTCAGTATCCACCGAAACGGCGCTCTTCGCACCGTCGACGACTTTGACGCGCTCACGTCGGTCGGCGGCGACGTACTGCTTCGGAACAACGAGACACTGACGAGCGTCGACGACTTCGGCGTCACTCGCTTCACGATCGGAGAGCGACGTGAGCGTGGTCGCACAACGACGGCGCTGGCATCGCTTCTCCACCTTCGACGTCGCTGGAAGAAGCGGGGGGCATCTTCATCGAAGCAACGAGGCGCTAGCGGCTCGTCGACGGTTTCGGCACTCTGACGACGGTTGCGGGCGCCCTCACGGTGCAGGACAACGAGGCGCTCGTTTCGCTCTCTGGTTTCGGCCTGCGTCGCTCGGTCGAAGGCGGCCTCACGGTTTCTGTCAACGAGTCGCTGACCGACTGCGCGTGCGCCCTAGCGGGCCTGGCGTCAGAACGACGACTTCTACGGGCGTCGGCGGGGACGTCGCTCATCTCGCAGAACGACTTCTCCGAACGGCACTGCCGGTCGAACGCCGAAGTGCGCCGCTCTCGCCGCCCGACTGCTCGAACTTCGGTCTGCGGCGCCGGACGCCAGATCGGCCCGCGTCGGTTCTATCGCTTCGGAGCTGCCCGCCCCGCACCCGGTGCTCGGACCGCAGCACGGTCACCTTCGCGCTGCCCAAAGCCGGACCCGCGCGGCTAGCCGTCTACGATCTGCTCGGACGCGAACGGATCGGTGCTAACCGATGACGATTCGAGCAGCAGGTAGGCCACGGCGTAGCGCATCGAAGGCGCGGCGTTGGCGCCGGGCGCGTACGTGTATCAGCCTCGAAGCGGACGGACGGATCGCTCACTCGGGCGGCTTCGTGCAGGCGCGCTGAGTTCGAAGGCCCGCAGCGGGCAACCCCTTCCGCCCGCCACGCCTGTCCCAACCGGTCAATCCTTCCGCCCGTCCGCGCTCTGAGCCGCGATTGAGCCGCGCGGCACGCCGGTTGCCCTACCAGAGAGCGTCACCTACTCCCGCCGCTATGGATACCGTCAAAGTTCAGGTCTTGCGCCAGGCGATGGGCGCGTACACCAAGCGGACGCAGGCGATCAACTCGAACCTCGCCAACCTCGACACGCCGGGCTACCGCCGGATGAACGTCAGCTTCGAGGAGCACCTGCAAGAAATGCGGCGCGGCATCCCCGGTCTGCGCGACGCGGGCGATCTCAAATCGACGGTATCGCTCGACGACGAGGCGCCGGTTCTCGAACACGAGATGCTCGACATGGCCGAAACCGGAATGCGGACGCAGATGGCCAGCCGCGCGCTGCGGGAGCACTTCGAGTTGATGCGCACCGGCATCTCCGGCCGCTCTCAGTAAGGATCTCCGACCCGTTGAGGGTTTACACCGCCGCTCTCCCCCACCTTCTCACCTCCACCGATGCTCATTCCCAAGCGCTTCCACTCGATGTTTCGCACGTCGGCGCGTGGACTGGAGTCGCAGCGCATCGCGATGGCGGCGTCGACCGAAAACCTCGCCAACGCGCGCACCTCGCGGGCCGAAGGCGAGCAGGCATACCGCGTCAAACGGGCCGTCCACACCGCCGACGGAGCGCTCAGCGGCCGCTTTCAGAACCTGCTCGCCAATCGTAGCCAAGACCTGATGGGATCGAACGGTAGCCACATGGCCGGGAGCTCGCTCAACCGCCGCCTGGGCGAGGAGGATTTGGGCCCCCAGACCGAGATCGCCGAGGAAGCGGCCGAGCGCTTGGAGTACGACCCGACGCATCCGCACGCCGACGCTCAGGGCTACGTGCGCTACGCCGACGTGAACGTAGTCGAGGAGATGGCGCGAATGATCTCGGCCAACCGCATCTACGAAGCCAACCTCGCCGCCGTCGAGAGCACCAAGCAGATGGCCAAACGCACGATGGAAATGTGACCGCTCGGCTAGCCGTCACGCCCAACTCTTCCCCCCTCCCACCGCCACCGATGATCACTCCCTACCAGAACCGCGCAGCCCTGTTCACGCAGATGCAGGCCCGCCAGACCGGCCAGACCGGGGCTGCTCAGCCCACCGCGCGCACCACATCGATCCAGCAGGCCCAGGCACCCGCCAGGCCCATCGCGGCCCAAGAGGCGCAGCGCATCCAAGGCGCATTTCCCGAGTCCCCGGTGATGTCGATGCGACTGTATGGACGCGGCAACAGCACGCAGACCATTTCACCTGGAAGCCTCGGCGGCCACCTGGATTTGCGCGGGTAACCGACTTCGTCTTTCGCCCGCCGGTGTACGGGCGCCTCTGCGCATCCTCTGACTCTTCCTCATCCTCGCGAACCCGCGCCATCGGCGACGCAATCAGCCCGAGGCGACTACTCCTCCCCTGCCGCCATGACCGTTTCGCAGCTCCAGCGCATCCGCCAGACCGGACTGTCCGACGGGCAACTTCCCGTCCCGCAGTCGAGGCCGAGCGAAACGTCGTTCGGCGACACGCTCAAAGACGCCATCGGCAAGGTAGACGCCAGCCAGCAGGCCGCTGATGAGCAGATCGAGGCCTTTGTAGCGGGCGACCAGGACGATCTGCACGAGGTCATGATCGCGATGAATCAGGCCAAGCTGACGTTCCAACTGATGACCGAGGTGCGCAACAAAGCGCTCGAGACCTACCAGGAACTGATGCGGATGCAGGTCTGACTCTGACCATCCTCCCACACCGTCGTCCGTAGAGTCACCTCTCCGAGCCGGCCCTACATCACCGCCGCCCGAGGCCACGGCATCACCGCCGCCTGACTGCGCCGCGAAGGCAAGGCTTTCCGCTCGACACGCGCCTGCTTCCGCAAAGTGCGCTGCGCCGCGCCACCTGGACGCTGAGAGCCGCTCGGCACGCCGGTTGCACACGTCCTCGTCGACGCCACCCCCCGCCTTATGTCCCAGTTCGCCGCCGCTCAATCGTTCTGGAACCGTCTGTCTACGCAGCAGCGCGTGACGTTGGGCGCCGTAGTAGGCGGCACCGTCCTCCTGCTCGCCGCTCTGGCCTTCTGGTCGAGCCGCCCGGACATGACGCTGCTGTTTGGCGGGCTGTCTTCGGGTGACGCGAACACGGTCGTCGAGGCGCTGCGCGACGAAGCGGTTGCGTACGAACTGAAAGAGAACGGATCGGCCGTTTACGTGCCGCGCGATCAGGTGTACGAACTGCGGCTTCGGTTCGCGGCGCAGGGGCTGGCGGGCGATGGGCAGATCGGCTATGAACTGTTCGACGGTAACATGCTCGGCATGACCGACTTCATGCAGAAGCTCAACCTCAAGCGCGCACTCGAAGGCGAACTCGCCCGCACCATCGCCGCGCTGGGGCAGGTGCAGATGGCGCGTGTACACTTGGTCATCCCCGAGCGGAGCGCGTTCGCCGAGGAATCGGACGAGCCGACGGCCAGCGTCGTCGTCCAGACCGGGCGCGGCGTGACACTCGACAAGCAGGAAGTCGCGGGCGTGGTCAGCCTCGTCGCGGGCGCCGTAGAAGGGCTGAGCGACGACAATGTGACGGTCCTCGACGTGCGCGGAAACTTGCTCTCCAGTCCAGACGGGCGAGACGCAGACGCCATCCTCACCAGCAACCAGATCAACGTGCAGCGTGCGACCGAGCAGCACCTGGCGCAGAGCGGGCAGACCATGCTCGACCAGATGCTGGGGCCGGGCAACGCCATCGTGCGCGTCGCCGCCGAGTTGGACTTCTCGCGCGGCGTCGAGGAGCGCGAACTGATCGACCCCGAATCCGCCACGGTCGTGAGCGAGGAAAAGCTCGACGAGCAGTCGCCCGATGCCGGAGCGGCCAACTCGACGGTCCGCAACTACGAACTGAGCCGCACCAGGGAACGGGTCGAGAAATCGACCGGCGAGATCAAGTATCTGACCGTGTCGGTCATCCTCAACCAGAAGCAGTTCGCCGACGAAACGGCGGTCGTCGAGGACAACGCGGTCGTGCTCACGCCTCAGCCTTATGCGCCGGGCGAAGTCGAGGACATCACGGCCCTGGTCCAGAACGCCGTCGGTTTTCAGCCCGACCGGGGAGACCGCTTCGCCCTCCACCAGACGCGCTTCGACACGTCGGTCGACGACGCCGTCGAGCAAGAGATGCTGACGATGGAGCGGCAGCAGCAGACCCAAGTCTACATCCGCTATGGGCTGCTGGCGCTGGCGCTGGGCGTCGTCGCATGGCTGCTGTGGTCAACGACGCAGCGGCTGACGGCGCCCGTCCGGGTAGAAGCGAGAGAACTCGGGCGCAAGCAGCTGTCGGGCGCATCCGTAGGCCCGGATGGCGCGCTCGTCCCCATGAACGGAGAGGGCGAAGAACTGATGATCGTCGACGACCTGTACACCAGCAAACTGTCGCCCGAGGCCAAGGCGCGGCTCAAGGCCAAGCATCAGATGTTCGAGGAGATCCAGCAGCATGCCATCGAAGTGCCCGAGGAGGCCGCCGACCTGATCCGCTCGTGGCTCATCGAGGACGTGGAGAGCGGACGCGTCCAACTGAAAGTCCCAATAGGCGGCGAGAGCGCCGTCGGCGTCTCCTGATTCCTGCCTACTGCCCCCATGCCTGACCCCATCATTCCGACCGAGACGCAGAGCGACAGCGCCGCCGCCAGCAGTGCGGCCGCCGTCATGGCGATCACCGAGAACGTCAAACTCGCCGCCCGCGACGCCGCCGCCGACCTGACCGGCGCGCAAAAGTCGGCCGTCCTGCTCATCGCGCTTGGCGTCGAGGGCGCGACGGCTGTCCTGCGCAAGCTGCACGACGAAGAAGTCGAGCGCATCTCGGTCGAAATCGCACGCTTCCGCAACGTCTCGGGCGACGTGGTCGAGGCCGTCCTGATGGAGTATCGGGACATGAAGATGGCCCAAAACTACATCGCTCAGGGTGGGGCCAATTTCGCGCGCGAGGTGCTTGTGGCCGCGCTGGGCGACCGCCGCGCCGAGGAGATCATGATGCGCGTCGAGGCGGCCATGGAAGTCTCGGCGTTTCACCTCTTGCAGACCGTCGAGACGAGCCAGCTCACCAACTTCCTCACCTACGAGCATCCGCAGACGGCCGCGCTCATCCTGGCCCACCTCAACAGCCGAAAAGCCGCCGACATCATCGCCGGATTCAATCCCGAGATGCAGTCTGAGGTGATGGTGCGCCTCGCGACGATGAGCAAAACGTCGCCCGAACTGCTGCGCGACATCGAAGAAGTCATACGCGGCCAGATCGGCAGCCTGTTCGGGACCGAACTGTCGACGGCGGGCGGCGTCGACAAGGTCGCTGACATCTTGAACAACATCAGCCGGGCTGCCGAGCGCTCCATCATGGATGGCATTCGGGAAAGCGAACCCGAACTGGCGGCCAATATCAAAAACCTGATGTTCACGTTCGACGACCTGGTCGGCGTGTCGGGCCGAGACATGCAGCGGCTGCTGATGGACGTGGACCAGAAAGACCTGGCGCTGGCGATGAAGGCAGCAGGCGAGGACCTGAAGCAGAAGGTGTTCGGCAACGTGTCGGAGCGCGTCGCCGAGGCGCTCAAAGAAGAGATCGAACTGCTCGGCCCGGTCCGGGTGTCGGACGTGGACGAGGCGCAGAAGAACATTCTCGCCAAGGCGCAGCAGCTGGAGGAGCAAGAGGAAATCACGCTGGGCCGGGGCGGCGGCTCGACCGACGAGTTGCTCTGAGCCGATGAATCTATCCCCCGCCCGCACGCGCATTATCCGAGGCGCCGTCTCGGCCCAGCCGGTCGACACGCATCCGCGCCTACCGAGCGTCGTCCGCGGAGCCGCCGAGCCTCCCGCCCAACACTATGGTTCGCGCTTGACGCGCATCATCCGCGCCGCCGACGCCCGCCTGTCGGCTCAGCCCGCCCGCGTCGCCCACCTGACCGGCGAGGTAGCCCACGCGCTACCCGACATGGAAGAGGCGCGCGACGACCTGCACTCGCCGTCCGCCGACCTCGACTTCGACGCCGGACTCGATCTGGCGCCTGCCCCTCCGCCCCCACCCCCTGTCGATGTGGATGCGCTGCGCGAGGAGATCGCAGCTGAGTGGCGCACGCGCATGGACGAGGAAGTCGAAAAGGCGCGCGACGACGGCTACCGGCAGGGCCACGCCGACACGCTCCGCACGCACCAGCGCAAGTTCGAGCAGGACCGCGCCAGCCTGTCCGCCGACGTAGCCGCGCTCGCCGCCGCCCGGTCCAAACTGCTGCACGACAGCGAGACACTTGCGGCTCGACTCGCCTTCGACGTGGCCGAGTCGATCTTGGGCGCGACTATTCCCGAAGCCGCACGGCGCGCGTCGATGGGCGCGCTGAGCGACGCACTCGAGCAAATCGCGTCGGACCAAACCATCGTCGCCACGCTCCACCCCGTCGACCTGCTGCGATTGAGCGAGAACGGCCTGTCCGACGAGATGCGGGCGGCCCACGCCGGTCTCAAACTCGAAGCCGACCCGCTGCTCGACGAAGGCGACTGGCACATGGCGACGCCTGACGCGGTCGTCCGCCGCGTGCGCAGCGAACTGATCGGCACGCTGCGTCGACGCCTGGGGCTGCTGTCGATGGCGGGCTAGCGCGCGGAACTTAGAGCGAACCTTGCGCGCTAGGGCGACGGTTTCCATTCATCCGAGCACGTGGCATACTTCTCTCTCATAGCCGGACTGGTCCTGCTTGTCGTCGGTGCCGATGCGTTGGTGCGGGGCAGCGTGCACGTGGCGCAGCGAATGGGCGTCTCGTCGCTGCTGATCGGGCTGACGCTGGTGGCTTGGGGAACGTCGGCACCCGAGTTGGTCGTGAGCGCTCAAGCGTCGCTGTCAGGGCAAGGCGGGTTGTCGCTGGGCAACGCGGTAGGCTCGAATATCGTCAACCTGAGCGTGATTCTGGGGCTGACGGCTCTGATTCGGCCCCTACGCGTCGCTTCTGAAATGGCCGAGCGCGAGTTTCCGCTCCTCATCGTGGTGACGCTGGTGACGACGGCGCTGATTGTCACGAGCGGGCTGGCGCGATGGGAAGGCATGCTGTTGCTGGTAGCTCTGGTGGCGTGGACGGTGTGGCAAATCCGCAGCGTGCGAAAAGAGACGCCCGAATTGGCGCGCGTGGACGAGGTGGTCGCGCCTTCCCGAGCCACGGGTGCGCGATCGACGTGGACCAACGCTGCGCTCATTGTCGGTGGTCTGGCAGCGCTGGTGGGCGGATCGTCTCTGTTCGTCGACGGCGCGAGTGACCTAGCGGCGGCGTGGGGCTGGTCTCAGGCGCTGATCGGGCTAACGGTCGTCGCCGTCGGGACGAGCCTTCCCGAACTGGCGGCCTCCGTCGCGGGGGTGCTCAAAGGCGAAGGCGACCTGGCGATCGGCAACGTCGTCGGCTCCAACCTCTTCAACTTGACCGGAGTGTTGGGGGTCGCCGCCGTCGTTCGCCCCGTTCCCGGCGGCCTGTTGTCCCCGCTCGACCTGATCGCGCTCGTCGCGCTGACGCTGCTGGCCGTCGCCGCCTTGCGTACGAGCTTCCGGCTGGGCCGCATCGAGGGCGCTTTACTGCTCGCGGTCTATGCAGGCTACGTCGTGCTGCGGATGAGCTAGCGCCGTGCCTACCGGGCTGCGTCGAGCGCTAGCGGAAGCCTCTAAACACCCGTGACACGAAGTGAGCAACGCCGCCGCTTAGAAGTGGGTACGCTGCGCTCCTACCCTCCTCTACCTCATGTTTTTCGACGGCTACGACGATCTGATCCGCCTGCTCGTCATGGCACCGCTCGCCTACGTGACGCTCGTCGTCTTTCTGCGCCTGTCCGGCAAGCGGACGCTCGCCAAGATGAACGCCTTCGACCTGGTCATCACGGTCTCGCTGGGCAGCACGATGGCGTCGGTCGTGCTCTCGTCGGATGTGTCGTTCAGCGAAGGTGTGCTCGCGTTTGGGCTCCTGATCGGACTCCAATACGTCGTCGCGTGGTCGGCGCAGCGCTGGGATACCGTCCGCAAAGTCGTGAAGTCACAACCGGCGCTGCTGGCCTACCGAGGCGAATGCCTCGACGAGGCGCTCCGGTCCGAGCGCGTCGTCGAGGCCGAAGTGCTCGCCGCCGTCCGCGGTGCGGGTTACGCCGGACTCAAAGACGTGGCCGCCGTCGTGCTCGAAACCGATGGCTCGTTCAGCGTCATCGCCGACGGTGCCGACGACGAGCAGCTTGCTGCGCTGCGCAAAGTGCCCGCGCTCTGACCACACTTACCGGACGACAACCCTGCGATTGAAGGTCAAGCCTCCGGCTCCGATCGCACGGACGAGGAACCGGCCAGACGACAGGGCCGATGTCTCGACGGTGTGCGGCACGACCCTGATCTCTCTCGTGCAGATGTCTTGCCCCGTAGTCTTGTTGAACGGCCGAATCACGAACGCCTCCGCCGTCTGCTCGGACTCGGTGCGAGCGTACACCGTGCATCCGCCGCCAATCGTGTGGACCGTCACCTCGAAGCGCTCGCCGACGCTGACGGTGTCCGGCGCGACGATTGCACCTTCTGGGACGAGTTCTCTATCGAAGGCCAGCTGCGCCTCGAACACGTCGACTTGATTGGACGGGCCGCTCGCCAGCAGGTCACACCCGGTCATGCCGACGCAGAGAGCGATGGAGAGGACGACTAAGCGCATGGCATGAGGGAGTAGAGGTGAAGCAGCTCAACGATACGTCTCGAGCTCGCGTTCGACCAGAAAACGGCCTCCTCTGGTCTGACTCGCACCTCCCTCCGTCAGCTATCGGAGGGGCAGGCATTGCCGAAGTTGCGCGCGGCCTCGCAGCGCACGAACACGTCGGTCGTGACGCGGCTGTAGGAGCCGAAGACGCCGACGCCGTTTTCGACGCGGTCGAGCACATTGGGAATCTCGCCCGGCGACAGCGTCGACCCGCCCTGTTGGACGGCTTGGGAGCGCAGGAAGTCGAACAGGTTGTCGTCGACGGCGCTGGCCGAGACCTTGTTGGGGCCGTAGAACGGCACGGCGATCCACGGCAGATCGACGCGCAGCGTGCCGTCGGCGTTCGCCCGGTATCCCTCCTCGTTGAGCAGCGGCGACGAGCCGATCCGCACGTCTTCGGGGCTGAACGGATCGGCCTCGTCGTCGTCCTGACTCTCGAAGATGGCGCGGTAGAACGGCGTCGCGACTTCGGTAGAGAGTTGAGCGCGCTGCGTCTCGGTCGTAAACAGAAAGACGGCCTGACGCGTCGGGTATTCGGGGCGGGAAACGGTGAACGTAATCTCGTCGGCGCCCCACGTCGCCTCATTCGACGACGCGTTGGTGAGCGTGAAAGCGCCCGGCGTGACCGTCTCGGACGAGATGAGCGATTTGCCCGGCGCGTCGACTTCGAGCCGGTAGCGGCGGAGCGGCAGCACCTCGTGAGCCGGTCCGCCCGATGCGCGGTACTCGCCGAGGTTGCTCCGGTTAGGCTCGAACGCGAACGTCTGCTCGACGCTGCCGTCGGCGCCGAGCAGCAGCACGCGCACGTCGGCATCGACGATGGAGAGACGCGACCTGTCGAACGCCTCTCCGATCTGAGCCGTCTGGAAGACGAAGACGGACGACAGATCGCTTCCGACCAGTTGGTACGACTCCACGACGACTTCCTCGACGAAGTCGTCTTCGATGGAGCCGTCGCAGGCGGCGAGCAGCGGGAGCGTGAGCAGGAGAATCAGGCGGCGCATCGAATCAGAAGTTGAGCGTGAGCGAGACGTTGGGAATCGGCACCGGGATCTGGGTGATCTCCGTCCGCTCGATGGTGTTGTCGTCCGCGAAGTCGTTGAGGTAAAACCAGACGTTCTTGCGGTTGTACGCGTTGATCAGTTGCAACTGCAGTTCGTAGTCGGCCCACCCGAAGAAGCGTCCCCGACGCGTCGCGCCCAGGTCGAGCCGGTGGTAGTCCGGCAGGCGGCTGTTGTTGTAGTCGGTGCGGAACGTGTTGATCGGAGTCGTCGAAAACGGGTTTTCGGCCAGCCGGTACTGCGAGATCGGCTCGGTATACGCCTGTCCCGTCCCGTAGGTGAACACGCTGGTCAGCCGCCAACTGCGGTTCACGTCGTACGAAACCACGAGGTTGCCGTCGTTGCGCCGGTCGAACTTGGGGAAGAACGCGCCCCGGTCGTCAGGCGATGGATTGGGAAAGTCGACGTAGTTGCTGCGCTCGGTCAGGCTGTACGTGTAGGCCGCAAATCCGGAGAAGCGCCCGACGCGCCCCGTCAGTTGGAACTCGGCTCCCCACGCCACGCCCTCGCCGAAGATAAAGAAATCTCGGTAGGCCAGCCCGGCCGGATCGTTGAGATAGGGGTCGACGATGAACAGGTCGTTCATCGTCCTGTAGTAGCCCTCGACGTCGAGTTGCAAGTCGGGCGAAAGCTGCGTCTTGATGCCCGCCACGAACTGGTCGCCGTTGGCAGGCGGCACGCCGTCGGCCGAGGTGAGCCAGAAGTCCGTACCGCTGAACACCTCGCTCGTGATGAGCGTCAGGAACTGGTTGTAGCGTCCGTAGCCGATCTGCAAGCGCACGTCGTCGGTGCCGCGCGGCTTGTACTCGACGCTCAGGCGCGGCTCGAGCCGGTAGAAATCGCCGTCGCCGAAGTATTGCATCCGCAGGCCGCCCTCGACCGAGACGAACGGCGAAGGCGTGTACCGCTCCTGCACGTAGGCCGACGCGTACCACGAGCCGATGGCCGGGTCGAAGTTGACGTCTCCGTTGAAGCCTTGCGCGAAGTCGAAGTCGAAGCGCCCCGTCCACGTCCCGACGCGCACCTCGTGACGCGCGCTCGGGATCCACTGGAGGTCCGTCTTGACGCTGTAGTCGGAGATGCGCGTGCTCTGCGAGATCGTCGTTTCCGAAAACGTGAAGTCGACGTCCGAGAAGTAGCGCGAGGCCGTTCCGGTGACGGTCGCGAACAGGCTGGGCGAGAAGATGCGGGTATAGGTGAGGCTTCCCGTCAGGTTGCCGTAGTTGAGCAGCGCGCCGGCCGTCTCGTCCAGAAACAGGATGTCCACGTCGTCGCGACCGGCGTAGAAGCTGGCCGAGAAGCGGTCCTTCTCGGTGGCGTCCCAGTTGAGTTTGCCATTGAGGTCGTAGAAATAGAAGCCGATGGGAAGTCCTTCCACGTCGGCGGCTTCGAGGGCGGCGAAGAGCGGCTCCAGCGTCGAGCGGCGCGCGGCGAGCATGAACGACACGTCGTCGCCGATGGGGCCTTCGACGAGGGCGCGCGAGGCCAGCAGGCCGACGCTGACCGTCCCGTCCAACTCGCGGCGGTTGCCGTCCTTATTGTAAATGTCGACGACGCTGCCCAGGCGCCCGCCGTACTCGGCCGGGTAGCCGCCCTTGTAGACGCGCACGTCCTTGATGGCGTCGGGGTTGAACGTCGAGAAGAAGCCGAAGAAGTGCGTCGGATTGTAGACCGTCGTGCGGTCGAGCAGGATGAGCGTCTGGTCGGGAGAGCCGCCCCTGATGTAGAGGCCGCTCGAGAAGTCCGAGATGGCCTTGACGCCCGGAAGCAGCTGAATCGACCGAAACACGTCGGGTTCTAGGACCGTCGGCAACTCGCGAATGAGTTCGGTCGACACGCTCGCCGTCCCGATGCGCCGCGCGTCGACGGTAGCGCCGCCCTCGCCCTCCACCACGACTTCGTCGATCAGTTCACTGTCGGGCCGCAGTTCTACGTCGAGCCGCAGTTCTTGGCCATTGGTCAGCGTGACCTCGCGCACGTCGTCGCGGAATCCGATGTAGGTCGTGACGACAGTGTAGGTCCCTGCGCCGAGGCTGGTAATCGTGTAATAGCCGCTCGTGTTGGTGGCCGCGCCGCGCGAACTGCCGTCGAGTCGGACCGTGGCACCCAACAGGGTCTCGCCGGTCTGCGCGTCGCGCACGTAGCCCGAGATCGAGGCGCGCTGCTGAGCCGAGGCGAGGGGAACGAGCAGCGCGCAGGCAGCCAGAGCGAGAAGGAGCGATCGTCGAGCCATATGGAACCGGGCGGTAAGAAGGGCGAGCACCGCGACGCCCCGGACTGGGAACACGCAACGCTGTCAGAGAGGGAAAACTAGGAGCGAGATACGTCCACAGCCTGGCTTGGTTAACCGTTGAACGTCCACTCATCCACGTTGTGACGCCGCTCGTCCAAATGCATCGGCGCTTCACCGGCCACGGCGACGAGCGCAAGCTATCGAACCTACCTGACTAGGCTCCGTACGCGAGCGCCACGATCCGCGACGCAGACCGTCGCATCGCACCCGAGTCTCACCGCTCCGCCCTACCGGTGCCCCTTTCCCCGATCCCCATCGCCTATTCCGTACACGCCTATCCGGCAGACGACCTGATTTTGATTCGCTTCTCCGGCGAGGTCGACGGGGACCAACTGAAAGCCGCGCTCATCGCGCAGGCCAGAGCGGTGAGCAGTGCTGGCACGGTCGGCGTGTGGGACGCGCTAGGGGTCAGCCGCCTCGACTTGCCGCCGAACGCGTTCGAGCACCTGGTGCGCTCGTTCGCGCGCGTCGTTCGCCTTCGGCGTCCCGGCGCGCAGGCCATCGTAGCGACCGATACGGTGTTGTGCTCGATCGCCCAACTGATCCGCCGTCACGCTCGGCGTTTCGGGGTGCGCGTAGAGGTGGTTCCGACGGTCAACGCCGTGTGTCAGATGCTCTACCTGCCTCATGCACTCTCCCGCGCGAACGTCACCCGCGCGGTCTCAGAGGACGCATCATCACTTCGGAGATGAGGTAGTTGTCGGGAGCGCTGAGAACGTGAACCAGCGTATCGGCGATGTCGTGAGGCTGCATCGGGTTGGCCGATCCGCTCGTGCCCGCCGACGCGGCGAAGTCGGTTGCGATCGATCCGGGATAGAGGCACGTCACCTTGATGCCGTCGTCGCGGACTTCTTTCATCAGCGCTTCCGAGAAACCACGCAGGCCGAACTTGGTCGTGTTGTAGGCGCTCAGGTTGGCATTGCCGACCAGACCGGCCACGCTCGCCACGTTGACGACGTGTCCGCCAAACCCGCTCGCCTCGTTCTGCGCCTTCATCGGCACCAGAGCCCGCCGAGTGCAGAGGAAGACGCCGCGCAGGTTGGTTTCCATCTGCAGGTCCCACTCGTCTAGCCCGACCGCATCGTCGCTGTCCGGATTGACGGGCCCGAAGCGCCCCAACCCGGCATTGTTGACGAGCACGTCGAGCCGATCGGATTCCTTGGCGATGGTGTCGAACGCGGCGTCGACACTGTCCTGATCGCGCACGTCACAAACGACGGGGACGAACGCGGCGCCCAGTTCGTGGCGCAGCGCGTCCAGCTTCGACTGCGTCCGCGCCAGCCCGAAGACGCGGCCTCCGGCGGCCACGAGCGCGCGGGCGAACGCGGCACCCAGCCCCTCGGATGCTCCGGTGACGACGACGACTTTGTCTGTAAGGTTCATTTCCAAAATGTATAGTGACGAGACCAGAGAGACCGACCGCGCCGACCGCTCGTTCCGGAACGGAACTGTGCTCTGCCGAGCGCTACCCAGACGTTACCGCCTACGGCTCAGGTGTTACGGCTACGCCAAACTCGCAGATCGCGTGAACGGCGTAGGTGGTCGCGGGTGTGCTAGCTACCGGGCACACATCCGGCTTCTGACGCACTCACTTCTCCGACACCATGGCAGACACGAACAAAACAGACATCTCCGGCACCGGCGGCGCCCAAGGCTACGGCAACAGCAGCGGCGAGACCGACGCGCCCGTCTCGGGCATGGTCCAAGACGACACGAATGCGGACAAATCGACCAGTCGCCCGCCGACCGGTGGCGGATCTCAGAACGGCTCGAATCCGAGCAGCAGCGATACGTCGGCTCAGACTGCCAAGCCCGAGGCCGACAAGTAGCGAGCATCTTCCCATCCATACCATCCTCCAGCCGACCGAACATGAAAGACCAAGACGCCACGCGCGAGACCAAGAAAGACTCCAAACTTCCCTCGCAGCGCCGCAGCGCGCCCAAGGGCATGCCCAGCGCTTACACGCCCGACGACTACGAACTGAACGAAGACCGCATTATCCGCGACGATGGCGAGATCGTGCGCACCAACGGCGGCTACTCGCAAGAGGCGCAACCGGCCTACGATCCCAAACGCGATGCCGGTAACCGCGCGTCGGGCAAGAGCGGCCGCGGAAGCGGCAGCAACGGCGGCGAGAAGCCCAACCGCCGCGCCGACCGAGGCGAACTGGTCGACTGACGCACTCCCGCGTTACACAAAACGCCCCGACGCGCTCTGTGCACGTCGGGGCGTTTTGGTAGCTGGGTTGACCGATCAGCGGTCGTAGCGCGTCAGTTCCGTCGTCGTGGTGCCGCCCCCCATCGCCGCGCCCATGCTGGCGACCGACTTGACGACGACGTGCGCACCGTCTTTGGCGAGGTACAGCGTAGCCGTCCCTGCATCATTACCGTCCTGAGGCGTGAACGAGGCGACGTACGTGTCGAACGTGCCAGCCGGGACCGTGATGGACTCCTCACCGGTGATTTCCATCTGCATCGGGCGGCTGCCCATGCCTTGCGGGCTGTAAATCGTAAAATCGTAGACCGAGCCGACGACTAGAGGGAGCGCGGAAACGAACAGTTCGAACGCGCTGCCGTCCGATAGCGTCGCCGTCTCGAACGTCACCTCGATGGGCATCGACTGGCCCTGCTGGCTCATCTCGCCCGTCACGCCGTCCTCGGTATAGGCGAGGCGGGCGGCACCCATCGGTCCGGCCGAGAGCGCGCGGCGCGTAGCACGAAGCGTCAGAGGATCCACCTCGAACGTGTCGACCATCGCGACGCCGCCCATCATAGGCGGAAGCGTGGCCTCGTCGATGATCTGCCACCCGTCCTGCGTCTCCTCGACGGTTCGGGTAGACGTGATGACGATTTCCTGGCCCATGGCAGCCATTGTCATCGTGTAGCCCATCGTGGCAGGCTTGACGAGGGCAAGTTCGGGAGCAGGTACGTCCTGAGCGAGCGCGGGCAGGGCGCAGAAAAAGAGGGGGAGGAGAAAGAGGCGACGCATACTGATGGATTGGTTGAGAGGGAAGAACGAAAAACGCAGCCCGATGGTGCACCGACACATCCGAACTTTTCGCGCAGGGCGGTGCGTGTCGGTGAAAGGCCTGTTGTTCGTCGCGTCGCGGGTTGCAGCCCCGGCGGGTCGTCCGGTACCTTGCGCGTTGACCTGCCCTGCATTCTCCTGCCGCCCGCGCATCTGATGGACATTCCTCTTTACTGGCTCGCCGCCATCGGCTTTCTGGTCATCAACGTGTGCCTTCTCTCGGCTTCCGTTCTGGTCTACGCCGAGCGCAAAGTGTCGGCGTACATCCAGAATCGTCCCGGCCCCAACCGCGTGGGCCCGTTCGGCTTCTTGCAACCGTTCGCGGACGTGTTCAAGCTGATCTTCAAGGAAGACATCGAGCCGTCGGCAGCCAACGGCTTCGTCCACTCGCTCGCTCCGGTCCTGATGGTCGTGATTGCGATGACGACGGCCGCGCTGATTCCGCTGGCGCGCGGCGTGGCCATCATCGACACCGAGGTGTCGGTCTTGATGGTGCTCGCCCTCACGTCGATCTCGGTCTACGGCGTCACGCTGGCCGGATGGAGCAGCAACTCCAAGTTTTCGCTGCTGGGCGGGCTGCGCTCGTCGGCGCAGATGATCTCGTACGAACTGGTGATGGGCCTAGCCGTCGTGACGGTCGTGCTGATGACCGGCTCGATGCGACTCGTCGACATCGTCGAGCACCAGTCGTCGGGCGCGGCGATCTTGGGCTGGAACATCTTTCGCGCGCCGGTCGCTGGTATTCTGTTCATCGTGACGGCGTTTGCCGAGACCAACCGGGCGCCGTTCGATCTGCCCGAGGCTGAGCAAGAGCTCGTCGGCGGTTACCACACCGAGTACAGCGGCATGAAGTTCGGGATGTTCTTTTTGGCCGAGTACGTCAACTTCTTTATCGCGAGCTTCCTGATCGTGACGCTGTTCTTCGGCGGCTACCTGATCCCGTTCGAGCCGTTCTTCGCCGACGCCCTCCATCCGATTTTGCTCGGCGCGATGCAGATCCTGACGTTGATTCTCAAATCGGCGTTCTTCGCGTTCCTGTTCATCTGGGTACGGTGGACGCTGCCCCGCTTCAAGTACGATCAGCTGATGCGGCTCGGCTGGCAGGCGCTGCTACCCATCGCCATCGCCAACGTCGTCCTCTACGCCATCGCGCTCATCGTGATCGACTCGATCTGGTAGGTCGGAAGCCCCCGCGCGAACTCCGTCGCAGACCTGTCAGGCTTTGAAAAACCTGGCAGGTCTCTTTCGTTGAAGCACGCCGCACACGCTCAGCTGAGTTGGATTCGTTTCTGCCTCATGCGATACGCCCTCTTCCTCCTCGCGCTGATCTACGCGCCGCTCGCCTCGGCCCAATCTCAGCGCTCGCTCCTCGACGATCCGACCGTCCGCGCCCGAGCGCAGCACGGCTTGGACCGCCTCTACAACGTCGACTTCCAATCGGCAGACAGCCTGTTCACGCTCATCGCCAGCGAGCATCCGAATCACCCGATCGGCCCGTTCTTACAGGCGCTGGGCACGTGGTGGCAGATTCTGCTCGACCTCAACGACACGCAGCGCGACCAGACGTTTTACGACGCGATGGGCCAAGTCATCGACCGCTCGGACGCCCGGCTGCGCCGCAATCCTGCCGACTTCGACGCCCGCTTCTTCAAGGGCGCGGCGCTGGGCTTCCGAGGACGGCTGCGCTCCAACCGAGGCCAGTACCTGCGAGCCGCCCGCGACGGACGCGACGCGATGGACTACGTGCTGAGCATCGCCGACGCCGACACCAGCCGCGCGGACTTCGGCTTCGGCAAAGGCTTGTACGATTATTACATCGAAGCGACCGGAGACCGCTACCCGGCGGCGCGTCCGTTTCTCAACCTGTTTCCCGACGGCGACAAGACGCGCGGACTCACACTCTTGAACCGCACCGCCGACGACGGGACGTTTCTAAAGACCGAGGCGCACTACTTCCTGATGCAGATCGAGTATCTGTTCGAGAGCGACTTCTCGGCGACGCGCGAGCACGTCACGTGGCTGCGCCAGCGCTACCCCGATAATCCCTTCTTCCACACCGCCGAAGGCCGCGTCCTCGCTCGCTGGCACCAGTGGCAGCAGGCCGATCAAGTCTGGGCCGACGTACTCAACAAACACCTGTCGAGGACGCCTTACTATGGGCGGTCGGCCGCCGAGCAGGCGCTGTACTACCTCGCGCGTTCTCACGCCTCACGCGGTGAATACCGGCAAGCGCTGATGCGGTACACGCAGTTGGAGACCTACACCAAAGGCCGTCCCAACCCCAGCTATTTCGCCGTCGTCGGCAGGCTGCGCCAGGGCCAGACGTTCGAGGAGCTGGGAAAGAACGACGAGGCTGCTTCCCGCTACCGCCAGGTGCTCGCGATGCCGAACAAGGGCAGCGCGCACGAAAATGCGCAGCGCTATCTGAACCAGTTGTAGTCCAACCACTATCGACCCAGAAAGACTTTTGAGTTCTCATACCGAGTCCGCAGTTTAGCGGTGCATTTTCTACGCCGTCATCCTGAGCCTGTCGAAAGCCTGCCCTGAGCGTGGTCGAATGGGGATCTCCGTCCGTTGAGATCAGAGCACGGGGATCCTTCGACTTCGCTCAGGATGACGAAATATCGGACGCACCAGCATTCTACGGATTCGATATCAGCCAGTAGCGCAACCGTCCTGCCCTCGTGGAGGGGAGGTGCTCAACGGGCGGAGGGGTCCAGCGGTTTAGCGCCGCCCTCAGGACCACCCCGCCTGCGACACCGTGCGTCTCCGGCACCCCTGCTCCACGAGGAGGGGGCGGTAAACATGACAGCCCTGCTAGTCGCCTAGCGGCACAATGCCAGATCGCCGAACCCCCAGAGCAGAAGTCCTCCGACAAGGGCGAGCGCGACCCAGCACCACGCGATGACCTGCACGCGTTCCGAAGGCACTGCTCGATCCAGCCACAGATAAACGCCAAGGCCGGACGCCCAGAGTATGTAGCGCCAACCGGCAACGTGGGCGGCGCAGCCCACGACATGGCGCTCGGCGCGCAAAGACCGGGAAAGTAGATGCTCGAGGACGAACGCGCCACCAGAGAGGATGCACCAAGCGCCGTAAGCGGCCAGAAGAAACACGCCAGCTCCTTTGAGCGCCAAGATCAAACGCTCGCGACGACTGGCTTGCTCGTCCCAAAACGGAGGCGGCTCTACCCTCTTCATGATAGAGCAGAGCCGCACGTGAGAGGTCGAGCCCAGATCATCAGCCGTCCAACCCGAGCGCGTCCATCACGAGCAGGTTCTGCTCGAACGCGTGGACCTTGGCACTGCCCGTCGATGGTGAGGCACTAGCGGGGCGTCCGGCATAGCGGATGCGGGGGCGGTCGTCGCGGAGTTCGGCGAGCAGGTCGTCGAACTGGTAGCGGACGTGCTGCCACGCGCCCATGTTTTCGGGCTCCTCCTGGCACCACACGATTTCGGCGTCGGGGTGTGCCAGAAGCTGCGCGCGGATGTCATCGAGTGGGAACGGATAGATCTGTTCGAGCCGGGCGATCGAGACAGCCGCTTGCGCCTCGCTGCCTTCGCGAGCACCGACTAGGTCGTAGTAGACCTTGCCCGAGCAGAACACCAGCCGCGCGGCGCCCTGAGCGACTTCCGCGTCTGGGATGAGCGGCTGGAACTGGCCGTCGGTGAATTCTGATGGAGCGCTGGCAGCAGCGGGCAAGCGCAGCAGGCTCTTGGGGCTCATCACGACGAGCGGCTTGCGGGCGTCGCGCTTGACCTGTCGGCGTAGCGCGTGGAAGTAGCTGGCCGACGTAGTGAAGTTGGCGACGATCATGTTCTCCTCGGCGCACAACTGTAAGAAGCGCTCCAATCGAGCCGAACTGTGCTCCGGTCCCTGCCCCTCGTACCCGTGGGGCAGCAGGAGAACGAGGCCGGACTTCTGGCCCCACTTCTCCTCGGCTGCGCTCAGGAACTGGTCGAAGACAATCTGCGCGCCATTGGAGAAGTCGCCGAACTGGGCTTCCCAGATGACGAGGGCGCTGGGATCGGCGACGCTGTATCCGTACTCGAATGCGCACGCGGCGTACTCGCTCAGCAGGCTGTCGTAGACGAGCAGTTTGGCCTGTTCGCTTTGCACGTGGTTCAGCGGGATGTACTCGCCACCCGTCGTCTGGTCGTAGAGGACACTGTGGCGGTGGGAGAACGTGCCCCTCCGGCTATCCTGACCGGCAAGCCGGATCGTCGTGCCCTCAGTAAGCAGCGTCCCAAAAGCCAGCGCCTCGCCAAACCCCCAGTCGATTTTACCGGCGTCGAACAGATCCTGGCGCTTGCTGAACTGGCGTTCCAGCTTGCGGTGGATGTCGAAGTCGTCCGGCTTGCGCATCAGCGCGTCGACGACCGATTGGAGCGACGCCATCGACGCGGCCGTATCGACTTCCTCGAGCGACGGACGAGCTGCTTTGCGCCCCGCTCGGGCGGCAAGTGCGCTATCGGGCGTTTTCTTCGAGCAGGTCCCGCGTGCGGACAAATGCCTCATTGAGTTCGTCGCGGTAAGCGTCCATCAACTGCTCGGCCTTCTCGGGCGCCATCTCCCCCCGCTTGACCAGGCTCTCGGTGTAGAGCT
Source organism: Rhodothermales bacterium (assembly GCA_963815505.1). Taxonomy (GTDB): domain Bacteria; phylum Bacteroidota; class Rhodothermia; order Rhodothermales; family BA12; genus CAXBBB01. Next base: position 92,475 of record CAWFGU010000001.1, read on the forward strand.
TCCGAATCGAGCGCTTGGCTTCGATTTTCGAGTAGAGGATGGGCTGCGTATACGTCGGCTCGTCGCCTTCGTTGTGGCCGTGGACGCGGTAGCAGAGCAAGTCGATGACCACGTCTTTGTTGAACACCTGCCTATAGTCGAGTGCCAGCCGCATCACGCGTACGCAGGCTTCGGGATCGTCGCCGTTGACGTGGAAGACCGGAGCCTGAATCATTCGCGCCACATCGGTCGCGTAGGTCGACGAGCGCGCATCGGCGGGGGCCGTCGTGAAGCCGATCTGGTTGTTGATGACCAGGTGCATCGTGCCGCCGGTCTTGTAGCCTCGGAGCAGACTCAGGTTGAGCGTTTCGGCGACGACGCCCTGTCCGGCAAATGCCGCGTCGCCGTGGATCAGCAGGGGAATGACGGCATCGAGGTAGTCGCCGCCGGGAGCGTCGATATTCTGCTGGCGTAGCAGCGCCTGCTTGGCGCGCACCATACCCTCGACGATCGGGTTGACGGCCTCTAGGTGACTCGGATTGCTGGCGAGCGAGAGCTTGACGTGGGCGCCGCTGGGCGACGTGTGCGTGGCGGTCGCGCCCAAGTGGTACTTCACATCGCCCGATCCCTGCGCCTGGTTGGGGTCGAGCGATCCCTCGAACTCGTTGAAGATGCGCTCGTACGGCTTGCGCATGATGTTCGCGAGCACGTTCAGGCGACCGCGGTGCGCCATACCGATCACCACCTCGTTGACCTCCTGATCGGCGGCGTCCGAAAGGACCGCGTCGAGCATCGGAATGACGGTCTCGGCGCCTTCGAGCGAGAAGCGCTTGTGCCCGATGTACTTGGTGTGCAGGAAGCGCTCGAACGCTTCGCCGCTGTTGAGCTTGCTCAGAATGCGCTCTTTGTCGCTCGGCGAGATTGGGTCAGCGAAGCGCGTCGGCTCGATCCGCTCCTGTAGCCAGCGCTTCTCGGTCGGATCGGCGATGTGCATGTACTCGACGCCGACTTTGCGCATGTACGTCTCGCGCAGTGTGTCGAGGATGTCGCGCAGTTTCATGCTGGACTGTCCGCCCAGTTCGCTCGCCGGAAACTGACGATCCAGGTCCCAGACGGTCAGGTCGTAGAACGCCGGGTCGAGTTCGGGGTGCTCGGCGCGGTCGTAGCCCAGCGGGTTGACGTTGGCGTTGAGGTGTCCTCTGACGCGGTAGGCACGGATCAGCGCGAGCACGCTGGCCTGCTTCTTGGCCTGCGCCTCGCTAGCGTCTTCGGGTCCGAACGCCGGAGCAGAATCCTTACCGGGGCGATACGGGAAAGTACGGAATGCCCAGCGCCTCGAACACGCGGTCGTAGAACGCGTCCTCGCCCGTCAGCAGCGCGACGGCTTTGGCCAGAAACGCCCCACTCTCGGCACCCTGAATCACGCGGTGATCGTACGTCGACGTCATCGTCATGACCTGGCTCAAACCGGTCCGCGCTACCACGTCGGGCGGCAGCGCCTGGTACTCGGGCGGATAGCCGATCGAGCCGACGCCGATGATGACTGCTTGGCCGTCCATCAAGCGCGGGACCGACAGATCCGTCCCGATCATGCCGGGGTTGGTGATGCTGGCCGTCGTGCCCTGGAAGTCGTCGATGGTCAGCTTGCCGCCGCGCGCGCGCCGCACGATGTCGTTGTACGCGCCGAGCAGCTGGGCGAAGTCTTTCTCCTCGGCCGCCTTGATGTTGGGCACGAGAAGGGTCCGCTTGCCTCGCTTCTCCACGTCGATGGCCAGCCCCAGGTTGACGTGTTCGGGAACGACGTGAAAGCCTTTGCCCTCGCCGTCCTCGTAATACGATGTGTTGACGTTCGGCTGATCTTTGAGCGCCTCGACGACGGCGTACGCGATGAGGTGCGTGAACGACACCTTGTCGCCGCCGACCAATCGCTGATAGTCATTGATGAGTTTGCGGTTTTCGGCCATGAGCTTGACCGGAAACGTGCGGACGCTCGTCGCCGTCGGCACGGCCGTGCTGTCCTGCATGTTCGACGCAATCGCCGCCGACGCGCCACGCAACGGGTTGAGCTCGGCACCGGTCGGAGCCGGACGCGCGGGTTTGGCCGGTTTGGCCTCGGGCGCGTTGGACGACGATGCGCCGTTGGACGACGGGACCTGAGCGGTGGGCTGCGGCTGCGGTTGCGATCTTGGAGCCGCCGGAGCGCCGTCGCCCGACACCGATGCCGCCGATTTCTGCGTCGCCTGAGCACGCGCCTGCACGCCCGTTACGAACGAGGCATCCGGCGTGTAGTCGGCGAAAAACTCGCGCCACGACTCGCTGACGCTGTTGGGGTCTTCGAGATACTGGCGGTAGTACTCTTCGATGTAGCCGGTGTTGAAACCTAGTGCGCTCACGGGGACGGGCGGTGTCTGATGGAAGGCGGAGCAGGATCAACGATACGCGCGCCGCGAAGGATTCTCGCATTTCTTCGGGAGTCCGATCCATCTCGCGATATCCCAAACCTGCCTGGGCTCCTCTTCGGTACGGGGAGGAATGGAGGCGGTGACAAGAAGCCCGCGCTACTCGGCTCTGCGCTCGACCGCCCGCGCGAACGCGAACCGGCCCGACTTCAACTCGCCCTGCTCCGAGAACACTTCGGGGACAGGCGACGATGCAACGCATTCACGGTCAGCGGCAAGTAGCGACGGCGATGCAGCCGGTGCCTCTTCGCTACTGCTCGTCACGTGCAGACCGGCAACGTCAGGGCGGGCGTCGGACTGGCGCTGCTGCTCGGCAGTGAGTGTCGCGGTCTGGACAGGAACCGCGAACCAGAACGTGGAGCCTTCGCCCGGCGTGCTCTCGACCCCGATCTCGCCGCCCATCATCGCCACGAGTTGGCGGGCGATCGTCAGGCCCAGTCCGGCTCCGGTATGGGCACGCGTAGTCGAGCCGTCGGCCTGGGTAAAGCTGCCGAAGATCGAGCCTAGATCGTGCTGAGCGATACCGATGCCGGTGTCTTTGAGCGTAAACCGCAGCCGGATCGCGCCTTCGGCTCCGCTCGGATCGGGCGTAGCGCCGACGCGCAGGAATGCCGCTCCCCCCTGGGTGAACTTGGCCGCGTTGGAGAGCAGGTTGCCCAGCACTTGCAAGACGCGCAGTTCGTCTCCTTTGACGGCGCGGGGAACGCCGCTCAGGATCAGGTAGCGCAGATGGACGCCGCTGGCCGACGCCTCGGCCGTGGCTGCGCTCAGTGCTGCCTCGACGCACGAACGGACCTCGAACGTGTTCTCTTGCAGGTCGATCTGCTCCGACCGGATGTCAGCGAAGTCGAGCAGGTTGCTCACCAGTGCGGACAGCGCCCTGACAGATGACTGGATCGCCTGTGCCATCTCGCGCTGCTCGGCGTCGAGGCGCGTGTGAAGCAGCAACTCCGTCATTCCGACGATACCATTGAGCGGCGTCCGCAGTTCGTGACTGACGCCGTTCATGAACTCGCCCTTGGCCCGGTTGGCCGCCTCGACCGACTGGCGGCACGACTGCAGCTCGGCCTCGGCGACGTGCTCGCGCGTCACGTCGCGCGCCATCACGACCAGTCCGTCGCCCGTCGCCACCGGCGTGCGAACGGTCAGCAGCCAGCCCGCGCCGCCCGGCAGCAAGGCGCGATCCGTAGACGGGCGAGCGGAGTGCAGAACGGCGCGATCGGCTTCCATTCCTCCATCGGACTGTCCGGCCCCCAGAGAGGCAAGCCGCTCGTCAAGCAGCGTGCGTGCCCGGTTGCGCAGCACGACGCGGCCATCGGAGTCGGCGACGTAGACCGGATCGGCGACAGAGTCGAGCACGTGTTGCAGGCGCTCGCGGTGATAGGCCGCCTCTTCTCCTCTCGCTTGCGCCAGCGCCATCAGCGGGCCTACGATCCACAGCCCGACCGATGCCATCCCCATCAGCGCCACCAGCCAGGCCGCCGCAGAGACGTAGCGGATGCGATCGGTATCGGTCGATAATCCGGTAGCGTAGACCGATGCGATAGGTGAGAGCGAGTCGGCGTAGCGGCGAGCCTCGGCCTGCACTTCGGCGTTGCGGCCTCCGGCAGCGGCAGCGCGAGCCGACACTACGACAGCGGACAGATCGGTGAGCAGAGCCAGACGCGACCGTGCGTCGGCCGACCTCGAGCGATCGGCCGCCTCGGCGGTCAGCAGCGCGCGATGGTCCGCATCCCACGCGCCGAGCAGATCATCGCTAGCGTCTGGTTGATCGGCGATCTTGCGCGACGTATCGAGTTGCCGCACGATCAGCCGGACGCGCTCTTCGGCCAGCGCACCGTCGTACAGATCGAGCTGGCTCGCCAACTCGCCCAACGAGAGCAGCACGACCACGAGTGCAGCCACAACGCTGAATCGGCGTTTGAGCGAGCGATCTCGAGCGTCGGAAGGCATATCGTCGGCGGTCATGAGCGGGAACTACTGGGTGCGGTGTTCAGGAGAGCGCGACGGGATATTGACGAATCCGCGGAGATGCCAGCGGCGGGCGCGGGACAGGCGCTCCCTCGGAAGCCGCATCGTCGGCAGCGTGCAATCGGCGCGATGTACCTCGGCGGTGTACCGGGCGCGGCGTAGGAGCGGCAGGCTCTGACGTGCGAAACCAGTAGGCGAGTGGGCGAAACGACATGAGCGGTGGAAGGTGGCGGATGGCTGTACTTGCTATCGGCGTGCCGACGGGCGAGTTAAGAGGCGATGTCCGATTTTTGCTCGCTGCACGTCAGGCTGGCGGAAAAGGCTTCCCATTCGCCGTACCGGGATGCGCAAAACATCCGCTCCTATCGGCTCCGACAAGCGGTGCAAAGGCACCAGGCGATCCGGCGCGGCTTTTTCTCTCAGACGAGCACACCCACCGACCGGCTGTGTCCGACAAACCCGAAAAGGACGAAAAAGTCCACGACGCCTCTGCGCAGCGCCTGAACAAGGCGCGCGAAGACGGCAACCTGCTCAGGGCCAAGGAGATCGTGACGGTCGGCATGGTCGCACTGGGCGTGTCGGCCGTCCTCTTCGGCGGCCCGCTGGCGTTTCGGCAGCTGCAGCACACGACACGGACCATCCTGCTTGATGCCGGTCACCCGCTGTCGGTCGAGCGCACATCCGAGTTGATCCGCATCATCGGCGTCGACCTGGGCCTACTGCTCGGCCCGTTTTTCCTGATGATGACGACCGGCGCCGTCGTGCTCAACGTGATGCAGAGCGGCGCCGTGTGGACGTTCAAGCCGCTCACGCCCAAACCGAGCAAGATCAATCCCCTCGAAGGCATCAAGCGCATTTTCTCGGCCAAGGGGATGTTCGAGGCGTTCAAGGCGTTCGCCAAACTGGGCATCTTGGTCGCCATCGGCTGGACCTACGTCACGAGCAAGATGGACGTACTCACCGTCCTCCACACGCTCCCGACTACCGACGCGCTAGGTCAGGGCGCAGCGATCTTGGGCGGACTGCTGATCCGGCTGGTAGGCGCGCTGCTGATCGTGGCGGCGGCCGATTTCGCATTCGAGAAGCACAAGCACGCGTCCGACTTGAAGATGACCGAGAAGGAGGTGCGCGACGAGACCAAGGACTCCGAGGGCGACCCGCACATGAGGGGCAAGCGCAAAGCCAAGGCGCGTGAGATGGCCGGTATGCGCCGCCCGACGCTGATGGAAGCGGTCGGTCAAGCCGATGTCGTCATCACCAACCCGACGCACTACGCGATCGCGCTGTTTTACGATCAGGAGAACGGCGGAGCTCCGCGCGTGCTCGTCAAAGGCATCCGCAAACGCGCGCTCAAGATCAAGGGGATCGCGCTCGAACTGGGCACGCCGACGGTCGAGAATCGGCCGCTGGCACGCGCCTTGTATGCTGCCGTCGACGAGGGCATGGAGATTCCCGAAACGCTCTACGCCGCCGTCGCCGCCATCCTCGCCGAGGTCTATCGCACGCGCGACCGCCGCTAATCCCACCACCTCATGTCCACACCCGTCGCCTCGCTCCCCGCCTCGCCGTCGTCCATCATCGGGCGCCTGCGCGACGGCCAGACCGTGATCGCGCTCGTCGTGATCGGCGTGCTGCTGGTGATGGTGGTGCCGCTGCCGACGTTCGCGATGGACCTGCTGCTGGCGACCAACATCGCCAATCAGCTGGCGGTCTTGCTGACGGCGTTTTATGCCCAGCGGCCGCTCGAGTTTGCCATTTTTCCCGGCCTGCTGCTCGTCACGACGCTGTTTCGGCTGTCGCTCAACGTGGCGTCGACGCGGCTGATCTTGGGGCAGGGCGAGGCCGGCGCGCTGATCATGGCGTTCGGCAACTTCGTGGTGGCGGGCAACTACGTCGTCGGCGCGATCATCTTTATCGTGCTCGTGATCATCAACTTCGTGGTGATCACCAAAGGCTCGGGCCGCATCGCCGAGGTGGGCGCGCGCTTCACGCTCGACGCCATGCCGGGCAAGCAGATGGCCATCGACGCCGACCTCAACGCGGGCATCATCGACGAGATCGAAGCCAAGCAGCGCCGGTCGGACGTGAGTAGGGAAGCCGATTTCTACGGGTCGATGGACGGCGCGAGCAAGTTCGTCCGCGGCGACGCGATGGCCGGTTTGATCATTACCGGCATCAACATCGTCGGCGGGCTGGTGATCGGGATGACGCAGTTCGGGCTCTCAGCGGCCGACAGCGCCGAGAAGTTCATGCTGCTCTCGATCGGCGACGGGCTGGTGAGCCAGATTCCGGCGCTTCTCATCTCGACGGCGGCGGGCATCATCGTCACGCGCGCCTCGTCGGACAACGGCGAGAATCTGTCGGACGAAGTCGCCGGGCAGCTGTTCAAGCGCTCGCAGCCCATCGTGATTACCGGCGCGTTCCTGCTGCTGATCGGCATGCTCCCCGGTCTGCCCGGTTTTCCGTTCTGGGCGCTGGGACTGGGCCTGCTGTTCGTCGGCCGCAGCATCGCATCCAAGCAGGACGGCGAGGACGCCGAGATCGCCCGCAAGAAAGCCGTCGACGACGCGCCGCCCGCTCCTGACGAGCAGCAACCGGCCGACCTGCTGCTCGTCGACCCGCTCGAACTCGAAATCGACTACGCGCTGATCTCGCTGGTCGACCCCAACCAGAACGGCGACCTGCTCGAACGCGTCAAGATGCTGCGACAGCAACTGGCGCTCGAACTGGGCCTCGTGATCCCGCCGATCCGCATCCGGGACAACGTCGGCCTCAACGCCAACCAGTACGTCATCAAACTCAGAGGCAATCCCATCGGACAGGGCGAGGTGCTGCCGGGCTATCACCTGGCGCTGCTGCTCGACCCCGACGCCGAAGCGCCGCCGGGCATCCACGTCGAGGACCCGACGTTCGGCCTGCCCGCCGTCTGGGTGAGTGAGCGCAACCTGGCCGACGCCGAGCGCCTGGGCCTGACCGTCATCGAAGCTCCGGCCGTCATCACGACGCACCTGCTCGAAGTGCTCAGAGGCAACGCGCACCGCCTGCTCGACCGGCAGGAGACCAAGAAGCTGACCGAGAAGGTCAAGGAGACCAACGAGGCGCTGATCGACGAGTTGATCCCCAACGTCCTGCCCTTGGGAAGCATTCAGAAAGTGCTCAAAAAGCTACTCGAAGAGCGCATCCCGATCCGCGACCTGGTCACCATCCTCGAAACGCTTGCCGATTTCGCGCCACACGCCAAGCACATCGACGTGCTGACCGAGTACGTCCGCAACGCGCTCGCGCCGACGATCACGCGCCAATTCCAATCGCCCGACGACGGCAAGATTCACGCGTTCGTGCTCGACGCGATGCTCGAGCAGATGCTGCTCGGAAAGGCCGAAAAGGGCGAGATGAACCCCAACACGCTGGGCCTCGAACCCGAGCGCCAGACCAAGTTCGTCCAAGAGGCCGACCGCCTGAGCAAGAAGCTCGTCGCCAGCGGCCGTCCCGCCGTCCTGCTCACCTCGCCCGTCCTGCGCGCGACGCTTCACGCCCACCTCGCGCCGTCCGTCAGCGACCTGTCGGTCCTGAGCTACAACGACCTACTCATAGACGCCGACGTGGAGTTGGCCGACGCGCTCACGATCTAGCGCCCGTCACCGTTTGGCGACGTAGCGCACGTCCGGCAGGCCGTCGAAGTCTGCGTCTTGGGTCCACAGCGTCGCGTCGTGCGCGCGAGCCGTGGCGAGGATGATGCTGTCGGCCATCGGCAGTCGGTGGGTGCGGCTGAGCAGCGCGGCTTGCTCGGCGAGATCGGCGGTGAGGTCGACGACGCGGCCTCTGCGCATAGGACGGACCGCGCGACGGGCGCTCTTCTCGTCGGTCTGAATCAGAATCCGCTTGAACACCTCGTAGATGCTGATCGCGGGTACGATGAGCTGTCCTGCATCCTGAATTGGCGGGGCGAATACGGTGGCGGTTTCCTCGCCCGCATAATAGGCGAGCCAGCCGGAAGAGTCGACGACGTTCACACTCGGTCCTCGTCTCGGGGCACCGACGTGTCGATTCCTTTGAGAAACCCGCGCAGTGACTCGACCGACTCGACGGGAACGATCACGAGGCGACCGGAGCGAATCTCAATGTCGACCTGTTGCCCCGGAGTGAGGTCGAGCGCTTGGCGCGCCTCGGGCGGAAGCTCGATGCTGTACGTGTCCGAGACGACGGCGGTCGTAGCGGGAAGGAGGTCGGCGGTGACGCTCATAGCGGCGAGTGGATAAAGAAGAGTCGAACGAGAGCGGTGCCTCGGGGGTCCGCCGCGCCGATGAGGCAACGTGCCCGGCGATGTAACCGCTTACACACGCGTCGCTTATCTTGGCGCTCCTGTCCATTTCCGGTTCTCATGGCTCGTCCCAACGCGCGCAAACTCGCGGGCATGATCGGCTCCTACGCCGTCATCGTGCTGTTCTGCTTCATCGCGGTCTACCCGATCCTGTACATTTTTACGATCTCGCTGCGGCCCGGCGATCAGCTGCTGTCGACCTCGCTCCAGATCATACCGGATGGCGCGACGTTTCAGAACTACGTGGCGCTGTTCACCGAGACGCCGTTTCTGCGGTGGCTGTTCAACTCGCTGGTCGTGTCAGCCGTGGTGACCGTGACGGGCGTGGCGCTGGCGAGTACGGCGGGCTACGCGCTCAGCCGGTTTCGCTTCAACGGCAGAGGGCAGATGCTCAAAGGCCTTCTGGTGACGCAGATGTTTCCGGCGACGATGCTGCTCTTGCCGCTCTACGTCGTCCTGATCAACCTGCGCCTGCTCGACAGCTACATCGGCATCGTGATCATCTACTCGGCGACCGCGCTGCCTTTTTGCGTGTGGCAGATGAAAGGCTACTACGACACGATCCCGGCCGCGCTCGAGGAGGCCGCGCGGATCGACGGATGCACGCCGTGGCAGGCGTTCCGCATGGTGATCTTGCCGCTGGCCGCGCCCGCCCTCGTCATCACGGCGCTGTTCTCGTTCATGAGCGCCTGGAACGAGTACGTCGTCGCCAACGTCGTCTTGCAGGACACCGCGATGTTCACGCTTCCGCTCGGCCTCAAACTCTTCCAGGGCAGCCTGACGACGCAGTGGGGCCTGTACGCCGCCGGATCGCTCGTCGTGTCGATCCCGGTCGTGGCGCTGTTCCTGATCCTGAGCCGCTACCTGATCAGCGGGCTGACGCTGGGATCGGTCAAAGGGTGACGCCTCGCGCGCTGCCGGTGACTGCAGCGTCTGAGACAAGCGCTGTATAGGTAATACCCTATATTGAATAGCGAACCAGCTTTCATGCCACCATGCGCGCTTTCCTACCCTTTTTCCTCGTCCTGCTCGCCTGCCTGGCACTGCCCTCGGCTCAGGCTCAGACGATTTCCTCCGACCTCGCCAGCGGCGAGCTGCCTGACCCGCTCGGCTTCGACGGAGCCGTTCCCTGCCTGGCCGAGTCGTGCGCGTTCTCGGAGTTGGGCAGTGCTTCCGCCTGGCAGAGCGGCTTCACCGGCGTGCGGTACGTACTGGCGGGCATTACCGTTGGAAGCGACGTGTACGTCGGCGGTGAGTTCGATGAACTCGATGGATTGGCCGGAGCAACCAACGTCGCCCGGTGGGACGGGGCTCGGTGGCACGCAATGGGATCCGGAGTGAGTCACCCGGTTCGGACGTTCGCTTCCTATCAGGGCGAACTCTACGCCGGAGGGAGCTTCGGCACGGCTGGCGGGCAGCCAGTCGGCGGAATCGCGCGGTGGGACGGCGCACAGTGGCACCCCGTTGGAGCGGGATTCAACGCCGTCGTCTACGCGCTCGACGTCCATCAGGGAGAGCTTTACGCCGCAGGAGCGTTTACGGGCGCCGGATCAGGCTCGGACGCCGACTACGTCGCTAGGTGGAACGGCTCGTCCTGGCAGTCGATCGGGCCGCCGTTGAACGGCGCGGTCACCGACCTCGTACCGACGGACTCCTCGCTGTACGTAGTCGGCGCGTTCACGGCGGCGGGTCCGCAGAGCGATTTGGGAGGCGTCGCGCGGTGGACCGGGACGGAGTGGCAGTCCGTCGGATCTCCCTTTTCCGCGACACCGAATCAGCGAGCACCTTCGGCAGCCGGCGCCACGGACAGTAGCCTGGTCGTGACGGGCCTCGTCGCGTCTGCCGACGGATTGCAACTCGACCGTCAGGTGCGCGAGCGGAGCGGAGACAGCTGGACACGACTTGGCGACCTCGACGGCTCTGCGAATGCCCTTTTGGCACGAGGCCAGCACCTCTACGCGGCAGGCGTGTTCTTCGACGACGCGCCGGGAGCGCGGTTCATGGAAAGCCTGCGCCGATGGGACGGCACCGAGTGGTCTGTCGTCGACGGTGGTCCCGAAGGAACCGCCTACGTGCTCGCGCCGCACGAGGGCGGTTTCCTCATCGGAGGCGATTTCAGCAACGCGGGAGGGATTGAGGCCGCCGATCGCATTGCCGGGTGGAACGGCTCGGAGTGGCGCGCGCTTCCCTGGAAAACCGGCGGCCTGGAAGACCAGGCGTCCGCTATGGTTGCCGACGGCGCCGACGTGTACGTCGGAGGGGCATTCGAGCAGGCTGGCGCGGCCGACGGGACGCGCTTCATCGCGCGGTGGGACGGCACCCGTTGGAACGCGTTGGGACCGGGCCTCAACGGTCTCGTGCGGGCAGTCGCCTTGGCGCCCAATGGCGATCTGTACGCCGGAGGGGAGTTTACAGATGCGGGCGGCATCGAAGAGGCCGACCATCTCGCCCGCTGGGACGGTGCGTCGTGGCACGCCGTCGGCGGAGGCGTGGACTCGACCGTTCGAGCGCTTGCCGTCAGCGACGCGTTCGTCTACGTGGGCGGTCCGTTTAGCGCAGCGGGCGGCGTCGACGCGGCAAGTGGGATCGCGCGGTGGGACGGCAATTCGTGGTCGGCTATGGGCCAAGGGCTGCGGGCGGGATTCGGCGAGGTGTTCACGCTCACGCTCTCCGGCGACGATGTGTACGCAGGCGGCCTGTTCTTCAACCTAGACGGAGTGGAAGGTGCTCGAAGCCTCGCCCGGTGGGACGGGACCGCGTGGAACGCTGTGGGCAACAGCCGCGCCCAGTTCGCAGAAATCGTGGGCACCGTGCATGCGGTCGCCGTCACGGCCGACGGCGACGTGTATGCGGGGGGTAGCTTTGGCTTCTTCCAGCAACGGCGACCCAGCAGGCCCGATGGCACGCAACCTCGCGTGGTGGGACGGAACGGCCTGGCAGAGCGTGGGCGCCCCCCTCGAGGGCACCGTATTCGCGCTGGCAGCGTCGAGCAGTGGTGTCTTCGCAGGTGGCGCGTTCGGCGAAATGGACAGCGTAGAGGGCACACGGACGATCGCGCGGTGGGACGGCAGCGCGTGGCACCCGCTCGAATCGGGGCTGGACGGAGCGGTGCGCGCGATCGCTGTCACAAACGAGCGCGTCTTCGCAGGCGGCGCCTTCACTTCTGCTGGAAACCCAGGCGTGCCCTCGTACCGGTTTGCTGCGTTCGACGCGGCTAGTCTCACCTCTGCGCCCACTTACGCGCCGACTTCCACCAGCCTACTCGGACCGATCAGCCCTAATCCGGCGAGCAGCCACGCGACCCTGACGCTCAGGTCCTCGCTCGCTGAAGTGCGTGTGGATCTGTTTGACGCATTGGGCCGGCACGTGCGCACGCTGCACCAGGGATCCGTGCCCAGCGAGACCCGGCTGGCCGTCGCCACGTCCGCACTTCCGACCGGGCTCTACTTCGTCCGAGCCCACAGGCAAGGCCATGCCGAAACTCAGGCCCTTGTCGTCGCTCGGTAGCGTGCGCCTGACCGGTCGGAGCAGCTGAACGCGCTCAGTGGCGGAATCTCTGAGCGCTCGGATCGGTTGGCGCCTGCTCACTAGCCCGAACGCGCCCATGTTTACCGGAATCGTCGAAGCCGTCGGGACAGTGCGTAGCGTCGAGGCGAAGAGCAGCAGTCGCCAGTTCGTCGTCGAGGCTCCTTTTGCGGGCGAGTTGAAGCTGGGCGAGAGCGTGGCCGTCGCGGGGGCGTGCATGACGGTGACGCACCTACCCGGCGACGCTTTTGCTTTCACCACGATCGAGGAATCGCTGAGCAAAACGACGTTGGGCGACCTGTCCGTCGGTGACTCGGTCAACTTGGAGCGGGCGTTGCGCATGGGCGCCCGACTCGACGGGCATTTGGTGCAAGGTCACGTAGACGCGGCGGGCGAGGTGGTGCGGGTCGAGGAGTTGGCGGGCAGTTGGACGTTCGAGATCGCCTATCCCGAGCAGTGGCGGCCCAACTTGATTCCGACCGGATCGATCACAGTCGACGGCATCAGTCTGACGACGGCGCGGCTCGACGACGATGCGCACACGTTCACGGTCGCGATCATTCCGCATACGTTTGAGGTGACGACGGCGAGCCGGTGGACCGAGGGCGGGCGCGTCAACCTGGAGTTCGACCTGATCGGCAAGTACGCGTTACGCCGGTCCGCCTAGCGCAACCAAAACGGACAGAACCGCTACCAAGCACGATGTCCCACCACAGCGTTGGTAGCGGCTCTGCCGCGCGATGCGAAGTCTGATCGCATCTGTATAGGGAAGAGACACAGCCCGCGCCCAAACGTAACCTCGCCCGCCGATTTTTATTTGCGCACCGCCATGCCGACGCTCACCCTCGTCTTCCCACACCAGCTGTTCGCCGATCATCCGGCAATCACGGCCGGTGGCCACGTCGCGCTGATCGAGGACAGCCTGTTCTTCCGCGACGAGCAGTACCCGGCACGCTTCCACAAACAGCGGCTGATCCTCCACCGCGCGTCCATGCGCCGCTACGCGGATCGGATTGCGCAAGGCCGGGCACCACGTCCGTTACGTGGCCTGGACCGACGTGCGCCCGCTGGGCCGCGTCGTCGAGACGTTCGCGCGTGACGGCTACACGACGCTGCGCCTGGCCGATCCGACCGACTTCATGGTCACGAAGCGCCTGACTCGCGCCGCCGACCGGCTCGGCCTGACGGTCGAAGTGCTGGACACACCGATGTTCTTCAACTCGGACGCCGACAACGCCGCCTTTTTCGAGGGCCGAAAGCGCTGGCACATGGCCGATTTCTACAAACATCAGCGCCGCGAACTGGGCATTCTCGTCGATGACGACGGCGAGCCGACTGGGGGGCAATGGAGCTTCGACGCCGACAACCGCCGCAAACTCACGACCGACGCACTCGCCCAAGTGCCGCAGCTGCCGGTCGTCGTCGAGGACGACTACGTCCGCGAGGCACGCGCCTACGTCGAGCAGCACTTCGGCGACCATTATGGCCACGCCGCTCCTCTCCTCTACCCCACCGATCACGCGACGGCCCAGGCGTGGCTCACCGCGTTCGTCGACGAACGGTTGCAGCAGTTCGGACCGTTCGAGGACGCGTTCGAGGCCGGTCAGCCGTTTCTCTACCACGGCGTCCTCACGCCGATGCTAAACACGGGCCTGCTCACACCCGCTCAGGTGATCGATGCGGTCTTGCAGGGCGCCCGGGACCGAGCCGGAGATCCGATGCACGAGATTCCGCTGGCCTCGCTCGAAGGCTTCGTGCGCCAAGTCATCGGCTGGCGCGAGTACATGCGGGCCAGCTACGTTGCCCACGGCGTGACGATGCGCACATCGAATACGTGGGAGCAGACGCGCAGCATCCCCCACGCGCTCTACGACGGCACGACCGGAATCCCGCCCGTCGACGACGTGATCGACCGGCTCAACCGCTACGCCTACGCGCACCACATCGAGCGCTTGATGGTGATGGGCAGCTTCCTCTACGTCGCTCGCATCCACCCGCGCGACGCGTATCGGTGGTTCATGGAGATGTTCATCGACGCCTACGACTGGGTGATGGTGCCCAACGTCTACGGCATGAGCCAGCACGCCGCCGGTTCGATCATCACGACCAAGCCCTACTTCGGCGGCTCGAACTACATCCGCAAGATGAGCCGCTACCGCAAGGGCACGTGGGCCGACGAGTGGGACGGCCTGTTTTGGCGCTTCGTCGGCGAGCATGAGGATCGGCTCACACGCTACAACCGTCTCAGCATGATGCCGCGCCTGCTCGCCAAGATGAAGCCCGAGCGCCTTTCCCACCTTGACGCGTCGGCCGACGCTTTGGTCGCCCGACTCTGGCCCGATGATCAGTAACCTCGACGCCGCTTGGCACGAGAGGAAAACGTCGGCTTCAGTTGGCCGCGACGACGCCGCAGCCGATGCGCGCTCCGGCGGCTCCGCTCGGATTGGACGACAGGTCGTCGGGGTCGGCGTGGACCATGACAGAGCGGCCCACGACCGCGTTCTCGCCGTTGACGGAGAGGTCGGACAGCATCAGGTCGAGCGTCGCGTTGCCTTCGGCATCCGCGGTGACGTTGCCCAGGTCTCCGGCGTGGCGCGTGGCGAAGTCGGCGTCGGGGCCGTCGTGGTTCATCGTCCCGAGTGGGTCCCAGTGGCCTCCGGCGGCCCCACCCGGTGTGCCGTCCTCGCCCGGACCGCAAGCACCGTTCTCGTGCAAGTGAAAGCCGTGGGTGCTGCTCGCCGTAAGGCCGGACAGGGTGCCGGTGAGGCGGATACCATCACCTTCAGCGTCGAAGTAGAGTTCACCCCTAACAACACTACCATCGGTAGAGGTGGGCTGAACAAACGCTGCTGCATTACCCATCATTGGAGGAGAGGTAGCCACCTCCAAATCGTCGGTTTCAGGGGAGCCGCACGCGACGAGCGTCAGCAGCGGGAAGAGAAAAAGAGTGTGCTTCATTGGAAGGAAGGTGTGGGGAGAGGTTGGAGCATACGGTAGTGCGACCGCCAGAGCACGCGTCCGATTCGACGTGTCGGAAGAGATGGCGCCGCGCCAGGTCTACGCAGCAACGACCCCGTTGGTCGGACGCTCGAGCATAACGAGACCTTGGGCGACGAGCAAGTTGGTCACCAGAAAAAACAGGGCTTCTTCGATCGGCAGCCCGAGCAGGTCGACGCCGGTTCGCGTGGCGTCGGTGATGTGCCAGATGCCCAGCCCGATGGCGATGCGGTCGGCGACCCAGAGGTAGAGCGTCATCGGCACGACGGCCCACAGCATCAGCCGCCGCCGCGCCCAGATCAGGTGACCGCCCATCGCCCACATCAAGGCGAGGACGGGAAACGCCCACGCCACGATCAGGCCCATGTAGGTCCATCTGCCGCCGACGTAGATCATCACACCTCCGGCAATGGCAAGCGCGAGATGGACGGCCGCCATGGCGTAGCGCAGCGGCTTGCGGCCGTCGGGAATCGGCCAGACGGGCCAGCGGACCTGGAGCAGGCGCACGCCCAGTCCGGCCAGGACGGTCTGGAGTCCGAAGAAGGCGTATTCCTCGACCGGCACGTAGCCGATCGTAGCGAGCACGCGTCCCGGCGGATAGGTCCAGATGGCGTTGGCGACGAGGAAGTTGTCCCACGGCGTCGTGTAGACGAACGCGGCGACAAACATCGCGGCGAGCGGCCACCACGGCTGATACCCGGCGCGTCCGCGCGTGCCGCGTTGGAGCAGCGCCAGGATGACGAGCAGCGGCAGGATGAAAACGAGGTGGAACTGCAAGTAGGTCATGCGCGCTGAGACGCTCGGCGTCGCGCGCTGTTGCCTGACACGCGGCTATTTCGGCAACCGCGAGGAGGCACCCGCGTCTCACCCGAATGGCTACATCCGACTCCTCTCCCGACCGTCGCGGCTCGCCCGCCGTCGCGCTACGCAAGGCGCTGATCAGCACGGCCGTCGCGTTCGCCGTGTTGTGTGGACTGGCGTACGGAGAGTCGCCTGAGGCCTTTTCGGTGTGGGACGTACTGACGAGCCACAGCGTGCTGCTCGGCTCGATCCTGCTCGCCCTTTTCGGATGGGACATGCTGCGCCAATCACGCGCCCGAGACGCTCGGGAGGAGGCCTGATCGAGCACCGCTACCGGCTCTGGCCTCTGTTCTACAAGATCCGGTGCACCCTTTCCCTTTGTCATCGCCTTGTCATCGCCACGTCGCTGCGCATCGGAGACGGTTTGCTCCTCGCGATGACGAAGGAGGTAGAGCCGCCCGCCTACCGAGTCACCGCGCGAACGGCGTCCGCATCGCCCTCGCTGGGAGCCGGGTCGACGCCCAGAACGTGGGCAACGACTCCATACACGTCGACGGCCGAGAGCGGGGCGACCGTCGCGCCGCTCTTGAAGTGGGGGCCGTGGGCGACGAAGAGGCCGCCCATCGAGTCATAGGCGTTGTCGTAGCCGTGCGAGCCTCCGCTGGGCCGGTCGTCTCGGCGGTCGAGGTAGGACTGCGAGGTGACCGTCCAGCCGTCGTCGGCGATCAGGACGATGGGTGGAATGCGGCCGTTGTCGCGGTAGCGCAGCCGAGCGGGCGTGTTCTCCTTGCGGTAGGCGCGGACGTGGTCGAGCGCGTCGATCCTCGCGATCATGTCGCCCACGTCGTCGCCTTCGGCGGGCCAGATGCCGACCGGCTCGCCCCACTCTACGTCGGCGGCTTCCACATCGATGGCCTCGTCGAGCACGACCACGCGCGAGCGGTCGACGGCGGCCATGCCGTGGTCGCTCACGATGACGAGGTCGGTGCGGCCTCCCATCCCGCGCGCCTCGAGCCCGGCGATCAGACGAGCCAGCGTGGCGTCGACTTCGCCGATCGCCTCGGCCACTTCGGGCGAGTCGGGTCCGTGCCGGTGTCCCTGGCTGTCGACGGCCGAGAAGTAGAGCGTGATCAGGCGCGGACGCTCGGACGCCGGGCGGTCCAGCCACGCCAGAGCTGTGTCGACGCGCGCCGAATAGGCCAGGTCATCGTCGTAGGGCATCCAGTGCGTCGGCCGGTTGGGCCGGTCGACTTCGGATCCGGGCCAGAAGACGGTCCCCGCGCGCACGCCCTGCCGCTCGGCTGTCGTCCAGATCGGCTCGCCGCCCCACCAGCGCGCGTCGGCGTTGGCTTCGGCGTTCGACATCGAGAACTCCATCGGTTTCCCCTCGCCGTCCAGCATGGCCGGGTCGCGCATCGAGTTGCCCACGACGCCGTGCTGCTCGGGGTAGAGGCCCGTCACGAGCGAGTAGTGGTTGGGAAACGTCTTGGTCGGAAAAACCGGAATCAGCCGTTCGGCTCGAACCCCTTCGGCCGCCAATCGGCGCAGCGTCGGCGCCTGCACGTCGGCCCGGTCGAGATAGTCGTGGCGGAAGCCGTCGATGGAGATGAGGACCACGGTCGGCTCGGCTCGCTCGTCGACGGGACGGGACGAGAAGCATCCGCCGATGCTGAGCAGAAGTAGGAGACCGAGAAAGCGGAGCGACATAGGAGAAGAGTCGATGGGAAGATCAGAACGCAGCCAATAGTCGGGGCGGGGCATGAGCTTCGGGCGCACCCGGAGCCGAGACGGCAGGTAAGCTACCGCTCGGCTCTCGCACCTCGGAGGCCAACGCGTTATCAAATCGAAGTTCGCCATCGGCGCGAGGCAGAAACCCCGCCTTCCGCCTCTCGTTGCCCAAACATGGACACGCCCGCCTCGCCCGACGCCCCCCAGCCGCCTCGCCGCGCCGATCTCGAAGCGCAGCCGCACGCGCACACGCCGCACTTCACGCCCGCCCGCGTAGACGAGGCGCGCGAACGCTTCCGCGCGTTTCTCAAAGAACGCGGCCAGCGTCAGACGCCCGAGCGCTTCGCCATCCTCGACGCCATCTACGCCACGCCCGACCACATCGACGCCGACACGCTGTTCGTGCGCTTGAAGCAGAGCGGCGAGCGGTTGTCGCGGGCGACGGTCTACAACACGCTCGAGCTTCTGGTGGCGTGCCAGCTCGTCGTCCGCCACCAGTTCGGGCAAAACCAGGCGCGCTACGAGCGGGCGTTCAGCTACTGGCAGCACGACCACCTGATCTGCCAGCAGTGCAACCAAATCTACGAGTTCTGCGACCCGCGCCTGCACCAGATCCAGCAGATGATCGGCGAGATCTACGGCTTCGACGTGACGCAGCACTCGCTCAACCTCTATGGCGTCTGCAACAAGGACGAGTGCCGCGCCGCCGGACGCATCGCGTAATCCGGTCGAAGGAGCCGCGACAGGCATCGGCTGACCGGCTCGGGTATTACGCAACAGGTCCTTAACGCGCCGCCTCTTGCCTAATCGGAAGCGGTTTCGTTCTTTGTCTGTCCTCCTCGTCCTCTGCATGCCCTCCGTGCCACTCCAACGCCTCTCGCTTCTACTGCTCGCCGGGCTGATGCTGTGCGCGCTGCCGATCCAGGCGCAGACACGGGCCGAAGTGGAGTTTCGTCGCGTCGAGATGCAGCAGAACGAAGCCGTCGTGTCGTGGCAGATGCGAGCCGAGCCGGGCGTTACGGCCTACCGCATCGAGCGTAAGGCCGCCATTTCGGGCAGCGATCAGTTCATGCCGGTCAAAGACATGACGCCCCACGGGACGGGCCGACTCTACACGTGGCGCGACACCAACCTGCACAAAGACGCTGCCTCGGACCTCGTCGAGTACCGCGTTTCGGCCGTCTTCTCCGATGGATCGACCCAGACGCTGTTCACGCAGCAGCTCAACTACACAGCGACCGCCATCCGACGCACGTGGGGCAGCCTCAAGGCGCTGTTTCAGTAGGTTGGGCTGAATGGCGTCGCTGACGAAAACGTACTCCGACGATAAAAGGGCCGGGCGCGTCTACACCCCGGACCACCTGGTCCGGCGCATCCTAGACCTAGCCGAGTACGACGGAAGCACGCCGCTGCGCATCCTCGATCCGGCCTGCGGCGACGGACAATTTCTCGTCGAAGTAGTCCGCCGCATCCTCGACGCCTCTCACCCAAAGTCGCTGGAGCAATCGCTTGGCAACGTGCACGGCTGGGACGTGGACTCGGGCGCCATCGCCGATTGCCGGGACCGGCTCGATGCGCTCGTAGATCCGCTCGGCGTCACGGTTGACTGGAACGTGCGCGTGCGTAACTCGCTCGAGGCGCGCTCGGACGGCGGACTGTTCGCTGTCGCAGAAGAGCAGTTCGACCTCGTGATCGGCAACCCACCCTACGTGCGCATCCAGCACCTGAGCCCCGAGGATCGGCAGTTGGTGCAGACGCGGTATCGGTTTTGTTCGTCGGGATCGACGGATCTGTACGTCGCCTTCTTCGAACTCGCCTTCGACCTGCTGGCGCCCGGCGGCGTCGCCGCGTTCGTGACGCCCAACACCTATTTCCACACAGCGACGGCAAAGGCGCTTCGCGCGCACGTGGCAACGCACGAGATGCTTCGGCACGTCGTCAACTACGGCCATCGGCAGCTTTTCCCGGACGCCACGACCTACGTCGCGATCACGATTGCGTCGAACGCTCCCTCGTCCCGCTTCACGTACACCGACGCCTCGTCCGACCCGGAGCACGCCCACGAGGTGGACGCAGCGAGCCTGCGAGACGGCTCGGTGTGGCGGTTCGGACACGAGGGCGACGCGCTCGACCCCGAGCGATTCCGCCCGTTGCGCGAGATCGCGAGCATCCACGTCGGTCTGGCTACGCTCGCCGATCCGGTCTTCATCGTCGAGGCCCTTGACGAGACGGACCCGGACCTTTTGCGCGTCAGGACCAAGCGCTTCGGCGAGATCGAGATCGAGCGCGGACTGCTCCGCCCGGTCATCAAGGGGTCCAAGGTGAAACCGGGCGTGCCGTGCCACCAGGGGCTGTACATCGTCTTTCCGTACGACGATCAGCAGCGCCCCCGAGTGCTGGCCGAAGACATACTGGCCGAGCGCTATCCGCTGGGCTACGCCTACCTGATCGGCGCGCGCGACCTGCTCGACCGGCGCGACAACGGCAAGCCCAACCCCGCAGCGTGGTACGCATTCGGTAGGACACAGGCGCTCAAAACCAGTTTCGGTCCCAAAATCATCGTTCCGCCGATGGCGAAAACGCCGACGTTCGTCGTGTCACGCATGTCCGAGGCGACGGTCTATTCGGGCTACTTCATCACCTACGACGGCGACCTGGACGCGCTCGCCGACCAACTCAGTTCGGACCGGATGCAGGCGTACGTGCAAGCCGGGAGCCGCGACTTCGTGGGCGGCTGGAAAGGCTACACCAAGCGCTCGTTCCAAGATTTCCCCGTCGACATCACCCAGCTCTGACGCCGCGCGTCACGCGTCCGCCTTGTCCTCGAACCGCAGCGGAACCTCGACCCGGACGACCGTGCCGCCTCTGGGATGCGGGTTGATCTCAAACGTACCTCCGGCTTCTTCAGCACGCGCGGCCATGTTGCGCAATCCGTTGCCCGACAGGCCTGCCGAGTCGATGGGTGCTGGTTCGGCCGCGTACGCTCCATCGTCGCGGATGGTGAGAACGAACGTGCGACCGCTCGCCGCTGCAGTAATCCAGAGGGCTGAGCCTCGGCTGTGTTTGAGGCTGTTCTGGATGGCCTCCTGGCCGATGCGAAACAGGTGGAGGGCCTGACTGGGACCCAGCGTCGGCCCCTCGTCGGCTGCGTCTGTGTCGAGGTTTAGGCCGGGGGCCGCGACGTGCAGGTCGACGCCCGGGTGAAAGTGCAGGCGGTCGCGGGTCCAGCGTCGGAGTTGACGCGCGAACTCCGCCGCGCCGACGCGCTCCTTGCTCAGCGCCCAGATCGTCTCGCGGAGCAGGCCGATACTGCCCCTCGCCTCGTCCTGGAGCGAGGCGATCAGCTCGTCGCGGCGTTCGGGTGTGCCTCGCTCGGCGACGAGTTGCGTCAGCTCCAGCCCTCGGATCAGGCTCGTCAGGTGGGCGCCGACGTTGTCGTGTAGGTCGCGGCTGATGCGGGTGCGCTCCACGTTGAGCCGCTGCTCGACCTCGAGCGCGCGCAGGCGCTCCTTGAGACGCCGCTGCGACGCGTGGCGGACGCCGTAGACCAGGATTGCGAGCCCGCTCAGCCCAGCCAGGGAGTAGAACCACCACGTTCCCCACCACGGCGGCGCCACGACGATGGACAACAGCCGCTCCGGCGTGCGCCACAGTCCGTCGGCGCTCTCGGCGCTGACGCGAAGCGTGTAGTCGCCCGGACCCAAGTCGGTGTAGGCCACGGTCGGTTGATCGCTGACCGCGTCGGCGGGGTCGACGCCGTCCAGCCGGTGACGGAAGCGGATGTGCTCGGCTCCGGCGAACAACGGCGCCGACAGGTGGAGCGTCACAAAGTTGGCATCGTACGCCAGTTGAAGCGCGCCGCCTGCGTACCGATCGGGAGACAGTGGCACATCGAACACGTCGACGCCGGTGAAGAACAGACCAGACGGTTCGGGCGGGCGGGCCACGCGCATCGGCTCGAACGCACTCACGCCCGCAGGTCCACCGACGTAGAGCGTGGAGTCATGGGCGAAGTAGGCGCCGGTATTGAACTCGTCGGACTGAACGCCGTCGCGCCGCGTGAACGTCCGCACAGATCCGGTGGACGGATCGAGGCGGGCCAGTCCCGTATTGGTCGGGATCCAGCGCGCGCCATCGGGCGAGGGCAGCGCGGCGTAGGTGTAGTCGCCGGGCAAGCCGGACGAGGCGTCGTAGTAGCGGATCGCGGTCGAGTCGGGGTGAAAGCGGAATACGCCGCCGCCATACGTTGCCACCCAGAGCGCGCCACCCGGCTCGCGATCCACGTAGCGGAGGTCGGGGTGCGGAAGCGCGTCGCGTGCGATCAGCGGTGTGGCGTCGAGGACGCCACCGCGCAGGTCGAGCCGGTATAATCCGCCGTACGCTGCTGCTAAAGCCGACGAATCCGAGAGCACGAACACGCGCCGCACGATGCCGGGAGCGGGCCAGTTCACCCGGCTGCCGCCGCCATCGCCGCCGCCATTGCCGCCGCCAGCCAGCCCATCGGCCGACGCGATGCGCTCGACGCCGGTCTCGTGCGCCAGCCACAGCGCGCCGCCGGGCGACCGCTGCACGTGGTAGAGGTGCGGCGGCGAAGCCCGGTCGGCCCTCGTCGCCACGCGGCGCGTTCCATCTGCATCGACTCGGCACAGGCCAGCGCCGCTGCCGATCCAGAGGCCGTTCGCGTCCGGCAGCGCGTGCCACGCCGGGCCGTTGCATGCCCCGAGATCGACTCGCCGAGCCGATGATTCGCCGCTGACCAGTCGCTCCAGGTTCGCGCCCGCACCTACGAACAGGTCGCCCGATCCAGCGTCCCGCGCGACGCTGAGTACGAAGTCGGTGTCCAAGCCAGACGTCGCCCGGTTGATCGTTCGGAACGGCGACGGCGGGTCGATGCGGTATAGTCCGTCGCCCCACGTCGCGATCCAGAGCGTGCCGTCGCGCGTGCGCACCGGAGGCGACAACGCACCCTCGCGCGCCGTCGTCAGCCGAGACGGACTTCCGGGCGCAGGCGTGATCTCGACGCGTCGCGCGGTGCCCTCGGGTGAGTAGACCGCATACCCCTCCCTGCCCGGCACCCAAACGTCAGAGCCGACGCGATGGGCACGAGCGGTCGTCGCGCTGCTCCATTTCGACGCCACCATCGAGACGCTTCTGCCATCCGGCCGAAGCGCCCGCACGCCTTGATCCGTCGACACCCAGAGCGTGCCGTCGATGCCTTCGACCATGCCGATTACGTCGTCGAAGATCGCATCACCTCCAGCGACGCGGCGCATCGCTCCCCCTTCGGCCGACGGATCGACTACGAACAGCCCACTGGTCATGCCTACCCACAGTCCATCGGCGCGAGGCAGCAGCACGTTGGCGTACGCGTCGCCGGGCCGAGTGAGGATGGAATACCGGACCAGCCCCTCGTCCGTCCAGCGCACGACGCCCAGCGCGCCGTCCCTCGTGCCCACGTAGAGGCTACCATCGGGACCTGCAGCGATGGCCGATGCGTGGAGGTCCGGCAACAGATCCGGAGGTGTGCAGGCGAATCGGTCGGTCGCAAATCGGTAGCGGCAGACGCCTCCTCCGCGCGTGCCGACGAAAAAGCCGTCCTCGGCGAACGCGAACCCGTGGATCAGTCCGTCGGAGAGGCCAGTGCGGTCGCCTGCGGGGTAGCGTGCGAACCTCAACCCGTCGAAGCGGACCAATCCGTCGAGCGTGCCGATCCATAGGAAGCCGCGCGCGTCCTCGAACAGACTCGTAATCGTGTTGTGCGGCAGCCCATCGGCCGTCGTCATGCGCGTGAATGTGCGACGCTCGACTACAGCACCGCTCGCATCCCAGGCGGGCTGTGCCGAAGCAGTCGGAAGGGCGAGTAGGAGCACTACCAGCAGCGTGTGGCGGTACGCGCGGTTCATGCGCACAATGTACCTACTTGACGAGGATGGCGTGAACGATAGATGGATCAGAGTCCATCCTTATTAGTGGATGCGCGGTCTTGGTACTGCTCGGCCACTCCTCGGTCACACCCAAAAGAGCGAGTCTGAGTACCTTTCGCGTCGCGATTCGGGACTGGAAAGCGGCTGGCACAGAGCTTGCGGTAGGCTCATCGACGCGCACCGACTATCGTGCTGCTGCCGACGCTCTCCGACGATCTTCCCACGGCGAGGAGCTGGACAGCCCGAACCGGCGCGCGTTTTCCCCTCGACCTCCTACGTCGCCCATGCCGTCCGCCCTGTTCCTCTCGCCTCACCTCGACGACGCCGCGCTCTCCTGTGGAGGCGTGGCCGCACGCCTCGCTTCCCAAGGCTGGCGCGTCACGTTCGCTACCCTGTTTACCGCGTCCGTCCCCAATCCGCAGGGCCTCGCGCTCCACGAGCAGAC
This sequence comes from Rhodothermales bacterium, assembly GCA_963815505.1. GTDB lineage: Bacteria > Bacteroidota > Rhodothermia > Rhodothermales > BA12 > CAXBBB01. The sequence goes on from CAWFGU010000001.1 coordinate 116,625, forward strand.
GAGCAAAGGCATCCCGCCGCACGTCGACTATATGGCGCTGCGTCGGCGTGAGGATGTGGAAGCGGCTCGGCATCTGGGCGTATCTCGCGTCGTCCACCTTCCGCTGCCCGAGGCGGCGCACCGAGGCTATCAGAGTCCCGACGCGCTGCTCGGCGGCATCCTGCCCTATGACGAGATCGACCAACCGCTGGCCGACCACCTGCGCCGCCTGGCCGGCGAGGAACGGCCCGATTTGATTCTCGCCCCCCAGGCCATCGGCGGGCAGATCGACCACCGGATGACACTGCGGGCCATTCAGTTGGCGCGACTCCCCGGTGTTCACGCGTTTTGGCGCGACGTGCCCTATGTGATGCGCCGCACCTCAGGCAGGGCGCAAGAAATGCCCGATGCCCCGTGGGAAGTCGCGGTCGAGGTGACGGACTTCCTGCGCCGCCGCGTCCAGGCCTGCGCGGCATACCGTTCGCAACTGGGGCATCTGTTTGGCGGAGAGGCCCGCATGGCCGAGACGCTCGTCGGCTACGCACGCCACGAAGCCGCCACCGCCAGTTTGGTCAACGCAGCCGCCGAAGTCGTGGCGTGCCGGTCGAAGGCGGACGCCGAGTTCGTCCAGCGTGCTGTCACGCAGAGTGGCGGTGGCGGCGGTCAGCCCTTCCGCCTCCCCCCGCAGCAGCCTTTGCCTCAGGCGCCTCACAACAGCCGGCTCGGAAGCGGACCTATCCGGCGCTACGACACTCCGAGCGCTCCTGCTCGCCGCGACCTACCCGGTCAGGGCGCTCCTCCGAGCCGACCGATCCACACGCAGCCTCAGTATCAAGGCGACGGGCATCCGGTGGACATCCCCGCTTTCGCCCCTGTTACGACCAACCACGCGCTCGGCCGAGGGGCCGACTGGCCGCACTCAGGTGGGGTGGACTTCGCTCCGAGCCTAACCCACCTCCGTCCCGCAGCATCGTCAGGCGATGGGCACCGCCGCGACGTTCCGATGGTCCGCGTAGCGAGGCCGTTGCCCATGGCTTCCACCGGCTTGCACAACACGAGCCAACCCCGCGCGGCGACGTTTGGACACGAGATCCGGCGGCCCCTGGTGAGCGCTGGATGACGGAAGGCAGCGCTCGCGGTCGGCGGAGGCACTTCCCCTATCCGGGCGAGCGGTTTAACTTGCGGCGCACCCATACGCCCCGTCATGCCGCGCCTCTTCCCGGTTCTGTCTCTCCTCGCGCTCTCTGCCTGCGCCGGTCTGCCGTCCGCTCCCCCAACCGTGACCGAGAGCGCTCCGACGTGGACGCTCGCCTCGCGCGACGGCGCCCTGGGCACGCGGACGTTCGTGCTCGACTGGCCCGATGAACCCATCGCGTTTCTCGACACGCTCGCGATCTACCTGGGCGGATTTTCGGGAATGGACGTGATGGAAGACGGCTCGCTCGTCATGCTGACCGATAGAGGTCCCAACGTCGACGCATCCAAGTCAGCCAACGGCCCGGCCAAGCGCTTCGCCGATCCACTCTACGCGCCGCGCATCCTGAGCATCGGCTTCCAGGGCGACGACGGACTGGTCGAGCGCGGATCCGCCACGCTGCGCACGCCCGACGACCGCGCCGCATCGGGACTTCCTCCTGCCTCGGACGACCGGATCGAAACCGAACTCGCGCTGGGACCGGGCGGCTTCGGGCTCCCGCCCGATCCGTGGGGCATCGACGCAGAAGGAATCGCTGTCGTAGGCCCCGATCTATGGATCGCCGATGAGTATCGCCCGTCGCTGTGGCGCGTCAGCCGCGAAGACCGCAGCGTGCGCGAGCGCTTCACGCCGACGCCGTCCGGCCCGCTCGACCGCGCCCTGCCCGACCTTCTCGGCGACCGCACGCCCAACCGAGGTTTTGAGGGCGTCGCGTGGGTCGGTGGCCTGATCTATGCCGCGCTGCAAAGCCCGATGCAAACCGAAGGGGCTGCTCCGGCCACGCCGTTCGTACGCATCGTACGTCTCGACCCCCGCACCGGAGCCGCCGACGTGCTGGCCTACGCACTGGACGGCGCGGCGGGCAAGGTGGGCGACCTGGCCGCTGGCCCGGATGGGCGCCTACTCGTTCTCGAGCACGGCCCGGGCGCCACGGCCGACGGAACACCACTCGTAGGACCGGGCGACGGCTGGCTGGCGCACGTCTACGCCGTCGACGTGTCAAATGCCACCGCTTTGACGAGCGAGCAGACACCCGAGCGCTTTCTGTCGACCTACGACGCGCGGCGCGCCGGACTGTCCGTTTTGAACAAGAAGCACGTACTCGACCTGCTGGAGTATGGCTGGCCCAACGAGCAGCGCAAGCCCGAAGGCCTGGCCGTTCTGGCCAGCGGCGGCTTGGCCATCCTTTCCGACAACGACTACGGCCTCGACGCCCCCGCGCTCGACGGGATCGCCGTCCCGACCGGACTGCCGACGCTGCTGATGATCTTCGACGCCGTCGACCTGCGCGCCCGCTAGGCTGATCGCGGCGCATCTTCTCCGTAGCGCGCCGCCTGGTACATCCGCCACCCTCGGGTGCCTGCAATAGTTTGACCGATCCCGGCGACGATCATCACGGCGGCGAGGATTCCGGGGAAGAAGAGGATGCCCAGTACGAGCAGAATCGGCCCGACGACGAGCGACGTTTTGCTCGCCTTTATTGTCTTTTGCACGTCCTCGACGATCTTCCCCGCTTCCAAGCGGCTCATCCCCTCGTCCTCCATCATCTGATTGCGCACAGCCAGCGGCGCCGTTCCGCTGCGCAGGCTCGTCGCGACTGAGTCGTAGCGTTTGGGCTTTCCGGGAAAGTAGAGGCCGATGAGAGATTCAAACATGAGCGGAGCGGAAACGCTAAGTGCGCAATCTAACGCGCGTCATCCGCGACCAGTTCAGCGTCGTCTTGGCGGTACTTTTTGAGCTTGTTGCGGATCGTACGGGCGCAGATGCCCAGCGCCTCGGCGGCCTGCTGCTGGTTGCCGCCTGACTCGCCCAGCGCCTGCTCGATCATCGTGCGCTCGACCTGAGCCAGCGTCAGCCGGGTGCCGTCGGACGCGATGCCGATAGGACCGCTGCTCGCCGCCGATCCGGCGCCGGGGCCGTCGCTGAAAAAGTTGTTCATCACGTCGCCCGGCTCGACCGTCTCGCGGTCGGCGGCGAGGACGACGCCCCGATGCACCATGTTCTCGAGTTGGCGCACGTTGCCGGGCCACTCGAACGCCTGGAACCGGGCGAGCAGGGCCGGCGCCATGTCTTTCTCGGGCAGGCCGTAGAGATCGGCGTACTTGGCGGCGAAGTGTTCGCACAGGCGAGGCACGTCGCTCAGGCGCTCGCGCAGCGGCGGCACGTAGAGCGGAAAGACGGCCAAGCGGTGGTAGAGGTCGGCGCGAAAGATGCCGTCGGCGATGGCGTCCTGCAGGTCGCGGTTGCTCGTCGCCACGACGCGCACGTCGACGCGCTGCGGCTCGTTGGATCCGACCTTGGTGAACTCCTGCTCCTGGAGCACGCGCAGCAGTTTGGCCTGAACCGCCAGGTCTATTTCGGTGATCTCGTCGAGCAGCAGCGTGCCGCCGTCGGCCTGCTCGAACGCACCCGTCATGTCTTCGATGGCGCCGGTGAACGCACCTTTGCGGTGGCCGAACAGATGGCTCTCGACGAGCTCGCGCGGCAAGTTGGCGCAGTTGAGCGTGACGTAGGGGCCGTCGGACCGGTCGCTCTCCTGATGGATCAGGCGCGATAGAATCTCCTTGCCCGTTCCGCTCTCGCCGTGCACGAACACCGGAGCCCGGCTCTGCGCCACGCGCGGCAGCAGCGCTTTGAGCTGCTGAACGGCCGGGTGATCGCCGATGTACGCCACCTTCCTGGCCCCACTCGCCGGCTGCTTGCCGACGTTCTTGCGCCGACGCTTGCCCTTAATCGGGACCGCGTCGGGCAGCGACTCACCCGGCTCCTCGGCCAGCCGCGTCTGCACGCGTTCGAGCAGCACCTGCGTCGAGAACGGCTTGGCGATGTAATCGACCGCGCCGACGCGCATCGCCCCGACCGCATGCTGCACGTTGGCGTGCGCCGTGATCATGATGACGCGCGTCGTCGGGTAGGTTTCGCGGATGTGGGCGAGCAGCTCCAGCCCGTCCATGTCGGGCATTTTGAAGTCGGTGATGACCAGATCGAACGTCGTCTCTTTGAGCGCTTCCATCGCGTCGAACGCCGATGCGCACGCCGTCACCTGAATGCCCTCGCGCGTAAACAAACGGTCGATCACGCCGTGGAGCAGGTGCTCGTCGTCGACGTAGAGAAGGTGAGGAGCAGCGGCGTCGGACATGGAAGATCGGATCGGGTGACGAGACGCCCGCCTCTCGTGCAAACCCTCTGCCGAGTGCGATTAGCGCGCCTAAACCAGAGGGTAAGCCTTTCCGCCAGGAAATGTTTTCCGCACACCGAGTGATGTGCACACCGCATCCGGAGCGCATCGTTCGCACGTCAGGCCGGGCAACCGCAGTCAGGGCATCGGAATCGACAATCGGAAACACGTGCCTTGGTTCACATCGGTTGCATGAGTCTCCAGCGTGCCGCCGTGTGCCTGAGCGATACGCCGAGCGTAGGGCAAGCCCAGGCCGAGGTGGCGCGCTTTAGTGGTGAAGAACGGCTGGAACAGCGGCTCGGGCGGACCGGACAGCGCGCCCGCGTTCCACACGTCGAAGCAGAGCGTGCCTGCATCCGTGCCGGGATGTACGTGGACGAGGACGGTATCCGAACAGGCTTCGAGCGCGTTGCGAACAACCGACAGCAGCGCGCGCAGCAGCAGGTCTTCGTCGGCGAGGAACGTGCCGGGCGCTTCGATGTCGACGACCAGCCGGTTGGCTTGGGGCGTCAGCCCGGCTATCATGCGCTCGGACAATGCGTCGGGCGTCGTGGCGCGGCGGACGGGTGCCGGACAGGCGGCAGCGATGTCGAGATCGGCCACGACCTGATCGATGCCTCGCACGCCCTCGAAGATGCGAAAGGCCAGATCGCGCTGATCGGGCGAACCCAGCGTATCGGTGAGCAGATCGGTGTAGCCTTCGATCGACGAGGTGAGGCTCGACAGGCGGTGCTTGAGCACCTGCGCGAGCCGCTCGACATCTGCTTGGGACTGCAGATCGGGCGGGGGTAGCTGCGACGGGTCGAGCGAGGCGGACATCAGAGCAGAGGGAAGCAATGAGCGACGCGGTTGGTGGCGGGCGGGAAGCATATCGGCTGCCTTACCAGAACGGTGCCGACACTCAGTAAGCGCAATAGGGCACGCAGAGCCGACCTCTGCCGTAGCTGACGGAAAGCTCTGACGCGGACCGCTTCCGCCGCGTGGAACGGCTTACCCGGTCGAATGAGCACGTCGCGCCTCACCCAGCGTTCGAGCTATGACGCGCCCTGGACGCGCAGAGTGCAGCGCGAGCGGCAAACTCGCCCCGTTCCAAGCTGATGGCTTCTTGAAAACTGCCAACTTTCCATCACGCTCACATCGGTGATTCGTTGCTCTACGCACCAGCGCCCGCTCCTCCGTGAGGAAGAGCGGGCGCTCGGGTTCTGGCAGACGTGCCGGTTTAGCGCGCGACGGTCAGCGTGTTCGTCTTGACGCCCTGATCCGTGACCAGCCTATAGACGTACGTGCCGGCGGCGAGGGCATGGGTGGCCAGAGGCGCGTCGTGCGTTCCCGCCGGGCGCATCTCGTCGACGAGGACAGCGACCGAGCGGCCGAGCAGGTCGAACACTTCCAAGCGCACGTTGCTCGCGCTGGGCAGGCCGAAGTACAGCGTGGCCTGATCGCGCGCCGGGTTGGGCGCGCTGGCGAGCGTGAGCGTCTGAGGCGTGCCCTGATCGGCGATGTTCGTGACCGTGCCGCCGACGAAGGCGACGCGCTCCAACGCGATCTCGAAGTTCTCACCCTGCGACGGCGAGCGGGTAGAACGCGATCAGCGTCACGTCGCTCGGGTTGAGCGCGCCGCTCGCTCCGCCGATGCGGGCGAACTGCGACAGCGGGATGCGGACGGTCTCGCCTGCTACGAGGTTCGCCGTGGCGACGAACTGCTGCGCCCAATCGCTGATCGAAGCCTTCTCGAGCGCGATCTGCACGCGTCCGGTCGAGGCCGACGTGATCTCGACGCCGTCGAAGTCGGTCAGGTCGACCGGCTGGCCGCCCGAGCGCAGGTAGCGGAACAGGCTGGCGAACTCGCCCTGGCGGCCCACTAGGCTCGCGGCGCGTTCGACGGCGTACGTTCCACCCGGCTCGCCCATGTCGGGTGCAGCGGTCGTCTCGAAGCGGTCGACGGTCGTTCCGGGTCCCGCCGTGTAGCTCCACGTGCCGTCGGCGAAGTAGAACTGGTCGCCCGAGCGCACGTCGTCGATGACAAATGTGCCGTCGAAGATCGGTCCTACGTCCAGCGTGGCGGTTGCGTAGAGGCTACCGTCGGTCGGCGCGGGGATGGTGAGCGTCTGGTTCACATTGGTCCGCGTGCCGACGGTCGACTCGCTCCTCGCGACCGATCCGGTCACGTCGACGGTTACGGTCTCGCCGGTCGTGTTGCGCATCCGCAGCGTGACGGCTCCGTTGGCGTAGTTGCCGTCGACCACGTAGACGCTCGGCGTGCGGGCGTCGTCGCGGAAGGTGACGGGCGCGTCGGCGGCCAGCTCGGCGAGCACGTTGCGGACCATCTGGGCCGTGTAGACCGGGGCGACGCTCCACACCTGGAGGTTGACGACCGACAGCGCATCCTGCGGTACGTCGTACTGGTTCGGGCGCGAACCGGCTCTCGACGACGTAGCCGTCGGGCATCCGGTAGGCGACGAACGAGGCCGCGAAGTCGACCGATCCGTCGGCGTGGGCGAACTGCGTAGAGCACGAAGCCTTCGTCCGTCTACGTCGAGCATCTGGACGCTTTCCATCCGTCCGCCACCCAGGCGGTCACACGTGGCCTTGGCGTGGTCGTAGAGGACTCCGCCAGGCGAGAGCGCGCCGAACAGCGCACCGATCCGGCGACCGTCCGGGCGGACGTAGTCGGCTGCGACCACGTCGCGGGCGTTGGTGACGCCCAGCAGATCGGCAGGCGTCACGTCGAGCGCGCTCGTTCCGGCAGGCCCATTGGCGGCACCAGAGTCGGCGAGCGTGCCGCCGACTCTTGCCGGACGTGCTGCCGAGAACGGCTGGGCGACCGGCGCTGCCAGGATCGACGCGCGTGCGGCGATGTCCTGACGGCGCTCGAACAGGCGCTGAGCCAGGAGCGTCGCCATCGAGCCGTCGCTTTCGACGCCTGCGTTGCCGCCGCCCGAGGCGTTGCCTCCGGTCGTGACCGCGCGGGCCTCGTCGTCTTCGGACTGGTCGCCGTCGTCGTTGTCGGATGCGAGTCGGGATCGGGCTGATCCGACTGCGGTCACCTGGGCGACGTTGACGAGCGCTTTGGCCGAGTCGACCGTCGCCGTGTACGTCAGCGTTTCGAGCACGTCCGAGCCGCTGTACGGCAGGTTGGGCGCGTTCCACGTGATGGTGCGATCGCTCGCGTTGTAGCTGGCCGAGCCGGGCTGCTGGACGAACGAGCCGAACGTCAGGCCGACCGGAAGCACGTCCTGGACGACGACGCCTGTCGCCGATCCGGGGCCGCTGTTGGTCAGCGCCAACGGTGAACGTCACCACGTCACCGACGGTCGGTGCCGGGTCGCTGGCGTCTTGGCGAGGCTCAGGTCGGCGGGCTGAACGGCGGTGATCGGGGCGCTGGCCTGATCGTCCTCGTTGGGATCGTCGTTGCCGGGCTGGGAGTCGGGATCGGGCTGATTCGACCGGGTGACCTCGGCCTTATTGACCAGCGATCCAGCTGCGTGACCGTCGCGCGGAGGTGGAGCGTGGCCGACGCGCCGACGGCGAGGTTACCGACGTTCCACTTGTGCTTGGAGAAGTTGTAGCTGCCCTTGGAGGCATTGGCCCCCTCGAACGTCAGACCAGCCGGAAGCTCGTCCGTGATCTGAACACCGGTCGCTTTGCTCGGTCCGTCGTTGGTGACGACGATCGAATACACGACCTCTTCGCCGACGCTCGGGTTGGCGTTGTCGACCGACTTAGTCAGGCGCAGGTCAGCGGCGACGACGGTAATCGAAGCGGTGTCCTGATCGTCCTCGCTGGCGACGTCGTTGCCGGGCGTCGAGTCCACGTCCGGCTCGCCTGCCGTCTGGACCTGAGCCGTCGTCGACTGCGGTCCGGGAGCCGTTGCCGTGGCGACGAGGTCGAGCACGATGGTCTGTCCCATGGCTACCTCGCCGACGGTCCAGATTCCGGTGTCCTCGTCGTAGCTACCGGCACCGGGGTTCGAACTGACGAACGTCAGGCCGGGCGGGAGCACGTTTTTGAGCGTGACACCGCTGGCGGTCGAAGCGCCCTCGTTGGTCAGCGTGACGCGGAAGGTGACGTCGTCGCCCAGGTCGGGCGTGGTCGTGCCGACGACGCGGTTGGTGACGGCGAGGTCGATCTGGACGCCACCGAGCGTCACGTCGTCCTGGTCGTCTTCGCTGGCGATGCCGTTGCCGGGCGTCGAGTCCTTGTCGGTCTCGTTGGCCGCGACGACTTCCGCCGAAGCCGTGAGCGCACCGGGCTGCTCGACGCGGACGACGATGTTCAGCTGCGTGTCGCCACCGCTGGCCAGGTCACCGACGGTCCACTTACCCGTGACCGGGTCGTAGCTGCCGTTTCCGTCGTTCGAGACGTAGGCGAGTCCTGCGGGAAACTTCGGCATGACGACGATGCCCGAGCCGTCGGACGGGCCGAGGTTGTCGAGGTCGAACGTGAGCGTGACGGTCTCGCCGACGTTGACGTTCTGAGCCGAGGCCGACACGTCGAGTTCGAGGTCGATGACGGGCGTCACGACGACGGTGGCCTTGGCTTCGTCGTCTTCCGACTGGTCGCCGTCGTCGTTGCCGGGCGTCGAGTCGACGTCGGGTTCGTTGGCGGCAGTGACCTGGGCGATGCTGTCGAACGGACCCGTCGGCGTCTGCGCGGACTTCGACGGTGAGCGTGGCACTCTCGCCGATGCCGAGGTCACCGACGGTCCAGTCGCCGTTCGCGAACGCTGCCCTGCCCCACATTGCTGCCGATGACGGTCAAACCGGCGGGGATGGCGTCGCTAACCGAAACGCCCGTCGCGTCCGCCGATCCGTCGTTGCGGACCGTGACGGTGAACGTCGTCGTCTCGCCGCGCGCAATCGTGCCGTCGGCGACGACGTTGGTCAGGCTCAGGTCGATCTGCGTGCCTCCGACCGTGGCGCTGGCCTGGTCGTCCTCGCTGGCGTCGTCGTTGCCGGGCGCCGAGTCGGGATCGGGCTGATCCGACGCCGTCACTTCGGCGCTGTTGGTGTTGGCTCCGGCGCGTGTGACGCGCGCTTTGATTTTGAGGGTCTTGGACGCGCCGCTGGCAATCGTACCGACGTTCCAGACGCCGCTGTTCGCCGTGTAGCTTCCGCCGCTGTCATTGGACAGGTAGGCGAGGCCGGCGGGCAGTTTATCGGTGACCTGGACGCCCGTCGCGTCGCTCGGGCCGTCGTTGGTGACGCGGAGCGTGAAGGTCACGTCATCGCCAACGACTGCCGACGAGGTGCTGACCATCTTGCTCAGGCTCAGATCGGCCTGCTGTCCGGTAACGAGGGCGAACGCTTCGTCATCTTCGGACTGATCGCCGTCGTCGTTGGCGGGCGTCGAGTCGACGTCGTCTTCGTTCGCGGCGGTCACCTGAGCGACGGCTTTGAGCGGTCCGGCCTGGTCGACGCGGGCGACGACCTTGATCGTCTTCTTGCCACCGGTCGCGAGCGTTCCGCCGTCGATGACGACCGTTCCGGCCCGACTGCGAGGTCGAAGCGCCGCCGGTGTCGCTGACGTAGGTCAGACCAGCGGGCAGGACGAACTGTCCCTGGACGCCCGTGGCGGTGCCGGACGAGTTGATGATCTCGACGGTAAACTCGACGAGCTCGCCGACGTTGGGTGTGGCATCGTCGACTACGACACTCGTCGAGAGGTCGATGGGCGCGACGACGTCGGTCGTTTCGCGCGCTCGGTTGTTGCCGCTGTTGGTCTCGGGCGTGTTCGACGAGATCGAGGCGACGTTGTCGAGCTCATCGCCGTCGGCCGCCGTCACGTTGACCGTGATGGTGAAGACCGCCTGCGCTGCGCTGGCGAAGTCGCTCGACTTGATGAAGGTGACGGTCTGACCGCTCTGGCTGGTCGTCCATCCGGAAGGCGCCGTCGAACGGACGTAGCTGGCACCGGCGGGAAGCTGGTCGCTGACCAGAGCGCCTTGGGCGGCGTCCGGGCCGTTGTTGTCGGCCGTGAGCGTGTAGACGATCTGCCCGCCCGGTTGGACCGGATCGGCGTCGTCGGTCTTGGTGATCGACAGGTCGGTCCCCTTGCCGACGGTCGTCGTGGCGCTGTTCGAGCCGCTTACGATATCGGTCGTGCCCAATGTGGCCTTTCGGTAGCCCACGAGCGCTTGGTTGAAGAGCGTCGTTCCGTCGGCGACGCCCGCGTTGACAGTCACCTGGAAGCGGACCGTCGTGCTGGCGTTGGCCGAGAGCGTGCCGCCGCTCGAGCCATTAGCACCGGCACCCAGGCGGAAAACGACCTCTTTTTTGGAGGCATCGTACTCGGCCTGGTCGTTACCCGATGCGTCGCTCTTGGCGCCGACGTTGGCGCCGGTCACGACCGACAGCGAGCCGGGCTTGTAGGTGGTGAAGGCCGGAATGGCATCGGTAAGAATCACGTTCAGCGCGTCGTCCGGCGTGGCCGTATCGGCCTGGTTGGTGACGACCATCGTGTACTCGAGCACGTCGCCCGGCTGGGGCTGGCCGCCGTTGAGGTCGCGCAGCGTCTTGGCGATCGTCACGTCCGGCTCATAGATCTCCGACGCGAACGTGAGCACCTGGATCGAGATGCCCTCACCCGGAGCGCTCGCGATCGTCACGTCGGCGCCCGTATCGCCGTTGGCGAGCAGGTTAGCGCCGCTGCCGTTGCGGGCGTAGAGCACGTCTACGTCGACCGAAAAGTTGTTTTCGTAGGCCGGAATGTTGTTGACGGGCTGACTGCCGAACATCGAGATGGTCGCGTTGCCGAAGTCATCGATGGGGTTGGCGGCGTTGCTCAGCTTGGTGCCGTTGACCGCGAAGAAGTCGCCCTGGCCCTGGCCCGGCTTGCCCTTGTCGCCGTCGTAGAGGACGACGCCGACGTACGGGTTGAAGGTGCCACTGAGCGGCGTCGTGAACCCATTGGGCCGAACCGTGATCTCGCGCGGGTTGCCGCTCGAGGTGACCTGGCCGCTGCCGTCGAAGACCGACAGGTTGCGAAACGGCTCGTTGGGGTCTTCGTAGGCCACGATGAGCGTCCACGCCGCCCAGCCGTTATCCCTCTGCACCGCGTCCACGTCGGCGACGGTGTAGACGCCCGATCCGCCTTGCTGCACCAGTGCCGTCACTTCGGCGAAGTATCCTTTAGTGTAGTCGTCATCGTCCGACTGCTGCGCGTCGACCGAGACGTAGCTGTATCCGGTCGTTGAGGGCAAGTCAAACTTGACGTTCGCTAGGCCTGCTCCGTTGTTGGGATACTGGCTCAGCGTCTGACCGCTGCTGCGCGTGCCCCAGTAGAGACCGGCCCAGATGACCGACGCACCCGCGGGAAGGTTGAGTTGCGAACTGGACGAGTTGAACGTCGTGGTGACGTTGTCTACGTCGAGGTTGCGCAGAAAGAAGTTGTTGTTGCGCGGCTCGGCGTTGCGGATCGGCGTCGGGTTGGCACCTGCGAGAACGCGCTCGCACTCGCGAAGCGCCTTCTGAGCGTCGCCGTTGCCAGTCGTACCATCAAGCGATCCGTTCGTCGGATCGGCGTCGTTGTCGCACGTGAGCGACGTGTTGGCGGCGTAGGCAAAGTCGCCGTTGACGTTGGCGGCGAAGCGCTTGGAGAAGTCGCGGGCGACCTGCGCGTCGGCAGTCGGGGCGAAGGAGAACAGAGCGCCGAGCAGGACACTCAGGGCGAGTGCGAACGGGCGCGAGGAGCGGAGGAGAGACACCGTGGTGAGCGGTTAGAGAATGGAGACGTGGCTATCCGTTCTCTTCGTCAACTACCGTGCCTATCGGTCTCAATCGTCTTTTCGTTTAAGGTATTCATCTTCAATACAAACAAGTACTTACCCACCTCTCATTCCGAGAGAATCCGATCCACGATTCGATATTCATCCGGCGATTATGGAGCGCGCGCGTCTCAGCCTGATCTCGGCTCGTCTCATCTTTGATTCAGACGCGCGGCGAGTGTCACAAAGAGCGTCTCGCGACATAACCGCCACACTCTCGCCACCTCAGCGACAGGCGATTCGCCCTGCAGTGCATCCGAGTTTGAGACGCACCTCTTCCCCGTGCTCCATGCGCCCCCTCTACCTCCTCGTCCTGCTCACGCTCATCGCCTGCGGATCGTCCGCGCCGATGCTGCCCGCCTCGTCGCCCTCGTCTGCACGTAATCGACGGCGACGTATCCGACTGGCAGGGCGCGCTGACGGCGGTCGAGAAAAGCCCCGTAACCATCGGCGTGCGGTCAGATGCGGACTACGTCTACGTCGCCGTCGTCACGAGCGACCGCGACGCGATCCGTCACACGCTGCTGACCGGAATGGTCGTCTGGCTCGATTCAGGGGGCGGCAAGGCGAAAGACTTCGGCGTCCACTTCCCGCTCGGCGCGACCGGCGAAGGGCGGACACGTGTGGCAGCGATGGGTGGAGACCGCAGAGGCCGAGAGACCGAAACACGGCGAGCGGCTACGCGAGATGACGCGCCAACTCGCCGTCGTCCAGCGCGACGCGCGCCTCGTGCTCGACCGCGACGCCGCGACGGGAATCACGTCCGGCTTATCTCTGGAAGGTGGGACGATGGTCCTCGAACTTAAAGTGCCGCTCGCTCAGACCGACGCGACGCCGTACGCCGTCGGTGCGCGTCCGGGCAGCGTCACCGGCATCGGCATCGGCATCGAAACGCCCGAAGTCGACCGCGAGGCGCTGCGGGCGCAAGGTGGGCTGCGGGGAGGACAACGCGGCGGCGCTCGGGGCAGCGGCGGACGCGCAGGCGGCGGCGGTCAGGGCGGCGGCAATGCCGGTCAACGCGGCGACGCACTCGCCCCCGTCTCGACGTGGGTACGCGCCGCTCTCGATGGCTGACGCTACCAGCCCATCCGCTCGACCGTCGTCGTGACGTGGGCGAGGTGATGGCGTCCGTGCCACGCGTACGTCCCGGCGTGGCGAGCGAGCGGGTTGACGCTACCGTCGTCGGGATGGACGAACGACCGGGCACGCTGCTCGGGCGTGAGGAGCGGAAGACGGCGACCCAGCGGCGGTGGAGCGCGCCGAGCAGGTCGAGGCTGTCGGCGATGGGAGTGGAGTAGTCGGCCAGCGAGGCGACGGCGGCTTCGTCGTACGCCTTGATCGTCGGCGCGTCTTCGGTGAGCGCCCACCGCGTGCGGACGAACCCGTTCAGGTGGCTGTCGGGCAGGTGGTGGACGACCTGCCGCAGCGTCCATCCGCTGTCGCGGTAGGGCGTGTCGAGTTGGGCGTCGGTCAAGCCGTCGACCGCGGCGCGGAGCAGGCCGGGCAGCGCGTCGATCTCGTCGACCCACGCCGAAAACTGGTCGTCGGCGACGGGTCCGTCGTGGGCGAAGCGGCCGATGGGATAGCGAGTGTCGGGCATGGCGAGCGGGTGCGGGTGAGGTTGGCAAGATCGGTGCATTGCGGCGCATCGCACAGACTGCGCACTCGTTGCAGAACCAACGCCACCGATACCGCCATGATCGAACTTCCCACCGCCGCCCCGCCCGGTCACCTCCCGCTCAAAGGACTCACCGGTCCCTACGCCGAGCCGCCGATTCCGACCGACGCACCCATCGCCTCGCGCCAGTCTCGGCTGGTGCAGTGGAAGCCCAAGCGCGTCCTGTTCACGCAAGCGGCGCTGGACGAGCCGTTCGGGAGGCAGATCCTCGAGCGCGTCCAGTCGCTCGGCCTGCACATCGAACGGTTGAACGGCAACCGCGTCACGAGCCTGCGCGGTTCATCCGAGCGCGAGACGTACCGCATCGCCAAGTCGACGCTCGTCGTCGCCAACGCGCCCAAGGGGCAGTTCAAGCTGCAGCCGATTCCGCCGTCGGCCGACTACCAGTTTCATCTGGCGCAGGGGTGCCCGGCGCACTGCCAATACTGCTATCTCGCCGGATCGCTCAGCGGCCCGCCGACGACGCGCGTCTACGCGAACCTGCCACAGATCTTGGAGAACACCGTCCGGTTCGAGCGGCCGGGCGTGCCCACTTCTTTCGAGGCGAGTTGCTACACCGATCCCCTCGCGCTCGAACACCTGACGGGCAGCCTGTCCGCCGCCATCACGCATTTCGGCACGCGTCCGCCCGACGCCCACCTGCGCTGGGTGACCAAGTTCGCGAGCGTCGACGGGCTAATCGACCTGGATCACGGCGGACGCACGCGGCCCCGGTTCAGCATCAACGCGCGTGAGGTCGAGCGTTTCTTCGAGGGCGGAACAGACGGCGTCGACGCCCGACTCGGAGCGGCGCGCAAACTGGCACTTGGGCGGAGCGAGGGCGGAGGCGGCTACCCGGTCGGGCTGGTCGTCGCCCCCATCGTCCCCGTCGACGGTTGGCGTGGCGCTTACGCGGACCTACTCGACCGTGCGGCTGACGCGCTCGACATGGACTGTGACCTGACGTTCGAGTTGATCACGCACCGCTTCACGCCCGGCTCCAAGAACGTGCTTCAAGGTTGGTATCCCAAGAGCAAGCTGGACCTGAGCGAACAGGGCCGCAGCGAGAAGCGCAACAAGTTCGGCGGCGTGAAATACGTCTACACCGCGCCCCAGATGAAGGAGTTGCGCGGCTGGTTTCAACGCGAGATCGCCGCGCGCTTTCCCGCCGCTCGCATCCTCTACTGGACGTGACGAACACCCGCCCGCCCGATCCGTCGATGGCCTGCGCCCTGTGCGAGCGGATGGGTGTCGGCCTGACCGAGCACCACCTGATCCCGCGCGCCGTCCACCGCAAGAAGCAGTTCCGGCGACGCTTCGACCTCGAAGAGATGCGCCATCGCAAACTGCTCGTCTGTCGCAAGTGTCACAGAGGCATCCATCGCCTGATTCCCGACGAGAAGGAGTTGGCGCGCGACTTCAACACACGCGAGGCGCTGCTCGCCGACGAACGCATCGCCCGACACGTGGCGTGGGTCGCCAAACAGCGGACGTGACGCGTCAGTGCGTCACCCTGTCGCCCTTGCGCAACTCGCGCCCGTCGACCTGCTCGAACCGTACGGGAATCGACACCGCGCCTCCCTCGACCGGCTGCAGCACGTTGAAGTGCAAGTGCGGCTTGCTCGTGAACCCCGTCCGCCCCGAGATGCCGATGGGATCGGCCGCCCGCACCGAATCGCCGACTGAGACGAGCGCGCCGTCAGGAGCCAGGTGGACGTACTGCGTCATCATCCCGTCGGCGTGGTAGAGCGTGACGTAGTTGCCGAACAGGCGCAAGTCGGGGTCGTTGCCGCCGCGCGTGTGGCGGTCGACGAGCGTCGCCACGATGCCATCGCGAGCCGCCGCGACGGTATCGCCAACGGCCAGCGTGAAGTCGACGGCGTAGCGCGAAAAATCCGAGTCGTGCGAGAACGATCCTTCGTACGCCTGCATCACGCGGTACGAACGCCCCCTCGGAAACGGAAACGCATAGCGCGCCGACGGATCGGGCCGCGACGCCGCATCGCCGACGATACCCGAAACGGTCAACCCATCCACGACCGACGCCGAATCGCGCCCGGCCAGTGCGATGGCTCCCAGTTGCACGCTGTCGCCCGGTGCTAGGACGGCGCTGCGCACCAGCGAACCGTCCGATCCACGCAACGCCATCGTGCCGACGACGGGGAGTGGATTACGCGCCGTGACGACTAGGGAATCCGACCGCATCTCGACGTAGGCGTACGACGGCAGACCGACCGGCTCGGACGGTTTGGGCGCACACGACGGGGCCAGCAGGAGTAGCAGCAGGACAGCGCGCATCAGTTGAGTCGGTCTTTTATGCGTTCGTAGAGCCACGCCCGCGCCGTCGTCCAGTCGCGGCGGGCGGTTGCGGACGAGACCGAGAGCACGTCGGCGGTCTCATCGATGGTCAAGCCAACGAAGAAGCGGAGTTCAACGATGCGGGCGGCGCGGTCGTGCTCAGTCGCCAGTTGGGTCAGGGCGTCTTCCAACGCGAGGATGGCGTCGCTCCGCGTGTCGGCTAGGGCGAGGGCTAGGCCGGGTTCGAGCGTGATAGGATGCTGACCGCCGCCGCGCTTCTGGGCGCTGCGGTCGCGCGCGTGGTTGACGGTGATCTGCCGCATGACGGTCGCGGCCAAGGCGTAGAAGTGGGCGCGGTCGTTCCAGTCGGCGCGGCTCGCTCCGGCGAGTTTGAGGTAGGCTTCGTGGACGAGTCCGGTCGTGTTGAGCGTCTCGCTGGCCCCACGCCTGCGCTCGCGCCGGGCGATGCGCCGCAGTTCGTCGTAGACGAGCGGATAGAGCCGGTCGAGAGCTTGGGTGTCTCCGTCGCGCGATGCGGCGAGCAGGCGGGTAACGTCGGTCGGTGAGGCGGACATCCGAGGTGCGGAGGAGAGATGGCGCAATCTACACGGTGAGACGCGACACGCTCAGTTTGGTGGCCAGGTCTCCGGCTATAGCGCGGCGAGCAGGGCGTCGGCGCGTTCGATGCCGGGTGTGTCTTCGCGTTCGGCGAACAGGGCGCGGGCGTCGCTGGCTGCGCGGCGCGCTTCGGTGGGCGACGTGGCGCGTAGGGCGTCGGCCAAATCGCAGAGCAGCGGGGCGAGGAAGTCCGCTTCTCGGTGGCCGATGCGGGCGCAGGCGTCGGAGCGGCGGCAGGCGATGGCGGTTTCGGCCAAGATGACGTGCGCGCTGTCGAGCCGACCGGCGTCGGCGAGCATGCGGCCCAACTGGTACTGCGATCCCAGCGTGACGACGTGATCGGGGCCGAGTGCGGCACGGCGGATGGCGGTCGACGTGCGCTGCTGCTCTATCGCGTCGGCGAGTGCGCCGGTGCGGGCCAGCAGCGTGGCGAAGTGCGCCAGCGTCGACGCGTGGACCGGGTGGTCGGCCCCAAGCGTGCGGGCTTCGGCGGGGATGATCTCGCGATAGAGCGCTTCCGCCTCGTCCAGCCGACCGGCACTTGCCATCAGTCCGGCGAGCATGAACTGGTTGTCGAGCAGCGTGGGTGCGTTGGCTCCGCCGTTGTCGCGCAGAAACGCGATGGCGCGGCGGTACTGCGCTTCGGCGGCGGCGGTGTCGCCCTGCTCCTGCCGGACGATGCCCAGACTGCCGATGCTGTACGCCGTCATGTCGCGCAGTTCGCGGTCGCCCGGCGAGGCGGCGAACAGGCGCGCGTAGCCGTCCTGACTCTCCTCGAGCAGCCCAACAGCGGCGTCGGCCTCACCCCTGCTCCACGCACGCAGCGTCCCCAGATCCGCCAACGCCTCGAACAGGGCCGGATCGTCGCGCCCGTCCAGCCCGTCGCGGAAGGCGGCGACAGAGGCGACGTAGTGCGCTTCGGCATCGTCGTATTCGAGTTGCACGTCCTTGACCGCGCCCAGGTGGTAGTGCGTCCGCGCGAGAGCGACGCGGTCGTCAGCATCGCCCGATTCGGCAGCCAGCGTGCGCAGGGCGAGCGCATGGGTCAGTAGCGTATCGGCCTGCGGATAAACGCCCAGGTTGACGTAGGCGCGCCCGATCTCCATCAGCAGAGCCGCACGCCGCGCTGGGGCGACGGACGAATCGTCCAGAATCTGATCCGCTCCCTGATCGAGCACCTGCCGGGCCGTGACGGTCCGGCCTTGCGCGACGCTCGGCTTGGCCGCCTCGAACAGGTCACCCATAAAGTCAGCCACGGCCTGCGCGTCGGCGAGCGCAGCTTGGGCGCGGTCTCGCTCCTCGGCCAGACGCCCAGCTTGGACGGTCGTAGTCGCAGCATAGACGATCAGTAGGGCGAGCAGTGCGGCAGCGAGACCGGTCGGCAGCGGATAGCGGCGGACGAACGAGCGAGCGCGGTAGCTCCACGTGTCGGGGCGGGCGGCGAGCGGCATCCGGCGACGCAGGCGGTCCAAGTCGGCCAGCAGCGCGTCGGCGGTGGGGTAGCGGCGGTCGGGCTCTTTGCGCAGCGCTTTGAGAACGAGCACACCCAGGTCGCCAGACAATCGCTTGCGCAACTTCTCGGGCGACACGCTGCGCGCGTAAGCGGCTGCGTCCTCAACGACAGACGACGGTGCTGGCGCTGCCTCCTCCAACACGGCGTGCGCCAGTCGGTAGCCCGTAGCATCGTCAGATTGGGCGAACGGGCGGCGCCCGGTCAGCAGTTCGTAGAGCAGTGTGCCCAGCGCGTACACGTCGGTCGCTGGCGTGATGGCCTCACCACGTATCTGCTCGGGAGCGGCATACTCGGTCGTCATCAACGCGCTGCCGGTCTGGGTGCGAACCGCGTCTCCCACTTCGGCTTCCAGCACTTTCGCAATGCCGAAGTCGAGCAGTTTCACCCGGCCCGCATCGGTGACGAGCACGTTCGACGGCTTCAAGTCGCGGTGGACGATCAGTTGCGCGTGCGCGTGCCGAACCGCGTCGACAACGTCGGCGAATAACGCCAACCGCGCATCGACGGACAGGCGCTTGCGGTCGGCGTAGGTCGTGATCGGTTCGCCGTCGACGTACTCCATCGCCAGGAACGGCGCGTCCCCCCGCTCGGCGTCTACGCCCACGTCGAGCAGGCGGGCGACGTGGGGATGCGTCAACCGGCCTAGAATCTGACGCTCGGCCAGAAAGCGGCGGATCAGGTCGGGCCGCTCGGGCGCATCGCGAATCGTTTTCAAGGCGACGAGTTGCGCAAACCCTTCGTCCGTCCGCTCGGCGAGGTAGACCGATCCCATCCCTCCTCGCGCGATCAGCCGGACAATACGATAGCGCCCGACCCGAACGCCTTCTTCCAACGGTGCTTCGTCGAGGAGCCGCACGCCTACGTCCGGCGCAAGTCCATCGAAGAAAGCCGACGCGTCATCGTCCGACGCCAGCAGCGATGCGACCTGCATACGAAGGTCCGCGTCGTCCACGCATTCAGCGTCCAGAAAGGCGTTGCGTTCGCTGGGCGGCAGCGCCAGCGCGTGGTCTACGAGTGTGCTTAGTCGGTCCCAGGAGTGTGCCACAGTGCCGGTTGTCCGCGAAGCCGAGCGGCGGCTTCTGGTAGAGGAAAACGGGGCCGCTCGAGAAAAACTTCGTGGTGGCGTGAGCGGATCGGCGGCGAAACGGGGTGAAGCAGACAGAACCACCTCCCAACTCACGCGCCGACGCCTCAGAATACGGGTCAGTGGTCCAACCGATCAACCGCACTCCTACCTCCACGCCCATGAATCGCCTCCTGCCCGCCCTCATCGCGCTGCTCGTCGCCGCGTGCATCGCGCCCGGCGCCGCTCGCCCAGTCGACGTTCGAAACCGGCTTTGTCGTCGAGCACTCGTTCGCCGTTCCCGACGTCTTCGCCGCCGCTCCCGCCTTCCACCCCGCATCGGAGCGCCCGCTCTTTCTGACGGTCAATGGCACGTTCGGAAGCGCGTTGACGGGCTACGCGCACGCCCTCTCGTCGCCCGGATGGGACCAACTGCCGTACACGCTGAACCTCGAGGCCACCTCCGCCTCCGGCTATAGCGATCCGCACGAGTGGCGCATACGCGCCGGACAGTTCGATGCAGACGACGGCCTGGAGTACTTCGTCCGGTGGCGCACGCTGAACACGGTCCGGTTTCGCATCTTCGATTCGCCCGTCGTTTCGGGCCTCTCGGCGCATCCCCAGGACGAGTCGTGGCAGTCGGCCAGCCCGGACGGCGTCGAACGCGAGTGCGGATACCTTCCACTCGACGTGGTCCCGCTGGGCGACCTCGACGGCGACGGCAACCCCGAAATGCTATCGATCAATACCGGAAACGACACGCCCGCGCCCGGATGCCCCGACGGTGCGTCGGCTCAGGTCAACGTGATCGAGTGGGAGCCGGAGACGAGCAAGGTCGGCAACGCGCAGGCCGCGCACTTCCGCTTCGTCGAGGGCCTAGACGTGGCGGCGGGTAACAATCAGCTGCGCTACGTCGCGGTAGGCGACCCGGACGGCGACGGCAAGCCCGAGATCGTCGTCGTGGCGGCCCAGAACGGCGGTAATCCGGGCGGCCTCTACGTGTTCGAGGTCAACCCGGCCGGATTCGACACACCCGGCGTCGGCGTACTCGTCCCGGACGGCGGACCGGCCAGCGCCGAACCGTTCGCTACCCAGGTCGGCATCTCGACCAACGGCGGCGTCGGCGGTGGATCGGCGACCGTTTCGGGCGGGCAGGGCGGTTTGCACGTCGCGGATCTGGACGGCGACGGGATCGACGAAATCATCGTCGCCTACGCAGGCAGTCAGGTCAGCAGCGGCGTCCGCATCTACTCGCTGGACGGGACGAACGGCGCGGGTGACCCCAACTACGTCGGCACCCAGGCGGCGCAGTTCCTGGCGACAGCGAGCGTGGCCGTCGGCGACTACGACCTGGACGGGCGCATGGAGATCTACACAACCAACCTCCAGAGCGACGGCATCCGGTCGATGGAGCACGACGGAGCGGCGGGCGACTTCTCCCCTTCGGCGTTCCGCGTCACCACCCACGCCATCGAACTCGGTGCCGGACTGGGCCTGACGTTCGCTGCGCCCAACGCCGACGGCTCGACGCTCGACGCGTTTGTCCCGACGGCGGCCCAGAGCGAGCATCCCGACGCCGACGATCCGCGGCCGGAGTTGATGGCGTTCGGACGCGGCGCAGTTCACCTGCTCGAAGCGCTCCCCGCGTTTGGCGATCTCATGCTCGAACTACCCACGCTCGGACGCCCCGTCGGAGCCATCGGAGACGCGGACGGCGACGGCGTGCTCGACGTAGTGCTGATGGGCGAAAGCAACGGTACGGCGGCGACAGGCTTTCTCCTCTCGGGCGCAATCGATGGGCAGGGCGCGCTCGCCTACACTCAAACGCAGCCGTTCAGCCCGCGCGTGCTGGGCGACGCCGTGTGGTTCGATGTGGACAACGACGGGCACCTCGACCTCGCCTACACCGGCGGATCGTCGACCGGCGGCGGTGGAGCAGTCAACCTGATCGTGATGCAGAACGACGGGGCGGGCGGCTTTTCCGAATTGATACGCATTAACCGAGGCGTTCGTCTGGGCGACATCGAAGTGCTCGACTACGACTTCGACGGCGATCAAGACCTGCTCATGATGGGCGACCCGTTCGAGGGCGGCACGCCTGCGCTGACGACGCTCTTCCGCAACACGCTCGACGAGGGCAGAGTCGGCTTCGGGCGCGACCTGGATCACGGTCTACCCACGCTTTCGTACGCTCGGGCCGCATCGGTGCGGCTCGACAACGGCACCGACGATTCCGCCGACGACCGACTGCTGATCGCACTGCAAGGCCGAGACTCGGACGGCGACGCCTATGCCGGAGTCTGGAGCCGCGCGCCCGGCGACGCTGCCTTCGCCAACGAGAATGCACCCGTCATCGCCCTCCAGGACGGCGACGTAGCGTGGATCGACGTGATCGGCGACGCGCAGCCCGACCTGATCCTGTCCGGCTCGATCCTCCTGGCCGATGGAGGCGACCCGATCCGCGAGACACTCGTCTACGAGAACACACCCGGCCCGAACGGTCCCGGCTTCTCGCCGAGCAGTTCGACCCAGGTGCGCGGCCTTCCCGCTACGGACACGCGCTACCTCGCCCCCGCCGACTTCGACCGCGATGGGCTGACCGACCTAGTCTTGCGCACGCCGTCACTCGCTGACGACACCCAGGACCGCTTCGACGTCTTCTTGCAGCGCCGCAGCGGATCGGGCGATCTGTCCGCGACGACGTTCGAGCCGATGGGCCTGCGTCTGGGTCTGTCCGGGCGCGAAGGCGTGACGCGCACGCCGCCGCTCGTCCTCGTGGCCGACCTGGACGGCGACACGTTCGAGGACGTGCTGATTTCGGGCCGCTCGTTCCGCCCTGCCAACCAGGACGTCAACTTGGTCAACCAGACGACTGTCTTCCGCAACGCGATGCGATTCGGCGATACGGGTGCCATCGGCGGATCGGCCGCGGGCAGCGGCAAGCGGATGGACGGCCTACTACCGACACCGACCGGCCTGGACGCCGACGCTTCCTCCGATGGACGTGTGACGCTCGACTGGAACGCCGCTCTCGCCCAGGGCAAACTCTCCCAGGCGGATCTCACCTACGACGTTTCGGTCGGCACCAGCGCAGGAGCAACTGACATTGTCGCGCCGCTCGCTGATGTAGGTGGCGGCTTCCGCAAGGCCTTATCGACGCAGCGCAACTTCGGCACAACGTACCAACTCCGCGATCTGCCGCCCGGCACGTACTACTGGGGCGTGCAGACGGTCTACGGCTCGCTGTCCAGCCCCTTTGCATCGGGTTCGTTCGTCGTCCCCGAACCGGCGGTAACCGCTGCGCTATCGCTCGACGCGGTGACCAACGGGCAGCCCAACTTCGTCGTCCAACCCGGCGACCTGATCACGTTCGAGGTGAACGTCGGCAACGAAGGGCGTCCCCAGTTCGGACCGGTCGAGAACCTGGCGGGCGTCGGCCTCCAGATCCAGTTCGTGGACGCGGCCGTCGAGTTCGTCGGTGCTCAGGTCGAAAACGGATTTCTCGGATCGACCAATGAAGTCGTCACGTCGGTCAGTCAGGAAGAGGTCGACGGCGTGCAGGTCGTCGCGCTGGCCCTGTCGCGCACCGTCGATACGGGTGTCAGCGGGTCGGGTATTCTGGCGGCGGTCACCTTCCGCGTGCGCCCCGACTTCGAGAGCATGGGGGACGAACTCGTCGGCCTGTTGCCCTTCCGCATCGCAAACGTCCTCGCGTCTGGATCCGGACGGCGACCCAATCGAACTGACTCCGGTCGATGGGCTAGTCGGCTTCGCGCAACTCTTGGTGTGGCCCGGCGATACAGATGCCAGCGGGACCGTCGAGCCGAACGCGCAGGACCTGCTGCCCATCGGCACGCACTTCGGCAAGACCGGACCGGCGCGCACGGCAGCCAACCCGTTCGACTGGACCGGACAGCCCGCCGCGCCGTGGCCCTACGACGCCACGCCCGACGTTGCCCACGCCGACGCATCGGGCGATGGGGTCGTCGACCAGAACGACGTACTCGCCATCGGTCTCAACTGGATGCGGACGCGCAACCAACCGCTGGGCAAGACGCAGCAGGTCGCCGATGCGACGTGCCCCGTCTCGCTCGATCTGGGAGCCGTCGCGGCCGGAGAACGCGTCGCGTTCAGCGCCGACCTAGCCGAAGCAGCACGTGGCGTGTCGTACGGCTTCGAGCTACCCACCGGACTGCGCGTCGTCGACGTGATGCCGTTGGGCGCACTCGAATCAACCGAACCGCTGGCTTTCCACAAGCAGAGCGGCGACGAGCTAGGTATTGCGTTCGTGCGGACCGACGACGGCGAGTTGCCCCAGGGCGAACGCTTCACCGTCACGCTGGAAGCCGAATCCGCACTGTCGTCGGCGACGGTCACGCTGCCCTCGGCCCAGCGTACGTCCGACACCGGCCTCACCCTGCTCTGTGGCACTAAGCTGGCAACGTCGACAGTCGTCGCTAGCTGCCGACGACGCCCTGCCGACCGAGGTCGAACTGCGCAGCGCCGCTCCCAACCCGGCACGCGGCCTGACGCGCATCGGCTACGCCCTGCCGCGTGCCTCGGACGTACGGATCACGCTGTACGATGCGACTGGACGACTCGTGCAAACGCTCGTCTCAGGCACACGCCCGGCGGGAACGCACGACGCCCGCCTCGACGCCTCCGAGTTGCCCAGCGGCCTCTATCTCTACCGCATGGAAGCCGACGGCATCGTCCGCAGCGGACGCGTGACGGTTTTGAGGTAACGCCGTCCCACACGGACGGTCGGCTGTGGTGGTCCGGCCGTCCGAGCGCGACGCCTCCGAGTGTGCCGACTGCGGTGTGCTCGGAGGCGTTCGGCGTTCAGGCGTCGGCGCTTTTGACCCACTCTCGGCTGCGGTCGACGGCTCGTGCCCACTCCTCTCGCAGCCGATTTGCCTGTGCGCGTGGCATCGTAGGCTCGAAACGCTGGTCACCTGAGGCGAACGCGTCCAGGTCGGAGTCCGTCCACAACCCGACGGCGCAACCAGCGAGGTAGGCGGCTCCGCGTGCGGTCGTTTCTATGTCGGATGGGCGGATGACGGGGATGCCGAGTATGTCGGCCTGGAGTCTGCATCAGCAGGTCGTTGGCCGACGCGCCGCCGTCGACGCGCAGCTGAGTCAGCGGATGGCCCGTGTCGCCCTCAATGGCTTCCACCAGATCGGCCACCTGTAAGGCGACAGCCTCGAGCGTGGCCCTCGCGATGTGCGCTGCCGTCGTCCCCCGCGTCAGACCAATGAGGGTGCCCCTTGCCTCGGCGTCCCAATGCGGAGCGCCCAGACCAGCGAACGCAGGCACGAAGACCACACCGCCGCTGTCCGGTACCGACGCTGCCAGCGCCTCCACTTCGCGCGCCTCGCGGATCAGTCCCAGCCCGTCGCGCAGCCACTGCACGGCTGCCCCGGCGACGAAGACGCTGCCTTCGAGCGCGTACTCGGCCCTATCGTCGCCTAGCCGCCATCCGACTGTCGAGAGCAACCCATGATCTGATCTCGGCACATCCGCGCCGGTATGCGCAATCAGAAAGCACCCCGTTCCATACGTGCACTTCGCCATTCCGGGCCGGACGCATCGCTGCCCGAACGTCGCCGCGTGCTGATCTCCGGCGATACCGGAGATGACGATGGGATGCGCGAACACGTCCGGATGCGTAACACCGATGCTGCCGGACGACGACACGACGCGCGGCAGCAGGGTTCGGGGAATATCGAAGAGTGCGAGCAGGTCGTCGTCCCAGTCCATCGCGTGGACGTTGAAGAGCAGTGTCCGGCTCGCGTTGGTGACATCGGTGACGTGGAGCGCGTCGCGGTCGGCTCGCCCACCGGTCAGGTTCCAGACGAGCCAGGTGTCGACGGTCCCGAACGCCAGCTCGCCTCGCTCGGCCCGCCCCCTCGCCCCGCCGACGTGGTCGAGCAGCCACGCCAGTTTGGTAGCCGAGAAGTAGGGGTCGAGCAGCAGGCCGGTCCGCTCTCGGATCGTCGGCTCGTGTCCGTCGGCTCGTAGGCGCTCGCACAGGGGGGCCGTCCGGCGATCCTGCCAGACGATGGCGCGGTGCAGCGGCTCGCCCGTCGCCCGGTCCCAGAGCAGCGTGGTTTCGCGCTGGTTGGTGATGCCCATCGCGGACACGTCGCGCGCCGAGATGCGAGCACGCGCCATCGCTTCGTGGGCGGCTCCCAGCTGGTCGGCCCACAGGTCAGCCGGATCGTGCTCGACCCAGCCAGGCTGCGGAAAGTGCTGCGCTAGCGGCTGCTGCGCCGACGCGACGACGCGTCCGCCTGCCGAATAGACGACCGCGCGCGACGACGTAGTGCCCTGATCGAGTGCGAGAAGGTAGGACATGACGAGAACGGTTGGGCGATCGCTCGAAGATCGCGCCGCTGCGTCTAATCGTCGAAGTCGAGTAGGTCGGCGCCGCGGACGCCAGCGAAGAGCCATGCGTCGACCGGCTCGCCCGTCAGCAAGATCGATACGTCGCCGCTGGTCTCGAGCGTCGCCGCGAGCACGTCGCTCAGTTGCCGCACACCGCCGCCCCGGAGTTTGGCCTGCAGATCGGAGTCCGTCATGCGAACGGCATCGAGGTGCGCGCGGATCGGCACGCCGTGAGCGACGAGCAGCAGCGGGCTGGTCTCGAGCAGGCGCTCCACGCGCGGCGACACCATTCGCAGCCGCGACACCACGAACTGCAGGCCGAACAGCAGCGCGAAGGCCAGCGCCCCGACGAGGACGGGCGTATCGTCGCTCAGGATCGTGGTCGCGAGAATGGCACCCAGAGCGACCGTCGTCGCGAAGTCCATGCTCGACATCTTCGAAAAGCTACGCAGCCCCATCAGCCGCGTCAGCACGAGCAGCGCTGCGAACACGGCGGCAGCCGACAGCGCGACGCGCGGCAGGAGGGTCAGCGTATCGGGAAGCAGCAGCGCATCCATCTACCGGATGACCTCCTGGCCTTTGCCGGACGGATCGATCACGTAGCAGCTCAGCAATCCTTGAGGATGATGCTCGACCGTCAGTACGAATGCGCACGACGGATCGTACGAAGAGATGATGTCGGTGAACCCGCCTGCAAGCAAGCCGAAGTCGCAGCGCTCGGTCGCCTGCTGCGCCGACATGTAGGTGTGCGGAAGCCCTGCGATTTCCTCGTCCGTGACGGCGTCGCGCACGACCTGCATCCACTGCTCTCGGTCGACGTGCATCGTGCCCAACCCGTGCTCTCGATACGCTTTGCGTGCCTGATTGAAGATCGTCTCGACCTTCTGATGGACCTCTTGCATAAAAATGAGGTGGTGCGTCCAGCGCGCCTGTGCCATGTCGAGGCCGGGCGCATGGATTTCGAGTGATACGTCCACAGAGCAGGAGTTGAATGCGAGGCGGCCAGACAAAGTAGCGCACACCCCGGACCGCCCGCTCCCCCCATTGGCGGCGAGTTGAATGCGAGTGGCAGCGATGCCAGGCGGTATCCCACTCAGTTTTCGAGCACCCATCGGAAAGGCACGCCCCTGTTCGCTCACTCGCACGTCTCGCAGCGCGGATGCCTTCGCTCGAACGAATCGGCGCATCCGTCCGGGCCGAAGTTCACGTCGCAGCATGCACGCAGTATCTCGCCTAGCATTACGCGCGCCCGTTGGATTCGCGACTTCGCACCGCTGAGCGACAGCCCCAGAGCGTCCGCGACCTGCTGCTGCGACTGACCTTGAAAATCGGCGCGGATCAGCGGCTCGGCGTATTTCGGGGGCAGCAGGTGCGCCATCGGCAGCAACCACGACAGCACTTCCTCGTGGACGGAGTGGTCACCGTCGAAGTCGGACGCGTATGTCCGACGAGTGAACGTCTGCGGCAGGCTCCACATCGCTCGTCACCCATGCAGGTTCTCGGCTGCGGCTGCGGTAGAAATCGGCGACTGTGCGACGAGCGATAGAGAACACCCATGCCTCGACGCTGATTGCCTCGCCCAGACGGTCTGACGATTGATGGACGCGAAGCAGCGCGTCCTGCGTCACGTCGTCCACCTCGGCGGATGGCACGCGGCGAGCGACAAAGGCGCGGATGCCGGTCGCAAACGAAAGCCAGTGGTCGGCGGAATCGGGAGCAGTCATGCAGCGGGGTTTGCCCTGTAGTCGCTCGTCGGCTGAGAAAGACGCAACCGACGCACATGCTACCGCCGCGAGCGGGCAAACGGCGTCTCGAACAGGTCGACGGTCAACTCCTCGGCTCTTGCGTGCACGCGGGCCTGCGCGTCGGCGACGCCCTGGTTGTAGGCCAGCGGCGCGATGTCGGTCAGCACCCAGGCCAGCAGCCCGTCGACAGCAACCGTTCCGGCCCGAACGTCGAGTTCGTCCAACAGGTACGCCTGCAGAGCCGCGACGGCCTGCTCTCTCTCGGCAGGTGTCAGATCGATGGCCATTAGGGCGAGGGAGCAAGCGAGGCCGACACGTCGACCGGGGCGAGCTGAATGGTCTCGAACGGCATGTCGACACCCGTCTCGGTCAGCGCGGTGAATATGCCGAAGATCAGCAGCGCCACGACGACGACGACGACGACGACGTTGGAGAGCAGCGCCCTCAGTTCGCTGCCCGATCGCTCGGGGTCGAACCAGATGGACAGACGCATCCAGATGGCGGAGAGGAATTCGTTCATCTTCATGCAAGGGATGAAGCCCTCATCTACGCGCCCGTCTTCCTCGAGGAGAACACAGCCGACGCTCGCGATGCATGTCAGAACACGTCGCCACGGACGAGAAACCGGTCGTCGATCAGCAGCGGAATCGGCTCACCGCTCCACAGCAGGTCGGAAATCGGCACCTCTTCGTCGGATACGGACGGCGTGCAGGTGCAGGTGCGGCTCGGTCGTGTTGCCCGAGTTGCCAACGACTCCGATGACCGTGTCCGTCGTCACCGAGTCACCCGGCACACGCGGACGCTACCACTCTGCAGGTGGGCGAGGAACAGGTACACGTCGCCCGAGCGCACGATCACGAGGTTGCCTGCCGGTCCGCCGGGCTGCGACAGCGGCGGCACCAGATCCGGCATCGTGTCGACCGCAGCGACGACTCGCCCATCAGATCGGACTGTACACCGGTTCGCCGTAGACGGCATAGTCGTCCAGGTCGGTCGGCAGTAGGCTCGACGCCCGCGCGCCCCATCCTCCGACTTTGCCGATGTCGAGCGCATACGTCTGCGGCGGAGCAGCCGCGCCATGGTAGTTCGTCGACGACGTGCGCCCACCGTGCCCGACGAGGTACCCGCCGCCCCGCAGCGGCGACGCGACGGCCATCGGCTCGCCTTCGAACTGCCGAGAGAGCAGCGCGCTCGTCGCCAGGAATCCGAAGAACGCGACGATCAGCACGCGCCCGCCGAGTCCAGCCCATGACAGCAGCCGAACGCGACAGGCACAGGCGTCGATTGAGTTGCTCCGGCCTCGCCAAAATGAGAACGCTGCTCCGCCCAGCCACAGCGCCACCACGACCCAGCGTAGATGGACGCTCGCCAGCCCCCATCGCCCCGTCCACACCACCCAACCGACGTAGACCCCGACGAGCGCGACGCGAACGAGCCAGTCCGTTCGGCGGCGCTCGGCCGTAGCCACATCCAGCCGATCAGCAGCAGCGGCAGGGCAAGGGTGCGAATCAGTTCGACGACGAACGCGAAGAGGAGCAGATCTCGAGTCATGGCGGCAAACATAAGCTGGTCTGCCTGCAGCGGACAACGTAGCCAGCAGCGGTCTTCGCCCAACCGTCGCCTGTCGTCCGCAGCGTCTTCGCAGGTCCGGTTTGTATTCTGATCGACTGTTGGGATAGAACGGCTCTGATGGAGCCGCCAAGTTGCAGCCAGACGAATGCGTTTGCGGATGTCGAGGAGGAAATCCTCTCGGCGGCGGATGTGAGAACTGGCCCCCCTGCGGCGAAAGCCGCGTGCCCGACTTCTCCATTCTACTCCGCCCGGCTCCGGCCTGGCACGCTAACTGTCCGCCCGCGCGGACCTGCTGCATCGTGACGTTTACCGACTTCAATCTCCATCCCTCCATCCTCGAATCCGTCGTCCACCAGGGCTACGAGAAGCCGTCGCCCATCCAGGAGGCACTGATTCCGATCCTGATGGAAGGCCGCGACGCCATCGGCCAGGCCCGGACGGGAACCGGCAAAACCGCCGCCTTCGCCCTGCCGATGCTTCACCGCATCGCCCAGACCGACGAGCGCCGCTTTATCCAGGCCCTCGTCCTCGCCCCGACGCGCGAACTCGCCACCCAAGTATCCGCTGCCATCTACACGTACGGCAAGCAGATCGATGTGCGCACGCTGCCGATCACCGGCGGCCAGCCCTACCCCAAGCAGATCAAGCGGCTCCGCCAGGGCGTCGACGTGGTCGTGGCAACGCCGGGCCGATTGGTCGACCTGCTCAACCAGGGCGCCGTCGATCTGTCCCAAGCGCACACCGTCGTGATCGACGAGGCCGACGAGATGTTCTCGATGGGCTTCGCGGATGACCTCGACGCGATCTTCGACCACCTCCCCGCCGAGCGCCAGACGGCTCTACTGTCGGCGACGATGGCTCCGGGCGTCAAGAAGCTGGCTCAGAAGCGGCTCAACAACCCTGAAGTCATTTCGGTGACGGACGGCGACCGGACCGCTTCCGACGTAGCGCAGAAGGGCTACATGGTCTACCACCGCGACAAGCTCGCCGCTCTGGTGCGCCTGATCGAAACCGAAGACGTGACGAGCGCGCTGGCGTTTGTCAAGACGCGCGCCGGAGCGTCCGAAGTGGCGTCGCTGCTGTCGGACATGGGCTACGCCGCCGAGGAGATCTCGGGCGAACTCAGCCAGTCGGCTCGCACCGCCGTCCTCAACCGCTTCAAAAAGCAGCAAGTCCGCATCCTCGTCGCCACCGATGTGGCAGCGCGCGGGCTGGACATCGACCACGTTTCGCACGTGTTCAACGTCGACCTGCCGTTCGACCCCGAAGCCTATGTGCACCGCGTGGGCCGGACTGGACGCGCCGGACGCGACGGCACGGCGATGTCTCTGATCACGCCGTCTGATCGTGGCCTGCTCTCGCGTGTCGAACGCGCCGCCGGACGCAAGATCGAGATCGAGACGCTACCGTCCATCGAAGAAGTCGAACTGGCTCGCAACACGCGCTTCGCCGAAGAAATCGACGCCGCCTTTACCGACGCTACCGACGCCGACCGCCGCTTGGTCACCGAGATGATCACCGCTGGTGCCGACCCGATGGACGTGGCAACAGCCGCGCTGACGCTGGCCCGCAAGAGCCGCAACGTCGCTGAACTGCTGCCCGTTCAGGTGCCCGGAAAAGGCAAGAACAAGAGCCGTAACAACGACCGTTTCGACCGAAATGACCGGAACGATCGCAATGATCGCGGCGGCAAGTGGAACAACAACGACCGCAACTCGGGCCGTGGCAGCAAGACCTACGAGAAAGGTGGCCGCGACTTCGACAAGGTGGACAGCCGCAGCCAAGACTCCGGATTTGTCCGCTTGGTGGTCGATGCCGGGCACGACATCGGCATCCGTCCGGGCCAGATCGTGGGCGCCATCGCCAACGAAGCCAACATCCCGGGCCGCGCGCTGGGCAAGATCCAGATCCAGGACAACCGCACGTTCGTCGACGTGCCCGAGAACATGGTCGCCAAAGTGATGGACGCCGCGCCGTTCAAGTTTGGACGCAACGCCGTCCAGGTCGAGACCGCGTAACGCAACGCACTCCGCGAACCTGAGAGGGGCGCGGGAGGTGACAGAGACTTCGGTCCCTGCTCCTCCCCGCCCCTTTTTCTATGACTCCGATTTCGCACCGCCTATTCTTCGCCGCTGCGCTGACGCTCGGAATGGTCGCCTGTTCTGGTTCGCAGCCCGCCTCTACTTCGGTCGATACGGAGCCTCCTTCTACGGTCGTCGACGTGTGGCGCGGACTGGACGCATCGTACGCGCACATGCTCTCTCAGCAAGGTCAACCGTGCGAACTGGCCTTTGGCACGTGGTTTTTCGACTTCGGCGCACGTGGACTGGCGTGCCTGGCAAACGGCGTCGTCGACTCGCCCAGCATCGTCGCGCAGTCCGGCGGAGCGCATGTTCGCTTCGGGTCCGCACGTCGCCACGACGATGGAGATCCGCCTCGACCTGTCGAGCGACCGCGCGTTCGGTCACTACGACCCCGCATTCGTCGACTGGGTCGCCGAGAACGCGATTTTGGGAACGGACAATGCCGTCGCCCGAGCGCTCGTCCGGCCTGCCTACGTGATGCACGTTCAGCGCTTGGCGCGAATCTACTGGCTCGCCCACGATGATCTGCATGCGGGTGGCGCGTCTGTCCCCGCACTGGCGGCCTACGCTGCCTTCCTCGACGGTGGGCCGATTCCGGACGGCATGGGCAGCTACGAAGGCGACGGGTTCTCGGTCTTCGCCTTTGCGGACCGCAGTGACACCCTTCTCCCCGCCGTCGACCTGATGTTGCCCAACGACTGGACCGCGAAGTACGAAGCCAATACCGCCTACGGCTTCTGGCTCCGCCGCCGCGCCGACGGCACCGACGCACCGCTGGCACGACGCCCTGACGACGCTGCTCACTGACGTACGACGCCGACTGGCTCGCGCGGCAAGGCTGAGCTACGGCACGACGGCCACGATGCGCAGCGGTGCCCCACTCCCCTCTCCGATCTTCATCGGCAGCGCGATCACAGAAAAACCTATCGCTGGAAGCGCGCTCATATCGGCGACGTTCTCGAAAGCCGGAATGTTGGCGTCGAACAGAATGCGGTGCGCCTCGAACAGCGTCGGACTGACCGAAGTCGATGCTCGGGGTGTCCAGCCCGATGGCTGCGATGCTTCGGTTGTCGACGAGCCACTGCGCCGCGTCGGGGTGCAGACCGGGAAAGTGGAGCAGCGCGACCGCGTCCGCTCCACGCGCGTCCGTGCCCATGTAGCGCACGCGATCCGGCCAGAACGACGCGTAGCCGGTCCGAAGCAGAACGAGCGCGCCGTCTGGGATCGCGCCATGCTCGGCCTCCCACGACTGGAGATCGGCGACCGTCACCTGGTAGTCCGCATCCGCCAGCGCTGTCTCGCTCACATCGACGACGATGCCCGGCCCGATCAGGTCTCGGAGCGGAATCTCATCGACCGTCCGCCGCCCTTCGGCGAAGTGAACCGGCGCGTCCAGGTGCGTGCCGCCGTGCTCCGCCGACGTGAACGAGAACGCCTCGTAGTAATAGCCGCCGTCGGTCATGCCCTGCGCGTTGACGTTCAGTTTGAAGCCCTCCTCGGTCGGCCAATAGATCGTGTTCTCGTCGTACGCATGGCTCAGATCGACGAGGGCGCCGCCGGGAAACGGAGTGACAATGGGCGCTTCGGCGGCTGGCTGGCACGCGGCGACGGAGAGCAAAACGACGAGAAACGAGGCGGGACGGCGCATGACGAGATGTACGTGAAAGCGGGATGCCCTCGGATACTCAAAGCGCAGCGAGTCGGTAACCTACGGTGCCCCTATCGTATGTGCGCGCCCCAATCCTACTTCTGAGGAGCGCCATCGCGTTGCAGCGGAGCGTTCCAGCAGGTGGCTCCGGGCGGCTTCATCAGAACGATGTGCGGATTCACGCCGCCGCTTGGCTCAATGACGATGCCCGGGTCCGGATCGCTGAGCGGACCGAGCGGAGAGAAAATACCTGGGTCTACCTCGGCGGTGCCACACGAGTCTGCGCCGAACTCCCACAGCGATATCGCTTCTCCCTTTAGCACACGTGCGCCCGACGAGTCGATCGTCGCCAGTTGGAACGTCGTTTGTCTAGGCGCCGTCGGTGCGACGAATCCGACTCGCGCGCTGTCCACCGGCGAGATCTGCGCAGTGGCAGGAACTGCCAGCGCCGCGCACGCGGCTACGAGGGCGAAGGTAGAGGTAGGGCGAGACATGAGCGCGTAAGTGGACGAGATCCGTGTGCGATCTTGAGCTAGCTGAGATGTATCACCGCCCGGACTGATCGCCCTCGACGCCCAAGTAGGCTTCGAAGTCTTGGGTCAGGTAGGCGTCCGTCGAGATGAAGCCGAGCACGTTGAGGAAGTCGGGAGGGGCCGAGAAGCCGGGGAGTTTGGTGACGTAGCTGCCGTCGGAAGCGAGGAAGACAGTCGTCGGGTAGCCGCTCGCACCCAGCGCCTGGGCCAGCATCTGCGACGAGAGCGTGTACTCCTTGAATGCGATCACATCCTCGGACTCCTCGCCGTTGACACGGACCATCTCGAAATTATCGGCGACGTACGCCTGCACCTCGTCGCTGCCATACACTTCTTTTTGCAAGCGCGCGCACCAGCCGCACCACGGCGCAAAAATATCGACGATCACCTTCTTGCCGCTCGTTTCAGCAGCCGTCATCGCGGCCTCGACGGTCGGATGCCAGTCGATGCCTGCGGCAGGCGATGGGTCGACGGCAGGACGCTGCGCCAGGGCGACGGTCGGCACCAACAGCAGGCCCAGAGCGAGGAAGAGAAGAGAGCGGAGTCGGATCATGGTCGGTGGGCCAGAGCGGCCATCGTGTCGGCGAAGCGATGCAAAGCACCGTCGGCGTCGGTTGTTTCGAGGATAGCGGGTGCCGATGCGGCCAGGCGGTCGCGCAGTTCGGCGTCGGAAAGGAGAGAAACGAGCGCGCGGGCGAGATCGTCTGCGTCGCCCGGACGCACGAGCAGACCCGCAGGTGACGGGTCGGTGAGCACACGCCGCATCTCGGGCAGATCCGAGGCCACGACCGGCACGCCCGCACTCAGATACGCAAAGAGCTTGTTCGGCAGCGCGTAGCGATGATTGAGGCATACGTCGGCCAGCAGCGCCACACCGACGGACGCCGACGCGGTCAGGCCAGTCAGTTCGGATGGCGGCACGGCACCTGGGAAGTGAACGCGTTCGGGGCCCGCCGACCGCAGAAGCGTGCCGCGCAAAGGTCCGTCTCCCAGAAAGACCAAGTGCGCGGCAGGGCACCGGGCTGCGACGCGTGGCCAGACGGCAGCCAGGGTCTCCAGCTCGCGGTGCGGCGTCAGAGCACCTTGGTAGAGCACGAGATTGGCGCTGCGGTCCAGTTTCAGGAGTTCGTGCAGCAGGTAGCGGTTGGACGGCAGGTCAGAGAGCGGGTCGGCATTGGGCAGCAGCGTCGGCGGGTCGACGTGGTACGTCTGCGCCATGTGACTGGCGATGCTCCGACTGACTGTAAATGCGTGGGTGACGCGGCGAACATAACGGCCTTCGAGCGCCTGCCAGAACTTTCGCGAGAGAGGCTTGCCGACCGTCCCAAACACGTGCGGATAGCACTCGCGCGCGTCGTACGTCAGAGCCGAGCCGCGCTCGCGAGCGGCACTCGCCATCGCCGGAAGTGCGTACAAGTCGCTCGCGTGATAGACCGAGGCATGAACCGGCGCTGAGTCGCGGAGCAGCGCGCGATGGTTGCGCAGGTAGAACCGGGGGCCGCCCGTGATGGCCTCGCCGCGCCCAACGACGTGGACGCCCTCCACACCAACCGGCCCCTCCCCCACTGTCAATAAAACGACCGAAAGCCCGCGCTCGACCAGTGCGGTGAGTTGCCGTAGCGCGCGACTGTTGCCTCGCGCGTCGCCAGTCAAGGAGAAGGCTATGTCGAAGGTTGAAGCGGCGGAAGTGGGCATGAGGAAGAGGTCGGAAGCCTCGCATTTTACGTGTGCGGAGGAAAGCTATGCGGTGCGTTCACTGTAGCGCACGAAGAGCAGGTGAGCCGTCTGCGAGCGTGCCCGCTAACGCGTATCTTTACCGGTCCGCACCGATGCGCGCGCCTACCCGACGCGCATGAGAGCGGGGACCGTCATCGCTACTTCTCGCCCTGTATGAACCCCGTCACGCTCGCGCGCGCGCTCGTCGAGATTCCCTCTCCCTCCGGCGACGAAGCAGCCGTCGTGCGGCACGTGGCGACGGTTTTGCGCAACCTCGACCTGCGGGTCGAGCAGCAGCAGGTAGCGTCGAACCGCTTCAACCTCGTCGCTACGACCACCTCTGCGCCGCGCGTCGTGTTTGCCTGCCACCTGGACACCGTTCCGGGTGAGATCGAAGCCCACGACGACGATACCCACGTCTATGGGCGCGGAGCAGCCGACGCCAAAGGAGCCGCGGCCGTTCAGCTCGCCGCAGCCGCTAAACTGCTCGAATCGGGTGAAACGCGTATCGGCCTGCTGTTCACCGTCGACCAGGAGATGAACGCGCTCGGCGCGCGCGAGGCCAACGCACACCCGGTGGCGGAGCAGTGCGCATTTCTGATCGGCGGCATGCCGACGGGCGGAAAGCTCGCGACAGGCACAAAAGGATCGCTGCGGATTCGGCTGAGCACCAAGGGAAAAGAGGCCCACTCGGCCCACCCCGAGAACGGCGACTCGGCCATCGTCCGGCTTCTCGACGCGCTGACGGCGCTGCGAACGGCGACGTGGCCTTCGAGCACGCAACTGGGCGAGACGACACTCAACGTCGGCGTAATCGCGGGCGGCACGCGGGCCAACGTCGTCCCCGGCTCGGCCTACGCCGACGTGCAACTTCGGCTTGTCACGCCCGCTGCCAGCGTCGAAGCACAGGTGCGCGAGTTGGTCGGGCCAGACGTGGACATCGAAGTGCTCGCCGCATCGGACCCGCTCGCGCTGTTCACGCCCGAAGGCTTCGAAACGACGAGTGTGCGCTTCACAACGGATCTTCCCTACCTCGACAAATGGGGCACCCCGCTCCTCCTCGGCCCCGGCTCCATCCTGGTCGCCCACACCGACGGAGAGCGCATAGCCAAAGCCGACCTGACGGCGTGCGTCGACGGGTACGTGCGCCTGACGCAGCATTTGCTCGCCCGGTACGACGCAGAGAATAAAACGGCCGAGCCGCCGCGGGAGACGGCCGCCTGACGCGTCAGAGCCACACGAGCAGCAGCGCATAGCCCGCCGCGCCAACCACGAACGCGCCCAGTTTGCTCTCCCGCTCTTCGGGCAACTCCTCTTTGAGCACGTTGAGAATCACGGCGCCTCCCAGAAACGCGTCCACGCTCGCCAGCGCACCGTGGGGAATGTCGAGCAGCAACGCTGTGCTCCATCCCGCCAGGACCGACGCCGCCATCGTCCACCGCCCGACGCGGCGCCACCCGGCCTCGAACGTCTCGTCGAGCGCCTTGTCGACCACGACGAAGTGCAGCGCCATCGCAACGGCGAACAGCACCAACTCGCGCATTTCGTACGACTCGCTCGCCAGCGCGTAGCCGACGATCAGACTGTAGATGCTGAACAGCACCAAGTGCAGCCTGTAGACGCGTCGCGCATTGTCGCCGCCGTCGTCTTTCTCCTCGGACTTCGACGCGTAATCGGGCGCCTGCTCGTGCCCTCCATCCGAGCCCGTGCCCTTGCTCTGCGACATCTGCTGCCGCGAGACGTGCATCCGGGACGCACGCTCGAAGCCGTAGAACGTCAGCAGCCCGGCCAGCGTCAGCAGGTAGACGGCGTGGTGAATACCGCTCGTCCACGACGCCTCGCTCA
Organism: Rhodothermales bacterium; assembly: GCA_963815505.1. Taxonomy (GTDB): domain Bacteria; phylum Bacteroidota; class Rhodothermia; order Rhodothermales; family BA12; genus CAXBBB01. Next base: position 153,422 of record CAWFGU010000001.1, read on the forward strand.
GCACTTCTTGGTGCTCGGCCAGTTCGGGTAGCAGGTGCAGGATGACGTAGGCCACCGACGCTCCGCCCGAAAGCGACAGCCACCGACTGCGCGGCACCCCTTCGAGAAACCGCAGCCGATGCGTCAAAACGTGGACGGCGCAGATGACGAGCGCGGCGATGAGGGAGGCAATCACTGCACGTCCAATCTTAGCGCATCGAGCCGTCAGGCGTTTCGGTCAGGCCGGGCGTGCGGTCGAGAAACTCCTGGTAGAGCGCGATCTGGCGGCTCGTCATCGGCATGCGATAGCCCTGAATGAATACCTCGGACACATCGGTCGCAGTCTCGAATGGATCGCCATCGGAGAGGAAGAACGTAGCGTCCTTACCGACTTCGAGCGATCCGGCACGGTCGTCGATGCCCAGGATTTGCGCGGCTCCGAGCGTGACGGCGTAGAGGGCGTCGTCGCGGCTCAGTCCGTAGGCAGCGGCGAATCCGGCATGGTAGGGCAGGTTGCGGTAGTTGCCGTTTCCGTCCATCGAGCGGATGGCGATGCGGACGCCTGCCTGGGCGAGCAGCCCGGGGTTGGCGTAGGCTTTGTCGTAGCGGTCGCTGTCGCGCGTCGGCACCTCGAGGACGGGGCCAACGAGGCACGGCACGCCCGCCTGTGCGATTTGATCGGCGACGCGCCAACCTTCCATGCAGCCTGCCAGAATCGTCTGGCTCGTCAGACCGCGCTCCTCGGCCCACTCGATCGCCTTGACGATGTCGGACGCCCGATTGACTTCGATCATCAGCCGCGCCGCGCCGCTTACGACGGGCGCCAGAGCCTCCAGTTCGGGGACGAACTGAGTAGGCCGGTCAGCTCCTGCAGCTATGCGCGCCGAGTCGATCTTGGCGTAGCGCTCGGCTTTGTCCCACAGGTCGTTCAGTTCTTTGGCGGCCTCTTTGTCGGCCTTGGCGATGTCTTCTTCGCTACGGCTATCCCACCAGCCCCGGCGGCCACTGGAAGGAAACTGCATCGTCTGCATCCGAGCGTCCGGCGCGGCGAGCATCTGCTCGGGCGTATACCCGTGCAGGTTGATGACGGCGGCCTCTCCCGGAAGCAGTCCGCCCGAAGGCATCGTCAGCGTCGTCGTCACGCCCGAAACGCGGGTGACGGGAATCCAGACCGAGTTGGGATTGACAGCCGTCAGTGCCTTGACTTGAGGGTTGAGGCTGCCGATCTCGTCGTAGTCGCGCGTCCGAGCGTCGCTGTTGACTTCGACCAAACCGATCTGAGTGCCGCTGTCGATCAGTCCGGGATAGACGCTTCGCCCGGCACAGTCGACGACTTTGGCGCCTGACGGAGCCGCAACGCCTACTCCCATCTGGGCGATCTTGCCACCCTCGACGACGATCGTCGCGCCCTCGACGACGCCGCCGCTGACCGTGACGGCGCGGCAGTTGGTCAGCGCGAACGGGCCGGCTTCGGCTTTCTGAACGGGATCCTGCGCGCGGGCCGGGAGGGCGAGAGCGAGCAGCGTGAGAGCAAGGAGCGAGCGCTTCATGGGTTCTGTGGTATATCGCGCGGCCAGCAGCCGTGACGATCTCTGAGCGGTGGAGGCGGCCGGGTCACCCCTCCGCCCTTCGGGCACCTCCCCTCGCCGAGGGAAGAAAGGCACCCAGATTAGCGGATGGCGGCGGCTTCGCGGGCGAAGGCTTCGAGTTCGTAGACACCGGTCATGCAGGCGTCGTCGTGCGTGTGCGCCGAGAGGGTGGCCGTACCGACTTCCTCGTCGGGGTCGACGTAGAAACGCACGTCGTCGGGGTCGGCGGCGTCGTCGAAGTAGACGAGTCCGTCGACGATCGTCACGCGCGGACGAGCGTAGATCGAGAGCGGATGGTTCTCGAAGATGGCGATGTCCCCGTCCTTGCCGACTTCGAGACTGCCCACCCTGCCGTCGATGCCCAGTTGCTTAGCCGGGTTGATCGTGATCATCGCGAGAGCTTCGTCGTCAGTCAGTTTGCCGTATTTCTGACTCTTGGCGGCCTCGTGATAGAGGTGGCGGATGAGTTCGCCGCTGTCCGAGTTGATGCTCGTCGTGACGCCGTTGCGCGTCAGGATGGCAGCATTGTAGGCGGTCGAGTAGTAGACCTCGAACTTGTAGGCCCACCAGTCCGAGAAGATCGACGCTCCGGCGCCCCAGGCAGCCAGTTCGGGGGCGACCTTGAACGCCTCGTTGGCGTGCTGGAACGTCAGGTTCTCGATGCCGAAGTCCGAAAAGACGCGCATCAGCATCAGGATCTCGTCCGATCGGTAGCTGTGACAGTGCACGAGGACCTCACCTGCGAGGATGTCTTCGAGCGTTTCGAGCCGCAAGTCGTAGGCCGGAGGATGCAGACGGTCGCCACGGGCAGCGGAGGCTTTGTCCTCGGCGTAGCGCTGAGCGCGCGTGAACGCCTCGCGGATGACCATCTCAACGCCCATTCGGGTCGACGGATGGATGTCGTTTCCGCCACCGTGAACGCGCGTCGGGTTCTCGCCGAGCGCGAACTTGATCGTGCGCGGCGCACCTTCCAAACGCATCGCATCCGGGTCGGCGAAGCCCCAGCGCAGCTTGACCGTCTCGTTCTGACCGCCGATCGGGTTGGCCGATCCGTGCATGATGTGCGCGCTCGTGACACCGCCCGCCAGGGCGCGGTAGATGGTCATGTCGAACGGGTCGAGAACGTCTTCGATACTGACCTCGGCCGAGATCGGAACGGTCGCCTCGTTGACGCTGCTCGTGGCGGCGTGCGAGTGCGCGTCGATGATGCCGGGCATGACGAATCGGCCCGTCGCGTCGACGGTACGGGCGCCGCGCGGAGCATTTAGACCGCTACCGATGCGCGTGATCTTGCCGTTCTCGACCAGCACATCGGTGTTTTCCATGGTGCCGTTGGTGACGGTCAGGACTGTCCCGCCGCGTACGAGGACCGAGCCGGTCGGCGCGGTCCCGTCAAACGGTTTGGGTTCCATCATCTGCGCCTGCGCCGCGAACGGCAGGAGGAGCAGTAAGGCGAAGAGTCGAATCATAGTGCGGATGTGTAGGGGCGACTCGGGAGTCGCCCATGCGGTAAAGCCAGGAGATCGCCACGACCTGCGGCTCGCGATGACAAAGTAAAGAGGACGGAGATCGGCTGACATGGCGTAGCGAAGCACGGAGCGAGAGCCTCGTCAGTTGGGGACGCGCGTGGCAGCGAAGGGGAACGAGCCGAGCTGCGGAACCTCGACGGTGCCTTCGTAGGTGTCGGCGGTGAGGGTACCGGTGAGCGACAAGCGGCCGAACTGCGGAGCAGTGAAGACAACCGTGAGCTGGTCGCCTTCGAGGCGTGCTTCGTCGACCTCGGCCGGAGCGGTGAACTGCGGGCTGCTGACCGTTCCGGCGAGGGCGTCGATCGTTCCCGACAGCGTGAGGCGGCTGACCTGATCGCCCTGGGGCGTCGAAGCCACGATGTCCCACACGCCGACTGGGTCGAGCGTGCTATCAGGCTTGGCCGCGTCTTTCTTGGCGTCCATCTCGAAGACGCGTCCGTCGACGATCATCATACGCACGTCGGGCTTTTCTGCGAACGGCGATCCTTGCGAGACGATCAGGTTGGCGATCTTGCCCCGCTCGACTGAGCCGAGCACGTCGGAGGCGCCGAGCAGAGCCGCAGCGTCGGTCGTCAGGGCGGCCAGAGCGTCGTCTTCGCTCAATCCGGCGGCGACCATTCGGCGCAGGTTCTTGGCGAGGTCGGCGGTTTTGACCTCTTCGGTCGCGAATCCGAATCTCAAACCGGCGTCGTGCATCGTAGCGGGCAGCGCGTCGGCGCGGGCGATGGCGGCGCGTTTGCGGGCGAGCAGGTTGTCGCGCTCAGCGTCGACCCCAGCATAGTCGGGCGTGCGCGTCCCGGCGACGTAGGCGGCTGCCGTGCTGTCCTCTTTCATCGCCTTGGGCAATTCCATCGATAGAAACAGCGGGGCGCCCGAACGCGCGAGCGCGGCAGCGGCTACCTCGCCCCCTTTGAGTCCGGCGAGCATCAGAGTGAGGCCGAGTTCGTCGGACAGACGAATCGCGCGGAAGATCTCGTTGGCGTCGTCGACGTGGAAGAGCATCGGCTGATCGCCGTCGAGGACTGGGTAGAACGCTTCGTGTGCCGGATCGAAGGGTGCCCGTGCATTGCCGTTGGGTCCGGCTTCGAACGCGCCTCCGATGGCCTGGCGCCGCGACGCTTCCCTCGCATACTGCCGCATGACAGCCATGACACCCATCGGCGTGCTGGGATAGACACCCAAGGCACCGTCGAACTGCGCGAACTGAACCGTCTCACCTCGGACGACCATGTCCGATGGCGTGTCTCCGGCGAGGACAACGAGCGCGCCTTGCCCCGGCAGGAAGCGACCGCGCGGGACCACGTGTGCAGCACCGAATCCGGCGTCGCGCAGGGCCTTGACGCTGGTCTCGGACGGGTCGAGCATCATCCGAACGTCGCGCTGCGGCTGGATGCCGGCGCGGTCCGGCTCGGGCTGGCTGCGGCTCTCGGACTCTCCGCGATAGGCGCCGCGCTCCAACTCGGGGACTCCGGCATGACTGAGGCCGCTGATGAAGGCGGCGTAGACCGTGAGCGAGTCGCCGTCGATTACGTACGCGTCGTACGGCACAGTAGCACGCGTACCGACGGACTCGATCAACCCATCGCGCACGACGACTGTCCCGCGTTCGATCACGTTACCGGGCGCCACGACGATGCGGGCGTTCCGGATCGCGACGACGTTGGTAATCGGGGCGATGGCGTCGACGTCCTGCGCGTGCAGCGGAATGGCGGCACACAGGAGCAGCAGGCTGGCGAGGGAGAAGCGGTGCAGCATTCGAGTCGGATGGGTTGGGGCGCATAAAGTTAGGCGCGCCGGGCGGGTTTGGAGAAGTGAGCCGAGAGAGTCGGGCCGCATCGCCTATTTTTCGCCCATGATCTCGATCCGCGAAACCGCCGCTCTCACCCGCACGATGGCGTCGCTGTCGGCCGAGACGGTCAAGGGTCGCTGGCTCACGCGCGGCACGACCGGCGACGAACGCTTTCGCTCTCAAGCCCAAGCGCAGCAGAGGTGCGCCGTTCGCTTCTGCCGCGCCTCTCGCATCCTCGTGGAAGTCGCCTCCCCACTTCCGGACACTCCCGGGCTGATCGTCAGCAACCATCTGGGCGCGTGGGACGGCTTCGCCTTCGCCGCCACGCACGCGATGGCGATCGCCGCAAAGGAAGAGGTCGACGGCTACCCCATCGTGGGGTCGATGACGCGAGCGTTCGGTGTGCTGCTGGTTCCGCGCGGACGGCCCACCGAGGCAGGCGGCTTCGTCGATCGCGTCCAGCAGCGGCTGCAGGCGGGCGTGCCCGTTCTCGTCTTCCCCGAGGGCACGACGGGCGACGGAACGGAGTTGCTGCCGTTCAAGACCGGCGCGTTCGAGTCCGTCGCCGACTCGCAGTGGCCGGTCCTTCCCGTCGCTCACCTGCCCATCGCCTGGGGCAAACGAGGTGCGCCCATAGACGCAGCGGTAATGGAACGCCTCGCCTGGGAACGCGGATTGCCGACGGCCACCCACATGCGCGACATCGCGGCCCATCTTCCGGTCACGATCCGCATCGCGGCAGGTGAACCGATTTCGTCCGAAGGCAAGAATCGGAAGCAACTGGCACGCGAGGCGCAGAAAGCAGTCGCCGGATTGGTCGAGCAGTTGAGAGCGGGCACCGAAGCCTCGTAAGCAGCGCCGTTCAGCACACGCCTGCACGGCGTAGGGCTGCACTGTGACTGGGCGGATACGGCGCACGACCAATGGGACTTTGTCTGTTGCAACGAGTAATCAAGCACTATCACAGCTTGCCCTTTGCGCCATGCCTCTCACCGGACTGCACCACATCACCCTCGTCACCGCAGATGCTCGCGCTAACGTCGCCTTCTACCGCGACCTGCTCGGGCTCCGGTTGGTCAAGAAAACCGTCAACTTCGACGATCCATCGGCCTACCACCTCTACTATGGCAACCCCGACGCGTCGCCGGGCAGCCTGATCACGTTTTTCGAGTGGAAGGGCGTCGGGCGTGGTATGCCAGGCGTGGGCGGGACCCATCACGTCGCGCTGCGTGTCGCTGACGAAGCCGCTCTGCTCAAATGGAAACGCTATCTGAACGACCGCGACGTGAAGACCTATGGCGTCTACGACCGGCGCTACTTCCGCTCGCTCTACTTCCGTGATCCCGAGGGGCAAACGATCGAACTCGCCACCGACGGACCCGGCTTCCTGGCCGACGGCGAACCCGCCCACTCGCTCGGCGAGACGCTCCAGGACGTACCGATTGAGTTTCGCAGCGACAGCCCGCGCGGCATCGCACTGGCCGACCGGACGCACTCCGAACCCGTCCCAACGATCACGGACGACATGCAGCTCCGCACGGGGATGCACCACCTCACGGCAACGGCGAGCGACATCGGTGCCACCCACGCCTTCTTCCACGACCTGCTCGGCTTGCGGCGCGTCAAGCAGACCGGAAACTTCGACGGCCCCGACATGCCGCATCACTACTGGTCGACGGGCGACGGCGAGCCGGGGACGCTCGTCACCTACTTCGAGGCACCGCCCCACGCGCGGCGAGCACGCATCGGCGCTGGACAGACCCACCACTACGCGCTGTCGGTGGCGACCGATGACGAACAACTCGAATTGCTCGACCGGTTGAGGTCGGCGGGACTGCGCGCTTCGCCGGTTCAGGACCGCGTCTACTTCCGTAGCGTCTACACCAGCGATCCGGACGGTCACATCGTCGAAATCGCCACGGCCGGACCGGGCTTCGCCGTAGACGAGGAGGCCGACGCGCTGGGCGAGCGGCTGACGCTTCCGCCGTGGCTCGAAGGGCAGCGGTCGCGTATCGAAAGCGGATTGACACCGTTCGCCTAACACCGCTCGCCTGACGCCAATCGATCATCACCCAATCCGCACGGCAGACGCCAGGGCTGTCGCCGCGCGCCCACCACAAGCGGCGGCGACAGCCCTGGCTATCGTGCACGTGTAAGCAGGCATCGGGTCCGCGCCTTCTCACGCTTTCCAAGATGCCCACCCTTTCCTCTTCTCGCATCCCCTGATCCGGGGATTCTCTCAGCTCTATGGCCGCACTTCCTCCCCGCACCCTCACCTCGGGCGCCAACCTAACCGACGCCACATCGGCCATCGTCTTGCTCCACGGACGGGGAGCGGGCGGTCCGGGCATCCTCTCACTCGCCGACGCACTCGATCTCGGTCCGCGCTGGGCGGCCGTCGCGCCGCAGGCTCCATCCGAATTGGGCGGCTCGTGGTACCCGCACCGCTTCGTAGCCGACTTGGCGGACAACGAGCCCTGGCTAAGCCGAGCGCTGGCCCAAATCGCTGACACAATCGACGCCCTCCAGGTCCAGGGAATCGCATCGGACCGCGTCGTACTGGCAGGATTCAGTCAGGGCGCGTGCCTCGCCGCCGAGTTCGCGATCCGCAACGCGCGGCGGTGGGGCGGCGTGCTGGTGTTCAGCGGTGGCCTCATTGGCCCGCCCGGTACGCACTGGAAAGCCACCGGGTCGATGGCGCAGACACCGGTCCTGCTGGCCGGCAGCGACAACGATCCACACATTCCACTCGTCCGCGCCGAGGAGTCGGCTAGAGCGTTTTCGGCAGCTGGAGCAGCGGTCGAGACCGACTTCTATCGGGGGATGCAACACACCATTGCCCCTGGATCAATCCAAGCGGCAAGGAGGCTGCTGCAGACGGCGGAGTTGCATCCGAGTGTAACCGAGGAGTCCTAAGTCAATGCGTCGCAAGGGTGTAGCACTGTTGACGTTTCGCGTACACCGAGAAGGAGGCGGACCTATCGAGGGGCGGCATCTGTGAGACACTTCACGATTCGCGATGCCCTCTGGGCAGTCCACCCTCACCAAACCACGCCTCACCCTCATGGCTAACATTCCCGTCGAAAAGAAATCAGGCTTCCCTTGGTGGCTCTTGCTGCTCGGCCTGCTCCTCCTCGGCCTGCTCGCTTTCTTCCTCTGGCCCAACGATGACGTCGACGAAGTCTACGAAGACGAAGTGGTTCAGGTCGACCCCGTCGAACCGGTGAGTACCGGGCTCATCACGTCGTGGGCCGAACTGCAGAACGTCGCCGAGCGCCGCAACTTGGTCGGCCGCGAGGTCGCCATCGACGATCTCGTCGTCACCCGCGTTTCGGGCGACAGCACATTTTTCGTCGCTCCCGAGATGAACACCGAAGACCGCGACCGACTGTTCGTCGTGCTCCGCAATATGGGCGAAGACGAGCGAGGAGCGATGGGTCGCGACGGACGATACAACGTCGACGAGATGGACAAGATGACCCTCCGTGGCACCATTATGAGCCTCAACCCGAGCGATCCCGACGCGTGGGCGCTCAACACTACGGATGCCGATATGGTGCGCGCCGGAAACGTCTACGTCGCCGCGAGCAACCTGATGTTCACCGACGAAGTGGGCGACATGGACATGTAGAGAGCCAAGGGCGGCGCCAGCACCCTCCCTCCGACGCTGCCCTCGTTCTCCCTCCTTTATACCAACCAGACAACTAGCCCCATGGCACACGTAAAACTCTCCGACACCCACGACTACGACTTGGTCTATGACGACCAGGACATCCGCGGCTGGGAAGTCCGCGACGGCGCTGGCGCCGTCATCGGCAAAGTCGACGACATGATCGTCGATACCGATCGCGAAATCGTCGACATCGTTCGCCTCGAGAACGGTCAGGAGCTCGCCGCTCGCGACCTCTACATCGGCGACGGCGTCGTCTACGCCGAGTCGGTCACGGCCGGACACGACGGTGGCGAAGTCCGCGTCTACAACGATGTCGGCCAAGTCACGCGCCGCGTCGACATCGACGACGAAGACCACGCCGAATTCCAGACCCACTACGGCACCACGTTCGCAGACACGGGCAAGGACTACGAGTACTACCAGCCCGCGTACGACTTCGGTTACCAGCAGGCACGTACGAACACGTACGCCAAGCATGACTTCGACGCTGCCGAGTCTGGCCTGCGCACCGATTATTCGGCGCAGTACCCGACGGGTAGCTACGACGACCATCGCGACGCTATCCGGTTTGGCTTCGACCGCTACCAGAGCCGCCGCGGCGCGATGCCATCGCAGAACCTGAATCAGACCAAAATCTGATCTGCTCCGCCGTCCCTCGCTGGCCGCGTCCCGTATGGATCGGCACCCCTTCTCTCTCTTCCTCTCTTTGATGAAACCATCCGATTCCTCTCTTTCCGCCGACTCCGCGCTCTTGCGCGAGACCGAGCGGGTCGTCGCTGAAGAGCGCGCTCAGAAGAGCCGCTTGGGAGCGATCCAGGAGGAAGAGGTTGTCTCTGAGCGGATCGTCCTGCAAGAGGCCGAGGAACGGCTCCAGGTGGGAATCCGAGAAGTCGAGACCGGTCGCGTCCGCGTGGCGCAAACGGTCGAGACGTTCGAAGAGACCGTCGACGTGCCGTTGACACGCGAGACCATCGAGGTCGACCGCGTCGCCATCGGCAGCTTCGTCGATTCGATTCCCGAAGTGCGCCGCGAAGGCGATGTGCTCGTGTTTCCGGTCGTCGAGGAGGTCTTGGTCGTCGAGAAGAGGCTCAGGCTGGTCGAGGAGGTGCGCGTATCGCAGCGTACCACCCGAGAGATCGCAACGGAAACCCACACCCTTCGGCGCACCCGCGTCGAGGAGGAGCGGTTGCCCGGCGAAGCGCCTGTTTGACGGACGCCCCGCCGAGCGAACGAGGAGATTACCTCCTCCGCACACCTCACGTGCCGAGCAGCGCACACCGCACGCTGCTCACTCACACACTCCAACACAAACACACAAGTATCATGGCTAAGACCATTGTAGGACTTTACGACGACCGCGCAACTGCTTATAAGGCAATGACGGATCTCGAAAACGCCGGATTCGGCAAGGATCACCTCAGCTTCGCCTCGAACGAGGCAGGCGAGCGTCACTCGTACGAGTATGACGTCACCGAAGTCGCCACGCCCGATCTGCTCACGCAGCGCGGCATTCCGAACGACGAGGCCAACTTCTACAGCGAAGGCGTCCGCCGCGGCGGAGCCGTCATCGTCGCCCGCGTTCACGACTCGAACATCGACCAGGCCGTCGACATCATGGCGCGCCACAACCCGGTTCGCTTCGAGGATCGCCACGCCGAGTACAAGAAGGAGGGTTTCACTGGCTACGACGCCAGCGCAACCGCCTTCACCGACGACCAGATCGTCGAGGAGCGCAGCCGCTTCGCCGACACGGCCAAGCAGCGCATGCAGGAAGTTCAGGAGAGCCTCAAAGTCGGCAAGCGCGAGTACATCGCCGGTGGCGTCCGCGTCCACAAGTTCGTCGACACCGAGAACGTATCCGAGACGCTCCGCCTGCGCCACGAGCACGTCGACGTGGACCGCACGACGATGGACCGCGCGCTGACGCCCGAAGAGGCCGACCGCGCCTTTACCGAGGACACGGTCGAGCTCGTCGAGCGCGCCGAAGAGGCCGTCGTTTCCAAGGAAGCACGCATCACCGGCGAAGTCGCCGTCGGAAAGGAAGTAGAGTACGAAGACAAAGTGATCACCGACACGCTGCGCAGCACACGCATCGAAGTCGAGCAGATCGCTGGCGAGTTCGCCAAGCACGGACCGGTCTTCGAGGAGCACTACGCCACGGCATATGCCACGACGGACATGGACTTCGATTACTACAAGCCTGCGTACCAGTATGGCTACGCTGCCGGTCAGACGGAGAACTACCGCGACCACGACTACAACATGGTCGAGTCCACCCTCCGCAACGACTACACCACGCGCTACGGCAACAACGACGACAGCGCATGGGAAAACGTCAAGGATGCCGTCCAGCACGGATACAACAAGGCCAAAGCTGCCGTGACCACCTGAGCCTAGCTCAACGTATCCGGGATCCGATCCCACCGCCACCGGCGGACCTGCTTTACAGCGGGTTCGCCGGTTTGGCGTTTGTGACCTGTGCCGTTCTCCGATCCAGCGTAAGGGCGATTCACGAGTCGACTCTACCTCAGCGTCACAACCAGAGCGCGCGTCAGAACGACAGCGTGAACGTCGCGCCCTCGCCGATGTCGCTCTGGACCGTCAGCGTGCCGCCGTGCAGGCGCATGATCTGGCGCGACAGGCCCAGCCCGATGCCGCTTCCGCCGGGCTTGGTCGAAAAGAACGGCACGAAGATGCGCTCCTGGACTTCGGGCAGGATGCCGGGGCCGTTGTCGGCGACGTGAAGGCGAGCGCGTCCCATCGGTCCGGCATCGGCTGACAGAACGACGCGGGCGTGAGGCATTCCCGATGCGGCCTGTATTGCGTTGAGTGTAAGGTTGATGAGCACTTGTTCGATCTGCTCGGCGTCGGCAGCCAGATCGACCGTCGAGGGCACATCGACGTGGAGCGCAACGCCTGCTTCGCGCGCCGACGATCGCATGAGCCGGGCGATGCTCGTCAGCAGCGGGTTGGCGTCGACGATGGCAAACGTCGGTCGAGGCACGCGCGACAGGCTGCGGTAACTCTCGACGAACGACACCAAGCCGGACGCGCGGCGGCCGATGGTTTCGAGCGCTTGATCGGCAATGTCAGAGTCGACGCCGCTGGGCGAGGCGAGTAGACTGCGCGTCGTCTCGGCGAGCGACTGAATAGGGGCCATCGAGTTCATGATCTCGTGCGTGAGTACGCGCGTGAGTTGCTGCCATGCCGCCATTTCTTTCTCCTCCAATTCCTGCCGGATATCTTGGAGGGAAGCCAGCGTCTGCTCCTGCCCGCCGAGTTGGAAGCGCGACGCGTAGACGACGAGTTCGAGCGTCCGCTCCTCACGCGCCACGCGGACGAGTGCCCTTCGCCCCGAATCGAGCGACTGCAGCGTCTGCACCAGTTCACCGCTCACAACCTCCAACGCGCTCAGATGACCTAGCCCCGGCAACCCGAGGAGCCGCCGCGCCGCCGCGTTGAACAGCGTCACTTCGCCCCTGTCGTCGAACCCGATCAGCGCCACCCCCACGTGCCGCACGACAGCCTCCAGATACGTCACCTGAGCTTCTCGCTCACCGCGCGTCTGCCGGATGGTCTCCCGCACGTCGTCGACTGCAAGAGATAGCGCTCGGTGCATTTCGCCTCGATCCCGGTGCGGTACGCCCGCCGACAGATCGTCGTAGCGCAGTCCTTCGAGAAACGACAGCACGTCGCCCGGCGTCCGCATCGCCTCGCGGTACACGCGCCGCCCCGACACAAACGCGATCAGCAGCAAAGCGACGCCCAGCGCGGTCAGTCCGATGAACCACTCCACCGAATCCATCGCGGCGCCGGTCAGCACGAGCGCCACGTCGGGCGCTGCCCACGTCAGCGACAGCAGTCCGGCACACATCGCTGCTCCCATTGCCCCACCGACGGCCAGCGCCAATCCACGAACGAGCCGCGCGTCGTAGCGCCCCAGCGCCTGCCGCAGGGCGACGAACAGACGAGGGCGGGATGGAATGAAGGGTTGAGGCATGGGATGAATTCAGCAACATGACGGTCCCCTTCTCGTGAAGGAGGGGTGCCCGAAGGGCGGGGTGGTTTCATCGACGGCGCTAAACCGCTGGGCCCCTCTGCCCTGGCGGGCACCTCCCCTTCGAAAGGGGAGGACGTTCAGTCTGATACTTGGGGACAGCTAGAAAAAGTCAAGATTGAGCAAGGCACGCTTTCACAACCCATACTTTTCGATACGCCGGTAGAGCGAGGCGCGCGTCAAACCCAGCTCGTCGGCGGCGCGGCTGATGTTGCCGCCGTGCTTGCTCAGTGCTTTACGGATGACCGTTCGCTCCACGTCCTCCAGATCAAGGCTCGGCAGCGCTGCGGAAGGCTGCGGCGTGGTAGCCGAGAACGAGAGGTCAGCCGCCGTCAGCGTTTCGCCGTCGCCCAGGACGACGGCGCGCTCGATGGTGTGCTGCAATTCTCTGACGTTGCCGGGCCACGGGTAGCGAGACAGCGCGTCGAGAGCGTCGGGCGAGAGGCGACGCGTCGGGCGGTCGTACTGCCGGGCGTAGCGGGTGAGGAAGTGCCCGGCGAGGAGCCCGATGTCGCCGACGCGGTCGCGCAGCGGAGGCAAGCGCACTTCGACCGTGTTGATGCGGTAGATCAGGTCTTGCCGAAACGCGCCCGCCGCGACGGCCTGGGCCAAGTCGACGTTGGTCGCGCTGACGAGTCGCACGTCGACCGCGCGCGGTTTGGTTTCGCCGACGCGCGTGATCGTCCGGCTTTGGAGCGCGGTGAGCAGGCGGGCCTGCTGGGCCGGTGTCGTGTTGGCGATCTCGTCGAGGAAGAGCGTTCCGCTCGCCGCCGCCTCCATCCGCCCCTCGCGATCCGACGCGGCGCCCGTAAACGCGCCCTTGGCGTAGCCGAACAGTTCGGACTCGAACAGGCTCTCGCTCAGCGCGCCCAAATCCGCCGTCACGAACGGACCCTCACTTCGGTGCGACGCCGCGTGCAGCGCCTGGGCCGCGACCTGCTTGCCCGTCCCGTTCTCGCCCAGCAGCAGCACATTGGCATCCGTCCGGGCGACCTTGCGCAGCGTCGCCACGACGCGCTCCATCTCGGGCGACGTGCCGATCAGATCGGCAAACGGATCGTCGGACGCAGCGGATGGCGGCGCGCTCCATCGACTCGGCGGGACGTTCCAACCGGGTCCGGCGCACCTGAGCAGCGGCGGCGACCGACGCGATCAGCCGCGCGTTGTCCCACGGCTTGGTGACGAAATCGACGGCGCCCCGCTTCATCGCGCGGACGGCCAGTTCGACATCTGCCGTAGGCCGTGATCATGATGACGGCGAGATCGGCGTCCATGCGCAGCAGGCGGTCCAGATATTCCAGTCCCTCGCGGCCCGACGAGGCGTCACGCTCGTAGTTCATGTCGAGCAGGACCACGTCGAAGCGGTTCTCCCGCATCAGCGTCGGCAGGCTTGCGGGCGAGGTGGCCGTCTGGACGGCGCCGACGTGCCCTGTGAGCAGCAGGCGGATGGCAGTGAGCACGTCTTCGTTATCGTCGACGACTAGGACGCGGACAGTTGAAAGATCAGAAAAAGGAGCGGACATCGGAGGCGGTGAGGTGCAGAAGGGTACGTGTGCGAGGTGAGATGAGGCAATCGCCGCGCCGCAGTCTATGCAGGGGCGACTCGGCGAGTCGCCCTGAGGCAAGCAAAAGGGCCTCGCCAACCCGAATCGCCATCATCGCCGAAATCCATCAGTTCCGAGAGCAGGGGGTCACCCAATCACCCCACAGGCAGATCAGGCCACAACCGTTCGCGCGCGTCCGCTCAGTGTCCGCAGGTGAACAGTTGGCACGCCGAAAAACGCCTCAGTGCGCGATGTGCGCCTGGGCACGGCTCTTGGAGATTATCCGGGCACAACCAACACCCCGACCGTCATGACGCGCCTCGCCTCCCTCCTTCTCGTTCTGCTACTCGTCGGCCCGGCCTACGCGCAATCGACCGTGCAAGTGATCGATAACCGCTACGATCAATCCGAGTACTCGGCGATGCGCACCAGCTTCGAGGTCAGCGTCCGCTATGCGTCGAGCGAGGGTCTGACGAACCTGGGCACGCTGCTCGAACTGGTCAACACACAGCCCAACCTGCTGCGCGCCGAGCTCAACGGCAACGGCGATCAGGCGCGGCTGAGCGTCCGCTTCTCGTTCGCGTCGAGCGACGAACTCAACGCCTTCGTCTCCCGCGCCGAAACGACAGAGATGCTCGACCGCATCCGCGCGATCAACCCCGAGACGTTCGCCTACGAGCTCGACATCCGCAAGCGCCAGTAACCGGCTGTGCGGTTGGTGGGTGCCCCGAGGGTTGCCCCAACTAATGAACCTGAATTGATTTTGGATATGTCGATTTTAACGCAACCCTTGGTGACCACGTCGGGCGACGGCGGGCCGGTTCGCGGAACGGGCGAGGGCAAAGATGTCGAGCGCGCACCGCGCCCCGTCTGGCGCAAGTGGCTGCCCTATGGCATCGGCGCGCTGGTCGTGCTGCTGCTGATCTCGGCCGCCGTCTGGGCCGGACGGGGCGGACAGCGCTTGCGGGTCGAAGAAGACCGGTTGCGGATCTCGACCGCCCAGACGGGCGATTTCCTCGAATACGTCGCCGTCAACGCAGCCGCTCAGCCGCTGCGGACGATCTACCTCGACGCGGTCGTCGGCGGGCAGGTGCGCGAGCGATACGTCGAAGAGGGCGCCGTCGTGGCAGCTGGAACGCCGCTGCTCAGGCTCGAAAACGATAACCTGACGCTGCAGCAGATGCAGTCCGAGGCGTCGCTCGTCGAGCAGGCCAACGGCATCCGCAACACGCGCCTGGCGCTCGACCAGAATCAGCTCAACCTGTCGCAGCAGCTCGCCCAACTCGACTACGATCTGGGACGAGCGCAGCGCGAACACGACCGGCTCAAAGGACTGTTCGATCAGGGCTTGGTCCCCGCTCAAGAGTACGAAGACGCGCGCGACGAACTAGCCTACCTCAGCCGCCGCCGCGACCTGACGCTTCAGAGCCACCGGCAAGACTCGGTCAGCCGGACGGTTCAGATCGAGCAGATGAGGGGTCAGCAGGCGCGGCTGCAGCAAAACATGTCGTTCCTCGGCCAGACCGTCGACAACCTGATCGTCCGCGCGCCCGTCGCCGGGCAGCTGACGAGCCTGGACGCCGAGATCGGCGAACTCAAAGGCCAGGGCAGCCGGCTGGGTCAGATCGACGTGATCGGCGGCTTCCGCCTGGTGGCGCAGATCGACGAGCACTACGTGGCCCGCGTAGCGACCGGACAGCAGGCAACGGCTACAATCAGCGGAGCCGACTACGAACTGGAGGTGCGCAAGGTCTACCCCGAAGTCACGAACGGCCGTTTCCAGGTCGACCTGGTCTTCCTGGGCGAGCCGCCGCCGTCGCTGCGACGCGGGCGGAGCGTTCAGGTGCGGCTCCAACTCGGCCAGCCCGAGCAGGCGCTGCTGCTCGAACGCGGCGGCTTCTTCCAGGCGACGGGCGGACGCTGGGCCTACGTCGTCCGAGGCGGCGAGGCGGTCCGCGTGCCGATTACACTGGGCCGCCAGAATCCGCTCTTCTTCGAGGTGACGGACGGCCTCCAGCCCGGCGACCGCGTCGTCACGTCCAGCTACGACACGTTCGGCGACGCCGACGTGCTGGTGCTGAACTAGACCTTCGATCCGAAGGGGAGATTCATGAATCGCCCCCCACACCGCCCTTCCCTCTGAGCGACTCGCCGAGTCGCCCATATGTCGCATCACGCCGCATCCGACACTCCGAATCAATTCGCAATAATCCGCAACACTCGACTCTCATGGAAACGCCCACCCTCACACCCTCTGCTCCTGCTGCCGTAAAGAACGGCGGCTCGACCCTGATTCAGACTCAGGACATGACCAAGGTGTACCGCACCGAATCGGTCGAAACGCAGGCGCTCGCAGGAGTGTCTCTGGGCGTAAATCGAGGCGCTTTTGTAGCGCTGATGGGGCCGTCGGGCTGCGGCAAGTCGACGCTGCTCAACATTCTGGGGATGCTTGACCAACCGTCCAGCGGGAAGTATCTGTTCGACGGATCGGACATCGCTCAGGCGGGCGAGTCGCAGCGGGCCAAGCTGCGCAGAGGGCGCATCGGGTTCGTGTTCCAGAGCTTCAACCTGATCGACGATCTGACGGTCTACGAAAACGTCGAGCTGCCGCTGCTCTACCTCAAAACGGACAAAGCCGAGCGCAAAGCCCGCGTCGAAGCCGCCCTGGACCGCGTCGCGATGCTTCACCGCCGGAGCCACCACCCGCAGCAGCTATCGGGCGGCCAGCAGCAGCGCGTGGCGATCGCGCGCGCCGTCGTCGCCTCGCCTCCGCTGATCCTGGCCGATGAGCCGACGGGTAACCTCGACTCCAAGAACGGCGCCGAAGTGATGAAACTGCTCGTCGAACTCAACGAGGCCGGGACGACGATCGTGATGGTGACGCACTCGGCCATCGACGCCGAATACGCGCATAGGGTCGTCAACCTGTTCGACGGGCGCATCGTGAGCGAGCACTTCGCCAACCAAACCGTCGCGGCGGGCTGACGGTGGTCGGCTGATGTAGAACGTGGGCAATGGGAGCCTGCGACATCCGTGGGCGACTCGGCGAGTCGCTCCTACCTCTTGATTTTGGGTTCTATGCACACGCTTCGTCTCGCTTTTCGCCGGTTGCGGCGGCATCCTGGGTTTACGCTGCTCAACGTGTTTGGGCTGAGCGTGGGATTGGCGTGTGCCGTCATGATCGGACTGTTCGTGCGATTCGAGCTGAGCTTCGACCGCTTTCATCCCGACGCGGATCGCATCGTGCGCATCGCAAAGGACGATCCAGGCAACGAGTACCTGGGCACGACGCGGTTCGCTCTGACGCCCGATCCGCTGGCCGACGTGCTGCCGGTCGATCTGCAGTCGGTCGAGCGGGCGACGCAGATTTCGTTTCCCGACGAGCTTTCGGTCGAGCGCGCCGACGGCTCGATCACCATTGGGACGGCGTTCGCGACGGCAGATTTCTTTCGCGTGTTCACCGGGTTCGAACTGATCAACGGCGACGCCGAGACCGCGCTATCCGAACCAGGCACCATCGTCCTGACACAGTCGGCGGCGCGACGGCTCTTCGGCGACGACGATCCGATCGGGCAGATGCTCGCTACGTCGCTGGGCGATGGGGGACTGCTGACCGTGAGCGGCGTCGCAGCCGACCCGCCCCTAGCGTCGCATCTCTCGTTCGCGTCGCTGATCTCGATGGAGACGCGAACGGTGATCGACGATTACTCGCTCAGCCAGCGCTGGGGTAGTGCCAACGTCTACACGTATGCCCTGCTTCGCCCGGATGCCGACCGCGCAGCCTTCGCTGCCAAACTGGCAACGCTGGGACGGAAGTATCTGGGCGATCTGGACTGGTACGTCGACAACCCCGAGTCGATTTCGGTCTACTTCGCGCAGCCGCTGACCGACCTGCACCTGAGGTCGAACCTCAACTTCGAACCGGGCACGCCAGGCAGCCTGCGTTACGTGTATTTGGTCGGCGGGCTGGGGCTGCTGATTCTGCTGATCGCCGTCATCAACTACGTCAACCTGATCACGGCTCAGGCCGCCGCTCGGGCGCGCGAAATGGGGATGCGCAAGGCATTGGGCGCAGCACGGACGCACCTGGTGAGCCGGTTGCTGGGTGAGTCCGTCGTACTCACCGCCGCCGCGTTCGGGTTGGCGCTGGGAATCGCCTACACGCTGCTGCCGACGTTCAGCGAGATCATCGGGCGCGAACTGAGCCTGGGCGCGCCAACACCTTTGCTGTTCTGGCTGATCGCTGGAGCGACGGTCGTCGGCGTCGGGCTGGTGGCGGGGACGTATCCAGCACTGCTCTTGTCCAAACTCGATCCGTCAGCGGCACTCTCTGGGTCGAGCCGAGGGGCGACCGGCAGCGGCCGGCTGCGCGATGGGCTGGTCGTGGTACAACTCGCCGTGACGGTGGGACTTCTGGTGAGCACACTGGTCGTGCGTGAGCAGATGGGCTACGCTGCGACGGCCGACACGGGGATGGAGCGAGCCAATGTGGTGTCGATTCCACTCGACCGCGAGTTTCGGTCGCGCTACCCGGCCCTCCGCGAGGCGGCACTGCGGCACCCGGGCGTCCTGGCGCTCGCCGCCGGTCAAAACCTCGTCGATGTGGGCAACCAGACGGGCGTAACCCGGTGGATGGGCAACGAGGACCCAGACGAGCCGATGTTTGCCTTCAACGTGGCCGCTCAGCCCGGCATTACCGACGTATTCGGCCTCGAACTGGTCGACGGCAACGACCTCGACTCGGTCGACGTGGGGAGCGACGGTGTGCTGATCAACGAGACGTTCGCGCGCGGGCTGGGCATGGACGATCCTGTCGGCGCGTGGGTCGAAATGCACGGACGCGAAATGCGCATCGTCGGCGTGCTGCGCGACTTCCACTTCCAGTCGTTCCACCAGCCTATCGGCCCGTTCGCGCTGTACCGGGACCGGACGTGGTTCTGGGGTTTGCAGGTCCGCATCGAAGCGAGTGGCACGCCCCAAGCGCTGGCCCACCTCGAAGAGACGCTGGCCGAGTTTGCGCCGGGCCAGCCGTTCGCCTACACGTTCGCCGACGAGGCGTACGACCGCCTGTACCGCGCCGAGGCGCGGCAGGCCCGGTTGTTCGGCTATCTGACGACGCTGGCTGTCGTGCTCGCGTCGCTGGGGCTGATCGGACTGGCGGCGTTCGTAACGCGGCAGCGGATGCGCGAGATCGCCGTCCGCAAGTCGCTCGGGGCGACGAGCAATGGACTCGTATTGCTGCTCGGTCGGCGCTTCGTGATGCTTGTCGGGGCCGCGTTTGTCGTCGCCGCGCCGCTATCGGTCTGGGCGATGCAGCGCTGGTTGGACGGCTTCGCTTACCGCATCACCATCGGCCCGTCGCTGCTGCTGACAGGTGGCGCATTTTGCCTCGTCGTCACGCTGGGTATCGTCAGCTTCCAGGTCGTCCGCGCGGCCCGCGTCGATCCGGCTCAGCTGCTCAGGCATGAGTGAGCGTCCGGCCGCGCACGCAGGTTGTCCGCAGGCGAACAGTCCGGCGCGAGGATCGCGGATCTGAGCGCAGACGGGGCAGCGGCACGCCGTTGGCACGCCGGAGATCAGCACATCGCGACCTCCTGAGCGATTCGCAAATCGCCTCCCTGTCTGATTACTTCCATGCACTCGATTCGTCTCGCATTCCGCCGGTTGCGCCGGCACCCCGGCTTCACGCTCCTTAACGCGTCGGGTCTTGCCATCGGGCTGGCCTGCGCGCTGCTGGCGCTGTTCTACATCCGCGACGAAACGCGCGTCGACCGTTTCCACCAGGATGCCGACCGCATCTACTCGGTCGTGATGACGGACACGCTGCTGGCGCCCGAGACCCCGTTGACGCCCTATCCGCTGGGCTTGGCGCTGGCTGAACAAGCCGAGGTGGTGAGCGTGATGCGTGCGAGCCGCGGCAGCGTCGGACGAATGCGCGTGGCAGGGCAGGCCGATGAGGTACGCGAGCGACTGCTGATGACTGACGCGGGTTTCTTCGACTTCTTCTCGTTTCCCCTGCTGGGAGGAGCACCCTCGCCCCTGGCCGAACCGGACGGACTGGTGCTGACGCCTACGACGGCGGGTGCACTCTTCGGCGAGGTGAGTCCGCTGGGACAGATCGTCGAGGTGTTCAAGCCGTGGCCGCAGCCGACGTGGGTGCCCCTGCGCGTGACGGCCGTCGCCGCCGCTCCGCCTGCGCACTCGACCATCGGATTCGGCGCCGTCGCCCGCTACGAAGCACTGCGCGACGACTACGCCGACGCCGACCGCTGGGGCATGAGCAGCTATCTGACCTACGTCCGACTGGCGCCCGGTGTAGACGGAGCAGCGTTCGCTGCGGGATTTCCGGACCGAGTGAAGACCCTAGACCCCATCGCCGACAACTGGAACGGGCGGCGGTTCATCACGCTGCCGCTGACCGACATGTACCTATCGGGGATCGAGGACAACAGCGCGTTTACGGGGCAGGCGGCGTACATGAAGCTGTTCGGCGCGATTGCGCTGGTGATCCTGCTGATCGCGGTTCTCAACTACGTCAACCTCGCCACGGCGAGCGGGATGCGGATGGCGCGCGAGGTTGGCGTGCGCAAAGCCGTCGGAGCCGAGCGCGGTCAGGTGGCGCGTGGACTGCTCGCCGAGGCGCAGCTTCTGGTAGCGCTGAGTCTGGTGCTGAGCGCCGTTCTGGTCGCGCTGGCGTTGCCCCTTGTCAACGCCTTCTTCGGCAAGGGCATCGCCGCATTCACCACCGACGCGCTCCCCATCTGGGCGTCGGCAGTGGGTCTGATGATCGGCGTCGGACTACTGGCGGGCGCCTACCCGGCGCTGGCGCTATCGCGCTTCTCCCCGGCGCGCGTGCTGCGGTCGGGACGCGTGGGCGACGCAGGCGGTACCTGGCTGCGCAGAGGTCTGGTCGTAACACAGTTCGCGGCGACGATCGGGCTGCTCGTCTTCACGGCGTCCGTCTTTCGCCAACTCGACCACGTCGAGAGCCGCTACCCGATGGCCGAAGACAGCCGATTGGCCGTGCTCGATTTGGAGTCCGAGTGGATCAAGCGATCGTCGACCGTCGAGTCGGCGCTGTCCAGTCTTCCGGGTGTGACCGGGACGGCGGCGAGCACGGGCGTCCCCGGACAGATTGGTAACCGCTACGGCTACACGCCGCCGGGGGGCGACATCGAGATCATCGCCGGCTTCTTCGGCGACCGCGATTTCGCTGCCCTGATCGGGCTTCCGATGGCGCATCAATCGGCCGAGCGTTCGGGGCCTGAGGCGTATCGACTGTTCGTCAACGAGCAGGCAATGGAGCGCGCCGGGCTGGACTGGTCGCCGGGCGTCGCGTTTCCGCTGGGTCTGGCCGAGGGTGGAGTAGACGCGCGCGAAACGACGCCGACGGCGGGCGTGCTGGCCGACTTCCCCTACGAGTCGCTGCGCACGCCGGTCGAACCGCTCTTCTACGGAGAGGCACCCGATACGTCACGCTTCGAGTATGTCGTCACTCGAATCGACCGAGACAGTGTCCAGGCGTTCCAAGCGGCGTTGGGACCGGTCTGGACGCAGTTCAGTGGCGCGGCACCGGAGATCACGTTCGTCGACGATTACGTCGCGGCGCTGTACGAAGGCGAGCGCAAGTTGGCGCAGCTGGTGACGCTTCTGGCCGTCGTGGGGCTGCTCGTGGCGTGTCTGGGACTGCTCGGATTGGCTGCGCACGCCGCCGCGCAGAAGCGCAAAGAAATCAGTGTGCGCAAGGTGTTGGGCGCTGGCGTGGGCAACTTGGTCGGACGGATGACGCGCGAGTTCAGCCTATTGATCGGCGTCGCGTTCCTCGTCGCCTCGCCGATCTCATATGCGCTGGTGTCGGACTGGCTCGAAGGCTTCACCGAGCGGACGAGCGTCGGACCTGATGTCTTCGCTGGTGTACTTGCTCTCGTGCTTGCTCTGGCGCTGACGACGGTCAGTTGGCACGCGTGGCACGCTGCGACGCGCAATCCTGCCGATGTGCTGCGGGCGGAGTAGCCGCAGCCTCTCAAAGCAGTCAGGCTTCGAAAACCCGACGGCCTTCCGTCTCCCCTCTCTTCCGATCTCATGCACACGCTTCGCATCGCGGTTCGCCGGTTGGTTCGGCATCCTGGGTTTACGCTTCTCAACACGTCGGGTCTGGCGATTGGGCTGGCGTGCGCGCTGGTGGCGCTGTTCTACATCCGCGACGAGATCCGCGTCGACCGCTTCCACGCCGATGGCGACCGCACCTTTCTCATCTCGCTGGCCGACAGCGGACAGGCGGCGGGCGAAACGTGGCTGGCCTATCCCGTAGCCGACGCGGTCGCAGCGCTTCCGGGGGTCGCCGGTACGACGCGCTCGCAGCCGGGGTGGAAGAACCGCCTGCGCGTGCCCGGCGGTGAGCCGGTCGAGAGAGAAGTGCGGCTGGCCGAACGCGATTTCTTTTCGTTCTTCTCGTTCCCCATCGCGAGCGGATCGCCCCAGAGCGCGCTGGACAGCCCAGACGACATCGTGCTGACCCAGTCGACGGCGCGCGCGCTCTTCGGCGAAACCGAGGCGGTCGGGCAGACGGTGGAATTTTTTCAGCAGCGCTGGGGTGAGCCCAGTGTGTGGCTTCCGCTGACGGTGACGGCCGTCGCCCTCGACCCGCCTACGTATACGACGATAGGCTTCGACGCCGTCGCGACGTTCGCCGCATCGCCCACTGAGCAGTACGGCGACGGGGACAGTTGGGGCATGAGGTGGCTCCAAACGTATGCGCGCCTCGAGGCCCAGGTCGATCCGCAGGCGTGGGCGGCGGCGCTGCCCGAGCGGATGGCCGATGCCGACCCCGGCGAGAACACGTGGGGACGGCAGTTCTACCAGCCGATCCCTCTCGCCGACGCGTACTTCGTCGAGGCCGAAGCGGGCGGCGCGCAGTTCACCGGGCAGCGCGCGTTCCTGCGCCTGTTCGGACTCGTCGCGCTGGCCGTTCTGGTGATCGCGATCCTCAACTACGTCAACCTCGCGACGGCGCGCGGACTGCAGATGGCCAGAGAAGTCGGCGTGCGCAAGGCGGTCGGTGCCGGGCGCGGGCAGGTGGCGCGTGGACTGCTCGCCGAAGCCCTGCTGCTCGTCGCGCTCGCGTTTGGCGCTGCCGCCGCGCTCGTGCTGCTGACGCTGCCGCTGTTCAACACGTTCTTTAGCAAGAGCATCGCGCTCGGATGGGACGCGCTGCCGGTCTGGATCGGCGCGCTGGGACTGATGACCCTAGTTGGGCTGCTGGCGGGTGCATATCCGGCCCTCGTGCTGTCGCGGTTCGACCCGGCGCGCGTGCTCAAAAGCGGACCGCATGGCGCCGTCGGCGGGTCGTGGCTGCGCAGAGGACTGGTCGTGACGCAGTTCGCGGCAACCATCGGGCTGCTCGTCTTCACGGGCTTCGTCTTCCAACAGATTGACCACGTCCAGAGCCGCTACCCGCTGCCCGACGACGCGCGACTGGCCGTGCTCGACGTGCCCGAAGAGTGGGCCACGCGGACGCCTGTCCTCAAAGCCGCGCTCTCCGATCTTCCCGGCGTGCGCGCAACCGCAGCGGCCGACGCCGTGCCGGGCCGTACGGGAATGAGTTTCGGCATCACGAACGACGGCGAGCCCCTGATGATGACCGGCATCTTCGGCGACCGCGACTACCTCGACGTGATCCGCCTGCCCATCGCCCACCGCGCCCCGCCGCGCGCGTCCGACGCCCCGTTTGGTGCCTGGGTCAACGAGGCGACGATGCGCCAACTGGGTCAGGAGTGGGCACCCGACGTGATGCTGCCGTTCGGGCTGATGAACGGCGGCATGAGCAACGGCATCTCCGCGCGAGAGTCGGCCCCGGCAGCGGGCGTGCTGACCGATTTTCCGTTCGAGTCGCTGCGCAAACCGATTGAGCCGCTGTTCTTCGGCGAGCAGCCCGACTCGTCGGATTTCGCGTTCATCGTCGCCGAGGTTGCGTCCGCCGATCTGGCTGCTTTCCAGGCGACGCTTCCGGGCGTGTGGAGCCTCTTCTCCAGCTGAAAGTGCCGAGCCTGAATTCGTAGACGACTACATCGCCAAACTATACGAGGGCGAGCGTAAACTGGCCCAGTTGGTGACGCTGCTCGCATTCGTTGCCCTGCTGGTGGCGTGCCTGGGACTGTTCGGGCTGGCCGCGCACTCGGCGACGACGCGGCGCAAGGAAATCAGCATCCGCAAAGTGTTGGGCGCGGGCGTGGCCGGACTGATCGGCAGGCTCACGCGCGAGTTCGCCCTGCTCGTCGCCTTAGCGTTTCTGGTCGCCGCGCCGGTTTCGTATCTGCTCGTCGGGCGATGGCTGGACGGATTCGTGGACCGCACTCCGATTGGTCCAGGCGTGTTCGGCCTCGTGCTGGTCGTGGTGCTCGTTCTGGCGCTGGTGACTGTCAGCTGGCACGCGTGGCAGGCCGCGACGCGCAACCCTGCCGACGTGTTGCGCGACGAGTAGTCCGCGAGCGTCCGCATCAGCTTCCACCTCCGCTGGGCGACTCGGCGAGTCGCGCCTACATCAACATCATCGGTTTTATGCATTCGATTCGTTTGGCTCTCCGGCGCCTTCGCCGCCGTCCCGGTTTCACGTTGCTTACGGCGTCGGGGCTGGCACTCGGGCTGGCCTGTGCGCTGCTGATCGGTAGCTACTTGGCCGGGGAGTGGCGCTACGACACGCACTACATAGGCTCGGACGAGGTCGTGCGCGTGGCGACGGTATTCGGCAACGAGGTGGTGCCGGTGAGCGCTTCGGCTGTCGCTCCGGCGCTGATTGCCGACGTGCCGACGGTGACGCACGCCGTTCGGATGTTCGAGGCGACGGGGTTCGGAACGCCGTTCATAGAGGCAAACGGGCGCGGATTCGAGGAGATCGATGAGGTCTGGTTTGCCGATGAAGGATGGACGGACGTGATCGGCACTGATCTACTCGCAGGCGCTGCGCGGCTCGAAGACTCCGGCACGGTCTTGCTCTCCGAATCGACAGCCGAGCGCTATTTCGGATCGATGAGCAAAGCCATCGGCCAGACGATCACGATGGACGCCCGGCGCACGCTGACCGTCACCGGAGTGTTTGCCGACGCGCCCCATACGTCGCACATCCGCCCGCGCATCGTGGCGTCGTGGTACGGCATGAGCGGCATCGAACCGTCGTGGCAGCGCGTCAACTACGCCACCTACGCCCGGCTAACCGATCGGGCGGCCCTTACACCGTCCCAAACGGCACTCAACCGCATCGCCGATGCCGTCACCGAAGACGCGCCGGGGTTCGACCGCTTGGTGCTCCAGCCTGTCGACGGGATCCACGTCGCAGAGAGCGGATCGCGGCTGCGCTATCTGATGCTGGTGGTTTTGGTTCTCGTACTGGTGATCGCCGGTGTCAACTTCGTCAACCTGACGACGGCTCGGCAGGCTGAGCGAGCGGGGGAAGTCGGGGTGCGAAAAGCGGTCGGCGCGCCGCGAAGTGCATTGGTGTGGCAGTTCTTGGGCGAATCTCTCGCTATTACAAGTGTGGCGGGCGTCGTCGGTGTGGGACTGACGGCGCTAGGGCTTCCGTTCGCGGAAGCTGTTGCGGGGCGCGATGTGCTACCGCCGTCCGACGTACGCTGGCTCGTGGTGCTGGCGTACGTCGCGGCGACGGTGGTCGTGGGCCTGCTGGCGGGAATCTATCCAGCTGTCGCGTTGTCGGGCGGATCGTCGCTCCAGGCCCTGCGCGGGCGCGTCGTTGGGCCGCGCGGCGGGATGCACCTGCGGCGCGTGCTGGTGACGGCCCAGTTCGCGATCTCGCTGGCGTTCGTGGCAGGCGCTCTGATCGTGCAGCAGCAACTAGACTTTTTGCGGACGGCCGACCTGGGCTTCGATCGCGCCGCGACCGTGACGGTCCCGCTGGGCGGCTGGGACGGGCAGACGTTCGCGCGCGTCCGAGCCGAGTTGGACGATGTGCCCGGCGTGTTGGGCATCGCTGCCCTAACCAGCCTCCCCGGCGGACGCCACGGCGGCTACAGCGCCACATGGCCGGGCCGCGAAGGCGACGACCTGTCGCTGCGCGCGTCGGTTGGAAGTGCCGAAGCCGTCGAGGCGCTGGGGCTGCGCTTGGTAGCCGGTACTGCGCTGCCCACCGTCGCCGCCGAGCGCGAGGCCAATGCGTTTCGCTTCGTCGTCAACGAGCAGGTCGCACGCGCTGTCGCCGGGTCTAACGAGGCTGCTATCGGCCATTCGTTTGTGATGAACGGGCGCGAGGGTGAGATCGCGGGCGTCGTCCAGGATTTCCACTATGCCTCGCTGCACGAGGCCGTTGGCCCGTTCGTGCTGTTCAGCGAAGCCCAACCGTACTACTCGACTCTAGTCGTGCGCCTGGCTCCCAACGCGCCCGGCGATGTGCTCGATCGACTCTCCGCTCGCTGGAACGCAGCCGAAACGGGACGCCCGTTCGTCTATCACTTTCTCGACGAACGACTCGGCGCGCTCTACGCTGCGGATCGCAGGCTGGGCAGCCTGGCCGGTTTAGCCGCACTCATCACGATCCTCGTCGCGTGCCTGGGGCTGTTCGGACTCGCCGCGTTCTCGGTCGCCCGTAGGCGCAAGGAAATCGGCGTGCGCAAGGCGCTGGGATCGGCCGCTGTGAGCATCGTCGGGTTGGTGTCGCGCGAGTTCGCGGTCTTGGTGGGGTTGGGCTTTGTCATCGGTGCACCCGTAGCGTGGGCGTTCGGGGCGTGGTGGAAAGAAGGGTTCGCCTACTCGGCGTCGGGTGCCGGATGGGCCATCGCCGCGGCGGGCGCGCTCGTACTGCTGCTCGCGATGCTAACCGTTAGCTACCACGCGTGGCGCGCGGCCACGCTCGACCCAGCGATTGTGCTTCGCGACGAGTAGCCAGCGTTCGCGGTCGCACGCGCGTTGTCCGGCAGCGGACAGTGCACAGCACCCAGCGTGCTAAAAACGCATCATCGACGCGGGGCACGTGTTTCGCCGGAGGACGGAGCAGCTATCCAACACCGTCATGCTCTCCTCCTACTTTCGCACCGCCGTTCGCAGCCTGACGCGCAATCGCGGCTTCGCTTTCCTCAACGTGGCGGGGCTTTCGCTGGGGCTGGTGTGCGTAATCCTGATCGCTCTCTATGCCCGCGACGAACTGATCGTCGACGATTTCCACGAGCGCGCGGACCGCATCGCCCGGGTCGACCTGACGTGGACCGAAGACGGCGAGGTCGATAAACTGGCCGTCACGCCAGGCATCATGGGACCGGAGATCGCGGCGCGCGTGCCCTCGGCCGAGACGGTCGTCCGGGTGTCCACGACGGATGCGGTTCTGACTGTGGGCGACCAGACGGTGCAGGCCGAAGAGGGCGCGCTCATGGCCGACGTGGATTTCTTCAACGTGTTCTCGTTTCCGCTCGTCGAAGGCGACGCGGCGACGGTTCTCGCCAACCCCAACCAGATCGTCGTATCGCAGTCGCTGGCCCGGGCGCTGTTTGGGAGCGGCCCGGCAGTCGGACAAACGCTAATGCAGGCGGGCCGCGCGCTGACCGTCACAGGCGTGATGGCAGACGTGCCTCGGCAGTCACACCTGACGTTCTCGGCCGTCACGTCGCTCTCGTCGATGTACGACACCGAGTGGATGTTCAACGGGTGGTTCTCCAACGCGTTCGCCACCTACGCGCTGCTGAACGAGGGCTCGACGATGGAGACATTTCAGTCGCAACTCGTCCCGTTCATCGAAGACGCGGCAGGCGCTCAGATGGCGGAAGCCGAGATCCAGTTGATGCCGGTCGCCCGACCGCTGGATGGTCTCTACTTCGCGGACGCGCCGGGCATCGGCCGCTGGGGCAGCGCGACGACGCTGCGGATTCTGACGCTGATCGCGCTGTTCGTGCTCGTCGTGGCGGGCGTCAACTTCACCAACCTGGCTACGGCGCGCTCGCTGGACCGGGCGCGCGAAGTCGGCGTAAGGCGCACCTTGGGGGCAGGGCGCGTCGGGCTGGCGATGCAGTTTCTGATCGAAGCGGTCCTGCTCAGTCTGGCCGCGCTCGCCATCGGCACGCTGCTGGCGTGGATCGCGCTTCCGACGTTCCGCATCGTCGCCGACAAGCCGTTGGTGCTGGCGGATCTGGGTACGTGGTGGAGCGCAATCGTCGCCCTCGCCGTCGGAACGGGACTGCTGGCAGGTGCTTACCCGGCATTCGTGCTGAGCGGTTTCCGGCCCGTCCAGGTGCTCAAAGGACGTTTCTCGACAGGAACACAAGGTGCTGCACTGCGACATGGGCTGGTCGGCGTGCAGTTCACCGCGTCGATCGCCCTCCTGGCGGCGACGACCATCGTGTTCGGCCAACTCCGCTTCATGCAGGACCGCGACTTGGGCTTCGATGCAGGTGATGAGCAAACGCAGCTGGTCCTGCTGCCCCGCGCGATCAACGACGAGGTGTACCCGCGATTGGCCGAATTGCGCGAGCGCATCGGCGCGCTCCCGAACGTCCGAGGAATGAGCGTCGGACTGAGCGCTCCGACGAGCGGGGGCGGAAGGGGTGGTGGCTTCGTCCAGCGGGCCGATGGCTCAGAACAAGAGATTCTGGCGGGGATGTACCTGGCCGACACGTCGTTCGCGTCGGTGATGGGCCTGACGCTGGTAGCCGGACGCGGGATGCGTCCGATGCCGACAGATGAGTCGCCGCGCGAAGCCCTAATCAACGAAACGGCAGCGCGGCAGGCGGGCTACGCCGACCCCAGCGACGCGCTGGGCCAGCGGGCAGAGTTCTGGGGCATGAACGGCGAGATCGTCGGCGTCGTGCGCGACTTCCACACGCAGGGGTTGCAGGCCGAAATTCAGCCCGCGTTTCTGTCGCCCACCAGCAATCCGGATTTCATGAACAACGTTCTGATCCGCGTCGGCACCCAAGATCTTTCGTCGACGCTCGACGCGATCCAGGCGATCTGGACCGATCTGGCGCCGACACGTCCGTTTGAGTACGCCTTCATGGACGAGCGCTTCGCCGAGCAGTACCAGACCGAGCAGCGCTTCGGCACGCTGTTCCTGTTCTTCGCCGGACTCGCCATCGTGATCGCCCTGCTCGGCCTGTTCGGGCTGGCGGCGCACTCGGCGACCAAGCGCGTCAAGGAGATCGGCGTGCGGCGCGTGCTCGGGGCTACCGTCGTGCAGGTTGTCGCGCTGCTGAGCCGAGGGACGGTCGCGCTCGTGGCCGTCAGCGTAGTGCTGGCCGTGCCCGCCGTCGTGTGGGGCATGAACACGTGGCTCGACGGTTTCGCCTACCGCATCGACGTGGGCGTGGCGCCGTTCGCGCTGGCCGGTGGCACGGTGCTGCTCCTGGCGCTGGCGACGGTTGCCTATCACGCGGTCCGAGCCGCACGCGCCAACCCGGTGGCGGCGCTCCGCAACGAGTAGCGCCGCCCTCTCAAACAGGACAGGTCTGGGGAGACCTGTCCTGTTTCCGCCTCCGCACTCCGCCCAGCGTCCGCCGGCGCACGGGCGCTGTCCGGTGGCGGACAGGCAGCGCGATCCGGGCGCGGTTTGGGCGTCGGCACAGCGCTGGCAATCGGGGTCGGTGTCCGGGTCGACGTGCCGATACGAACGCTGCGGGGCTCCCCTGACGCCGTCTTGCGCGTACAGGAGAGAAGCCCGACATCGAGCGTTCTGCGATGCTACGCCACGAGAACCGCCGGCTGGGCGGCGCCGTCTCCACCGAACGGGGACGGTGCGCCCGAAGCGGAGTCGGTGCGGAAACGGGCGACCAGCTCGCGCAGCTCTCCCGACAGATGGTTTAGGCCCTCGGTGGCTTCCACGATGCGGCTCAGCCCCTGCGCTGACTCGGCCGCAACCGTCGAGATCGCCCCGACGGCTCCCGCAATCTGCTCGCTCGTGGCCGTCTGCTCCTCGGTCGCTGCGGCGATCTGCGCTACCCGCTCGACGTTTTGTCCCGTTCCCCCGACGATGCTGCGAAGCGCCTCTCCCGCCTGGTCGGCCAGCGCGATCCCATATTCGACCTCCTCGTTGCCGCTGCGCATTGAGGCAACGGCCTGCTGCGTGTCGGACTGAACCGAGGCGATCACGGATTCGATTTCGACGGTCGCCTGCGTCGTCCGCTCGGCCAGCTTGCGCACTTCTTCCGCGACGACAGCGAAGCCGCGCCCGTGCTCGCCTGCGCGTGCGGCTTCGATGGTGGCGTTGAGGGCCAGCAGGTTCGTCTGCTCGGCGATGTCGTGAATCACGGCCACGATGGCGCCGATCTGCTGACTCGACGCCCCCAACCGCTCGACCGTTTGCGTCGACTCGGCCACGACGGCCGCCAGCGTGCGAATCTTCTCGACCGTCTGCGCGACCACCTCGCCCCCTTGCTCGGCCACCGATCCGTTGCGGCGGACCGCGGCGTCGGCATCGGCGACGGCGCGTGCGTTCTGACTGGCCGAGTGAACGAGTTGCTCGGCTGCGGCGGCGACTTCCTGCGACTGCGCGCTTTGCTCCTGAGCCGCGCTCGACACCTGCTCGGTCGACGCGGCGATGCTCGCCGTAGCGTCGGCGGTGCGCGCCACGGCGCCGTCCACCTGGACCATGAGGGCGCGCAGGTTCGCGACGGCGCGGTTGAACCCGTCGCAGAGGTGCGCGATCTGATCCCCGGGGCGTTCGGAGTGGGCGTGGACGGTGAGGTCACCGTCGGCGAAGCGGCTGACCTGTTCGAGCAGCGCGTGCACGCTGCGCGTGAGATAGGCCTGCTCGGCCCCGGAGTGAGCGACGGCCTCATGCACACGCGATTCGACGGACACTTTCTCGGCTTCGAGCGCCTGGTGGTTTTCCCTGATTCCCGCCACCATGCGGTTGAACGAATCGGATAGATTGCCCAACTCGTCGCGCGTTTCTACCGCTACGTGAACGTCTGTTTCACCATCGGCGAGGCGGCGGGCGGCGGCTTCGAGCCGAGCGACGGGGCGAGCGACCGAGCGCGCCGAAGCGATTCCCAGCATAATCGCCAAAGCGATGGCCACCGCGAACGAAACGGTGAGGATCAGACGCGTCCGAGCGGCAGTGGCAGCGCTGAGCGCGGCGCGCTCGCTCGCATGGCGCACCTTCATCGCCTTGAGGAAACCGAACGCGGCGTCCTGTGCTCTTAGCCGCATCGCGGTAGGCACCGCCCACGACCATCATGGCCTCGTCCATCCGCCCCTCGGTCGCCAACCGAAGCACGTCCAACCGAACCTCTTCGTAGGCGGCGTTGGCCTCTTCGGTAGCGGCGAACGCCTCATGCGCTTCGTCGGAGAGCAGGGTCGAGGCGAACTCGGTCTCCAGCGAGTCGATGCGCACGGCCAGCCGGTCTACGTCGCCGAGGAACGCCGAGTGCTGCTCCGGAGGCGCCAGCAGGAGGTTGAGCAGGTTGAGCCGTATTTGGTAGGTCGCTTCCACGATGCTGCCGATCTGGGCGACGGGCACCGTCATGCTATGGTACATGGTCTCGGATTCGCGCTCCATCGAGTCGACCTCGTAGGCGAGCACGAGGCCTACCAAAGCAAAGATGGCGGAAAGCGCTCCGAAGCAGGCGAGTAGACGGGTGCGGACGGAACGATCGGCGAAGCGCGTCATGGCGGCGACCAGTAGAGTGGGTAGGCAGTGGATCGGACCGGTTATCGGCGAGCCACTCTGGTACTTAAACGCAGCCCCGATTGTCCGAATGTGCACGCTCTCGTCCGCTGGTGAACACCGATCCGCGTCGAGGGCGAGCGTCGGGCTACCTGGGGCGGATGGCACGTCGTTGGCGAGCAACGGGTGAAACCACGTACCTCCATGCTGCTCCACGACCTCCGCCTCACCCTCCGCAGTCTGTCCCGCCGCAAGGGATATGCGCTGCTCCACGTCCTCGGGCTGGCTGCTGGACTGGCCGCGTGCCTCGTGGTTCTGCTCTACGCAGCGCACGAACTCACCTACGACCGCTTCCACCCCGGCGCCGATCAGATCTACTCGACGCAGCAGCACGTCACGTCCGGTAGCCGAACGCACACGATGGACGGCGTCTCGAACGACGCGCTGGACCTGATTTCACAAGGAATCGCAGGCGTCGAGTCGGTGATGCGAGCCGAGCAAGTGCATGGTGCCGTGCGCGTTCCGGGCGGCGATCCGTTCGAGATCGACTGGTTGCTCCGCGCCGATCCGACCTTTTTCGACTTCTTCGGCTTCGACCTGGCGCGCGGCAGTTCGGCCCAGGTGCTGGCCGATCCCGGTAGCATCGTCCTCACCCAATCGACGGCACGCACGCTCTTCGGCGACATGGATCCCGTCGGACGGACGGTCGAGTTTCTCGAACGCGGGTTCATGGACAAGGAAGAGGCCCGACCGCTCACCGTCAGCGGAGTCGCGGCCGATCCGCCCGGCAACTCGACTGTCCGATTCGACGCGCTGACGCGGTTCGTCCCGAACCCCGACCCCGACTCGAACGCGTTCGACACCACGCCGACCTACCTGCGCCTGGCCGCCACCGCTGACACCGCTGCCGTTCTGGCGACGCTGCGCACCGCGGGCCTGAGCGAGGACGACGACAGCGCATCGCTGACCATGATGAGGCTCGTCGACGCGCACCTGACGCCCAACCCCGGCTGGGAGGATGCGCCCACGCCGTTGCGCTACGTCTACCTGTTCGGCGCGATCGCTCTCGTCCTGCTCGTCATCGCGGTCATCAACTACGTCAACCTGGCGACGGCGTACGCGAGTCAGCGGCGGGCCGAGGTCGGCGTGCGCAAGACGCTGGGCGCATCGCGCGGCGAGCTGGGACGGCTGTTCTGGCTCGAAGCGCTGCTGCTGGCAGGCGTCGCCGGGCTGATCGCGCTGGCGCTCTCGCTTGGAGCGCCGTGGCTGTTCCGCTCGTTTTTCGGCTTCGAACTGGGCGTGACGCCGTTCTCGCACCCCGCCCTGGCACTCGGACTCATGGGCGTGGCGCTGGCGACGGGCGTTCTGGCGGGTGCGTATCCGGCGTTGTATCTGGCACGACAGCGTCCCGTCGCCGCGCTCAGAGGCCAGCGAGCGGGCGGCGGATTGCGGCTGCGTCAGGGCCTGGTCGTCGTGCAGTTCGCGCTGGCCGTAGCGATGGTATCGGCGACGTGGATCGTGGGCGACCAGCTCGACCTTGGGCGCGACCTGCTGATGGGCAGCGGCAGCCAGACGTTGGTACTCAACGTCGGCTCCGAGTCGGCGGCGGACATCGAGCGGCTGACTGCTCAGGTGCGAGCGGCTCCAGGCGTCGAGCAGGTCGTCCGGTCAAGTGCGGCTCCGGGCGCGGGTGGCTTCTCAATGGCAATGCCGCTGAGCACGTTTACGGGCGGAGAAGCCGTCGAGGGCGAAGAGTCGGTCATGCTCCAAGCCATCGCATCGGACGCCGCCTACATCCCGTTCTACGATCTGGCGCTGACGGCCGGACGCGCGCCGCGCGAGGGCGAAACCAACGTCGCGGTGCTCAACGAAACGGCTCTGGCGACCTTCCAGATGGGCGACGATCCCGAGGCTGCGCTAGGACGCACCATCCACCTGTCGAGCCAGCCGCATGAGGTGATCGGCGTGGCGCGCGACTTCTACATGCGGACGGTCGAGAGCAAGCCCGGTGCAGCCGCCCTGATCCCGTTCCCGACCGATGCTATGGAGATGGGATCGATCTACGGGCCGCGTGCTGTCTCCGTCAGTGTGCTGCCCGGACAGACCTCCGATGCCGTCGACGCAATCCAGGACGCGTGGCGCGGTGTATTTCCCGACGCACCGTTCGCCTACAAGTGGATCGACGACGTATTCGCACAAGCCTACAAAGCCGAGCGCCGCACCCAGGCCGTCTTCGGATTCGCCGCGGCACTCGCGCTGGTTCTCGCCTGCATGGGCCTGTTCGGGCTCACCGCGTTTGCCGCCATGCAGCGCCGCAAGGAGATCGGCGTGCGCAAGGTGCTGGGCGCCGGAGTGGCCCGACTGGTCGGCCTGATGACGCGCGACTTTGCGCTCCTCGTGCTCGTCGGTTTTGCCCTCGCCGTGCCTGCCGCCTACGTGCTGATGGGCAAGTGGCTCGAAGGCTTCGCCGAACGCGCGCCGATGCGTCCGGGCGTGTTCATCGGGGCCGGGGCGCTGGTACTGGTGGTGGCGCTGGCGACGGTCGGCTACCACGCGCTCCGAGCGGCGACGGTCAACCCCGCCGACGTGCTGCGCGACGAGTAGACGGAGACCTGGCAGGTCGCGGGCAACCTGCCAGGTTCGCGCGGGAAAACACACCATCCGGGCAGGACAAGTCTCGCCTTTACGAAAGACAATCACCAACCCACTACGCCTGACGACATGATTCGCTACGACTTCCTCCTCGCTCTTCGCTCGCTTCGGCGCAACCGCGGCTACTCGCTGCTCAACGGCGTCGGGCTGACGCTGGGGCTAGCCGTCGCCGTCTTGGTGCTGGCCTATCTGGGCTACGAGCGTGCGTTCGATCAGCACCTGCCCCACGCCGAGCGGACCTACCGGATGGAGTCGAACTACCGCGCGCAGTGGTACTCGACGATCGGCTTCGGCGGCTACTTCAACGAGCCGATTGAGGGGCAGGCCAAACTGGCGACCGAACTCGAGTCCGAGCCGACCGTCGAGGCGGCGTCGCTCGTCTACCTCGACGCCAACACGCAGTACGTCGAAGCCGGTGGCGAGCGCTTTTCCGAGGACCGCGTCCTGTTCACCGCTACGGGCGACGCGACGACCGACATCTTCGGCCTCGACTTCCTCGCGGGCGACCCGGCGACGGCGCTGGACCGCCAGTTTTCGGCCGTGCTGACCGACGAGACCGCGATACGCTACTTCGGCACGGTCGACGCCGTCGGCAACACCATCGCCCGCGATACGCTGACGTACCAGGTGACGGGCGTCATCGCCCGCCCGCCCGCAACGCAACACGTCCGCTACGACCTGATCGTCAACGACCGGATTCCCAACTGGGGCGCATTTACCTACGTCCGCCTGAGCCCCAACGCCGACGTGACCGCGTCTGAAGCGGCCGCCACACGCGCCGTCTTTCGCGTCCGCCCGGCGCGGGCCGAAGATCCGCTGCACAAGGGTGAGCGCCTGACGCCGGTCACCGACCTGCGCCTGGCCGATCCGACGCTCTACGACGCCACGCCCCCCGCCGACGCGCGCTACCTCTACCTGTTCGGATTGGCCGCGATCTTACTGCTCGCCATCGCCGCTTCGAACTACGCCAACCTCTCGGTCGCCCTCTACCAGCGTCGGAGCAGGGACATCGGCGTGCGCAAGGCAATGGGTGCCGGGCGGGGGCGACTGGTCGCGTCGTTCTTTTTGGAAGCCGTCACGCTATCCGTCCTCTGCTTGATTCCAGCCTATGCGCTGGCGTGGCTGACGCTGCCGCTGCTCAACTCGGCGATGGGTGTCGAGATCGCCGCCGTCTCGCTGGTATCGCCGCCGTTCGTACTGCTCCTGTTCGGGTTGGCACTGGCGACGGGGCTGATTGCGGGCGCGTATCCCGCTTTGGTTCTGTCGCGCGCGGCGGCAGTCGACCTGTTCGGCGGGACGCGTGGGGTCGGCGGAGGCAGCGCGTGGATGCGGCGGGCGCTAGTCGGCGCGCAGTTCGCGCTGCTCGTCGGTCTGGCGAGCGGCGCCCTAGTGGTGCAGCGGCAGGTGGCGTTCATCGGCGACAAAGACCTGGGGTTTGAGTCGAGCGGCGTCATCCACTTTCAGGGCTTGGGCGACATCGACGCGTTCAACCGGTTCAAAGCCCAACTGTCGGATATTCCCGCCGTCCGCGCGCTGGGCACTGGGCCCCTCCCCGGCCCCGGCTTCAACCAGACGACCTTCCGCGCCCTCGAAAGCGACGTGATCTACGACGACGGCAACTTGGTCACGACCGACGTGGGCTACTACGACGTGATGCAGATTCCCACCGGCGACGCATTGAGAGCGTTCGATGGCGGCCCGGATCGCCTCTTCTTCGTCAACCGCGCCGCCGCCGACCGCCTCGACCTGCCCGAAGCTGGAGGACAGGTTGTGATGGAGCCGGAGTATCAGGCCAGCGAGGGCACGCCCGACAACGCCAACACGGTTGCCGCCATCCTGCCCGACTGGCACCTGTTCTCGCTGCGCGAGGAAGTGCGCCCGCTGTTTCTGTCCGTCCTACGCGAGCCGACGTGGATCTGGAACGCCATCGCCCGAGTCGACACGCGCGACTTGCCCGCCACGATGGAGCAGATCGAAGCCGCCTGGGACCGCGCCGTCCCCGACCTGCCCTTCGCCCCCCGCTGGGTCGACGAGGACCTGGCGAGTCTGTACGAACAGGAGGCTCGGGCGGCCCGGTTCAGCACTGCTTTGTCGATCCTCGCCGTCGTCCTGACGTTGCTCGGACTGGTCGGCGTCGTGTCGTACGCGGCGGCGCGCAGGCGCAAAGAAATCGGCGTCCGCAAAGTGCTCGGCGCGCATCCGGCACAACTCGTAGCGCTGCTCTCGCGCGAGTTGGTCGCCATCGTAGGCGTCGCGTTCGTGATCGGATCGCCCGTCGCCTACTGGCTCACCCAAACGTGGCTCGGAGGCTTCGCCTACCGCATCGACCTGGGACCGCTGACGTTCGTCGGCGTCGGCCTAACGCTGCTGACCATCGCCCTCGCCGTGACGACCGCCCAGACGTGGCGCGCCGCCAGCGTCAACCCGGCGACGGTCCTGCGCGACGAGTAGTCCGACCGTCCGCCGCTGCACGGTTACTGTTCGGAGCCGGACACTTGGACACCACAGAAAGGACCAGAATCGAGGATGAGGTAACGGCACGTCGTTCGCGTGGCAGCTGAGTACCGATTCAACTTGCCCGCCGCCATGCTCTCGTCCACCTTCCGCCGCCTGCGCCGCCATCGCCTCTACACCGGGCTCAACGTATTCGGGCTGTCGCTTGGGTTGGCCTGCTGCCTGCTCATCGCGCTGTTCGTGCGCTCTGAGATGGCCGTCGACGGCTTCCACCCCGACGCCGACCGGCTCTACCGCGTCGGCCAGTGGGCGGACGGGCCGGGCAGCGAGTTGTGGGCGTGGAGCGGCGGCGGGATGGCACCCGACCTGCAAGCCGATTTCGCCGAGATCGAGCGCGTCGTTCGGGTGATGCAAAATCCTCAGGATGTGTACGTGCCCGACGCCGACGCGCTGGGCCTGCCCGCGGAGCCGTCGCGCGAGACCAACCTGTTCTTCGCTGATCCGGCGTTTTTCGAGGTGTTCGGCTTCCCGCTCGTGCGAGGTCAGGCCAGCCGCGTGCTCGAATCTTCGGACGCCGTCGTCGTGACCGAGAGCACGGCGCGGCGCCTGTTCGGTGACGCCGATCCGATGGGACAGACACTCGTCGTCGGCAACCAGACGACGCTGCGCGTGACGGGCGTCGCCCAGGATCCGCCGCCGGGGACGCAGTTTCAATTCGACCTGATCGGCGGCATGGGTCCGTACAAGACGATCAACTGGTTTCCCGTCGACGCCGAGTTCGAGTCGTACTGGTGGCCCAACGTCAACACGTTCGCGCTGCTCGCGCCGGGCACGGACGTACGAGCGCTTCAGGCCAAGCTGCCCGAGTTCGCTGTCCGGCATCGGGGTGAGGAGAGTGGAGCCGAGCACGGGCCAGTCCTCGAACCGATCACGGACACTCTATCTCTACTCCGAAGCAACCGGCTCCATCGGTGAGACCGGCAGCCTGGACGCTGTCCGCACGTTCACGTCTATCGCACTGGCGGTCCTGCTGTTGGCGGCGATCAACTTCGTCAACCTGACGACGGCGCGCGCGCAGAGCCGGGCACAGGAAGTCGGCGTGCGCAAAGCCGTCGGCGCGGGGCGCGGCGAGTTGATCGCGCGGTTTCTGGCCGAATCGGTCGTGCTCAGCCTGTTCGCGCTTGTGTTGGCATGCGGACTGGCCGGGCTGGGCGTCGGACTGCTCGAAAACGTAACCGGGCGCACCCTGGACGTATCGGCGTTGGTGACGTGGGAGTTTGCGCTGGCGGCGCTAGGCTGCACGCTCGTCGTCGGGCTGCTGGCAGGCGTCTATCCGGCATTCGTGCTGTCGGCATTCGAGCCGGTCCGCGTGCTCCGGGGAAGTCGCACATCGGTCATGGGCGGCGGTAAAGGCCTGACGCTGCGGCGGGCGCTGGTCGGGACGCAGTTCGTCGTGTCGATCGCGCTCGTGGCGGCGACGCTGGTCGCATTGCAGCAGAACCGCTTCTTGCGCACGGCGGACCTGGGCTTCGACAACGCGCAGACGGTCGCCATCCAGATCAAGGGCGAGCAGGGCTGGGAGGTGCTGCGCGACGCGTTGCGGGCGACTGACGGCGTCGAGTCGGTCACGGCCGCGAGCATCCGCCCAGGCCTGGGCAACACGCAAGGCCTCCCCTACCGCGTCAGCGGCGATGGCTCGGACCCCGGCGGCTACGGCTCCGACAATCCACAGGGTGGGGGAAACCAGGCCTACGCGTCCGTGACCGACGATTTCGACGAGCAGATGGGCCTGCGAATCCTCGCCGGTCGGACGTTCGGTCCCGAGTTCCCGGCCGACCAAGGCGTCGTACCCGAGCAAACGACCGGACGCGATGTTCTCACGTGTTCGACCGAGGACTGGTGCTCAACGAGTCGGCAGCGCGCGCTCAAGGCTGGTCGCCCGAAGAGGCGATCGGTAAGAAGTATCGCCTGTACGCGTATGAGAACGAGCGTCTACTTCAGCGACATCCGAGGCGCGTCGTCGGCGTCGTCGAGGACTTCCACGTCGCCCCGCTGGGACAGCCCATCGAACCGCTGATGCTCATGCCTGCACAGGCGG
>CAWFGU010000002.1:0-28471 GCA_963815505.1 Rhodothermales bacterium
TCTACCAATCACGGTGTACTCGGCGTCCATACCGTTCGAGAAGAAGAACGACAGGTTGCGCGCGAAATCGTCGACGCTCATACCCCGACTCAAGTAGTACTCGACGTAGGTGAAGCCGTTGGCGAGAGTGAAGGCGAGTTGCGTAATCGGGTTGGCTCCTGCTTCGGCAATGTGGTAGCCGCTGACGCTGACCGAGTAGTAGTTGCGCACACCTCGGTCGATGAATGCCTGCTGCACGTCGCCCATCAGACGGAGCGCGAACTCAGTTGAGAAGATGCACGTATTCTGGGCCTGATCCTCTTTGAGAATGTCGGCCTGAACGGTGCCTCTTACCTGCGTCAGCGTGCGGTCGCGGATCGCGTCGAACTCGCCTTGTTTCATTACGCCCCAGTCGACCAAGTCCTGCCCAGTAGCCCCGAGCAAGCCGAGTCCTGTTCCGTCGTGACCTTGGGGTAAGCCTTCCATCAGACCGTTGGGTCCCCATGGATCGTATGTTGGACGGTTGGGCGCGTGCTCGTCGAGTGCAGCTTGCACGGCATCCCAACGACCTTCGGCGACCAAGTGGCGCTCGATTTGTTGATCGACAGCAGTGTTGAAGAAAAAAGCCAGCAGCATCGGTGCGGGACCGTTGATCGTCATCGACACACTCGTGGTAGGCGCGCACAGGTCGAAGCCCGAGTACAGTTTCTTCATGTCGTCGAGCGTGCAGATGCTCACACCCGCGTTGCCGACTTTGCCATAAATGTCGGGTTCGCGCGCCGGGTCGGCACCGTAGAGCGTGACGCTGTCGAAGGCCGTCGAGAGGCGCGCTGCGGGCTGACCGATGCTCACCAAATGGAAGCGACGATTGGTGCGTTCGGGGGCGCCTTCTCCGGCGAACATCCGCGTCGGGTCCTCCCCTTCGCGCTTGAACGGGAAGACGCCCGCCGTGTAGGGAAAGCCACCCGGCACGTTTTCGAGGAGAGCAAACCGCAGCCGCTCGCCGGGATCAGTAGTCCGGGGCAGAGCAACTCGGGGCACGTTACTTCCCGCCAGCGTCGTGCGCGTCAGCGGTACGGATAGCGTCTTGCCCCTCACCTGATACTCGAACACGTCGCCGCTATACTGCTGCACCAGTGCATCCCACCCCTGGAGAATGCGTTGAGAGTCCAATTCCAATTCGTTCCAGCGCTGCTCGACGAGTTGGTCGAGCGTGTCGCGAACCGCTTCCGATACGTCGGTGCCCAGTTGACCTAGCGCTCCTTTAGCCTGTCCCCATCTCTGCGCGGCTTCGGCCTGCCGCTCCGCCCAAGCGCGGTAGCTGCGTCCAGTCTCGGCTATGTCACTGAGGTAGCGGACGCGGTTGGGCGGGACGACGGTCGCAGCGGCTCGGTCCGGCCCGGGTTCGAGTGTGGCCGTCCGAACCCAGTTGGTCGTAGCGCTTAGATGATCGCACAGAGCGCGGTAGAGACGCGTCACACCGGGATCGTTGAAACGCGACGCTTGTGTGGCGTAGACCGGCATCGCG
This sequence comes from Rhodothermales bacterium, assembly GCA_963815505.1. Taxonomy (GTDB): domain Bacteria; phylum Bacteroidota; class Rhodothermia; order Rhodothermales; family BA12; genus CAXBBB01. Next base: position 1,508 of record CAWFGU010000002.1, read on the forward strand.
TCGGGCGACTTATCGAATGCGGCACGGTTGCGCTGCATTTGCTTCTGCACTCCGCGCAACGCATCCTCGCTGCCGCGCTTTTCCATCTTGTTGAGCGCGACCAAATCGGCGGTGTCGAGCATCCCGATCTTCTCGAGCTGCGTCGGCGCGCCAAATTCGGGCGTCATCACGTAAAGCGTCAGATCGGCCAGCGCGGCGATTTCGGTGTCGCTCTGGCCAATGCCCGCCGTTTCGACCAGGACGAGCCCGAATCCCGACGCGCGGCACGTCTGTACGACCTCACGTAGTGCTTGACTCACGCTCCGGTGCGCCTGACGCGTGGCGAGGGAGCGCATGAACACCCGGCCCGCATACGCGCCGTACGCCGCGTTCATCCGGATGCGGTCACCGAGCAGTGCTCCGCCCGTTCGCTGCCTCGTCGGGTCGACCGATACGACAGCAATGTCGAGATCGTCGAAATCCGTCAGGAAGCGACGGATCAACTCATCCGTCAGCGTGCTCTTTCCAGCACCGCCCGTGCCGGTGATACCAATGACCGGAGCCAAACCTGAATCTCCCTCTCCGCTGACTCTTAGATGCGGAGCGCCATCACCTGAATGCGCGGTGGCGATCTGCTCCACACAGGTCAACTCGCGAGCCAGTTTCACATCGCGCTGGGTGGCCACCGTCGTCTCTCCACCGTCATCAGCTTCGACCTCGAGCGCTGTCGGATCGAAGTCGCATGCCTGAATGATTTCGGAGATCATACCGTCGAGTCCCATCCGCATTCCATCGTCGGGTGAGAAGATGCGAATGCCGCGCTCGGCCAGCTCGTCGATTTCGTCCTGGACGATCACGCCGCCGCCGCCGCCGAACAACTTGACGTGGGTCGCCCCGGCTTGGTCGAGCAACTCGCGCAGATAGCCGAAGTACTCGACGTGTCCGCCCTGATACGAGGAGACGGCAATCCCCTGCGCGTCTTCTTGAATCGCCGTCTCGGCCACGTCGCGAGCGGCACGGTTGTGCCCCAAATGGATGACCTCTGCGCCTTGCGCTTGAAGGATGCGGCGCATGACGTTAATCGACGCGTCGTGCCCGTCGAACAGACTCGCAGCGGTGACGATACGGATGGGATGTTGTGGAGAGTAGTCGGTCATGGGAGCGCTTTTCTGATTCGGCTTCTACTCCTTCGAAGCGCGCTCAGTGCCCGGCAGCGTGTGAGCAAGCGCCAAACTCCACACCAGATCGCCTACACAGTGCGTCCATCCATCGAACCTGTACGTGTGGTAGTGAGCCGTCCAGTCGATCAGGACTTGCGGTTCAAGCACGGGCATTGAGGGCTCAGCCATCTCGAACCTTACGTGCTGCCCCCCTCCTGCTAATCCGACACCGAGCGACTTCAATACCGCTTCCGTCGCCGTCCACTCGACCAACCGGCTTTCGCCCAACGCCTTTTCGGCACCACCGATGCGCCTCCAGACGGCGTCCGGTATCGCACGTTTTCGCTCAACGTCAATGCCGACTGGTGCGCGCGCCGCAGCTGCCCCAAATGCCTCACAGGTATGAGTGACGGAACAAAAGCCAGAGGCAATAACAGGTATACCAGAATCTGTACGCGACGCGTCTACCTCGGAGGGAGTGCAGCCGAAGAGTTTGGAAGCTGCAGCCCGAAGCATTCGTCGCCCCGTCAGAAATTCTGCCCTTCGATGATCGTTACCCAGCGATTGAGCGAAGGCCCGGTCTACCTCAACGTCAGATGGGTACGGCGGGCCGACGTGTAACGCAACACACACCCCCCTCGCCTGAGCAGGTATGAAAAGAGCCGAGAGGGACGTATCCCCCTCGGCTCCAAAGTCAGTGCCTCGTAGAGACTCAGCCACGTGCTTCGGTATAACGGCGGGCGACTTCGTCCCAGTTGACGACGTTCCAGAACGCGCTCACATAGTCTGGACGGCGGTTCTGGTAGTTGAGGTAATACGCATGCTCCCACACGTCGAGTCCCAAGATCGGCATGTGGCCGTCGGTCAGCGGGCTGTCCTGGTTGGCAGTGGAGACGACGTGGAGTTTGCCGCCCTTGTCGACGACGAGCCACGCCCAGCCGCTGCCGAACTGCGTCTTGGCGGCGTCCTCGAACTTGGTTTTGAAGTCCTCGTAGCTACCGAACGTGCTGGTTATCGCAGAGGAAAGATCACCTCTGGGTGTGCCTCCGCCGTCGGGTGAGAGGACCGTCCAAAACAGCTTGTGATTTACGTACCCGCCGCCGTTGTTGCGGACCGCTCCCTTGACGCATCGGGCAGGCTGCTGAGCTCAGCGACGAGATCTTCGGCCGACTTGCTTTCCAGATCGGCGTGACCTTCGATGGCTGAGTTCAGTTTGTTGGTGTAGCCCTGGTGGTGCTTGGAGTAGTGGATCTCCATCGTCCGCGCGTCGATGTGGGGCTCGAGAGCGTCGTATGCGTACGGGAGATCGGGAAGAGTATAGGCCATGTCGGTGCGGTCGGAGTTGGGTGAGCGCTTTGGACGCGCACGATGCGGAACAGGTTTGTCGCAGACTACTCGATTACGCCTGCGTCACAGCATCAAGCAGACGGCGCACCTGGTCGGGATTCAACCGTCCGCTTCGTACAGCATCAATTACGCGTTCGATGGCCGCGTCGTCATCTCCTCCATCCCATGGTAGCGCAGCGACTTCTTGGCTGCCGAATTCAGCGTCTACTGACTGAGCGATCGCTTCGTTGAGAAAGCGAGCGACGTGATCGGCCGCCTCGGAGTTTGCGCTAAAATCGACGGTCGTTTCGAACGTGGCTTGGCCCCTGTTGATCGTCAGGTCGAGTTTTCTGCCAAAGAACTTGGTGCCCGTGGCCTGCGCCTTGATCAGGTCTCGGTAGGCAATGCGCTGCGGTGTCTCGATGTTGTTCTGAAACGCAATCGCGGTCGGACCGAACGCCATGCCGGAGCGCCCATTGCCCAGAATCGTCGCGTCGTAGATGGCAAGCGGTTCTTCGCCTAGTGTTTGAGCATACGCACTGGTGGCGCCGGACAAACGCTTTTCCGGGATATGCGGCGCAACGAAAAGCTTGACCTCTGGCGCATGAGGAAGCAGGCGTTGAATCAAGTCGCGCATGGGCAGAGGGATCAGAGTGTTGAAGCCGCTGAGTTTTTCAAAACCTGACGACCTTTTGGGGCACCCATCAGAGTCCGGCCGCAAGCCCGCCGATGCCCTGGAAGTAGCCTGCCGTCTGCCCGATCAGAGCGGGCGCAAAGGTCAGCACGATGAGCAGGACCGCACACGTGAGTAGCACAACCTGAGCGCCCATCGGCACGACGGGTAGCGTGTGGCGTTCCTCTTCGGTTTCGGGAGCGCTCATCCACATCACGACGAGAACGCGCAAATAGTAAACCGCTGATATAGCGGACGTGAGCAAACCCACTATGACGAGCCACAGCAGCCCAGCGTCGATGGCAGGCGCAAAGACGGCATACTTGCCCACGAACCCGGCGAGCGGCGGGAAACCTGCAAGCGAGAACATGAAGAAGCCCATCACGACGCCCAGCAGCGGGCGCTGGAAACCTGTCCCCTTGATCGAGTCGAGCGTCTGCTCTCTCCCCGTCTTATCGTCCCACTCGAGGTAGGCCATCACACCAAATGCACCGACGTTCATGATCGCATAGACGAGCAGGTAGAACAGCGATCCGGCGTAGCCCTCGGCCGTGCCCGCCGCCAGACCGGTCATCACGTAGCCTGCGTGAGCCACCGACGAGTAGGCCAACATGCGCTTGACGTTGGTCTGCATCAGCGCGAGCACGTTACCACCAATCATCGTGATCAGCGCAACGCCTGCAAGCGCCGTCGTCCACTGCTCGGTCGGAAATGCCGACGACAGTACGACGACCAGAGACGAGAATGCGGCCACTTTGCTCGCCGTCGCCATGAAACCGGTGATCGGGGTCGGAGCGCCCTGGTACACGTCCGGCGTCCACATGTGGAACGGGACGGCAGAGACTTTGAACAGGAAGCCGACGAGCAGAAGGGCTACGCCACCCCAGAACAGTCCGGTTGCGCCGGTCGCCTGCAAGCCGAGCAGCATGTCGCTCAGATACATCGTACCGGTCGATCCATAAAGCAGCGCGACGCCGTAGAGGAAGAAGCCCGTCGAGAAGGCGCCGAGGAGGAAGTACTTCAAGGCAGCTTCGATGGCTCCGGTGTCTTGCCGCACCAGTCCAGCCAGGATGTAGAGGGCAATCGACATCGTCTCCAGACCTACGAACAACATGATCAGGTTGTTGGCCGAAGCCATCGCCACCATGCCCGTTACGGCGAACAAGATCAGCACGTAGACCTCGGTCCTATGCTGTCCGATGCGCTTCATGTAGTCGACACTCAGAACAACCGACAGTAGCGCGCTCCCGACGATCGTCATGTTGACGAAAGGAGCGAATCCACCCACACGCAGCATCCCCATGAACGCGATTTCGGGCGCAGAACTCAGGTGCAGGATCTCCCAGACCAGGCATGCAGCAAGCGTCACAATGGTCGCAGGAGCGGCCAGCCGTACACCACGTTCCGAGAATGCGTCGTACAACACGACGAGTAGGCCGACCACGCCGGTCGCGACGAGCGAGAAGCTCATCCAGAGATCGACTCCGAAATTGGCGAACGGGGAAACTTCCATCAGGTGGAACGGGAGCAAAAGGCAAGAGAAAGCGGCTCGATGGCGTGGGCCAAGTCGAGGTCGCGCTGCGTGACGCGGTCGCCGGCATCGTGCGTCGTCAGGCGGAGACGGAGCGTCGAGTAGACGTTGAACAGTTCGGGGTGGTGATCTGCGCGGGCCGCTTCGAATCCGATTCGAACGACGAACGCGATCGCTGACTCGAAGCTATCGCACGCGTACTCACGCACGAGCGCGTGGCCCTCATGCGACCAGCCGCGAAGGTCGGCCAGTGCGGTTTGGATGTTAGCGTCGGAAATCGGTGTCATCATGCTAAACAGCCCAGGTGCCGACGACGAACCGCATGATCAGCCAGACCACGAAGTAGGTCGGAATCAAGATTGGAAGCGAGTACTTGATCATGTAGCCGAAGAACGACGGGCACTCTACGCCACTAGACTCGGCGATAGCCTTGACCATGAAGTTAGGCCCATTGCCGATGTAAGTCAGCGCGCCGAAGAACACGGCAGCCACCGATATCGCTTGGAGGTAAGCGACCGTCTCGGGACCGCCCACGTTGAGCGCCACGTCGTGGATTCCCATCGCAAACTCGCGCACGTGCTCCACCGAGTTCACGTCGAGATTATACTTACCCATCGCGGCAGCGAGAAAGGCAACGTAGGTCGGCGCGTTGTCGAGAACGCCCGAAAGGATGCCCGTACCGAAGTAAAACGGCGTAACCGAAAGGCCCGAAGCATTCTCGGTCGCAAACGCCCCGATAAGCGCGAGCGCGGGCTGCATCGTCAGGAAGATGCCGATGAACAGGAAGCCGACTTCGCGAATCGGCTCGAAGTTGAAGTCGTTGCCCGCAAGCGCCTGCTTGTCGGCGGTCGTGTAGGCGAGGTAGCAGATGCCGAACATAATGATCTCGCGGATGCCGAACGGCAGGTGGAAATCGCCGACGTGGAGCGCGGGCACCCACCCCAGAACATTGGGATCTATGAAGACCGCGCCGATGATCAGGGCCAGCCAGAGAAAGTTCTTGGCTCCGGTAATCTGAATCGCCTTGCTCGGCATGGTCGGCGAGAGCGGCGCCTGCACCGGGTTGTCGTCGATCAGCCGATCTTCGGTGTGCGTTTCCTCTGCGACCTCGCGGACACTCTTCAGCTTATTTCGGCTGTCGAAGACATAGAAGATGGCCGCCAGTACGAGGACGGTCGGGATCCAAATGTACCACACGTGCTCCAGCGTCCAGAAGAACGGCACACCGCGCAGGAAGCCCAGGAACAGCGGCGGATCGCCGATGGGCGTCAGCGCGCCACCGACATTCGACACGATGAAGATGAAGAAGATGATGTGATACGGCTGGATCCGCCCTCTGTTGAGCCGCATGAATGGCCGAATCAGCAACATCGAAGCGCCTGTCGTCCCAATGACGTTCGACAACACGGCGCCGACGAGCAGCAGCGCGACGTTGGCTTTGGGCGTCCCCTCGAAGTCGGTACGAATCAGAATCCCGCCCGAAGCGATGTACAGACTGGCCAGCAGGGCGATGAAGGACAGGTACTCATGCGTCGCATGCAGTAGCGGGTGATAATCCCTGAGGACGAACAGATAGAACGCCGCCACTATGAGTCCGAGCGCGATAGCGTATCGCGGATAGTGATGGTGCCAGTGGTGCGAAAAGAACAGCGGTCCCGTCGCGATCATGAGCAGCAGAGCCACAAAGGGAATCACCAGATAGATCGGAATCTCAGAGTGGTGGTCGCCCTCGACTGCGCCATGCCCCTCGGCTGCGTCGTCACCTACGATTGCGTCAACCACTTCCTGCGCTTCGTCCGAAACCAGAGTGTCAAGTGGCGACTCCTGAGCATGCACCGCCGCCGGGGCGGCAACGCTGCCCAAGAGCAAGGCGAGAAGCAAGAGCAAGCGAGGCATCGACGTGTCAGCGATTAGTTGGATCACCCGCTTGCAAAGCGGCAGGAACGAAGGATCCATCAGGTGACATCTCGATGCGCTGTGTTTCGGTCTCTTCGTTCCACAGACCCGCTGTACGGAGTGCGGTCTCGCGCTTCTCGTGCACGACTTCGAGCAACTGCACGACGGCGGCTTCGCTTTGTGCGAGGAAGGGCGCCGGGAAAAAGCCCAAAATCAGCATGAACACAGCCAACGGCACAATAGCAGCCAATTCTCGTCCGCTTAGATCTTTCATCCCCGCGACATGCTCGTTTTTGACCGGACCGTAGAACGTCGCGTAGAGCATCCACAACAAGTAGAGCGCGGCGAGGATAACACCAGTAGTGGCGAATGCCACCAGAATAGGGCTCCCGATCACATCGCTCTTAAAGGTGCCCAGCAGGATCATGAACTCGCCGACGAAGCCGTTGAGTCCGGGCAATCCGGCCGATGCCATAACGCTGAACACCATAAAGAACGTCAAAACGGGGACGACCTTGGCGAGCCCCCCATAGTCCGCCATCAGGCGCGAGTGGCGACGCTCATAGAGGAAGCCGACCAGCAAGAACAGTGCGCCGGTCGAGATGCCGTGGTTGATCATCTGGATCAGCGAGCCCTGGAGCGCTTCGGTCGTGAAGGCGAACAGCCCCAGAACGACGAAGCCCAAGTGCGAGACAGACGAGTAGGCGACCAGCTTTTTGGCATCCGTCTGCACGCGCGAGATCATTGCGCCGTAGATGATGCCGATCACGGCTAGGATCGCGAACAGGTAGGCGTACTTCTGCGCGGCGACCGGAAAAAACGGTAGGCAAAAACGCATCAGCCCGTACGTGCCCATTTTGAGCAGCACACCCGCCAGCACGACCGATCCGCCCGTCGGCGCCTGCACGTGGGCGTCCGGCAGCCACGTGTGGAGCGGGAAGAGCGGGACTTTGATGCAGAACGCGAGGGCGAAAAGAAAGAACAGCCACGTCTGCGATCCCAGCGGCAGGTCGTAGCTGACCAGCTTGAAGTAGTCGCTCGTAAAGACGCCGCCATTGATCGCGTCGCCCGCCGCCAGGCCCATCCAGAAGATCGCGGCCAGCATCAGGAGCGAACCGACGAGCGTGTAAATGACGAACTTGATCGACGCGTAAATACGGTTCTCGCCGCCCCAGATGCCGATAATGAAGTACATCGGGATCAGCGTCAACTCGAAGAAGACGTAGAACAGGATCACGTCGTAGGACGCGAACACGCCGGTCACGCCGGTTTGCAGCAGCAGCAGCAGCGCGTAGTAACCTTTGTGGTGCTTGCCGATGTACGTCCACGAACCCAGGATGACGATGGGACCGAGGAACGTCGTGAGCAGGAGCAGCAGCAGATTCAGACCGTCGACGCCGATGGCGTACTTGATGTCGATGGTGTCGCCGAACCACGCGAACGTCTCGGTCATCTGCCCGTCGAGAATCAGCGGGTCGAACTGCGTCCACAAACCGAGCGAGACGACGAACGTGATCACAGTGGTGATCAGAGCGGTCATGCGCGCGGCCTTGCCGTCCAGGGCGAGGACGGCCAGCATTCCCACAATGGGGAGCCAGATGACGACCGAAAGCAGGTAGGGAATCTCAGGCATCGGCTTAGACGAACAGAACGAGTGCGATCACCAAGGCGACCCCGAGGACAAGCGCGACGGCGTAGTTACCGACAACACCCGACTGCGTCAGCCTGAGCCGACTTCCGACGCTGCGAATCGTCGTGCCGATGCCCATAACCGCCCCGTCGATGACGCGTTTATCGAAGACGGACGAGCCCTCGGATTGCGCCCAGCAGCGGGCCGCGAATGGTCTTTTGGTAGAACTCGTCCCAGCTAAACTTGCGGCTTGCCCCACGGTAGAGCGCACCAAACTGGCGACGAACCTTCTTGTCGAACGCCGGGCCGCTCGCACTGTAGACCTGCCAAGCGAATCCGACGCCGAAGACTGCGATGGCAGCTCCAAGGGCAAGCAGTCCCCATTCCATCGCGTGCGAGATGTGATGCTCTTTGGCGATATAGGTCACCGGCCCAGCATAATCATAGCCGACGAGCCAGTTTTTCATCCAGTTCACCTTCTCACCCAGCACGGCAGGCAGCCCAAGCAAGCCCGAAACGACGGCCAGAAACGCCAGCACGACGAGCGGCATCGTCATTGATGTCGGGCTTTCGTGCGCGTGGACCCGATCAGCTCCGGGCCAACGCGGCTTGCCTTTAAAGGTGAGCACGTAGGCGCGCGTCATGTAGATCGCCGTCATGAACGCCGTCACGATGCCGACGCCCCAGACGAGCCACGCCCACGGGTACCCGTTGAAACCCGCCTCGAACGCCTTGAACAGGATCTCGTCTTTGGAGAAGTAGCCCGAGAAGAGCGGAATGCCCGCGATGGCGAACGTGGAGAGCAGGAACGTGATGTTGGTGATCTTCATCTGACTTGCCAGCCCGCCCATCGTGCGCATGTCCTGTGCGTCGAACGGTCCGTCGTAGGGCAGCGGATCGTGGCGCAGCGTGTTCTGGTGCGCTTCGTCGCCCAGCGGCGTGTCGGCCTGATCGTGACCGTGATCTTTGCTCGGAATCAGCCCTTTGTGCTCCAGATCGTGCTCGACATGGTGCATCGCGTGGATGACACTGCCCGAACCCAGGAAGAGGCACGCCTTGAAGAAAGCGTGCGTCATCACGTGGAAGATCGCCACGAAGAACGCGCCGACGCCCGCCGCCATGAACATGTAACCCAGCTGCGAGACGGTCGAGTAGGCGAGCACCTTCTTGATGTCGTTCTGCGTCATCGCAATCGCCGCAGCCATGATCGCCGTTGCTGCGCCCACGATGGCGACAACTGCCATCATCGTCGGCGCGAGGACGACCAGGCTCGACATGCGGGCCAGTAGGTAGAGGCCCGACGTGACCATCGTGGCCGCGTGGATCAGGGCCGACACAGGCGTCGGTCCGGCCATGGCGTCGGGGAGCCAGACGAAGAGCGGGATCTGCGCGCTCTTGCCCGTCGCACCGATAAACATGAGCAGGACGACCCAGTTGACCCAGGCCGGGGCCGTCTCGATGGTCATGCCGCGCGCAAACTCGATGATCGGCCCGAAGTCGAGCGTGCGCAGGTTGTCGAAGATGATGAACATCGCCAGCAAGAAAGCAAAATCGCCGACGCGGTTGACGATGAACGCTTTGTTGGCTGCGGCGCTGTTGTTGAGGTTGGTGTACCAGAAACCGATCAGCAGGTAGGAGCACAGCCCGACGCCCTCCCAGCCCAAGAAGAGAACCGGCAGGTTGTCGCCCAGCACCAGGTTAAGCATCGCGAAGATGAACAGGTTCAAGTAGGCGAAAAAGCGCCAATACCCGCTGTCGCCCTTCATGTAACCCGCCGAGTAGACGTGGATCAGCGCTCCGACTCCGGTGATGATCAGTGTCATCAAGATCGACAGTTCGTCGACGCGGTAGGCGAAGTCAATGGTCAGATCACCTGCCTGCATCCAGGTAAAGAAGCGCACCAGAATTGCCGTTTCGGCATCGCCGACGGCCAGAAACAGCACGATGGCGAGCACAAATGGAATGGCCACGCACGCCGTGCCAATCGCGCCGATGAGGCCCTCACGCGAACGCCACGACGGGACGAACAAGCCCAGCATCCCGTTGATCAGGGCGCCGGCGAGCGGTAACAGCAGAATCAGGCGGACCGATAGGGCGTGATCCATGCGCGGGAGGTTGTGCGGCGAGCCGCGTGGGGTGAGGAAAAGAGAGAGCGCCTCGACGGGCGTCGGCCTAAAACTTGAACAGGTTGATCTGCGAAACGTCGACCGTCAGCTTGTTGCGAAAGATCGCGATCACGATGGCGAGCCCGATGGCGGCCTCGGCAGCGGCGACCGACATCACGAAGAACACCAATATCTGACCCGACACGTCGCCCATCGCCTGCGAGAAGGCGACGAGCGTCAGGTTGACCGAGTTGAGCATCAGCTCGACCGACATCAGAATGACGATGGCGTTGCGGCGCAGCATCACGCCCAGCACGCCGAGCGTGAACAGGACGGCGCTGAGCGACAGGTACCAGTTGAGGGTTACGTCGACGGTTTCCATCTTAGATCGGGCGCTTTTTGGCGAGCATGACGGCGCCGATGGTCGCGACCAGCAGCAGGATGCCCGTCACCTGGACGGGAATGACGTAGCGCGTGAACATGTCGAACGCGATCGTGCGCGGAAGGCCGGTCAGGTACGACTCGGCGCCAATGGTCTGAACCGGCAGCGCGTCCATGCCGTCGGCCAGCAGAAAGGCGAGCAGCGAGACGAACAGCGTTCCGGCGACGAAGGCGAGCACGATACGCCAGTCGATCTCGCTCGGCTTGGGCATTTCGGCCAGGTTGAGCAGCATGATCACGAACAGGAACAGCACCATGATCGCGCCTGCGTAGACGAGCACCTGGATGACGCCCATGAACTGCGCGTTCATCGTCACGTACAGCCCGGCGACGCAGAACAGGTTGGCGATCAGCCAGAGCGCGCTGTGGATCGGGTTGCGCGAGAGGAGCATTCCCAGCGCCGCCGCAATGGCGACGACGGCGAAGACGAAAAACGTAAAGGGACCGAGCAAGGCTGGCGTGGGGTGGATGAGCCGAGCGACGCGGCCGGGTGAGCGGCGTCTGCATCTGCAAAGGTAACGCCCCCCCGCCTCTGCGATCAAGGACCGCGCCCGTCTGTCCTTGTTGAAGACCGGATGCGGGAGGCATCAGCAGCAGCTACCGCCCTCTAAAAGCCGACAGTTTTCCAGGGCCATACCCTCAACGGCCGTCAAACATCCGGCCGTCGACGGCAAGAGCGGCTGCATGGTTGACTTGGACGACGAAAATCGAGCCGTGCGTGTCGTAGTCCGAACGAAGCGGGCCTACCCGGATGCGCGTCGTCGTCAGGTTGTGCGGGATGCGCGCTGCGGTTAGGGCGTCGGATAGATCGCGGAGCACGTCCGGGTCGTCCGAGCGGAGCAGGACGAGGTCGTCGGTAAACGGGATGAGGAAATCGGACACGCCGTAAACCTACGGAATCCGGAGCATCTTGTGCGTCTGCACGCTCACGCGCCACTGCGGGTGACGGAGGCAATAAGCGACCGTCGCGGCAACGTTGGCTTGCGTCTGCCCCTGAGGATCGGCGTGCGTCGCGGCGGCGTCCATCGGCTGCAAGAAAAAGTGGTCGAAATCCAAGTGCGCGAAGCGGTCGGGCATGGCCAGCGGTTGGGGGTAGACGAGTTTGAGTTCGTCGCCGCGCGTTAGGATCACGTCGGCTCCGGCTTTGGGCGAGACGCAGATCCAGTCCAGACCGCCCGGATCGGGCCGGGTGCCGTTGGTCTCGACGGCAATCTCGAATCCACGAGCGTGCAGAGCCTGGATCAGCGGATTGTCAATTTGCAATAACGGCTCACCTCCGGTGCAGACGACGTAGGGCGTGCCTCCGCCCGGCCAGAACCCGGCGACGTGATCGGCCAGCGCGTCGGCTCCGGCGAAGCGTCCGCCGCCCGGTCCGTCGGTTCCGACAAAATCGGTGTCGCAGAACGTGCAGACGGCATCGGCTCGGTCCTCCTCCCTGCCGGTCCACAGATTACATCCGGCGAAGCGCAGAAAGATAGCAGCACGCCCGGCCTGCGCGCCCTCGCCCTGGAGCGTATAGTACACCTCCTTTACGGCGTACATCTTGGTCCGCTTGGTTGGCGGCGGTAGCGTCGGCATTCGCTCCAGCCCCATCAGTGGACGGCGACTTGGTAAGCCGCCACGACATGGCACGCGCTTCCGGCCAGCACGAACAGGTGCCAGATTCCGTGCGCGTAGTCCCAGCGCTCCCACAGGTAAAACGCAATCCCGGCCGTGTAGGAGACGCCTCCGGCGACCAGCCACGCCATCGCGCCCTGGGGCAGGCTCGACATCAGCGGACCAGCGAACAGCACGGCCATCCAACCCATCGCGACGTAGATCAGCGTTCCGGCGTTGTGGTAGCGGTGCTTGCGCGCGAGCAGCTTGAAGACGGTCCCGCCCAGCGCCAGCACCCACACGATGACGAGCATCGCGTAGCCCGACAGATCGCCCATGTGCATCGCGAACGGAGCGTACGACCCAGCGATGAGATAGAGGATCGCGATGTGATCGAACAAGCGCAGTTTTTCTTTGAGCTTGTGCTTGCGCGCCAGATGATAGAGCGTCGAGGCGAGGTAGAGCGTCGTCAACCCAGCGCCGAAGAGCAGCCCACCGATCAGCGAGGCGCCGTCATTGGCCACTACAACGAGCACGACTAGGGCGATCACGCTCAGCGCCAGACCGATTCCGTGAGTGATTCCGTTGACCCACTCGTGGAGGGGAAGTTTGCGCAGGCGGTCGGTCATGGCGTGACAGCGGAGTTTACTTGGTCGGACGATTCGCGAGAACCGAGAGTGTGATGCGGCTCACGCAGACGAGCCGGTCGCGTTCGTCGCGGATGCGGATTTCCCAGACTTGTGTCGTTCTGCCGATGTGAAGCGGCTGGGCACGGCCCGTCACAACGCCCGAGCGGACGCTTCTAACATGATTCGCGTTGATTTCAAGGCCGACGCACACGGCCTCATCTGGATCAAGCGTCAACCATCCGCCGACGCTCCCCAGCGTCTCGGCCAGCGCCACGCTCGCTCCGCCGTGCAGCAACCCCATCGGCTGATGGACACGCGGGCCGACAGGCATCGTCATCTCGATCCAGTCGGGACCGACAGCTGAGAAGCGCATCCCGAGCGTCGCCCCCAGTGACTCACCACCGTGCCCCTCGTTGAGTTCGTCTACGGTGACAGCGCGGTGCCAGATGGTACGCGGTTTGGATTGCATGCAGGAGGAAGGGTTAGTCAGTTGCAACGCTGTCATCGCGAGGACGAAGTCCGTGGCGATCCCGAGCGTATTAAGTCGGCCTCAGATCGCCGTGCCGCTGCGCTTCTCGCGAGGACGATTGGACAGGTTGGAGGTGGGTGAAGTCGTATACGCCACTCGGACAGGATGTAACCGCTGGGCGGGCACTCGCGAAGCAGCACGGCTAGAATTGGGCCAAGTGCTGGTGGACAAATGAGATGGCGACCGATCCCTCACCCACTCCACTCGCCACACGCTTGACCGAACCGGCGCGCACGTCACCTGCGGCGAAAATGCCCGGTCGGCAGGTTTCGAGCAGGAACGGAGGACGGTCGAGCGGCCACGTCGCCTTTCCAGCAAACGCGTTTCCAGTCAGGATAAAGCCGCGCTCGTCGCGAGCGACCGCATCGCCAAGCCAATCGGTTCGGGGGGCGGCGCCGATGAAGACGAACAGCGCCGACGCATCGACGCGCTCGGCCTCTCCGTCGCCTCTGGACGGCTCGAGCGTAAGCGCTTCGAGGTGATCGTCGCCGTGCGCCTGGCGGACTTGGGAAAATGGGCGGATGTGGATGTTGTCTGTGGCGTCGATCTGATCGATCAGGTATTGCGACATCGACTTAGACAGGTCGCCGCTGCGCACCAGAATCGTCACGCTGTGGGCGTAGCCGGAGAGGTGCATGGCGCCCTGGCCCGCCGAGTTTCCGGCCCCGACGATGAACACGTCTTCTCCCTTGCACGCGATCGCTTCGGCCTGAGCGGCGCCGTAGTAGACGCCTCGCCCGGTCAACTCCTCGACACCCAGCGCGTTCAGCTTGCGATACTGCACGCCCGACGAAATGACCAGCGCGTGGGACGACACTTCGTTGCCGTTGGAGAGCGACAGAATGTGGTAGTCATCTTCGGTTCGCAAGCCCGTCACCTCGACCGGCGCGAGGATCTCGGCCTCGAACTTGCGCGCTTGCATGACCGCCCTGCGCGACAACTCGGATCCCGTCAACCCCTTGGGAAAGCCCAGGTAGTTCTCGATCCGGCTCGACGTGCCCGCCTGGCCGCCCGGCGCCTCGGCCTCGACCAGCAGCGTCTTCAGCCCTTCAGACGCGCCATACACAGCCGACGCCAACCCCGCCGGACCACCGCCGACGATAACCAAATCGTAGAAAGGCCGCTGCGCCTCGGTCTGCAACCCAACGAGCGACGCCAGTTCGGTCGTGCTGGGATTGGCATGTGCCTCGCCGTCGGGCAGCAGAACGAGGGGAAGCTGCGGAGGCGCCCCATTAGTGCGCGCCTCGACGATTTTGCGCGCCGCTTCGTCCTTCTCTACGTCCAGCCAGCGGTACGGAATCTGATGCCGCGAAAGAAAGTCCTTGATCCGGTGCGTGTCGGGTGACCAGCGGTTGCCGACGATCCGCGTGCCTTGAAACTGCGGACGATAGGCGGATCTCCAGTCGGCGAGCAGGTCGTCCAAGATCGGGTAGAGGCACTCCTCGGGCGGGTCCCACGGCTTGAGCAGGTAGTAGTCGACACCGGCGCCGTTGATCGCATCGATAGCGGCGTCGGTGTCGGCGTAGGCCGTCAGCAGGACGCGTTTGGCGTCGGGGAAGATCGGCGCCACCTGCCGCAGCACATCGACGCCCGACAGGCCCGGCATCCGCTGATCCGACAGGACGAGAGCGACTGTCTGCCCCTTCTTCTCCAGGTCGGCACAGGCTTCCAATACTTCCTCGCCGGTCTGGGCGCGCAGGATGCGGTAGTCGCTGCCGTACTGGCGTCGCAGATCGCGGGCGATGGCCCGGAGCACTTCGACTTCGTCGTCGACGACGATCAGCGCGGGAAGTGCTGTACTGGTGGCCATAGATCGGGTGGGGTGCGGCCGTAGGTTACGCGCGGAAGGGTAACGAGTGCCGGACCACATCGTCGTCGCACGACGCTGCCACACAAGAGCAGATCCTGTTCAATCCGCAGTCCCAAAGCCTACGCACGATCAGGCGTTACGCGATCCAAACTCACCAGCTCTTGTCTACCGCGACCGCACCGAACTCGGGCGCTCGAGCGTCAGCCGGGCGGCGATGCGGTGGGTCATGCCTAGGTCCGAGGTGAGACCGGCAAAGTCGCCGAAGCCGTAGTCGAGGTTGACCTGGGCGAGAGTGAGACCGGCGCCGAGCGTGGGCGTAAACTGGAGCTCGTCGTTTGGGCCGGGCGCGATGCGGGCGACGCCGCCTCGGATGGAGAGCACGTTGCGGTAGTTGAACTCGGTCCCGAAGCGTGGGTGAATCGACATCGGACCGGCGTTGAAGGCGTAGTTCTCCTGGCCGTCGAATGCGAGGTCGAAGTCAGCGCCTACAGTCAGGCTGCTCGTGCCGAACGGGATCGCGTAGCCCGTCCCCAGACGCGCGACGGGCGGGACGACGTAGGTGCCGCCCGGTCGGCAGCTCCTGGCCGAACGTCTCGCTAAACGTGTAGGGCGATCCAGTCGAAGGGTTTACGTCGTCGTTGGTGTTGAACTCATCGGCGTTGACGGTCCAGCTCTGGTACATCCCCGCCACGTCTTGCAGGTTGAGGCCGAGCTGAAGGCGACCGATGCGGTACTGCGCCCCCACGTCGAACGAGTAGCCCCACGCCTCGGCAAACGGACCGATCGTGCGGCGAATGACTTTGCCGGTCACGCCGAGCGACAGATTTTCGCTTGCGGCGCGCGCATACGAGAGGAAGAAGGCGTAATCGGCGGCTGAGAACGTCGAGATGAAGCTCTCGTAGTTGGCCTTGGGCTGGTTGCGCTCGGCGTCCCACGCGTCGAGCGTGTTCTTGATGTCGTTGACGCCCGACCGGAAAAACGACACGCCCACGGTCGACTGCTGGTTGAGCGGGAAGGCGGCGCTTCCGTAGTCGAACGAGACGACGCCCGCGAACCGCTCGACGTGCATGTAGCCGATCTCGGGATAGTCCAGCCCGCTCAATCCGGCGGCGTTCCAATAGCCCGACGACACGTCCTGTGACAGCGCGACGGCAGCTCCGCCCATGCCGAGCGCGCGTCCGCCGACGCCTCCCGAGAGGAAATCCGCGCCGTATTTGGCGAGTTTCTGCGCGTCTGCCTGGGGCGTGACGAGGAGAACGAGGCAGAGCGCGGCGAGGGCGCGACCGAACGAGGTAAGCATAGCAAAACCGGAGACTTGGCGATAAAATGCGGCACGCAAGAGGCTGCGTGCAAACGAATCGGTAACGGTTGAGCCTATCGCGCGGGGTCTTTGTGTTAACAATTGCAATCTACGGGCCACTGTGCCCATTGCAAATGACTATTCGCCGGATCGTACGAGAACGGCGGCGAACGCTCCGTCGGTACCGTGTTCGTGCGGCAACGCGACGTAGTAACCCTCGCGCGAGACCATGTCGTCGGGGACGCGGCCTGCGGCAGATCGCAACTCGAAGTCGGGGTTTTTCTTCAGGAAGCGGACGACCTGCCGCTCGTTTTCTTCGGCCTCAGAGAACACGTGGAGTAGATCAACCGTCCGCCCGGCGCAACGAGTTTAGCCGCATCTTTGAGCATCTGAATCTGGAGCACGCGCAGTTCGTCGAGTTCGGCGGGCGTGCGGTGCCAGCGCATATCGGCTCGTTTGCCAAGAACACCGGTTCCCGAACACGGCACGTCGAGCAACACGGCGTCGGCTTGCTGGCGTGACTTGGCGCGGTCAGCGACGCTGGCTTCCAACGTGTCGACACTCGTCAGGCCCAGGCGCTTGGCGCTACGCTCGACCAAGCGTGTCCGGTTGCGGCTCACGTCCGAGGCGACGATAGTGGCCTTATTGCCGGTGCGTTCGGCGGCGTAGCAGGTCTTTCCGCCCGGAGCGGCGCACACGTCGAAAAACGTCTCGCCAGGTTGCAGGTTGACCAGGTGGACGACGAGGGCAGCGGCTTCGTCTTGGACAGAGCACAGGCCGTCGTTGAGCAGGCCCGAACGGACCAAAGGCTGAACGCTCTGAGCCGTCATCATGCCGTCGACCCACTTGCTCGGCGTGGCTTCGAACCCGGCTTCTTTGGCACGCTCCTCGAACGTCTCGGCGTCGGCGTGGATTGGGTTTGGGCGGACGCCGAACGTGGGGCGCTCGTTGTTGTGGCGCAGGATCTCGGTCGTCTTGAGCTGGCCCCAGCGTGTGAGCCACTTGCGGACGAGCCACGTCGGATGCGAGTAGGCGACGGCCAAGCGCTCGGCGGTGTCGTCGATGTCGGGCTCGGGGACGCGGTCCCAGCGGCTCGCCGTCCGCAGCATCCCGTTGATCAGGCCGACCACCCGCTCGCCAACGGCAAAGCGCGCCAACTCGGCGTACTCGTTGAGGGTCGCGTGCGGCGGCGTGTCCATCTGCGTCAACTCGTACAGTCCCATGCGCAGGCAGCGACGGACGCTGTCCTGCATCTCGGCCTCGTCGCCTTTGTAGAGCTTGTGGATGTAATAGTCCATCAGCTTCTGCATCCGCGTCACACCGCTGACGAGTTCGGTCACGAAGCGCGCGTCTCGGGCGTCGTTGGTTTCGGACTTGCCGATGAACTTGGCGAATGCGCCTTCGGCTTCGATGCGGCCGAGGGCGTGGAAGGCTTCTAGGCGCGGCGGGTTCGAGTGCGCGGCGCGGCGAGTGGGTTCGGTCGTTTCCATTCGGCCTAAACGCTGCCGCCTAGCGCCGTGTGCCCAGCTTCGCGACAAGCGCACGCGCGGCGACTTGGAGCGGGTCGTGCATCGGCGCGAGCGACGGCGAATAGATCAGGTCGAGGTCGGCCAGATCGCGCACGTGAGCGCCCGATTTGACGAGCGGGACGAGCACGTTGGATCTGAGAGCCGCCCCGTCGCGGCCCGCCAGTTCGCCGCCGATGAGCCTGCCGGACTTCGCATCTGCCAGCACGCGCACGTGCAGGAGCCTGGAGCGTGGGTCGTGGCCCACGCGGCTGTTCTGCACGATCGTGGCTTCGACGACGGAGAGTCCAGCCGATTCGGCCTGCTCCCGGCGCAACCCGACGCCCGCCGCCTCGACGCCGAATACTTCCACCGCCGAAGCGCCGGTCGACGGCTCGAACCGCTCGGGCGCTCCTCTCCCCCGTCGCGCTGCGTTGGTACCGACCACGCGGGCCGTCCGGAACGCGTCCCATGCCAGTGGCCGGTGCAAAGGCTCGCCCGTGACAGCCGACGAAACAGCAACCGCATCGCCGCACGCCCAGACGCCTGGAACGTTCGTCCGTCCGCCTTTATCGACGTGTAGCGTACCATCGGCGCGGACCTTGACCCCGGCCGACCGGGCCAGTTCGGTTCGTACCTCAACGCCCAGCGCTAGCACTACGGCGTCGCAGCCGATCCACTCGCCTCCATCGGTCACAACAGCTTGGACACGTTCTCCCTGCATCCGAAATCCGATCGCCCGCTCGGCGCGGATCGACACAGCGCAGTCCAGCGCCGCCTGAGTCACGACGCCCGACAACTGCCCGCCGACGATGTTTTTGACCAACACGCCGCTCGGATCTACGACCGTCACGCGCGCGCCCCTGGCCGCCAGGGCGTGCGCCACGTCCGCGCCCACGTACCCGCCGCCCAGCACGACGACGTGTCCCAGGATGCCCGAGTCGATCCAACGCCTCAGCCTCGCCGCGTCGACGATCGTACGCATCGTCGTGACGTTGGACGCATTAGGCGGGGCGAAATCGGGGATGACGGCGGCCGCTCCCGTTGCCAGAATCAGTTTGTCGACGCGTTCGTAATAGTCGCGACCCGTCGTCACGTCTCGCAGGTGGAGGTGGCGTCGGGCTGCGTCGAAGCGTGTGGCGAGTGTGCAAACGCGCACGTCGAGTCCGCGCGTCTGGGACAGTTCGGCGGGGGTCAGGTTGGCGAGGTCGCTCGCATGGTCGATTTGGCCGCGCAGGTAGGCGGGAATGGAGCACGAGCCGACGCTGACATGCGCGCCGGACTCGATCAGCAGAACGTCGGCGTCGGGATCGGTGCGGGCGGCCTGGGCAGCGGCGGCAGGACCGGCAGCCGTTCCGCCGACGACGGCGATGCGCGTGCGAGACATAAAAGAAATGGGCGTGAGATCGGAAGAATACGCGCGTGTCGCCGGTTGGTGCGGCGATGTTTGCGTGGTTGAGCGGCCAGTCATTGGCCTTTAGGATTCGGACGTTTTCCTTTTGGCTCGGGCGAGGCAAGCCACGCCTTCTGTATATTTTGCGTATTCACCGCTATGCCCGCTGCTCTCGAACACGTTGGAATCGCCGTTACGGGCGGCGCGCTCGAACGCCTGCTCTCCGATTTGCTCGGTCTGGACGTGTACAAAACCGAAGCGGTCCAGGCGCAAGGCGTCGAGACGCGGTTTGCCGATGCCGGTGCCAAGATCGAGTTTCTGCACGCATTGTCGGACGACTCTCCCGTCGCCCGGTTCATCGAGAAACGCGGTCCGGGCGTCCACCATCTCGCATTCCGCGTCGATGATTTGCCCAACGCCCTCGCCCGCGCCCGTGACGCCAACGTAGCCGTCATTGGCGAGCCGTCGCCCGGAGCCGACGGGTTGCGCATCGCCTTCCTCCATCCGCGCGACACGCACGGTGTGCTGATCGAACTGTGCGAGACGCGGCCCGATGCGTTGCCCGAGCCGTCGCTGATCGAAACATCCGCGGGATCGGTGGCCGCTTATCGTTGGCCTTCTGAAGCCGAAGCGCCCCTACTCGTCCTGCTCCACGGTGCCGGGGCGACGACGGCACTCGAAACACAGCACCTGGCTAGACTAATGCAGCCAACGCGCCAGGTCATCGCCTTTGACCTGCCCGGCCACGGCGCTTCCACTTCCCACGCCGAGCTGACAGCCGATCTGTTCATACATGGCATCTCAGAAGCCGTCGCATCGCTGGGCGAGCCAGTCGACCTGTTCGGCTTTTCGCTTGGAGGGGCCGTCGCACTGTCGGTTGCACAGTGGGCAAGCAGCCACGTGCGCAAACTGGCCGTCCACTCCACGTCGATCGACTGGGACGACGAATTGGTCGAAGAAATGCTCGCGCGCATAGACGCCGATACGCTCCGCCGCCGCAGCCCGCGCGGATGGACGCGGCTCGACGCGGCCCACGGCGGACGTGCCGAGGGCGTGCTAAGGTCTCTGCATCCGTTCGTGCGATCGCTGGCGGGCGCGTCGCCGTTCGTGGGTGCCGAGCCTCCGCGTCACCCCGCGCTCGTCACCGGCGCCGACGGCGACGATCTGTTCGACGTGTCTCACGCGCTGCGCCTGCGCAAGCGGCTGACCGGAGCGCAGCTGGGCATTCTGCCCGGCATAGGGCATCGCCTGGGACCGGTCGAGTCGGACGCACTGGCTCCGCTGCTGCTGCGGTTTTTGGAGTCGTAGGCTGTACTCCCAAAACCACTGCTCGACGCATCCGAACTGCTAGCGAGCCAGCGTCACCGCCGCGCGCACGACGGTCGACAACTTCTCGCGCACGCTCTGCCCCGTCTCGATCACCTCGTCGTGCGAGAGCGTCGCCTGCCCCATTCCCGCCGCGCGATTGGTGATCGTCGAGAGGCCCAGCACCTTCATGCCCAGCGAGCGGGCCGTCACCACTTCGGGGACGGTGCTCATGCCGACGGCGTCGCCGCCCAGCGCTTGCACCATGCGCACTTCGGCGCGCGTCTCGTAGGCGGGGCCGGGCATCCAGGCGTAGACCCCTCGGTGCAGGCGGATGCCTTGGGCCAGCGAGGCGTCGTCGACGGCTTGCATCCAGTCCGCGTCGTACGGAGCGCTCATGTCGGGGAAGCGCGGTTCGTCGCCGGTTACGGGGCCGGTCAAGGGCGAGAGGCCGGTCAGGTTGAGGTGATCGTCGATCAGCATGAGAGCGCCGGGGACGAGGGCGGGCGCGATGCCTCCGGCGGCGTTTGTGACGATGAGCTTGCGTGCTCCCAGCGCGTGCAGCAAACGAACGCTCGCGCCGAGCATGTGCGCTGCGTGGCCTTCGTAGGCGTGGACACGGCCTTGCAAAAACGCGCACGTGACGCCCTCCAACTCGCCGATCACGACGCGGCCCGCGTGCCCCACGACGGTCGGCAGCGGATAGCCGGGCACGTCGGACATCGGGATGGCGACAGCGTCCCTCGCTTCATCGGCCAGCGCGCCCAGGCCGGAACCCAGGATCAGCGCGACTTCGGGCTTTTGATCGGTGTGGCGGCGGATGGCGTCAGCAGCGGCTTGGGCGTCGAATCGGTCGGACATGGAATCGGTAGAGGTGGAATCAGGTGATGGTAAGGACGAGCAGCGTCATGTCGTCGTGCTGCTCGGCACCGTCGACGAATGCTGTCGTGTCGGCAAGAAGAGCGTCGCGGACATGATCGGCGGACGTAGGTTCGGTGGCCGAGAGGACGTGGGCGAGGCGTTCGTCGGTGTAGATGGCGCGTTCGCGCGTCATGGCTTCCGAGAAGCCGTCGGTATAGAGGACGAGCGTGTCGCCGGAGCGCAGGTCGAGGGGTTCGTCGACGATGCGCGGGTCGAAGCTAGCGGCGGGCTGCAGGCCGAGGCCCAGTCCAGGTGGGCGGAGCACCTGCGTTTTACCGTCGGCTCGGCGCAGAAGGGCCGGATTGTGTCCGGCCCTCGCGAACGTGCAGCGCCTCGTAGCAGGGTCGTAGACGGCGTAGATCATCGTCACGAAGATGCCGCGTGGGACGTTGGCCCAGAACAACGCGTTCATCCGCCGCAGCGCATCGGCAGGCGTGGCGGCGTCCTGGGCAACAGCGCGGGCAAAACCCTTGACGAGCGTCATGTAGAACGCCGCTTGAAAGCCTTTACCGCTCACGTCGCCGATCACGAACGCGATCCGCCCCCCTCCCACTTCGAACGCATCGTAGTAGTCACCGCCGACTTCCGAGGCCGGTATGCACAGTCCGCTCAGCTGTGCGCCCTGGACTGGTGGCATTGTGGCAGGAAGCAGCGTCGTCTGGACGGTCTGGGCGATCTCCAGTTCGCGCGTCATCCGCGCCTCGCGCTCCAACTCAGCGACGTAGGGCGGCTCGTAGGGTTGTTTCTCGCCTGTCAACCGACCGCGCACCATCGTCGCAACGCCGTAGACGATCAATCCGCCAATCAGCAGCACGAGCACGACGAGCGCCACCGGCTGCACGTCGAGGAACGCCACGTGCCGAAGTTGCCACAGGCTCGGCCCGACGATCAGCGCGACGAGCAGCACGACGGCATCGGTCGCCACGAATAAGGTCGCCAGCACGACGGCGGCTATTCCCAGGATCGCCAACTCCCAGCCCAGGGAACTCAGCATCGGCGTAGGGACGGCGACAGCGATTCCGACGGCGACCACGACGACCGCGACGGCCATCGGCACCTTTAAACGCGTCCATCCGCCCAGCGCCATCGCGAATCCGTTGACGATCAGAATGGCCATAATCGACGAAAAAGCGACGTTGAGGACACCGAACCCCACCATTGTCCAGTCCGGCTCCTCGCTGAACAGGATGACGAATACGTCTTGGGGCATCAAGGCCAGCAGTCCGACGATCAGCCCAGCCAGCGCCAATCCCGACAACGCGCCGCGGAACACGCTGCGTCCCAGCCGAGCGTCGCCGTATGCGCCCGACCGCAGCAGCGCCAGCGGGCGATAGCGAGCGGGCCAGACCGGGCGCCCGACCGACTCGGCCGTTGCGCCGCTGATGAAGCCCACCACGCCGCCCATGGACGCCGACAAGGTCACGTTGACGAACCAGAACGCAATCGGAATATCCTGATCGACGTACTGCTCTAGAGTTTCGAACCCGAACCATACCGCGGCTGACAGAAACGCCCACAACGCGTCGCGCGATGCTCCGGCGGCGTCGACCTGGCGGGCAGCGAAGCGCCGGATCAGCACGACGGTGAGCAGTAGCAGCAGCAGAGCTGCCAGCCCAAGCCGGAGCGCGATTACGATGCTTCGAGTCGTGGTGTCGGTCGACGGGGGAATGTCGCGCTCGATGCGGTGCAGCGCTGACCCGTCGAACCGCACGCGGAGTTGCTGCCGGGACGCTCTGTCGCCGTCCCCCGAAAGATGGGCCACCTTGCCCGATCCGTCGACGACGAGCGAGTCCAGCGACAGATCCTGGGGCGCGTAGATCGTGCCCGCCAGGTGAAAGGCGAGCCATCCCAGATCGCGCGCGTCGGCGGTCGTGTCTGCGAACAGACCTTCGTCGAAGATCGGAGGCTCTTCCTGCGAAGGCCGCGTTCGGGCGCTGGGCGGCGCGTGGTAGTCGATCACCTCGCCCGACCGCGTCATACGGACTTTGAGGGCGAAGTCCTCTCGCTCGCTCGGCCACTCGGTCGTCACGCCGAACACGCCCGACGAGTCGGCGCCGGACATGCGGACAGCGGTCGAACGCCCATGCCGAGCTACGAGCCGCCTCAGTTCACCGTTGGACTGGCTCGGAAACACGTCGGGGATCGTGTCGGGAATCGCCGTCGCGCCTGACCGCTCGGCGAAGGCCCGCGCGCGGCTTTCCATCTCTGCCACATCGTAGGTCTCGACGCCCGAACGCGATGCCGGATCGACGCGCGGCGTGAACAGCAGGTAGAGTGCCAGGCCCAGCGCCCCGAGTGCGATCAGGACGGCGTCGACACGCGTCGGAAGGACGGGGCGGCGCTCACTCATCGTCTTCGAGCGCGTTCAGGGCGTCGTCGGATGCGTTGCGCGCCGTCTCATAGTCGAAGCCTCTGCGGACCAAGAAGTCCATCAGTTTCTTGTGTCGCTTGCGCTTGTCCGACTCGGACCGCATCAGCGACACGGCCCGCTTCTCGGCCTGTGCCATCGCCGAACCCTCGACCTCCTCTTCGGGATACGCGTCACGGACGGCATTCTCGGCCAGCTTGCGGTCGATGCCGCGCTTCATCAGTTCGCGCTGCACCCGCTGCGGCCCGTATCCGCTCGCCGACATCCGACTCTTGGCGTACTGCTCGGCGTAATCCGCATCGTCGACGTAGCCGTTTTCCCGGAGCCACTGAATCGTATCGGCCGACACGCTGTCGTCGAAGCCTACTTCGGACAGGCGGCGCTCAATCTCAGTTTCGGTACGGGGCCGTGAACTCAGGTACCGGAGCGCCTGCCCCTTGGCGCGGTAGATGGCGTCGGCGTCCAGCGCGGTCTGCTGATCGGCGACGGTGACGACGACACCTTTGCGGATGCCGTTCGAGAGAACGACGTTCTGATGGCAACCGAATGCGAACTCGTCGTCGACGTATACCGAGACGCGGTCCATGTCTTTGCGCTGCGCGACGAGCCGGGTGATAGTGCCCGGACGCAGGTCCGGAGGCGACTCGTCGAGTTTACGGGGGCGGTGCAGCATTCGGAACGAAGGCGGGAAGAGAGACGACGATGGAATCTAGGGACAGCCCAACGACCAGCCCGCGCCCGCCCGTTACGTTGCCGACCGGCTCTCTCCGCTCGGGCGCATCCGCCGATCCGACAAACCGGGCATACGCCTCCTCACTCCGCACGACCGACACTTTTACCCGGTGAGCAGGCCGTCCGCCGCTGACGGAGTCGACGGGAACCGCGTAACCGCCAGACCACGCCGACGCATCGCCGCGCTGAAACGCCGACTCGGGCGCCACAACCTCGCCGGGGAAGAAGAACGACACGATCTCCGATCCGATGGGGCGCGACGGCAGCACCGATATGCGAATCCAATTCGGCAGAGTGCTCACAGCGGTTGCCCACGCCGCGTCGACCAGGACAGGATAGACCAGCGCTTCCCGTGCCCCCGTTGCCGTGGTGTCGAACCGAAGCGTGTCGAGCAGGACGGCGTGGACGGTCGTATCCAACGGTGTAAGCGTGAGATCGGATAGAAGCAGGCGGGGCGGCACGCGTGCGGTCGCAGTCGCCAGGTCTCTGCCTGAAGCCACCGAAACGTGGTACGTGACGCCAGAACGGACGGTATCGGCGGCCTGGGGCACGTAGCCCTCACCCGCCCATACGTACACGACCGTGCGCCCTTCGAACGCGACCTCGACCCGATCGGCGTCATCAACGGCCACCGGCGAGCCGATGGCCAACTCGGCCGCTCGGGCGACGCGGATGATGGGCAGGGGCTCACCGGGCACGAAGAACGCCTCCACCACCAGAGGCTGACGCGGAGCATCCTCGAGCGCGTCGCACCCAGCGAGGAGTATCAGACAGGCTACGAGAAAGGGACGGACCAGCACGGCAGGAGAGGGCGAGTAGAGACGAACGCCGGACAGAGGAAGATCATCTCTTAACGGCCGCATTTTCGTTAAACCTCACCCCTAGCACTGCGGCCTGTTTCGGTCCAGTTTGTCGCGCGCCTCGCCGATCGTCATCTGCCAGCGCACCGCGCCGCCGATCTCGTTGCGATGCGCTGCCCATGCCCCCACCTCGCTCGCGACCTCATCGATGCTGCCCAACCTGCGACTCTGGCGCTGACGCGACAAGACTGACGCGACAAGATCGAAAGCTCCACCTCGACGATGTTGAACCACGAGCCATGCACTGCCGCGCTGACAAACTCCACTTTGCCGGCGAGCCGCCTCGCCTCGACCGGATCAAAGGCCTCGCAGAAACAGGCCGCCGAATGCGTGTTCAATTCTCGCACACCGGCACCACCTCTTCGGCGCCGGGATACTGCTCGTCGCACAACTCACACACGATGTGGGCGGAGTCCTCGCTCGTCCGTCTAGGCCGGACCCAGCCGCGCCGCCACGAGCGTAGCGGCTCGAAGGCGACCGTGGCGCAGCAACTGCCTCAACGCTCGTGAGCGCTCGTACTCGTGATCCTCTTTGGCGCAATCTCCCGGCCTGGGCGGCAACGGCTCACGCACGTCGGCGTGCAGCACGCACGCTCGTCGATGCACACGACGGGGCGTTTCTCGTCGTGCGGCGCGTGGTTAGAGCGTTTGGGCGGGATCACCCAGCTGATCACCCAGCTGTTGACGCGCCACGGTGTGGGACGGCTTTTTTTGGTGCTAACCGACGGCCTCGCCGCCGACCGGATCGCAGAGCCAACTCTCTTCGATTCCCAGCGCGGCGAAGCGGTCGGTGAGCAGTCGCACCGACCAGCGCGCGTGGCCCTCGGGCGCCGGGGAGCAGGTCAGAGTAGCGAGTTCGACCTCAGCGTATCCGTCGATCTTGGGTGGTCGTCCGGCGCGCTCTTTAATCACGAGGGGCGCGGCAATCACGGGGGGACGCGGCATCCCCAGTCCTTCGTCGCAGTAGAGGCGGCGCACGCGAGCGACGGTGCGCTCAGCGGCGAGTAGCGCAGTTGCGGTTTTGGCAGTCGCTCCAGGCGTCTCCGAGCGGTGACTCGTCAGTGAGCAGCAAGATGCGGGTGTGCTGCATGGTGCGAGCGTGGGCGGTGCCTGTGCCTGTGCCTGTGCCTGTGCCTGTGCCGGTGGAGACGAGCCGGGTGAAGCGAGAGCGGATACCGGCGTCAAGTTGTGGACGCGGTGCTTGGCTGGCAGGGCGAGTGCGCAGCAGTAGACTACCCCTTACCGATGCCAGGTTGAATGCGAGGAGGTCAGGAAA
>CAWFGU010000003.1:0-163479 GCA_963815505.1 Rhodothermales bacterium
AAATGTCAATCCCTCGGAATTCTGCCCATCTTGCAAGACACAGCCAGTCGCTCGCGATGTTGAGAACTGGACGCGTAGCCATGCCGAACGAGAGAAGCTGCCAATCCGCGAGGAACTGACAGCTTCTCTCCCTGATCAAGCCGAGGGTACCGGGAGCGGGATTCGAACCCGCACGGGGCGTGCGCCCCAGCGGATTTTAAGTCCGCTGCGTCTACCCTTTCGCCATCCCGGCAGACACCGGCAAACTACGTCAGCGAAGCACCACGAGTTGCTGCGTGCTCGTGCCCCGATCGGTCGTCAGGCGGAGCAGGTAGAAGCCGCTCGTCAAGCGCGAGGCGTCTACCGTCCGTGTGTGAGGACCGGCGGAGAGCGACGTGCCGGATTCGAGGACAGCGACTTCGCGTCCGATCGCGTCGTAGAGCACGAGCGAGACCGGACCGCCCTGAGCGAGCGTGAACGATACGTCCGACGAACCGCGAATCGGATGCGGCCGCGCAGGCGACAGCACGTCCGCAGCGACTTCGGCCGGGCCATCGATTGACGTGACTGTAGAGGTGCTCACCTCCAGGTCGTCGAATCGGAACTGACCGAAAGCGACGAGCGAGGCATCGTCGTCAGGCCGTGACATCTGGAACGACTCCATGCGCAGGCGTCCATCGAATACGCCGTTACCGATCCACGTCCCGGCACCATCGACCGCAGGCGTCCAATCGACGCGGCGCCACCCGATCCAGTCGACCGTATACCAAGGGCTGACTTCGTGTCCGCCCGGTCCATTGTCGTCCACGCAGAAGCGGAACAGGTTACCGCTGCCGTCGCCGAAGAGCGAGACAGAGATCGTCGCGTTGGCTTCGAAGTAGACCGTCTTGGCGGGCGCAGCGTCGTTGATGTACTCGCGGATCAGATAGGGACCCGCAGCGCCCTTGACCCACCCATAGGTAATTTCCAGACTCTGCTCCGATGTGCGGAGCGGGCTGGCGAGCGTGTCGACTCGGGCACGCGTCGAGTCGACGATCAACGCTCCTGCCGTCGTCGAACCGCTCTGCGTGGGCGCCCACCAGTCGACGAGCACGGTGGACCCTTCGAAATCGTCGATGGTACGGACCGCGCGCGTGAGGTTGGCCGTCGAGAAACGAAGACGCCGGATGCTCCCCACCTCGTTGCCGAACTGATCGGCCATCGAAGCGGGCAGTACGAACGAGTAGAAATTACCAGCGCGCAGCGGTTGAAGCGGCGCGGCATTGAGAACGGTTCGCTCTCCCACGTTCGTAAACCGCACGTTGGCAGATACGGAACCGCCGTCGCTGTCCTCAAACACGAACGCTTTGAGGTCTACCGAGAGAGGGTCGACGATCTCATCGAATGTGATCTGAAGGAGTGGGATTCGCTCGACCTGACTGGCGTTGATAGAGGGAAAGGTGTCGACGATGCGCGGTCCCACGACGTCGCGGGCGCCGGTCGTGAACTGAGCCGAAAACGCGTCTCCCGCCGTTCCGTCGCTGTCGCCGTCGAAGCCGTAGCCGCGCGCGCCGTCCGCCGAGGCAGCGACGGTGACGGTGTATTGGGTGTTGGGCAGCAGCGAATCGGGCGCGATGAGCAGGCGGCGGTTGCCATTGCTCCACACGTAGTTGACGGGCGGATTGGGTGAGATCGTGACGGCGGCCTGGGTGACGTCGCGGTCCATCGGGCGCGAAAAGTCGATTACGATGTCATCGTTGACCTTGGCCGATGCGCCGGGCGCAAAGTCGACGACGAACGCGGGCACGGTCGATACCATCTCGAGGTTGAACCGGGTGATGCGCGGTCCTGAGGCGTGACCTGAGCGGTTACCACTTCGCGTAATCGCGCCGTTCGACCTGAATCGTAGCCGCTCCTCCGGCAACGTTCTCGAACCAGTACCAGCCGTTGCCCAACTGCCGTGTGCTGTCGCCCAGATGCTGCTGGAAGAGCGTCGCGAACGTCGGCGTGGCGTAGCTCTCGCCGTTGAGCGTCACCAGTGCGCCGTTGATCGGAATGCCCGACTCGGCGTCGCTCACGACTCCCCCGACGAGTCGCACGTCGGGCCGCGTCACACCGCGCACGTCCATCAGCGCATGGGCCATCGACCACGCCTTCAGGCGTTGAAAGCTCGGGTCCATGAACAGCAGATTGGACTCCGGATTGGTGTGGAAGCCCGACTCGCTCAGCATCGACGGCATCGTGGTGAAACTCTGCACGAAGTTGCGGCCTCCTTTGGCCGTCGACCGGCACGAACCGGCGCCGTAAAAGTCGCACTCGCCCCAGGCGCCGCCATTGCTGGGCGGCACCTCCATTTTCTGGGCGAGCAACGCACCGGTCGCCTCGGCCAGCGCTTTTCCGCCATTGGGGACGCCCTCGGATCCGTCGTTGCGCTGAGGCCAGAGCACGAACAGCGAGCGCGCGGTCGGCCCGGCGGCGTTGGTGTGAATCGAGTGGAAGAAGTCGGCGCCCGACGCATTCGCCTGATCGACGCGCTGGTTCAGGCCGACTTCCTGCGTCAGGTTGGTGCGCGACGTGAATACGGTGTCGATGTCCGTATACGTGCGCAGGATGTCGATGAGCGCCTTGGAGTTGAGCAACGTCCCCTCACTTTCCGAGTAATCGAACGCGCCCTGATTCTGGCGCTGGCTATGACCCGGATCGAGGAAGAGTGAGTAGCCTGCCAGTCCGGTCGTGTTTTGAGCCGAAGCGGGGATGGCGAACGCGAGAAGGGCGACGAGCGCCAGCGTACGGTAGATCATAGTCGGGCGCATCAGTAGGTAAGGGGCAGCACTTCGATGAGACCGCGATCGAGTTCGTGGTAGAGCAGTGAGCGTCCGCCCGGTCCCCACGTGGGACGCAGTTCCAGGCGATCGGCTGTCTCGGAGAGCAGAGTAGTCTGCCCGCCCGCCGGAGCGTCGATCCAGATGTCACTCGTTAGCATCTGGTGACCGTCATCGGTCGTGCGGACGAACGCGAGCCACTGGCCGTCGGGCGACCACGCGGGCTGCTCGCCCTTGCCATGGGAGACTAGGCCCGATCCATCGAGGTTGATGCTCATCAGATCGCCGCCAACGATCTCGAACGCCACGCGCCCGGTCAGACTAGCGACCACATTGAGCAGCGGACGGCCCTGAGGGTCGGCAAAGAGTTCGGTCGCCCCATCGGCTCCGGCGAGCACCAGCCGCTCATTCTGGACGAACGGCACCGAGTCGTTCGATCCGTCGACCAGAAGCGCCTCACCAGCGGGGTCAGCGATCGCGATCGACGCGCCGCGAACGGACGGTGGCGCGGGCATGTCGGACTGCCGAACGATCACATCGGACGACTCGGTTTGGGGCGAGAAGGCGACCAGTTGGGCCTGCTTGTCGACGCCTTCGCCCTCGAACACGCGCGCGAGGACGCGTCCATCACTGGTCCAGCTGAATCCGTATCCGCTCCCGCGCGCTTCCGACAGTGTAACGGACTGTCCGATCCGCAAGCGCCCGTCTTCTTCGACCAGCGGAGCCGCGAGGAGCGCAGCGTAGCGCGAACTGCCAAGCGCGATCCAGTTGCCGTCCGGCGACACCTGCGCGGACAGGTAGCCCGGAGAAGTCAGCGCGTAAGGCGATGAAGCAGCGCTGGGTATCCGCGATGACGGACCATTGGGGGCTTGGGCGTACGCTGGAGCATCAGCGACTGCCAAAAGGAGCAGCGAGAACAAGAGGAGGCGCATCGGCATCGGAGTAAGACGATGCCAATATAGGCGGAAGCGCTTCGGGTCGCAGGTCCATGATTCGCCTCTTTTCCTCTCTGAACCGTGCCTGGACGTCTTGTCGGGAGCGTAGCTTTCAGGCTATCCATTTCGCAACCAACTCCTTCCCACGTGACCCGTCTGCCTGTTCGCCTCGCCCTCTTGGTCGCCGGCCTGACCCTATCGGCATGCTCCGGCTCCCGCACTGCTGAAGTTGCGCCCGACGTGCTCGCTCTCTACGACGGCGGTACGGTTACCGTCGACGAGTTCGAGACACGCTACGCCCAATCGGTCGGCGGAGTCGAGTCCGCCCGTGACAGCTCGATGGCGTCCTACCGTGACTTTCTGGACCGCTACGTCAACTTCCGCTTAAAAGTCGAAGCAGCGCGCGACGCCGGAATGGAGGCCGACTCGTCCATCAATGCAGACATCGCGCAGTACCGCGAGAGTTTTGCTCGCCCCTACCTGCTCGAACAAGAGGTGCTCGAGCCGCTGGTACGCCAACTTTACGCTCGTCGCGACACGCTCATCAGCTCGTCGCACATTCTGATCCGCGTCGACGAAAACGCCTCGCCTGCCGACACGATGGCAGCGTATGCCAAGATGCAAGCCGTCATCGACTCGCTCGACTCCGGGATGGACTTCTCAGAAGCCGCGCGGACGCTGAGCGAGGATCCGTCGGCGCGCACGAGCGGCCCCGGAGGCGGCGGCGCGCTGGGCTTCTTCTCGTCCGGTTCGCTCGTCGAGCCGTTCGAGACGATCGCCTACACGACGCCCGTCGGGCAGCAGAGCGACATCTTCCGCACGCAGTTCGGCTATCACGTGCTCCGCGTCGACGAGCGGATGCAGACGCCGCGCGCGGTGACCGTATCGCACGTCATGATCCGGCCCGACAGCGATCAGCCCGCCGACGAAGCCGCTGCCCGCGCCCTCGCTGACTCGGTGCTCACCGAAATCACGGCCGAACGCATGACGTTCGAAGCCGCTGCCAAGCTGTTTTCGGACGATCCCGGTAGCGCGGATCGTGGCGGAGCGCTGGGCGAGATGACCTGGGAAACCCAGGTCGCCCAGCCCTTCAAGGATGCCGCGCTTGGGATCGGCCAGGTCGGCGAGGTCACCGGACCCGTCCAGACGCAGTTCGGCTATCACCTCATCCGGTTGGACGCCCGCGAACAGGCCGCCACGTACGACGACAGCTACGAGGAACTCAAAAGCACGGCCGCTCGCCTGCCCCGGTCTCAGAAGGCCGAGCAGATGCTGGCCGATCAGACGCTGGTCGCCATCGGATCGCAAACCTACCCGACTCGCCTGGCGAGCGCGCTGGAGGGCGTTCGCCTCGACTCCGCCATGGCACGCATGAGGACGGGAGCGTACGATCAGATGGCCGAACCCGTCGCCCAGGTCGGAGCCGAGAGCTACAGCGTCTCCGACGTGCTCGACTTCGCCACTACCACCAATGCCATAGCACGCACCGCCGTCGTCAGTGAGCAGGCCGACGCGCTGTTGACCGCGTTTGCACGCGACCGAGCCATCGCCTACGAAACCGATCGACTGGAGACGCGCGACCCCGAGTTCGGACGCATCATGCGCGAGTTCTACGACGGTTTGCTGCTTTTCCGCGTCATGGAGGACAGTGTGTGGAACGTCTCGCAGACCGACACGACCGGCCTTCGCAGCCTCTTCGGCCGCACCCAGGCCGACTACACCTATCCCGAACGAACACGCATCGTCTCCATCACCGCCGCCGACTCGACACTCCTGGGCTATCGGGACGCGCTCAACTCGGGCACGACGGCCACCGCTCTGATCGCCGGCATCCGCGCTCAGATGGACGCACTCGACCTTCCGACCGTCCGCGTCGACACGATCCGCATTGCGGACGCTACCGGGTCGATCTACGACCGGGCCTTGCCGCTCGATATCGGTGCTACCGTCGGCCCGCTGCCGCACCGGGGCACGCGCGTGCTGCTCATCAAGGACGGCGTAGAGATGCCACGGGCGATGACATTCCAGGAGGCATTCGCGCCGCTGCAATCCGCCTATCAGGACCAGCTCGACCAGTCGTTCGTTGCCCGCCTGCGCGCACGTTACGGTGCACGCCTCTTCCCCGAGCGGCTCGGATTGGTGTTTGGGATGGACGATATGAGCCAGCAGTGACCCGGTCCCTCC
This sequence comes from Rhodothermales bacterium, assembly GCA_963815505.1. GTDB lineage: Bacteria > Bacteroidota > Rhodothermia > Rhodothermales > BA12 > CAXBBB01. The sequence goes on from CAWFGU010000003.1 coordinate 5,900, forward strand.
TCCTTGTCGGCGTGCTGATCTTGGGCGCTGGGTGCTCCTCACCCGACCCGCCCGAAGCCGGTACCTACGCTGCCCGCGTCGGCGACGCCGTGCTGACCAAGGAGGAACTGGCCGCCGACCTCCCCGCCGGATACGAGGAGCAGGACGGCGGCGTGCTCCGGCGCTCGCTCATCGACTCGTGGATAGAGCGTCAGCTGCTGTTGCAGGAGGCCGATAAAAACGGTGTCTTCGAGCGGGCCGACGTGCAGCGGCAAATCAAGGAGAACAGCGAAGCCATCGCGATCGGATCGCTCGTCGAATCCAGCATTACGGCAACGCCCTTCCAGCCAAGCGACGCCGACCTGTCGCGCTACTACTCGCGCAACCGCGCCAACCTCGTTCTGCGCGAGCCGTACGTTCGATTCTCCGCGTTCTTCGGGCGAACAGAAGCCGAGGCCGACGCAGCCGCAACTGCAGCACGTCGCACGCCGACCGATCCTCCGGCGTGGCAGACCGTCGGCGGATCCACCCGGATGCTGAGCGATACGATTACGGCAGCCACCGCGCTACCGTTCGAGAGCGAGGAACTGTCCGAAGCGCTCCTTGATCTGTCTCCGGGACGCAGCACGACGGTAGAGAAGGACGGACGCTGGGTCGTTCTCGTGCTCCACGAACGCCGCGACGTAGGCGACCTGCCACCGATGCGCTGGGTGAAGCCCGAGATACTGAACCGCCTGCGCATCGACACGCGTCGGACGGCACTTCGCCTGTTGGTGTCGAGACTGCGCGACCAAGCCATGTCGCGTGGGACACTCGATATTCCCGCCTCCGAGTCGCTCGAGACCGATTCCACCGGTTCAGAGCCTACAATATCGATGGATACCCTACGTTAGATTTCCTCCTTCCATCCCCCACCTGTGATCATTCGTTCTACTCTTTTACTCGTCCTCGCCGTCACACTGTTCGCACCGGGCGCTCAGGCCCAAGAGCGCGTGCTTGATGAGATCGTGGCACTCATTGGCGACCGCGTAGTGCTTCGCTCGGATGTGGACGCGCTGGCCGCCACCGTTGCGGTTCAGCAGCAGTCCGCGATCACCGACGACGTGTGGCGCGTCGCTCTCCAGGAGCTGGTCAACCGTCAGGTCATGGTTCGGACCGCCGAAGCCGACACGACGATCGAGATCGGGCGCGAGGACGTGACACGGGCGCTTACCGAGCGCCTCGAGCGGCTGACACAGCAGGCGGGTGGCGAGCAGGAGCTCGAGCGCGCCTACAACCGTCCGATTTACGAACTGCGCGAGGACCTACGCCAGGACTTGCGCGACGAGTTGCTCGTGCAGCGCTTGCAAGGCCGGAAAGTACAGACGATCCGCATCAGCCCGGCCGAAGTGCAGACGTGGTTCGAAGCGATCCCGACGGATTCGCTGCCGATGCTGCCCGCAACCGTTCGCGTGGCACACATCGCTCGGACGCTCGAGCCGTCGCAGGCCGCCAAAGACCAAGCGCTGAGTATCCTGTCAACGATTCGCGACTCCGTCCTGGTCGGTGGAGCGTCGCTCGAGGAGATGGCACGGCAGTTCTCGGACGACGCGGTATCGGCACGCGAAGGCGGACGCATCGCCGACATCCCGCTCGGTCAACTCGTCCCCGAGTTCGCCGCCGTCGCCGCTCGGGCCACTCCGGGCGAGTTGTCGCAGCCCTTCCAGACGGTCTTCGGCTACCACGTCCTGCGCCTCAACGAGCGCAGGGGCGACGTAGTCGACTTCAACCACGTGCTCATCAAGGTCAACGAGGCCAGCGGCGATCCTACGGCGGCTATCGAGCGCCTCGAGATGGTCCGAGATTCCATCGTGACCTACGACAAAGCCCTTCGAGGCGATGGCCAAACGTCACAGCCAGGACGTGAACTCGGCAAACCAGGGCGGACGCGTCACGCCGCCCCGCAGCCAGACGCAGCAGCGCGACCTGCCTATCGAAGCATTAGGTGCCGAGTGGCAGGCGACTCTTTCCGGCCTCGAAGTCGGCGATATTTCCGAACCCGCCGCCGTGACCCTGCTCAACGGGCGCCGGGCGTACCACATCGTCCGCCTCCAGCGCCGGACGCCAGCGCATCGCATCAACATTGCACAAGACTACGAGCAGCTCGAGCAGATCGCGCTACGCGACAAGCAGACGCGCGAGTTGCAAACCTGGGTGGACCGCCTCGCGCGCGACGTGTACGTAGAATACCGAGGCAAAGGCGACGAGGTGATGCGCTCGCCGACTGCTTCCCTGCGCTGAGATGGCCGATCTCTCACCCCACGATCCGGCTACCCTCGACGCATTTTCGTCCGACATCGCCCGGCTTCGCGCCGCCGTTCACACGCGCATCGTAGGGCAAGAGGAGGCCATCGACAGCTTGCTGATCGGCCTGTTTGCTCGCGGCCACGTGCTGCTCGTCGGTGTGCCGGGGCTGGCGAAAACCCTGCTCATCCAGACGCTTGCCCAGGCGCTCCACCTCGACTTCGGGCGCATCCAGTTCACGCCCGACCTGATGCCGTCGGACATCACGGGGACCGATGTGCTCGAAGAGGACCCGCAGACCGGGCGGCGACGGCTGACGTTCGTCAAGGGGCCGCTGTTCGCCAACGTCCTGCTCGCCGACGAGATCAACCGGACGCCACCCAAGACACAGGCCGCCCTGCTCCAGGCGATGCAGGAGCGCGAGGTGACAGCCAGCGGGCAGACGTTCCAGCTCGATAAACCGTTCTTCGTTCTCGCCACACAAAACCCTATTGAGCAGGAAGGCACCTACCCCCTACCCGAAGCGCAGTTGGATCGCTTCATGCTCAACGTTCGGCTGACTTATCCTTCGTACGAGGACGAGGTACGCGTCGTCCAGACGACGACGAGTGGCGAGAGCAGCGACATCCAGCCCATACTGGACGCCGAGCGCGTGCGTCTCTACCAGAGTTTCGTCGACAACATTCCCGTCCCCGAGCACCTGGTGCGCTATGCCGTCGAACTTGTCCGCAGCACGCGCCCCGGACCAGACGCGCCCGACGTGACGCGGCAGTATCTCAACTTCGGCGCTGGACCGCGCGCGTCGCAGAACCTGATCCGCGCGGCGAAAGCCCGAGCCGCCCTCAACGGAGAACTCGTGCCGACCCGCGCCGACCTGCGCGCCCTCGCCCCGGCGATTCTGCGCCACCGAATCGTGCTCAACTTCACCGCCGACGCCGACGCCGTCACGCCCGACCGCATCGTCTCCGACCTTCTCACTCATGCCGGTGCGTAGACTCCTCGTCCTTACTCTTCTGATCCTGTCCGCCTGCGCCGTGCCCACTGCCGACCGGCTCCGCGTTCCAGCTGGCGAACCGCCTGCGGGTACGTCGCAGACGCTCCCTCCTTCGTCAGGCGGAATCTCGGCTCGACCGAGCGGATCGGCACTGCTTTCGTCGCTCTACAGTCAGATGAACGAAACGCGGCGCGACAAGGGGCGGAGCATGCTGACGCGCAACGAACTGCTCGAGCAAATCGCCCAGGAGCATAGCGCAGATATGGCGCAACGTGGCTACTTCGATCACGTGTCGCCCGAGGGGCGGACGCCGTTCGACCGGGCCGAAGTCGCAGGAATCGACTGCCTCGTCTTGACGGACTCTCGTTCGGCTGGGCTGAGCGAAAACCTCTACCAGATGTCGGCAACGCGGCGCACCGTTACATCGTCCACTGGCGCCACCACGACCACTTACCAATGGCCGTCGCCTGACGCCATCGCCGATCAGGCGGCACAGGGCTGGCTCGACAGCCCTGGTCATCGCGAAAGCCTGCTGCGTCCGTCGGCTCAACTCCACGGCATGGGTGCGGCGTACGGCGACGGCGAGATGCTCTACGTCACCCACGTATTTTGCAACTCGCCAGGCTAATCGTTACGCCGCCCCGAGGTAGGCGGCGACTCGGCGGCCTGTTTCCAGTCCGTTTTGGAGCGCCGCCGTCGCCCGGCCTTTGCCGATACGCGCATCTCCAGCTACGTACAGACCTCTCGATTCGAACCACGTCTGCCGTCGCGGGGTCAAGAGCGGACGTAGGCAGGGCATAGCGCCACCGCTGCACGTCCGACCACTCCTCGCACACGCGCGCGCCCAGTAGATTCTCGATGTGCGCCTGAGCCATAGCCGACACGGTTTCCTGTCTGGTTTCGTAGTGGGCCCGTGTCCACTCGGGAGACATCTGAACAACGAGTAGGCCACCTTCATCGGGAGCGTGGCCGGGTTTACGCTCCTCGACCGTTACCCACGCAATCGGATGCTCTCGATCCGAGTTGAGCAGCGCTCCGATTCCAGGCTCGACGGGTGCTGGCTCCAGCAGAGCCAAGGCGATCGAGAACTGAGCGTCGTACGTAACCTCGCCCAGTTTCTGCGCCAACTGGTGGCTGGCTGGTGCGACGATGGGAGCCGCCTGGGGTGCCGGAGCCGTGACGACAACTGCAGCGAACGGTCCATGCTCCTCGTCCTGATCGCACGTCAACTTCCAATTTCCCGCGCTCCCATGGATAGAAGAGATTCGCTTAGACGTGATCAGGAGTGCACGAGGAGCAGCCGCAAGGACCGATTTGGCAGCGCGATTGATTCCCCTACGCACGGAATAGCGAGCATGCTGGCGAGTTGGATCGCCGGGGGAGAGCTTACCGGCGCGGTCGAACGTCCACACGTCCCCTACCAACTCTACTCGTTCGTCGCCGAGCGATTTGAGAGAGCAGAGTGAATGCTTCGCGGGGTTCAGGTCCGAAGAAGTTGGCGCCGAAGTCGTACGCAAACTCGCCGCGTCTGCGCGACGAGGCTCGTCCGCCTGCTCCTCGACTCTTTTCGAAGAGCAGGCATCCGAATCCGGATGCATTCAACGCATGCGCCACGCCGACGCCCGCCAACCCGGCTCCAATGATGGCGACGCGGGGTGCCTGATCGCCCAAAATGTGATCTGTCATTCTAGTGGAATCTGCCAGGTGAACCCGTCGTACGCATCGACCCCATCCCCGTGCCTATGAAATGGATTTCCCGCCTGCTGCTGCTCTTCATCTTGTTGCCGGTCATCGAACTGACGCTGCTGCTCCAGTTTCACGGCTGGGTCGACAACATCTGGATCACGATGAGCCTGATCCTCAGCACGGGCGTTCTGGGCACGCTGCTCGTCAAGTACGAAGGGGCCGCTGCCTGGAAAAACCTGAAGAGTAAGTTTGCGACGGGCGGTCTGCCCGGCGATGAACTGATCGACGGCGCGATCATCCTCGTCTCCGGTGCCCTGCTCGTCACCCCCGGACTGTTGACCGACGTAATCGGCTTCAGCGGCCTAATCCCTCCCACGCGTGCACTGATCCGAAAGCTGATCAAGAGAAGCATCGAAAAAGCGCAGAGTAAGGGTTCGCTCGGCGTGTACGGCATCGGACTCGCCGGAGATGACTTCGCCCAACCTTCCTCCATCGACGCAGAATGGCAAGGACAACCTGCCGAGCGACCCAGCCACTCTAACCCAGCACCTCCCCCCATCGAAGGCTGAACTACGAAAAGCGTGCCGTGACCGACGAGTTTAGCCGGCGGTTGGCGTCTTGTGCTCGTCGCCACTGACCGTCACATCGAGCGAGCGCATGAACGTAGCCAACAGGTCTCGCTCCTCGTCCAGCAAAACGCCGTCCGATTGCGCGATCTCGTAAAGGTCACTCATCACCATCAGGCGCTGAACGGACGAGAAGTTTTCACGCACCGAGCGCACGACGCCGCTCAGTGCCTGCTGATCCGGCGATTTTCCGTACCACTTGACCACCTGCCTCAAGACGACGCGGATGTCTTCCTCCTCGAGCTTGGGCGCCCACGCCATCAGGCGCTGCACCATCGTACTGATCTCGTCCCCAGACAGCTCGTTGTCCGTGCTGTGAGCGAGAATGACGTAAAGCGCGCCGATGTCGTGCAGCAGTGACCAATCTTCCTCCTGGGGACGCGTGATGTCGATCAACGCCTGCGCGTAGCGGTCGACTTCCCACGCGTCGGCGATGCGCTGGAGCACCCGGCGTTCGGTGAGGACGAGCAGGCCATCCGCTTCGGCGATGCGCAGCGCGCTTTCGATGGCACGGTGGCGCTCGTCGAGCGTCAGTTCTTCGTAAAGACGCCTCAGCGCATCGGTGACGGCGTTTCCTCGCTCGTCTTTGTCCGAGTAAACGGCTAAGGCTTCAAGGACGATTTCTTTGAGCACATCATCGTCCTCGGGTGCATCCTTCCAGCCCTGCAGCGTCTCGACGAGGATTTGCTGCTCGCGGTCGGAGTTGGTGCGGTTCTGCGAATAGAGCAGATACCAGAAAATGAGCGCGAGGTCGTGGTGGATCGTCCAATCGTCGTTTTCGGCCATGTCGGGGTAGGATGAGGTCGGTGAGGGAGTGTCAGGATACGCCCACTCAGGCATTCTCACCACGCGCCGCACCTCCGGCTTTGGAGAGATTACAGCCCCCTTTCAACCCCGTCCGATTGCCTGAACGAGCAGAGCCAGTTCGGACTCTGCCGTCTTCCACCCGCCCTGCGCGTACCAGTCAACCAGCCCGGCCACGATTTGCGGCTTTTCGATGCCCGTCGCTTTGAGTTCGAGAAACTTGGCGGCAGCGGCATCGGGTCGAGGCCCCCACGTGAATAGCTCGGCGGCCGTTTCGGCGTCGAACGCGAGCAGCTTGGGGATGCTGCGTCCACCGTTGGTCAGGTGCTGATCCATCAGGTCGAGGTTCTCGTCGCGTGGCAGGATGCGCAGTTCGATGTGCTCGGCATCCCGTGCGATGCGCTCGGCGACAGGCAGTAAGAATGCCGAATCGCCGCACCAATCCTCGGTGAGCACCAACCACTTCTGGCGACGCTTGGCGGACGCGACCCCTTCCGTCGTCTCCGCCGATGGTAAAAATTCCGACTCGACCATTTGGGTGCGCTCCATGTTGTAGCGCCGGTAGTGGTTCATCTTGCGCGCCTCCTTGTTGGCCGGTTTGTCGGTCAGACGTAGTTCCCACTGGGCGCGGTACGCGGCGGGCGTGAGGGCAGCATCCCAGAAGGTTTCGAGTTCGGTCTTTGTCATCGATGCGTGAGAAATGGAAGCGCGGCTAAAATCAAAAAGCCGAACGCGCTTCGTGAGAAGGCGTCCGGCGAAAGTGTCCCGGGTAGGGCTCGAACCTACGACCCGCTGATTAAGAGTCAGCTGCTCTGCCAACTGAGCTACCGAGACAGACGAAGTTGGACAGCGTCTAATACCCCCGGTTCCGTACCCATACCCGTACCTCTTTCCGTTTCACCAAGGTTTGACCGCTCTGTCTGGATGATGCCCCTACCCTCCCGTCTCACCCAACGCGACCGCCTGTGCACCTGCTCTCCCCCGGCATCCGGGACATGCTGCTCTCGGCGGCTTCGTTCAGCGTGATGGTGGCGAGCGCCAAACTGCTGGATGGGCGGCTCCCGGCAGCGCAGATCGTGCTGGTGCGGACCGTCTTCGCTATCGTGGCAACCTACGCATTTCTCTACCGCGCGGGCCTCTCGCCGCGCGGTAACCGGCAGGGGTTGCTCGTAGTGCGTGGACTGCTCGGTTTCGGTGCGCTGCTGTGCCTCTACTCGGCGTTGCCCCGCCTGCCGCTCGCCGAGGCGACGCTGATTCAATACATGAACCCGATCTTCGTGACGGTCCTGGCGATTCCGATTCTGGGCGAGCGCGTCGGTAAGGCGAGTCTGGCTGCGCTGGGCATAGCCTTTGGCGGGCTAGTGCTGGTCGCCAAACCCGCGCTGATTTTCGGTGTCGGTGACGCGCTCGACCCGGTCGGCGTCGGACTCGGACTGACGGCGGCGCTGCTCTCGTCGCTGGCGTACATCAGCGTCCGCAAACTCGTCGAGACCGAGCATCGCATGGTAATCGTGCTCTACTTCCCGCTCGTCAGCGCGCCACTCGCCCTGCTGCTGGTTCTGGGCAGCTACGTCCCGCCGACACTGCCTGAGTGGGGCCTACTCGGCCTGATCGCCGTCTTCACCCAACTCGGCCAGATCTTCCTGACGCGCGGACTGGCCCAGGAGAAAGCCGGTCGCGCATCGACGGTCGGCTACGCCCAGGTCCTGTTTGCCGCCGGATGGGGCGCGCTCCTCTTCGGCGACCTACCCGACGTGTGGAGCCTGATCGGGGCGCTGCTCATCCTCGCTGCCGTCGTGACGATTGCTCGGTCGAAGGAACGATGAACTCACCTAGCGCCGTGAGACATCGCGGCAGAGGCGAGCCAGGAATGTTGATTCACTCCTAAGTTTAGCGACGCGCTTCTCAACCGTGTCATCCCGAGCGAACCTGCCCTGAGCGTGGCCGAAGGGAGAGGTTCCTATCCTCTCTCGAAGGAGATCCTTCGACTTCGCTCAGGATGACGGTGAACGGACGCATCAACGTCCGCTGTTGGCACTACACGTCCAGCTCTTCGGCGTCGGCGGATTCGCTGCGTTCCATGATGAAGCGGTAGCGAGCCGAGGCGTCTTTGCCCATCAGGTCGGACATGACGTTCTCGGTCAGCAGGCGCTCGGTGTCGGGGATGTCGACCTGGAGCAGGTGGCGCTTTTCGGGATCCAACGTGGTTTCGTAGAGCGTCTTGGGCATCATCTCGCCCAGTCCTTTGAAGCGCTGGATCTCGATCTTGGGCGGACGCTTTCGGGCGGCGAGTTTGCGCTCGATCTTGGCCCGGTCGCCGTCGTCGAGCGCCCAGAAGGTCTCCTTTCCGGCGTCGATGCGGTAGAGCGGCGGCTGAGCGATGTAGATGTATCCCGCGTCGATCAGCGGACGCATGTAGCGGTAGAGGAACGTCAGCAGCAGCGTCGAGATGTGGTGGCCGTCGCTGTCGGCGTCCATCAGTAGGATGACTTTGTGGTAGCGCAGCCGCTCCAGATCCATGGCCTCGCCCAGCCCGCAGCCCAGCGCCTGGACGATGTTGGACAGCTCCTTGTTGGCCATCACCTTGGCCGTCGTCGCCTGCTCGGCGTTGAGGACTTTGCCCCTCAGCGGCAAGATCGCCTGGTGGACGCGGTCGCGGCCCTGCTTGGCCGAGCCGCCCGCCGAATCGCCCTCGACGATGAACAATTCGCTCAGCGATCGGATCGGTCGACGCGCAGTCGCTCAGCTTGCCGGGCAGGTTGAGCCGATGACTGACGGCCGACTTGCGCCGCACCTGACGCGCCGCCGCGCGCGACGCCTGCCGCGCTCTGGCCGACTGAATCACACGCGTCGCAATTGCCTCGCCCGTCGTCGGGTGCGCGTTGAGGTACTGCTCCAGTTCGATCCTAACCGCCGAGGCGACCAGGGCGCGCGCTTCGGGGTTGTTGAGCCGGTCTTTGGTCTGCCCCTGAAACTGCGGGTCGACCATGAACAGGTTGAGGATGATGAACAGGCCCTCTCGGATGTCGTCACTCGTTACGTCGAGCTTTTTGGGCAGCAGCTCGTGCGTGTCCATGTACGCCCGCACGGCGCTGCGGACGGCGTCTTTCATGCCCTGCTCGTGCGTGCCGCCGTCGCGCGTCGGGATCCCGTTGACGAACGAACGCATCGTCTCGCGCGGCGCTTCGGTCCACTTCATCGCCACCTCGATGCGGGCGCCGTCGACCAACTCGGGCTGCGCGATGGCAAACGTTTCGGGCTGAACGGCGCGCGCGTTGTCGTCCTTGATCAGCGCCTCCAAAAACTCGTTGATGCCGCCCTCGTGAACGAACTCGACGCGCGTTCCGGCCTTCTCGTCCTTGAACACGATTTTGAGCGCGCGGTTGAGATACGTCTTGATCTCGAGCGTCTGAGGCGATCAGTTCGGCGTCGAAGTCGACCGTCTCGAAGATGTCGGCGTCGGGGCGGAAGAAGATCGTCGTGCCGGTCCCGCGCGAGTTGGTGCTGATGGTTTTGAGCTTGCTCGCCGTCCGTCCGCGCTCGAAGCGCTGCTCGTACGTTTTGCCGTCGCGCTTGACCGTCGCGATCAGCGACTCGACTCAGCGCGTTGACGACCGACGAGCCGACGCCGTGCAGCCCGCCCGACGTGACGTAGCTGGCCCCGTCGAACTTGCCTCCGGCGTGCAGCGTCGTCAGGATCAGTTCGAGCGTCGGAATCTTCTTGACCGGGTGCTTGTCGACCGGAATGCCTCTGCCGTTGTCCGACACGCTCATGCTGCGCCCGTCCTTGTGCAGCACGACTTCGATGGCCGACGCGTAGCCGTTCGTCGCCTCGTCGACCGAGTTGTCGACGATCTCCCAGAGCAGGTGGTGCAGGCCGGGCTTGCCGGTCCCGCCGATGTACATGCCGGGGCGCTTGCGGACGGGTTCGAGGCCTTCGAGGACCTGGATGTCGGCTCCCGAGTAGGTTGCGGTTTCCATTGGTATCGTGTTGTGTATGCGTGTCTGTCTGGCTGGAAAGCGTCTGAGGATCAAAGCGCTGCAATCTTTCCTCAACGTCATCCTGAGCCTGTCGAAGGATCCCCGTCCTCAGCAGCAAGCGCGGAGTCGTTCAGATCGACCAGTTCAGGATTGTGCGCTCGAATCAGCGCCAGCTTCTTGCTCCGGCTCCACCCTTTCAACTGCTTCTCTCGCCGAATGGCGTCGGCGGCTGTCGGATAGGTTTCTGCGTGAGACCAAGTGCTTCGTTCGGTACTGAGCGGAAAACCCTGATCCGACCCCAGCCGCATGCTCTTCCATTCGCCTGCGCAGGTCGTTGGTCATGCCGGTGTAGAAGCACGGTTCGGTGTTTGTTGGCGACGATGTAGACGTGGTAGTCGGGCATGGTGCGTCTTGGCTGCAACGTTCGGGGGTCCTTCGACTCGCTGCGCTCGCTCTGGATGACTGTGTAGCGGAATGCTTTGCACTCTTTGTTGAGTGGAGTGGGGTCAATCGACTCGCAGGCTCGCTCAGGATGAAGTCGTGGACAATGTTGTAGTGGTGCAGCGTCAGTCCTCAAACGTGCGGACGACGGGCGGCTGCTCGGCGAGTTTGAGCGTGCCGTTGGTGATGACGCGCTTGCCCTTGCCTCCGCGATTGGTCACGTCGAACTTGGTCGTGCGGACGGTTTCGTCGCGGCCTCGGTTGGTCTGGACCTCGAGTCCGTCACGCGCGGCGGTCGAGAGCGCGCCGCCCAACACGTGGTCGCCCTTGTCGAGGCGGATGGCGATGACGCCTTTGCCTGGCCCCTTGACGACGGGCACCTGATCGGCCGTAAAGATCAGCGCCGATCCTTCGCGCGTGGCGAGGCACACGTTCTCGTCGCCCGCCGACACGTCGGCGAAGCAGACCGCGTCGCCTTTGCTCAGCTTCATCAGCAGGCGGCCGTTCTTGTTGGACGGATCGGCGAACGCCTCGACGGCCATGCGCGTCGTCTGACCGCCTTTGGTGAGCGCCAAGCAGATGCGGGCCGACCAGCGGAATCGGCGAGCCGTCGCCTTCGAACAGTTCGGGCGACACGTCGGGGTCGGGGACGCCGTCGGGCAGGATGCGCGGGTCGAGCGAGACGACGCCGACGATCTGCTCCCTGTCGGCGAAGTCGAACAGCTTCTGAATCGGATGCCCGTGCCCGGTCGTCGACGGCAGCACTTCGGCCCGTGCCGAGTAGACGCGCCCCGTCGTGGTGACGAACGCAATCGTCGACCGCGTCGACGCCGGAAGCACCCAGCCCACGCTGTCGCCGTCGCGCACGCGGATCGCGTCGACGGTCGTGTAGCTGCGCTGCCGCTTGATCCAGCCGTCGCGCGTCACGATCACGTGGACGTCTTCGGACACGATGTAGTCCTCCTCGTTGAACGTCAGGCTCGGGATCCGGCCCGGCGATCTCGGTGCGTCGCTCCTCGCCGAAGGCGGCTTTGACCTCGCGCAACTCCTTCTTGACCATCTTCCACCGCGTGCCCTCGTCCGACAGGATCAGGCGCAGCTCGGCGGCGCTGCCCTCTTTCTCGTTCAGCTCCTTGCGGATCAGGTTGATCTCGAGTTGGGCGAGGCGGTAGAGTTTGAGTTCGAGGATGGCGTCGGTCTGCTCGTCGTCGATCTGGAAGCGGTGCATCAGCCGTCCCGGCCGCGTCGCCCTTGTTCTTGGACGAGCGGATCGATCTTGATGCACTCGTCGAGCGCGTCGAAGATGATCTTCGAGCCCTTTGAGAATGTGGATGCGCCGCTCCAACTGGTCCAGATCGTACTGCGTCCGCTTGACGATGACCTCCATGCGGAAGTCGAGGAAACCGCGCAGCATCGTAATCAGATCGACCTTCTGCGGCGCCGAAATCTGCGGGTTGTCGGTCGGCACGAGGCACGTCAGGTTGACGTGAAACTTGGACTGCAGCGGCGTGTGCTTGAACAGGTACGCCATCGCCGCATCGGCGCTGGACCCGCGTTTGAGTTCGAGCACGACCCGCACCTCGTCGGTCGATTCGTCGCGGATGTCGACCAGTTGAGGCACCTTCTCCTCGGCGATGTGGACCGCGATCTTCTCGATCAAATCGGCTTTGCTCATGCCGTACGGAATCGAGGTGAGGATGAGCTGTTTGCCCTCGCGGACGTACTCGCCCCTCATCTCGACAGCGCCTTCCCCCTTCTCGTAGATCGACGCAATCTCGTCGGTCGTGTTGAGGATGCGCCCACCCGTCGGAAAGTCCGGGCCCTTAACGTAGCTCAGCAGCGTTTCGAGCTTGACGTTCGGGCTGTCGACCATACGCAGGCACGCGTCGACGACCTCGGCCAAGTTGTGCGGCGGGATGTTCGTCGCCATGCCGACCGCGATGCCGCTCGCGCCGTTGACGAGCAGGTTGGGAAAGCGCGCCGGAAGCACGACGGGTTCAGAAAGCGTGCCGTCGAACGTCGGACGGAAGGCGACGGTCTGTTTGCGCAACTCGCCCAGCAGTTCGACCGCGAGCGGACGCAGCTTGGCCTCGGTGTAGCGCATCGCCGCCGGGTTGTCGCCGTCGAGCGAGCCAAAATTGCCGTGCCCATCGACGAGCGGCGCGCGCAGGCTGAAATCCTGTGCCATCCGCACCATGGCCTCGTAAATCGCACTGTCGCCATGGGGATGATACTTACCCATTACCTCTCCCACCACGGTCGCGCTCTTCCGAAACCGACCTTCTGGAAGCAGCCGCAGGTTGGTAAACATCGCATACAAGATGCGGCGCTGGACGGGCTTCAACCCATCACGCAGATCAGGCAGAGCGCGGCTCGTGATGACCGAAAGGGCGTAGTTGAGGTACCGATTCTGCGCGGTCTCGTGAAGGGCTATGGAGTCGACGACGGGCATGAGCAGGTATCCAACGTATGTGCGGGGCGACGGCTGAGAGCCGTTTTTCTCTCATCAATATCGCCATCGCCGGTGACAATCGTGCGTCAGCGCGTGAGAAAGATATGCACATTCGCATGTGTACCTATGTGCCGATACGTCGTGGCAGGCACTACTCGTCAGCCAGCGCCATCGAGAAATAATCCTCGCCCGGCCCGACATGGTGGTGTAGCACTTGAGCACGCGTCAGCGTGACGAGGGCAGTCGACGCAGTTTCCTGGTCGCGGTTGGAGAGCGTCGCGAACTGCCTGACCGTGATTCGTCCGTACGTTTCGAGATAGCGCATGAGCCGCTGCTCGTCCTCGCCAAACGTGAACGACACGCTTGCACCCTCGCCACGCATCAGCGCTACGGCTTCGGGCGAGGCCTCCATCGACATCGAGTCGACGCGCACGTACGCGACGCCTGGCCTGACACTGGCATCTTCGACCAGGTAATGCGGTCGGCGATCAGACAAGGGGACGCGGACGACCAGGGCTTCGCGGCGGCGGGCCACCTCGACGCGTTCGATCTCCAGCTCAACGGCAGGGCTAATGTGACTGTTGACGGCTTCGGCGAGCGCGTACTGCTCCTCGAACGAGTCACGCACCCCCATGACCGTACCGTCGTCATCCACTCCGATCAGCACGTAGCCGCCCGCCGTATTGGCGAGGGCGATTACTTCCTTGGCCAGACGAGCGGCACGCGGAACCTTGCGTTTGAACTCCAGCGTCAGCCCCTCTCCCATGGCGGCGAGTCGGCTCAGGTCGCGGGCGTTCATGTCGGGCGGGTGGTGTAGGAAACGGGGTCGTGTCGAGCGGCTCGACGGCTCAGCACACGCCCATAACGTCAGACAATTCCTCTTCGTGCCGGGCCTGCCGCGTCATGAGTTCGAGCAGCGCTTGCTGCGGATGCTTGGCCTCGAACAGGATGTGGTAAACGGCCGAGACGAGCGGCATCTCGACGCCCAACTCCCGGGCCAGTTCATGGACAGACTCAGTCGTCGGCACCCCCTCGGCAACCATTTGCATCTCGTCCAGAATGTCGCTGAGCGAACGTCCACGGCCGATCTGCTCGCCGACGTAACGGTTACGGCTGTGGCTGCTCATGCAGGTCACGACCAGATCGCCGATGCCTGTCAAGCCACCGAACGTCATCGGCCGAGCGCCAAGGGCCATGCCCAAACGCCGGATCTCGGCGATGCCGCGCGTGACGAGAGCGGCCTTGGCGTTGTCGCCGCCGCCCATGCCGTCGGACATTCCCGCCGCGATGGCGAGAATATTCTTGACGCATCCGCCGATTTCGACGCCGACTACGTCCGAGTTCGAGTAGACGCGCAGTGTAGGAGCCATGAACGTCGCCTGAACGCGGCGCACGCACTCCATGTCATAGCCAGCCGCAACGAGCGCTGTCGGCTGTCCCTGAGCCACTTCTTCGGCATGCGACGGGCCAAACAGCACGCCCAGTCGGCTCTTCGGAACGTTCGGCAACGCCGCTTCGAGCACTTCGCTGGGTCGTAAATGCGGTCCCCTTCTCGATTCCTTTTGCCGCCGAGTACACCACATGCTCGTGCGTCGCCAGGTGGGCGACTTCTCCGGCGACTTCTCGGACCGTCTGCGCCGGCGTGCAGAATACCCACATCGACGCTGCCCGGGCGGCTTCTTCCAAGTCGCTCGTCAAGATGATACTGGTCGGAAGCGACGCCGTCTTGAGGTAGCGCGGGTTGCGGCGCGTAGTCTCCATCTGCTCGACATGCTCGGGACGGCGAGCGTAGAGCGTGACGGGCTGCGCGTGGTGGGCGAGCGAGATGGCGAGCGCGGTGCCGAAGCTGCCCGCGCCGAAAATCGTAACGTGCGGAGCGGGCGGTGCGTGTGTCATGCGGAGCGAGGAAGTGAGGAGATCATACGAACGAGCGGTGCGCTCGGTGCCACGGCGTTACCCCGCTTCGTCGATCCGCATCCCCTTGCCTGGCTTGAACGACTTGATCTTGGCTTCGTCGCCCGTCCGCAACCGGGCGATGTTGGTGCGGTGCGCGTACACGATGCCCAGTGCCATCACCAAGCTGACGCCGAAGAGCAGCAGGTCCATCGCCGGATCGTTGAGCGCGAATAGCCGCACACCTACGAGGGTGGGAAACAGGGCACTCGCGACCATGGACGCGATGCTGACGTAGCGCGTCGTAAACAGGAGCGCCAAAAACACGCCAAGCACGATCAGCAAGTTGACCGGCGAAACGGCCAACAGCACGCCCGCCGCTGTGTTGACTCCCTTACCGCCCTTGAAGCCCGCAAACACCGGGTACATGTGGCCGATCATGGCACAGACGCCCGCCAGCAGCGGAATCAGACTCGGCCAATCGGTCGACCATGCCGGAATGTCGCCCAGGTCGATCTGCGCGATCAGCCCCGCCGCCAGCGCGCCCTTCCCCATGTCGACGAGCGTCGAGATTACGCCTGCCTTGAAGCCCAACACGCGGAAGGCGTTGGTCGCCCCGGCGTTGCCGCTGCCGTGCTCGCGCAGGTCGATGCCATACATCAACTTGCCCGCCCACACGCTCGCCGGAATCGATCCGGCGAGATAGGAAAGCGCAAAGATGAGAGCGAGCGAGAGCATCGGTTGGGGTTGGAAGTTGAGTGCTGGATTTAAACATGACACGTCTCGAAGACATGTCATGTTTGGGTCTGGGTCAGCCTGCAGTCACCACACCGATGCGGACGGGCGACTCGCCCATCTCGCGCCAAACCTCTTCGACCTCGTCGACTTTGGCAGACGGTACGATGGCGACCAATCCGATGCCCAGATTGAACGTCGCGCGCATGTCGTCTTCGGGCACGTCGCCCAGGCGCTGGATCAGGCGAAACAGTCCGGGGCGCTCCCACGCGTCGTAGTCGATTTCAAACCCATTGCCCTCACCGACGACGCGCGGCGTGTTGCCCGGCAGTCCGCCCCCCGTCACGTGGACGAACGCCGAGGCCAGATCACGCGTCGTCAGCGCTTGAATCGCTTGGAGGTAGCTCCGGTGGACAGCCAGCAGCGCGTCGCCGACAGTTTGGCCGCCGAGTTCGTTGGGCGTGTCGGCGAGGGCGTGGTGTTGAAACAGGACCTTGCGGGCTAGCGAGTACCCGTTGGTGTGCAGTCCGGTTGACGGCAGGCCGATCAACACGTCGCCCGGTTGGACGGCTGAGCCGTCTAGAATCTTGTCGCGCTCGACGACGCCGACGATGGTGCCGGACACGTCGTAATCCGCCGCGTCGTAGAGGCCCGGCATCTCGGCCGTCTCGCCACCGATCAGCGCGCAGCCGTTTTGCTCGCACGCATCGGCAAAGCCTGACACGACCGCTTCGGCCACGTCGGGTACGAGCCGCCCCGTCGCGAAGTAGTCGAGGAAGAACAGCGGAATCGCCCCGCACACGGCGATGTCGTTCACGCAGTGGTTGACCAAATCGGCGCCGATGGTGTCGTGCCGCCCGGACAGCACGGCGACTTTCAGCTTGGTCCCCACTCCGTCGACCGAGGAGACGAGAACCGGCGTGGTGTAGCCGCTGAAATCCGGCTGGAAGAATGCGCCGAACGCGCCGATGCCGCTGATGACGCCCGGCGTGAACGTCTTCTTGACGAGCGGCTTGATGCGGCGAACCGTCTCCTCGCCCGCTGAAATGTCGACGCCAGCGTCTTTGTAGGTCGTGCTCATCGGTTGGATTCGTCGTCGGTTGAAAGAGTGGCAGCCGCGCGCCAGGGCGGGTCGGTTTTACCCAGGAACGAGGCCAGACCCGCACCGAAATCGGCTGTCGAGCGGGCGAATGCGTTGGCGAGTGTGGCGTGACGCGCGGCGGCATCGGGCGACAAGCCGTCGGTGACGTGGAAGAGTTGTTTGGTCAGCGCCAGGGCCGTCGCGCTCGTCTTGGTGACCAGTTCGGTCGTCATCTTGTCGACCACGTCGTCGAGCTGATCGTGAGCCACGACGCGCGTCACGAACCCCAGGTCGAGCGCCGTCTGGGCCGAAAACCGTCCGCCCAGCAGCAGCAACTCGCGCGCGCGTCCCTCGCCGACCTTGCGGACCACGAACGGCAGCACGATGGCCGGAACGAAGCCCAGACGCACTTCGGGGAAGCCGAGTTTGGCGTCGTCCGCGCAGACGGCCAGATCGCACGCCGCCACCAGCCCGCACCCGCCGCCGATGGCCGCTCCGTTGACGCGCGCGATGACCGGACAGCGGTGTGTGCGGATCGCCTGAAACAGGTCCGAAAGCGCCCGGCTGTCGTCCAGGTTCTCCTCGGCCGTCGCCGTCTGCATGGCCTGGAGCGACGCCAGATCCGCGCCCGCCGAGAACGCCGATCCGGCTCCGGTCAGCACGATCACGCGCACGTCGTCAGCGGCATCGTTCAAGGCGCGGTGGAGCGCGTCGACCAGGTCGCGGCTGAGGGCGTTGCGCTGGTCGGGGCGGTCCATCGTCAGGCGCAGGACGGGTCCGGTCTGTTCTATCTGGAGCAAGGCGTCGGGCATGACGAAAGGTACGGGCGCAGACGGGCGGTGCGCGGCTCGAAATCGAAGAGGCGTCGCAACACGAGTCGAAGCACGCCGGAGCGCGCGAGGCCTTGGCAACCCAGGAACGACGCGCCCTGTTACCGCTTGCATCACTCCCACCGGCCACGTCCGGGCGATCCGCTCCAAACGTCACCTCGACTGAGCCGGGTTGCGTCTTTTCGGCCTCCGCGACGACTAACCGAGCGAACTCGCCTCTCCCCCTTTCCCCAACCTATCGCACGATGATCGAACTCCTCTCCTCCGTCGACCTCACCGAAACGCCCCAGGCAGGCGCTTTCCTCGACGCGCTCCTGCCGCACGCCAGCGACGACCTCGCCTTCGTCTACGACGGCCGCCGAATCCGCCCCGGCTACCACGTCACCGAGCTCAAAGCGGCCAGCTACCAGACCCTCGACTGCGGCGGCAATCCCGAGTCGTGGTCCGAAGTGATCGTCCAACTCTGGGACGTCGACGGCAAGCCGGATCAACCGACCATGACCGTCCGCAAGTTCACGTCGATCTACCGCACCTCCGCCTCTCGGCTTCCGCTCGACCTGAATGCGCCGCTCGTGTTCGAGTGCGGCCCCCACGATGCCGCCGCCGGTCGGTACACCGCAACGTCCATCTACTCGGACGACGACGGCGCCGTCGTCGTCGAACTCAGCCCGCTCGCCACGTCGTGCAAGCCGCAGGACCGGTGGCAGGAAGCCGAGCGTGCGCGGACGGGCGCGCCACCGCCTGCCAGTTGCTGCTGACACCAAGTCCGAGTTCGGGTGCGCATGTTCTGCACCGTCACCCTGAGCCTGTAGAATGGATCTCCATGGCCCGGCTTCGGGAATCCTTCGGCTTCGCTCAGGACGACGAGAAAGGAGAGCACTAGCGTTCTTCGTACCTAGCGTGATCCTCTCGACGCGGCTCGCCCAAACGGGCGGCCGCCGAATGCACGAAGCCCCCGGACCGCCAGGCAGTTCGGGGGCTTCGTCGTTCACGAGGCTGGTGAGTTCGACTCAGGTCTTGGAGACCTGGCAGGTTTCCATTCCCCGCGTTCCGTCCCGCTCCCGATCAGTTGCGCCCCGCGACGGCGAACGTGGTCGACGCGACGATTCTGCCGCCCGCCACGATGCGGACCAGGTACAGGCCCGACGGCAACTCGCCGGTTGGGAGCGCGACCGACGACTGGGCCGCGTCCAGGGCGATGCGCTGCTGCTCGCGGCCCAGCAGGTCGTAGACGACGGCCGACGCGCTCTGCCCCGATGCCAGGCCGGTGACGAGCAGGCGCGACGCGGCGCGGGCCGGATTGGGGGCGACCTGGACGCGCACGCCTTGGGCCGACTCTGCCGCACCTGCGCTCGTGGTGATCGAAGCCGGGCGCGTGAGGGCGAGGTCCCCGAGCGTGGCGTAGTCCCAGTGGGCGTCGGCTCCCAGCGGGGTGACGGTCGCCGTCAGGGCGTTGGTGCCGGACGCCAGGAAACCGGCGGGCAGGTCGAGGGCCAGCGTGTCGGCGTGCGACTGCTCGGACGACCAGCGGGCACCTGCGGTCGCGTCGGTGACGGTCACGAGCGTGTCGGCGTGCGTAGCGCCCGATGCGTTGGTCAGGCCGACGATCCAGCCCGAGACCTCGCGCGTGGACCGCGTGCGCACGACGGCCAGCGTAGCATCGCCCGAGGGCACGAGCGAGAGCGGCGCATCGTCCCACGCGACGGCGGGCCGGATCAGCCGCACGATCATCTGCGCGCGGCGCTCGAATGACGCATCTTCGATTTGATCAACACAGCTAGAGCAAGTCTTGATTAAGGAGTTGCATAGTACCTGGATTACGCCCGATAGACAACCGAACGCCACCGCCAAGACGTTTCCGCCGACACCGATTCGGCAGCATCGCCCCTTTGTCCCGACCGTCGACCCGTGACGTTCTCGGGGATAGACTCGAATTGTCTGCCGATCGGCATGATCGTTCCACCGCACGTTGCGCCTGCGCGCCTGATAGCACCGTCAGAATCGCCCGCTGCGTCGTACGCGATCTCTGCCAGACTAACGTTCGATATTTCCGTAGCCGCGAACGGTGACGCCCTCGCACGACGCGCCCAGCCGCACCATCCCGAACTTGACTTCACCGGCGTCGAAACGGGAGGTGGGGTTGTCGTAGTTCAGGTAGAGCGACTCGACCCGTCGCAGTCGACGGTGACCATGCGCGGGTCCTGCATGTCCTCGATCTCGACCTGATCCAACCGCAGCAGCCGATCGTCTCGGACGTGCCGAGGTTGCAGACGGACGAGGCGGTACGCAGTGATCGAAGCCAGGTGCCATCGAAGCGTCATAAGTCGTCACGTCTGCAAAGATGAAGTCAGGCACGTTGGCACGAGATGCAGACGGGGAAGTGCCAACCCAAGATCTTGACCTGGAATCGCCAGACGCAACTGCCAGACGAACGATGATCACCCGGCGAGCCAGCCGATCCAGCCACGATGTCCGAGCTCGCGTTATTCCCCAAGCAGATTACACGCGTTTGATTGAAGACGGTATGCGAGAGCCGATTGTCAAAAGCGGCGTGTCACGCTCCAGCGCACGATCTGCGTGATCGTCGATGGCCCCGTCACCCGGTACAGATCCGCGTCACCGTCCCGTCAGATTGCCCACGATCTCGTGCACGCCGCGCGGAACGAGGGGCGCGCGTTCGAGCACGTTGGTCACGTCCGACGTGTCGTCGAGGAACAGGACGTTCGCCGGACCGGGCGCGCCGTAGGGAAAGAGCCGCGTCGCATCGTCCGCCGACCAGTCGAACGGGTAGCCGGGCGGAAACTGCGCGTGGGCAGCGGGCGCGGCGGCCAGCAGCACGAGGGCAGTCGCCAGCGCGCCGAGCAGGGAGTGGCGCGCAGTCGGGCGCATCGGCGGCGGGAGTCAGGGAGGTGGGAGTGGAAAGCTGTCAGCTTTTGAAAAGCTGACAGCTTTGAGACGGCCGCGTCAGTCCTCGTCGGTGGGCGGAAGGCGGCGTTCGTGGCGCAGCAGCGCGTTTTCGAGGCGCAGCATCAGCTTCTCGCGTTGGTGCTGCTCGCGCTCGGCGTTGCGCTCGAGTTTGAGCGACAGGTTCTCGACGAGCAGCGTAAGGTCCGTCACCTTGCGGTTGAGCGTTTCGACCGACTCGGTGTTACGCCGTACCTGATCGCTGAGCAGAATCAGCTTTCGTATCGAACTCAGTGCATTGGACCACATCGGCTTACCTCGTCATCAGGCGAGCGAGCACTTCGTCCGACTCGCGCGCGTACCGGTCGATGCGCTGCTGCCGCTTCTCCACCTCGGTGAGCGTGCGGTCGAGCGTGTCGTTCAGGTCAGCGAGCGCTTGCTCGATCTTCTGAGACTCGGAGGAAGGAGCGGTAAGTATTGCGTCGGCCATAGTCGCGGAGGTTTGGCGAAGATAACGCAACTAGGACCCCACGGTTCGCGCTACCGGCTCAGGTAGAGGTTGCGCATCTCGAACGGGCGCGCGAAGTGCTCGTCGGTCAGGGCGTCGACGAAGACGATGGCCTCGCCGGTCGACTTCATCTCGGGGCCGAGTTCTTTGGTGACTTCGGGGAATTTGTCCCACGAAAAGACCGGCTCTTTGATCGCGTAGCCGGTCAGCTTGGACTCGAGGATGCCCTCCTTGCGGATGTCGGCGATCTTGGCTCCCAGCATCACTCTAGCGCCGACGTTGGCGACGGGGATGCCGGTGGCTTTGGCGACGAACGGGACGGTGCGGCTCGCGCGCGGGTTCGACTCGATCACGAACACGTTTTCGCCCTGGATGGCAAGCTGCGTGTTGATCAGGCCGACGACGCCCAGTTCGGTCGAGATGCGGCGCACGTAGTCGCGGATCGTGTCTTGGACGCTCTCACTCAGCGAGTACGGCGGGATGACGGCCGTCGAGTCGCCGCTGTGGACTCCGGCGGGTTCGATGTGCTGCATGATGCCCGCGATCCAGACCTCGTCGCCGTCGCAGACTGCGTCTACGTCGCATTCGATGGCGTTTTCGAGGAAACGGTCGAGCAGGATCTGGTTGCCCGGCAGCATGTCGAGGATGTTGCCGACGTACTCTTCGACTTCGTCGCGGTTGATGGCGATGCGCATGCCCTGCCCGCCGAGCACGTAGCTGGGGCGGACGAGGATCGGGTAGCCGATCTGCTCGGCCACGTCGCCTGCTTCTTCGGCGGTCGTCGCCATCGCGTAGGGCGGAAACGGGATTTCGAGCCGCTCCAACATCTGCGAGAACTTGCCCCGGTCTTCGGCTAGGTCCATGCGGGCGAACGGCGTGCCCAGGATCGCCACGCCGTTTTCCTCGAAGCGTTGCGGCCAGTTTGAGCGCCGTTTGTCCGCCGAGTTGGAGCATCACGCCGATGGGCTTCTCGTGCTCGACGATGTCGAAGACGCGCTCCCAGAAGACCGGCTCGAAGTAGAGCTTGTCGGCGATGTCGAAGTCGGTCGAGACCGTCTCGGGGTTGCAGTTGATCATGATCGCCTCGTAGCCCATCTCCTTGGCCGCCAGCACGCCGTGCACGCAGCTATAGTCGAACTCGATGCCCTGCCCGATCCGGTTCGGCCCGCTGCCCAGGATGATGACTTTTTCTTTGTCGCTGACGACACTCTCCTGCCCCGTTTCGTAGGTCGAGTAGAAGTACGGCGTCTGCGCCTCGAACTCCCCGGCGCACGTGTCGACGACGTTGAAGACGGGCGTCACGTCGGTGCGACTTGCGCTTGGCCCGCACCTCGTTCTCGGTCACGTCGCCCCCAAGCAGGTAGGCGATCTGCACGTCCGAAAAGCCCATCCGCTTGTACTCACGCCACTCGTCGGCCGTCATCCCGTCGAGCGTCGACTTCTCGATGCGCCGCTCGGCCGCCACGATGCCCGCGATCTTGTGCAGATACCACGGGTCGAACTTGGTGATGTCGGCGATCTCTTCGACGCTCGCGCCCAGCCGGAACGCGTTGCGGATCTGGAGCAGCCGGTCCCAGCGCGGACGCTTCAGGCGCTCGCGGATATAGTCGCGCGACGGCTCCTCGCGGTCTCCGCCCAGTCCGGCATAGCCGATCTCCAAGCTCTGCCACGCCTTTTGGAGCGATTCCTCGAACGTACGACCAATCGCCATCACCTCGCCGACGGCCTTCATCTGCGTCGTCAGCTCCTCGTCGACGCCCTCGAACTTGTCGAAATTCCAGCGCGGGATCTTGGTGACGACGTAGTCGATGGAGGGCTCAAAACACGCCGACGTGGTACCTGTCACGTCGTTCTTCAACTCGTCGAGCGTGTAGCCGATGGCCAGCCGGGTCGCCACTTTGGCGATGGGATAACCCGTCGCCTTGCTCGCCAGATGCCGACGAACGCGACACGCGCGGGTTGATCTCGATGGCGATCATGCGCCCCGTCCCGGGATGGACGGCGAACTGCACGTTGCACCCACCCGCGAACGTGCCGATGCTGCGCATCATCAGGATCGCCGCGTCGCGCATGATCTGGTACTGCTTGTCGGTCAGCGTCTGGGTCGGCGCGACCGTCACGCTGTCGCCGGTGTGGACGCCCATCGGGTCGACGTTTTCGATGGCGCAGATGATGATGACGTTGTCGGCCTTGTCGCGCAGCAACTCCAGCTCGTACTCCTTCCAGCCGAGCAGGCACTCGTCGATCAGCACCTGGTGGACGGGCGAAAGCTCCAACCCACGCGAGACCTTGCGGTCGAACTCATCGGCCTCCCACACGATGCCCCCGCCGCTTCCGCCCAGCGTGTAACTCGGACGAATGACGACCGGAATGCCCGCCCAGATCCTGCGTGATCTCCTTGGCCTCGAGCAAACTCTTGGCAACCGCCGACCGCGCCTGGTCGATGCCGATCCGCTCCATCAGATCGCGAAACTCCTGCCGATCCTCGGTGATCTTGATCGCGTCGATGTCGACTCCGATCACTTCGACACCCATTTTCTCCCAGTACCCCTCCTCGTGCAGTTTCTGTGCGAGGTTGAGCGCCGTCTGCCCGCCCATCGTCGGCAAGACCGCGTCGGGCCGCTCGACCTCAACGATATCCTTGATGCCCTGCGTCGTCAGCGGGCGCAGGTAGATCGCATCCGCCGTCATCGGGTCAGTCATGATCGTCGCCGGGTTCGAGTTGACGAGGATCACGCGGTAGCCCTCGGCCTTGAGCGCCCGCGCCGACTGGGTGCCGGAGTAGTCGAACTCGCACGCCTGCCCGATCACGATGGGGCCGGAGCCGATCAGGAGGATGGATTTTAGGTCGGTGCGTTTGGGCATCGGGAGTTGGTTAGACAGCGTAAATGAAATCAAGAATGGCGTCGAAGCCAAGCCACATCGATCTGGTCCTTTTCGCGAAGTGATCCATCTTTCAGAGCGATCAGTGCTTCGCGCCCTAAGAAGAGCACGCTCTCGCCTAGCACATCGTGCGAATCGGATTCCGGACGTAAATCAGAGTAGGTTTTGCCGGACATTTGAACGAACACGTCGATGTCGAAGTCCTCCACGATTCGGATAGAACCCTCCTCCATCGGAAAGTCGTCGGGCGTCAACTCAGCGGCGGCAGGAGAGAACATCTCCAACGCCTGAGCGAAGCGCTCGATGTTGCCGGGGCTAGACTCCAGCAGCACATCTATGTCTTCGGTGACTCGGAGAAATCCAGCCTTCATGACGGCATACCCACCAACAACTAGGAAAGACACGTCAGCTTTCGCGAGACGGGCCAACAGTGCGTCGAACTCGATCATCAGGGTTGGGTAGTTTGGGCAAACCCGTCAAAGAGAGAACCCGTTGGCGCAACTTGCGCATACGCTCGAAGTCACTGGACGTACGCCCGCGTCCAACCGTTTTACGGATGCGTCCTCGTGGGTCTTCGCTGGGCTGCTCAATCATGGATTCAGACAGTGACACTGCGGTGCGCGTCCATCATGCCGACGAAGTCGTCGAACAAGTAGTGGCTGTCGTGCGGGCCGGGCGAGGCTTCGGGGTGATACTGGATGCCGACGACCGGAGCCTGCGTGAAGCGGACGCCCTCGACCGTGTCGTCGTTAAGGTTGACGTGGGTGACCGTCGCCACGTCGGCGTCGACGCTTTCGAGGCGGACGGCGAATCCGTGGTTCTGCGTCGTCACTTCGACCTTTCCGGTTTCGCGGTTCAGAACGGGCTGGTTGGCTCCGCGGTGACCTACAAACATTTTGAACACCTCCATCCCACCGGCCAGGGCGAGCAGTTGATGGCCCATGCAGATGCCGAACGCGGGCACGCCCGACGCGATCACTTGGCGCGCAGTTTCGATGGCAGCGGGCATAGCGCGCGGGTCGCCGGGACCGTTGGAGAGAAACAGACCGTCGGGATTCCAGGCCATCACGTCGGCGAGATCGGTCGTCGATGGGAAAACGCGGACCGCACAGCCTCGGCGAGCGAACGAGCGCAGGATGTTCTGCTTGACGCCATAGTCGTAGACGGCCACGCGCGGGCCGTCGCCGCTCGCAAAGTCGTAGGCGGCGTCCGTCGTGACGCGCGAGGCGAGTTCGAGCCCGTCCATGGACGGCACCTGCTGAGCTTTGGAGACGAGCGCATCGACATCCAGATCATTTCCACTTGCAATAACGGCATTCATCACACCCTTCTCACGCACGTGCCGCACCAGAGCCCGCGTGTCGACGCCGCCGATGCCGATCAGCCCGTGCTGTTTCATGTAGTCGTGCATGCCGTGCTCGGCCTCGCCGTTCGAGTAGTCCGACGTGTAAGCGCGCACGACCAGCCCGGCGATATGGGGTGCGGCGGCTTCGGTATCGCCGTCGTTTGCTCCGTAGTTGCCGATGTGCGGATAGGTCATCGTCATGATCTGGCCGTGGTAGCTGGGATCGGTCGCGATCTCTTGGTAGCCGGTCATGCTCGTGTTGAAGCAGATCTCGCCGCCGGTCTCGCCGACCGCGCCGAACGCGTAGCCGTGGGCGACATAGCCGTCTTCGAGGGCGAGAACGGCGGGAATGCGGTCGGGCATGACGGCGGAGGGCAGGTGACGTAGGGCTAAAAAAAAACCTTCCCGAAAGGGGAAGGCGTGCCCGCTAGGCAGCGGGTGGCGTGCAGCGAATTGCTGCGAGCAGGTGGACGACGTCGGGATGGATCATGTCGAGCCGGAAACTACGGACCGCACGCGGCCTCTTCAACGCTACGACTCGGCTTCACGAAACGTCCGCCTGCACGATCTGCGCTCACGCTGCGTTGTCGCCTCCCTACTTTTCGCCATGCTCACGACCTCCCGCGCTCATCACGATCCCGTCTCGCATCGTTTGCGCAGTCTGGCGTGCATGGCCGTCGCGCTGCTGCTCGTCGGCGGACTGTTTCGCTGGTGGCCCGCTCCCGGACCCGACGCGTCGCCACCGCGCGTCGGCAGCGAGCCGGACCGACTGGTAGCCATCGAAGAGATCGTCCAAACGAGGCAGCAGCAGGTCGCCGCTCCTCCTCCACCGCCTCCGCCGATGCTTCCGCCTGTCGAAGCCGAAGAGATTGAGATCGAAGAGATGGAGTTGTCGCTCCAAGCGCCGCTGCCTATCGCTCCACCCTCGCCCATTCCCGCCGATCCGGTCGAGGGTGCCGACGAACCAGCTCAGGCATCGCAGGGGCCAACGCGCGGCCCTCAACGCGTGCGCGGCGGGCAACCGGAGTACCCACGTGAGGCCAAGCGACGCGGCATCGAAGCCGAAATCCGCCTCCAGGTCATGGTCGAGCCCAACGGCGCCGTCACCGAGATGGAAATAGTCGACCGTAAACTGATCGACGATGGCCGCCGGACCACGGTTGACGAGCTGGGCTACGGACTCGAACAGGCCGCCCTCGACGCGGCACGCGAGTGGCGCTTCAGGCCCGCGCTGGAAAACGGAAAACGCGTACGGCACGCCTACACGATCACGATGTCGTTCGGAACGCGTCGCTAAAGCGGATCGTCGCCAATCGTGACATCCACAAGATCGACCCATAGCGCGTCCTGCACGTCGTCCGTCGGATCGATTACGTTCGCCGACCGGGTCTGCTCGGCGGGACGGCTGACGGTCCATCCTTCGGGAATGCGACGCTGCGGCTGGGCGGCCGGGCCGGTGTTAGCCGTCAGCGCGTCGGCAAGCTTGCGCACTCGGATCAGCACGAGCGCGGCGAGCAGGAGCAGCAGGAAGAAGTCCTCTGGGGTCACGCGCGAGAGCAGTCGGAGCAGGCGGGGAGCACGATATCGGTCAGGCGTAAGCTATCGTCCCGGACAGCGTCGGCTCCATCCGAAATCGACCTTCCATCGGGAAGCCTGAGCGAAGGCGACAGGCCAAGCAGCGGTCTCAGCCAGAACGCACGATCCATCAGGCGCGCGTGCGGAATGGTGAGCACGTCGGTGTTCATCACCACGTCTCCAAAAAGGATTACGTCCAAATCAATGGGTCGCGCAGTCCACATGGGCGCTTGCCGGTCACGCCCCAGCGCGCGTTCGATGACGTGCAACTCGTCCAGCAAGCACAGCGGACTCAGGGTCGTGTCGACGGCGCAGACGGCGTTGAGAAAGTCCGGCTGCGAGGGCTGATCCGGCAGCACGTGAGCCGCGCACGCGTAGACAGCAGACGCGAAAACCGCCGAGACACCCTGCACGCGGCAGAGCCTCTCGGCGGCTTGCTGGAGGTGACCGCAGCGGTCGCCCACGTTCGATCCCAGACCGACGTAGGCGCGCGTCACGGCAGCGTCAGAAGTCGGGCGAATCAGACTTCGACCTCGTCGGCCGTCGCGTCGTCGGCCATCATCGCGTCGCCTTCCATCATTCCAGGCATAGCGACGATGTCGAACATGATGCGGACTTCGTCGCTGATCAGGTCGTCGGGCTTGCCTTCGTAGACGATGCCCCAGCTCTGACGGTCGATGATGAAGTCAGCCATCGCAGTAACACGGTCGGCGGTGACAGTGATGTTGGCAGGGAAGGTGACGCTGTTGGTGGTGCCTCTCATCGTCAGGTTGCCCGTGACGGTGTGCGTGGCGGAGTCTCCGCTTGCGGGCGTAAAGCTGGTCGCTTCGAAGCGACCTTCGGGATTGTTGGGCGCGTCGAAGAAGTCACCGCTGAGCAGGTGACCGGTCAGATCGTCGTTGTCGCTGTACAGCGAGTTCATGTCGATCAAAACGGTGACGCCGGTGACTGTGCCTTCGTTGACCGTGACCGATCCGTCGAAACCGTTGAATCCGCCATCGTGCGCGCCGGTGACTTTGGCGCCGCGCCACTGGACGCTGCTCTGAGACTGGTCGATGGGGAGTTCGACGCCTTCGGCCGTCATCAGATCTACGGCGGCGCCGGTTTCGGCAACGGGGGCATCGCCTACGTCGCCGCAGGCTACGAGGAGCAAGAGCGCGAACAGCGCGGTGAGGGAAGTGAGGTTCTTCATGTCGAAGAGGAAGTGAGGTGAGGTGAGGGGTGGGAGTTGGCCCGCCGGGCATGGGAGACGTGCAGAGCGGGAGGTGCCCTCGAGAGGAATCGAACCTCCGACCTGCGGTTTAGGAAACCGTTGCTCTATCCCCTGAGCTACGAGGGCGCTAGGGCCGAATCTAAGACCTAAATCGTGACGAAACCGAAAACCCTTGTCGCAACACACTTCATTCACGCACGACCGGACACCCGGAGGCACCAACATCGATGCAGGGCACTCTAAAATGCCTGTAACGCTGTGGGTTCTGTCCGCGTCTCCAGGGTACACAACTCATTCGACCGGCGTACCTCCGCACCGTAGTCCTCCACCGTCATGCCTCCCGTTCTGCTGCGCCCACTGCTCACCTCGACGTTCTGGTCGGCCGGCCGGATGATGTCGCGGGGGCGCGCGTTGCTCTTTTCGGATCGCATCGAACTGCACACCACGAATCTATTCCGCAAGACGGTCGTGCGGCTCTACCTGCGCGACGTGACGGCCACGCGCTGGAACGTGAGTAGTGCGAAAACCCGGCTGGCGCTCGAAAGCGCCTCCGGCGTTGTCGAGATCGATCTCGCGGAAGGTCATCAGTGGCACGCCCTACTAGGTGAACGCCTAGCGACGCGGAGCCCGTCGGCTGAGGCCACGCTGATCGCTGGAAGAGACCACGACGCTCTGCTTGCGGCCAGATAGACCTGTACGCGTAGGCGGCGGTCCCTAGATTGGTCGATCTCTCCGCCCTATTGTATGGCTCGCATTCTCACCCGTCCGTCCATTTTCTCGTGGGCGCTCTTCGACGTGGCGAACTCTTCGTTCACGACGCTTGTCATCACGTTCATCTACAGCGCCTACTTCGTACAGGCCATGTCGCCGACGGGCGAGGACCTGACAGCGCTGTGGACGACCGGGATTTCGATTTCGGCCATCGCCATCGCCCTGTTGGCCCCGCTTGCCGGAGCCGTTGCCGACCGCGGAGCGATGCGTAAGCGGGCGCTGCTGCTCACGAGTGCCATCTGTATCGTCGGCACGGCGGCGCTCTTCTGGATGGAACCCGGAATGGCCGTGCAAGCCATGGTAATCGTCGCCCTAGCCAATATTTGCTTCGAGTTAGGCAGCGTGTTCTACAACTCCTTTCTGCCGGACTTGGCACCGCCCGAGCACATCGGACGGGTGTCGGGCTTCGGCTGGGGACTGGGCTACATCGGCGCCATCGTGGCAATGGTAATCGCGCTCTACGGTCTGGTGCAGGAAGGGCCGATGCGCGACGCGTTTCTGGGCTTCTTCGGGCTGACGGCCGCGGGTGGCGAAAACGTGCGCGCCACGATGCTGCTCGTCGCCGTGTGGTTCGCAGTCTTCGCCGTTCCGTTCGCCTTGTTCGTCAAAGAACCCACGCCTGTCCGCACGCCTGTGTCGCCGGGCAAAGCCGTCAGGCTGGCGTTTTCCGAACTGCGCGGGACGTTCGACGAGATCCGCACCTACCGGCAAATCGTCCGCCTGCTCGTGGCGCGACTGGTCTACAACGACGGACTGGTCGTCATCTTCGCGATGGGGTCGATCTTCGCGGTCAACGTGTTCGATTTCGAACTCTCGGACGTGATCATGCTGGGCATCGTGCTGAACGTGGCGGCAGGTATCGGAGCGATCGCGCTGGGCTTCCTGGACGACAAGATCGGCGGGCGCAATACGATCCTGATTTCGATCGTCGGCCTCACGATCGCGAGCCTGGGCGTGCTGCTGTCCGAGTCGCGCGAGGTATTTTGGGCGTCGGCGATTCTGGCCGGGCTCATGGTCGGACCCAACCAGTCGGCGAGTCGGTCGCTGCTGGGCCGCTTCGTACCGGACGACAAGGAGAGTGAGTTTTATGGCTTCTTCGCCTTTTCGGGCCGGGCGACGGCGTTCATGGGCACGCTCCTCTACGGATGGCTGCTGACGGCGTTCGACTCGCACCGCGCGGGCATGTCGGTCACCGTCTTCTTTTTTGTGATTGGCGGGCTGCTCCTTGCTACGAGTCGATGAAGAGGAGGGCGTCCGCCTGTCGGGACGTGCGACCACCACCCCCCCGCTACCGTGAGCGCTGCAACCGTCGCCGACGTGTGGTCGGCTCTGACACGCTGGGCGCCCGCCTATCTAGCCGAGCCGTGGGACAACGTCGGCCTGCAAGTCGGCGACGCTGCTCAGTCCGTCGCGCGCGGGCTGGTGGCGCTGGACGCGACGCCTCAGGTCCTCGCCGAAGCGGTTGAACTTGGAGCTAGTGTAGTGGTGACGCATCACCCGCTGCTGTTCAAACCCGTCAAGCGGTTCGCGGCAGGTGCAGGTCCGAGCGGACTGGCGTTCGCGTTTGCCCGAGCAGGCGTGTCGCTCGTCAGCGCCCACACCAACCTCGACTCGGCGCGCGATGGCGTCTCGTTCGCTTTGGCCGAACAACTCGGCCTGAGCCAACCGCGCGTGCTTCGCCCTACTCATGACCGGTTCGCCAAGCTGGTGGCGTTCGTCCCGACCGGCCACGTCGATGCCGTCCGCACAGCGCTGGCCGGCGCAGGTGCGGGCGTGCTGGGCAACTACTCCGAGTGCAGCTTCGTCGCGGGCGGGACCGGCACGTTTCGTCCCCTAGACGGATCGTCGCCCTGGACCCAAACGCCAACCGGCGAGCTGGCGCGCGAGCCCGAGATCCGACTCGAAATGCTGGCGCCACGATCGGCTAAATCGGCACTGATCGGTGCGTTGCGAGCGTCCCATCCGTACGAGGAACCGGCGTTCGACTGGATCGATGTCGGGCAGGAAGATCGGTGGACAGGGCTGGGCGCCGTCGGTGAGTTGCCCCATGCTATGGAGCCGACTGCGTTTCTCGATCACGTCTGCGCACGCCTCGACACGCCCGCCGTCCGCGCCGCCGTCGCCGACCGGATGGTCCGACGTGTCGCCGTTTGTGGAGGATCGGGCAGCAGCTTTCTCGGGCTCGCTCTCGCGTCCGGGGCCGACGCCTACGTTACTGCCGACGTGACCTACCACTTGTTCTCCGACGCACTTGATGCTCAGGGCGCCCCCCGCCTCACCTACGTCACCGCAGGGCACTACGAAACCGAACGCGTGACAGAGCGCATCCTGATCGACTATCTCGCGGCGCAACTTCCCTTGGTCGGATGGAGTCGAACTCGGACGCGCACCGATCCGTCGCGTGTACACCTCGCCAAGCGGTAGCTGCTTTCCTTCGCCTCAATTTGGCGAACCCGGACGACACGTCATCGTAACACGCAGGCTCCGCACGTTCCAATTTCGACGATCACACCCCGACATCGTATGGCCGAACTCACCGCCGACACCCCGACGATCACGCAGTTGCGCGCCCTATCGCGTCTGCAACACCTCGACAGCAAACTCGACCGCCTGCGCAAGCTCAGGGGCGATCTGCCCGACGAGATCGCCGAACTCGAAGCCGAGCGCGCCACGCTCGAGGACCGCAAGCGCGCGCTCGCTCAGGAAGCCCAGGACGACGCTCAGGCGCACCGGCAGCACGAGAACGAGATGAAGGAGAGCGAAAACGCGATCCGCAAATACACCGAGCAGCAGAACCAGGTCCGCAACAACCGCGAGTATGACGCGCTCTCAAAAGAGATCGAAGCCTCGCGCCAACGGATCATCGATGCTCAGGGCAACATCGACCAGATCGGACGCGGCGTCGAGCCTCGCCAGTTCAAGGTCGAGGAGACCGACGCCCGCCTAGGCGAACTCAACGACATGCTCACCGCAAAGCGCGAGGAGCTAGGCGGCGTTATGAACGAGACAGCCAGCGAAGAGAAAGGCCTAGCCGAGCGCCGCGACGAAGCTGCCAAAGAAGTGGACGGCAAGCACACCGCCATGTACAAACGCCTCCGCGGTCGACTCCGCGACGGTCGCGCCGTCGTCCCGCTCGAGCGCGGTGCCGCCGGTGGCTTCGCGATCCCGCCGCAGCAGCAGATCGAGATTCAGCAGCGCGCCCACATCCCGCTCTGCGAGCACACCGGCCGCATGATCGTCGACGCCGAACTCTTCGATGAGATCGGGGAGCAGGTCAACGCCGAGATCGCTGCGTAACACACCATTCTACCCAACTGTGTCATCTTGAGCCTGTCGTAGGGATCCCGATAGTCCGTGGCAAACTGGCTGTCCGGGGACGCTTCGAGCAAGGCTCAGAATGACGCAAGGGGAAGACCGGGGGAAACTTCTCCACATTGTTCGGCGCATCAGATCATCGCGTCCCGCTCGACCTCCGGGTCAATGGGATGAGGAAAGTCCGGACACCACACGGCACCGCGCCCGGCCAACAGCCGGGGAGCCGCTTCCGGGCGGCGACAGCACGTGCAACAGAAAGCAAACCAGCCGATGGCTCCTCTTCGGGCAACCGAAGGACGCACAGGTGATGGGTGAAACGAGGGCCTAAGAACCCTCGGCGACGTCGGCGACGGCGGCGCTCAGGCAAACCTCGCGGGGTGCAAGGCCACGCAGCTTCTCGCAGTCGGGCATTCGTGCTCGTCTGCCGCGTCAGTCGGACGCGATTCGGGAAGCGGGTAGGCCGCGTGATCCTGGCTCAGGCTAGGACGAGTAGATAGATGATGATCCGCCGCCGGGGCAGTTGTGGCTCCCCGACGGCGACAGAATCCGGCTTATCGATGCGCCGACGCCACAAAATGAGAGGGCCGCTCCCCGGAAAGGAGCGACCCTCTCTTTCGTTGGCTGGAATGCCGCCGATTATATAGGCGACAGTCTCTGCCCTCTAAAACCGGTAAGCTGATACACTGTCCGCCAACTCTGAACCTCTACAAGTTCTTCCATAATCGGTGGTGGAATGGCGCCATCATGCGCCTCGATGCTTTCGATGTAGAGGGAGATAGCATCTCGAACGCTACTGAGCGCTTCTCCCTGCGTGGTGCCATCGGCGACGCAGCCGGGCAGGCTAGGCACTGTCGTGACGAATACGTCATCTTCATCCGTCTCGATTAAAACGCAATATTCTCGTAGCTGGATTGGGCGGTTATGCCACCGCGTTGACCGCTTCGACGCGCGTGATCTGGGGGACGCTGCGTTTGAGCGCTTGCTCAATGCCCGCGCGCAGCGTCATCGTCGACATGGGGCAGCTTCCGCAGGCTCCGAGCAATTCGAGTCGGACGATCATGTCTTCGGTCACGTCGAGAAGGCGGACCGATCCGCCGTCGGCCATGAGGTAGGGGCGGATGCTGTCCAGCGATTCTTCGATCTGGCGACGGACGGCGGGGTCCTGGTGGAGGGCGGGCGTTTCGGTCATGGGAGGTCGGTTGCTGGGTTGGATACGGCGCGGCTCGAGCGAGGTGCCCTAGCGGTAGAGGATTTCGGTCGCGAGCGTCGGCGGCTGCTCGGCCACGCGGATGTCGACGCTGGCAACCGTCGCGCGGGCGACGTGCTGAAACGCCTGGGCGACGACGCCGTCCGGCTCGCGGCTAACAATGGGCGTGCCCAGGTCTCCGCCTTCGCGCACGTCCTGGTCGATCGGAATCTGGCCCAGGAACGGCAGTCCGCGCGCTTCGGCGAGGCGCTTGGCTCCGCCCTCTCCGAACAGGTAGTACTTGCGGTCGGGCAGGTCGGGTGGGGTGAAGTAGGCCATGTTCTCGACGATGCCCAAGACCGGCACGTGGACGTTGTCGAACATGGCAATGCCCTTGCGCGCGTCGGCCAGGGCAACTTCCTGGGGCGTCGACACGACAACGGCTCCGGTGAGGGCGATCGTCTGGACGATGGTCAGTTGGATGTCGCCCGTGCCCGGCGGCAGATCGAGGATCAGGTAGTCCAACTCGCCCCACTTGGCGTCGCCCAGAAACTGGCGGACGGCGCTCGACACCATCGGCCCGCGCCAGATGACGGCTTTGGTTTGGTCGACCAGGAAACCCATCGACAGCAGTTTGACGCCCAACCGCTCGAGCGGAACGATTTTGCGGTCTTCGTCGACACGCGGCTTTTCGGTGTCTGGGATGCCGAACATGGTCGGGATCGACGGGCCGTAGATGTCGGTGTCGACCAGCCCGACGGCGTAGCCCTGCTGCGCCAGCGAAACCGCGAGGTTGACAGCGACAGTGCTCTTGCCCACGCCCCCCTTGCCACTCGCCACGGCAACAGTGTGGCGCACGCCCGGAATCGTCTTGGTCTGAACGGCCTTCCCTCCTGCCGACACGTCGACGCCCAACCCGATGGCCGGAGAATCGACCTCGACATCTACGGTAATCTCGCTGCCTAGCTTCTCGCGGATCACGCGCCGACACGCTTCGGCTGCCTGCTGTGCAAACGCCGTATCCGGGCGCGGTGCGACGACAGTGAAGGCGACGCGGCCCTCGCTGATCATCAGCCCTTTGACGTAGCCCAGACGTATGATGTCGGCATCCGCATCGGGGTCGCGGATGGTGCGTAGGGCGTCGAGAACGTCGGCAGGCGTGGGCGTCATCAGGTCGAGCGAGTGAGTTGCCGGGAGCAACGCGCCCGGGGCAGACGGGTTGTGGAGTGGTCGCTAAGCTGGGTCATCAACAATTGCTTCGGCTCTCACAAAGCTGACCTCTCTGGGGAGAGAGGTCAGCTTTCCATCCCACTCTCGGTCACCGTCATTCGTAGACGCACCCGCTAGCCTCATAGTCGTAGCGTCCCCCCGAATCGAGGCACGCGTCGACGGCCCAGAACTCCGACGCGACGATCCGCCACGTCAGCAGAGCAGCGACGATGAGCAGAACCGCGCCGACGATCTGCTTCGTCCGAGCGCGCGACCGGATGCCCGAAATGAGCACGAGCGTGCCAACGACTACACAGATCGCAGCCGGGATGGCGAGAAGGACGACGAGGGGGATCAGTTCCATGACGGTGGATTACAGGCCGCTCGCAACGAGCAGTTCGATGTCGCGGTGCGGCAGGCTGAGCATGGCAGCGAGCGCTTTTTTGGTCAGATGGCGGCGATAGACGTAGGCGCCGCTGCGGAGAGCAGAGAAACGCCACAGCGCGTCGTTGACGTTGGGCGACTCGCCGAACTGCAAGAGGTAGGGCACGAGCACGTTGCTCAGCGCAAGCGTGCTCGTTCGGGCGGCGTTGCTCGGGATGTTGGGCACGCAGTAGTGCGTCACGCCGTGGGCGACGAACGTCGGCTCGCTGTGCGTCGTGACGCGGCTCGTCTCGACGCATCCGCCCTGGTCGATGACCGCATCGACGATCACGGCTCCGCCGCGCATTTCCTTGACGAGTTGCTCGGTCACCACGACCGGCGAGCGCGCGTCCTCGCTCATCATCGCGCCGATCACCACGTCGGCTTTTGAGATGGCGTTGCGGACGTAGTAGGGCGTCGCCATCGCCGTCATCACGCGGCGGTCGAGGTGGAGTTCGAGCTGGCGCAGCGCCGACAGGCTGCGGTCGAGCACGATCACCTGGGCGCCGTAGCCGACGGCTGTCCGCGCCGCCCACTCGCCGACGACGCCCGCGCCAAGCACGACGACGGTCGCGGGTGGGACGCCCGAGATGCCGCCCAGCATGACGCCCTTTCCGCCCGACGACGTTTCGAGGTAGCGCGCGGCGATCTGGATGCTCATCGAGCCCATGATCTCATGCATCATGCGCACGATGGGCAGCGATCCGTCGGATTCGCGGATGAATTCGAATCCGATCGCCGTCACGTTGAGGTCGATCAGCCGCTGCACCAGATCGCGCGACAGGCTGCCCAGGTGGAGCGCGGAGAAAAGCAGCGAGCCTTTGCCGATCATGTCGCACTCGTCGGCCGTTGGGGGGCCGACTTTGGCAATGGCCGTCGCGCCCCGATAGACTTCCTCGGCCGTGTTGACCAGGGTCGCCCCGGCGTCGGCGTATTCCATGTCGGCGAAGCGTGCGTTGGCGCCTGCTCCTCGCTCGACCAAGACTTCGTGCCCTTCGGCGACGAGCGTCGCTACTCCGGACGGGGCAATGGCAACGCGGCACTCTTCGCCACTGACCTCGCACGGCACGCCAACGCGCAAGTCGTGCTGCTCACGACGCGTCGACGCTTTTTGAGGCAGCGTGAGCACGTCGCTCTCGGGCGATTGAGCGAGGGTCTGCGGCGAAGCGGAGCCGGTGATTTCCATGATCGGGGGCGGACGAGGGAAGCGGTCAAGATACAGAACGCATATGGGCCAGGCGAGCCATCACGATGCCGCCCGCGACCGCCACGTTCAGCGATTCCGTCCCCCGCCTGCCCGCGTCGCCGGGGATGTGCACGCGCTGGGTCAGCCGCCGCTCGACGCTCGCCGAAAGCCCGCTGCCTTCTGAGCCCATCACCAGCACGCACCGCTCGCCGGGTGACCACTGGCCTACTGCGACGCCGCCCATTGCCGCGCCGACGACCTCGCCGGTTTCGGCTCGGTTGCGGAGAAACGACGTCAGGTCGTCGAGCCGGGCGAGCGGAATGTCGAAAATCCCGCCCATCGTGCTGCGGACGGTCTTGGGCGCCCAGAAATCGGCGGTGTCGCGGTCGCTCACCACGGCGTCCATGCCGAACCACGCCGCCGTGCGGATGAGCGTGCCGACGTTTCCGGGATCTTGGATGCCGTCGAGTACGAGGATTCGGGCCGCATCGGTCAGCAGCGCTTCGTCGACGTTGGGAATACGGACCCTCGCGATGGCGCCCTGGTGCGTCTGCACGACCGAAGCGTCGGCCACGTCGCGCTCGGTGCCTTCTATAAGCCGGATGTCCGAACCACGTAGCCGGAGATGCAAGTCCGGGTCGACCGATGGAGCGATCAGGAGGTCGAGCACGTCGGCGCCCGAGTCGAGGGCTGCCGTGATGCTGCGCGTGCCTTCGAGCAGAAACGCGCCTTCGCCACGGCGGCCTTTGGCGCGATGGAGGCCTGCGTAGCGTTTGCGATCGGCGTGCGTAAGTGTTGAATCGGTCATCGGCGGGGTGGAGTGCGGTAGTTTAGCCGCATGGTACGCCTCTTCTCCCTAGCGTTGCTCCTGATCGCCGCGCCGACGGCCGCGCAGCCCGCCGATTTAGCAACGAATCGCGCGCTGCTCGAACGTCTGGCCGTTGCCTGCCTACCGCCGGGCGTGACCGGCTCTGTCGTGCTTTCGGCGGATGGTATGCCCTCGTTTCTCCTCGACGCGGTCCGGCGCGACCTGCTGGCATCCGGTGCCACGATCTGGGCGGCGGATTCGCCCAACGCCGCCACCGCGTCGCGGCTCGAACTCAGCGGATGGACGGGCCGTGTCGATCTGGCCGGCCGTGGGCGCACGCTCGACCGCACCGCCACCACCTCCGCCGACGTGCGCTGGACGCGCGCCGACGGAAGCCTTGCCCACGTCGAGGCGTGCCGAGGCGCCTTCTCGGATCGCGTCGACCGGCGAATGCTGGGTGACCTGGAAAACCCGCTGATCGCCGAAACCGTCGCCACTCGTCCACCACCGTCGCGGCTGCGCAGATGGAGCGAACCGCTGATCGCGGGTGGCGCCGTCGTCGTGGGGATCCTGCTGCTGTTCAGCGTCCGGTCGTGATGCGTGCGCTGCTCGTGGTGATAGCCTGCGTGAGCGCTTGGGGATGCGCCAACCCCGTCGCCCCGACCGGCGGTCCTCGCGACACGACGCCGCCCGTCTTGGTTTCGTCGACGCCCGAGACCGGCAGCGTACGCGTTGCCGACCCTATCGTGGAAGTGACGTTCGGCGAGGCACTCGACCCACAGTCGGCACGGGAAGCGGTCACGATCACGCCGACGCCCGATCTGCCGCCCTTTGTCGAGGCTAAGGGCAAGCGGCTGCGCATCGACCTGGGCGAGTTGCGCCCCAACACGACCTACATCGTCACGATCGGCACGAGCCTGCGCGACGCGCGAAGTGTGACCCTCACGACGCCGATCCAACTCGCGTTTTCGACCGGCGACCGGATCGACGACGGCGAGTTGTACGGCGTCGTTCGCAGCGCAGGCGATGGAGCACCGCTGGCCGGAATGCATGTGTTCGCGTTTGGCGACACCGTTCTCACGAGCGACCGACCGACTGCCGACTGGCGCCCTCTCTACCGCACCGAAACCGATGCGGACGGCATGTTTCGGCTGAACTACCTCGCGCCCTCGCCGCTTTTCGTCGTGGCGGGAAGTGACGAGGACGGAAACGGGCGCTTTTCGCAGGCCGAGGTACAGGCCGTTCCGCCCGCGCCCGACCTGCTGCCTCGCTCCGGCGCCGATAGCCTCGCCGCTGCTCCACTCGTCTGGTGGGCATCCAGCCGCGCCGTTCAGCGCGCCAGAGGCCTGCGCGCCATCACACGCCGCCTGCTCCACCTGCGCCTGGACGGATTCACGACTCGGCTGCCCGCGACTGCGAACTGGTCGCTGACCGATTCGAGTGGCACGCGTCTCGCGTTTCTGCCCTACCTGCCCGCCGATAGCAGCGACATCGTCGCGCTGGAGCTGTCCACGCTGCAAACCGATGGACGACTCAATCTCACCTTCGATCTGAGCGGTCGCGCCGACACGCTGTCCACGCGCACGACGACGCGCGAGGACACGCTCGGGACCCGCCTGCTCACACCGACGCGCGCGCCCCTGCGCCCACTCGTCGGCGACACGGCGTCGATCCGCTTCTCGCGTCCGCCGAGCGACAGCCTCGCTGGCACGTTCCTGGTAGTCGACACGTTGGGTGCGGTCTTGAATGGCATCGACTTCGACCGGCGCGGTGCGACGCTCCGTTTTCGCACCCAAGACCCGTTTGACTTCGTCGTCTCGCGACCGCCACCGTCAGACTCGACCACTCTCGCCGACACGCTTCGCATCCGTCCGCTCGGTCCGAGCGCGCTGGGCGCTGTGGCGGGGCGATTGGCCGTCGACTCTACGCAGGCGGAATGCGGTCCCATCGTCGTCGAAGCGCTCGGACCGGTACCACGCCAGACGACTATCGGCAGCGACCGGACGTTTCTGCTAACGCGCCTGCCTCAGGGCACCTACCGCTTTCGCGTATGGCGCGATCTCGACGGCGATGGCAGATGGACGCCCGGAAGCCTCACTTCCTACACCCCAGCCGAACCCCTCACGTTTCCGCAGCAGACGGCCACGACGCGCCCGCGCTGGCAAGTCGACCTTGCCGAACCACTCTCTGCCCCGCCATGCCCGACGCCTCGCTGACCGCCCACGACCTGCTGCTGAGTCCCGACGCCCTGCACGCCGCTGACCGGGCAGCCGCTGACGCCGGACTACCGCTCGCACTGCTGATGGAGCACGCGAGCCGGAGCATCGCCGAAGCGGTCGACGCCCTGGCTCCGAGTGGGCGCATTCACCTGCTGTGCGGGCAGGGGCACAACGGCGGCGACGGAATCGGCGCAGCGCGCTGGCTAGCGGCAATCGGGCGGTCCGTCACGGTGTGGCTCGCTCCGGACTGCGAACGGACCGAACTCACGTCTGATCAACTTGACCTGCTCCGATCTATCGCCCGACTGCCCGGTGCGGACGTACAGATCGGACAGGTCGCAGCGCCTGACCTGTCGGACGCCGCAGTCATCGTCGACGCAATGCTTGGGACCGGCGCGAGGGGCGAGCCGCGCGCTCCGTTCGACCACTGGATTGGCCTAGCCAACGGCACGAACGCGCTCCGCATCGCCGCCGATGTGCCGACGGGACTGGACGCGCAAACCGGATACGCGCAGGAGGTGTGCTTCCGAGCCGATCACACCTTGGCCCTCGCCGCCCGCTCGCCCGGACTCGTGATGCACGACGGGCCACTCTGGGCAGGAACGACGCGCGTCCTCCCCATCGGGGTACCGGACGGATTCCTGCTTGCTCACGCCGATGGACGGTCTGCCGTTCAGTCGAGCGACGATTGGGCACGCGCCGCTTTTCCTTCCAGGCCCAGAGGCGCGCACAAATTCACGGCAGGATCCGTCGTCGTCATCGGAGGATCCCACGCCTATCAGGGCGCTCCCGTCTTGTCTTCGCTCGCCGCCGCTGCGACCGGCGCGGGGTACGTGACGTGCGTAGTACCGGAGGCCGTCGCTTGCTCAGCTCGGGCGCACTTGGTAGCGGAGGTGGTTCGCCCGGCCGAAGGATCTCATGCCCACCTTTCGCCGCAATCGCTGCCTGGCCTGTCTGACGTTCTCGAACGAGCCGATGCTATCGTGATCGGTCCGGGACTGGGGCGCCACGAGCAGACGCGGCAGTTCGTGCGCGACTTCTTGTCACAGACCGAGTTGCCGGTCGTGATCGACGCCGACGCACTGTTCGCACTCGATATCGACTTCCTAGCCGCTCTTCCGCCCGGACGACGCATCCTCACGCCTCACGCCGGAGAGTTCGAGCGGCTCACGGGCGAAAAACCGGCCAACGACCGCATCGCTCAGGCGCGCGCGTGGAGCGAGCGGCTGGACGTGACTCTCGTACTCAAAGGCACACCGACCATCACCGCGCATCCTGATGGCACGTGCTGGATCGCCCCGTCCGCGCCGACGAGCCTCGCCACAGCTGGATCGGGCGACACACTGGCGGGCGCGATCGCCGCTCTCCTGGCACGCGACGCACCCAACGCCGCCGCACTGGCTGTTCATCTGGGATGCCGAGCCGCCGAGTCGCTATGCAGCCGGATGCGCCCCGAGGCAGCGACCGCGCTGAACCTCATCGACGCCTTACGCACCTCTGACCTCGCCCGCTGATGCTCTCCCCCACTCAATCTCGCTGGCTAGCCTGGGGCTGGGCGCTCTTTGTGCTCGCCATCATGTCGATACCTGGCAACCGAATTCCGACTGTCCCTGAAATCAACCTCGACAAGCTGGTCCATCTGACCGTTTTTGGGCTGTTGTTCCTCCTCTTCGCTAAGGCAGGTTACCGGCCATGGCTCGTTGCACTGTGTTGCATCGCTTTCGGGATCGCGACGGAAGTGTGGCAGCACTACGTCGCCATTGGCCGCTTCGGAGACACATACGACGCCATCGCCGATACACTCGGCGTGCTACTCGCCTGGGCCGGCTGGGAGTGGCTTCAACGGAGGGTAGCACGCCAGCCGCAGCAACGATAGGCGACCACGCGTGTCTTGCTCACGATACCTACACGGAGTTGCCGTTGCCGGATCGTCTGCAAAAACCCGCCACTGATGCCCAATCGTCCGCCTGCCTATTCGTACCGCCTCAAGGTCGAAGTCGGCCTGATCGTCGCGCTCGCTCTACTGATCGTCGCCTTCCGAGCACCTGCCGAACGCGCCGCACCGGCCGACTACCAACCCGCCGAGCAAGAGACCTTTTCGATAGAAGACATCCCGATCACCGACATCATCGAACGCCTGCCGCCGACGCCCAAGCCACCCCAGCCGGTCGAAGTACCTGACACCGATGAGATAGACGAGTTCGACATCGACCTGCAGCCCGATCTAGATCTACCGGTCGACATCGGCTCGCCGCCCGCGCCGCTGCTCTTTCCAGCTGAGCACTACCCGACCGAAGAGCCGGAGCCGGAGATTTTCGTAATCGTGGAGCAGACGCCGGAGATGATCCCGAACCAGGCCGAGGCGATGCGCAACTTGCAGTCGTCGATCACTTACCCCGAGATCGCCAAGCGCGCAGGCGTCGAGGGCCGCGTGATCGTGCAGTTCGTCGTCGACGAGCAGGGCAACGTGGTCGATCCGTTCGTGGTCAGAGGCATCGGCGCGGGCTGCGACGAGGAGGCGGTCAAGGCGGTGCGCACGCTCAAGTTCAAGCCGGGTAAGCAGCGCGGCCGCGCCGTCAAGGTGCAGATGACCCTGCCCGTCACCTTCCGACTGCGCTGATCGGCCGAGCGAGTAGACACTACGCGCCCGAGCAACTTTTCGCGTGCTGACGTATCCTTGGAGTGATAGCCGCACCAAATCGAGGTCTCGCGACGTTTGACTTCTTCGGAGGTTCGCAGTTGCCTATCTTAACCGCCCACACACTTCGCACTCATGCCCGTCCACAAAAATAGCGGTGCCGACATCAAGTCGAATTACCGCGTCAAGGTCCAGATCGGCCTGATCGTTACGCTCGCCCTGCTCATCCTCGCCTTCCGTTGGGAAACCGGCGGCAAGGAGATCGAGACGTTCCAGATGGAGGAGCAGGAGATGATCGAGATGGAAGAGATCATTCAGACGCAGCAGATCGAGCGCCCACCGCCGCCGCCCAAGCCGCCCCAGCCGGTCGAAGTGCCGGACGAAGAAGAGATCGAAGAACTCGACCTCGACCTGGACAGCGGACTCGACCTCGACGCCGCGCCCGACCTACCGCCGCCCCCACCGCCTCCCCCGTCAGCGCCCGTCGTTGAGGAAGAGCCGGAGCCGGAGATTTTCGTAATCGTGGAGCAGACGCCGGAGATGATCCCGAACCAGGCCGAGGCGATGCGCAACTTGCAGTCGTCGATCACTTACCCCGAGATCGCCAAGCGCGCAGGCGTCGAGGGCCGCGTGATCGTGCAGTTCGTCGTCGACGAGCAGGGCAACGTGGTCGATCCGTTCGTGGTCAGAGGCATCGGCGCGGGCTGCGACGAGGAGGCGGTCAAGGCGGTGCGCACGCTCAAGTTCAAGCCGGGTAAGCAGCGCGGCCGCGCCGTCAAGGTGCAGATGACCCTGCCCGTCACCTTCCGACTGCGCTGATCCCGCACACCGGTTGACTTCAACGCCGCTCGCGACCCTGGTTGCGAGCGGCGTTTTTGCGGTTGTGGTTAGCGATGATCCGCGCGTCGTAAGGGCGACTCATGAATCGTCCTTACGACGCGCGGATCGGAGGTGGGCGACGCTGCCGTCCGCCTCGCCTACGATCAAGTCCGTCGTCACGTCCAAGAACAGACCGTGATCCAGGACACCGGGCGTGTCCAACAGCGCGCGGTTGACAGTAGCCGGGTCGAACGGCGCAGCAAACTTCGCGTCGATGATCCACAAGCCCTGGTCCGTGACGATGGGACCATCTTTGCGCTCGCCCATGCGTAGCTGAGGATCGGCGCACAGAGCACGCAGCCGATCCGAGATGGGGCGCGCGGCCATCGGGACGATCTCGACGGGAACGGCCACATCGGATCCCAACCAAGCGGAGCGCTTCCCCGCGTCGACCAGCACGACGAAGCGGCGAGCGGCAGACGCCACGATCTTCTCGCGCGTCATGGCAGCACCGCGCCCTTTGATGAGTACGAACGTCAGTTCATCGAAGGCGTCAGCGCCGTCGAAAGCCAGATCAAGGGTAGGTGCTTCTTCTAGTGTGGTCAACGGAATGCCGTGCGCCCGAGCCAGCCGCTCGGAGGCAAATGAAGTCGGCACACCTCGGACTTCGAGTCCACTCGCGACTCGTTTTCCGAGTGCAGCGATGGCAAGAGCCGCCGTGCTGCCCGTACCCAACCCCACCGCCATACCGCTTTCGATGAGGTCGACGGCGGCATGGGCGACGCGTTGTTTTTGCTCGTGAGCAGCGGACATGAGAAGTCGGGTCGGTGAGCCCTAAAACTACGCCGAGCGGCGATGCATCAACCGGTCAGGCTGTGGAGACCTCATAGGTCGAACGCTTTGATAGGCGCCGAGCACAAAAAGGACTTCTCCGACCTCTGGCTGAACTACTCGCGGCGCAGCGCTTCGATCGGGTCGAGTTGGGCGGCCCGCCATGCCGGATACACTCCGAACGTCATTGCGAAAAACGTCACCCCCACGACCGCAACGCCAACCCACATCCATGGGATGACAGGAGGCATGTCAAAGGCTAGAGCTACGAGGTTTCCCACGCCGACCCCAAGCGCAACTCCGATCAGTCCGCCGATCTGACACAAGATGACAGCCTCGACCAGATACTGACGCAGAATGTCGCGGCTCTTGGCTCCCAGCGACTTACGCAATCCGATCTCACGCGTC
This sequence comes from Rhodothermales bacterium, assembly GCA_963815505.1. Lineage (GTDB taxonomy): Bacteria > Bacteroidota > Rhodothermia > Rhodothermales > BA12 > CAXBBB01. The sequence goes on from CAWFGU010000003.1 coordinate 49,926, forward strand.
CGCTCGGCCACCGACACCAGCATGATGTTCATGATGCCAATGCCTGCAGCCAGCAGCGTCAGCAAGCCAATGGCCGCGCCGCCGACCGTTACACCGGAGGCGACGCCCTGAAACTGCTCTCGTTCGTTTTCCGACGTTTCGATGCGGAAGTTATTTTCCTCGCCCGGACGGACGCCCCTGATCACCCGCAACGCGCCGATCACCTCATCCTGCGTCTGCGCCATCACCTGCATCGAAGCGGCGCGCACGTCGATGTCCACGTCTCGGTTGGGGCGACCGTACATCTGAAACAGCGTCGTGATCGGCGTCAGCGCCACGTCGTCCTGGTTGCCGCCCATCGTCGAGCCTTTTTCGTCGAACACGCCGATGACGCGCAGTTTGCCCCGGTCAACGCTGATGTCCTTGCCGACAGCTTCCTCGAGCGGAAAGAGTTCGTCGGCCAGCGCGGTTCCGAGCACCACGACCGGGCGGCCGAAGCGCACGTCGTCGGCCGTCAGCGTGCGGCCTCGGTTGACGGTGTAGCTCTTGTTGACCGTCCAGTCTTCGTTCGATCCGATGAGCTGCTTGCTAGCCTCGGTGCTCTCGTTTGCCGAGCGGAAGCGCACGCCCCAGTCGCTGACGACCGGGCTGATTCCGGCAGGCATCGTCGTGCGCTCGCGCAGCAGTTGGGCCTGCTCGTAGGTCAGGTCCGGCGAAACGGTCCAGTTGCGGCGGCCCCCCTCGACCTGCAGGTCCCACGTCCGCTCGACTCCGAACGTCGTCGCGCCGAACGACTCGAACGCGGTGTTGACCGAGCTCGAGATCACCTCGACCGCCGTGACCGACACGATGATGGCGAACACGCCGATCACCATGCCCAGAAGCGTCAGGGCCGAGCGGAGTTTGTTGGCGCTCAGCGCCGAGGTGGCGATGCGCAGCAGTTCTCTGAAGCTCATGATAGTCGAGGTTATTCGTAGCGGAGCGCGTCGATGGGCTTCTGCCGCGCGGCCTGCCAGGCGGGAAAGAAGCCGAAGATCACGCCGACGCCGATGCACACGCCCAGCGCCAGAGCGACGATGACGGGCGAGAGTGTCGCCGTAAAGACGATGTTGATCGCCAGCGTCGTCAGCAGCGAGAGCACCAAGCCCGATCACACCGCCGAGCAGCGAAACCGTCACGGCCTCGAGCAGAAACTGCAGCAGAATCGACCGGCCTTTGGCGCCGATGGCTTTTCGCAGCCCGATCTCGCGCGTCCGCTCCTTGACCGAGACGAACATGATGTTCATCACACCGATGCCGCCGACGAGCAGCGAGAGAGCCGTCAGGAAGATGCCGACGCCATAGATAGTCGCCTTGGTCGACGCGAGAAGGTCGCGAAACACCTCGGTCTTGTTGATCGAGAAGTCGTCCTTCTCGAGCGCGTCCAGTCCCCTAGCGACTCGGCTGAAACCGCGGATCTCGTCCTCGACGGCTACCTGCGGGACGCCGTCGCGCGCCTTGAGGCTGACCTGAAAATTCCAGTTCTGGGTGTTGTAGAGCTTGCGCGCCGTGCTCAGCGGCATCTGAAACTGCTCGTCGACCGAGAACAGTCCCAGGAACTTGCCTTTGGGTTCGAGCACTCCCAACACGGTGAATCGGGCGCCCTGGATGCGGACCTCCTTTCCTTCGGCGCGCTCGTCGGGAAACAGGCTCTCGGCAATCGAGGAACCCAGCACGACCACGTTGCGCGCCGTCTGCTCCTCCATGTCGGTGAAGTAGCGGCCCTCGGACAGGTCAATGTCGGCGATCTCGGTGTAGGTGGGCGTCGTCGCGGTCACCTGGGCGCGGCTCACGGCCCGGTCGCGGTACTGAATCGCGCTGCCGAAATCGATGCTGACGGCCGAATAAGCAATGCTTTCACTTCGCTGCGCCCCGTCGACGACCCGCTTGGCCGAGTCGTAGGTCATCATCGGACGGCGCCGCATCTCGAAAAACTCCTCGGCCGACATGATAATCCACGGCCGCTGGTCGACGTAATAAGTGTTCGTGCCGAACATCTCCATCGACTTGTCGAACGCACGCTCCATGCCGTTGATCGTCGTCATTGTCGAAGTCACCATCACGATGCCGATGATGATGCCGAGCGTCGTCAACAGCGAGCGCAGTTTGTTTTCGCGGATCGAGTCGGCAGCGTTGCGCAGCCCCTCGCGGATCTCGTAGAGAAAAGCGTTCACGCGTGGACGGGCGATTGGGAGCGGGCGGTCATGTGTCGTCTCTACGGAGCGCGTGGGAGCGGGTTGCGGACGTTCGTACTTTACCGCCGTCTCCTAATCCTTCTGCGTTTCCGATGGGCAAACTCCGCATCGTCGGCGAGTTCTGGCAGTTTCTGCGCACGCGCAAACGCTTCTGGCTCGCTCCCATCCTCGTCGTATTGCTGCTGCTGAGCATCCTGATCGTGTTCGCGTCCGGCAAGGCCATCGCGCTGTTCATCTATCCGCTGTTTTGACGCGTGTACTCGGGTTGCCGCGGAGAGTTGGCTGCTGAGCCGGCAGTTCAGGGTTGGAGCCGCTTCTCGAAACGCAGGCGGAAGTCGCGGTAGGTGGCGTTGAAGTCGGCGCGCGTCACGCGGTAGCCGCTGGCGAGACCGAGGACCGTCATGCCGGGATGGATGTTGGGGAACGTGTCGAAGCAGAAGTAGCGGTAGCCCTCGCTGCGTGTCACCTCCTCCATCCGGCGGAGGAGCATCCGGGCGATTCCGCTGCGTCGTTGATCCGGCGAGACGCCGCCTTTGGCCGAGTAGAAGTTGAACCGGTTCTCACGGTAGCCGACCTTGAAGCCGACCGGAACGCCGCCGACCCGGGCGAGCAGCATCCGCAGACCGTCGCGCTCGAACGTGTTGATGATCCGCTCCTCGCCAAAACACGCGCGGTTGATCTCGCGGATCACGCCAACGGCTTCGAGCCCTACTTCGTCGATGGTCAGCGTGGCGGCGCGCGTCGTCTGCATCGGGTCGGTGGATAAGGCACGTCCAAACTACGGCTCGCCGCCGCTTAAATCCGTCCCGACGCTTTGAGCGACAGGTATGCGTTGAGCACGTCGGCGGAGAGGTGCTCGGGCGCGGTCAGCAGCGTGCCGACTCCCGCGCGGCGCAGTTCGCTCGCCATCTGCTCTTTCTCCATTGCCACGTACGACGCGATCGTCTGAGCGTAAACGCGGTCAAGTCCTTCCAACTCGTTACCCACGTCGCGCAGGAGCGGATTGCGGAAAAATACGCAGAGCACGACGTGCTGACGGGCCATGGCGACCAAGGCGTTGCGTTGACGGCGCAGTGCGGATCGCGTTTCGAAGTTGGAGAACACGAGCAGCAGCGAGCGCCGCTTGACCATCCGGCGGACGTGATAGTAGAGCGCCTCGATGTCCGACTCGCCCTCGCTGGCCTGAGCGTCGTAGAGCGCTTCGAGGATCGCGTTCATCTGCCCTGGCCGCGCCGACGCGCCGACAATCTGCTGCGGGGTCCGCCCGAACGTCATCACACCCGCATGGTCGTGACGCCGCAGCGCGATGGCGCTCAGCACGAGCGCGGCGTTGAGGCTGTGATCGAGCAAACTCAGCCCGTCGAACGGCAGTGCCATCGTCCGCCCCACGTCTACGAGCGAGTAGATCGGCTGGGCGCGCTCCTCCTGATACTGATTGATCATCAACTCGCCGCGCCGCGCCGTCGCTTTCCAGTTGACACTGCGGATGTCGTCGCCGACGACGTAATCGCGCACGTGCTCGAACGTCGTCGACGCGCCGGGCCTTCGAATGCGCTTGACGCCAATCAAGTCGAGATGCTGTGTGGCGGCCATCAGTTCGTAGCGGCGCATCGCCAGGAACGCCGGATACACGGTCGACTCACTACCGCCCGGCCCGCTGAACCGCCGTTCGAGCAGGCCAATCCGCGACCGCGCGAACACGTGCACGACTCCGAATGCCAGCCGTCCGCGCTGCGTCGGTCGCACCCAAAACCCGATGCGCCGCGTCTCTCCCGCTCCAATCGCCAGATCATCGGGCGCAGCGAACGCGTCGACTTCGCGCGGCCACTCGTCGATCACCGACAGGTCGAGGTTGGCCGTCGATTGGATCGTCCAGACACCAGCGTTCTCGTCCCCGATCGATAGCCGCTCGTCCAGTTCGCGCCTGACCGATACGTCGGCACGCGCCAGCAGCATAGCGTCGGTTGCCAGTGCGGCTGCGAACCCGACCAGCCCGATCTGTCCCAGCCACAGCAGCGGTGTCCACACGAACCCCAGGGTTAGCACGATTGCAATAACGGCAAGGGCTATGAGCGGTCGCTGTCGATGCAGAAATAGATCGCGGAGAGGCATGGAGGGTCGGGGAAGGAGGTGAGCCGAAAAGTCCTCGCGAGGCTTCCGAGCGGTGCGTCTATCGTTCGGCAGTAGCAGGAATCAGACCTTCGGATGCCAAAATCGCGCGCACGATGTCCAGGCGACCCGCTCCCAGGTCGAACTCGGTTCCGGGCATCGCCTCCGCGTTCATCGCGTAGACCATAGCGCCTCCAGGACGCTCGAGCCATCCAATGAGCCACCCGATGTCGGGTCTTCCACAGCACTGGCCCCATCCGGTTTTGCCTTCGAGCCGCCAGCCGTCGCCCTCGGCGAGCAGCGGCATCAGATCCTTGACGGTAGCCTGATCGTCGGCTGAGAACGGGAGCGTGCCCAGCCTAAGTCCATCCAAAAACACAATCTGCTCGTCTGCCGAGATCTGCCACGCGCCATTGAGCCACGCCATCGGCAGGGTGTCGCCCATCGTCGCGTTGCCGTAGGGATAGCGCGCAAATACGTCGGAGTAGCCGGACGCGCCGACCTGCGAGGCTAAGCGCTGGAACAACCATACCGCTGACTGCTCGACGCCTGTTCGCAGCGACAGATCCTGGTTCCACGAGTCGCGCCACCGCTCGACGCCGTCCCATGCGTGCAGCGAGTCGACATTGTGCACAATATCTCGGTCCAGGAAGACGAGCGAGTTGAACAGTTTGGAGGTCGATGCAGGCGTGAACCGCGTCGCCGCCCGCTCGGAATCGTAGCGCTGGGTGACTTTGCTCTGCGGATCGTAGAGCACGAACGTACCGACCGCTCCGCGCGCGTGGAACAGGGCTTTCCAGTCGGCTCGCTCAACCTGAGTGGGAGATGGGCCCTCGGCGGCCGTCACCTGCTCGGGTGATGCGCTACACGCCGTCAGTGCGAGCAGAGGCAGAAAAACGAGCCAGCCGTAGAGCCAGACACCGGTATCCACGGCGGCGGTTCTCACGACACGAGCGAGGCGACGGCGCCCATCGCGGCGGCCAGCGCATCATCCAGACCTTCCGGTTTCTTGCCGCCTGCCGTGGCGAGGTTGGGCCGCCCACCGCCTCCACCGCCGACCTGCTTGGCGAGCGCTCCGACGAGCGTGCCTGCCTTCACGCCCGCCGCGATCGCCTCGGGTTCGCACGCGCACGCCAGCACGACCTTCTCCCCTTCCCCGTCAACGCTCCCCAGGATCACGACGCCGTTCGTGCCGATGTGCTGAGCCACCTGCTGCGCCAGATCGCGCAAATCGCCGCCGTCGACGCCGTCGAGCCGAGCCGTCGCCAGCCGCACGCTACCGACGCGCTCGGCAGTCGCCGCGATCTCGCCGACTTTGCTCCCGAGCGATGCCTTGCGCGAGGCGTCGAGTTCTTTCTGAACGTCTCTGACCTGCTCTTGGAGGGATTCGATCTCCTCATCGACCGGGCGACCGAGTGCCTTGAAGCGCCCGCGTGCTTTGTCGAGTTCTCCCAAGTCGGTCCAGATGCTCACCAGCGCCTGCTGGCCCGTCACGGCTTCGACGCGGCGCACGCCCGAAGCGACAGAGCCTTCGCTGACGATGCGAAACACGCCCAGTTCGCCCGTAGCCTGTGCGTGCGTGCCACCGCACAGTTCCATCGAACGTGCTGAGTCGAACGTGACGACCCGGACGTTGTCGCCGTATTTCTCGCCAAACAGCGCCGTCGCCCCTCGGTCCATCGCCTCGGCAATAGGCACGTTGCGCTCGTCTTTCAGGGCGACGTTGTCCTGGATGAACGCGTTGACGTACGCCTCGACTTTGCGCAATTCGTCGGGCGTGACACGCTCATAGTGGCTGAAATCGAAGCGTAATCGGTCGGGCGCGACCAGTGATCCTTTTTGCTGCACGTGATCGCCGAGGACGCGTTTGAGTCCGGCGTGGAGCAGGTGCGTGGCAGTGTGGTGCTGCTGTGTGGCGCGCCGGCGCGCCGGGTCTACGCGAGCCTCGAGGGGCTGCGACGGGTCGCCCGGTAGGTGGTCAACGATGTGAACAATGCGAGCGCCCTGTTTTTGCGTGTCGAGCACTTGGATGGTGCGGCCGCCGATACGCAGTTCGCCCTGATCGCCGACTTGGCCGCCGCTCTCGGCGTAGAACGGGGTGAGCGCGAGCGTGAGTTCGTAGCGGTCGTCCTCGCCGTCGCGCGCGATGGTGCGCGTCGCTGTGATCTGCGTGCGGCTGTTGAGCGCGTCGTAGCCCACGAACTTACTGTCCGATTGGGAAGAACCGACCGGCGTCCAATCGTCGACCTGGCTTTGATCGACCTTGAACGTGCCCGCGGCCCGTGCGCGCGCCTTCTGCTCGTCCATCCGCCTCTCGAACTCGGCCATTCCGACGCCGAAGCCCTGCTCCCTCGCCATCAACGCCGTCAGGTCGAGGGGGAATCCGTAGGTGTCGTGCAAGAGGAAGGCGACTTCGCCCGGAAGCTGGCGGTCCGACGCGGCCTGGGAGAAATGCGCAACGACAGCCCCCCACGTCTCGCCGGCAAAGGCTTTGGTCAGCAGGTCGCGGGCCGACGCGTCGGCTTTGAGGGCGTCTTGCGCGGCGGAAAGCGCCTCGTTGCCTGGCATCTCCTCGACGGCCGCGAACGTCTCCAGGTGTGGGAGCAATGCGTCGAACGACGACAGGCCCGTCCCCAGCGTTTCGAGGAAACTCTTTTCCTCGGCCTCGATCACGCGCGCCACGTACTCTTGCTGCTCACGCAGTTCCGGGAACGCGCCACCCATCGTGCGCGCGAGGACCGGAATCAGTTTGTGCAAAAAGGGCTCTTTGATATTGAGCGTCTGATACCCATAGCGAACGGCTCGGCGCAAAATCCGGCGGATAACGTAGCCGCGTCCGGTATTGCCCGGCGCAGCGCCGTCGGTAATCGCGAAACCCAGTGTGCGCACGTGGTCGGCTATGACGCGCAAGGCGACGCGGACGCGCTCGACCTCGGTCCTGTTTGCCAGCTGCACGTCGTCGTAGGCGGCCACGCCAACCATCGGCGACAGTTTGGCAGCGGCGTCGAGCAGATCCGCAAACACGTCGGTGTCGTAGTTGCTCGTCTTGCCCTGCAGGACGGCGGCGATGCGCTCGAAGCCCATCCCGGTGTCGATGTGCCTGGATTTCAGCGGCTCGAGCGTGCCGTCGGGCTTGGCGTTGTACTGGATAAAGACGAGGTTCCAGATCTCCATAACGCGCGGATCGTCGGCGTTGACGAGCGTGCGCCCGTCGACCCTGGCGCGTTCGTCGTCGGGGCGCAAGTCGACGTGAATCTCGGAGCACGGGCCACACGGCCCGGTGTCGCCCATCATCCAGAAGTTGTCTTTGGAGTCGCAAAACAGGATGTGCTCGGGATCGACCGACGTGTGCTCCTTCCACAGGTCGGCGGCATCCTGATCCGGCTGCAAACCCAAGTCCGTGTCGCCCTGGTGGACGCTGACGTACAGGCGGCTCGGATCCAGCCCCCAGCGGTCGACGAGCAACTCCCACGCCCACGCGATGGCCTCGGCTTTGAAGTAGTCGCCGAACGACCAGTTGCCCAGCATCTCGAAAAAGGTGTGGTGGTACGTATCGTAGCCTACCTCTTCGAGGTCATTGTGCTTGCCCGATACGCGCAGGCACTTTTGCGTGTCGGCCACGCGCGTGTAGGGCCGTGTGCCGGTGCCCAAGAACACGTCCTTGAACGGGTTCATGCCTGCGTTGATGAACAGCAGCGTCGCGTCTCCGCGCGGGACGAGCGGAGCGCTGGGGACGATCTCGTGCTGCTTCTCTCTGAAGAAGTCGAGGAAGTCCTGGCGGAGGGCGTCGGCGGTCTGGGGGGCGGCCATAGGGGGCGATTGGATGGAACGCAAAGGTACGCCTGCAGCTGTCGGCAAGTCCGCTCAGGGTTCTGATTGCGTTACACCTGGCATACAATCGCACCGCAACTTCAACTTTCGCGCTTTGGTGTAATCGCTTCTCCCTAACTCAACCTCACTACTACCATGGGCTGGATTGCCTGGATCGTTTTCGGTCTCATCGCTGGCGTCATCGCCAAATTTCTCATGCCGGGTGACGATCCGGGTGGTTTCATCGTCACCATCCTGATCGGTATTGTGGGCGCGTTCGTCGGCGGCTTTTTAGGCCAAATGCTCCTCGGAACGGGCGGCGTCGATGGCTTCAACTTCGGCAGCTTCGCGACGGCCGTGATCGGCGCGTTGCTCGTGCTGTTCATCTACCGCAAGGTGCGCAGTTAGAGCCAACCGAAGTGCGATTTGCGAATTGCCCTACGTTCTCAGGCGTCCTCCGAGTCATCGGGGGACGCCTTTCTTTTTGCGGCGGCGTTCGGCAGCGATGTCGGACGGCACGCCGGGCGATACGTGGGGATTGTCTCTCTCGAGGTATCGGTAGTCCAATTCGACGCCGCGCGTCAGGCCGATGCGCGTCGTGATCTCGATTTCGCCGACCGGCTGATCGGCAGGCAGGAAGTAGATCGGTTGCTGCGTGAGGTCTGCGCCGTGAACCTCAGGGCCGATGCCTAGGGCTTGAGTCAGTTTGCCCGGACCGCTGCCCAGGTCCTTGTCGCGTTTGGCATTGGGACGGTCGCGGTACATCAGGTCGATTCCGTCGACGGGTTCGATGGCGCGGATGAGCACGCCCCCGCCAACGCCGGGCGGCTCCGTCACGACGTTGAGCAGCCAGTACGCGCCATAAATCTTGTAAACGTATGCAAGGCCCGGAGCTACGAACAGGTCGCGCCCGCGCCCCGTCGGTTTGAGCAGGCCCGTCGCGTGGTCGATGGCATTCCAGCCGTGGAAGGCGGGGTCGTCCTGCGTGTAGCCTTCGGTCTCGACGATACGCCCGACGCGGATTCCGTCCGGCGACTCGCGGACCAATCGGCAGCCGACCAGCTCGCGGGCTACCTGGAGCGTCGGGCGGGCGAACCAATCGGAGTCGAGTGGGGCATCGGCGGGCATAGGAGGGATTGGTGATGTGCGTGAGCGAAGAGCCGAGGCCATCCGCCGAACCCTTATCCCTCGTCATCGCGAGGAGCGCAGTGTCAGCGATACGCAGCGATGTGGCAGTCTCGGTAGCATCGGTAGCATCGGTTGGCGCTGGAGATCGCCGCGCTTCGCTCGCGATGACAGGTGAAGGGAAAGGAGTTGGGGAAAGGTTGGCGGCAATCGGCTGTGTTACGCTCGGCGTCAGACCAACTCGACAGCCAGTGCCGTGCCTCCGCCCGTGCCGTGGCAGATCGACGCCATTCCACGTGCCTTGCCGTGTGTCCGCAGCGCGTGGATGAGGGTTGTCAAGATGCGCGCTCCCGAACAGCCGATCGGGTGTCCGAGGGCGATGGCGCCGCCGTGAATGTTGAGCTTGTCCTGACCGACGCCCAACATCCGCTCAAAAAGGATTGAGTTGATAGCAAAGGCCTCGTTGTTCTCGAACAGATCGTAGTCCTCGAGCGTCGTGCCCGTCTTGTCGAGCACCCGCTTCACGGCCGGAATCGGCGCTTCGGGAAAACGCCACGGCTCCCCCGCCGCCCAGCCGTATCCGGTGATTTTGGCCAGAGGCGTCATGCCTAGCCGCTCTCCGGCTCCCTTGCTGCCGACGACCAGGGCCGACGCACCGTCCGAAATTTGCGACGCGTTGCCCGCCGTCAGCACGCCGTCCTTCTTGAACGCCGGACGCAGTCCACCCAGCGATTCCATCGTCGTTTCGGGGCGAACGCCTTCGTCGTGGCTCAGCGTCTTGGTATCACGCTTGACCCGATAGTCGACCGGGACGATTTCGTCGGCGAAGTGACCGATTTTCTGCGCGTGCGCGGCGCGGCGGTTGGACTCGTCGGCAACGGCGTCGAGTTCGTCGCGCGTGATGCCGTGCTCGGCGGCCAACCGTTCGGTCTGATCGCCCATCGCGTCGCCAGTTTGCGGATCCGAGAGTCCGTCGCGCTGCATGATGTCGAGCAGCGGCTCCTGCCCAGCGCCCAGGAATTTGTAGCCCCACCGCGCGTTGTGGCTCAGATAGAACCCGGCGGTCGACATCGATTCCATCCCTCCGGCGAGGACTACGTCGGCGTCGCCCGCCTTGATCATCGAAGCGGCATTGATAACGGCCATCATGCCGGACGAACACACCATGTCTACTGCCTGCCCGTCGACGCTTTTAGGAATGCCCGCCTTGAACGCCGCCTGGCGCGGGACGAGTTGTCCATGTCCGGCGCGGAGCACGTGGCCCATAATGAAAAAGTCGAGGTCGTCGCCCGTGATTCCGGCCCGATCAAGCGCGGCTTTCATGGCCTCGGCGCCCAGGTCGGACGGCAGGTGGCTGGCGAGCGACCCGCCGAATTTGCCGATGGGCGTGCGAACGGCAGAGTAGAGATAGGCGTCGGTCATGGGGTCGGTTTGACTGGAAAAGCGGTTTCGCAGTTGGACGACGAGTAGGCGCGACGTGTTCGGTGAAGGGTTGACGGAGGAGTGTCGCGATCTTCGGTTTTACCCCAACGTCGTAGCGACGGGACACGCCCGGTCGCTACCATTCCCCATGCACGACGACTTCTACCTCGAACCTGCCCGTCCAGCCCAATGCGAGTTCAAAGACAGAGGCTCTCGGTTTCTGGGACGCGTACTCACCGTCGCATCGCACGATGAGGCCGCCGAGCGTCTGACCGAGCTTCGCAAGGCCGAGTGGGACGCCACGCACCACTGCTGGGCCTGCGTCGCCGAAAGTATCGCGCGCTCGAACGACGACGGGGAGCCGTCCGGTAGTGCGGGCCTACCGATTCTGCGGCAAATTGAGGCGCGCGACCTGACGGGCGTGCTCGTTGTCGTGGCCCGGTGGTACGGCGGAACCAAACTGGGCGTCGGCGGCCTGATTCGGGCCTACGGCGATGCCGCATCTGCCGCGCTGGACGAGGCAGGTTGCGTCAAACGCACGCGACGCTCGCTGGTGCGCATCAGCTTCGACTATGCCGACACCTCGCCTGCGCTCTACACCATCGGCCAGTTCGACGCCGAGCAGAAGTCGCCACTCTATGACGAGCGCACGCACCTGACACTGGCCGTTCGTGACTCGCAGGTAGAGGACTTCTGCGCCGCGTTCGTCGACGCGCTCGGGGGTCGGGGCGAAGTGTCGTCCTAGCGACCGGCGCGGCTCAGCGGTTGTACGAGAGCGCTTTGCGAAGGGCTTCGATCACGCGGTCCTGCACGTCGTCGGTCATTTGGGGCCAGATGGGCAGGCTAAGCACCTCGCCCGCAAGCGTGTCGCTGACCGGATTGGCGGGATGATGGCCCGCATAGATCGGCAGTCGGTCTTGAGGGATCGGGTAGTAGATCATCGTTTGGATGTCGTCGGCGGCCAGCGCTTCGGCGAGCGCGTCGCGGTGTCCGTCGAGCACGCGGACGGTATACTGGTGGAAGACGTGTCCGTCCGTTACCGGTGGTGCGATCAGCCCGTCTACGCTCGACAGCGCGCCGGTGTAGCGGCTGGCGACGCGGCGACGCCCCTGCGTGTTGGTATCGAGGTGGGGCAGTTTGACGCGCAGGATGGCGGCCTGCATCGCATCAAGGCGACTGTTGTAGCCGACGACCTCGTTGTGGTATTTCTTCCTCGCTCCGTGCACGCGCAGCATCCGCGCCGTTTCGGCGACAGCGTCGTCATCGGTCACGAGCAAGCCGCCATCGCCATACGCGCCCAGCGTTTTCGAGGGGAAGAACGAATAGGCGCCCACGTGCCCCATCGTGCCCGTCTGCTTGCCCGCCAGTCGCACGCGGACGGCCGAGTCGCAGTGCGCGCCGTGACATCCGGTGCAATCGGCTGAGTAGCGCGCGCCCATCGACTGAGCGCAGTCCTCGATCACGAGCACGTCGTGGCGCCGGGCGATCTCCATGATCTGCGTCATCGCGCACGGTTGTCCGTAGAGGTGTACCGGCATGACGGCGCGCGTCCGAGGTGTGATCGCGGCCTCGATCTTGGCCGGATCGATGTTGAACGTGTCCGGGTCGATGTCGACGAAGACGGGCGTCGCGCCCAGCAGCGAGATGCTTTCGGCCGTCGCGAAGAACGTGAACGGCGTCGTGATCACCTCGTCGCCCGGGCCGATGCCCAGCGCGCGCAGCCCGATCACCAGCGCGTCCGTTCCCGAGTTGACGCCGATGGCGTGCTTAGTCCCGAGATACGCAGCCGCCTCGGACTCGAACGCCGCCACCTCCGGCCCCATGATGAAGTGCGCCGAACGCATCACGCGCTCGGTTGCCGCGGTGAGGTCGTCCCACAGCGCGTCGATTTCGGGCGTGAGGTCGAGAATCGGAATCGGCGAGAGGTCGCTCATGTGGTGAAGTCGGACTTGAAGGTGTCGTAAGACCGATCACCGGTCGCGAGGTCGGAGGAAAGCGGCGACTCTTCGTCCACATCGAGGCAGCGGACGACCCCGCCTTCGAGCCGATAGCGCAGACCGGACTCGGGGCAGGCGGCAATCCCGTCGGCGGCGAAGGCGAGGCGGTGCCCATGGCGGCTCATCCACCCGTGCGCGCGTCCGGGCGCCCCGACGACGAGGGCGTAGTCCGCCACGTCGCGCGTGACGACGGCTCCGGCAGCGACGAAGCAGTAGCGCCCCAGCGTGACCCCGCACACGACGGTTGCGTTGGCGCCAACCGTCGCGCCTCGTCGAATGCGCGTCGTTTCGTAGAGCGAGCGCCTGTTGACCTGACTGCGCGGATTGGTGACGTTGGTGAGCACGCAACTCGGCCCCAGAAATACGTCGTCCTCGACGATGCAGCCGCCGTAGACGGCGACGTTGTTCTGGATCTTGACGTTGCTGCCGACGACCGCTCCGTCGGCCACGAATACGTTCTGGCCCAGCACGCACCGCTCGCCCACGACGGCGCCGCTCGACACGTGGCAGAAGTGCCACACGCCTGTCCCCTCGCCGATGCGAGCCCCGGCATCGACGTAGGCGCTTGCGTGGATCCGAACGCCCGGCATCTCGGTGATACGCCCGCTCATCGCCGATCTCCGAGCGTACGTTCGGTCATCGGATGCAGGCCGAGAGCAGGCGTAGACGAGGGCATCTCTGCGCGCAAACGGTCGACGAGTTCGATGGCGGGCCGGGCGTCCGAAATGCGGAAGCCGTTTCCGGCGAGTGTCCGCTCGTAAACGCGCGTGTGTAAGTCGCGAAAGCCGCCGCTGAACTCGACCTCTTCGCCGTCGACCGTGATGGAGCGATGCGTCATCTGCTCGCCGTCGGCTCCGCCGGGCAGATCGTCGGCGTCGAGCGACAGGAACCACTCCACGTCCGCGCCCGGCAACACCATCGCGCCGCCCATCTTCTCGGGCTGCGACAGATGGACTTCGCTCCGCTCAGGCGTGCCGAACAGCCACATCAGCAGATCGAAGAAGTGGACGCCGATGTTGGTCGCTACGCCGCCGCTCTTGGCCGGCTCGCCTTTCCAGCTGTACCCGTACCACCGGCCTCGGCTCGTGACGTACGTCAGCCGCACCTGACGACGCCCGTCGGACCTCTCGATCCGCTCTCTGAGCGCCACGAGCGACGGGTGGACGCGCAGTTGAAGAATCGTATTGACCGTCCCCTCGCTTTCGGCTTCCAGTTCTTCGAGCAGGTCGAGGTTGCGCGGTTTGAGCACGAGCGGTTTCTCGCAGATTGCGTGGGCGCCAATGCGCAGGGCGGTTCGGATGTGCGCGTCGTGGAGGTGGTTGGGCGAGCACACGCTGACGTAGTGAACGCGGTCGGTCTCGCTCTTGCGGTAGAGTTTTTCCAAGTGCCGGTCGAAGCGTTCGTACTCGGTAAAAAACGCGGCGCGTGGGAAGTAGCTGTCGATGATGCCGACCGAGTCGTGCGGGTCGACGGCGGCGACGAGGACGTTTGCGGTGTCGCGGATCGCTTGGAGGTGGCGCGGTGCTATGTAGCCCGCCAGTCCGGTCAGCGCGAAGTTGGGCATGGGAAGGAGAGCGGGCGAGTGGCAGCGCAAAGGTACGCACGCCGCGTTCCAAGCCGAGCCGCCAGGTCGTCACGCCGCGCTCACAGTTGGACGAATCAGCAAACCTATCGCCTGGTAATACAACACACTACGGCGCAGCCAACTCGCCCTTTCCCACACCAACCACCGATACCCTATGAGCACGCCCCGTAACCTACACGACCTCTACGTCGAACAGCTCAAAGACCTCTATAGCGCCGAGTCGCAACTGATGGACGCGCTGCCCAAGATGGCGAAGAGTGCGACCAATCCCGAACTCAAATCCGCTTTTACCACTCATCTCGAGCAGACCAAGCGCCAGCGCGACCGCGTCGAGCAGATCCTCGACGGATTGGGCGAGAAAACGGGTGGCCACAAATGCCAGGCGATGGAAGGCATCATCAAAGAGTCGACTAGTTGGCTCAAGGAGACCAACAACGTGCTCGCCAGCGATGCGCCGCCATCAGTCATCGACGCTGGCCTGATCGCCAACGCCCAGCGCGCCGAGCACTACGAGATCGCGGGCTATGGAACGGTCTGCCAGTTCGCCGAAGCATTGGGACGCTCAAAAGATAAAGCACTGCTCGGCCAGACGCTCGAGGAAGAGGAGCAAACCGACCTGCTGCTGACCAAAATTGCCAAGGAATCCGTCAACCCCGACGCACTTACGGCCGACGCTTGATTCGCACCCCTAAAAGCTCCTCTATGTGGCGGCTCTGCTTCGGCAGGACCGCCACGCTGCGTTAGGGACCCTTGTGCGTGGATGGTGTAGCTGAGTCGCTGGAAATTAGGAAGGCGTCGATGTTTGACGCGCGAAAGGCGAGAGTGAGCGACAAGCCGATCTGTCAAGGCGCGCGAACCGGTGAAGGAGATCACGCAGTAAGCAAACGTTCCGTCACAGCCTCTTCGTCTGGGTCAGCCAGGGCGATCCAGCCCAGCGCAGAGAGGCGGTTTCGGAGCCGCTCACAAGGCCGCGAAACGAACTCTCAACGCCCTCTAACTCCGACTTCTCAGTCGCGGAAGTCGTAACCCGATGCAGAGCGTCCGAGCACGCTGCATCGAGAACCGAGGCCTAATTGCCCCCATCGCCCTCAACTCACCGATTGACCTGAGGCGCACACTCCTCTGGCACGGTCCTCCCATAGCAACCCCGTCCTAAAAGAGGCGTTTAGACGCGCGACTTACCGACGTTCTATGCCGCTTCGCATCGCCCTCGTATACGACACGTTCGACGCCTACGAGTGGCAGCGCGGCGATCCGCCCGACGCCGACGCCGAGTTCGAACCGGTCGAGACCGTCGACGCGCTGTGCGACGCCCTTTGCGCGCTGGGCCACGAGCCAATTCGCATCGGCACGGCGCATGACTTGCTAGAAGGCGCTGCCGAGGCTGGAGTGCGACGCTGGACTGAGCATCGCCGAAGCATCTGGATCGCGCAACCGAGAAGGCTACGCACCGACGCTGTTCGAGATGGCGAACCTGCCGTTCGTCGGCTCGGACGCGCTGACGATGTCGCTTTCGCTAGACAAGGCGTGGACGCACCGGATCGTGTCGGCTGACGGCGTGCGCGTGCCTGACTGGCGTTCTTTCGACGAGTCAGAAGTCATCGACCCACAAGACCTGCCGCCGTTTCCGCTCTTCGTCAAACCACGCGGCGAAGGGTCGGCGATGGGTATCGGACCGACGAGCAAAGTAGCCGACGTAGCCGATTTGCGAGCCGAGGTCGCCCGCGTCACGCGCACGTACCGCCAACCGGCGCTGGTCGAGCGCTTCGTCGAAGGATCGGAGTTTACTATCGGCGTGACGCACGACGGCGCCCGTATCCTTCCGGCTCTGCAACGCGCAACCGACCGCACAACGGGCATCGGGCTGCACGCGCTCGAGGCACGTGGAAGCAGCTACGGCCGCGACCAACCCGAACGTGCATACGACGTGGCCTCGGTCCTCACGCCCGAACTGGAAGCCGAGTTAGCCGATCAAACGATGCGCGCCTTCCGCGCGCTGGGCTGCCGCGACTTCGCCCGAATGGACTTCCGTGTCGACCCCCAAGGCACGCCGTTTTTCCTCGAGGCCAATCCTCTGCCGACGTTTGCTCCGGACGGAACGTTCGCCATCGTCGCCGAGCTACTCGGCCAGTCCTACGAGATGTTTCTGGGCGATGTGCTCGAAGCCGCATTCGAACGGGCGATGTCCAATCCGTGAAAAGCGTCCACTCTCCGAGCGCTGACATCTTCCGATCCGCCGAACGCGTTGACGCGCACCACATTTGATCTTCCACTATGCCCGAACCCACCTGCCCCTGCGGCCACGGCAAAACGCACCCGCTCGTTCACCTGGTCCCCTCGTACAGCGCGTGGGGCTGGCTGTGGCTGTTCGCGGGCGCGACTAAGCAGCCCAAAAGGGCCGCGTACACGTGCCGTCGCTGCAAGACCGTTCTCGAAACGACGCGCGATCCCGCCATCCTCCGCTCCCTCCGCTAGTGCCGCCCCCCTTTCCGACCACGACACCTCCGTTCGCCGTCGACACTGCCGACTGGGCCGACTGGCGCTGGCACATGCAAAACCGCGTCCACGACGAAGCTGAGTTGCGCCGATACGTCACGCCGACAACAGACGAACTGGGCGCCATCGAGGCCACGCGCGGCATCTTCCGCTGGAACGTCACACCGCACTACGCGAGCCTGATCGACCCGTCCGACCCCAACGACCCCATCCGCAAGCAAGTCGTGCCGACGATGGCCGAGATGCAGCCCGACATCGTCGGCGTCGAGGACCCGCTCGAAGAAGTCGCGCACAGCCCGGTCAAGAACCTCATCCACAACTACCGCGATAGGGTCGCCTTCTGCGTTACGGCCGAGTGCGCGATCTACTGCCGCTACTGTCTGCGCAAGCGCATGGTCGGCGACGGCGAGATGATGATGCGCAAGTCCGAACTGCGCGACGCTCTCGCCTACCTGCGCGAGCACGACGAAATCCGAGACGTACTCCTCACCGGCGGCGACCCGCTGACGATGGGCGACAAAGCCCTCGCGTGGCTTCTGGGTGAGTTGCGGGGCATTGAGCACATCGAGATCGTTCGCATCGGCAGTCGGATTCCGGTCAAGCTACCGCAGCGCATTACGCCCAAGCTGTGCGCGATTTTGCGCGACCACCATCCGGTCTGGCTCAACACGCACTTCAACCATCCGCGCGAACTGTCTGCCGAGTCCGAAACCGCTCTCGACCGGTTATTGGGCGCGGGCGTCCCCGTCGGCAACCAGACCGTCCTGCTCCGAGGCATCAACGACGACGAGCCGACGCTGCGCGCCCTCCTCAACGGATTGGTCCGCCTGCGCGTGCGACCCTACTACCTTTACCAGGCCCAACTGATCGGCGGCACGGCCCACCTGCGCACGTCCATCGAACGCGGAATGCGGTTGATGCACGAGCTCCAGGGCACGACGACCGGCTTTGCAATCCCCCGCTACGTGCTCGACACCCCGTTCGGCAAAGTCCCGCTCGACGGCAGTTACGTGATGGGCCGAGCCGGCGAGCGCGTCGTGATGCGCACTACGCGAGGCGAAGTCTGGGCCGAACCCAACCCGCTCCCGCCCGGCGAAAACGAACCCTTCCGTCTGCCCCGGATCGAACTGCCGCGCGACGCCCACACGCTTCCTGCCGGAGCCCCGACGTTCGTCCCCACACCATACGAACCGGAGGCGGTGTGATGCGATGGCTGTGGATTGTCTGCCTGCTGCCCATGTCGGCCGCAAACGCCCAACCCGTAGGGGCGACGCGGGACGGCGACCGGTCATGCACGGGTTTCAATCGTCGCGGGCGACGCAAGCGGCGCCTCTACTCGAAATGGTGACTACTGGTCGGTAGTGGCTGACACTGTTCGCCGCGACCCTGACGTAGCGCTCCGGCGCTCGCTGCTGGCGCCCGGCTGGGGGCAACTCTACAACGGCGATGCCTACAAACTGCCATTCGTCTGGGGCGGACTAGCGGCGTTCGGCGGCTTGGCGATCTACAACGAGCGCGAGTATCGGCGCATGCAGCGCGTCGTGCGGTTTGCGGAGTTTCCCAAACAGTACCCCGAGAATGCCTCCGACGCTGCGGCCTATCAGGCGTTCATCGACGCCGGGCGGACGGCGCCGCTGATCGACCTGCGCGATTCTTTTCGGCGCTCGCGTGACCTTTCGGTCGTTCGCTTCGGCCTATGGTATGCCCTCACCGCCATCGACGCGTACGTGAGCGCTCACCTGTCGGACTTCGACGCCGATCCCGACTTCCGCCTCACACTCTCTCCCACGCCCGACGCCCTCTATCTGAACGTCGTCGTCCGCTTCTGAACCGTCCTTTCCATGGCTCGACTGCTGTACGCCCTGAGCGGGCAAGGCCGCGGCCACGCTTCGCGCACGCGCGCGATGGTGGACGCCCTGCGCGCGCGTGGCCATACGGTCCGGCTGGCCTGTGGAGGAGCCAATGCCGAGCGTTTTGAGAGTCAGGGCGAACCTGTCCTGCGCTTGCCGACGCTCGAGCAGGTGATCAGAGGCAACGGCGTGTCGATGACGCGCACATTCGCCCGCAACCTGCCGCGCGTGTTGTCCGCGCCGCGGACGCTAAACCGCCTCGAACGCGCCCTGTCCGACTGGCAGCCCGATGCCGTCGTTACAGACTTCGAGCCTTTCGCGCCGCGCGCCGCCCGTCGGCTGGGCCTACCGGTCGCCTCGGTGGATCATCAGCATCTGCTTACCCATACCAACTGGCAAGCCGATCTAAGCGCGTCTCCCAACGCCCGGTTCATCCGGCTGGTGGTCGATGCGATGACGATACACGCCGACGCGACCGTCGTTACCTCGTTTTATTTCCCAACCGGCACGCGCGACGTCCTCCTCGTCGACCCGATTCTGGGAGACGACGTGGTGCAGCTTTCGCCTACGGACGACGGACCGCTGCTTGTCTACGCCAACTCGCCGGAGGGATTGGAGCCGATGACGCGCGCCCTCGGCACGCTTGGTATTCCGATCGTCGCCTACGGTCTTAAGCGGATCGCAGACGAGGACATCGTCTACCGTTCGCCCTCCCGCTCCGGTTTTCTCGCCGATCTCGAACGCGCGCGCGGCGTCGTCTGCACGGCAGGCTTCACGCTCCTCGCCGAGTGTCGCCACCTGGGAAAGGCCGTACTCGCGATGCCCAACGGTGGAGTCTTCGAGCAAACGCTCAACGCAATCCACGCACAGCGGCAGGGTTGGGGGCAAGTCGCTTCGGGACCAACCCCGACCTCTGGCGAACTAAGCGCTTTTCTGGACTTCGCCGCCTCTCCGCAACGACGTGCTCCCAATACGCGTACGGGCACGACAGAGGCTGTACGCGCAGTCGAACGCCTCCTCCCCATGCCACCCGTTCGAATTGCGCGCCCCTTTCCGGCTGTTCGAGCCGCCCTCCACCACGCGCCGCTCGCGGTCGCTGCCGCCTGACTTCATTCCACCGATATGTCTATTCCCAACGTCCTCGTCAAGCGCGCTTCCCGATCCGCTGCTCAGTCGCGCAACGGCCACCACGTGGAGGACACTCCCGCCAAGCCCATTTTCGCCAAAGCCAAGCGCTTTCTCGCGCCTGGTGGCGACTACGCGGACATCAAGGCCGCCGGACTCTATCCCTATTTCCGATCGATCGAGCGCAACGACGGGTCTAAGGCGATCATGGGCGGCCGCGAGATCGTCATGGCCGGGTCTAACAACTACCTCGGCCTAGTGTCGGACCCGCGCGTCAAAAAAGCCGCTCAGGACGCCATCGAGAAGTATGGGACGGGTTGTACAGGAAGCCGCTTCCTCAACGGCACGCTCGACTTACACATCGAGTTGGAGCGCCGACTAGCCGAGTTCATGGGGGCCGAAGCCTGCGTGCTGTTCTCGACGGGCTACATGACCAACCAGGGCGTCATCCAGAGCCTGGCCGGACGCGGCGACGTGGTGTTTTCGGACAAGGACAACCATGCCTGTATCGTCGCGGGCACCAAGGTGACCGACGCGGACATCGTGCGCTTTCGTCACAACGACATCGTCCACCTGCGCCGCCAACTCGAAAAAGTCCACATCGAACGACCTGGCGCCGGCAAAATGATCGTGACGGACGGCGTCTTTTCGATGAGCGGCATCCTTGCCGACGTGCCCGCACTGGTCGATTTGGCTGAGGAGTTCGAAGCGGCCTTGATGCTCGACGACGCGCACGCCGTCGGCGTCGTAGGGCCCGGCGGGCGTGGATCGGCAGCCCACTTCGGCCTGGGCGACCGCGTAGACCTGACGACAGGCACGTTCTCCAAGAGCTTCGCCAGCCTGGGTGGATTCGTCACCGGCTCGTACGAGTCCATCGAATACATTCGCCACAGCGCATCGACTCACATCTTCAGCGCGTCGATGCCGCCTGCCAACGTCGCGACGGTCCTCGCTTGCCTCGACATTCTGGAGCAGGAGCCGGAGCGCCTGGACCGCCTATGGGCTATCTCCGACTACATGCGCGAGGGCTTCTCGAATCTCGGCTTCGACATCTGGCAGAGCCAGTCGCCGATTATCCCCGTCGTCGTGGGAGACATGGAGACGTGCTTCAAGTTCTGGCGCGACCTGCTCGAGGAAGGCGTCTTCGTCAATGCCGTCGTGCCGCCCGCCGTCCCGCGCGGCCAGAGCCTGATGCGCACCAGCTACATGGCCAGCCACACCGACGCCCAACTCGACTTCATCCTGGCGGCGTTTGAGAAAATCGGCAAACGGCACAACGTGATCTGACCTGCGCGTCATCCGTTTCTTGCGGTCCTACCTCTCCCGTGCCAGACCGCTCCCATGCCGATTACCGTCTCCACAGCCGACAGCCGCAAGGACCACCGCGCCTTCGTCGACTTCCCATTTCGCCTCTATGCCGAGAGTGACTACTGGGTGCCGATGCTCCGCCGTGACGCCCTCGCGCTGATCGACGAGAAGAAGAACCCATTCTTCGAGCACGGCCTGATGCAGACGTATCTGGCGCGAAACGAGAGGGGCGAGATCGTCGGACGCATCGCCGCGATACAGAATGGTGCACACCTCGAGACGTTTGACGATGCGACCGGCTTCTTCGGCTTCTTCGAGTGCGTAGACGACTACGAAGTCGCCCGCGCCCTGCTCGACGCGGCAGGTGGATGGCTGCGCGGGATGGGGCTCAAAGCGATGCGCGGCCCGGCCAATCCGAGCCTGAACGACACAGCGGGCCTGCTCGTCGACGGCTTCGACCTGCAGCCGTCGGTCATGATGCCGTACAACCCGCCCTACTACGCCGACTTCCTACGGCGCTGGGGGTTCGAGACGCAGACCGAGATGCTGTCGCTTTACGTCCACGCCAAGTACATGGACGCCAGCAAACTCTTCCGCGGCGACGAGATCGTGCGCCGCCGCCTGTCCGGGCTGACGGTGCGCGGACTCGACCCCAACCGGTTCGACGAGGATGTAGCCGCTGCGATGAAGATCTACAACGATGGCTGGGAGAAAAACGAGGGGTTCGTCGCCATGACAGACGCCGAGGCCAAACACTTGGCGTCGGAACTCAAGCCGATTCTCGTACCCGAACTGTTCGTATTTGCCGAGCGCGACGGCGAGCCGGTGGGCTTCTCCGTTTCGCTGCCCGACTTCAATCAGGCGCTACGCCACGTCAAAAACGGCAAGCTGACGCCCGGCAACCTGGTCGGCCTGATCGCGCGCGCCAAGATGGGCACTATCACCGACCTGCGGATGCCGCTGATGGGCGCTCGGCAGGACTATCAGGGCAAAGGTCTCGACGCTGTTCTGATTGCCGAGACGATTCGGCGCGGGCGCAAGCTGGGGTTTCTAGGCTGCGAACTCAGTTGGGTCCTCGCCGATAACAAGCGATTGCTCCTCGCGCTCGAGCGCATGGGCGCCGTAGTCGACAAACGCTACGAGCTGCTCGAGGCACCGCTCGACTGAGCCCACCGCGCCGCCTGGAGTCCCGCTCGGCTCCGCGCGCCCGACAGAAATGGAAACAGTGCAGCGCGCGCGTAGAATGCGTCGGCTCCAAACGCGACGCCAACCGTCGTCGAACCGCCGGTAACGCGCCGCCGTATCGTCTGAACTCGATTCGTTGATACCTCGACCGGGTCTAGACTGGCCCCTCCCTCCGGCAGGATGGAAAAGATCACGCGTCCACCCTCGACCACCAGTTCGGCAATTCCTAACCTCTCGTCGATGGATGCGGAAGCCACCTCTTTCAGTTCGATGCAGGTCACATAGCGCGACGCATCGACCTCCAGCTTAGCGATCCACACGTGTTCGCCCGGGACATGGCCGTACTCGACGCGGAGGGCACCAACTACACACGTGCCATGTCCTGCATCCCACCCGACCGGCACGATCACACGCCTCCCCTCTACCTCGACGGACAGTTGAATCGGCAAACGAGCGGGACCAAGGACGAGCATAATACCGAAACAGAAACGCCTCCGCCCGGCGGACCGAGGGAGGCGTGTGGAGCGGAACACCGGGCTCGAACCGGCGACCTCAACCTTGGCAAGGTTGCGCTCTACCAACTGAGCTAGTTCCGCATGGTATGCCCGACGGCGTGGCTATCGGGACCGCAATAATAGGGAAATCCGCGCTCACTTGTCAAGCCTTTGCACGTGTTCACCGAATCCCAAAACGCAGGACTTTACCCTACACTTCGTCACAACGCAATGCGCTTACGAAATACGCCGCGCACGACGGCTGCGCGCCCGCTGTGATAGGAGCCTTCGTCCAAATCAACTTCGACTTCCTGAAGTTCTATCACATCCATTGCTGCAAAGTCGGAGCGCAGCGTGTCGGCAGAGTACAGCATCTCTGCCTGAGAGGGACCTCCCGACCCATCACTCTGCTGGAAGGCGAGTTGACCGGTTGCAAAGGCTTCGACGACGAGCAGTCCGCCGGGGCGTAGCGATGTCGTCATGCGGCGGTGAAGATCGTCGCGGACAGTGGGCGGTAGATGCAAGAAGATAGACGCGACCACGTCGAATGCCTGTTGGGGCCAGTTCCAGGTCGTCAGATCGGCTTGCTCGGCGATCAGAGCGACGCCGCGCTCGACGGCCAACGCGCGCGCCTTGCGAACACCGTGGGCCGATAGGTCGACCGTCGTCACGTCGAGTCCTTGCTCTGCGAGCCAGACGCCGTTGCGCCCTTCTCCGTCGGCCGGGACGAGCGCGGTCATTCCCGGAGCGAGGCGGCTCGCTTGCGAGGCGAGGTAGGCGTTCGGTGCCGTTCCGTAGCCGTACGCATCGTCGGCGTAGCGGGCATCCCAGAACGAAGCAGCATGGCCGATGAAGTCGCTCACGAGGCGTCGCCTTTGGGCTTAGTAGGCGCGTCCGGCTTGGACTCGGACTTCTTGTTCTCGGCGGGTGTGGACTCCGGCTTCGACTCGGCCTTGGCCTCCTTGGAGTCGCCCCCTTTCGTGTCGGACGGCGCGTCGGCTACCGGCTTCTTCTTTCCGTCCTTGCCGTAGTTCGTATAGTCGGTGAGGTAGAAGCCGCTGCCTTTGAACACCAGTCCGGCCTTGCCGCTGATGACACGACGTACGTTTTGACCGGTCTCGGGATCGACGGTGAGCGCGGGCTCGGTGATGCGCTGTTCGATCTCGAAGTCAGTGCCGTCTTCGCGGCGATAGATGTAGGTAGGCATGGTGCGTGGGTAAAGGGCGATGCGGAATCGCTCGCCCCGAGCGCCTGTTCCGGTCGGCTACTGCGCGAGGGCGTCGTACACCATATCCGCGTACGCCGCGCGCACGCCGCCGATTTTACTGTTGTCGCGCGTCGGGTGGACGCGGTTGGTGAGCAGGATCGCGAAAACCTGAGCGTCCGGATCGAACCACATAGACGTGCCGGTAAAGCCGGTGTGTCCGAACGCACGCGGTCCGAATTTCGTCCCGGCCGATGAGTAACCTTCGTCCGAGCGCGTATCCCACCCAATGCCACGCGTGCTCTCTCCGACAATGTTGGCGCGCGCCGTAAACCGGGCGATGGTCTCGGGCTGGAGCAGCGTGACGCCGTCGAGCGTGCCTCCGCCGAGCAGCATTCGCGCGAATCGGCTCAGGTCTTCGGCGTTGGAAAACAGTCCCGCGTGCCCGGCGACACCACCGACAAGCATCGCCGTCTCGTCGTGGACATAGCCGCTGACGAGGCCGCGCGTGCCGTCGACCTCGGTCGGGACGGCGTCGGCGTCCGGCTGGTCGACCTGGATGTAACCGGTAGAGGTCATACCTAACGGCTCGAAGATATTGGCAGTCGCCCACTCGTCGAACGGTGTAGCGGTGATGCCTTCAACCGCGCGCAAGAGCACCATCATGCCCCAGTCGGAATAGACGGTTTTGGTATCCGGCTCGTATTGGAGCGGCGTCGCATAGATCGTGTCGAACACCTGCTCGGCCGTCGTGAAGCCTTGGACGTGGAACGGGCGGAATGCCGTCAGCCCGGCCGAGTGCGTCATGATCTGACGAACGGTCACAGCCTCCTTTCCGGCTCGTCCAAACTCGGGCACGTAGCGCGCGACCGGAGCGTCGATGTCGATCTCTCCCCTTTCGGAAAGCAGCATGATCGCCGTCGTCGTGGCGACGACCTTGGTCAGCGACGCCAGATCGTAGCGCGTCTGAGGCGTGATCGGGCGCGCGTCGTCGTAGGTGTACGTGCCCTCTGCCGTCATCAACACGACGGCGTTGGGATAGCCGGCCGCCGCAGATGCTCCGGGAAACGCGCGATCGGCCATCGACGCGGTCAGCAGCGAGTCGACGCGTGTCTGGAGTCTTTCGACCTGGGCGTCGGTGACGAGCGCATCGCCGGACGTGGCTTCGTACTGCGCTTCCGAGCAGGCGGGAAGCAGCAAAAGGGCGGCGAGGAGGGCGAAAGCGCGCATGGCGGAGGCGGGGTGTGGGACAGCCGCCAAGATAGCCTTCGGCTCACGGCGTCCCGTCTCTTGTCAACGCCAGGTTTGGGTGGCATCCGCTACTGCTCTACGGTCACCCCGTTTGGGCAGAGCGGGAGTCTGTTTGCGCTAGAACGACATCGCCTCCACGAACTGACCGCTTCTGTCGTAAACGCCAACTGTTGAGAGACCCAGAACGATAGTATTGTCGCTGGGATCGGGGTCGTACAGATGGGTGATCAGAACGAAGTGAGTACCTGCGTCGAAAAAGCTCAGCTTATTGTATTCATCCTCAATCGGCCCCGTCTCGCGAATCACGTTGCAGATCGCCTGGATCGGTTCGGGCGACTGCCGGTCGAGGGGTGCACCTAATATCAACGTGCGGAAGTCGAAGTACTCCCAGTCGAGTTTGCCGATGACAGACTCGGCGATCTCCATTCCCTCATCGGTCGGATTCGAACATCCTGCGTGCTCTTGGGCAGCAGCGCTCGACAAGCACACTATCGAAAGCAGGGCAACCAAGAAGTAAGTCGAAACTCGCACATTCACCATTGGTCACCGCTTGGTTGATGGATCTGCAAAAGCCAGCGCCCGAGCGGGCTATGCGCGCCCCGTGCGATTGGCTTCTTGATGCTCCTTCATCGCGAACACGGCCAGCCCGTCGACGCGCTCGTTGTCGGGGTTTCCGGCGTGGCCTTTGACCTTGACCCAGTCGACGCGGTGTGGGGCGGCGGCTTCGATCAGTTGCTGCCACAGGTCCTGATTCTCGACGGGCTTCTTGCTCGCCGTCTTCCAGCCGTTCTTCTGCCAGTTGTTGAGCCAGCCCTGAGCGAACGCGCGCTGGACGTAGGCGCTGTCGGTGTGGATCTTGACGTGCATCGGGCGCTTCATCGCGCGCAAAGCTTCGAGGCACGCCATCATCTCCATTCGGTTGTTCGTCGTATGCGTCTCGGCGCCGGTCAACACGCGCTCATTGTCGCCGTGGCGCAGCAGTGCGGCCCAGCCTCCCGGTCCGGGGTTGCCGCTGCACGCGCCGTCTGTGTAGACGATTACGGGATCGGTCGGAGCAGCGTCGGGCATGGGTCAGGCAGGATGGTCGTACTTTGCCCTACCAAGTTACCCGACCGACCCGAGCGCCTCCATGAAGTTTGTAGACTACGTCACGCTGACGGTGCGAAGCGGAAAAGGCGGCGCGGGCGAGCGGACGTTCCGGCGCGAGAAGTACGAGCCGATGGGCGGCCCCAACGGCGGCGACGGCGGCGACGGCGGATCGGTGATACTGGTCGGCGACAGCCGCCTCTACACGCTGCTCGATCTGCGTTACAACCGCCACCACTACGCCGAGGACGGCAAGCGCGGCGGCAGCATGAACAAGACCGGAAAGTCAGGCGACGACATCGTCCTGCGTGTGCCGGTCGGCACCGTCGTCAAAGACGCCAACACGGACGACGTGATCGGCGAAGTGCTGGAGGACGGCGACACGCTGATGCTCGCCAAAGGCGGACTGGGCGGTAAGGGCAACTGGCACTTCCGCTCACCTACGCGGCAGGCTCCGCAGTACGCCCAGCCCGGACTGCCAGGCGAAGAGCGCGAGGTGCAACTCGAACTCAAGCTGCTCGCCGATGTCGGCCTGGTCGGCTTCCCCAACGCGGGCAAGAGCACGCTCGTCGCCAGTGTGTCGGCGGCCACGCCCAAGATCGCCGATTATCCGTTTACGACGCTCGTTCCGTCGCTGGGCGTCGTCGGCGTCGATGGATGGCAGTCGTTCGTGATCGCCGACATTCCGGGCATCGTCGAGGGCGCGAGCGAGGGCAAAGGGCTGGGCCACCGCTTTCTCAAACACATCGAGCGCAACGCCGTCCTGCTGTTCGTGGTGTCGGCCGAGCAGGAAGATGCGGGGGCCGTCTACGAAACGCTGTTGGCCGAACTGGAAGCGTTCGAGCCGGACCTGCTGGACAAGCCGCGCGCCATTGCCGTCAGCAAGATGGACCTATGGCCCGAGGACACGCGCGACGACTTCATCGCCGAAGTCAAAGCCACGCTTCCCGATGATCTGGCCGTGTACCCCATCTCGTCCGTCGCCCAGATCGGCCTCACCGAACTCAAACGCGGCTTGTGGAGCGCGATCAAGAAAGACCGAGAATGACGCCCTCGCTTTTCGAAGACTCGTTCTCTGTTCCGCAGGCGCCCAAGACCGAGCGGCAGGCGCAGGCCGAAGCCCATGCGCTGATCGCCCTGTCGCTGACACCCGGCGTCGGGCCGGGGCGGATTCGGCTGCTCGTCGAGCGGTTCGGCTCGGCTCGGGCGGCACGGCAGGCCAACGCGCATCAGCTGGCGACCGTACCGGGCATCGGCTCGCAGACGGCGTCGGCGATTGGCGCCTTTGAGGACGATGGGCAGGTCGAAGCGCAGTTCGAAGCCGCCGACCGGATCGGAGCGCGCTTCGTGGCGGCGAGCGACGCGGACTTTCCCCACCCACTCCACACGATCCACGACACGCCCGCTTTTCTCTGGACGCTGGGCGACTTCCATCCGACCGACGACCGCGCCCTCGCCATCGTCGGCACGCGCAAGGCGACGGACGAAGGCAAACGCGCCGCCTACCGGTTCGCCCGCGAAGCCGCCGAAACCGGATGGACCATCGTCAGCGGGCTGGCCTACGGCGTCGACACTCAGGCGCATCAGGGCGCGCTCGACGGCGGCGGCCGGACGATCGCCGTCCTAGGATCGGGCGTCGACCGCATTTACCCTTCGCGCAACACGCGTCTGGCGCGGGCGATCATGGACAGCGGAGCCGTCGTCAGCGAATACGCAATGGGGACGAAGCCGGACGGCCCCAACTTCCCACGCCGCAACCGCATCATCAGCGGGCTAGCGCGCGGCATCCTCGTGGCTCAGGGGACCGAAAAAGGCGGATCTCTGATTACCGCGCGCGTGGCCGTCGAGCAGAACCGCGAGGTGTTCGCGCTGCCGTGGCCCTTCGACTCGGAAGTCGGCAGAGGTACCAACCGCTTGATCCAGCGCGGTCACGCCAAACTGGTCGTCTCGCTCGACGACATGCTCGAAGAGCTGGGCGAAGAACCGCTCGGAGCATCGGACGCAGCCCCCGAACCTTCCCTTTCGGGTGTAAAGAAAACGCTGTACGACAGTCTCGCGCGCACACCGATCCACCTCGACGCACTGTGTGACACGACCGGCGTCGAGGTGTCGACCGCGCTCGTCTACCTTCTCGAGCTGGAGTTTGCCGGACACGTCCGTCAGCTCGCCGGCAAGCAGTTCTCCCGCACCTGATCAATTCCACCATGAAGAAAGTCGTCGCCTCCCTGGCACTCATTCCCATAGCGATGACGGTGATCCCGCTGTTCGAGCACGACACGTGGTGGGTACGCATCTTCGACTTCCCGCGCATTCAACTCGCCCTGCTGCTGCTCGTCTTGCTGATCGCCCTCGTCGCGATGCGCCCCAAGTTCAACAGCTTTCCGGGCATCACCGCAGTTCTGACCGCACTGGCTTTGGCCGGGCAGGTCGTGCAGATCGGGGCGTACACACCGATGTGGCCCAATCAAATGGTCGAAGCAGAGGGCGGACTTCCGACGATCAAACTGCTGACCGCGAACGTGCTGATGTCCAACCGCGAAGCCGACGAACTGCACGCGTACATCGAAGCTCAGGACGCCGATTTGGTCCTACTTACCGAGCCGGACGCGTGGTGGGAGGAACAGATGCGCCGCCACGAGGCGACTTACCCGCACGTGCTCCGCAGGCCGATCGACAACACGTACGGAATGCTGCTGTATAGCCGCCTAGCCCTGATTGATCCACGGATCGACGAGTTGTTCGAGGAGGGGGTGCCGTCGTTTCACTTCGCCATCGACGTAGGTGAGCAGCGGGTCAAGGTGCGCCTGATTCATCCCAAGCCGCCGTTCCCCAAAGAGTCGGACGAGACGACGGACCGCGACGCCGAAATCGTACTCGTCGGCAGGCTCGCGGGCGACGAGAGCGGACCGGTTCTGGTAATGGGCGATTTCAACGATGTGCCGTGGAGCTACTCGACCAGCCTGTTTCAGGAGATCAGCGGCCTGGTGGATCCTCGCCGAGGACGCGGCTTCTACAACACGTTCCACGCAGGATACTTCTTCGCTCGCTGGCCGCTCGACCACGTGTTCGCCTCGGACCACTTCCGCCTGGTATCGCTCGAGCGGCTGGGCGATTTCGGCTCGGATCACTTTCCTCTAGTCGCAGAGTTTGAACTCGCGCCCACTCCCGATTCGGAAAACGCCGCTCCAGAAGCGGACGCCGAAGAAGTAAAGCAGGCCGATGAGGTGATTGAGGAAGGGCGTGAAGGCGAGAATCCCTAAATCAGCCAGCGACCGATTGAGGCTGCTCCGAGAGCCTGGACCACGCTGGACCACGTCTATATCTCCCCAATCTCTCACCCGGCAGCGCAGTAGACCATGTCTCTCTCCGACCATTTCTCCCATACCGAGCGCCTGACGTACCTGGATCACGCCGCATCCGGTGTGCTGAGCAAGCGGACGAGGGCAGCCGTGACAGACTTCCTCGACACGCGCGGCGGCGCGCAGGGCGACGACATCGGCTTCTGGCCTGCATTCGAGAGCATTCTGGCATCCGTACGCGAACGTACCGCTCACTTGGCAGGATGCAGAGCCGACCAAATCGCCTTCACCGCCCACACGTCAGATAGCCTGAGCCTGCTCGCCGAAGGGTTGCCGCTCGGGCCGGGCGACCGCATTGCCATTCCCGACTGCGAGTTTCCCTCCAACGTCTACCCGTTCCAGCATCTCGAACGCAAAGGCGTCGCCGTCGACCTGATTCCCACCGCGCGGGGTGTCGTGACGCTCGACGCGATCGAACGCGCGATGACGCCTCGGACCAAACTGGTCGCCGTGTCGTGGGTGCAGTTCCTGTCGGGAGCCAGGATCGACCCGGCCGCAGTCGCCGAGATCGTGCACAGCCACGGCGCCTGGCTGTCGGTCGACGCGATCCAGGGTGCCGGAGCGTGCGCGATGGACGTGACGGCGTGGGGGGCCGACTTCGTAGCATGCGGCGTGCAAAAATGGCTGATGGCGATGCGCGGCGTCGGCTGGGCGTACGTGTCGGATGCGCTGCTCGACGTGATTACCCCGCGCGCGGGATGGCTCGGAGGCCCCGCCGACTGGAATGCGCTGACCGACTACGACCTGCGCTTCTGGCCCGACGCGCGCCGATTCGAGATCGGCACGCACAACCAGGCGGGTCTGGTCGCGTTCGACGCCGCCCTCACCGAAGTCGAAGATTTGGGCCGCGCCGACTGCGCCGCCAACACCCGGTCTGCCGCGAATCGTGTGGCGCGCGAGTTGGAAGCGCTCGGACTGCGACGGTACGGTTCGGATGATCCCGCGCACGCGTCGGGAATCGTGACCGTCGAGGTGCCGGATGCCGAGGCCTTCCGCGTGCGGCTCGCCGAGGCTAACGTCGTCGTGTCCGTCCGCAACGGCTTGCTCCGCGTTTCGCCGCACTGGTACACGACCGACGCCGACATCGACCGGCTCGTCGCAGTGCTGCGGGGCGAATAAGAGGTCAGGCACACGGCGCCCAAGAGAGCACGGCAGGTTTGCGCCGAGGCCCGGCTCTTTCCTCGCTCGGCGGCGTTCGGTGGCGATGCAGAAGAGAGAATCCGATCCCAACTACCCCGATCCGATCCCGACCGAGTTTGCGTTCGACGTGCCCCCCGGCTATGCCGAGAACGAGCGTATCGACGTGTATCTGACGGGGCACATCGCCAACGCGACGCGGAGCAAGGCGCAGGCCGCGATCAAAGACGGGCGCGTCCAAGTCAACGCCGAAGTCATCGACAAACCCTCGCAGCGCGTACTGCCCGGCGACGCGATCCGCTGCACGATCTTGCGCCCCCCTCCCCTCGCCCTGACGCCCGAAAACATTCCGCTGTCGATCGTATTCGAGGACGAGCACCTGCTGATCGTCGACAAGCCCGCCGGCATGGTCGTTCACCCAGCGCACGGCAACCGGACGGGCACGCTCGTCAACGCGCTGCTCCACCACGTCGGCGCGACGGCGCAGTCGTTCGAGGGCGACGACGGTGAGGAGGACGACGATTCGGATGATGCTCCGGCCCCGCGCATCGAGGGGTTGTCGCTCGTCAACGCGGCGCCGCAGGGAGGTGGAGCACCGGTGATCCGACCCGGCATCGTCCATCGCATCGACAAAGACACGAGCGGCCTGCTGGTCGTCGCCAAGCACGATGTCGCCCACGCCCACCTGGCACGCCAGTTTGCCGACCACAGCATCGAGCGACGCTACCTCGCCCTCGTCTGGGCGGTAATGGACCCCCAGGACGGCACCATCGACGCCAACGTCGACCGCGACCCGCGCGATCGCAAGCGGATGGCCGTCGTCCGAGAGGATCAGGGCAAGCATGCGGTCAGCCACTACGAAACGCTGGAGGTCTTTCCGTCCAATCTGTCCCTCTTGCGCTTCCAACTCGAAACCGGACGCACGCACCAGATCCGCGTTCACGCCGCGCACAAAGGTCACCCCTTGCTGGCTGATTCGAAATATGGTGGCGAGCGTCCCAAGCGCTATCTCCGCACGCGCAATCAGGAAGCCCAGGCCCGCAACCTCGTCGCCCTGGCCGGACGGCAGATGCTGCACGCCGCCACGCTCGGCTTCCTCCACCCCGCAACCGGCGAGCACGTCCACTTCGAAGCCCCGATCCCCGCTGACATGGCGTCAGTGCTCGAAAAGTTGCGACAGGGCGCCGATAGGGACGCCGTTACGTAGCAAGGGCATCACCAGGCAGAGTAGGTCGCACGGCGGGCACGGGCACCTCCTCAACGCGTCTTCGCTAGGTGCCGCACGTTAAGTCTGCTGCTGGTCTATTCGCCGATTCGGGTTGCATCCCAACCCACACGCTCATCTGGTAGGTTGCCGCCTGGCTGCGTCGGCTCGTAGCTTCGCTCTCTCCTCACCGCCCACCCTATGCCCCAGCCCCTCTCGGACATCGCGTCCGATCCGCACCGCGCCCTTCGCGCGCTCCTGCTTCCCCGCGTGATCGAGGAAAAGATGCTGCGGCTGATCCGGCAGGGGCGCATCAGCAAATGGTTTTCGGGCTATGGGCAAGAGGCCATCGCCGTCGGCTGCGCGCTTGCGCTCGGGGACCGCGACACGATCCTACCCATGCACCGCAACCTGGGCGTTTGGACGACGCGCGACGTGCCGCTCGACCGGCTGTTCTGCCAGCTCATGGGCAAGGCGGGCGGCTACACCGAGGGGCGCGACCGCACGTTTCACTTCGGACTTCCCGACCACGGCATCGTCGGTATGATCTCGCACCTGGCGGCGATGCTGCCGGTCGCCTGCGGCATCGGGCTGGCGCACAAACTGAACGACGAAGCCGCGATTGCGCTCGCGTTCTGCGGCGAAGGGGCCACCCGCGAAGGCGACTTCCACGAAGCGCTCAACCTCGCCGCCGTCTGGAAGCTGCCGGTCGTGTTCGTCGTCGAGAACAACGGCTACGGCTTGTCGACCCCGACGAGCCATGCGGTTGCCCCTTCCTCCATCGCAAACGCGGCGCTGGGCTACGACATGCCGGGGCGCGTGGTCGACGGCAACGACCTGAATGCGGTCTTGCATGCCGTCAATCAAGCGCGAGCACTGGCGCTATCGGGCGGCGGGCCGACGCTGCTCGAAATGGAGACGTTTCGCATGCGCGGACACGAGGAGGCGTCGGGCACCAAGTACGTGCCTGAAGAACTGATGGCCGAATGGGCCAAACGCGATCCCATCGACCGGATGATGCGGTGGACCGTCCAGCGCGGCATCTCGCAGCAAGAGATTGACGCGATGCGGGAAGAGATGATCGCAGAAATAGACCGCGTCGCAGAGTACGCGCTTGGGCAGCCGGAAGCCACCTCGACGCTCGAAGCCGAAGCCGCCGACGTGTTCGCTCCGCACCCCGACCCGACACTTCCCGTCCGCGAGCAAGGCGATGGCGAGTCCGAGTCCGACGTGCGCTTCATCGACGCGATCAGCCAAGCGCTCGACGCGGCGATGGCAGCCGATGCAAATGTCATCCTCATGGGGCAGGACATCGCCGAGTACGGTGGCGTGTTCAAGGTGACGCAGGGCATGGCCGAACGCTACGGACTCGACCGCGTCCGCAACACGCCGATCATCGAGAGCGGAGCCGTCGGCTGCGCGTTGGGGCTGGCGCTGGAGGGCAAGACGCCGGTCCTCGAAATCCAATACGCCGACTTCATCACGTGCGGCTTCAACCAGATCGTGAACAACGTGGCGACGACGCGCTACCGCTGGGGCGCGCGTTCAGGCGTGTCGACGGGGGTCGTGATCCGGGCGCCGTTCGGGGGAGGCATCGGCGCGGGGCCGTTTCACTCGCAGAGCATCGAGGCGTGGTTCGCCCACGTGCCAGGCTTGCAGGTCGTCATCCCGTCCAACCCGCACGATGCCAAGGGGCTGCTACTCTCGGCAATCGGCGACCCCAATCCGACGCTGTTCCTCGAGCACAAAAAGCTGTACCGCTCGCTCAAGGGCGACGTGCCGCAGGATGCCTACGTCGTTCCCATCGGCAAGGCGCGCGTGGTGCGCCCGGGGTCGGATCTAACGCTCGTGTCGTGGGGCGTCGGTGTGCAGTGGGCGCTCGAAGCAGCCGAGCGGTTCGCCCGGGAAGGTGGGAGCCTCGAGGTCGTCGACTTGCGGACGCTGACGCCGTGGGATCGCGGTACGGTTCTGGCGTCGGTGCGCAAGACCAACCGGCTCGTCGTCGTCCACGAAGCGTGGCGGACGGGCGGTTTTGGTGCAGAGGTCGCCGCCGAGATCGCCGAGGTCGCGTTTGCCGATCTGGACGCTCCGCCCGCTCGCGTCGGTGCGCGCGATCTGCCGATTCCGTTCGCCAACCAAGTCGAGGACGAAATCTTCTCGGCCCAGGCGCGTTTGGACGAGACGCTCCGCCGAACGCTCTCGTTTTGAACCACTTGAAGTACGCTTCCCTCCTGCTCGTCCTGCTCGCCATTTCAGGGTGCGATCGCTTCGCCGACGAAGAGCGGCGCTTGGTAATCGACGTGGTCGATGCGGATGGACGACTCGTCAGCGGCGCTCGCGTACACGCGGCGGTGAGGCTGTCCGACGGCGTGACCGTGCCGACCAGCTTTCGCTACTTCGCGACGACGGGCCAGTTCAACCAGGACGTGTCGTATATCGTCGTACGCGAAGCCAACGGCGTCCGCACCGACACGCGGACTGCAGGAAAAGCTTCGCTAGAATCGCCCGCTGTCATCGAGGTAGGCGCACGCGACGTAGGCGGCGGCCTGTTTCGGCTCCGCGTCGCCGTTGGGCAGCAGACGAGCGAATCGCTCTTCGCACTCGCAGTCGACCGCAGCGTCGCCGCTCAGGCCCCGCCGACGCTCGTCACCGGCTCGAACGGAACGGCGGAACTGGACCTCGACGCGTTCGGCATCGGGCGCACGCTCGACGTGACGCTGTCGGCTAACGTCGAAGAGGCTCAGGTAACCCGTCGCGTGACCGTGCTCGACACGCTCGACCTAGTCGTCTTCCTGCCTGATGCCGAGCCGTGGACGACTGCCGTCGGCGTCGGCCCCGGCCTGACGCGTGCGACCCTGACCGAACCGAATTGATTTCCACCCTGACTTCTGCAGATACGTGAAAGACCGCCTAGAACCCGGCACACCCGCCCCCGACTTCACCGCGCCCACGCAGGACGGAACGCTGACGCTGTCGGACCTGCGTCCCGCCCGCGTCGCCCTCTACTTCTATCCCAAAGACGACACCCCCGGTTGCACCAAGCAAGCATGCAGCCTGCGCGACGGGTCCGCCGAACTGAAAGCTGCCGGAGTTACCGTCATCGGCGTGTCGGCGGACGATACGGCGAGCCATGGCCGCTTCGCTGAGAAGTACGACTTATCCTTTCCGCTCGTCGTCGACGAAGGCAACCGGATCGCGACGGCCTACGGCATCTTCGGCGAACGCACCCTCTACGGGCGCAAAGTGATCGGCGTGCAGCGGACGACGTTTCTGGTCGACGAGAACGGCGTCATTGCCGACGTGATCAAACGCCCCAAAGTCGACGAACACGCCGCCGAGGTGCTGCGCCGCTTCGCCAAGGTCGACGCCGCTCGTTGAAGCACGCGTGTGGATCGGTGTGGATCGGGTGTCCGTGCGGCTTGGTGCGTAGTGAGAAAATACCAACTCTGCCTCGCTGTGATTCGCCGCGTCTTACCGCTCGCGCTCGTTCTGCTCTCGCTGGCCGTGCCCTCGGCTGCCCAGCATTCGACTGCTCGGTTATGGAACGAAGTGCTGCTCGACGCCATCCGCAGCGACTTCGCCCGGCCCACCGTCCACGCGCGCAACCTGTTTCACCTCTCCGTTGCCCAGTATGACGCCTGGGCCGCTTACGACGGTGGCGCATCGCCTTATGTGCTTGGAGAGGGAATGGCGGGCGTCGCGTGTCCGTTCGAGCGCACCGCCCTCACGGACGAGCCGGGTGGCGATCAGACGGCGATGAGCTACGCCGCGTATCGCCTGCTGGTGCACCGCTTCGCCGATTCGCCTGGGATACGACGGACCGCACCAAGCATCGCCGCAGCAGCACGAGCTACGGGCGTCGATCCGACCCGCACGAGCACCGACTACGGGCTGGGAGCGCCCGAGCTCGGCAACTATCTGGCGCACTGCCTCATCGAGGGCGGCTTGCGCGACGGCTCGAACGAGTCGGAGGGCTACGGCAACAGGTTCTACACTCCGCGCAACGATCCTCTGCGCATCCAACTGCCGGGCAACCCCACGCTCACCGATCCCAACCGGTGGCAACCGCTCACACTGACGACGTTCGTCGACCAGAGCGGCAACCCGATCGACCGCAATACCCCCGACTTCATCGGCGCCGAGTGGGGCAGCGTGCTTCCGTTCGCGCTCAGGGCCGACGATCGCGTCGTTCGCAGCCGCGGCGATCACTTCTACACGCTCTATCACGACCCTGGGCCGCCGCCGCTGATGGACGCGCGGTCGTCGGAGCCCGACGCTTCTGCGGGCTACTCGAGCGGATTCGAATTGGTGGCGCGCTGGTCGGCTCATCTCGATCCGTCCGATGGTGTGCTGTGGGACATCTCGCCTGGCGCGCTCGGTAACTTGGGTGCGCTCCCCGCTTCCGACAGCGACGCCGCGCTCTTCTATCACCGCGACGGTACCACGCCCGGCGTCGGACATCCTCTCAATCCGCACACCGGCGCCCCATACGCTCCCCAGATCGTGGCACGAGGCGACTACACGCGCGTCCTGGCCGAGTTTTGGGCGGATGGTCCCTCGTCCGAGACACCGCCCGGGCACTGGTTCGTTTTGCTCAACGACGTGAGCGACCGTCTAAACTCCAAGCGGATTGAGGGAATGGGTTCGAACCTGGACGCCCTCGAGTGGGACGTAAAATCGTATCTCGCACTTGGCGGCGCCATGCACGACGCGGCCATCGCCGCATGGGGTATCAAGGGCTGGTACGACTACGTCCGTCCCGTATCTGCGCTGCGCGCGATGGCGACGCGTGGACAACGCTCCGAGCCGTCGGCACCGGACTACCATCCGCATGGATTAGTGCTCGAGCCAGGCTTCGCCCACCGCATCGCGAGCGGCGATTCGCTAGCGGGCGACAATGGGGAGCACGTCGGCAAGATCAAGGTGTGGGCATGGCGCGGGACCGAGACTGACCCGTTAGACCTCCGGTGGCTCGACTCGGGCGTCGGGTGGGTGCGCGCCGAGGAGTGGTGGCCCTACCAGCGGCCGTCGTTCGTCACGCCGCCGTTCGCGGGCTACGTGTCGGGGCACTCGACGTTCTCGCGCGCTGCAGCGGAAGTGCTGACCTTGCTCACCGGCGACCCTTTCTTCCCAGGCGGACTGGGCGAGTATGTCATCCCACGTGACACGTTTCTGGTCTTCGAGTCGGGACCAAGCGTCGATCTCACGCTCCAGTGGGCGACGTACCGGGACGCTGCCGACCAGTGCAGCCTTTCGCGCATCTGGGGAGGCATTCACCCGCCCGGCGACGATCTGCCAGGCCGGCGCATCGGCGAGGTCGTCGGAACGGCGGCGTTTAGAGCGGCACAGCGGCTGTTCGATGGCCAAGGCGTTCGCAGCGAGAGCGCGCTCGATCATTTGGTCGCTCGGCCTTCGCCCTCGCGTGCGGGTCAGACAGTCCACCTTGCTCACGACGCCCAGACCCCGGTTGACGTGATAATTGTCGACGCGTTGGGCCGGGTAGTTGCCAGGCGATCGTTCGAGCCGTCCGAACCGGCAGCCTTCTCGACACGCGGATGGGCAGCCGGACTGTATCTGGCCCGCGTGACGGCAGCCGGTCGAGCGGCGACAACTTCCTTCGTCGTGATTGGTGCGCGGTGACCTCTCGTGGGGCTCACCGATGTACCTGGGCCATTAGCGTAGAGGAAACGTCTCGCCCCCCGGGCCGAGCATCACCAAGTTGCGCGCCTGACGGGCTTCCTGGCTGACGCCGAACCGGAGTTCGTCGTAGACCACCTCCTCGCAGTCGTCGTCGCCGCCGTCGCGGTGCAGTGCGAGCGTTGCGGATTGTGCCTCGACGCGCTCGACGAGCGTCCACGTGTTTTCCTCGCAGTCGCCGACGTATTGGACGCGAACTACGAGCGAGTCGCCATCCAGTCCGGGCGGCTGGTCCTCGGTCGCCGGGAAGCGGCCCATGACGACGGCGAACGTGTCACTGGCGGCAAGCGCTTGTTCGGGGTCGCTGGGCGCCCGGTTGCACGAGGGCAGCAGCGCGGCGGCGAGCAGTAGGGCGAGGAGCGGAGCGCTGAATCGGGGCACGGCAGGTGGTCTGGTGAGGGACGCCAAGATGCGGACGCACGGGGTGTGGAGTCGCAACGAGTTGGTAGCCGCTGCGGACCGGTCGGGCGCGGCGGGCGTACCTTTCGGCCTCCGATTCCGCCCTCCCGCATGTCCGACACCCGATACGAAGCCGTCATCGGCCTCGAAGTCCACGCCCAACTGCTGACCCGGTCCAAAGCGTTCAGCCCCGAAGGTGCGCTGTTCGGCCTGGACCCCAACGTTCAAGTCGACCCGGTCAGCCTGGGCCACCCCGGCACGCTGCCGACGCCCAACGCCGAGGCCGTCGCCTTCGCCGCACGCATGGGGATGGCGACGAACTGCACGATCCGCGAGCGATCGATCTTCGCACGCAAACACTACTTCTATCCCGACCTCCCCAAGGGCTACCAAATCACGCAGTTCGACACGCCGCAGTGTGAAGGCGGCTACGTCGACCTGACGATGGACGATGGTTCGACCAAGCGCGTCGGCATTACGCGCATTCACCTGGAAGAGGACGCCGGAAAGTCGATCCACGACCAGGATCCGTACGACAGTCTGATCGATTACAACCGGAGCAGCGTCGCCCTGATCGAAATCGTCAGCGAGCCGGACATTCGGAGTGCGCGCGAGGCCTACCGGTACCTGCAAAAAATCCGGCAGATCGTGCGCTACCTGGGTATCTGCGACGGCAACATGGACGAAGGCTCGCTTCGCTGCGACGCCAACGTGAGCATCCGCCCGGTCGGTCAGGAAGCATTCGGCACACGGACCGAAGTCAAGAACATGAACTCGATCCGCAACGTCGAGCGGGCCATCGAATACGAAATCGAACGGCAGACGCAGGTGCTCGAATCGGGCGGAACCGTCGATCAGGTGACGCTGCTGTGGGACGCGAACAAGCTCGAAACGCGCGAGATGCGCAGCAAGGAAGGTGCGCACGACTACCGCTACTTTCCCGATCCCGACCTCGTCACGGTCGTCGTCGACGAGGCGATGCTGGCCCACATCCGCAGCGGACTTCCCGAACTGCCAGCCGTCCGACGCGCACGCTATACATCGGAACTCGGCCTGCCCGATTACGACGCGGGCGTGCTGACCGAGGAGCGCGAGCTGTCCGACTTCTTCGAAGCCACGCTGGCCGCCGCCGGGCCCGAGCACGCCAAAGCCGTTTCCAACGTGGTGATGTCCGACGTGATGAAGACGATGAACGAGCGCAGCGTCGGCATTGCAGACCTCGGTATCTCTTCCGAGCAGTTGGCTGAATTGGTCGTGCTGCGTGCTGACGACGGCGTCTCATCGACTGGCGCGCAGGCGCTGTTCGAGATGATGCTGACAAGCGATGAATCCCCGCGCACGCTTGCCGAGGCTAACGATCTGCTGCAGGTATCGGATACAGGGGCTCTGGCTCCGCTCGTGGATACGATCATCGAAGAGAACGCGGGCAAGGTCGCTGCCTATCGGAGCGGTAAGAAGGGGCTGATTGGCTTCTTCATGGGACAGGTGATGCAGCGCTTCGACGGCTCGCCCGACCCGCGCATCGTCCGCGAACTGCTCACCGATCGGCTCGACGGCGAAGGCTGATGGCGTACGCTCCCGGCTCCCTCCTGCTTGCGCTCGAAACAGCGACGCCGGTCTGCTCCATCGCCCTGATCGGACCAACCGGGGTACTTGCGGAAGCGAGCGTCCACACGCCCCGCGCCCATGGCCGCCTGCTGCCGCTGCTCGTGCGCGATGCGATGGTGTGGGCCGAAGCCGAGTGGACACACGTGGGAGCCGTCGCCGTTTCGGCCGGCCCCGGCTCCTATACGGGCTTGCGTGTCGGCGCGAGCGCGGCCAAGGGATTCTGCCTCGCGTCGGGCGCCGAGTTGGTTGCCGTCGGCACGCTCGACGCGCTGAGCTGGGACGCCCGGCGCCTGCTCGCCGGTGACGCGCGTGAGCGGACGATCGGTGCGGTCCTACCGTCGCGTAGAGGCGAAGTCTACCTCGGCATCGCCCCGCCCGGCTTCGATCCCCTGACGACCGCACTGGATTCTAAACCACTGGACATTGCGGACGCCAACAGGCAATTGAATCGCGACGACTATGTGGCCGTCGGCCCCGGCGCAAGCAGCCTGAGTGACGAAGTCGAGTGGATGCCCGTCGACGTGTCTGCGCGCGCATTAGGAGCCGTCGGGTGGGCACGGTGGAAATCCGGGCAGACCGCAGACGTTGCCGAGTACGAGCCGGACTACCTCAAACCCTTCGTGCCGACAAAGCCCCGTCTTCGTTCGTAACGGCGGCGCACCGTGCCGCCTCGCACCGATCACCGTTCCAGAAACCGAATCAGCGCGTCCTCGTCGCGCGTCAAGCCGCCGAGCAGTCCGCCAGATCGGGCGCGTCCCCACCGGCTAGCGAACGATCCATCGGCGACCGCTTCGAAAACAGCGGGATGGATGTAGTAGTCACGGCAAACGGATTCGGTGTTTCCCAACGCCGTACACGCGGATGCGATCATCTCTTTGTGAATCGCCGTCGGCTCGATCTCGGCAGAGTCGTGGGCGGCTACGGCGGCGGCGAGCGTCCCGCCCCACGTGCGAAATGTCTTGGCCGTGAACGCCTCGCCCATCGCGTCACGCAGGTAGTCGTTGAGGTCGGACGAGTCGAGTTGTCCTCGCTCACCGTCGTGATCGACGTATTGGAACAGGTGGTAACCGGGAATGTCGCGGCAGGCGCGGACATGCTCGGCGAGGGTTTCGTCCTGAACTTGGACTTCGTGCTGCTGTCCGCTCTTGCCCTTGAACGCGAACACGACGCCGCCCTCACGAAACCGGGCGTGTTTGTCACGCAGCGTCGTCAAGCCATAGCTGCCGTTCTGCTCGGCGTACTCCGCGCCTCCGACGCGGATCAGCGTGCGATCGAGCAGCGTGGCGACGACGGCGAGAACGTGCGCGCGCGACAACGAGTCGGCCTCTAGGTCCTGCTCGATCCGTTTGCGCAGTTGGGGAAGCGCGCGTCCGAAATCGGCGATCCGGTCGAACTTGGCCTCGCTTCGGGTCGCCTGCCAGTCGGCATGGTAGCGGTACTGCTTGCGGCCCTTGTCGTCACGCCCCGTCGCTTGGACGTGCCCGCGGGGATCGACGCAGATCCATACGTCGGTGTAGGCGGGTGGGATGGCGAGCGCGTCGATGCGGGCGCGCGTTTCGTCGTCGCGCAACAGCGAGCCGTCGGGGAGGTAATAGGCGAATCCGGTTCCGGCGCCTTTGCGCGAGAGGCCTGCCTCGTCGGTTTCGACATAGCGAAGCCCCGCCCGGCGTGCGTGCCGGACGAGGCTTGGGTCGGGGGCGTGACTGCTCACCTCAGGCGCCGACTATGGCGCCGCCGTTGACGTGGATCGTTTGACCCGTCACGTAACTGCTGTCCTCGGATGCGAGGTAGACGTAGGCGGGTGCCAGTTCTTCGGGCTGCCCGTAGCGTTTCATCGGCACCATCGCAGGGAGTGCGGTGACTTCGGCGCGGCTGAATCCGCCTGCGGGAATGAACGGCGTCCAGATCGGTCCCGGCGCGACGCTGTTGACGCGGATACCGTCGCCGACGAGTGCGGCCGAGAGCGAGCGCGTGAACGCGAGAAGCGCTCCCTTGGTCGACGCGTAGTCGATCAGCATCGGGTTGCCTTGAAAGGCGACGACTGAGGTCGAGTTGATAATCGTGTCGCCCTTGCTGAGGTGCGGGAGCGCGGCTTGGGTCAGGAAGAACGCGCCGAACACGTTGCTGCCAAACGTCCGCTTCAACTGCTCCTCGGTGATGTCGGTCAGCGTGTCGGCCTTCTGCTGCATCGCGGCATTGTTGACCAGGATGTTCAGCTTCCCGAACGCGTCGATCGTCTGCTGCACGGCGGCTTCGGCAAAACTCTTCTCAGCCAGATCGCCTGGAATCAAGATGCACTTCTGCCCTTCGGCCTCGACCGACGCCTTGGCAACCTTGGCGTCGTCGTGCTCATTGTAATAGACGATCGCCACATCAGCGCCTTCACGCGCAAACAGCGTCGCTACCGACCGGCCGATACCGCTGTCGCCGCCCGAGATCAGCGCTACCTTGCCCATCAGCTTGCCGCTGCCTCTATAAAACGGCGCCTCGTATTGGGGCGCGGGCGTCATCTCGGACTCGTGGCCGGGGTGTTCGTCTTGCTTCTGCGGAGGGACAATGTGCGGATGATCGGACATGGCGGATGTCTGGTGTTTGGGTAAGATGAGCGGTTACAATGAACAGCTAGCGGAATCGCTCGGGCTTCTTCACAACGGTCTTGCGACGCTTGGTCAGCCGCCCGATCAGCACGCCGACGATGGCGGGGGCCACGCGCGCCGCGAGCGACGGCTGCTTGGTTGTAGTCGACGGCAGCAGCGCCCGGTGGGGGATCGCGGCGGCGGCAACAGCGCGCGGCGAAAGCGCGACGGTGTCAGATCTTTGCGCTCCATCGCCGCTCGGCTCATCGACCCCCTTCTTAGCGTCCGGCGTGCGCTCGGCGTGCTCACTCGGCTGGATGCCCGAGCCGTGGAATCGGGCGTATACCTGCGTGATCTCGGCGCCGAAGAACAGGATCATCGACGAATAGTAGATCCACAGCAGCAACACGACCAGAGATCCCGCCGCGCCGTAGCTCGAAGCCGTCGACGACGTGCCGAGGTAGATGCCGATCGCGATCTTGCCGATGGCGAACAGGATGGCCGTTATGAACGCGCCGGTCCACACGTCGCCCCACTCGATTTCAGCGTCGGGCAGGACCTTGTAGATGGCCGCGAAGAGCAGCGTAAATACGCCGACCGAAACCGCGAAGTCGACGATTTGCGCGAGGAACTCTCCAAATCCGCCCAGGTCGCTGATGAACGAAGTCAGTTGCGACACGACGACGCTGAGCACGAGCGACACGAGCAGCAGAAACCCGATCGTCAGGATCATGCCAAAAGACAGAACGCGGCTCATGATCAGCCCTTTGAATCCATAACTGGCTTTCTTTTGCACCTCCCACACGTCATTGAGCGCGTCCTGCAACTGCACGAACACGCCCGTAGCGCCAAACAGCAGCAGCACGATGCCGACGATCGTGCCGATGATGCCGCTGTTGCTGCCGGGCTGGTTGGCATTGTCGAGCATCGACCGGATCGCGTCGGCACCTTCGGGTCCTACCGTCCCGCTGACCTGGCTCATCAACTCGGCCCGGGCGCCGCCGTCCTGACCCGCCCAGAACAGACTCATGACCGACAGGACGATGATGAGCAGCGGCGCGATGCTGAATACGGTGTAGTAGGCCAGCGCGGCCGACAGGCGAGGCGCCTTGTCCTCTTTCCACTCAGACGCGGATTCTTTGAGGAGGTCGAGGTACTGACGGGGAGCGAGGGCCATGAGGGAAGTTGGGAGAGTGTGCGTCTGACCACCAGGAGGCACGCGCTGTGCCCTGAGCGCCGTTACGATGCCGTTTCGCCGACGAACATTTCTCCGAACACGTATGACACAATGCTGACACTTGCATGTGGTAACGTATGGCCGAATCAAGCTCTCATCGTCATGCCCGCTCGCGACCTCCGCCGCCTCGCCGCTTACTTCCAGCCCGACGAACTCGAGTGGCGGGCCATCACTATCAGCAAACGCACCAACAAAGGCTTAGCCGCCGCCTACATCA
Source organism: Rhodothermales bacterium (assembly GCA_963815505.1). Lineage (GTDB taxonomy): Bacteria > Bacteroidota > Rhodothermia > Rhodothermales > BA12 > CAXBBB01. The sequence continues at coordinate 93,620 of CAWFGU010000003.1, forward strand.
CCAACCGCGCCATCATGGAGCGGCTCGACGAGGTCGTCGGCCCTGAAAACTGGCGCAACGAATACCGCCCCGGCCCCAATGGCGGCGTCGTGTGCGGCCTGAGCATCTGCGTCGACCGCGGGATGGAGCAAGGTGAGTGGGTGACGAAATGGGACGGCGCCGACAACACCGATGTGGAGGCGATCAAGGGCGGTTTGTCCAACGCGATGCGCCGCGCAGCCGTTCAGTGGGGCATCGGGCGGTATCTCTACGACCTGCCGCAGCAGTGGGTACCCGTCGACGATTACAAGCAGTTCAAGGTCACGCCACGCGTCCCCGACCGTTTCCTGCCGCCTCGCCCCTCGTTCTCGTCCGGCGACGGAGCCAACCGCGATGTCGAACGGCCCACCCGCAGCCTCCGAGAGCAGCCAACCCCCGGCCAGGATGGGCCGCCCCAAGATCGGCAAAACCGCGGTGGCGGCTACAATCGGCAGCCGTCGAACGCGAAGCGGTGATCCACCACGCGGCGAGCTTCACGACGAATTGGAGGGTCCGCCGGGCGTCTCGGGCGTGCCACACGGCTCTTCACCCGCCCAGCCGCATGAACGAAAGCACCGCTGACCTGCGCACGCCCAAGCGCGTCGCCACGTCGCAGTCCACGATGAACCAGATCGTGCTGCCCAACGACACCAACGGTCTGGGCAACCTGATGGGCGGGCGGCTCCTCCACATGATGGATGTGTGCGCCGGAATCAGCGCGCAGCGCCACGCCGAGCAGGCCGTCGTGACGGCATCGGTGGACTCGGTAGAGTTTCAGTCGGCGATCTACATGAACGAGATCGTCGTGCTCGAGGCCCAGGTTAACCGCGCGTTTCGCACGTCGATGGAGGTGGAAATCAACGTGTGGGCCGAAAACCCGCGCGCCCGGACGCGCCGCAAGTGCAACCGCGCCTTCTACACGTTCGTCGCCGTCGACGACAAAGGGCAGCCGATCAAGGTCGCCCCGCTTCTGGCCGAAACGGACGATGAGAAGCACCGATACGAAAGCGCAGCCCGGCGCCGTGAACTCCGTCTGCTCATGGCCGGACGACTGCGCATGGAAGACGCGCACCTGATCAAGGAACTTGTCATGGCCGCCGTCGATGGCGAAGCTGCCGAGGTGTCCGAGTGAAACAGTTCATCCTCCTCCTTGCGCTGGGCATCGCTCCCGTGGCGAGCGCGCAGACGTACATCGAAAGCATCGGCGGGCAGGTCGGGTCGCCGACGGCGGCAGTCTCGCTGCGCGGGCAGGTCACAGGCGTCCAGTCCATCGGCGAGGTCGGTTTTTCGTTCGAGGACGAGTTCGTAGACCTGGCTGCGTTTGCGTTCACGCTGGGCACGATCGACGACTCACCGATGCGCTACTACATTGGCCCCGGCGCTACGGTCCGACTCGATTCGGGGATCCTGCGCGCCGGGTTACTCGCTGCGGCCGGGCTGATGTTTGAGACGGGACAGTTCGAAGTGTTCGTACAGGCCGCCCCAGTGATCTACCTCGTGCCTGAAACCAACGCCGACCTGCGGGTGGCGGTTGGGCTACGCTACCTGCTGGGCCGCTAGGGCCGTCCGTACTTTAGGCGGCTCTCTTCCGCAGATGTTATGCTTCCACAACGCGTTCTGGTCACCGGCGCCAACGGCATGGTCGGCAAGCTCCTCGTCGAGCGCCTGGCTGCGATGCCCGATTACGACGTGCTCGCGACGGCACGTCAGCCCGCGTTCGTGGGCGATGCATCGTGCGGCTACACGCAGATCGACCTGACTGAGACGCGGCGCCTGACCGAGTTGATACACGACTTTGGGCCCAATACCGTCGTCAACCTCGCCGCAATGACCAATGTGGATCAGTGCGAGGTCGAGCGCGACGAATGCTGGCGCGTCAACGCGGATGCAGTCGGTCAGATGGCGCGTGCCTGCAGGCGCGTGGGCAGCCGGATGGTGCAGGTGTCGACCGACTTCGTATTCGACGGCGAGCATCCGCTCTACTCGGAAGCCGATGTGCCCAAGCCGGTCAACTTCTACGCCAAAAGCAAGATCGCTGGAGAAAACGCCGTCCGCGACGCTGGGGTCGACGCTTGGGCGGTCGCTCGTCCCGCTGTCGTGTTCGCGCCCCGCACGCCCAGCGGCAGAGGCAACGTCGTGCTGTGGGTGCGCGGAGAGTTGACGGCGGGGCGCGCAATCAAGGTATTCACCGACCAGTGGCGCACTCCGACCTACGCTCCCGACTTCGCCGAAGGTCTGGAGCGGCTCGTCCGCTTCGCCAAGACTGGCGTTTTCAACATGTCGGGCCGGGAGTATCTGTCGGTCAACCAGTTCGCTCACCTCATTGCCGACGCCTTCGACCTCGACAGCGATCTAATCCTCCCTTCCACAGCCGCCGACTTTCAGCAAACTGCTCGCCGTCCGCCTCGGACGGGCCTGATCGTCCTCAAAGCCGAAACCGAGATCGGCTGGCGTCCTCGTTCTTTGGCTGAGGCCCTAGCCGACCTGCGTTCCCGAATCGAAGCTGACCCATCGCTGGGGTGAGCCGTCTTTGGAGACTGCCAGGGTTCAGTCCGATGGAATAGTCGCGTTTCCCAATGAATGGCGCGCGGGCTGATGTGTCTCCTCCAAGCCGATCCACTACTACTCAGCCCTATCTGTCTACCGCTTTAGTCTCATATCGTTGTTCCTGCACAGTCAGGCATCCAAAACCGCTTTCGTAGCCGAGGTACGCGCCCCGGACCACCCACTTTCGACAAACGCCCCGGAGCGTGCCGCGTGGCTGACCCAGTTCGCGAGGATGACTACGATTTAGGATCAGACCCATTTCTCGAGTCACTCCGCTTTCCCCACATTCCCTTGTCCTCCCGCCCATGCCCGCAGTCCTAGCCGAATCCCTCTCCAAGTCCTATGGCATCAAGCCGCTGCTCGACGACGTGTCGTTTAGTCTCGAGGACCAGGCACGGATGGGCGTGATCGGAGCCAACGGATCGGGCAAGACGACGCTGCTGAGGATGATTGCCGGAACCGAGAAGCCGGATGGCGGACGCATCATCATCCCGTCGGGCACACGCGTCGGGTACCTTTCGCAGGCGCCCGTGTTCGAAGCCGGGCAGACCGTGCTGGACGCCGTGTTTTCGGGCGACGGCGCGGCGATGAAGGTCGTCCGCGCGTACGAGCAAACGCTGTATGCGCTCGAAGCCTCGGGGGGTATGGACATGGACGCTGCCGAGCGGCTAGCGACGCTGTCGGGGCGGATGGACGCAGCCCAGGCGTGGAGTCTGGAAGCGCGCGCTCATGCCGTGCTGGACCGGCTGGGCATTACGGACACGACAGCCAACGTCGATACGCTCTCCGGTGGACAGCAGAAGCGCGTCGCGCTGGCCCAAGCACTCGTCGAAGAACCCGAACTGCTCATCCTCGACGAACCGACGAACCACCTCGACACCGAGACCGTCGACTGGCTCGAAAGCTACCTGAGCAGCTACTCGGGTGCTCTCCTTCTGGTTACGCACGACCGCTACTTCCTCGACCGCGTCACCAACCGGATGCTCGAAGTCGCGGGCGGTGGTGTGCAGCGGTTCGAGGGCAACTACTCGCGCTTCTTGGAAGTCAAGGCCGAACAGGCCGTCGTTCAGGAGGCTGAGCAGTCCAAGCTGGACAATATGGCACGGCGCGAGTTGGAATGGCTCCGCAGAGGCGCCAAAGCGCGAACGACCAAGCAGAAAGCCCGCATCGACCGCGCCCACGCACTGATCGACCGAGACCGACCCGAGGAGGAGCAGAAGGCCGAGATTTCGGCGGTGTCGAGCCGGTTGGGCAAAAAGGTCGTCGAGTTGAGGGGCGTCTCGAAAGGCTTTGGCGAGCGGACACTGATTGACGACTTCACCTACCTCTTCACGCGCACCGACCGCGTAGGTATCATCGGTCCCAACGGAGCGGGCAAGTCGACGCTGCTCGAGTTGATCGCCGGGCGCTTGCAGCCCGATAGCGGGACCGTCGAGACCGGACAGACGGTCACGATCGGCTACTACGACCAGACGAGCCGGGCGCTCAACGACGAGCAGCGGCTGATCGACTACATCGAGGAGGTTGCCGAAAACGTCGTCACATCGGATGGGTCGGTTATCTCGGCAAGCAAGATGCTCGAGCGGTTTCTGTTTCCACCCAAGCAGCAGTATACGCCGGTCGGGTTGCTCTCGGGCGGTGAGCGGCGCAGACTCTACCTCGCTCGCATCCTGATGGGTGCGCCCAACGTGCTTCTGCTCGACGAGCCGACCAACGACCTGGACATCCCGACGCTGGTTGCTCTCGAAGACTACCTCGACACGTTCCCCGGCTGCGTCGTCTCGGTCTCACACGACCGCTACTTCCTAGACCGCGTCACGGATCACCTATTTCGCTTTGAGCCGGGCGGCCGTCTGCGCGAGATTCCCGGCAACTATTCGGCTTGGCTCGAACTCAAGGCGCGCGAAGACGCCGATGCCGCACGTGTCGCCGCCGAGGCTAAAAAGACCGCTGCATCTGCCCCAACGCAAGCCGCAGCATCGCCCTCGGAACCGGCATCGGGCCTGAGTTACAACGAGAAGCGCGAGCTGGAGCAGATCGAAGGCCGCATCGAAGCCGCCGAGGTCCGCAAGCCTGAACTCGAAGCACAGATGGCCGAATCGGCGACCGACTACGAGCGCAGTGCCCAGCTAGCTGGCGAGATGGAGGCGCTGCTCCTCCAACTCGACACCGACATGGAACGCTGGGCCGAACTAGCGGACCGAGCCTGAACGTTAAAGGGCGTTTGCTAAACTGTGACCCGAACGCAGCTATTCGCACCCAGCTTCTTTGAGTAACGCATCCCACTCCGTGCTGGCATCAAAGTTGGGGACGATTCCGCTTCTCCCTTGCGTCTGAAACGCTCGGATGCCACGCTGCGTCATGTACGTCGGAGCATAGGTGGGCGAGCCGAGCGAGGTGAGAAAAGCGCACACGGTCACGTTCAGCGTGGGGAGCGTCTCAGTCGATTCGGCGTGCACCGCCTCGATCAGAGCAACTTCGGAGAGGCCGTAATAGGACTGCGCTCGCATTGATGCGGGTGTCGCGTGCGCCGATTCGTCAACCGTGCGTCGTACGTCGAACTCGCTCAGCAGCAGGGCGACCCAGTCGAGCGACAGCGCCCGCTCAATCTCGCCTGCATCGAAGCATCCTCTCGCAGCGGGAAACAGCCTTTCGGGCGTGTCCGCTGCCGTCACATCTCCGAGCGACTTGCACTCGCCCCGAACGACCTCTTCGGGAGTGAGGTCGGGCGATATCGTGATTGTCGTCTGTTCGTATCCGGTAGCTTGTGAGTAGAGCGGGCCAGCAGCTCGCAAAAGCGGGCGTAATCGCTCCGCAGCGAACCGAAGCGTATGGTGGGCCGCGACGCTGTCGATGCGAAACCTACCCGACCGGTCGGTTTCTACGGTTCTGCCTGTCTCCACGACCGCCACCTCGCCGGTCCGAACAGGCCTACGCGTAGTCGGCTCCGTGAGCGAACCCCAGAAATGGATTCCTCTCTCCGGATCTTCAGCATCCGCACCCGCCTCGACCGATACAAAGGGCGAGCAGGCAGTGCTATCTGTCGGACACTCGTACGTCAGGATAGGACCTGAACTGCACGAGATAAGCATTAGGAGAACGATTGTGAATAGAGACAGGCGAATCGTATAGCGGTTCTTGAACGGGTTGGCGTAGCCGCAGACCCCCCGCCTCCGGTGCGGCATTCGCCTTACCGCAGGCTGTCCCCCTCGGCTGAGGAGGACAGATCTCACCCGAGCAGAGAGACCGGGGGACTACGTCTATCAAGTCGAGAACCGCTATAGACACAAGCCGCAGTCAGTTGCTCATCGCGGCTGTCCACTCGGCGCGCATCGCTTCCATGCGCGACACGTTGCGGGCATCTACTTCCATAGCGGGAGCAGCGGCGAGGGCGGCATCGGCAGCAGCGACGGCAGCGGCATAGTCGCCATACTGGGCGAGGATCGAGGCGTGGGCGCGGTGCGTGTAGAAGTTGGCGTCCATTTCGACAGCTTTCTGGACCCATCCCATCGTGATGGCTTGGTCCAAGTCGTTTTGTGAACCCAGCATGGCGTAGGTCGTCGCCGATTGCCAGGTGGCGGCGGCGTTGCCCATCTCGACAAGTACGCCTTCGAAGTCGGCATTGAGGCGGATCGGCAGGCGCGTCGTACCCCATTCGAGGTGCAACGTGGTGCCTTCGTTGCTCACATCGGCAAACGTGAACTGCATCTGCTCGACCGGATTCGTCGCGATCTGAGGCATAATCGACGCGACGACGGCGTCTTGGGCCGGATCGTGACCGAACGCGCCCCACTGGTTGGCTTCGCGGTTGAAGTGAACGCTCCACGCACCGTCGCCGGGGACGACGAACAGGGCGTAGGTACCCGCTTCGAGCGGCTGGCCCTCAGCCATCACGTCGGTCGAAAACGTGACGGTCGTCGCCTCGTTGGCGCCCGCGCGCCAGACCTCTCCGTAGGGCGCCAATTCGCTACCATCGGCGAAGAGCGAGCGGTCGTTGATGGCGGGACGACCGTACGTCACGTCGACTTCGGTGAAGCCAAAAGTTTGGCCGACGTGGGCGTTGGGCGAGACGCGCGGCGCGTCGGAAGCCCGTTCCTGTGCGGACGAGGCGGGCGTGAGGGCGAGGCCGAAGGCGGCGAGAAGTAGGAGCGAGCGGAGCATCAGAATGTGCAAGGTGGAAGAGAGCCGCAAGATAACCGGCTGGCCAGGGCAACGCAGTCTTCAACCGTCCCGATTCTGGTACCGACTATCTTACGACACGATAAACAAGCGCTTCCAACGACCGATGCCCAACGCCTACTTCGCCCCGCCGCCGCCCGTCAACGAGCCCGTGAAAAGTTACGCGCCCGGATCGCCCGAGCGTCAGAGCCTGCGCGCTCGACTGATGGAAATGCGCGAGCAGCACGTGACGATTCCTGCCATAATCGGCGGCGAGCGTGTACTGACAGGGCGAACGGTCGACGTGGTGGCGCCGCACGAGCACAAGCGCGTGCTGGCGACGGCGCACCTGTGCGGCAAAGACGAAGTCGTACGTGCGATCGCAGCCGCCCAGGCCGCAGCCGACGACTGGCGCCGCATGGACTGGGCCGACCGAGCCGCCATCTTCCTCAAAGCAGCCGACCTACTCGCCGGGCCGATGCGCGACACGCTCAACGCGGCTACGATGCTGGGGCAGAGTAAGAACGTCTATCAGGCCGAGATCGACGCAGCGTGTGAGTTGATCGACTTCCTGCGCTTCAACGTGCAGTTTGCGACCGAGCTCTACGCGCAGCAGCCCGTCTCATCGCCCGGCATCTGGAACCGCACGGACTACCGCCCGCTCGAAGGCTTCGTATTCGCTGTAACACCGTTCAACTTCACGGCGATCCAAGCCAACCTACCTGCCGCTCCGGCGATGATGGGCAACGTCGTCCTCTGGAAGCCGTCGAATACGGCTCTGCTCTCGGCGCACTACATCATGGAGTTGTTCGAGTCCGCGGGCCTTCCGCCGGGCGTCATCAACCTCCTCCCCGGCGACGGTGCCGACGTGGGCGAACCTGCGATGAACAGCACGCACCTGGCCGGGCTCCACTTCACCGGGTCGACGGGTACGTTTCAGCATCTCTGGCAAACCATCGGCCGCAACATCTCGGACTACCGCACCTACCCGCGCATCGTCGGCGAGACCGGAGGTAAAGACTTCATCCTGGCGCATCCGTCAGCGGACGCCAAAACGGTCGCGACGGCCATCGTTCGCGGATCCTTCGAGTATCAGGGCCAAAAGTGCTCGGCGGCGTCGCGCGTCTACGTGCCTCGCTCGCTGTGGACCGACATCGAAGCGTCAATCGGCGAGCAGCTCGGACGCATCACCGTCGGGCCGGTCGAGGAGATGGGCCACTTCGTCAACGCCGTGATCGACAAGAAGTCGTTCGACAACATCACGGGATACATCGACTACGCTAAGCAGTCGTCGGACGCCGAGATCGCGTTCGGCGGCACGTACTCGGACGAAATCGGCTACTTCGTCGATCCGACCGTGATCGTGACCGAGAACCCCAAGTTCAAGTCGATGCGCGAGGAGATCTTCGGCCCCGTCGTGACGATTTATGTCTACGAAGACGAGGCGTGGGAGGAGACGATGACGCTAGTCGACGAGACCTCACCCTACGCGTTGACCGGAGCCGTCTTCGCGCAGCAGCGCGGCGTTCTGGCGCAGGCGAGCGACCGACTCGTTCACGCAGCGGGCAACTTCTATCTCAACGACAAGCCGACTGGGGCGGTCGTCGGGCAGCAGCCCTTCGGCGGCGGACGTGCATCAGGCACCAACGACAAAGCCGGATCCGTTCTTAACCTGACGCGCTGGACCTCTCCACGTTCGATCAAGGAGAATTTCGCCCCGCCGAACGACTTCGTGTATCCGTTCCTTGCACCGGACGAGGGTGCCATCTGACCTCCTCCCCGCTCAGATCCCGGCCAACGAGCCGAATCGCTACCAACCGCGCTTCGAGAGCCGCAAGCATCCGGGCGCTCTGGGTCCGGCGATGCTGCTCACGCGGGAGGCAGCCGGTCCGCTGGCGCTTCTGCTGCTGCCGCTGATGACGGTCGGCATGATGCAGTCGCTCCAGGGTGGGCAAATCCCGCCGCTGCTATGGATTCTCGTCGCTCTCGCCGCTGCTCTCTCCCCGATCGTGGCGCTGTTTCGGCTTCAGACACGCATCGCCGAGATCGTCGTGTCGCCGCCGCTCGTCGGTGCGCGGTCGGCGTGGCAGGTGGCGCGCGGCGTCCCGATGCCGTTCTCGTCCATCGGTAACCTGCGGACGGACTCGCAGGGACTGTATTTTTCGTGGAGCCAGCAGGCGCTCGAACTCGACGCCTACGACTGGCGTGACCCACTCGCCCTGCGCGATGCGCTTGGCGAGGCGCAGCGCTCCTGACCCGCTCATCGATGCAGTACGACCTCTTCGACCGGACCGAAACCGGCGAGAAACCGGAGTCAGATACTTCTACCGACCGGCAGACCAATAACTCATCGGCGGGCTGCTATTGGGACTTCTGCCCCAACTGCTCGGCCCGGCTCCACAACGCTGGATGCAAATACCGCTGCGCCCGCTGCCACTACTTCATGTCGTGCAGCGATTTCGACTGAGCCTGGCTAGAGCTCTCGTGGATCTACATCGCGCGGTGGCCTCTTCTCCAAAATAGGAGCCGCCGCATCGTCTGCGCGGGCGTCTGCACGCCTGGAGGGGTCACCGACCATTCCGTCGCCGTTTTCGTCGAGATCGGCGTCGGTCGTGGCGATGGCAGCCGAAATGCCGTCGTGCGGGTTGCGTTCGTCCGGCTTCGGCCCCTCGTCCTCTGACTTCTCCTCGTCTGGATAGGCGACGCGTCCGTGGTTGATGGCGAGCAGGCTGGTCAGCAGCGTTTCGCGAATCGTCTTGAGGTCGCGAAAGGTGAGATTGCAATCGTCGAGTTGGCCGTCGCGCACGCGGTCGCCGACGAGTTTGTCGATCAGCTTGGTCAGCGTCTTCTCGTTGACCTCGTTCAGGCTGCGGCTGGCCGCTTCGGTCGAGTCCGACAGCATCAGAATCGCCTCCTCGCGCGACCTGGGACGCGGTCCGGGATAGCGGTACAGTCCTTCGTCGACGGGAAGATCGGTGTCCTCGCGCATCGCGCAGGCCTGCCTGTAGAAATACTCGATACGCGTCGTGCCGTGGTGCGAACCGACAAACCGGAGAACGGCCGCCGGAAGCCGCGCCGTCCGGCCGATCTCGAGTCCGTCGGGCACGTGCTTGACAATGATTCGTGCACTCTGGGCCGGACCGATGTCGTCGTGCGGGTTGTGCCCGTCGCGCTGGTTCTCGATGAAGTACGAGGGCGCGCGCATCTTACCCAGGTCGTGATAGAGCGCCCCGACGCGCGTCAGCAGCGTGTTGGCGCCGATGGCGTCGGCGCACGTTTCGGCGAGGTTGGCGACCTGCATCACGTGGTTGAACGTGCCGGGCGCGGTCTGGCTGAGTTCGCGCAGAACGGGCCGGTTGGTGTCAGACAGCTCGAGCAGCGTCAGGTCGGTCGTGATGCCGAACGCACGCTCGCACAGCCACAGCAGTGGATAGGTAAACAGCAGCAGCGCACCGTTGATAGCGACGTAGATCAGATCCGTACCCAGCCGACTCAGATCGGCGCTCACTCCGGCGCGGGCGGCCAGAAGAGCCACAGCGTAGGCCAGGATCAGCAGCCCGGCCGTGAGGAAAATTTGTCCTCGGTTGCGAATGTCGCGCACGCTGAAGACGGCGAGCGTGCAGGCAAAGAGAGTGGCAAACGTAAACTCCAGGTCGTCGCTCAGCATGTGCCCCCCCAACAAGGCCAGAGAGATCGAGGCAAAGATGCCCACGCGCGAGTCGAACAGAATCGTCAGTAGGACCGACGCCAGCGCGACAGGGACGACGTACGTATCGGCAAATTCGAGCCGGGTGGAGAGGCCGTACAGTGCGATCGTGGCGCCGACGATGATCGAGACGAGCACGAACTGTCGCAGATTGTCGAAGATGGCTCTACGCAGCAAATACAGATAGAGATAGAACAAAAACAGGACGGCGACGGCAATCAAGGCCTGTCCCAAAACCGTTTGCCAGACCAGCCCGGCGCCGCCCAGGTTGGTACGCGCCCTCGCCAGCGACTCCAGCTTTCGCGCCACGTCTGCGGTGACGAGTTGACCGCGCACGACGATCACCTCGCCCTCTTCGACGCTGCCCAACGTCGGCTGGATGCTCTGCTCGGCTACCTGCCACTGGTTGAACGTTTCGGCACGCATCAACTCCAGCGTGGGCATGAACATGCGGCGGAAGAAGGCCGTCGCTATCGAGGCGTAGTCCGGGTCGGCGGCGTAGCGCAGGCTCAGCCTGCTCCCGGCCAGTTCCCATGCTTCGTCCAGCCCATACAGATCGCCTTTACGCCGAGGTCTATCCTGCCCGCGCTCTCCATCGCGCACGTAGATGAGATCGGTCTTGAGGCTGTCGAGCGGGATGTTGACGACGCCGAACGAGGTGAGGAAGCGGGACTCGTCGTAGGCCGCACCGATCAGTTCGCGCACGAGCGACAGGCTGGGATCGTCTTCGGCAGCCTGCGTCAGCGCGTTCCACTGCCGCCCCGAAAGGCCGAGCTGAGTGCGCGCCCGCGACCGCTCGAACGCCGCCGAGTCGCGCCGGGCGCGCGGGCCGTCTCCCTGTTCCGTCGCCGTTCGGTAGCCCCGATAGTGCCTGAACACGGTCGTGAGTTGGCTCGTGAGCGTGTCGCGCGCCTGACCTGTAGATGCGGCGGCTTCCGGGCGCGGGCGAAAGAGCTGCGGACGCGTGTTGCGCGCCTCGCGACGCTCCATCGCCAGCGTTTCGGGCGACTTGAAGATGGCATAGTCGAAGGGCGCCTTGAGCGTTTCATCGGTCCACCGCTCGCCCAGCTCGGCTTCGTACGTCCACGACTTCTGACGCGGAAACGCCAGCACGGTCAAGGCGACGAGCAGCAAAAAGATGCCGATGCGTGCCAGCATGAACCGCCGTCCAGAGTCCGGGATGCTGTCGTCGAGCGGAGTGGCGGGATCGCGGCTCAGTCCGAAGCGGTCGAGGAAGAGCTTCATGCGCGAACCGGGTCCGGAACGTCGGCGGGCGGTGCGGGATGTCGCAGCGCGAGGAGCGATCCGACGACGAGCGTAATAGCCGAGCCGATGGCGACGTACCACGGCCAGCCGATCGGGCTATATCCATCGGGCGATCCGCTCAGCATCAACTGCATCATCCACCCATCAGACGGATTCCACCAGACACCTTTGACGATCAAGAAGAGTAGCACGATCGAAATGAGGAACGCGATTACACCGTCCTGTTGATTGGGACGCGGGTTGAGCAGGCCCAGCAGGAAAATGCCCAGCAGACCGCCGTACGTGAACGATGCTATGCTCAGCCCTAACTCGATGACGGGCCCCTGGTAATCGGTGAACAGGAGCGCCGAACCGATGAAGATGAGACCCCAGACGAGGGTGAGAATGCGGGAGAGTCGAAGCGACTGGGCTTCGCTCAGCGGGCGTCCGCCCAGGCGCTGGTAGAAGTCGAAAAGCGAGGATGAGGCGAGCGAGTTGAGCGACGACGAAAGCGTACTCATGGCTGCGGCGATGATGCCCGCGAGAATCAGGCCGGAGAGACCGGGTGGCAGCCCTTCGATGAGGAAGCGGGGGAAGATCTCATTGCCGTTTGCAAGGCCGAGTTCGGCCGGAGCCAATCCGCCGTAGTGCGCCCACAGCAGCAGCCCGACGAACAGAAAGAGCGCAAACTGCAACATCACGAGAAAGCCGCTCATCACGAGCGCTTTCTTGGCGTCCGTCTCGTCGCGACACGTGAGCAGGCGTTGCACGATCAGGTGATCGGTGCCATGCGACGCCATCGCGAAGATCCCGCCGCCCAGCACGGCAGTCCAAAACACGTACGGCGTAGTCAGCCACGCGCTCAGCGACTCACCGAATCCGAAGTCGAATAGCGCCAGTTTGCCCTGCTCGCCCGCATCCGCCCACCAGTTCGGCGGCACGTCTCCGAGCAGCAGCGCCGCAGCCACAATGCCGCCGCCGACGTACAACCCCATCTGGATCGCGTCCATCCACACCACGGCGCGTATGCCACCGACCAGCGTGTACGCGACCGTAATCAGCGCGATCGCCGCGATGATCAGGCCGTACGACACTTCTTCGTAGCCCATCGATACCGCGATGACGCGCAGCGGAATGGCTGTCGCGAACAGGCGGACTCCGTCGGCGAGCAGGCGCGTGAGCATGAACGTACCCGCAGCCGTGGCGCGCATGGCGTCTCCAAAGCGCTGCCCCAGAAACTCGTAGGCGGTCGACATCGACCCTCTGAAGTAGCGAGGCAGAAAGACCATCGACACGACGATGCGACCGAGGATGTAGCCGATCGTGATCTGAAGAAACGTGAACGATCCGCCGTACGCCACAGCCGGAACGCCGATGACGGTGAGCGTACTCGTCTCCGTAGCGACGACCGAGAAGCTGACGGCCCACCAGGGCAAGTCGCGCCCCCCCAAGAAGTAGTCGGTCGTCGAAGTCTGTTTGCCACTCGTGAGTATCCCGAATGCGGCGATACCGACGAGATAGCTGCCGATGATGATAAAGTCGAGGGGAGTGAGCATTGATCGGGCGAAATAAGACAGTCGGCGGTTGCTCAATCTACCCAATCGCGGGCGCTGCGTCGTCGGCTTCCTGAGAGTCGGTGGTTTCACCCGTGCCGGCGGCGCCCAGCAGCACCTGGAATCCGTCCCAGTCGAGGACGGGAATGCCCAGTTTGGTCGCTTTATCCAGCTTGGATCCAGCCGACGATCCAGCGACGAGATAGTCGGTCTTTTTACTCACGCTCGACGCCACACGCCCGCCCGCCGCCTTGACTTGAGCCGCCGCATCGGTCCGGCTGACGCCTGGGAGCGTGCCCGTGATGACAAACGCCTTGCCCGCCAGCGGCCCTTGAGTCGGCTCGTGCGAGAAGACAGGCTCGCTCGGCAACCGTTCGGTATTGACTCCGACCGACCGCATCCGGTCGACCAGTGCACGGTTCTCGTCGGTCGCGAACCAGTCGGCGACGCTCTGCGCGATGATCGGCCCGACACCGTCGATGGCCGCCAGTTCGTCGACTCCAGCTTTGCCCAGCGCCTGGAGCGACGCGTAGTGCATCGCCAGCAACTCGGCAACGGTCGAGCCGACGTGGCGAATGCCCATGCCGAACAGCAATCGGCTCAGCGGACGCGTGCGCGCCACGTCGATTCCGGCGAGCAGGCGCTCGGCTTTCTTCTCGGCGAAGCGGTCGAGTGCGACTAACTCCTCGGCTGTCAACTTAAAGATGTCGTCCAGGTGGGCGAGCAGTCCCTCTTCGACCAGTTGGACGGCGAGTTTGCTGCCCATGCCGTCAATGTCCATCGCGTTGCGAGCGGCGAAGTGCTCGACCAAGCGGATGAACTGCGCCGGGCAGTCAGACGAAATGCAGTACAGATCGGCCTCATCTTCGGCCCGTTCCAAGACAGATCCGCACGAGGGACACTCGGTCGGCATGGCCCACGGAACAGTGTCGTTGGGCCGCGCTTCTCCGACGACGCGCACGACCTGGGGAATCACATCGCCCGCGCGCTTGACGACGACGGTATCGCCCAACCGGATGTCACGGCTCGAGATGTAGTCGCCGTTGTGGAGTGTGGCCTGCGAGACGGTCACCCCGCCGATACGGACCGGCGCCAGGACGGCTTCGGGCTTGATAGCGCCCGTCCGCCCGACGTTGACCTCGATGCCGAGCAGCGTCGTTGTCGCCTCGCGAGCGGGAAACTTGAACGCGATGGCCCAGCGCGGCGCATTGGAGACGAAGCCCAGCGCCTGCTGATCGGCAAACGCGTCGACTTTGAGGACGACGCCGTCGATCTCGTAGTCGAGTGTGTCGCGCCGGTTCGTCCACTCCTCGCAGACGACCAGCGCGTCGTCCAGCGTAGGACATTGCGTTGCATGGGGGTTGACCGGAATGCCTCGCGCGCCCATCCACCGGAGCGCGTCGTACTGGCCGCCGGGCAGATCTTCTCCCCCGCCGACTGGTCCCAGACCGTAGCCGAAAAACCTCAGGGGCCGCTGGGCCGTCACGCTCGGGTCGAGTTGGCGCAGGCTTCCCGCAGCGGCGTTGCGCGGGTTGGCGAACAGCTTCTCCCCTGCCTCGATCTGCCGGGCGTTGAACGCCTCGAACTCTGACTTAGCCATGTACACTTCACCCCGCACCTCAATCGACGCCGGAGCGTCGGTCATGCGCAGGCCGATCGCTCGAATCGTGCGCACGTTTGAGGTGATGTTCTCGCCGACGTAGCCGTTGCCGCGCGTCGCTGCCGTCTCGAGAACTCCGCGGCTATAGGTCAGCGCCAACGCCAGACCGTCGATCTTGAGTTCGGCCGTCAGCGCTGGCTCGCGTCCGTCCAGTAACTTGACGCAGCGTGCGTACCACGCCCGCACGTCGTCAAGCGTGAACGCGTTTCCGAGCGATAGCAGTGGCTGAGGATGGGTGTGCTTTTCGAACCCATCGGACGGCGCCGTTCCGACGCGCTGCGTGGGCGAGTCGGGCGTCGCCAGAGTGGGGAAAGGTCGTCTCTACGGCCACAAGCGCGCCGTACAACCGGTCGTACTCCTCGTCGGGAATCAGCGGTGCGTCGTGCGCATAGTAGCGCCTCCGTGCGCGCGGACGACACTGCGCAGCTCGGCCGCCCACGACTCGGCGGCCGCTTCCCCCGTCAGCGCTCCGCTGATTCGAGACGTGCCAGCAGGTCCTGAGTCTCTGCCACGAGCGCCTGTTCAAGGGAAAGCTCGGAAGGCGCGGCGAAGAGCGGTCCGGGATCGGGCACGGTAAGAAATCGGGTTTGTAGCAGTGAGTACGAACGCAGCCGTCTCTAGGCTTGGGTTCGGAGACGCGTCGATTCTCGGGCGACCGGACGGCGTTCGGTTGTGCTAACTCACGTTGACCTCAAAGTGCGCGGAGCGAGCTGCTTTACTCTGCACGGATGGCTCGATGCGATCTGGTTACAGCGTCGGGTGTCGGCAGCCGCGGGAGCCGTCGCCCGCGCTTCGACGCCAACACCTGACGCATCGTCGTCCCGATTGATCACGGTCGCCCCGCTCGCGTTACTGGCGAAACGGTTCGCCCTGAACGGTGACAACGACGAACTCGGGCAGCGCCTGGCACGCATCGGTGAGACACAACGTTGCCTCGTCGGTGAACGGAAAGTCGTGACTCTCACCGATTTCGATCCAGTAGGGGCGACGCACGTCTTCGTCGCGCGTGATTTTGAGGTTCTGGATCGGCGCCCCATCGGCGCGGACGGTGAGCGTGAGTTGGTCGGGCAGCGTGATGTCGTCGGGCGAGGGCGGCGGCGGGCGCGTCGGTTGGACGGGATCGGTCTGCTCGGTCGTTTGGGCGATGCGCTCGTCGCCTTCGTCATCGCCCGAGAAGAACCAGAAAGCGGCTCCGGCGATGAGCAGCAGCGCCACGACGGCGCCGACGATGAGTCCCCATGGCGTTTCCGACGAGGTCGGGGTACGCGGCTTCCGCTCGGCAGGAGGTCGGTCTGCGGATCGTCCGCTCGCTGTTTCCCAATCGGCGCCCGAGGCAACGGCGGACTGGTGAGCTTTCTCGGCGCGGCGCGAGTCTTCCTCCTCGCGCTGCGCGGTGAGCGCCCGCAGTTCCTCTTCGGCGTGCTGCTGCGCTGCTCGGTCGTCGTTCTCGGCGGCCTCTCGCGCTCGGCGCTCGGCCTCCAGGCGCTTGATTTCTTTGCCCTCGGCTTCGAGCCGCTTTCGCTCCTCGGCGGCCTCGCGGAGCAGCTTCTTCTCCAGCTCAGCATCGACGCTCGCTGCGGCACGCGTGATCCATGTCCGGTCGTAGCGCCCTTGAGATGCGTCGTCGAACACTTCGGTTAGCGCCTTGACCGGAAGCCCGACCGCGAATGCGTACGAGCGGAGCAGCGAGCGCAGATAGACCTGGTTGAACATCTTGCTCTCGATCAACCCGTCGGTTTCGAACTGCCGCAGCACGTCGATCGGCACACGGGTGCGTTCGTAGACCTGTTCGAGCGTCATGTCGCGTCGCTTACGCTCGTCGCGCAAGTCGTCGGTGAGTCGGCGGAGAGCCTCGGCGGGCGTGTGCTCCTCAAAGGAGGAATCCGGCAAGGCGGTCGGCTCCGGCATAGCGAGATGGATGGAGGTGGGAGAGTCGGAAGACGTTACGCACCCGCAGCCGCTACCCGCAACTGTGTAGCGCGTTGGTCTGCTCGGCTTCCAGCATCCTTACACGCAAACGGCTCCGCGGCGAGGTGCCGAAGAGCCGTTTGTAGTGATGTGGCATGTAGGGGCGCCTACTCGGCGACCAAGTCTTTCTCTTTGACGGTCAGCCCGATTTCCAGGGTATCCTCACCCAGGAAGTGGTCGAGGTGATGCGCCCGGTCTTCGCTGCGGAAGAGAATGTGCTTGAGCAGCTTCTCGGTGCCATAATCCTTGACCTTATTGGCCTTGGTGATGGATCCGCGGATAGACTCGGACACGATGCCCTCGGCGGTGCGGTCGTGCTCCAGCGACGGGCGGATGCGGTAGGTGCCCTCGGGTTCGTGCTCGATCACGCTCAGGCGCGCCTGGTTGACCGGATCGCTCGTCGGGATGCCGCCGAGGGCCGTCATGCGCTCCGCGAGTGCGTCGAGGTCGTCGTGGACTTCGATGTAGTGCTCTTCCAGAAACTTGTGTAGCTGCAAGAACTGCGGGCCTTCGACGAGCCAGTGGTGTTTGTGGTACTGATGGTACATCACCCAGAACGAAGCCTGAAGTGCGTCGAGATCGGGCAGCATCGACTCGACGGCCTTCTCGTCCAGACGGATCGGGTTGTCCTCGATCAGGGTCTGCTCTCGCCACGGTTTGCCAAACGTCTGGCGGCGCTTTTTCTCGGAACGAAGGTGACCGTCGCCATCCATGTGTTCGTTGTGATAGTCGTGGTTGGGCAAGCTCATGTCGAAAGAAGGATTAGTTTCGCCTCTTCATAGCCGCCTTGTCACCGGTCAGTTTCGACCGACACAGATGCTGTCAACGGCGTTACACCAACCGACGAACGCGGTACCGCTTGCGCTTCGTTTGGGCCAATCGCTGACGAGCAGCGGGATCGAGGTCGGATGCTGAACTCAACCGTTCAGCGGCAGCGGCTGAGGGAGTCGGGTACAGGGACACGGCTGGGTCGGGCCGCCGGACCTCCCCATCTCCCAAGAGTCCGATGACACCGACAGGTTGAATCGCAGGCGGGGATTCGGGCCGGAGGCGCTCAGGCGAGCGGATTGCGCCTCGTCGGTCAGGATCGGAAGGGGTAGAGTTTGCCTTGCTCACAAGGGAACGCCTATGCATCCGCCATGCGATGAGTAGAATCAGCGTCGGGATTCCCGTAGTTAGGACAAGGGTAGAGAGCAGACGAATAACGTCTGGGTCGGTAGGCTGCACGAACTGAACAGGTAGTGGTGGTGACCAGTCCTATCCAACGGCTCGGCGGTTGGTGTCACCCAAACGCTCCGTATCGGTAACGCGTTGGGCAACGGTCACGTGACGCTCAGCAGTGTCCCAACGGTGAGTCAGATTCCCCGCTAGCGTGGCGGCTGTTGTGGCCGCTGCGGCCGCTGTGGACGCTGCATCTGCCGATGCTCGTACGGCAGTTGTCCTGGCCTCGGTGGCGGCGGCCCTGCGTACGTACGCGGCGCCTGGCGAGGTGCCGAGTTGGGAGGAAACTGACCTACCGGATACGGTCGGTGCACAGGGCCGGGCCGAGGGTGCGCAGCAGACGCTGTATTGCGGTTGCGCTGCGCGGCCTCTTCCAATTCCATCGCCTCTTTCCGCCTCGCCAGTAGAAAGGCGGTAACCATCAATAGGCCGGTAGCGACACTCGTCGTGATGACGATCGTCAAGATCAAGCGGAGGATTTCCATAGGGGTGGAAGTGGGGCAGATGGAGTGGTCAGGTGAATGCGTTTTCGCCCGTCACGTCTTGACCTACGACCAGCGTGTGGACTTCGTGTGTGCCCTCGTAGGTGACGACGCTTTCCAGGTTCATCATGTGCCGCATGACCGGATACATGCTCAGGACGCCGTTTCCGCCGAGCACCTGCCGCGCGCTGCGAGCGACGGTGAGCGCCATGTCGCAGTTGTTGCGCTTGGCGAGCGAGACGTGCTGCGGGCGCATCGTGCCGTCGTTTTTCATCTGTCCCAGTCGCAGGTTCATCAGTTGCGCTTTGGTGATCTCCTGGACCATATCGGTCAGGCGCTCCTGGACGAGCTGGAAGCCACCGATGGGCCGTCCGAACTGACGACGCGCGCGGCTGTGCTGAACGGCCGCATCGTAGCACGACATTGCCGCGCCCACGACGCCCCATGCGATGCCATACCGCGCCTGCGTCAGGCATGAGAGCGGGCCTTTCAGTCCCTTGACGCCCGGCAGCACATCGTCCGCCGATACGTGCACGTCGTCGAACAGAATCTCGGACGTGATGGCCGCGCGCAGCGACCACTTGTCCATGATGCGCGGAGCCCGAACGCCCTCTTTGTGGAGGTCGACCAGGAAGCCGCGGACCGTGTCGGTGTCGTCCTTCGCCCAGACGACAGCCACGTCGGCTTCGCTCGCATTGGTGCTCCACCGCTTGTAGCCAGTCAAGCGGTAACCGTTGCCGTCGCGGACGACGCGCGTCGTCATGCCGGACGGGTTAGAGCCATGATCAGGCTCGGTCAGTGCGAAACAGCCCAGCGCCTTACCGGACGCGAGAGCAGGAAGCCACTTTCTGCGCTGTTCCTCGCTGCCGTACTTCCAGATCGGATACATCACGAGCGATCCCATGACCGAGCAGAACGAGCGCAGTCCGCTATCGCCCCGCTCGATCTCTTGCATCATCAGACCATAGACGATGTTGTCGTATCCGCCGCCGCCGTACTCCTTGGGAACGACCGGGCCAATCAGCCCCAGGCGTGCGAACTCGGGCACCAGTTGGCGCGGGAACTCCATCGCGTGGGCTGCCTGCTCGATGATCGGATCGACCTCAGCCGTGACAAACGCACGCACGTCGTCGCGGATGCGCTTTTGCTCGTCGGTCAGCAGCGCGTCGATGTTGTAGTAGTCCAGGCCTTCGAAGTCCGGGTAGACGTACGTGCCGTTGTCGGCAGGGGCGTGTGCGGTGGCGGGGAGCAGTTCGGCCATCGTCGGGTCGGGCGAAAGGAAAAGGCGTGGAAGCGGCGGCGATCCCGTGTGGGCGTGCCGGGCGTCAGTAAGTTACGCCGTCACTCTTGCCGCCGATCCTTTCCCATGCGCTCCTTACGTTTCGTTTTCTTAACCCTTGTGCTGTTTGCCGCCGCATCGGTCCCCCCAGCCCAGTCTCAACAGCTCACGCCACGCTTCGGACTCGCCTTTCAGTCGATCCTGTCGCTGCAGGACGGCCTCGCCATCGGCTTTCATGGCCGCGCCGCCGCGCCGATCAATGCGGACCTGTCGATCGCCTTCGATCTAGGAGCCGCCGGGTTCGTTCTCGAAGGCCGCCGCAACGCGACCTACGTCGTCACGCCGCAGATCACGGCCATCCTCAACCTCCCCTCCTACCGCGACAACGCGACGTATGTCGGAGCGGGCTTTGGCTACTACGCGCCGGTCAACCGCGACGACAACACCAACGGCGGCCCGACCTTCCACGTCGCCTACGGCTGGATCCTGGGCCTGCGCGAAACGTCGCTCTTCATCGAAGTCGATCCCGCCCTCGTCGTAGCGCAGGAAGGCGTCAGCCTCGCGCTTCCCGTTCGCATCGGCGCCATCTTTTGAGGTGCAGTCGATGAAGGAATACAAAGTCGAGTCCCGAACTTACTACTCGAAGATGACGCTCAACAAAGAGCACATCGCCGAGAGATCGCAGGAGGAAGTCCAGCAGATCATGGACGATTACGTGCGCGATGGATGGCAACTCGCCTCCACCGACGCCACCTCGTTCGGGGCCGCGGTCTACGTCTTCCTCTATTTCGAGCGAGAGAAGAAATAGGCTGCTAGCTGGTCACGCGCCGCAGGATGCTGCCCAGCCGCTCGTGGTCGTCGCGCATCAGGCGGCTGAGCGTCTGGGCGGCGGCGACGAGAACGGCCTCTTTGTCGCGCTGAACCGGGTATACGTCGGCTTGGGCGCGCAGAGCAGCGACGAGCAGTTCGTCGACCGGCACGTTGGGATCGGGCGTCAGGGCGAGCGTGCGCAGGTAGTCGAACGGGGCGCCGAGCGCGCGCACGTCGGCGGCGTGGGCCAGCCGGACGGGATGGTGGATCGGTGCTGGAAATGGGGGGAGCGTCTGGCGCACCTGACCGCCGCGCGAGTGGGCCAGAAGCTGGGCGTGCAGCGTCGTCACAATCAGCCCGGGCACGTGCGGACGCTCGCTCGCTAATTCTTCGGGGGTCAGCCCATAAGCCCGAATGCGACGCGAAGGGTCGAGGCTGCCGATGGCGACGTGGCTCACCAGCCCGAACAGGCGCGTCCCGCCCGGCCCGGCGATTTCGATCCACGATCCGAACGCGATGTCGGATGCGTGTTCGTAGACCTCGGCTTCGAGCGTCCGCGTCGACGAGGCGATGACTTCGGCGATGGGGTCGCGCTCCGCCTTCGAGCCGGTCGGTGTGGCGTCTTCCCAGATCGAAGCGGGCTTAGGCGAAGCGTCCGGGCTGGCGCTAGTGTCCGGCTGGGCAAACAGGTCGTCGGGCGGTTGCGGCATCGGGGAGGAGAAGCGTTAGGGTCGGCAGGACGTCTGGTAAGGTTGGCAGACAGAAAGGTGTCAACATCTCCGAGAGCTGACATCTTTGGACCGGAAGCGGCGCGACGTGTCGCCTAGGCCTGAGACAATTCGGGCGCATGGTAGGCGCTGGGCTCGGTTGGGGCCGCGCTCAGGGGCAGGCGGACACGGAAAACAGTGCAGCCCGGCTCACTCTCGACTTCGATGGTGCCGCCATGCCCCGTCTCAACGATGCGGCGCACCACATCGAGCCCCAAACCCGTGCCTTCACCGACGCCCTTCGTCGTAAAGAACGGCTCGAAGATGTGGCTGCGCGTTTCTTCGTCCATGCCCGGCCCCGTATCGCGAATCTCGACGCACACACCGCCCCGATGCACATCCGGACGTGTCTGGATCGTGAGAACCCCGCCGCCGTGCATCGCGTCGACGGCATTGTCGATCAGATTGGTCCACACCTGGTTGATCTGGCCGCCGACGGCGCTGACGGGAGGCAAATCGTCTGCATAGTCGCGCTCGACGGTCACTCCGCCGTGGCGCAGTTGATAGCCCAGCATCGTCACTGTGGAATCCAACCCCTCGTGGATGTCGGTCGGCTCGTGGACGGGCGCCTGATCCATGTGCGAGTAGCTCTTGACTGACGTGACAAGATCGGAGATGCGGTCGGCGGCGGCGGCGATGTCGCGCAGCATCAGGTCGGCGGCGACGCTGGACTCGACCCACCGCAGCACGTCGCCGACGGCTTCGGGCGGCAACTCGGCAACGAAATTGTCGAGCGTGACCGTGTCCATACCGGCTTCGACGAACGTCTCGGCAAGATCGAATCCGTCCTCGACCCCGCGCTTTTCGAGCCAATCGACAAGTTCGTCTTCGCGCTCGCTGCGCTCCACTGCCGAGAGCCGACAGTGGCCGTCGATGGTCTCACTGATGGCGCACGCGAATGCCAACTGGCTGGGCGACAAATCGTACTTGGCGAGCAGGTGGACGCGGTCGGGCATCTGGTCGAGCCGCTCGCGCAGCGCCTGCGAGGTGCGTTTGAGGGCGGCGGCTGGGTTGTTGAGTTCGTGCGCCAGTCCGGCCGAGAGCTTGCCCAGCGCTGTCAGCTTGTCGCGCTGCTGCTCGGTCCGCGTCGACCACCGAATGCGGTCGGCGAGCGCTCCGGCGAGGATCGGATCGAGATCAGGCGCGCGCTGGAGCAGTTCGTCGAAGCGGTCGCGGTGAAGCGCCAGCCAGCGAATCGGCTCGGACGCGCGCGCCGTTCCGGCCCACTTGGTCATGCGCGAGCGCGGCAGCATCCCGCTGATCGAGCCGGACGAGACGACGAAGTGTCCGACTTCCTTGCCCTCCTTGACCGCCTGAATCACCATCGATCCTTCGAGGATCAGGAGCAGATGCTCGGCAGGTTCACCCTGCTTGAACAGGGTCTGACCGACATCCCCGCTCTTCTCTCGGGTCATGCCGAGCAGGACGCTGAGGTCACCGTCGCCCAGTGGCGCGAGCGGCGGGATGGCAGAGCGGAGTTCGTCGGGCGTCATCGCAAGGATCGGTTTTTCGCTCCAAACGCGTCATCGTGCGGATGGTGTCGCAGCGGATCGGCAGGCCGGATCGCCGTAGTTTGTCAGGCTACGCTCCTCAACTCTTCGGCCCATGCTTTCCTCCCGTTCCAGCGGCATATTGATGCACGTCACGTCGCTCCCCGGACGCTTCGGCATCGGCGACATCGGACCCGAGGCCTACGCATTCGCCGACTTCTTGCACTCCGCTGGACAAACGGTCTGGCAGGTGCTGCCGCTCGTCCCGGTAGGGCATGGCAACTCGCCCTACTCCAGCCCGTCGACGTTCGCCGGGAATCCCATGCTCATCTCGCCTGAACGTCTGTGCGCCGACGGCCTGTTGACCGAAGCCGAGCTTCTGGCCGCCGAGCTTCCACAGACGGACCAGGTCGACTGGGCCAAGGCGATGCAGCGCAAGCAGGAGTTGATCGACGCCGCATTTACACGCTTCGAAGACACTCCGGATCATCCCTACCACGACGCGCTATGGCACTTCGCCGGTCACGAATCGCCTTGGCTGGACGATTACGCGCTCTTCCGCGCGCTGACCAAAGCCCACGGCGCACCGTGGACGAGTTGGCCTGAACCGCTGCGCACCTACCAGCCCGACGCCTTGGCCGAAGCGCGGGAGCAGCACGCCCGAGCCTTGCGCCGCGAGCAGTTCGTCCAGATGGTGTTCGCGCGCCAGTGGCAAGAACTGCGCGCGTACTGCCGCGCGCGCGGCGTCCGCATCCTGGGCGATTTGCCGATCTACGTCGCCCACGACAGCGCCGACGTGTGGGCCGACCAGCACCTGTTCCGCCTGGACGACGAGGGGCAGCCCTACGTCGTCGCCGGCGTGCCGCCCGACTACTTCTCGGCCGACGGGCAGCGCTGGGGCAACCCGCTCTACCGCTGGGACGTGATGGCCGAAAACGATTATGCGTGGTGGACGCGGCGCATGCAAAACATCCTGCGCCAAGTCGATGCGGTGCGGCTCGACCACTTCCGCGCGTTCGCGGGCTACTGGGAGATCCCGGCCAGCGAGCCGACGGCCAAGGGTGGGCACTGGGAGACCGGGCCGGGCGCGGCTCTGTTCGACGCGCTGCTGCGCAAACTGGGCACGCTGCCGGTCGTCGCCGAAGACCTGGGCGAGATCACACCCGACGTGCCCGCACTGATGCAGCGGTTCGATTTTCCAGGCATGGCCGTCCTCCAGTTCGCGTTTGGCGGCGATGCCTCGCACGCGTTCCTGCCGCACAACTACGTCCGTAACCTCGTCGCCTACACTGGCACGCACGACAACGACACGTTGGCGGGCTGGTGGCAGACGCAGCAGTCCAACGAGGCGCTGACGCAGGTACGCGCTCACGCCGCCGCCTACGTGGCCGCCGACGAAGGCGACTTCCGGTGGAACGCCATCCGCATGCTCGCTGCCTCGGTCGCACGCGCCATCATTCTTCCGATGCAGGACGCGATGGGCCTGGGCAACGAGGCCCGCATGAACACGCCGGGAGAAGCCGAGGGGAACTGGGCGTGGCGCATGACCGATCAGCCGTCGGCGCGGCTCGCGTCCGACTTGCGCCGCCTGATGACGACCTACGGTCGCTGCTCCGCCGAGCCGCTGGTCACGTGACAGACGTGATCGGATAGGTGTACCGCTCGCTGGTTCTCCGCTCTCGCTTCTTGCTCCGCGAGAGGAGCACGTGCAAACCGCTTCCGGCGTAACGACGCTGCCATAACAGGCATGAAGCGGCACGGACCGCACGAAGGCGGGGTTGGACATCGTCGACTACTCCGACCTCTACCGTGTCTACTCCCCCCCTGCTAGGCTCCTATCCCACTGACTCCGGCGTTCGCTTCCACCTCTGGGCACCGAGCGCCGAGCGTCTGGCGATCCACTTGGAGGGCGGCGCGGTTCTTCCTCTCGAACCGCAGGGCGACGGGACGTTTCTCCTCACAACCGATCAGGCCCATATCGGGACACGGTACCGACTGTCGATGGACGACGGCTCTCCGATGCCCGATCCGGTCAGCCGCTTCCAGCCCGAGGGCGTACACGGACCGTCTCAGGTAGTTGGCGTAGACTTTGAATGGACGGACGACGACTGGCGAGGCGTGCCCCGGCAGGACTTGGTTTTCTACGAACTGCACGTCGGCACGTTTACACCCGAAGGCACATTCGCGGCGGCGACCGAGAAGCTGGCCTACCTGCGCGACCTGGGCATTACAGCCATCGAGTTGATGCCGCTCGCCGACTGGCCCGGACGCTGGGGATGGGGCTACGACCACGCCGCCCTATTCGCCCCCTCTCGCGCCTATGGAGCGCCCGACGACTTGCGGCGGCTGGTGGACGAGGCCCACTCGCTCGGAATGGCCGTCTTTCACGACGTGATCTACAACCACCTAGGACCCGACGGCAGCTACTCGGCGGCATTCGGCCCGATGTTTACTAGATCAGCATCACACACCCTGGGGCAGCGCGATCAACCTCGACGACGAGGGCAGCGCAGCCGTTCGGCGCCTGTTCGTCGACAACGCGCGGATGTGGCTGACCGAGTACCGGATGGACGGCTTGCGCCTAGACGCGACCGACCAGCTCTACGATGACGGAAGCCCCCACTTCCTCGCCCAACTCACCGCCGCCGTAGACGCCCTGCCCGGCTGGAATCGCGTGCTGATCGCCGAAGATCATCGCAACCTGAACACGGTCGTTCAACCGCGAGCCGAAGGCGGCTATGGGCTGGACGGAGTATGGGTCGACGACTTCCACCACTTGATACGCAACCACATCGCAGGCGACGAGGAGCTGTACTATGCCGGTTACAAGAACAGTACGGCCGAGCAGATCGCCGATACGATCAATACGAACTGGTTTTACACCGGGCAGACGGCTGCTCACTGGGGTAAAACGCGCGGAAGCGATCCGGCAGGGCAGACGCCAGATCAGGCCGTGTTCTGCATCCAGAATCACGACCAGATCGGCAACCGTCCGCTGGGCAATCGGCTGAGCGAAGACACGAAACCCGATCAATTCCGCGCTGCTTCGGCTCTGCTGCTGTTCTGCCCGCAGCTTCCGCTGCTGTTTCAAGGGCAAGAGTGGGCCGCGACCGCGCCGTTCCTGTTTTTCTCGGACCACGAACCCGAACTGGGAGCCAAGGTGACGGCAGGTCGAAAGGAGGAGTTCGCCGGATTCAGCGGCTTTTCGGGCGACGTTCCCGATCCCCAGGACCCCTCCAGTTTTGAGCGTTCCAAACTCGACTGGTCCGAGATCGACTCCCCAAGCCACGGCCCCATCCTCGACCTCTACCGCGACCTGCTCGCCCTGCGCCGCAGCCTGCCGCACGGCCGCGCCAACGCTGCGGCACATGGCGAAAGCCTCCTCACCGTCCAACGTGGAGACTTCCTGCTCGTTGCCTGCTTGCGCGGAGCCGGATCGGTTGAACTGGGCGAGTGGAAAGACGCTCGCATCGTGCTTGACACGGCCGCCGAGCGCTACGGCGACGGTGGTCCCTACCGCACGCCCGAACGCGGATCGCTGCGGTTCGCCCGCCCCGCTGCCCTGGTGTTGCGGCGATAAGCCTGCTTCGTTCCGGCCCATTAAGCTCAGCCAGAGCAGCAACGTCCGCCAGACCTTCCTCCTCACGCTAGTTCTCCCTTGTCCTCTACGTTCCGCGCCACCTACCGCCTCCAACTCCATCCCGGCTTCGATTTCGCAGCGTCGTGCGAGGTCGTGCCGTACCTGGCCGATTTGGGCGTGAGTCACCTGTATCTGTCGCCTATCATGCGGGCGCGCAAGGGGTCGACGCATGGCTACGACGTGGTGGATCACAACGCGATCAACGAGGAGTTAGGCGGGCGCGAAGGGTTCGATCGGCTCCGTGAGAGATGTGTCGCTCACGGAATGGGTATCATCCTCGACTTTGTGCCCAACCATGCGGGCGTCGGGTCGGAAAACAAGGCGTGGCAAGACGTACTCGCTTATGGTCCGTCGTCGAGCTATGCGCGACTCTTCGACATCGACTGGATGCCGCTCAAAGACGAACTGGAAGGCAAGGTGCTGCTACCTTTTCTGGGGTCGACCTATGGCGAGTGCCTGGAGGGGGGAGATCTGACGCTGCACTACTCGGACGGACGGTACTGCCTCGACTACTACGACAACCGATTCGCCCTGTCGCCCGCCTCGTACGGCCCGATTCTGAACACGCTGCTCGGCACGTACGAGCGCGAGGATCCGTACTGGGACCTCAAAGACCTCGCCGATGCCTACGCAACGCTCGAACCGCGCGAGCGCGACAAAGCAGAAACCCTGCGGCTCCGGCTGATGGCCCTGGGCGAGCGCGTCGATTTGGCGGCGGCATCGGACCTGATGGAGCCTTCGGATCTGCACGACGTGCTCGAGCGGCAATTCTGGCGGCTGAGTTATTGGAAAACGGCGGGGCACGAAATCAACTACAGCCGCTTCTTCGACATCAACGGACTGGCGGCGCTGCGCATGGAAGACGACCGCGTGTTCTGGCAGGCGCACAAACTGCTCGGCGAACTGCTCATGCTGCCCGGTGTCGACGGCGTGCGCATCGATCACGTCGACGGACTGCTCGACCCACACCTCTACCTCGAGCGGCTGCGTGATCTGGGGGCGAACCACGTCTGGGTCGAGAAGATTTTCGGCCAGGGCGAAACGCTGCCAACGGACTGGCCGGTCGAAGGCACGACGGGTTACCGGTTCATGAACGACGCTGTCGGCGTTCTCCTCTTTCCGGGCGGCGAGGACGCGCTCAACCGAACGTACCGGCGTCAGGTGCCGGACGGACTGCCGTTCGCCGAGGTCGCCTATAACGGCAAGCGGCTGGTGATGCAGACCTCGCTGTCGAGCGAGCTCTTCCGGCTGGCCTACGAACTCGACCTGCTCTCCGAAAGCGACTACCGCACGCGCGACTTCACGCTCGAAGCGCTGCGCGAGGCGCTGGCCGAGATCATCGCGTCGATGGACCGCTACCGCACCTACCTGCCCCACGAAGTCGAGGAGTCGGCGGGCGTGCTGCGCGAAGCCGTCGAGCGGGCGCAGCGGCGCGATCCGGCAGGCGAGCGCTCGGTCTACGGCTTCATCGAGCGCGTGCTGATGGGCGACGTGCTTCCTTCCCAACGGTCGGCACGGCGCAAGATCGTGGGCCGGTTCCAGCAGTATAGCGCGCCGGTCATGGCAAAGGGTGTCGAGGACACAGCGTTCTACCGGTGGACGCGGCTGGCGGCGCTCAACGAAGTCGGCGGCGAACCCGATCACTTCGGAACGACGCCCGAAGCGCTACACGCCCGCGCCCGCTACCGCGCCCGCGTCTACCCCAACGCGCTGCTCGCTACCGCGACGCACGATCATAAGCGCGGCGAGGACACGCGCCTGCGCATCGCCGCGCTCTCCGAGTTCGCTGGCGAGTGGGAAGTCATAAGCGGCGCGCTGGCCGACGTGGGCAGCCGCTACGTCCAGGTCGTGCGCCCGCTTCCAGACGACGCCTACCTGTTCGCCCAAACGCTGATCGCTCTGTGGCACGACGCCGACCGCGACTCGCTGACAGGACCGGCTGGCCGCCTACGCGCTCAAAGCCGCGCGCGAGAGCAAACGCCACACCAGTTGGATCACACCGGACGACGCGTACGAGCAGGCCCTGGACGCCTACGTCCGAGGCGTAACGACGGACGCAGAAACGTCCGGCATCCTCGACGACCTGAGCGCCCAAATCGCGCAGGCCGCCTTTACCAAAACGATCAGCCAGACGCTGCTCAAGCTCACCCAGCCCGGCGTCCCCGACCTGTACCAGGGCACCGAGCGCCTCGACCTGTCCCTCGTCGATCCTGACAACCGCCGCCCCGTCGACTTCGATGCGCTGAGCGACCAGTTAGTCGGCTGTACGCCCGTTCATCGACGCTCCGAGATGGACACAATCACGCGCTACGACCGACGAGCAGAATCCGCTGATGAAGCATGCCGTCCTCGCCAGCCTTCTCGGCGCTCCGAAAGCGGCTTCCCGATCTCTTCGCCGGATCGTACCAAGCGCTCGACGCGCCCGAACCTCTCGTTGCCTACGCGCGCCAGGGAGGCGGCGCCCAACTCGTCGTAATTCTGCCGCGCTGGATGCCCAATTCCGACGAGGAACTGAGCGTCGACCTCCCCGAGGGCGACGGAGCGTGGCGTTGCATCCTCACCAGCGAGCACGCAGACGGACCGAGCGTCACCCTTGCTCGCCCGGTTCTGTGGCGCGCGTTCGTGCGGGAGACTCGCTAGGCACGCGCGAAGGCAGCAGGACCGTAAACGTGGTCCCCTCGCCCACTGCGCTGTCGACTGATATCGAGCCGCCCAAGCCTTCGATCAGGTGGTGCGTGATACTCAGCCCCAATCCGGCGCCCTCATGGGAGCGGCTCATCTCGGTACTCTCCTGCGCGAACGGCTCGAACAGCTTGCGCTGGAAGTCGGGCGAGATGCCCTTCCCGGTGTCGGCAACGACGAGCGCGATGTTGGCTTCGCGGTACGCAAGCCGAACCGAGACGCCGCCCGTCTGAGTAAACTTGACAGCATTGCCGACGAGGTTGGTCACGATCCGCTCGACGGCCGTCGAATCTGTTAGCACGACGAGCGAGTCAGGAGTGGATTCGAACGTCAGAGTCAGCCCCTTCTGCCCGGCGATGGACGTGAGCAGGGCGAGCAGTTCGCGAATCTTCTGGGCGAGATCGACGGGTCTGATTTTGGGAACGAAGCCCGCCGCGTCGAACCGTGCCAGATCGAGCACACTGTTCAGCGTGTCCAACAGCCGCTCTCCGCCGTTGGCAATCAGCCCGGCGAACTCGCGGTGCTCGTCGTTCTCGATCTCGGTTGAGAGGATGTCGGCAAAGCCAATGATGCCCGCCAGCGGCGTCCGCAGTTCGTGGCTCATGTTGGCGACGAACGACGACTGCAGGCGCGCCAGTTCTTCGGCCTCCTCGCGCGCCTCAATCAGTCCTTCCTCGTAGATCTTACGCTTGCTGATGTCGCGCGCAAGAAAGATCAGGTGCGTACCGTCGCCCCAATCGAACAGGTACGCCTGCACCTCGATGGGAATGGTCGCGCCGTCGATACGGATGAGTGTTAACTCGGCTTCGGCTTGCCCGTTTTGGAGCGCCCAGTAGACGAGGCGGCGTACCGAACTCGTCGGTCTGTACAGCTCGTCGATGCGCAGCCGGGAATGTGTCTCTTCGGGATAACCCGTCATGGCGACGGCGCTTGGATTGAGCGTGAACTCGACCGGGCGCATGCCTTCCATCTTGGCGACGACCACGGCCTCGCCCACTCGGTCGAAGAGTGCTTGGTAGCGATTCTCCACCCGCGCCTGCGCGGCGGCTCGCTCACGCGCCTGCTTCCACATCACCGTCACCCAGATCACGCACGCGAGCGCGACGAGCAGCAAGGTCACCAGCACACCGATTATCGCTCCGCGTCCCATTCCCAACCTCTGCACGTCCGAGATCTCACGCGGCAACAGCTGGTAACCGGACGCATAGGGGGCGGTATCGTCGTACTGATTCAAGATCCCCGTGACGCGCACCCGGGCGCCCTCTTCGATGTGATCCACGCGATCGCTGCCGTCCATTTGAACCGCGTAGATCAATGCCCCATCGTTCACGACAGCCAGTAGTTCGATCGGCCCCGTCGTCACGCGGCCTGCAACTCTTCCTTCCAGCGTGACGAGATTTCCTTCCTGCGCTTCAGCGTTGGAAGCGTCGTACGAAACCGCCTCCGGTTCGATCGGGGTCGCATCAACCCGCCGCACGCTGAGGATACTCACCCCGGAGAGGCCCTTGTATTGGACGACGATGCCGGTTGCCTGGACGCTGTCGCCGCGCTCGAACGGAGGTTGCTTCTCGAACGAGTGTAGAAAGATGGATCCGGTCGCGTCACGGATGGGGAGTGCGACCTGGCCGAGGGACAATTCGGCCGTACTCGCCAGCAGGCGTCCGGAAACCGTGAGCGTGTCGCCCAGGCGGTCGGGGATCGTATCCCCATCGCGGTCGATGCGGGCCTGGACGATGGGCGTTACGTTGGCCGACACTTGCGACTGCGCGCGCGCCGGTTCGACCACGCACCACGCGAGGACGATCAGCAAGGGCGCACGCAGTCGCTGCGGGATCATGCGGCGTCCGGGTAGGTCAGGCTGGCTTCGAGCACGAGCACCGACAGCGCGGGCACGTCGACCGTTTCGTCGTTGTGAACGGCGTCGGCGGCGGCGTAGCGCTTGAACGGCGCCGGGATGGTCCAGTGCTCGATGCCGTGCTCGTCGAAGTCGGGCAGATCAAACGAGCGCGTTTCGTTCGACCGGTTGAACAGGACGAGGAACGTCGTGTCGTCCATTTCCTCACCCTGAGGCGTGCGTCGGTGCAGCGTCTCGCCGCGCAGCAGGAGGCCGAACGACGGAAGCTCCCAGTCGGACCAGTCGGGGTTCTCCATCGGCGTGCCGTCCGGGTGCCACCACGTCGCGTCGACGATGCCGTCCTCGTCGGGCTGGCCCGAGAGAAAGGCGTAGCGTCGGAACGTCGGGTGCGCGGCGCGGAAGTGGATGAGGTCCTGCACGTACGCCAAGAACTCTGCCTGCCGCTCATCGAGGTCCCAGTCGTACCACGCCAGTTCGTTGTCCTGCGCATACGTGTTGTTGTTGCCTTGCTTGGTGCGGGAGAGTTCGTCACCGCCGAGCATCATCGGCACGCCCTGCGAGAGCATTAGCGTCGCCATCATACTGCGCTGCATTGCGTAGCGCTTGTCGAGGATACCGGGATCGTCTGTCGGGCCTTCGACGCCGAAGTTGACCGAGAAGTTGGGTTCGTGTCCGTCGCGGTTGTTCTCGCCGTTGGCGTGGTTGTGCTTGTGCTCGTAGCTCGCCATGTCGTGCAGCGTGAAGCCGTCGTGCGCCGTCACAAAGTTGATCGAGGCTGTAGGGCGTCGTCCGCTGTTGTTGTAGAGATCGGACGATCCGGCGATGCGCGTTGCCAGTGCGCCCTTGAGGCCCCGGTCGCCGCGCCAGAAGCGCCGGACGGTGTCGCGGTAGTCGCCGTTCCACTCGGTCCACTGCCACGGAAAGCCGCCGACGAGGTAGCCGCCCGGCCCCAAATCCCACGGCTCGGCGATCAGCTTGACTTGGCTGAGAACAGGGTCCTGCTGGATCGTCTTGAAGAACGCCGAGAGCATGTTCACGTCGGTCAGTTCGCGCGCCAGTGTCGCGGCGAGGTCAAAGCGAAAGCCGTCGACGTGCATCTCGGTCACCCAGTAGCGCAGGCTGTCCATCACGAGTTGGAGCACGTGCCCGTTGCCCATGTCGACCGTATTGCCGGTCCCGGTGTAGTCGGTGAGGTAGCGCGCGTCGGGCGCCGTTT
Source organism: Rhodothermales bacterium (assembly GCA_963815505.1). Taxonomy (GTDB): domain Bacteria; phylum Bacteroidota; class Rhodothermia; order Rhodothermales; family BA12; genus CAXBBB01. Next base: position 125,917 of record CAWFGU010000003.1, read on the forward strand.
TGTAGTAGCTCCGGTTGTCGATCCCGCGCATCGAGAGCGTGGGCCCCAAGTGGTTGCCCTCGCCGGTGTGGTTGTAGACTACGTCGAGGATGACCTCGAGGCCGTGGGCGTGGAACGTGCGGACCATCGTTTTGAACTCTTGCACGCTTCCGGCGCCCTCGTGCGTCGCGTAAGACGGCTCGGGAGCGAAGAAGCCGAGCGTGTTGTAGCCCCAATAGTTGCGCAGTCCCATCTCGACCAGCCGCTGATCTTGCACGATGCTGTGGACCGGCAGAAACTGAACCGACGTGACGCCCAGCTTCTTGAGGTGCTCGATGATCGGCGGCGAGCAGGCGCCCAGGTACGTTCCCTGGATCGACTCGGGCACGTCGGGGTGCAGCTTGGACAGACCCTTAACGTGCGTCTCGTAGAGGACGGTGTCGGGCCACGGAACCGACGGCGGGCGGTCGTGCCCCCAGGGAAACGCCGGGTTGACGACCTCGCCTAGCGGAGCGAAGCCCGAGCTGTCGACCGTGCTCATCGACAGGTCGCCCTCGGGGTCCCCGAAGACGTAGCCGAAGAGGCTCTCGTCCCACGTCAGCGCGCGGCCGATGGACTTGGCGTAGGGGTCGAGGACGACCTTGTGCGGATTGTAGCGAAAGCCTTGCTGGGGCACGTACGGGCCGTGCACGCGGAAGCCGTAGAGCTGACCCGGACGCAGCGAGGGCAGGTAGCCGTGCCAGATCGGCCCGGTTTTTTCGGTAATCGCAAACGTCGCGGCGGGCGGCTGATCGGGATGGTCGAACAATACCAGTTCAACGGCCGTCGCAGTCTCGGAGTAGAGCGAGAAGTTGACGCCGATGCCATCCCACGTGGCACCCATCGGATACGGATGACCGGGAAGCGGCGCATGCGGAAGCCCCAGCGTAGAGGCCAGGCGCGTCGATGGACCAGACGGTTCTAGGACGCCGCTCAGAATGGGCGTAGAGGGATCGGTGTTCGGTTCGGACATACGAGAAAAAGCGTGGGATGAGACGCGGCGGACTTCAGAAGTCCAGCCTCCAAGAATAGGCAGTAAATCAACGTATACGTCCTCTCACCTCCTCGTGATCGACCGAACACGCACGGGCTTAACACCGAACCGAACGCGACGACAGTTCGCCCGAACCGGAAGCGCTTCTCCTTGCACCGTCCCCGTTTGGTAACTCTGTCATCTGAACTTGGTCGACCAGGTTTCGTCTGATGGTTTCTCCCGATGCCCCTTTCGTTCCATGCCGATCTCGACCCTTCGCACCGAAACCGACGTCCTCGCTCTCAACCCGCCCTCACCTGCGCCTCAAACGTGGTCGCGCGTCGTCCTCTCAACGCTGACGCCCTCGGTCGACGCTGGGCGCTGGCCGATCCGCCGGAGTATAGGCGAGCCGGTGGAAGTTGTCGCCGGGTTCGTGACCGATGGACACGACCGGATCAAGGCCGAACTGGTCGTGACGGCGCCCGACGGAACGCAGTCCGTTCATCCCATGCCGCTGCGCTACAACGACGAGTACGTCGCCCTTTTCACGCCGGATAGCTTGGGCATCTGGACGTACCAGGCGCGGGGCTGGCTGGACGCGTTCGGCACGTGGCAGGAGCAGTTTCAGCGTAGGGTCGATGGTGGCGAGTCAGACGCGCTTCTCGCTGTCGAACTCGAGGAAGCAGCCGATCTGCTCGGGCGGTGGGCCAAAGGGGCGAAGAAGACCGAACTACGCAAGCAAGCCAAACGCGTCCTGAGCGGCGACCGAGAACTCGCCCTGTCCGACGAACTCCGCGCCTCCGCCGACGCCGCCGATCCGCGCTCGGGAATGACCGAGAGCCATGTCTACCAGTGCGAGGCAGATCCCGAGTTGGCCCGGTTCGCCGCGTGGTACGAGTTCTTCCCCCGTTCGGCAGGCGACCCAGTCGATGGCCAACCGCCGCGCCACACCACGCTCGACGACGCCGCAGAGCGCTTACAACTGATCGCAGATCGAGGCTTCGACATCGTTTACTTGCCGCCCGTCCACCCCATCGGCGACCAGTTTCGCAAAGGCAAGGACAACTCACCAACGGCGACCGAGGGCGAGCCGGGCAGTCCGTGGGCGATCGGCGGGAAGATGGAGGACGGGACACTAGGCGGACACAAGAGCGTCCATCCCGAGCTCGGTGGTATGGCGGCGTTCGAACGATTCGTCAAAAAGGCCGATGAGGTCGGCGTTCACGTCGCACTCGACATCGCCTTCCAGACCTCGCCGGATCACCCCTACGTGGCCGAGCATCCCGAGTGGTTCAGGGCGCGGCCCGACGGCACGATCCGCTACGCAGAGAACCCGCCCAAGAAGTATCAGGATGTGTACCCGTTCGACTTCGAGGGCGAAGAATGGCCGATGCTGTGGCGCGAGTTGCGCAGCGTGTTCGAGTTCTGGATCGGAAAAGGCGTAACCGTTTTCCGCGTCGACAACCCGCACACCAAGCCCTATGCGTTTTGGGAGTGGTGCTTGCGCACGCTCAAAGCGGATCATCCCGAACTGATCTTCCTCGCCGAAGCCTTTTCGCGTCCGCGCGTGATGCAGACGCTGGCCAAAATCGGTTTCAACAACAGCTACACGTACTTCACGTGGCGCAACACGGCGGCGGAAATCCAAGCCTACGCCACCGAACTGTTCGACGGGCCGATGGCCGAGTACTACAGGCCCAACTTCTGGCCCAACACGCCCGACATCTTCCATGAAGAGCTTGCCCACGGCGGACGCCCGCTCCACATCGCCCGATTCGTCGTCGCCGCGACGCTCTCGCCAACGTATGGCATCTACGGTCCGCCCTACGAGCATGTCTACACGCACAAAGGCGCCAAAGAAGAGTACCTGGGCAACGAGAAGTACGAGGTCCGCGCCTGGAACTGGAACGACTCGTCCAGCCTCCAGCCGCTGATGAAGCGTGTCAACCGGATTCGCAAAGCCAACGCCGCGCTGCAGTTCAGTCGCAACGTCCGCTTTCTCGATACCGGCAACCCCAACCTGCTCGCCTACGTCAAGCGGACCGGAGACAGCCGCGTCCTGGTCGTCGCCAGCCTCGACTCGCACCACACCCACGAAGCCTGGATCGCGTTCGACCCGTCGACCGCCGGTCTGCCCGAGCACTTCGAGGCGCGCGACGCATTGGGCGGCGAAACGTACCGCTGGTCGGGGAGCCACCACTACGTCCGGCTCGACCCTCACGTGCTCCCGGCTCACGTGTTCGTGCTCGGCGCGTAAGTTGGTCGCCCAAACCGCGCACTCCGATGGCCGAACTCGGTCCCCACGACTGGACGCTCGCCGACTACTTGGCGCACGAAGCCGCGCACGTCGGCCAGAAACCCAACTATGAGTGGGACGGACGCGGGCCTGTCATGATGTCGGGAGCGTCATTCGACCACCACATCATCGCTTCGAACCTGTTCGACATCACAAGTCCACAGTTTAGAAAACGCGGCTGCCGCATCGGAAACGATTTGCGCGTGCGAGTGGACGAGGCGCAGTTCCGATACAGGTACCCCGACTTGGTCGCGCACTGCAAACCTGCCGACCTGACGGACGAACGCCCTCCCTCTCTACGAAATCCCATCTTGCTGATCGAGATTTTGTCTCCCCCGACTTCATCGGTCGACATGCGAGAGAAACTGGTCGAATATCGAGGCATTTCAAGCCTGCTCGAATACTGGATCGTCTCGACCGATGCGCCCTACTTGCTTCGGTACGACTTTTCTGGTCCCGCCGTGATCGTATATCCGTACAGAGGCTTGAACGTCACGTTCACGAGCGAGCCGCTGGGCGTCACCGTCGCCCTCGCCGATGTGTTCGCTGACCTCGATTTCGAGAGCGAAGACTGACGACTCGGGCACAGGTGCGACGTATGTGCAACCTGCTGTGCGTGGGGCAACCGCCAGAGGTGAAAGCGGTACCTAATACACACCAACACACATACCGCTATGGACAACCCTAAAAAGAACCACGACACCGCCGAGAACACGAACGCCATCAAGGACCCGTCCAACTGGACGACCGGCGACGAGCCGATGACCGGAGCCCAAGCATCGTACGTCCACACGCTCGCCGAAGAGGCAGGCGAAAAGGTCAACGACGACATGACCAAGGCCGAAGCGTCCGAGAAAATCGACGAACTCCAGCAAGAAACAGGACGCGGAGCCTGAAGCTCTCCGCCTCACACCACACGAGCGCCCCGCTGGTCCATCTCGGACGAGTGGGGCGGTTTCAGTTGTAGACCCGGCGGGAAAACCGTGCGCTAGGAACTGTTCTCGTCGCTCGTGCCGGCGTGCTCCTCCTGTTCGTTCAGCCCGCACTGGGGGTCTGATACAATCCGCTCCATGCCCTCCAGCAGATTGAGCGCCTCCGGCGACACTTCACCAGCGAGTGCGGCTGATCCGCCTGCTCCGACGAGGCGCTCGAAGGCGTCGGCGAGCACTTCGTCCACGGCCATCGTGTAGTCGGTGAGCCCCCCCACTCGCTCGAGGAAGCCGGTTACCTCTTCGACGGCGTACGGGCCGCGCGCAGCGTCCGAGCCTACGCCCACGAACCCGCTCTCGTAGTATCCCGCAATGAGTGACAGTCGCGAGAGCAGACCCTTGTACCCTTCGTACCGGTCCGACTCGGCGTAGGTCACGAGCGCGGCCTCCATCGGCTGGCCCGAAGGACCACGCACAATAGTCACATAGCCGAGGTGGGCGTCGGGGTTAGTCAATCCTCGGGCAGCGAGCCAGTCCGGCGCGAGCAGCGTGTCGGCGCGCTGGAAGCCGAGGAGCGCGTAGAGCGAGTCGCGCGCGACAGGATTGGCGCGCGAGTAGACGTGGAACAGCTCGTGGAGCAGCGTGCTCTCTATCGACCGGCGAACGGGGCCGATGTGGGACGTGATGAGGGGCGGTCCCACCTCGGAACTGGGCATGACGACGGCACCCGCAACGGTATGGTAGGCTCCAAATTCCTGGTTGCGCTTGGCCTTGACGAGACGCAGCGTGTCGGGAAGAGCGCAGGTCGCGACCGCCGCCACACGCTCCAAAGCGGACGCGGCGACGCCCGAGATGGCGTGGCGCTCGCCGCCCGACCAGTCGCGCGTGCGATCAGCGGCCCAGAATGCCGTTCGCGCGTCTGCCCTCGTTTCGAAGTTCTCTTTCATCCTCAACTCGTAGTCGAGCTTTGAGAACACGTCGTCGTATCGGCTATCTTGAAGGTAGGTGTGGGCGGATTGGGCGTCCAGGAAGCGAACGGCGACTCCGGACGATGTGTCAACGACTGACGTGTCCAAGCTCGCGCATCCCATGAGAGTAGTCACGAGAAAAAACGCAGCCAGAGCAGCTAAACTTTGGTGCGTGACGGAGGAATCAAGAGCGTGCAAAGGTCGAAAACAGATGAGTTCGACATCGCTACGACCAATTTTGCGGCTGGTTACGCGGTGACTGCTGAGATGACCTATACGACAAGTCGATCGCTCGGTCTTATAACGCCGAGTCTTGATAAGATGGACGAACATCATCCCTCAAGATCAGGAAACCGGGCGCCAGTCCTAACGCTCTCGTCGCCTCGGATCACGCGCCGCGCCCCGTTAGTCCACTAGATTGGTGGGGCGCTTTTCTGCTGGACCTGCGCGCTGCGCGACCTACCGATCTCGTGCCAGCCGGTGACCTATACGCTGCCGAACACGCGTAATGCTTCCTGGCTCAGCAGCAAACCGCTCCTCTACCTCGGAAACAGAGAACCTTCCGGTCGGCGAGTCGAGGTCCAGCAACTCGGTCAGTACTTCGGCAGAGTTGTCGGACACCAAGTTGGCAACCATCTCGCCAGCGGTGAGGTGGTGTCTGCCGGGATAGATGTCGAGGAATATCTCAGGCGTTCCGTCCGACAGTTCGTTGACTACCAAGCCTACTTCAACGCTGTCCCGAGACAGTGCAGACCACGTTCCGCGTCCAGCACCGATTTCGACTATGCCGTCTGACATGAACGCAACGCGCTGCGGCTCGTCCGGTGGTCGGTATGTGTTGGAGACGAGAACCGTTTCTTCTCCCGCGACCACTACATGGATAGGATGAGACCAACCACCCGACACGGCGATAGACGCTTGTGGGGCGCGAGTGTCCTCCAAGAACTGCGTTGCCGTGAGACGCACTTGTCCACCCGCTCTGGCGATCAAGTCAGTTTGAGTAGATTCGAAGACTCGCTCGCCCGTGCTGTTTCTTACACGGATGAAGGAATAACCGTTGGTCAAGCAAGCTAGCACCTGATCGCTCGCACCTCGGTCGCTCACAAAACAGGTGCCTTGCATTCGGGTGAGCGTCGCCGACACGACCCCATCGATTTGGATTCGAACGTCCCGCTTCACGTCCAAGTCGACGAGCACTTGATCGATTTGGCTTTCAACGAACAACGTATCGGCATGCTCAATCATGCGCCACACGCCGACCAGCGGATGGCCCGCCAGAACTTCCTTTGGCTTCGCACTATCGCAGCCGACTAGAAGCGGCGCGAGAAGTAGAACGGAGATGAAACTACGCATACAGACAGATGGCACCGCCCGAGTATACGATAGCTAACACTCTTGTCGCCTCGGATCACACGCCGCGCCCCGCTAGTCCACTAGGATTGGCGGGGCGCTCTTGCGTCCGCCTCCTCCCCTCTCCGAACTCAACGCTCGCTCCGTGTCCGACTTCCTCACCGATCCGCTCTGGTACAAAGACGCCGTCATCTACGAACTGCACGTCCGCTCGTTCTACGACGCCAACAACGACGGCTTCGGCGAATTCCAGGGTCTGCGCGAGAAGCTGTCCGTACCTCGAGCAGTTGGGAGTCAACACGCTCTGGCTGCTGCCCTTCCTCGACAGCCCGCTGCGCGACGACGGCTACGACACGGCTGACTACTACAACACGCTGCCGATCCACGGAAGCGTCGACGACTTCAAGGCGTTCATGGACGACGCCCACGCTCGGGGCATGCGCGTGATCACCGAACTGGTGCTCAACCACACCTCAGATCAGCACGCGTGGTTTCAGGAGGCGCGCGATCCGGCCAGCGACAAGCACGACTGGTACGTGTGGAGCGAGACGCGACGAGAAGTACGACGGCGTCCGCATCATTTTTACCGACACCGAGGTCTCCAACTGGACGTGGGACGCCAAGGCGCAGAAGTACTACTGGCACCGCTTCTTCTCGCATCAGCCCGACCTCAACTTCGACAACCCAGCCGTCGTCGCCGAGATGGAGCGCGTGACGTTTTTCTGGCTCGACATGGGCGTCGACGGCCTGCGGCTCGACGCGGTCCCCTACCTGTTCGAGCGCGAGGGAACGTCGTGCGAAAACCTGCCCGAAACGCTCGACTATCTAGTCGATCTGCGCAAGGCCATCGAGGCGCGCTACGGTCCGGGTAAGGTGATGCTCGCCGAAGCAAACCAGTGGCCCGAGGACACGATTCCCTACTTCGGCGGCGGCGAGGGCGTGCAGATGGCGTTCAACTTCCCCGTCATGCCGCGCCTCTACCTGGCGTTGCAGCGCGAGAACCGGCGACCCATCGTCGAGATGCTCAAGCTCACCGAGGACATCCCCGACGATGCGCAGTGGGCCATCTTCCTGCGCAACCACGACGAGCTAACGCTCGAGATGGTGACCGACGAGGAGCGCGACTACATGTACAACACCTACGCCGCCGACAGCCGGTTTCGCATCAACGTCGGCATCCGGCGGCGGCTGGCTCCGCTACTCGGCGGCGACCGGCGGCGCATCGAACTGCTCAACGGTCTGCTGCTCTCGATGAAAGGGTCGCCCGTTCTCTACTACGGCGACGAAATCGGCATGGGCGACGATCCCTTCCTGGGAGACCGAAACGGCGTTCGGACGCCGATGCAGTGGTCGCCGGACAAGAACGGCGGCTTCTCGCGCGCCGAGCACCACCGCCTGTTCATGCCGTCGATCGACCGGGGCGCCTACTCGTACGAGTTCGTCAACGTCGAGGACGCCGAGCGCAACCCGGACAGCCTGCTCCACTGGACGCGCGCTACGTTGGCCGCCCGCAAGCGCCACGAGCGCGTGTTCGGCAGAGGCTCGTTCGACGTGCTGGACGTGGACAATCCGGCCATTTTCTCCTACGTCCGGCGGTACGAAGGCGAGCAGATCTTGGTCGTCGCCAACCTGTCGCGCTTTGCCCAAGCTGCCGTCCTCCCCACCGCCGATCTCGACGGATTCGTGCCGACCGAGATGCTCGGGCAGGCCGCTTTTCCGCCATCGGCGAGCATCCGTATACCCTTACGCTGGCGCCCTACGGCTTCTTCTGGTTCCGTCTCGACCCGGTAGCAGATCACGCGCCGGATGGCAGCCTGCTACTCGACGAAGGCGACACGCCCGTCGACCTGCCCACTGTCAAAGTCGCCGAGGGCCTGCACAACGTCCTCGTTCCTACGATGACCGCGTCGACGACGCCCGCCGACCTGGAGCGCGTTCTCCCCTCCTTCCTGCTGCGGCAGCGGTGGTACGGCGCCAAGAGTGCGGGCACACCGACCGTCGAAGTCCGCGACGCCGTCCGCTTGCAGGGCGGCGACTTGCCCGTCTACCTGAGCGAGATTCAAGCGACCGTTGACGGGCATGCGACGCGCTACCAAATTCCGCTGATGGCACTCGCCGAGTCCGACGCCGATGCCTTTCTCGACGCATACGGATCGGCCGCGCTGTGCTGGATCGATGGGCCCAACGGCAAGCGTTTGCTGGTCGATGGCACGACGGACGAGCGGTTCTGGTCGGCGTTCGTGCGCTGGTGGCAGAAGGGCGCCAAGGGCCGCTCGCTGCGCGGCCTGTACGTGCCTCGGATGGAGAACGTCCGCCTCGACGCGTCGAACGTGCGCGTGCTGCGGAGCGAGCAGAGCAACTCGTCGGCCATCGTCGACGGCAGCCTGTTCGTCAAGTTGTTCCGCCGCCTCGAGGAAGGCGACAATCCCGAAGCCGAGCTGCTCGGCCATTTGTCGCAGACCAATTTCGCGTTCGCCCCCAAACTGCGCGGCACGCTCACGTTCGAGCGTCCCGAAACGCAGACTGTCCTGGCCATCGCTCAGCAGGCCCTCGACGCCGAGGGCGACGGCTGGACTTACGCTTTAGACTCGGCCACGACGTTTTTCGGACGCGCCGACGGGCGCGCGTTGCCGTCGGACGAAGACCGCTCGCCCGAAACTCTGGGGGCGTGGTTTGAGGAACTGGCACCCGAACTGATTCGCCTCGCGCGTCTGCTGGGCGTGCGAACGGCCGAGATGCACCGCGCGTTGTCCGAGTCCCAGTCCGACGCGCTTGCCCCCGCCGACTTTACGACCGATCACGCATCTGCGCTTACGGCGCGGGTACGCCGCGTGCTTCAAGACGCCCGCGACATCCTGACCGATGTGGACGGACTCGATGCCGCAACGCTCGACGGCACGCTGAGCAGCCTCGACGAGCTAGAATCCTTGGGCGAGGGCCTGCGCATCCGCATCCACGGCGACTACCACCTCGGCCAGACCCTCGTCGGCGGCGGCGACGTGTACGTGCTCGACTTCGAAGGCGAGCCTGCTCGATCGCTCGACGAACGCCGCGCCAAAGACAGTCCCTTGCGCGACGTAGCCGGAATGATGCGCTCGCTCGACTATGCCGTCCAGATGGCCCGCAAACGCCTCACCGAACGCACTGACGACGAGGCCGATGCCGTCTGGGCCGGACTGCTATCTCGGGCGCTCCAGGATGCCTTTGCCGACGCCTATCTCAACGTCGCTGGAATCGAAGACTTGCTGCCCAGCATCGCCTATCGCGCGCCGCTTCTGCGCCTCTACCTGCTCGAAAAAGCGCTTTACGAACTGGGCTACGAGCGCAACCACCGCCCCGATTGGCAGTGGCTGCCCGCCCAGGCGCTGAGCCGCATGCTGTCCCATAGATAGTAAACTCGCTGGCCTCTGCCGTTGGGGCCGCGAAGCTCAGCCTGCCAGTTCGGTCTTGAACCGCTCGGCGAGGGCGTCGGCGGCTTCGGGCGAAGGGCGCCTCGGTGTAGACGCGGACGATGGGTTCGGTATTGGACTTGCGCAGGTGCACCCAGCCCTGGGCAGGTCGATCTTGACGCCGTCGACGGTCGAAACGGTCGCGTCGGCAGTCGGCTTGGTAGGTGGCGGCGATGGTGGCGAGCGCGGCGTCCACGTCAAACGTGCGGGCGTCGAGTTTGTGCTTGCCCATGTGGTAGGTCGGCAGGCTGGCGTGCCACTCGCTCATGGCGATGCCTTCGGTCGCGAGGTGCGTCAGGACGAGGGCGACACCGGCGAGCGCGTCGCGGCCGTAGTGCAGGTCGGGCAGGATGACGCCGCCGTTGCCTTCGCCGCCCAGCACGGCGTCGACTTCTTTCATCTTTTCGACGACGTTGATCTCGCCGACGGCGCTGCGATACGTTTTCTGGCCGTGCTTTTTGGCCACGTCCTCGATAGCGCGGCTGGACGAAAGGTTAGTTGCGAACGGCCCGGATTTGTGCTTCCACAGAAAGTCCGCAGCGGCCACCTGCGTCAACTCTTCGGACACGTACGTCCCACCATCGGCCACCAAGGCGAGTCGGTCCGCGTCTGGATCGACGACGATGCCCAGGTCGCAGCCCTGCGCGCCGACAGCGTCGATGATGCCGGTCAGGTGCTGCGGCAGCGGCTCGGCGACGTGCGAGAAGCGGCCCGTCGGCTCGCAGTTGAGGCAGACGATGTCTGTCACGCCCAGAGCCCGGAGCATGGCCGGAATCGCCACGCCTCCGACCGAGTCGATCCCGTCGACGGCGATTTTGAAGCCGCGCGCCTTGATCTTGCCTGAGTCGACGTAGGGCAGCGCGAGGATGGCGTCGATGTGCGCTTGCAGGAAGTCCTTTTGCTCGTAGCTGCCCAAAGCGAGATAATCGGCTGTCGTGGGCTCGTTGTCGGCCAGCGCTTGCATGTCGCGCGCTTGATCGGGCGTGAGAAACTCGCCCTTCTCATTGAGCAGTTTGAGCGCGTTCCACTCGGCGGGGTTGTGCGAAGCCGAGAAGATGATGCCCCCCGCCGCCTGCTCGAACAAGACCGCCATCTCGACCGTCGGCGTGCTCGCCAGCCCAGCGTCCACTACGTCGATGCCTGCACTCCGCAGCGTCGCCGCGACGAGTTGGCTGACCACGTCGCCCGACACACGCGCATCGCGGCCGATAACGACTCTGGCATCGCGCCCGGTCGACTCGCACTGCTGCAAAATCCACGTCGCGTAGGCGCCCGCGTACTTAGTCAGGGTCGGCACGTCGAGTCCGGCAGCCCAGATGCCCCGAATGCCGGAGATCGAGACCATGAGTGTTTTCTGAACAGGTGCGTCGGACATATCGGAGAGTATTCGGATGAGGAGTAAGCGAGACGAAGAGGCATACGCGCTTGATCCTGGGACATGCTCAATCGGGCCTGCTTCGCCCGCTATTTGCGAAACCGCCAGCCGCACGTCAGGTACTTCCGAAGGTAGACTTTACGCCCTCTGACTCGTGTCGCAGACGCCTTCTCAACGCCGGTTTGTCCGCTACGCGTGGGGCGTCGTGGGATATCTGGTGTTGGTGATCTTGTGGGGCGCGTTCGTGCGAGCGACCGGGTCAGGCGCAGGCTGTGGGGCTCACTGGCCGCTATGCAACGGCGAGATCGTGCCCCAATCGCCGACGATGGAGACGATCATTGAGTTGTCGCACCGGCTCACGAGCGCGCTGGCGGGCTTTTTGATCATCGGCCTGGTTGTGTGGGCCGTTCGGGCGTTCGTGAAGGGTCACCCGGCGAGGCGAGCGGCGTGGTTCTCTCTCCTGTTCGTCATCACCGAAGGCGCCATCGGAGCGGGCATCGTGCTCTTCGAGTGGGTCGCCCACGACACGTCGACGGCACGCATCGTCTCGATTGCGGCTCATCTCGTCAACACGTTCGTGCTTGTCGCATGGCTCGTGCGGACGGCGTGGTGGGCCGATGGGCACGACCGCCCCACGTGGCGGATGGGTGGGCGATGGGTCGCCCCTGCCGCCTCGGTCGCCGGACTGGTCGGGCTGACGCTCGTGGTGAGCACGATGGGCGCGGTCACGGCGCTGGGCGACACGCTTTTTAAAGCTGACTCGACAGCTCAGGTGCTCGGTCAGGCGTTGGACAGCGGCGCCCACCCGTTGCAGCAACTCCGCGTCTACCACCCGCTGCTCGCGACCCTGCTCGTCGGCTGGGCGTTCGTCGCTATTCCCAAAATTCAGGCGGCATTCGAGGGCGTATGGGTCCAGCGCTGGGGAACGCTCGTCGTCGCGACCGGCTTTGCCCAACTCGGCATCGGGGTGCTCACCATCTGGCTCAAGGCGCCCGTCTGGATGCAACTCGTCCACCTTCTACTGGCCGACGTATTCTGGATCGGCCTTATCCTCTTCGCCTCGCAGGCGCTGTCTCACCCGGCGCGTGCGCGTGCTGCCGTCTACCAACAGGCCGTCCCCGCATGAGCGAAGCCACCCCTCCGACCGACGCCCCGACCGTCGATCCCTCTGCCCAGACGACGCGCTTCCTGCAAGCGGCCTCGCCCACGCTGGCGCGCGATCTGTGGTCGATGACCAAGCCTGAGATCACGTTCCTGGTCGTCTTGTCGACCGTTGCCGGATTCGCGCTGGGCAGTCTGGACGGCGTGGCGGGCTGGGTGATGTTCTGGGCCGTCGTCGGCACCGCCTTGTGCAGCGCGGGCGGCGCGGTCTTGAACCACTGGATGGAGCGCGATCTGGACGCCGGTATGCGACGCACCGAGGCCCGACCGATTCCGTCAGGACGCATTTCGGAACGCGCGGCGATGTTTTGGGGATTGGGACTTGCGAGCGCGGGCGTCGGCATCCTCTGCCCCCTCGTCAACCCGCCGACGGGCATCCTGGCGATTCTGACACTGGTGCTCTACCTCTGGGTCTACACGCCGCTCAAACGCCGGACACCGCTCAACACGCTCGTCGGAACGATCCCCGGCGCGCTGCCTGCACTGGGTGGGTACGTCGCCGCAACGGGCCGACTGGGCGCCTTGGGCTGGGCCGTTTTCGCGCTGCTCGTCGCGTGGCAGATTCCGCACTTCCTCTCGCTCGCCTGGATGTACCGGAAGGACTACGCGCGTGGCGGCTTCGCGATGAGTACGACGACGGACGAACGCGGCACGTGGACCGCCGTCTGGATCATAGCCTTCACCGTTCTCACCGTCGCGTGCAGCCTACTGCCATGGACGATGAACGCAGCGACGTGGATCTACGCCCTCCTGGCGACACTGCTGGGTCTGCCGTTTCTGCGCGCGTCGGTCGCCTTCTGGTCGGACCGCTCGAACGCGCAGGCCAAGCGCGTGCTCAAAGCGTCGGTGATGTACATCCCGCTGCTGGTCGTGGCACTGGTCGTCGACGTGCTGTGGCTCGCGTGACCGGGGACGCAGCTCTCGACGCGCGCGGCGTATCGCACCGCTACGGCTCGGGCAACGACGCTGTTCGGGCGCTGGACGGTGCGTCGCTGACCGTCCGGCCGGGCGAGTTGCATGCGCTGCTGGGACCCAACGGGTCGGGCAAGACGACGCTGTTTAAGATCGCGTCGACGCTGCTGCGGCCCGATAGCGGAACGGTACAGGTTGGCGGATACGACGTGTCGGCAGATCCCGAGGGCGTGCGGCGGAATCTGGGAGTGGTGTTTCAGTCAGTCGCGCTCGACGAGCAGCTTACGCTAGCCGAGAACCTGCGCACCCAGGCGGCGCTGTACGGCATGAAGCGCGACCATGCGAAGCAGCGAGCCGACGCTCTGATCCAAGCGCTCGACCTCGCAGGCTTACGCAGATCGCCGCGTGTCGACACTCTCGGGCGGAGAGAAGCGCAGAGGCGATCTGGCGCGTGGTCTGCTCCATCGTCCCGCCCTGCTGCTGCTCGATGAGCCGACGACCGCGCTCGACCCCTCGGCCCGGCGGCTCTTCCTCGACCTGCTCTCCGACATCCGGCGCAACGAGGGAACGGCGATCCTCATGGCGACGCACCTGCTCGAAGAAGCCGACGACGCGGGACACATCACCATTCTCGACCAAGGCAAGGTCGCCGCCACCGGCACGCCTGATGGTCTGCGCGATGCACTGGGCACGTCGGTGCTATGGATCACGCCCACGCCCGGTAGCGAGCCGCTGTTCGCACCCGAGACGCTTCAAGTCGACGCCTCCGACATGCACCACGCTGGGGGCCGCATCGGCATAGGGCACCCCGAACCCGCGCGCCTGCTGGCTCACCTTGCGCAGGCGCACCCCGACGCCATCGCCGAAGCGACGCTGCGCCGACCGACCCTCGAAGATGCCTTTCTGGCCGCGACCGGCAACGCACTCCGCTCCACACCATGACGTCCGCCCTTCCCACGATTACGGCGCTCTGGACGCGCGAGGTGCGCAAGTTCGTCCGCGAGCGCAGCCGCATCGTCGGCGCACTGGTGCAACCGCTGGCGTTCTGGCTGCTGCTCGGCCTGGGTTTCGGCGGCACGTTCCAGATGCCCGCTTCCGAACTGAGCGGAGCTGCCGACCTCGACTACCTCGCGTACCTGTTTCCCGGCATCCTGACACTGGTCGCCCTGTTCACCGCCATCTTCTCGACGATTTACGTCGTTGATGAGCGGCAGAGCGGGTTCTTGCAGGCCGCGCTGGTGTCGCCCGCGCCGCGCTGGGCCGTCACGCTGGGCAGTCTGCTGGGAGGCACGAGTCTGTCGGTGGCGCAAGGCGCCTTGTTTCTGGCGGCGGCCCCATTCGCCGGATTTGTGCTAAGCGCCGGCGGTATCCTCCTGGCTCTGGCGACGCTTGGGCTGCTGGCGCTGGCGTTTTCGTCGCTCGGCTACGTGATCGCGTGGAAGGTGAGCACGACGCGCGGCTTCCACGGGCTGATGAACGCCGTCTTGCTGCCGCTGTGGTTCGTGTCGGGCGCCGCGTTTCCCCCCGGAGGAGCACCTGCCGCCCTCGCCTGGGCGATCCGCCTCAACCCGGTCCACTATGGCGTCGAAACCCTCCGCGCCGCCCTCTACCTGCCTGGTGCATCACCAATAGATGGACCATCGGTGGTATTGGGTTTTGCCGTCACGCTCGCGTTTGCCCTCGCCATGTTGGCTTGGGCCACGGCTGTCACGCGCCGACCCGCCTGACGAACCGCGCTCGTGCCCACGCATTCCCAACCGATGGAAGCTCCCCTCCCCAACCTGCTTGCGCTGGGCCGCTCGGACCTGGCGCGCGTCGTCAAGGAAGCTGGTCAGCCGTCGTTCCGGACCGATCAACTCGTGCGGTGGATGTGGAACCGACGCGTGGCATCCGTCGGCGAGATGGACAATCTGCCCAAAAAGCTGCGCACCCACCTCGGCCAACACTTTCGCCTCCAGCCGCCGACCATCACGCGCCTGCAGCGAGCGACCGACCAGACGATCAAGGCGCTGATCCGATTGGACAGCGGACGACAGGTCGAAGCCGTATTGATCCCCGACTTCGACGACGAAGGGGCGGCGAAAAGGCTGACTGTTTGCGTGTCAAGCCAGGTCGGATGTGCGATGGCGTGTTCGTTCTGCGCGACGGGTACGATGGGCTTCCACCAGAACCTGACGCCAGGCGAGATTGCGAGCCAGGTGACGGCGATGGACGCGCTGGCGCACGAACACTTTGGAGCGGCGGTGACGAACGTCGTGTTCATGGGCATGGGCGAGCCGATGCTCAACCTGCCCAGTGTCGTTGCGGCGCTCGACCTGATGACGGCCGACGACGCCATCGGCCTTTCGGCCAAGCGGATTACCGTATCGACGGTCGGGCTGGCCCGCCGCATCCGCGACTTCGCCGACCTCGATCTGAAAGTCCGCCTCGCTGTGTCGCTCCATGCGCCCGACGACGTCAAGCGCAGCCGCATCATGCCCGTCAACCGCAGCCACGCGACGGATCTGACCGCCTTGCGCGAAGCGCTGCAACATTACTATAGGACAACTGGCCTGGGAATCACCTACGAATACTGCATGTTCGCGGGCTACAACGACGGCGAGAACGATGCGCGTGCCCTAGCTCGGGTGTCCGGTTGGGTGCCTTCGAAGGTCAATCTGATCATGTATAATCCGGTTGAAGGGCTGGACTTCCAGCCGTCCGACGAAGGCACACTCGACCGGTTTCTGGGCATCCTCGCTGCCAAGCGCGTCACGGTTACGGTTCGTCGGAGTCGGGGGCAAGACATCGATGCGGCGTGCGGGCAGTTAGCGATCTCGGGATAGTGGAGCAGATTACCGGTGCGCTACGTGTCGGCGCGAACCGCGTATGAGCATTGGGATAGATCAGGCATGTCTGACCTTCCTGCCCTCCACGTTGTCTGGTTCAAGCGCGATCTGCGCGTCCGCGACCACGCTCCGCTGACCCACGCCATCGCCCAAGCCCAGGCGAGCGGTGGCGCGGTTCTGCCCCTCTACGTCGCCGAGCCGAGTGTGTCGGGTGCTGACGATTTTTCGGCGCGGCACTGGACGTTCGTTCGCGAGAGCCTGATCCACTTGCGCGCCTCGCTCGGTCTGCGCGGCCAACCGCTGATCGTTCGGCACGGCGAAGTCGTCGACGTGCTGGCGGACGTTCGCCACCGCCTCGGCCCGTTCGTGCTCCACGCACACGAGGAGACTGGCGCCGAGGCGACGTACGCGCGCGACCGGGCCGTCCAGGACTGGTGCGCGTCGACAGATACGCCGTTTCACGAGACGTGGCAGACGGGCGTCGTCCGTCGGCTGGACACGCGCGACCGCTGGGCCAAGACGTGGGAGGCACGCATGAGTACCGATCCACTCCAGGCTCCCGAGGCCATTCCGAGCCTTTCGGACGCGGGGATCGACCTCGTACCGGGCGACATCCCGACGCACGCTGATCTGGGCCTGACCCAAGAGGCGTCAGCGCTCTTTTTGCGTGCTGGAGAACGCGAAGCGTGGCACGTACTGCACTCGTTTTTATATGAGCGAGGCGAGCAGTATTTCAGCGGCCTGAGCACTCCCGTTCGTGCGTTCCATGAGTGCTCGCGCATCAGCGTCCACCTGACGTGGGGCACGATCTCGATGCGCAGTGTCGTCCACGCCACGCGTGCGCGGAAGGCTGACCTCGATCACCTCGCACCGGATGACCGCAAAGCATGGAGTAAGAGTCTGCGCGCGTTCGAGAGCCGGTTGCACTGGCACTGTCACTTCATGCAAAAGCTCGAAGACGAGCCGCAGATCGAGTTTCGCAGCTACATTCCCGCTTTTGATGACTTACGCGGCAGCGAGTGGGATCAAGACCGATTCGAAGCGTGGCGCGACGGGCGGACCGGCTTTCCGTTCGTCGACGCCTGTATGCGAGCGCTGGCGGCGACGGGCTATCTCAATTTCCGAATGCGCGCCATGATCACGTCCTTCGCCGCTTACGACCTCTGGCTCGACTGGCGCGGGCTGCATGGTTACCTCGCCCGAGCGTGGCTCGACTACGAGCCCGGCATCCACCTGGCGCAGCTCCAGATGCAATCCGGCACGACGGGCATTAACAGCGTCCGCATCTACAACCCAACCAAGCAGGGCTACGATCACGACCCGGATGGCACGTTCATCCGCCGCTGGGTGCCCGAGCTGGCCCACCTTCCCGGCGTCCTCGTCCACGAGCCGCACAAGATCACGCCCATCGAAGCCGCTGGGCTGGGTTTCTGCGCGGGCGTGGATTACCCGCTGCCGATCGTCGACCACCTTGACGCCTCGCGGACGGCCAAGGAGCGCATCTACGCCCTCAAACGCCAACCTGAGATTCGCGAGCAGGCCGACGCTGTCATGGAAAAGCACGGCAGTCGCAAAAAGCCGTCGTCGCGCAAACGTCCTCCCGCCAAACGCCCTACTACCTAGTCGCAGTGGGTGCGAGCGGGATGTCCCACGGCGACCTTCGTTTTCGCCGGTTCGTTGCGCTGGCTCATGGGCCCACCGTGCCAAGCGGCGTTGCTCGGCCTACCACCTAAACTCATCACCATGGACTTTCTCGACGCCTCCTGGGTCACCCATATTCAATGGCCCGCCATGGTCGCCACGCTAGGCGCCGCGTTTCTGGTCGGCACGCGGTCGGCGCGGTTGCGGCTGTGGGGTTTCTGGATCTTCGTCGCCAGCAACGTGCTCTGGGTCGTGTGGGCGCTGCCCGAAGCAGCGTGGGCGCTGATCGTGCTCCAGGTGGGCCTGTTCGTACTCAACGTTCGAGGCGCCAAGCAAAACGAGCCCGAAGCCGAAGAGGAAGCGCAGAGCGGCGAGTCGGTCGTAGAAGCGTTGGAGCACGAAGTGGTCGGCGGCGACGAGCAGCCGCGCAGACCGAAAGCCGACGAACCCGCACCGGTCGTAGCCGGTTCGTAGCGCCGACGAGGGCACGGCGTGGGTCAGTAGGCGCGTACCATGAAAGCTTCCATCTCACCTCCTTTTGCAATGAACGGCAACCCCTTCTCCAAATATATCATCGGACTCATCGGCGGCATGGGCGTGTTTCTGATCCTTCCGCGCGCCGTCCGCTTCCTGATCCGCAATTTCTTCGTAGGCGTCGCCGCCGAAGTAGTGACGGTCATCATGGCGGGCCTGCTGGCCGAGAAAGCCGCCGACCGCATCGGCGACAAGCACTGACGCCGCGTCTTACGGTTGTCACAGCCCGAGCCGTTGCTTAGCATCCCGGATGCCGAGCGACGGCTCTTCCCTTTCAACCCACTGCCATGACGACCGAATCCGCCAACGACCGCCCCGACCGCATCGGCGTCGTCACCCACGGCTCGCTAACGGGAGGCGTCGAGATGAAACTGGGCGCGGGCCAGCAGGTCGAGCACGTCACGGCGGGCACGTTCGCCGTCGTTCAGGGCATGACGCACGACTTCTTTTGCCTGATCACCGACGTGACGATCGACGCGGCCAACGAGCAAATCCTGCTCTATCCTCCCGGCCCGGACGAAACGCTGCTCCGGCGCGTGATGCAGGGTATGAGCACGTACGCGACCGTCGCGCTCAAACCGATGCTGATGCTGCCCAACGAGGGCTTGCAGGACCTGACCGACGACGATCCGCGCCCCGTCAAAACCGTTCCCGCCCACTTCTCGCCGGTCGCCAGAGCCACCAAAGGTGACGTGGCTCGCGTGTTCGGAAGCGCCGAGAACGACCCCAAACGCTTCTTCGACATCGGCACGCCACTGGGCATGTCGGACGTGCCGGTCTGCATCGACCTGCCCCGACTGGCCGAGCGCTCGTCGGCCGTCTTTGGCAAGACCGGGACGGGCAAGACGTTTGTGACACGCCTGCTCATGGCCGGATGGATTCACACGCGGACGGCTGTCAACTTGGTGTTCGACATGCACTCGGAGTACGGATCATCGGCGCGAGCCGAGGGCGGCGCCAACGTCAAAGGGTTGAAGCAGCTGTTTCCGTCCCAGGTCCGCATCGTCAGCCTCGACCCAGAAGGCACCAAGCGCAGAGGTGCCCGAGCCGACATCGAAGCCTATCTCTACGCCGACCAGATCGAGCCAGAAGACATCCTCCCGCTCCAGTCGACGCTCAACCTCAACGACACCGCTGCCGAGAGCACCAATCTGCTGCGCCGCAAATACGGCACGCGCTGGCTCGCGACGCTGCTCGAAGCCGAGGGCGAAGGCGAGATGGAAGCCATCGCCGAAGCGACGAATGCCCACCCGTCGGCCCTGTCGGCCTTGCAGCGCCGGCTGCGGCGGTTCGAGCGGCACGGCTTCTTCTCGACCGAGTCGAGCAAAGGCAAAGTCGACGTGGTCGATGAGATCGTGCAGCGGCTCGAAGAGGGCAAATCGGTGATCTTCGAGTTCGGCCGGTATAGCAGCCTCGACGTGTACCTGCTCGTGTCGAACGTCGTCACGCGGCGCATCCGGCGGGCGTGGGAGGAGAAGGCCGAGACCTATCTCCAGACCCAGCACGAAGGCGACCGACCCCATCAACTCGTCATCACGATCGAGGAGGCGCACAAGCTGCTGGCATCGGGCATCGCGCGCGAGACGCCGTTCGGCAAGATCGCCCGGGAGATGCGCAAGTATTTTGTGTCGCTGCTGATCGTCGACCAGCGCCCGTCGGCCATCGACGACGAGGTGTTGAGCCAGATCGGCACCAAGTTCATCGCGCAACTCTCGGACGAGAAAGACATCAACGCCGCACTCGTCGGCACGTCGGGCGCAGGCAGTTTGCGGTCGATTCTGGCGTCGCTCGAATCCAAGCAGCAGGCGCTCGTGCTCGGACACGCGATTCCGATGCCGCTGGTCGTGAGGACGCGCAGCTACGACGAGGAGTTTTACGCCGCGCTCGGCCACACCGATTATGCCGCGCTGTCGGACGAAGCGCTCGTCGCCGAGTCCGAGGAGTGGTTCGGGTAGCTGGGCCGCCGCGCAGCACTCGTTTGGCCTTACTTTCAATCAGTCTTTTCGCCACGTTCCGCGATGTCGTCCCGCCTCGCCGCTTTTCTCTTCTGCGCCGTCGTCCTGGTGGGATGCAGCTCGTCGGCTCCCCAGTCCGAGCCGACTAGGCCGGACCGAGGCGCGCTCGAAGCGCTGTACTGGGCGCGCGTCGCCGAGGACCGGTCGCAGTACGTGCAGGCCGATGTGGACTTTATGACCGGCATGATCGGTCACCACGCCCAAGCGCTGGTAATGTCCGCCTTCGCCGAGCCCAACGGAGCCGATGCGACCATCCGCACGCTCGCCGCCCGCATCGTCAACGCGCAGCGCGACGAGATCGCGTCCATGCAGAAGTGGCTTCGCGATCGGGGCGAGCCGGTAGTCACCTACCGCATCGAAGGCGCTCGGCTGATCTTGGGAATCGAAGGCAAACCCGAAGGGACCCCGCTCCCCGACGCTGGATCACACGACCACAGCTCGATGCCGGGGATGCTGTCGCAAGGACAACTCGACGAACTCCAGGCGGCACGCGGCAGGCTCTTCGACCGCCTGTTCCTGCATTACATGATCGGTCACCACGGCGGCGCGGTCACGATGGTCGACCAACTGCTCGACGCGGGCGGCGCCAACCTCGACCGCGCTTCGTTCAAGCTCGCGTCCGACATCAACGCCGACCAGACGACCGAAATCGTCCGCATGCGGCAGATGCTCGAAGCCCGCGGCGGCGCTCCGGCCTCAGCCACGGGCGGACACGCTCACTGAACTTCTTTTCTCTCCAACCCCAACCTCATGCGCCCACGCTACACTCTCACCGGCACGCTGGCCGTCGCCCTGCTGGCCCTCGGGCTGGCAGGCTGCGCGTCCAAGAACGGGATGATGCCCAGTTCGACGCCCGTCTCAGTCGCAATCGGCGATGATGCAGGCCGACCTGATGCCGCCTTCGCCCGATCCGCGCGTCGGCTTGCGCGCAGGCGTATTCGACGCCGCAGGAAGCAGCATGGAACGTCCGCCTCGTCTCGGCGACGCCTCCGCCCCAGTCGTTCGTCGGTGCGTGGAACTCGGACCTGGCCTTTCAGGGCAACTACGCGTTCCAGGGCAACTTCGACGGCGTGATCGTCTGGGACATTTCCGACCCCGCCAATCCCCAAGTCGTCACCGAGTACGTCTGTCCGGCCTCGCAGAGCGACGTGTCGGTCTACGGCAACCTGCTCTTCGTCTCGGGCGAAGGCAACGAAGGCCGCCTCGACTGCGGCGCCCAGGGCGTCGACGAGCGCGTGAGCATGGACCGCCTGCGCGGCATTCGCATTTTCGACATCTCGGACGTGCGCAATCCGCAATACGTCTCGAACGTCCAGACCTGCCGCGGCTCACACACGCACTCGGTCTTGAAAGACCCCAACGACGACGAAAACGTATACGTCTACGTCTCCGGCTCGGCAGGCGTGCGCCCCGACGCCGAACTCGCGGGCTGCTCGGACGCCATGCCCGAAGACGACGACGGAACGGCCCTCTTCCGCATCGAAGTGATCAAGGTCCCGCTCGCCGATCCGACGCAGGCCGCCATCGTCAGCTCGCCTCGCATCTTCGACAGCCTCCCTGCCCCACCCACGCGCGAGAGCATCTCGCCCGCCGACCAGATCGAACTCGATCAGGCCCGCGCCGAAGGCAAGTTCGTCGTCTACTTCTTCGGACAGGACCGCATTCTCCCCGACCGAATGATCGGCCCGATGCTGGCCGGTATGGTCGAGCAGAGAGGTGGAACCGGTGAGCCTACGGCTGCCGACAGCGCCCTGCTGCGCGAACGCTTGCCCGCGATTCTCGCCGAGCGTTTCGGCGGCGCCGACGAGGACGATGACGAGGTCCAGCGCGGCCCCAACCAGTGCCACGACATCACGCTCTATCCCGAGATCGGACTGGCAGGCGGCGCGTGCGAAGGCTACGGCTTGCTGCTCGACATCTCCAACCCCGCCGCTCCGCGCCGCCTCGACGCCGTCGCCGACTCGAACTTCGCCTACTGGCACAGCGCGACGTTCAACAACGACGGCACCAAGGTGCTCTTCACCGACGAATGGGGCGGCGGTACCGGTCCCAAGTGCCGCGCCGACGACCCGATGGAGTGGGGCGCCAACGCCATCTTCACGCTCGACGGCACGGACATGACGTTCCAGAGCTACTACAAACTGCCCGCCGCTCAAACGTCGACCGAGAACTGCGTCGCCCACAACGGCTCGATGATCCCCATTCCTGGGCGCGACATCATGGTGCAGAGTTGGTATCAGGGCGGCATCTCGGTCTTCGACTGGACCGATCCGACCAACGCCTACGAGATCGCCTACCACGACCGCGGACCGCTGGACGCCGACGCGTTGCAGACGGCCGGAAGCTGGTCGGTCTACTGGTACAACGGCAAGCTCATCAGCAGCGAAATCGCGCGTGGTCTGGATATCATGGAGCTTACGCCAAGCGCTCACCTGAGCGCCAACGAGATCGCCGCTGCCAATACCGTCGTTCTCGAGCGCCTGAACGCCCAGGGACAGCCCAAGTACACGTGGCCGCCCTCGTTTGCCCTGGCCCGCGCCTACACCGACCAGCTCGAACGTGAGGGCACGCTCGACGCCGCGAAAGTCGCCGCCGTCCGCGCAGGACTGACCGGAGCCGAATCGACTTCAGGCGCGGCTCGTCGCACCGCCCTGACGACGATGGCCGACGAGATGAGCGGTATGACCAACGCAAAGGCTCGAATGCTCGCCGAAACACTCCGCGCGCTGGCTGGCTGATCAAAGCCAACCGAGAACGCAAAACGCCGTCGAGAGCACGATGCTTTCGGCGGCGTTTTTTGTCAGACGAGAGTCCGACCAAGTGCTCGACGCGTCGGCTCCCTCACCCCCTTGGCGACCTACGCAAATTCCAACGTTAGAGCGATAATCGAAGCCCCGGCAGCGAGCCAGATCAAAACGGAGAGAGTAGCGATAGTGACGAACTTGACCCATGTTCTAACAATCGAATCTCCATACACGCGGCACATCGCTATGAGCGCGTACGTCATGATGACGAAGATTTGAATCGGCTCAGTGACGTAGTCGGGAACGCCCACCCGTTCGACGAAGCTAAAGAGCGTCCGCACGAGCAGAGCAAAACCGAAGACGTGAAGCGTGAATACAAAATGCTCCGCGAACGTCCGGCGGCGGAATAATAACGAGACGACTCCGGCAACGATGGGAGCCAACGCAAGGGTGAACCAGCGGAGGATATTGCTGGCCTGATCTACCACACGCGCCTCGTCGATCTCTACCCCATCACCAACCGCACCTTGCAGGAAGCCTGACACCGTTGAGGCAAGGAAGCCCGACCCGGAGCCGAGGATAGATCGGACGAGCAAGAGGAGCAGAAGTGAGAATAGGACAAGCTGCAGCGGTCGCGTGTATCGGACTCGTCTCCCCTGCTTCCATGCTTGTGTCAGCTCGCCCGGACGGGTGAGAAGCATCCCAACGGAACGGATGCTCCGACTTTCGACAGAAGTGAACTCGGCAAACGTTTCAAAAAGCCACTTCTTCGCGCTAGGACTACCCTCCTCGCTGTCCTGTGAGCACGCGTGGCAATACCGTCCACTCAGCTTGATTCCACAGTTTTTGCAAAGCTCTACAGGTTCAACGGGGACCGATACGATATTATTCATGGTCTGGTAGCAGGCGTTCGGATTCTGCATACCGGTTCTTACACCGATGCAATCTGGTGCTGAAATGGTAAGCACGCAAAGTAGCTTCAAATATCCTCGCTCGCACCTACACCGACCAACTCGAACGCGAGGGTGTTCTCGGCCGCGTCAGAGTCGCTGGCATTCGCATGAGGCTGAGTGGAGCCGAATCGGCCACTGAAAGGTTCGTCGCACCGCCCTCAGAGCAATGGCGGATGAGATGTCTGGCATGACCAACGCCAAAGCTCATATTCTCGCCGAAGCCACAACTCCTCAAACAGAAGCAGGCCCGTCACCGAAGCAACGAGCCTGCTGTAATGATAAGCGATGAGCGATGAGCGAAGTTAGCTGACCGTAGGCAGCGCCTTAGTCGCCTCGCCATCTCCACTCGTCAAATGGCCCTGCTCGCTGCCGGGGAATTGCTTGACGTGCTCGTGGTCGAGCGCCATACCGGTGCCCTTGGCGATGGGCGACGATTCGTGTATGACGAACTCGCTGTTGGGCAGCGTCTCGACGTAGTCGAGCGCGGCGACGGCGGCTTCGCGCATCGAATCGTCGGCGTTGTCCTGCATCGACTCGCCGTTGTGCTCGATTTTGAGCTCGAACAGGTCGAACAGGTGAGCAAACGCGGCGCGCTCACGCTGAAATTCGACACCATAGTCGCCGTCGCGGAGTTGCTGGTCCATTTTGCTCAGCGCGCACGACAGAGCGAAGATCATGATCGCGTTATCGGCGACGCGGGCCTGCTGAGCCTGCCGCGTCACGATGTCCTCGCGCTCCCACTTGCTCACCATCTTGAACAGGTGCGAGTGGAGCTGGACGAGCCGCCCCAACCGGCGCGCAAATCCACCGAGCGATGGGTCGAGACGCGTAATCTGCGGCGCGGCGGGTTTGAGGCCCAAGAACATCTGCAAACCGAGCGGGATCGCCTTGGCGAGGATCGTCGGGTTGAGGCCGTTGGTGATCATGCGCTGCGCGTTGGCGAGCGGCGACTCGTCGTTGTCCCACAGCAGCGCGCCCTGGATTCCGAGCATCGACTCGGCGAGTTTGCGGCCTCCGTAGGCGAACACGAAGGGCTGCATGACTTCGTTCGAGCCTTCGACGATGCGGTGGATGCGGTTGTCGCGCCACAGCCGCTCGAACTCGTTCTCGGTCACGTAGCCTTCGCCGCCCATGATCTGCATGGCGTCGTCGATGACCTCCCATCCGTAGTGCGAGCAAAAGACCTTGGTCATCGCCGTTTCGACCATGATGTCGGTATCGCCCCGGTCGAGCATTCCGGTCATCATGTAGAGCATCGAATCCATCGCGTAGGTGTACGCGCTCATCCGCGCGATGCGCAGGCGGACGTTCTCAAAATCGGCGAGCGGGCGGTCGAACTGGTAGCGCGTCTGCACCCACTTGGTCGACTGCTCGAACGCGCGATCGGCGGCTCCGGCGATACCTGCCGATAGCGTGCAGCGCCCATAGTTGAGGCACGTCAGCGCGACGATCAAGCCTCGGCCTTCATTGTGAAGCAGGTTCTCCTTGGGCACCTTGACGTCGGTGAAGCGGATGCGCGCCTGCCACGTACCCCGAATACCGGTCTTGCTGCGGTTTTTCTGAAAGATGTCGACCCCCTCCATGTCGGGCGTGCAGATCAGAGCCGAAACGCCTTCCTTGGTCTTGCCCGTCTTGGGATCGGTCACCTGCTGCTTGGCCATGACGGTGAAGATGCCTGCGAGCGCTCCACTCGTCGACCACTTCTTCTCGCCGTTGAGGATGTAGCACTGCTCCTTCTCGTTCCACTCGCAGCGCGTCTCCTGCCCCGCCGCGTCCGATCCAACCTGGGGCTCGCTGAGGCAAAACGCCGACAGATACTCACGCGCAACTTTGGGCAAAAACCGCTTCTTTTGCTCTTCCGATCCGAACAGCATGATGGCCTTGCAGCCGATCGACTGGTGCGCGCTCACGATGACGCCGGTCGATCCGCAATACCGGCCGATGACCTGGAGAGCGCGGTTGTAGCTCGTCACGCCAAGTCCCAGCCCGCCGTACTGCTCAGGAACCGTCATACCCATGACGCCCATCTCGAACAGGCGATCCAAGCACCACTCGGGCATCCGCTCTTCCTGGTCGATCTGGACCGACGGATGCTCGTCGCGCATGTAGGCTTCGAGTTTCTCGAGTAGCGCGTCGCACTTGGCCTTCTCAGTCCTCGACTCCTTCGGGTAGGGAAACATCAGGTCCTCGCGAAAACGCCCCCAGAAGAGGTTCTTGGCAAATCCCATCGTCGACGGCTCGGGACCGAGCATCGTTTCGGCGTCGGCGATCATCTTGGCGTCTTTGGCCGAGACGTTCTTGAGGCTGGTGAGTAGACTGGACATGGGCAGAAAGCAGATCAGTTGAAGAGAGAGTGCCTGGACTGCAAGCGCTTCCAGACGTGGGGACTAGATACCGGAATCGCCGGATGAGCGTTCCGCAACGGATGTAGCTTGCACGTCCTTTCACGCCTCGCCCGATGCCCCTCTCCTTCCCCGACCGCCTCGCTCGCGCTGTCCGCGCCGCCGGTAGCCAGCTGTGCGTCGGCCTCGACCCCGATCCGGCTCGCCTGCCTGCACCATTCGAAGGCCGGCCGCCCATTGCCGCGATCGAAACGTTTCTCGACCGTGTTATTGAGTCAACTAGCTCCCACGCTGCCGCCTACAAACCCAACGCCGCCTTTTTCGAGCGATGGGGACGCGAGGGCCACGATTTGCTTACGGCTGCCATCGCGTCGGTCCGTCGCCACGCGCCCCATGCGCTCGTCGTCCTCGACGCCAAACGGGGAGACATCGGCAACACGGCGCGCTTCTATGCTCAGGCCGCTTTTGATGGATTTGGCGCGGATGCAATAACGGTAGCTCCCTATATGGGATCGGACAGTGTGATGCCGTTTCTCGACTGGCCTGACCGCTGCGCTTTCGTACTGGGCCGCACCAGCAATGCCGGAGCGCGAGACTTTCAGCACCTCGAACCCGGAGACGAGCCGCTCTACGCCCACGTCTGCCGCAAGGTAGCTGAGTGGGACGCGAGGGCTCAGGGCACCGCGGGTCTAGTCGTAGGCGCAACCGATCCTAACGCCCTCGCCGAGATTCGCGCCCTCGCCCCTACCCTCCCCTTCCTCGTACCCGGTGTCGGGGCTCAAGGCGGATCGGCAGCCGACGTGATGAAGGGCAACGCGGGTGGCCCGATCCTCGTCAATGCCAGCCGGTCGATCCTCTACGCAGGACACGGCGCCGACTTCGCTGACCGTTCGGAAGCAGTGGCGCGGGCACTGTCCGCCGAGCTGAGAGAAGGGTGACCCTTTCCCTCCTCGTCCCTTGCCGTCGCCAAGACATAGGCCGTAGCGATTTGGGGCAAATCGGATGCGTTCCGGTTGCCGCACTGCTCCCCCTCTTGCTACGGTGATATAGGGACCCTCGCTCGATTTTATTCCACTTCCGAGGTTACGCCGTGTCATCCACCGGGTCTACGACTGCGTCACGTAACCCACCGGATTCATGGTTCATCCCCGCGTCGCCGATCCCGACTTAGCGCATCTCTACCTGTTTGAAAACGACGACCTGGTGCGGGTCACCACTAGCGAGCCGCCGCACGGAACGGCACCTACTCTTGTCCCCGAAGCTGTCGTCCAGGATCTATGGCGGCTACAGGCGATACGGCATAGCAGCCTGCGCACGACAGGTGGAACACCGCTGACGATCCTCGACCCCGGACGTCTCAACACCGCCGACGGCCCCGACTTCACGGCGGCCCACGTGCGCATCGGAAGCGATGAGTGGCGCGGCGACATCGAAGTCCATACGTCGTCTGCCGAGTGGGCCCGCCACGGACATCCCGCCGACCCGCGCTACAATGCCGTCGTGCTCCACGTCACGCTCAACGCCGACCTGATGACCGGTACGCTTCGTCGCCCCGACGGCACGTTGCTACCCGAACTCATCCTCGCGCCGCACCTGACGCGCCGCCTGCACGATCACGTGCTCCACTTCTTTGAGCGACCTGCCGAATTGCCGTGCAGCTGGACCCTCGACCGCACTGACCCGCACGATCGCGCGTCGTGGGTCCGCACGATGGCGCAGCGACGCCTGCTTCGCAAATCCCGAGAGGCCGAAGCGCTCGGGCCCAACGCACTCGACATCCTCAGCGCCCGCACGCTGGGCGCCCCGACCAACGCCGATGCCCTCGGAACGCTCGCCACGCGCCTCAGCCCGGACGAACTGCGCCGGATGCTTCCGCTGGCCCGCGAGCGCGCCGCACTCATTGCAGCCGATCTGCTGTCGCCGTCGGACGTGCTCGAAACCGCCATCGAACTCAGTGCTGCCGAGCGCCTGTCGACCCCCTGGCGCTACGGAGGGGTCCGTCCAGCGGGCACGCCTGACCTACGCATCGTCCAGTGGGCAAGCTTGTACTCGCCCGGGCGAATGCTCGGCTACGGGGGGCGACAGCATGCTCTCGAACGCGTCGCCGAACGAGATGGAAGCGCGCTGATCCAAGCTGTATCCGGCCAACCTACCGACTATTGGCACACCCACTATAGGATCGGGCGCGTCTCCAAACCGCACAGCCCGGATATCGGAGCATCGGTATGCGAGCGGTTGATCGCCAATGCCGTTCTGCCGGTGGCGCTGGCAACGGGAGCCGATATAGACGACGCGCTTGCCTGTCTCGACGCACTCAGGCCCGAGTCCGACGCCTACACGCGACGCTTTCCGTCAGCATTCATCAGACAGCGCACAGCGACACACACGCAGGGCCTGCACGAACTCCACCGACGGTACTGCGGACCGGGACATTGTCTATCGTGCGCGGTCGGAAAGGTGGCCTTGGGTATGTGAGCACCTCTCGACTTGCCTCAGCCCTTCGGCGACCTCATTCGCGATACAGATCCGCACCGCGACGCGATCGCTGTATCGAAACCGAACCCCCAGGCATCTTCGGCCAACCTGCCTTCGCAAGCGCAGCGGTTGAGAGAACACGGAGAGGCTACAGTTGTCCCGAAAGTCGCAGTCCCAAGCTCATCGTGCGACCGGGAAGAGGCAATCCGGCTTGCGGAAAAATCGCAGCATCGAGGGCGTTGTCGATGCGGGTGAAGACTTCGAGGCTGCCACGCGAGCGAAACCACGTATGCGCGCCGCGAACCCCAAGTTGTGTACCACCTCCGAGTCTGGGCCGCTCTCCGTCGGCGTCGGGCGCGTCACGCATTCCGGCGATTGCCTTGGCGTCGATGCCCAGTGCAAAACCGCGCACGCGATAGGTGACGACGGCGAAGGAGGTAAATGACGGCACCTCGGCGCGCGCAGCCCAGACCTCGCCCGACTTGCCTTCGGAGCGCTGCGCTGTGGCGTTGGCCGAGGCCGTGATGCGGTCGGCTCGGACCGTTCCGTTCAGGCTAATGCCGAGCGTACGGCTACCGTCGAGGTTGACACGTTGGCGCTTGGCTTCTCCGTCGACGGTCAGGCGGAGCTGGTCGATAGAATCCGTCGTACGGCGGGCGAAAACGGCTCCTTCGAGCATGACCGTGCGGGTCGAAGTGGATGCCGTTAGTTCGGTCTGGTAGATCGTTTCGGGACGGAGGTCGGGATTGAGCAGAAAACGACCGATGGCCTCGCCGAAGAGTTCGCGCGGCGTCGGAAAGCGGATCTTTCGCGCACCCGAGAGGCGAATCGAAGTCGCGCCGATACGCGTGCCGGACGTGAGCGACGCCGTCCACGCGGCCTGAGGATCGCGCGCCGGTTTGTCGCCCGTCCGAGGCGTGGCGACGCCTTCGACGCCCACCCCACCGCCGATCAGCCAGTTGCGCTCGGCTCCTAATCGCTCCTCCCACTCGGCACCGACGCCGCCTTGGAAGAGTCGGTAAGTGAACGCCCTAACGAACGGAATCGCTCGGGGATCAGAGACGACAACCACGTCGGACTGATCGTGCTGCGAGGCGAGCGCGTCGGCGCGGACGCGGATCAGGCGCTCGGGCCGCTCGAACGCTGCTCCCAGCCGCAATCCCCCCGATACGTCGTCGTCATCCTGAACCTCGTCGACGAGGCTGAAGTCGGCGTCGCCATACTGATCGATCTGCTGATGGTGGAGTTGTCCCCATGCGACACTTTGCAGGTCGACCGTGCCGCCTGCAACCGATCGCTCCGCCTGCACCGACAGACTGCCCAGCGTGTAGCGCGTCGATGGGTAGCGCCAAAAGCGCGCATCGCTCGGCTCGACATGGCTTTCAGGCGCGATGCCCTTCTCGTTGATGACATGCAGAACGGATCCGCGAAGAACGGCAGCACCCGCCTCGTGCTCGGCTTTGGCGAACAGCGTCAGCGACTCGCGATCCGTATTGAGACGCGTCCGGTCGGACGGCTGCGAAAACGGGAGCGATACGTCGGCCAAGGCCTCGGCGGACTGCTCGGTCCACCCGGCTCCGGCTTCGAGTTGCGTGCGTCCCCGGCGCGTGCTGACCAGTCCGGTGACCAGCCGACCGCTGCCCGGCGCCGAGCCGCGCACCTCGGCCTGCGCAAACGTGGCCTCGGTCTCGAGCCGCTGCGTGCCGAACAGGACGGCACCGCTGGGCGCGCCGACACCGTACAAGACGGACGACGGACCCTGCACCACGCGCGCCGATCCGACGAGCCAGCCGGGAAGCAATCCGGCGTCGAAGCGGGCATCCCACGGTACCAACAGGGGGGCTCCGTCGAGGTAGAGTCCGGTCTGACGCTCGCCGCTTCCTCTCAGGTAGACCAGCGCCTCGCCTCGCGAGTTGACCTGCAGGTGTGCCCCCGGAAGAACTCCAACGAGTTGACGCCCATCCACCGCCTGCACCTGACGCAGCGCTTGCATCGGCACGACCTGAACGAGCCGAGCCGCCACGACCGGCGAGCGTCCTCCAACGACGACCTCGCCGATTTGCTGATCTGTGGGCTGAAGCGACACGTCGCGCCTCTGGCCTGCAACGACATCGACGCGAGCCGTCTGGTAGCCCACATACGAGACGATGAGCGTCGCGCTACCCGAGAGCGCAACGCTGTAGGTACCGTCGGGGTTGGTCGCCGTCCCCCTACTCGTCCCTTCGACCTGGACCGTGGCCCCCGCGAGCGGCTCCCCCGATTCGCCATCGCGGACGGTTCCGCTGACCGTCGTCTGGGCCGCCGCCGATGCCGCGCAAAGCAGCAAGGCGAAACAGGTTGCTCGTACCCGCATCGCGATCCCGCTCCGCGTGATCACGCTCTGCCTCATACCCAGTCCCAAGTCTAGCAATACATTTTCCAACCGCGTCGTCCTGAGCCTATCCAAGGAGATTCTTCGACAAGCTCAGGACAACGGTGAACGAACGCTCCGGCATTTCCTGAACTCGATGCGGGATGGATCCCCGTGTTCGCGAGAACGACGGCTTCCGTACTTACTGATCGTCCGATTCGGCGTCTACTTCGGCCTCGCCCACAAACTCCGGCTCGATGGTCTCGGCGGGTGCGCCCTGAATGGCTTGGCCCGGGTCAGCAGTCACACGCAAGCTGGGCTGACGCGCTTCGTAGTCGCGGCGGAGCCAGTGCGGAGGCACGATCTGGTAGCGCGAGCGGACGACAGTCGACTCGATCTGGCCTGCGGCGCTCGTGTCGCTCATCACCTCGATCTGACGGCCCAGGTCGTAGTAGCGGTCGGCGAGGATCTGCTGCTCGGTGATCATGGCGCCGTAGCCTCTGTTGAGTTCGCGGTAGCTGCCCCCTTCGATCAGGAGGTCGGCGTGTTCGCGCTGCTCAATCAGCAGCACGTTCTGCAACTCCGAGAGGTCAGCGGCTTGTGTAGCGAACGAAGCCAGGCGCGCATCGGTGCGGGCCGCGAGACCGAGTTGTTCGGCGGCCAGCCGGTTGCGCTGCGCGTCGGCGGCGTAATCATCGACCAAATCGGCGATCTGCTCGCGGTGTGCTTCGACGGTTTCGTAGCCGTCGTTGTAGCGCCAATCGCCGTACATGCGGATGATCGGGTCGGGCTTACTGCAGCCGGAAAGGACGACGAGGAGCGTGAACGCGGCGAGGGTGCGGAGCATGAGCGAGAAAGTCTGCGGTGTCGGCGGGACGGAATCCGGGGCCTGTGTCAAATGATGGTGTCGTCGGGGATGACCGAATTCTTGGTCACGACCACGACGCCGTCTCGAATGTAAAACCCCGGGCCCTCACCTTCTGCGACTTGATCGCGATTTTTGATCACGCAGCGCTTGCCGATCCGTGCATTTTTGTCGACTATCGCGCCTTCGATGTACGTTTCCTCGTCGATGCCCGGCCCTTCGGGGCCTTTGACGGGCGCGTGCAGCTTGAGATCGTGCCAGTGCATGTAGTCCGCCCCCATCATGACGACGTTCTTGACCGTCGCGTTGCGCCCGATGTAGCTGCGCAGGCCGATGACCGAGTTCGACACGTGCGCGCTCACGACTACGCTCGCCTCGGCGATCAGCGAATCCTGGATGTAGCTCGAGTGGATCTTGGCGGGCGGCAGCATCCGGGCGTTCGTGAAGATGGGCATCTCTTCGGAATACAGGTTGAACGACGGCTTGGGCGCGGCAAGCGCGATGTTGGCGTCGTAAAACGAGCGGATGGTTCCGATGTCGCTCCAATAGCCTTTGAACGGATAGCTGAAGACCTTATGCGTCTCGATGGCGCGCGGAATGACCTGCTTGCCGAAGTCGTGCTCGTCGGGATTCTCCTCGAGCATCTTTTGCATCACGTCGGTCGAGAACAGGTAGATACCCATCGACGCGAGATAGATACGGCCCTCGGCTTCGAGATCGGCATCTACGGCGCTCTCCTTGCCGTCGAGCTCTTCAAGCGGCGGCTTTTCGTGAAACTCGGTAATCAGTTCGTTCTCGTCCGACTTCAAGATGCCGAATGCGGGAGCGTCCTGGGCCGTTACAGGGATAGTGGCAACCGTTACGTCGGCACCGCTGGCCTTGTGGGCGGCGAGCATCTCCTGATAGTTCATCAGGTACAACTGGTCGCCCGAGAGGATGAGCGTGTGCGTCTGCGGGTAGTTGAGCGCGTGCGTCAGGCTGCGACGTACGGCGTCAGCGGTGCCCTGAAACCACTCTTTGTTGTCCTGGGTCTGCTCGGCGGCTATGATTTGGACGAAGCCTTCGTTGAAGCGGTCGAAGCGGTAGGTGTTGGCGACGTGCCGGTTGAGACTGGCCGAGTTGTACTGCGTCAGCACGAACATGCGCTCGACGCCCGAATTGATGCAATTAGAGATCGGGATGTCGATCAGCCGATACTTTCCGGCGAGCGGGACCGCAGGCTTGGACCGGTGCTCGGTGAGCGGGTAGAGACGCGTTCCGGCGCCGCCGCCGAGAATGATGGCGAGCATCGAGTCCATGCGGAAAGAGTGTCTAGCGAGAGGAAGAGTGACGGAACTTACTTCACTCGCCACAGCACAATGAGCGTGGGGCGAAATAGCCCTGTAACGCTGTACATGTGAATCGGGCGGACCTCTGCGCCGTGGCGCGATGTTGGCACGTGGAGATGAGTGAGTGGGCGCGACTCGGCTGATGCTCCACGCGCACATCGCCTTGTTTTTGCACGACGTAGATCGCATCTTGTATATCACCACCGCTAGCTGCCTCACCACATGGCCGACTGGAACCGCCTCGCCGCCGCACACCTGATTCGACGAACAGGCATGGGCGCCCGCAAACGCGAAGTCGACGCTGCCCTCGCCGACGGATCCCAAACCGCTGCGGCTGCTCGCCTGGTCCTAGAGGCCAAAGCGGCTCCTCGTCCGCCAGCACCGGCGGGATCGTCGGGCACGGATGTCGAAGGCGTCTACGCCATTCAGCGCCACTGGTACGAGCAGATGCTGACCGGCAACGGACTGCGCGAGAAGATGACGCTGTGGCTGCACAACCTGCTCGTCGTCCAATACATGGATGCCGGAATGGCGCCCGCAACGTGGCCCTACCTCGACCTGCTCCGCAAGCGAGCGCTGGGCAACTACAAGACGCTGGTCGAAGAGATCGGCCTCGAACCGGCGATGCTGCTCTACCTCAACGGCGACGGCAGCCGGGGCGACCGCCCAACCGAGCCGCCCAACGAGAACTACGCACGTGAGCTCATGGAGCTGTTCACGATGGGCCAGACCGCGCCCGACGGATCGCTCAACTACACCGAAGCCGACGTCAAGGCCGCCGCCCGCGCGCTGTCGGGCTGGCAGGTGGCGACGCGTAACGGCGCCCCCCGCGCCACGTTCGACAGCCGACGCCACGACGGCGGGAGCAAAACCTTCCTCGGTCAGACCGGCACGTGGGGCTACGACGACATCGTTCGCATTCTGTTCGAGCAGCGAGCACCTCAGATAGCCCAGTTCGTGGCGACTAAGCTGTACGCGTTCTTCGTGCAGGCCATCCCCGATCGGGAGTTCGTCGACCGACTCGCTCAGACGTTTCGGTCCGGCGGATGGGAGCTGGCGCCTGTCGTCGAAGAACTGCTCGCTTCGGATCACTTCTATCAGGCCGGACTGCGAGCGGCGCGCGTCAAGAGTCCGGTCGAGCTGGTGATCGGTATGCTACGCGAGGCAGAAATCCCCACTCCGCAGTCTCGGCTGGAGAGCGTCCGCGTGTCGCTCAAGCCACCGCGATTGGGGCACGAACTGCTCAATCCGCCCAACGTCGCGGGCTGGCCCGGCTTGAACCCGCCTGCATCCGACGGCGCGCCCGGCCACCACACGTGGCTGACGACGAGCACGCTGCCGTCGCGCTGGAATCTGGCCCGTGACCTGATCAACGCCCGCGACTTCGACCCGTTCGAGCTGGCGCGCAAGGTCAGCGATCCTTCCAACCCGTTTGCTCTGCCTACCGACCTGGCCCGCCTGCTGTTACCGGTTCCGCTCGGAGAGAGCAGCATCCGCGACGTACCGACCGAGTTCGGCGGTGACCCGAATCGCCCACCTCCCCAAGCGTTTCTGGACGGCCCGGCTTATGCCATCGACCTGACCAAGATCCTGCTCGACGGCGCGCCCTGGTACGACTGGCCCGACTTCTCGGTCGACACGCCCGACAACGTCGCCGCCGCACGCCTTCAACTGCGGACGTTCCTGGCGTACCTCGTCGAACTTCCCGAATACCAACTCACGTGATGTCCGACCACCACCACGACCACGACGATTGCCTCCGCCACGGCGCCCGCCTAGAACACGGCGACGCGCATACGCACGATCACGACGAGTGGACGCGGCGCGACTTCATGACGCGCATGGGGCTGGCCGCTGCGGGCGTCTCGTTCATGATGGGCCGCAACCCAATGCGCGCGTTCGCCCAATCGCCCCTGCTCAAACCGGTTGACGCGGCTTCGGATCGCATTCTCGTACTCGTCCAGCTGAGTGGCGGCAACGACGGTCTGAACACGCTCGTCCCGTTCGAGAACAACATGTACTACAACGCGCGGCCCACCATCGCCATTCCCAAAGGCCAAGCGCTGGCACTCGACGCCCAGCACGGCCTGCACCCGGCGCTGTCGCCGCTAATGCCGCTGTGGCAGGACGGGGCGATGTCGGTCGTGCACAATGTCGGCTACCACCAGCAGCAGAGCCGGTCGCACTTCGGGGCACGGACATCTGGGCGACGGGCGCCGATCAGAACCAGAACCTCTCGACAGGCTGGGCGGGCCGCTACCTCGCCGATGAGTTCGACGACTTCCTGAGCAGCCCGCCCGAGTTTCCTTTGGCCGTACGCGTCGGCGGCGGCACGTCGACGCTGTTTCAATCCGAATACGGCAACCTGGGCATGACGTTCAGCGACTCTGCAGAGCCTTCGGCCGCTTCGTCGACCAGGGCGGTTTCTATGACCCCGACGACGTGCCACAGACGACCTACGGTAGCGAGATGGCATTCGCCCGGACCGTCACCAACGCGTCGTACCGCTACGTCGCCGCCGTACAGGACGCGGCAAAAGATGCGCAAAACACCGTCGAATACGCAGGTGGCGGACTGGGGCGTGATCTCTCAGTCGTGGCGCGGCTGATCCGGGGCGGGCTGGGCACCCGGCTATTCTTGGTCTCGCAAGGCGGATTCGATACGCACTCGATGCAAGGCGCAGGCGAGGGCCGACACGCTGGCCTGATGGGATCGCTGGCAGGCGGCGTTTCATCCTTCCTGGAGGACTTGAAGTCGGACGGACTGGACGAGCGCGTCGTCGTGATGACGTTCAGCGAGTTTGGCCGTACGCTCGACGAGAACGGCTCTCAGGGCACCGATCACGGCGCAAGCGCTCCGCTCTTCCTCTTCGGCAAGGGCCTGACGCCCGGCCTCTACGGCACGCCTAACCCGCTCAAGCGCGACAACGACTTCTACGGCGGCGACCCCGCCTTCACGACCGACTACCGCCAGGTCTACGCGACACTCCTCGAGCACAGGCTGGTTCGGACTCAGCCCCAGCGCCGTCGACGCGTTCTTCCCGCGCGCGTTCGACCGCATGGGCTTCCTCTCGGGCACGTCGACCTCGGCGCCCACCGGTCCGCAGGCGCGCGGGCTGAGCCTGTCGGTCGCGCCCAACCCGGTGCGCTCGGCAGCAGGCGTCACGTTCGGAATGGCCTCGCCAGGACGTGCGCGCATCGCCCTGTTCGACGCGCAGGGCCGCCGCATTGCCGTCCTCGCATCAGGCTCATTCGCGGCTGGCCGACATCCCATTCGGTTGGATGCATCGGGTTTGGCGTCCGGTCTCTACCTTCTCCGCCTCGACACCGATTCCGGGTCGACTACGCAGGCCGTAACCGTAGCGCGGTAACGCTAAGCTGCTTCCTCCCGTCCCCGTTTGGTCGTTGCGAGGAGCCAAAGACACGCCCACCGCGACGCGTCGCAGCAATCCAATGCTCCTCCTCTGCTATCTACTTCCGAGTCGGGCAACACGCGCGGCGCCCTTCGCTATTCCTCTGACGGCATGATTCTACTCTCTCGATTGCTTCCCCTCGCCCTCCTTGCGGTCCTATTCGCTGGATGCGAGGCGCTGGGGATTGGGGACGATGACGAGGCACGGCCTGGCGGTGGCAACGTTCCGGCCTTCGAAACGGCTGAGGTGCCGCTGTTTCCAGTCGTGATCGACAGTTTGTGGGGCTACGTCAACGTCGAAGGCCGCATCACCGTAGTGCCTCAGTTCGACCAAGCGCTGGCGTTCAGCGAAGGGCTGGCGCCGGTGCGCGTGGGAACGCAGTGGGGCTACATCGACGCGTCGGGCAGCCGGGTGATCGCACCACAGTTCGCGACGGCCGGGCCGTTCCGCGATGGGCGCGCTCCGGTTCGTCCGGCGGAGTTCGGCGCGCTGTTTCGCTACGTCGACGCGAGCGGCAATGCGGTGGGATCGGCTACGTTCGACCTGGCGCTTCCGTTTTCAGAGGGCTTGGCCGCGGTCCGAGTCGGCGGGCTGTGGGGATTCGTGGCCCCATCGGGCGGCTATGCCGTCGAACCCAGATTCAGC
>CAWFGU010000004.1:0-19789 GCA_963815505.1 Rhodothermales bacterium
CGAGCGGCGCGCGCGGCTCGCCCCCCGGCCATGCGACGACCCCGGCTCGGGCGGTCCGGCTCCCCCCTCGCCTCGACCGCCAGCGGAACGGCGACGTTGACCGACGTACCGACGCCGATCTCGGACGCGACCGAGATCGCTCCGCCCAGGTGATCGACGTAGCGCTTGACCAATGCGAGTCCCAAGCCCAGCCCTCCGTAGCTGCGCTGCAGCCGCCCGGACTGCTGCACGAACTCGTCGAAGAGGTGGGCCTGGAATGCGGGAGCGATGCCCTCGCCCGTATCGGTGACCCTGATCCGCGCCACGTCGCCCTGCTTCAGGGCCCGAGCCACCGTGACCAGACCCGCGCTCGTAAACTTGACGGCGTTGTCGACCAGGTGGTGGACGATGGAGCGGAGCATCTCCGCGTCGGCCCGCACGCGGATGTCGGCCCCCGGCGGAAAGCAGGTCTGGAACGACAGGCCTTTGCCGTGGGCCACCGACCGAAACGACTCGGCGACTTCGCGGACCGGCAGGTCGGCGCTGACCGAGTGCTCGGCAGCGGGAAGCGTCCCGGCGACGGCCTGAGAGTAGTCGAGCAGACTGGTGAGCAGGGCAAGCTGGAGCGTTCCGGCATCGCGTATGGCACGTGCGAAATCCAGATGCTCCCCATCGGCTTCGAGAAGCAGGATATCGGAGTAGCCGATGATGGCCGACAGCGGCGTTCGCAACTCGTGCGACAGGTTGTCGAGCAGCGCCGACTTCAGCCGGGCCACCTCTTCGGCCTGCTCGCGCGCCTGCGCCAGCGCCAGGCCTTCCGCCCTCTTGCGATCCGTCAGGTCGATGAGCGAGAAGACGGCATATCGCACCTCGCCGTCGTCGTCCACGATGGGCGACGACGTTCCGGTGTACCAGACCGTTTCGCCGGTGACCGGATCGACCAGCGAGCGGTCGCCCAACTCGACCGTCTGCCCCGCGAAGACGAGGCCGAGAATCTCCCCGAGAGAGTCGGGGTCGGTGTGGAACAGAGGAGCCGCCGCAGCGCCCACCAGCGCTTCGGCGGGCTGTCCGGCGCGCTCGGCCATGCCCGGGT
This sequence comes from Rhodothermales bacterium, assembly GCA_963815505.1. Lineage (GTDB taxonomy): Bacteria > Bacteroidota > Rhodothermia > Rhodothermales > BA12 > CAXBBB01. The sequence goes on from CAWFGU010000004.1 coordinate 1,073, forward strand.
TGACGAGCAGAATGCGCCCCTCGTGATCGAGCACGACCAGCCCTCCCGCCATGCTCCGGACGATGCTGCGCAGAAAGCGCGACGACGTTCGCGCGCTGGCTTCGGCGGCCCGCTGCGCCGACACGTGGGCAACCGACCGTTCGAGCGATTCCCGCAGCACCTCGGTTTCGCGAAATCCCATCGGCGTCTGATCTATGGCGTACGCTCCGCTCGCCACCTGAGCCGCCGAGCGGGACAGGCTGCCGCATCGGAAGAAACACGCTGCGGTGGAGGAAGCGCGCCATCCAAAACGCCCCGACGACGCCGACGCCGAGCACGATCAGGAGCGCGGCCACGACGAGCGTGCTGCCGCGCGTGTCCGCGCCGAATCTCCCCCGTCACGAACCTCTCGACCGACCTCTCGATGGCCTGCAGGGCCTGCTCGGCCGCGTCGATGGACGCGAAGCTGGCTGCGAGCAGTTCGAAGTCCGAGACGTACGCGGCCGCCAGCGCGTCGACGCTGCGCTGCGCATGGCCGGAGGGACGGACGACCGGAGCGTGTCGGCGTAGGCGCGGACCCGGGCGATGTAGCGCGGGTCGCGGCGCATGATGTAGTCCTTCTCGCTGCGGCGCATCTGGAGCAGAGCGACCTGGGCCGAGGGCACCTCCGACACGGCCACTTCGATGGCGTGTGCGCTCGCCGGAAATCCCCCTCGACGCCGCTCTCCTCGTCGACGCCTCGGAAGAGGTGGGCCGCTTTCAGTTCGCCGAACGCGCGCTCGAATGCGGCGATCTCGCGCTGGCGAGCGGCGCGCGCAGTCCCGAAGGCGCGTCCTGCGCCAGCGCGCGCGCCTCGCCGAGACGGGCGTCGACCTGATCGAGGGCCAGCAACGAGCGCTCGGTTGGGAGCCTGGTACCGCGTCACAGACGCCGCGTGAAAAGCCGTCTGGAACCGCGACAGCACGACGCTCCGGTGGTGCAGCCCAGCGTTATAGACGGCCAGCAGCGCGACCATCAGAATGACGGAAGCGCTCGCGGCCGCGATTGACGCGGTGCGGCGGGTAAGCGTGGGAAGAGCCATGGAATCTTGAGGCGTAGCTTGGGGTATCGGCCCGATCTCGCGTCAGGTTAGCCCGTCGGCATTATCAAAAGGTGACGCCTCGCCGGATTGCCGCTCTTTTCGCCGGTACCGCTCCAACGTGAAGCGCTCGCCCAGGTAGCGGCGGCGGACTTCGGGGTCGGCGGCGAGTTCTTCGGCTGTGCCCTGCTGCAGGATCTGACCTTCGTAGAGCAGGTAGGCGCGGTCGGTAATGGCGAGGGTCTCGTGGACGTTATGGTCGGTGATCAGCACGCCGATACCGCGCGCTTTGAGTCCGGCGACGATCTCTTGGATGTCCTCGACGGCGATGGGGTCGATGCCCGCGAACGGCTCGTCGAGCAGGAAGAAACCGGGGTCGGTGGCTAGGGCGCGGGCGATTTCGGTGCGCCGGCGCTCGCCGCCCGAGAGGACGTAGCCTTTGCTGCGTCGCACTTTATCGAGTCCGAACTCGCCGATCAGTTGATCGACGCGGGCCTGGCGGTCGGCGCGCTTCATCTTTTGGAATTGGAGAACGGCGAGGAGATTTTGCTCGACGGTGAGTTGGCGGAAGATGCTCGTCTCCTGGGCCAAGTAGCCGACGCCGCGGCGCGCGCGCTGGTGCATCGGCAGGCGCGTTAGGTCGGTGGTCTGCCATTCGACGCTGAGGCTGACGCGTCCGGCGTCGGGCTGCACCATGCCGACGATCATGTAGAACGTCGTCGTCTTGCCCGCACCGTTGGGACCGAGCAGCCCGACGATCTCGCCCTGCTTCACGCTCAGACTCACCCCGTCGACGACGGCGCGGCGACGGTAGCGCTTGACGAGGCCGTGGGCGGAGAGCGTGTTCAGAGTCGGGGGTTCAGGCATGTCAGGTCGAGGACGGATGGCGCCAAGGAGAACTGCTGGGCTCGTGTGGGTGACCGAATGCAGGCTCCCTCAAACCTGACAGGTCTTGGAGGCCTGCCAGGTTTCCATCGTCGCGTCCCGTCACGTGATACGGAGCCGACCACGACCGTATCGGCACGCACGGAATCCGTCTGGACAGAATCCGTGCGTATCGGAGCGACCTGTAGAGCAGCAGGACGCGCCGGGAGGTCGAGCAGTACCAACGCGTCGCGTGGATGGAGTGCCCTCGCCGGTTCTCCCAGCAGATCGCGGACTGTGGGGCGGCGCCCGGGCTGCCAGTTCAACCCTTCCAGTCGAAGTGACGACGGGACGAGGTGCTCGGCGTACTGCGTGCCTTCGACGCCCTCCATGTGCACACTGCGTACCTGCCCGCTCTGCGACCGGATCTGCACCAGATCGCCCGACGCTTGAACTGCTCCGTCCGGCACGCCGTCGTTGCCGGTGAGGAAGCGGATCACGCGGGCTTGGGGGCGGGCGTCGACCACGTAGACCGAATCGGGATGCACGGTCAGGCGGACCACAGGAGCGCTCAGTTGGTGCAGCCTACCGCTCGCCGTATCCGGCTGGGCGACGAAGCCTCTGCCGCGGGCGTGGAGTGAGTCGAGCGCACTGTCGGATGCGTGGAAGCGGAGCGTGTCGCCGGTCAACTGGGCATCGTCGAACCACGCGATGGGCGCGCGCAGCAGGTCGACGCGCTCGCGTGAAACCGAGGTGTCCGAGGCGGGCGATCGGCGCGTCCAGGCGCTGTCGGATAGAGCCGAGTAGTCGGGCGTCCAGATGCGCACGTCGCCGTTGGCGGTCAGGGTCTGGAGCGTATCCGAGTCGAGCAGGTCGAGGAGTTGAGCGCGCACGACGAGCGTGTCGCTCGGTTCGCCGAGTTCGGCTCGGATGCGCACCATTAGCGGGTCGCCTCGCACGGCGACGGTTCCGGCTTTCTCGTCCGACTGTACGCGGTCTCCCCACAGCCACGTCACGCTGCCCAACGTGCCGGGCAAATCGGCCAGCGATCCGGGGGCGTCTTCGAGGGCGAACAAGCTGTCTCGGGCGCTAGCTGGCTCGTAGCGGCGCACGCGCACGCCGCCACGCGCGTCGCTCTGTCGCACGTCGCGCAGGTAGACGAGCGTGTCGGCGGCGACGCGCGACAGGCCATCGGCGAGGCGAACGCTGTCGACAAAAACGGCGCGGCGGAGGTTGGAATCGTACGTACCCGACCGCGCCGTCAGGACGGCCGAACTGTCGACCAGCCGCACACCCTCGTCGAAGTTGGAGCGCTTGACGTTGGTGTCGTACCGCGCCGAGGGAGCCGTGACGACGACCTCGCCATCTGTCAAACGGACATCGCCGGACGCGTCGCCGATTTTGGTCGCCGTGTCGTACCGGAGCGTGACGGACCGGAGCGTATCGCCGCGCTCGACCACGCGCACGTCGCCCTCGAACACGATCAGTCGCCGGTCGAGAAAGCGCGTCGCCCGGCGCGAGGTGAGCGTCGTGCTGTCTTGCCGGATCCGCACGCCGCGGCTCAACCGCTCAATGGTTTCGGTCGTCCCGTCGGGCCGCGTCACGACTTCGCCCTCGAACACTCCGGCATCGACGAACACTTGTTTGCGTGTCGAATCCGCCGTTTGTGCCTGCGCAGACCACGCGATTAGCCCACCTAGAAGCAGCGCCCACCTCATCGTTCTCCGATCGGATTGCCGTCCTCGTCCACCTCGACCTGCGCCGAGACGCGCTCCATCCGGTACGACGAGAGCGTTTCGTCGGCTGTCAGTCCGTAGCCGCGCGTGTCGTCGCGCCCTTTGGTGATGCGCGACAGGCCGGGCGCATTGATTTGGCGAGATTGTTCGAGCCAGATCAGCCGGTCCGTGCGCAGCGTCCGCCCCGACGACTGGGAGACGACGACGACCTCGCCGCGCGCGTCCATCCGGCGGCGCTGATCGTAGTAGTACAACGTATCGGCGACGAGCGTACCGGACGGCTGGCCGTCTGCGTCGAACAGGGCGACGCGGACTCGGGCCGAGTCGTCGCGCGTGAGTACTTGGAGGAGCGAGTCGTCGTAGGCGTAGAGATGCGGCGCGGCGATGCGGGCGCGCGGCAAGGCGTCGTCGGTGACGCTGAGTGTGACGCCCCTTCCTTCGCGGTCGGGCAAGCCGAGCGGTCCCATCGGCCGCGGCGGTTCGGGCGCGCGCGAGCAAGCGGCCAGCACAGACGACGCGAGCACGGTCAAGAGAAGAGGAAGGCGAGGAAACGGCACGGCACAAAGGTAACGCTGGGGAATGTGGCATCTTGCTGCGTTGGGATGTCGTAGTATTGCACTTCCTATCTCGTGTCCATGCGTCGCAGCGCTGCCCCCATCCTACTGGTCGTATTCGCCGTATTCGCCATCGGCGGCGCGTGGTGGTGGGCGTCGTCGATGCGGCTGACCCAAGAGGAAGCCGCACAAACGGTTGTGACGACGATCGAGCGCGAGACTGCAGAGTCGTTTCTGGTCGTCGGCTCGCTCGACGCGACGGCGACGGTCACCGTCCGCAACGAAAAGAAGCTGCTGCCTGGGTCGCTCGATTTCAGCATCGGCACGACGACCTCGCAAGTGCGCGTGCCCGGCCGTATCGCTTACGGATTCGACGTGAGCGACATTCGGCCTGAGTCCGTCCGGATGCTGGACGACGGAACGGTCCAGGTCACGCTTCCGCCGCTAACCGTCTTGAGCGCGGAGCCGGATCTAGCCCTTCTCGAAGTCGAGACCGAGCGCGGCTGGCTGCGCTCGGCCGACTCGATGGAGCGCGTCGAGCGCCGAGCCGTCGGTCTGATCGTAGAGTCGCTCCGCAACCAGGGCGAGGCGCATCTGACAGGCGACAACGTCCAGCCGCGCATCAACACGGCCCAGGCAATGGAAACGATGCTGCGTCCCGCGTTTGCAGCCGCCGGTCATCCCGACGTGCTGTTTCGCTTCCAGATCTCGCCGACGCTGGTGCAGAAAAGCGAGTAATCCGCGGAGGTCGGGCACCGCCGTCACTATTTCGACGCGCGAGCCGTGACAGCGCGGTAGTTTTGGCCTTTCGCCTCACACCACCGACCTGTGATCACCGGCACGTTTCTCGACGAAATCACTCACGACATCCCGTCGCAAAACTGGGACGCAGACGATTGGGGGCGCGATTTTGACAGCATGGCCGCCGACGGCATCGACACGGTCATCCTGATTCGCGCGGGCTACAGGCAGCGCGCCACGTTCGAGAGCAAGACGCTCCAACGGATGGTGCCGCGCATGCTGCCCGCCTACACCGACCTCGTCGACGTGTACCTGCATCACGCTGAGCGCGTCGGCATTACCCTGTTCTTCGGCACCTACGATGCGGGCGTTTATTGGGACGGCGGCGATTATGCGATTGAGGCCGAGATCAACAAGCCGTTTTGCGCCGAAGTGATCGAGCGCTACGGCTCGAGCAAGGCGTTTGGGGGATGGTACATCTCGCACGAGATCGCGACGCACGACGAGCCGATGATGGCCGTCTACCGCGACCTGTCGCGCCACCTGCGGCGCCTGAAAGACCTGCCGATCTTGATGTCGCCGTTCATCCAAGGCAAGAAGCAGTTCGGAGCCGAAGCGCTCACGCTCGATCAGCACGAGGCGAGTTGGAAGAAAGCGTTTGCCGATCTCGCAGGCTACGTCGACATCGCCGCGTTCCAAGACGGCAACGTGGACCTGTCCGAACTGCCCGACTACCTGCGCGTCAACCGCGACCTGGCGGCGGCGCACGGCATCCGAAGCTGGAGCAACTGCGAGACATTTGGCCGCGACACGCCGATCCGCTTCCCCCCCGCCGACTGGAACGTGCTGCGCTACAAAATCGAGCAGGCCGAGAAGGCGCAGATGGAGAAGACGATCACGTTCGAGTACAGCCACTTCATGAGTCCCAACGCGACGCTCTGGCCGTCGGCACGCACGCTCAACGCGCGCTACGCCCAGTGGCGCCGCACTCGCCTCGCCTCCGATCTTCCGCTCGCCGCCCATGTTTGACCTCTCCGCCGCCGCCTCGCTCCTGGGCGACGTTTCGGCCCTGCGCGCGCGCTACGAAACCGAACTGTTCGACCACGTTCTCCCGTTTTGGGAGCGCCACAGCCCCGACCGCCAGCACGGCGGCTATTTCAACAACCTCGACCGCGATGGATCGGTCTATGACACCGATAAGCACGTCTGGCTCCAGGGGCGGCAGGTGTGGTTGTTCAGCAAGCTCTACCGGACCGTCGCGTCCAAGCCCGAATGGCTCGAAATGGCCCGGCTGGGTATGGACTTCCTGCGTGATCACGCCTTGCGCCCGGACGGTCGCGTCTACTTCGCGCTGTCGCAGACGGGCGAGCCGGTAAAGCTGCAGCGCAAGATCTTCGGCGAGTGCTTCTACGTGATGGCCCTCGCCGAGTACGCCCGCGCCACAGACGACGCCAAGCTGGCTCAAGAAGCGCGCGACATGCTGGCCGTCCTCTGGAAGTGGGCATTCGATTGGTCACACGTAGGCGCCCACGCGCTGGCAGGCGTGCCCGATCAGCAGATGCTCGCCGTGCCGATGATCCTGCTCAACCTGATCGACGAAGTTGCCGGAGACGACTGGCCCACGTATCGCACCGAGATCGACGAGTGCCTACGCCGCGTCAAGCTCCACGTGGATTCCGATCGCCAAATTGTCCGTGAGCACGTCGCGCCGGACGGTAGCGTTCTGCCCGGACCGGTCGGCCGCCTGCTCAACCCCGGTCACGTGATCGAAGCGGGCTGGTTTGTCCACGTCTGGGCCAAGCGCCTCAACGACGCTCCCCTCGCCCTCACCGCGCGCGACATGATCCGGTGGAGCCACGACGGCGGCTGGGACGCAGAACACGGCGGCCTCTACTACTTCCTCGACGCGGATGGTCACAGCCCGACGCAGCTAGAGTGGCCCATGAAGCTCTGGTGGCCCCACTGCGAAGCACTCTACGGCCACTTGGTCAATGCCGCCACATACGGTGAGCGGCAAGACGCCGACCGCTTTCTCGCTACCGACGCCTACACGTTCGCCCACTTCCCCGACCACGAGTACGGCGAGTGGTTCGGTTACCTCGACCGCCAAGGCGTCGTCAGCCAGCGTTTCAAAGGTGGACCGTACAAGGGCGCCTTCCACGTGCCGCGCACCCTGCTGCTGTGCTGGCAGTTGCTTGGCGAGATAGAGCGCTCAGCCTAACTCAGCCCGATCGCCAGGTTCAACACCGTCGTCAAGACGGCGAAAGCGACGGCAAGTAGGACGAGCATCCAGGGACTGTCGGCTTGGAGACGGTTCATGAGTCAAACGGGTGAGCAACCTGACAGGCCTGGAGAACCTGTCAGGTTCGGACGGAAAGCTAGCGGGAAGGACTGAGGACGACAGTCGTGGTCTGCGTAACGCCGCCAGCTTCGAGGCGGATCAGGTAGAGGCCGGACGGCAATCCGGTTAGATCCAGGGCGAGGCGTTCCTGATTGGCCGCAACCGAAAACGTCTGATGGCGGCGTCCGAGCACGTCGTAGACCGCTCCGGTCGCGGACTGTGTAGCATCGGTGCGGGCCAACGTCACCTGTCCGGCGGACGGGCTGGGCCAGGCGCGCAGATCGGACGCGGCGTCGGGCGTGGCGCGAAGTGCGGCCGATGTAGACGTCGTCGAAGTCAGACGCAAACCGTCGGTCATGACGTAGTTGGTAGCACTGGTACCGCTTGCGTTGTCCGTCACCACGACCGAGTCGCCTGGTGCGAGGTCGAACGTGCCCAGGTTGGTCCACTGGTTGAGGGTGCCAGGATCCGACTGGTCGATTCGGACCGTGTCGGCGACGCCGTTGTGGTAGATCAGGAAGGGCGTGTTCTTCGCGCGGTTGAAAGAGGCCACCCACCACGCGTCGAGCGTGTAGTTGTCGGCTTCGATGCCATCGAGAACGAACGTGGCACGCCCGCCGTCGCTGTCTCCCGCGACGTTGAGGCGACCCGGCGCGGGTCCGTAAAAGGGCGTGTTGGCACTCGCAATCCACGTTCCGATCTCGGAGTAGGTATCCAGCGCAGGATCGGCGTCGAAGAAGACCGAGCCGTTGCCGGGTCCGCCGTCTGTGGTGTCCGGTTCGGGCGCGCGGGCGAGCACGAGGACGGACGGAACGGGGCGCTGGGACGTGGTTCCGCCCGGACGGTTGACGAGTTGGTTGGCGATTACCATAGTCGACGAGCCGCCTCCGTCCAGGTTCATCGCCTCGACCGCACCCAGGTCGACGAAGAGTTGCGCCAGTTCGATCAGCGAAACGCCGAACGAGTTGGTGCCGGTCTGACCGTTCAGCGCGCCCTTGTCGGCGACGATCATCAGGACCTTACCGTCGGCGGTGTATCCGACGCCCGTGCGCGAGTTGAGCGAGGTCGGCACGCCGATGCCGGACCCGAAGAACACTTCTTCCTCCCACGTCACACGCACGACACCGTCTTCGACCAGGACGGGACCGCCGCCCATGCCTTCCGACACATTCCAGACGGTGCCTCCTTCGGGAAACGTCGCCGTGGGAGTCGGCGCAGGAGCCGACTCGGTGTTGGGGGCAGGATTGGGATAGGCGTACTGCGTGCCGCCGACACCGTATATCCACGCCACATCGAGCGTGCCGTCGTCCAGCAGACCGAACGCGCTCCGGGTGGGACGGTAGGTGCCCGCAGGCCGGTTGAGAGCGCCGATGTTGGGAACCAGCACCTCGCCCTTGCTCGCTACCAGGCTGAAGCTCTGCGAGCCGCCCGTGTCGAAGTAGCCGCCGTTGATGGCGACGAACGCGTCGGAGTCGAGCGCGAACGTTGTCGTGGAGAACTTACCGCCGGGCTCGAGCAGCGCCTGGACCGTCCAGTTGGCGTCGTTCGTGTCGGCGATGACCAGAAACGCGCGCAGGACGTTCTGATTCGCACCACGCGCTACGACAGTATCGACTGAGAAGGCCCGAATGGTCGACGGCAGCAGCGCGTTCAGGTCGTCGCTGGGTTGCCAGTTGAGCCGGATCTGAGCCGACGCGCTCGCCGGAATCAGAAGGGCAAGGAGCAGGAGGAGCGGTAGCAGTCGGCGCATGGAGATGAGATTGGGTGGGACGGATGGAAAGGTAAGTGAGGCGATGGCATCAGGGCGCGGGTACGTCGTAACGAGGCAGCGCATTGGCCAGCGCAGTCTCGCTGAGTCGCACGTCGGACGGATCGTAATCCGGCGGCAGCAGCAAGCGGTGCGCCCAGAACGGACGCAGCGAACGAGCACGCATTTCCACCTCGTCCGCGACTGCGGCGCGCGGCTCGTACGTAACGTCAATCCGGTCGACGGCGATCAGGTGCCAGATTCCGTTTAGCAAAAACGGCCCCGCAGCCTCGCCGGGACGCTGTGCCAACGTGCCCAGTGGCAGGCCGAGTGAGTCGGATAGCAGCGCAGCGGTCGGGGAAGGCCACGACGAACGGTCGGCGTCGAGCGCAGCGCGGGCCGCACCAGCATCGGCGAATGGCCACATGCGCACGTGATAACTTCGCTCGCGGACGAACAACTGGTCGCGAAGCAACTCATACGTTCGGGGCTCGGTGTGCCGTGCGCTCAGCGTATCGGCCACAGAGCCTATCGCCGACGTGTAGCGCGCGGCGAGTCGGGCCGAAACGGTGCGCAGACCGACAGACGCCTCGCTCCCCATTCCGGCCTCACGCGCCCAGCCGGTCACGATCCGGTCGCGGACGACCGTCTCGGCGGCGCCGCGCAGATCGGGTTGGAGCGCTTCGGACTCGACGGCGGGCAGTGCCTCGACCAGTTCGCGCGCAGTCAGCGTCTGTCCATCGCCGAACGTGGCGACTACGGCGTCAGGCGCTACTTCGGTAAGGGGCGCGGTCGCTAGTTCGTCGAGTAGGCGGATCTGAGCAGCGGTTTCGGCCTGAGCGGCAGGAGCGATCATCGGCCAAAGCGCTCGCAGCACGCGCGTGTCGATGACCAGCGGGACAGCAGCCAAGCGCTCACGGAGCATGTGGGTCGTCGCCTCGTCGAAGCGGCGGGCGAACAGTTCGGCGCCGATGCGCTCGCGCGCCGCATCGTACGCGCTCCCGTCGACGCGGACGGTTTCGGTTCGGTCGAGCACGCGCAGCACGTGCCAGCCGTTGAGCGACGCAACCGGGGCAGTCCACTCTCCCTGCTGCAGATCGAACAATGCCGCCTCAGGTCCAAGCCCCAAGTCGCCCGCCGTGATCGTGCCCAACCGCCCCAACGAGTCGCCGCCATACCGGCTCGCCGATAGCGCGGCCAGGCTATCGAAGTCGGCTCCCGAGGCGAGTTCGGCACTCCACTGTCCGATCTCGGATGGATCTGGCGAAAACACTTGCTGCGCTTGGATCTGCGTCTGGCTGCGGCGCCACGCCTGGCGGACTTCGCGCTCGGTCGGCTGCGGGATCGTGTCGCCGATCGTCGCACGGAAATAAGCGGCGCGCATCGCCCGTTCGCGCTCGCGGTCGACGTAGCGCTGAAGGCCCGCTTGAGCCTCTTGGTCCAAAACGGCCTGCTCGGCGATGATCAGGCGCTCCAGCTGCTCACGCGCAAACGATGCGCGAGCGTCGGGGCTGTCAGGCGTGGGCACCCTGCTGATCCACGCTCGATACGCGTCGGCGAAGACGGGCTGCGGCAATGCGTACCCGCCCCACGAAGCGACGGCGGGGTCGGGCTGGGCCGCCGCCGTGGCGGTCAGCAGAAGGAGGCCGAGAAGAAGTCGAACCATGGAAAGCAAGCTAGCGGCAAGGACAAACGCGCGAAACGCAAAAACCTGTCAGGCCGAGGCGACCTGACAGGTTTGAATCGTGCAGCATGCGAATTACGAAGGCACGCGATCGGCGAGGACGTAGGCTTCGACGGCGTAAAACTCGGGCAGCCCGAGGCTGTTGAGTTCGAGCGCCGTGCCCGTGTTGCGATCCCTGGCGCGCTGCCAGAACTCGCGCTCGTCGTAGGCGCCGGGGAAGAGCGCACGGTCTTTCTGACTCTCGTGCTTGAAGATCGCCTCGATCTTGCGGTCCAGATCGGCTTTGGACATCGGCATGAATACGTCGGCCTTGTAGATCTCCCACTCCTGCCATGCACCACGGTAGAGCCACACGACCGGGCGTTTGTGGTCTTGGGAATCGACCTCGACGCTCGAAGCAGCGGTGTCCTTCGCCTCCTTGGCCTCTTTGTCGTCGGCCTTCTTCTTCGACGCACGCTTGGGCTTGGCTGCCTTCTCGCCTGCGTCGTTGTAAGCATCGAGCGCGTCACGAATGGCGACGTAGCACATGCGGTGCGTGCCGTGCGGGTCCGACAGATCACCGGCGACGTAGATGTGATCCGGCTCGATTTCGGCCAGCAGGTCCTGCACGACTTTGATGTCGTCCGGCCCGATGGGCAGCTTGCGCACCATTCCGGTCTTGTAGAACGGCATGTCGAGGAAGCGCGCGTTGGTCTCGTCCATTCCCATGATCTCGATGCCCGCGACGGCCTCGGAGTAGCGGATGAACGCCTTCAGATCCTGCACGTCCGACGTGTCGATCTGGCCCGGCTTCTTGTTCTTGAGGAAGTCCAGGATGTCCTGCCGGTGCTGGCGGACGGCCTTCTGCTGATCCTTGGGGACGCCCAGCGCATGCATGCTCATGTCGGTGAACAGCAGGTGGCGTCGCACGTCCACGTCGAAGACGGCGACCGAGCCGTTCGTCATGTAGGCCACCGTCACCTCGTTACCGTTGCGGACCAGCTTGTCCAGCATCCCGCCCATGGAGATCACGTCGTCGTCCGGGTGCGGACTGAAGCAGATCACCTTGGAGTTCTTGGGCAACTGGTCGCGGTAGTAGACGCGCGTGCGCAGGTCCTCGAACACTTCGTGCAGCAGGTCGTCGACGCCGTTGTAGCTGTAGACGAGGTCGTAGAGGTGGTGCTCGAAGAAGTCGCCGGTTTCGAGTCTCAGAATGGCCTTCCCGACCTTCTCGCTCAGCCAGATCACGGCGCGCTTAGCCAACTCGGGCGTCCACTCGACCGGGCGTACGAGCCACGGCGTCTTGATGCGCGTCAACTCGGACGAAGCGGCTCCGTCGACGAAGAAGCTAGCGTCGCGGTGCGTCTGCAGGTAGCTCGCCGTCACGTCGCGGTTGGGATCTTCCTCGACGGCACGCATCACGACGGGAGCCTTGTGCTCGCCCGTCGCCATCAGAATGACTTCGCGCGCGTCCAGGATCGTCCCGACGCCCATCGTGATGGCTTCGCGCGGCACGTTCTCCTCGCCGAAGAAGTCGCTCGCGGCATCCTTGCGCGTAATCTCGTCGAGTACGATCAGGCGCGTCCGCGTGTTGATGGCCGAGCCGGGCTCGTTGAAGCCGATGTGACCGCTCCGCCCGATGCCCAGCAGCAGCAGGTCGATGCCGCCCGCTTTCTGGATCTTGTGCTCGTACGTGAGCGCATTGGTCTCGATGTCCTCTCGCGCCACGTCTCCGTTCGGGATGTGGATGTTTTCGCGCGGGATGTTGACGTGATCGAAGAAGTTCTCGAACATGAACCGGTGATAGCTCTGCAGGCTGTCCGGCTTCATCGGATAGTACTCGTCGAGGTTGAACGTGACGACGTTCGAGAAGTCGAGTCCGTGCTCTTTGTGGAGCTTGATCAGGTTGTGGTAGACGCCGATCGGAGTCGAGCCCGTAGGCAGGCCCAAAACGGCTTTCTTGCCGACTGCCTTGCGCTCCTGGATCAGGTTGGCGATGCGCCGGGCGACCTGGTAGGCCATCGCGGCGGGCGACTCAAAGATGAGAACGGGCAGGCGCTCGCGCTGAGTACCTTCGTCCGTCGCCATACCGGTGTCGGCTCGGGCGTCGAACGTTTCGACGAAACTGTTCATGTGGGATGGGAGAGTGGTTAGCCTGCAAAATAGCTTCTTCTCAGTCTCACAATTTGGCCTTGCTGTTATCCATCATCGAGGCCGGGAGGGCTTTTCCAAGCTTTGACGCCCGGCTTACCCTTACAACGGCTCCGATGCACCTATCCGTTAACACTTCGGTAACACGAGTCGGTGTGCTGCCTTCGATCGGAGTTGGGAGCGCTTTTCCATTTGTGATACGCTCCTGCAACGTGCAGCTTAACCAAGCCCAAATCACCCGGGCGCGAATCTGCTTCGCGTATACTGATTCTCCTTTACCCGAGGCGCGATGGTCTCCATGTGCTCGGGTGCTCTCCTCCTCTACCCACCTCCATGCGAAACGCTACACGCGCGGTTGGTCTGCTTGCAGCAGCCCTACTGCTTCTTCCCTCCGCCGTACAGGCGCAGACCGACCTAACGGCTCAATGGACGTTAGCGGCTGGCACGAAGTCTTTCTTCCAGAACGACAACAACGTTCGCGGCGGCGCCTACAACCCGGTCACCGGCAACGTTTACGTCGTAAGCAGAACGGGCGGCGCCAAAGTCGTCATTCTCAACGGCGTAACGGGTGACTCCACCGGTGTGCTCAACGTGACAGGTGTCTCAGGAGGCCTCTTTGCGCTCTCCAAAATCGGCACAGACGATTCGGGGCGCATATATGCAGCCAACTTGACCCTCAACTCGTCGACCGCAGGCAATGGTGTAGCGGTGTACATGTGGGAATCGGAAGCAAGCGCTCCTGTCCGCATCGTGGACGACGCCCTTAGCGCCAGTGGTGGTCGCTTCGGTGACGGGTTTTCAGTAGAAGGTGGAGGCGCTGGCGAAACTGTGCGCTTCTATATCGGAGGGAGCGGCAATAACAGCCTGTTCAGGCTGACGTACACTGCGACAACCAACACCTACACGACATCAGAGTACCAGTTCGCCGCAGCGCGGGGACGCGGTGGTGCGGCCGAACTGAGCACTGGCAACTTCGTCACCAACGGAAGCGGCAACACGATCGCCCTGGTGCAACCCAAGCCTGGCGAGACTCCCAACTTTGAGATTCTAGCCCAGCTTGACGGCACGTTCATCGGTACGGGCAACGACGTGATCGCAGCCATGGAGAAAGACGGTGAACTCTTCCTCGCTGTCGGCCCCACCGCATCGGCTGCGACGGCGCAAGTGTTCTCCGTTATCAAGTCGAATCTCGACCTGAGCAACGCCGAGATCGTCAGCCGCACGCCCGCGAACTTGGGCACCAATGCCAACACCAACGTAGCGGGCTTCGCCGCGTTTACGAACGACTCGGAGCGCCTGATCGCCGGCGCGTCGAACAACTTCATCGGTAGCTTCTTCCTCAATGGCCCACCAGCAGCAACCGTATACGAAAGCACACTAGCGGGCTTCAACTCAGTCGATGCTGACTATACGGCGGCTTCGGGCAGCGCCACCCTGTCGCTCCTGAATGGCGTGCTGACGGTCAACGGTACGTTCGCCGATCTGAGCAGCCCCCTCCTGCCCATCGGAAACGTAGGCCCGATTCACGTGCACATCGGCGCAACTGGCGCAACAGGTGCCGGTCATCATTCCGCTCGACGTGATAGCCGACATGGGCAGATCGAGCGGTACGTTCGGAGGCGTTTACACGCATCGCCGACTTCGCGACGGCTGATCGGAGCGCCGCGACCATCACGACTGCTCTGGCGGCGGGAAATCTCTACATCAACCTTCACACCGAGGAGCAGCCCAGCGGCGAGATTCGCGGCCAGATCTATCCGGCGGGCAACACAGGCCCCGCAGGACCCATGCTGGTCGCTCCGGCCGACGCAGCCGCCCTCACGCTCGAAGGCGACCCCATGACGCCGAATCACGCCCACGTGGCGCACCTCGGCTGATCCTCAGGGAAACCCCGTCATCTATGGGTGGCAGTTGAGCACGGTCACCACGTTCGACGCTGCTGAGACTACTTCGCTCTTTAGCACGGGCATGGACACGACGTTTGCGCTCACCGTCGGTGATTTCTACGAGGCCGTCGCCTCGCTCGGCGTCGTGCCAGGCGGATCGGCCACGCTCTATCACCGCGCGTTTGCGACGGACGGAAGCGTCGGTGCCTACGGTGCCTCTCGGTCCATCGTCCTCACGCTGGGCACACTCGTCACGGCTGCTCCTGTATGGCAGGTCAGCGCGGCTCGGAACACGTTCTTCCGCGACGACAACAACACGCGCGGCGGTGCCTACAACCCGACGACCGGCAACGTCATCGTCATCAGCCGCTCGGGCGGTCTACGCCCCGTCGTCCTAAGCGCGGCCACCGGTGACTCGGTCGGCGTACTGAGTTCGGCAGGCGTTGCAGGTGGTACCTTCCCGCTCAGCGAGATCGACATCACCATGGACGGCCAGATCTTCGGCGCCAACCTGTCGGTCAACCCGGCAGAAAGCGCAGTCCGCATCTACCGCTGGGCCGACGAGTTCAGCCAGCCGACGCTTGTCTACGACGGATCGGGAGCCAACGCGCTCGAAGGTCCGCGCTACGGCGACGCGATCGGTGTCGGAGGCTCGGGTGACGATGTCGTCGTCTACCTCAGCGGCTCGGGGGCGCAGGACCGTGTGGCCGTGCTCAAAAGCACCGACGATGGCATGCTCGAACTGGACGACTACCTGACACCAGAAGCCGGACAGGCGCGCGCGCGCTATGGCATTGCATCGGTGCCCGGACAGGACAGCATCTGGGTCAACTCGCCGACGCACACGCTCGCCAAAGTCAGCACGACGACCGGCGCAATCGGACGAGAAGGAGCCGAAGACGTGATCTTCCCCACCTACGGCGATATCTCGTTCGCAGTGGGCGGTAACGACGACGACCGTTCGTTCATCCTGACGGGTCCGCAGTTCGGCGTCGCCGAGCGCTTCGCACTGGTTGACGTGACGGGAACGCCGTTCATCTACGCCCTCACTCCCGCTGTGGGAACGAACGGCAATGGTAACGCGACGGGCTTCACGGCCTTCGACGTGCGCAACAACCGGCTCATCGGCGCTGCGTCGAACAACGGTATTGCCTCGTTCATGTCGCCCATCGACATCACGAACCCCGATATCGCAAGCAACGAGCTGCCGGTCGCCGGAGCGATCACGTCGCCCGCCGACGGAGCAGCACTGACGCTCGAAGGCTCGGACAACACGCGCTTTCGTAGCGGAGTGGGCAGCCGGAACGGACGACGGAGACGACCTTGGAGTATCGCTGGCAGTTGAGCGCGACGATGGACTTCTCCGGCGCCATACTGGTGGACGGTGCGGTAGGCGGAGCAACCCGTTTCGAGACCACATTCGGCGCAGTCGACGGCATCCTCGCTGGCGCTGGAGTCGAAGCAGGTGGAACGGCTACGGTCTACCACCGCGTCGTCGCGACGGATGGGACGAACTTCGACGCCTCGGCGCCGTCGGCAGTCACGCTCACGCGCGGCGTCGTCACGTCTGGCCCCGGAGAGCTGCTGCCAACAGACTTCGCTCTGATCGGCACGGCTCCCAACCCGGCCCGCGACATCGCCACGCTTCGCGTCGACCTGCCCCGCACGGCTGACGTGACCGTCGAGGTCTACGACATCATGGGTCGCCGCGTCCTCGCCACACCTTCGGCAACACTGGGTAGCGGCTCCAACCGCACGATCGCCCTCGGCGTGAGCGGATTGGCATCGGGAACGTACCTCTACCGTGTACACGCTCGGATGGGCGATGCCACGGAAGTGCGCACCGGCCAACTGATGGTCGCACGCTGATCTAAAATCAGGTTCCCCTCGAGCGGGACGCCTTCTCACGAGGGCGTCCCGTTTTTTTATCTTGCGCAGGCCCTCGTATTTGAAATAATTCAAACATGAAACAGTAGTCTATGACCTGAAATCAACAAAGATGGTTTTATACATGTATTATATTCAATTAAAATAAATATTTATGATGTTAAATATGTCTATAATATTTTGCTCTGTGCTACATACACATTAAATTTTGTGTCGGTTAAACGTATCGCTGAGTTACAGTGGTGATGTGGCAAACTGACGTAGATCGAGCGATGCCCGCTCCTCTCTCGTCTGCGCCGATCTGCGCCGACGCATCCTCGAAGAGAGCCTCTCGCTCTCCGCTTCCAAGACCGCCGCGCGCGTCGGCGTCGGCATCCGCACCGTGCAGCGCCTGCGCGCGCTCGACCGGGCCACCAGGTCCGTCACGCCCAAGACGCACAAGACCAAAGGGCCTCCGCCTGTTCTGGTGGATGACGACCGCGCGTTCTTCGACGCCTGCCTCGCCGAAAACGTCTTGATGACGCACGCCGAGTTGGCTCGTCGCTTCCCAAACGAGACCGGGCGCAGGGTCGGACGCGCCATCGTGCAACACATGATGGCACTCTGGCAGCACAACTCGGAAAAAAGACTTGCTACGCCGCCCAGCGAGACCGCGCCGACATAGCGGCTGAGCGGGCCGCCTTCGCCAAGGAACTCAGCTCACTCGACGCATCGAAGGAGGTCTTCGTCGACGAGCCCACCCACCTCGGGGGTGGGACATTCGGCAAGGCGAGCGTGGGCTACGGCTACGCCTCGAGCGGGCAGCGCTGCCGCGAGACGGCACCGTTTCGAACGGTCAAACGGGTCAACCTGCTGGGCTGGATGTCGAACCGAGACGGGCAGGTAGCGCAGTTCACCGGCAGTGTGACGGATGCTCTGTTCACACTCTCGTCAGATACGCCCTCGCGCCGCAGTTGGAGCCGGGAGATGTGGTAGTCTGGGACAGCACGCGCTCATGTGCCGGAGACGGTTATAACTCGTATAATCAGTAGGAGCGCGGGTACCCGCTCTCCCTCGATAACAAGCCCCGAGTTCAACGCGATCAAGCAGTCCGATCGAGACGGGCGGGCTGTGGGGCAAAGTTGATTCAGAGGGTGCGCAGCGAGATCGCCGACACGGCTGAGCAGTTGACTGATGCGGTGAAGCGCGCCGTGGAGTCGGTCACGAGCACCGACGCGCTAGCCTGGTTGAAGCACTGCGGCTACCACTGTCAACCTGCATGAGTACCGCTATAACGACGTGTCCGCTCGAGCATTGCATAATCTCTCAGCAAGCGCGCTTCGACACGTGGCAAACTGGGTTCAACGCCAACCATTTGCACAAAGCCCTCGCGATGCAGAAGATGATAGTCTCTACCGTTCAAAGATTGTGGCAGATGAATATGCAAAAGCAGCCCACTCCAAACGGAGCGGGCTGCTTCAGTCTGGCACGAATATCCTAGCGAAGTGTCGACTCAGCGGGCCCTCGTGACCACGACAGACTCGCGTGCCTGGTCCGTTTCCACTACGACGAAATACGCTCCACTCGCCAGCCGGTCTGGGGACCACTTCAACGAGTGCGTTCCGGCAGGATACAACGTCCGCGAGGTGAGCAGAGCCACCTCTTGACCAAGCGTCGAGTACACGCGCGCTGTGACACGCTCAGACGCGCCCAATGAGAACCTGATGTCCGTATCGTCCGCAAAGGGATTGGGATGCGGCGCGAAGAGGCGCAGCGCTTCACCCGCTTCGCCTTGATCCGTAGAGGACGTGACAGTGATCGGCGAAGTCGCTGCGCTCTCATTCCACGTTCGGTCCAGAGCCGTGACGACGTACTGGTAGGGCGCAAGTCGTTCTGCCGAACGGTCGGTGTAGCCGAGCGAATCGCCTGGTACGACGGCAAGAAGATTGGCCGCGTTCTCCAGGTCGGCAGGCAGATCGGGTGTTTCTGAGAAGCGATAGACCGCGTACCACGATGCCTTATCGCCGTCACCAGCTGCCGAAGGTGCTTGCCAGGTGAGGCGAATGTTGTCGGGCGTGATTTGGCGCGTGAGCATAGTCGGCGCATTAGGA
>CAWFGU010000005.1:0-206503 GCA_963815505.1 Rhodothermales bacterium
TAGTCGTAGAACGAAAGCCGCAGCAGCCTTCGCCAATGGACTCGTTAGCTTCGGCGTCCAAGTCGTATTTCCGTGGGAGGTGGCGACGCTGGGCATCGTCCCGGTTTTCGTACTCTACGGATTTGCCGCTGTCGTTGCGGCCCTTCTCGTGTGGCGCTTGATGCCCGAAACGAAAGGTCGTAGTCTCGAGCAGATCGAAGCGCTGTTTGCCGCCGAGAGAAGGCTGTGACGTCTCGCCCTTGAACTGCGTAGAGAACGGGTGTACGACCAACTTTCGACAGTCATGGGGTGCCGTTGGCTCGGCAGCTACGGTCGTGCGGCAAAGCGGCGGCGGTGCGTGACATGCAAGAGCGGGACAGACGCGAACAGTCTGCCCCGCTGGTGGCAATTTCATCCCACAAACTCAGGCCGTCGCCGGGCGCACGGGGGGGACGACGGTCGTCTCGCCTGCCAGTCCATCGCCGCCGTCTGCGCTGACGGCGGGCACGCTGTCCGTCTCATCGCTGCTGCCGAACACGCGTCCGACGCGGATCGCTAGGCTGTCGAACGTCGAGTACATGACGGGCACGATGACGAGCGTCAGGAACGTGCCGAAGATCAGGCCCGAGATGATGGCCGTACCCATCGGCCCCCAAAACTGCGTGTTCTCGCTGCCGAACGAGATCGACGGGTCGAAATCGGTCAGCAGTCCGACGAAGTCGATGTTGATGCCGAACGTGAGCGGCACCAGCCCAATCAGCGTCGTCAGCGCGGTTAGCAGGACCGGACGCAGACGCGTCGCGCCGCCGTCGATGATGGCTTGCTGCTTTTCGACGCCTCGATCTCTGAGTTGCATGATGTAGTCGATCAGGACGATGCCGTTGTTGACGACGATGCCTGCCAGACTGATGATGCCGATGAACGTGAACAGGCCGAACGACGTGCGCGTCAGGATCAGGCCCGTCAGCACGCCGATCAGGCTCAGGCCGACCGCGACGATGATGATGAACGGCGCGCTCAGCGAGTTGAACTGGGCGACGAGAATGATAAAGATCATCGACACGCCAACGGCCAGTGCAAATCCTAAGAAGCCGAACGCGTCGGCCTGCTCTTCGCTCTCGCCGGTGTACTCGATCGTGTAGCCCGCCGGGATCGTCTCCTCGTACTCGGCTAGCTCGGCCTGCACCTGCGCCAGAATCGCGTTTCCGTTGAAGCCCGGTGCGGCATTGGCGCTGACCGTGGCGACGCGCTTCTGGTCGAGTCGGGTGATGCTGCCCAACCCGCCGCCGGTCTCCAGCGTAGCGACGGCCGAGAGCGGAATCTGCGTGCCTTCGTCCATGATCGTCAGGTTGCGGATCGACTCGAGCGTCTGACGTTCGCCTTCGGCCAGCCGGACGATGATGTCGTACTCGTCCTCACCCGTCCGATACTGCCCGGCCTCGATGCCGTTGATGGCCGCGCGCACGGTCTGCGCGACCGCCGTCGTCGATAGGCCAAACTGTGCGGCCCGCTCGCGGTCGATTACCACTTCGAGTTCGGGGCGGCCCTGGTTGAGGTTGTCGCTCACGTCGACCAAGCCGGGAATCTGCCCGGTCTCGCTCAGTTGTTCGAGGCGCGAGCGTACGTCGTTGGTGATCGACTGGATCTCGGCGAAGTCGCTGCCGCTGATCTCGATGTTGACCGGAGCGCCCGTCGGCGGTCCCTGCTGGTCCTTGTCGATCGTGACCGTCGCGCCCGGAATGCCCGTCAAGCCCTCGCGGATGCGGTCGAGCGTCGTCGTCGACGGCTCCTCGCGCTCGGCGTAGTCGACCATGTTGAGCGTAACCCTACTGCGTTCGGGACTGGTCGAGCCGCCGCCAAACTGCGCGTCCCCGCCGACGCCGACGTTGACCAGGATGTCTTTGACGTTGTCCGCCACGACGGGCGACCCGGCCATCAACTCCTCGACGCGGCGCTGCGCCGTCTGCGCCGTCACGTCCGACGCGTCGATGTTGGTACCCAGCGCGTTTTCGAGCGTCACGCGGATTTGCGTCGGGTCGAAGGCGGAAAGAACTCGACGCCGGTCGGGTTGGCCGCGAACAGGCCGATGATGGCGAACAGCGTCGCCAGCGAGCCGGTCAGGAGGCGCGCGCGGTTGTCCGAGAGCACGCCGCTGCTCGCCGTCGTCCCCGGCGCCAGGATTGCGCCCGCCAGGCCGACGAGCGTGATGACGGCAGGCAGGATCAGCAGTTCGAGTACGAGGACTAGTTCGATGTCGCGCGAGAGCGACATCAGAGCCCAGAATCGCCAGCATGATGCGCGCCGAAGATCAGGCCGGCTTGATCCCAAGATCACCCCAGTCGGCGCCGAAGATGAGTCCGGCTGACCGATCCCCAGTCGGCGTAGAACACCAATTCGAGCGCGTGGAAGAGAATGCCAAGCAGCCCGACGACCAGCAGCAGCCCGCCGACCATCATCAGCGCCTGCCCACCAATGGGCGAGACCGATCCGACGACTGCGCCCAAAATCAGCACGATTACGCCCGCGGTGAAGGCTCCCAGCGCCAGCGTGTTACGCAGCATGGCACGCTTGCGGGTGTAGTCGCGCTCCAACATCCACGAGATGAACGCGCGGTACTTGGCAGTCATCGCCGGAAGCCCGCGTGTCATGAAGCGGTCAGCGACCGGCGCGAGGAAGCGCGTGTGGATAAACCACAGCAGCGGGACGCCGATCGCCAGGACGACAAACGTCTTCCAGTTGATCGCGAGCACCAGAAGCGCGACGAACGCCGTCGCCACCCACATCGTGATCTTGGCTGCGCGCGAGCGGTCGGGCTTGGCTTCGCCCTCGACCTGGACGAAGATGCCCGTGATGACCGGGTTGAAGATCAGCGCGACCACGAGCGAGCACGCCAGCGTGATGATCAGCGTGAGCGGCATGTAGCCCATGAACGCGCCGATGATGCCCGGCCAGAAGAGCATCGGCGCAAAGACGGCCAGCGTCGTCAGCGTCGACGTGATGACGGGGATCGCGACCTCCGACGTGCCCATTCGAGCGGCGTCCCACCTGTCGTGGCCTTCCTCGCGGAAGCGGTAGATGTTTTCGACGATCACGATGGCGTTGTCGACCAGCATCCCCAGCGCGATGATCAGCGAGAACAGGATGATGAAGTTGAGCGCATAGCCCAGCACCTGAAACACGACCATCGCCAGCAGCATCGAGATCGGGATTGCGATGCCAACGAGGGTTGCGTTGCGCACGCCCAGGAAGAAGAGCAAGACCAGGACGACGAAGACCAGCCCGGCGATGATGTTGTTTTCCAGATCTTGAATCAGCGTCTCGACGTTCTCGCTCGCGTCGCCGGTAATCAGGATGCTCGTGCCAGCGGGCAGCGCGAAGTTGTCCAGAATGTCCTGCACGGCCGCCGCTGTCTCGACGATGTTTTCGCCGCTGCGCTTCTTGACCGACAGCGTGATGACCTCACGCGGCGTCTGATCGGCTGCGGGCACGAACGATCCGTCCTCCTGCTCGGTCTGTCTGACTTCGAGCCGCGCGTACGACGACCGGTCCTCAAAATCGAAAACGACATCCGCCACGTCGCGCACGTAGATCGGCGCACCGTTCGGCGCTTTGACGACCAGGTTTTCGATCTCGGACGGATCCTTGAACTGTCCGTCGACGCGCACCAGGTAGTTCTCGCGGTCCACATCAATCGATCCACCCGGCAGGTTGGTGTTCTCCTGCTGAATCGTCGAGATCAGGTCGTTGAACGACAGGTTGTAGCCCTGCAAGCGCGCCAGGTCTACGTTGATCTGCACCTCACGCGTCAGCCCGCCAAACAGATCGACTTCTAGGACGCTGGGGATGCCTTCCAACTCATCCTGCAGGTCCTCGGCCACGTCTTTGAGCCGCGCCAGCCCGTACTTGGCTCCCAGGTTGATCGACATGATCGGCTCCTCGGACAGGTTGATCTCCGACACGATCGGCTCCTCGGCCTCACTCGGAAGCTCGGCCTTGGCCACGTCGACTTTGTCGCGCACTTTCTGGTACGCATCGTCCATCTCGATGTCCGGCTCGAACTCCACGATCAACGTCGAGACGCCCTCGGTACTCGTCGAGCGCAGCTCTTTGATGCCGCTGACGCCGTTGACTTCGAGTTCGATCTTCTGGGTGATCAGACTCTCGATGTCGTCCGGCGACGCGCCCGGATAGATCGTCGTGACGACGATGTTCGGAATCTCAATAGACGGGTTGGCCTCTTTGGGAATCGTGAGGTACGAGACAAACCCGCCCAAGACGAGCAGAATCAGCAGCACGACGACCGACGTGCGGTATTTGATGGCGAGGTTGGTGACGATCATAGCGCGTGCGGAGTGAGGCGTGCGGGCGATAGGGTTGCGAGGAGCGCGGCGACTTGGCAGTCTACTAGCGGCTGCGTCGACCTCAGATTGCCACGTCCTCCGTCCTCGCAATGACAGTTGGAAAGGGGGAGGCCGGGCGGTTCTGCGGTGACGGTTGGAAAGGGTAGGGCGCGGAGCGTCGGCGGTTACTCTGTCGGCGAGGCGACGAGGCTGGTGCGATCCGTGTTACCGCCGATCATGCGGCGCTGGTCGGCGACTTCGACTTGGTCGCCCGGAGCGACGTTGTTCTGGCCGAGCACGATCAGTTCGTCGCCCGCCGACAGGCCCGACGTGACGACGACGCGGTCGCCATAGCTGCTGCCCGTCGTCACCGTCCGCGACTGAGCGATGCCGTTTTCGACGATGTAAGCGATTTGCCCATCGGCTTCGCGGACGACGGCAGCGCGTGGCACCACGAGGGCGTCTGCGATCTGCTCGCGGCGGACCAGCACGGTCGCCACCATCGCCGGTTTGAGCGTTCCGTCGTTGCCCATGCTGACTTCGATCGGAAACGTCCGCGTCTGCGCGTTGACGGCGCTTCCGACGAACGTGATGCGGCCCACTCGCCGCTCGCCGCCGTACGCGTCGAGCCGCACCTGCACCTCGTCGCCGACGCGGATGTTACCGGCGAAGCGCTCCGGCACACCGGCCGTGATCTTTACGTCGCGTGTCGACACGATGCGAGCCACCGGAGTACCGGGATTGACCTGCTCGCCGCGTTCGACCAGGTGCGCTTCGACGACGCCCGCAAATGGAGCGATGACGCGCGTGAATCGAAGCTGGGCCTGCGCCTGCTGAATCGTCGCCCGTGCCTGTGCAACCGACGCGTTGGCCGACGCGCGCTGGGTCCGCACGTTCTCGAACTCTAGCGCCGAGATGATCGAGTCGGCATACAGCCCCTGCTGGCGGTTGTAGTTGTCCTCTGCGAACGCGGCCTGCGCCTGCGCCTGATCCAAGACGGCCTGCGCCTGAGCGAGCGACGCGTTGGCGAGCGACGCATCGGTCTGCGCGACGACTCCACCCTGCCCAACCTGCCGACCCAGCGGGACGAGCGTCGTGATCGTGCCCGACGATTGGGAGCTCAGGACGGCATCGTTGTTCGCCTCGACCGTTCCGGATACTTCGATGATGTCGTCGAACTCGGACGGCGCGAGCACCAGGGTCTCGACGCGAATCGTCCGCGCGGTCGGGGCTTCGATTTCGGTCGTAGCAGCTTCGTCCGAGCTCGAACAAGCGGAGAACGACAGCGTCAACGCCGACGCGAGCAGGAGCGTGCGGAAAGGGGATCGGGTCATGGCAGGCGGGGTGAAAGCCGGAATCGAAATAGAGGAGATCAGCGGTCGGCAGCGACTGCGGGGATGGCGGCGGGCAGCCCGTCGGCGACGGCGTCGGCCACGCGCAGCGGCGACCCATCGGTAATCGGCGAACCCAGCGCGACTTCGAGCGACGCGACGGCCGTCCGGTAATCGCGGATGGCTTGGAGGTAGCCCAGTCGGCTCTGGTCGAGCAGGTCGGACGCCTCACGCACCTGAAACGGAGTGCTCACACCCTCGTCCAGCCGCGTGTCTGCGAACTGGTAGTTGAGTTCGGCGCGGTCTACGTTGCGCTGCTGCGCGATGATCTGCAGCTGCGCCGCTTGGGCATTGCGCAGCGCGACCGACACCTCGAAGCGGATACCGTCGAGCAGCCGCTCCAGGTCGATGCGCGCCTTCTCGGTCTCGATGCGCCGCTGCTGCAGCTGCGCCGACGTTTGGAAACCGTTGAAGATATTCCAGCTCAGTCTGGCGCCGACCGCGACGTTGGGCTGCCAGTAGCTGTCCGAAAAGAAGCCCGTCGTCTGCTCGGTTACGGCGAACGGATCGTTCGGGTTGTTGCGGTCGCTGATGATCGACGTGCGGTTGTCGGGAACGGTGCCCGTGTAGCCCAGGCTCGCGAACGCGCTCAGCGTCGGCAGAAAGGCGGCGCGCGAGATGCTCGCGTTGATCTCGCGCAGACGAACGCCCAACTCTGCCTGAACGATGTCCGGGCGGCGGTCGAGGGCCGTCAGCAGCGCGTCGTCGACCGACAGGCTCGCCAGATCGTAGCGGGCGGGAATGACGAGTTCTTCGGTCAGTACGACCGGCTGAATCGGCGAGATGCCCAGCGTGAGTTTGAGTTGGTCGACTGCCGTTGCCGCCAGCGTCTGAGCGCGGACGAGTTGCGACTGCAGGTTGGTGCGGTTGACCTCGGCGGTCAGGCGCTCGAACTTGGGAGCGGCTCCGCGCGCCACGCGCCGCGTCGTCTCGCGCACCGTGCTCGACGCGCGGTCGACGCTCGCCTGCTGCACGCGCACCTGCTCCTGCACCAAGAGGGCGTCGAAATACTGCTCGGCGACCTGCTGCGCCAGCACCTGCTCCTGCCGGTCGACGCCGCGCGCGTTCACGTCTTTGAGCGCTTGTGCGCCCCTGATCGCTGCGAATGCCGATCCGTTGAACAGCGCCTGGCTGATCTCGATGGTGTTGTCGAAGCGGTTGGGGACGAAGAACGGGTTGTCGTTCTGATCCCGGCTCAGGCCTGCCCGCTGAAACCCGGCGGCGACCGAGTCTTGGTAGGCCAGAAACGAAATCGGATTGGTCGAGGCCGACTGGTCTGTCCGGGCGCGCTCGTTGTAGCTCAGCCAGTCGACGAAGCCCAGCGAGCCGAACAGTCCGCCCGCGTCGGATCCGGCGAACGGGTTGGCCGCCTTCACGGTCCGCGTGTACGAGGAGTTGAGCGTCACGCTGGGCAGCACGGCCGAGTACGCCTCGCGCACCTGTGCGCTCGCGAAGTCCACGTCGAGCCGCTGCGAGCGGAGCGCGTAGTTCTGCACGAGTGCGACCTCGACGGCCTCCTCGAGCGAGAGCCGAATCGGCGACTCGCCCGACACGGACTGTTGCGCGTGGAGCGGAGCAGCGCTCAGGGCGAGCGTGCATAGCAGGAGCAGACGAATCATCGGGTCAGGCGTCGGCGGAGGAGGAGAGGGCAAGGCCGTCGAGCAGCGTCGTAGCGATCAGATCGGCGGCACGCTGAGGGTCGGCGTATTCGATGAAGGAGCACGACGGATCGGCGTGCGCTTCGAGCGTGACGGCGAGCAGGTGGCCTTTGATGTTGCCCAGAATCGTGTGGGCGACGATGTGCGCAGGCAGGTCGCGGATCTCGCCTCGGTCGATGGCCCGCTGGACGGGGGCGGCGATCTGGCTCACCATCCGCTCGCGCATCTCGACCATCCGGCCCACCTTCTCGGTGTCCATGTCGAACGCGATCCGGTGGACCTCCTGCATCAGCAGCGCGAACACATCGCGGCGCTCGGACAGGTAGGCGACGTGCTTGAAGATATAGCTGCGCAGCATCTCGCGTCCGGTCTGGCCACTGGCTTCGCATTCGGCGAAGTGCGCCTCGGTCCACTCGCACATCTCGGTGAACAGGCGGTCGAGAAGCGAAAACAGGATTTCCTGCTTGCCGTCCGGGAAGTAGTTGTAGAGCGTCCCTTTGCCAAACTCCGCACGCGTGGCGACCTCGTCGAGCGTCGCTTGCTTGTAGCCTTTGTCGGCGAAAACGATGAGCGCGGCGTCGAGCATGGCATCGCGACGAGCGAGCCGTTCGCGTTCGCGGCGGGAGAGGACAGAGGCTTCCATACGGACAGATAGTTGACCGGCGCGATTTGAAAGTGACCGGCTGGTCATGTTGTGGATCCCTACGTCACTTCGGATGCGGAGATTCAGTACTTCCGTCTGCTTCGCGTGAAGTGATCGTCTCCAGACTGTGAACCGTAAAGCACAAAGGGGACGCATACGTGAACGCACGTCCCCTCTGCTGACTGCACCCGAGCGCGCCTAAATCACATCGTCGCGGTCGTTGATCGACAGGTGATTGACGATGTTCTTGACCCCTTGCGCCGCATCGCGGTGGCAGACGAGCAGTGCGTCCGGGGTGTCGACCACGATCAGGTCGTTGACGCCGACGAGCGCAACGGTTCGATCGCCCGCTTCGACGCAGCAGCGCGCCGACGCGTGGATGAGCACGTCGCCCTGCAGCGCGTTGCCCTTGTCGTCGGTGTCTTGCAACTCGGCGAAGGCGCGCCAGTCGCCCACGTCGTTCCATCCGAACGACGCCGGAACGCACCACACGTCGCCGGCGCGCTCCATGATGCCATAGTCGATCGAAATGCTGGGGCAATCCGCGTACGCCCGCACGACGACTTCCTCGTTCTGCGAGGCGCCTACCGATGCAGCGATCGGAGCAAACGTCTTGGCGACGTCGGGCAGATGCTCCGACAGGGCCGACTGGATGGAGTCCACGCGCCACGCGAACATGCCGCTGTTCCACACGAAGTCGCCGCTGTCGACGAAGCGCTCGGCCGTCGCCTGATCCGGCTTTTCGGCGAACGTGAGGACGGGGTACGCCGCTACCTGGCCTGATCCGACTTCGTCCATGTCGTACTGGATGTACCCGTATCCCGTCTCGGGATGCGTCGGTTCGATGCCGATGGTAACGAGCGCTCCGGGTGTCTGCGCTTTGTGTGCGGCGACGGAAACGACCTTCTCGAACATGCTCTGATCGCGGATGACATGATCGGCAGGGAGGACGAGCAGTGTCGCGTCGGGGTCGCGGGCGGCAAGGTGAGCGGCGGCAAAGGCGATACACGGCGCGGTGTTGCGAGCAATCGGTTCTGCAAGGATGTTTTCGGGCGGTACATGGGGCAGCTGCTGCTGCGTCTGCTCGGCATAGCGCGCGTGCGTGACGACGAGGACGCGCTCGGGCGGCACGATGGGAGCCAATCGATCCATCGTCGTCTGGATCAGCGAGCGGTCGCCCGAAAAGCGGAGGAACTGCTTGGGCGAGGCTTTGCGGCTGCGCGGCCAGAACCGGCTACCGACGCCTCCGGCCATGATGACGGCGTATAAGTTCATAGAATCGAGTAGTGGGGAAGACGAGAGAAGAGTGAGGGGGCGCCCAGTGACAAAGCCTACGCACGAGCACCCTTCCGGCTTCGCCTCTGACCTGAACGAGCCAGGGCGTCTCGCGTATGCTTGCTCACTTCTGTTACCGATCTATCCTGCCGTGAACCGCTCTGACTCGCCCGCCGCGCTGCGCGTGCTTTGCACCGGACCGCCGCCGCGGGAGGGCTCGGGGATCGCCGCTTTCCACGAGTGCCTAACACGCGAATTGGCCCTCAACGCCGAATTATCGGATACGCCGCTTCGGACATCGTTTCGGAGTGCCGACGAACAGGATGCGCTGCACGCGTTCGACCCACGGACTTGGGCGCGCTTTGTGTCACGAGTCATTAGCGGTAAGCACGACGCTATTTTACTGACGCAGTGGATGCCGCTTACGCTTCCTGCTTATCTGAGCATCGTACTGGCCTCGCGCGCTGCGTCGTTTGTCTCCCGGCGTTCGCCCTCGCCCATTTTTCTGCTCCTCCACGACGTACGTCCCGATCGTTGGTGGCCCGGTGCGAACGTGCTCATGCGCACGCTCCTCCGTCTGGTCGACGGCGTGACGGTTCTCACGCATGAGGTTCGGTGCGGCGTGCTCCGCCTCGCTCCCAACCTTGCGATCTCGCTACGCGCGCATCCTGTCTACGACACTTATGGACCATCTGTCTCCACTCTGGAAGCACGGACGACTCTCGGGTTGCCCACCGACGCTCCTGTCGTGCTCTTCTTTGGTCACATTAAGGCGTACAAAGGGTTGGACCTCTTACTCGACGCATTTTCGGATGTCCACGCACGTACCCAAGCGCATCTCGTCGTAGCGGGCGCGGTGCATCCATCGGGACGCATGCAGAATGAGGCATTAATCGCGATGACATCAAGCGTCGATTGCGTCACTTACCGGTCTGGCTTGGTTCCTGACTCCGATGTGCCGTCCCTGTTCTGCGCCGCGGATGTGGTCGCGCTGCCCTACCGTCGGCCTGCTTCGTCCGGCGTGTTGCAAATCGCTGCTTATTACGCTCGTCCAGTCGTCGCACCGCGCTTCGATGCGTTCGAGGAGACGGTTCGCGAGGCAGAGACGGGCATCTTGTTTGAGGCCGGAGACTCTCAGGATTTGACCAACGCACTCGTTCAGGCGCTCGACTTGCCATCGGATCGCGTGGTGCAGGCGTTCGAGGCGTATCGATCTGAGGCGTCATGGTCTGCGTTCGCTGATCAGTGGCTCGCATTTGTTCAGTCGCATATCTCATCCCGTTCGAATCGTCCCGCCACGTGATTTCACTTTCTCGCCGCACTGTTTGCGCCGTCGTTGTCACCTACAATCGGGCCGACCTGCTCGATGTGTGCCTACGCGCGCTGGGTAATCAGACGCATACTGTCGACCACATCATCGTCGTGGATAACGCGTCGACCGATCACACGTCCGATGTGCTGGACGCCCATCCCAATCTCGACGTAGTACGTTTGCCTTCGAATGCCGGTTCGGCGGGGGGATTTGCCGCAGGTATCAAGCGCGCTGCGGAAAGAGAGTGGGATCTGGTATGGGTGATGGACGACGATGTCGAACCGGAGCCCCAAGCTTTGACCTTTTTGATTGAAGCAATGGAGCCGGGCGTCGCTGCGAGCGGTCCGGTGAAAGTCGGATCGGACGGGGAGGTGCAGCCTCTCCATATCGCGCAGTACGATCTGGCTCGAATGCGCAAGCAGGCCGTTGTTCCGGGTGAAAGAGAGGTTGTTGACGTGTCGTTTTTGTCGTTCGTCGGCTTGCTGATTCGAGGCGATGTCGCACGTAGCGAGACACCTCGCTCCGACTTCTTCATCGACGCCGACGACACGGAGTACTGCGTCCGCTTATCTCAGCATGGGCGGTTGGTTGGTGTCGGATCGAGCCGCGTAATCCATCACAACAAGCAAGCTCAGCACACGCGCCGCGCGCTCGGCCGGACGGTTCTTACCAAAGGCAAGTGGCGTGTCTACTATGCCGTTCGCAATCCCCTGCTGATCAGCCGCACTCACGCAACGCCGAATCAGTGGCGGGTAAGCGTCGTAGTGGCTGCAGCTCAACTCGCACTGCGCTTTCCCGCCGCGCTATTCCACCACCGAGGTGACGTACGGCGCTGGCTGCTCGCCGTACGAGGATTCGTCGACGGATTGCGTGGGAGGAGCGGCTTCGTAATCGCGCCTAGTGACTACGCCTGACATTGGATCAGCGGACGATAGCGATGCGTTCCACCTGCGTTTGCCCTAAGGTTCCTTCGGCTCCGCGTAGGAACACCCGGTAGAGGTAGACGCCTGGCGAGAGGCGGTCCCCGTCGGCATCGGTTCCATCCCACCTTAGCCTATTCCACCCGATGCGCAGCATGCCGCCATCAAGTGCGTCAGGTCCTCCGCCCGTCAGATCAAACTCGCGCACCACCTGTCCTGTCAGCGTGTAGACGCGCAGCCGCGCCTCCTGAACTTCGGACGCGTCGGCACCCTTGACGCGGAAGGCGAACGTCGTCGCATTGGTCATTGGGTTGGGATAAGGGAGGACGGACTCGATCTCCAGTTCGGTCTGCACGCGGAAATGCACCTGGTATGGGCTGCGCGCTGCCTCGTTGCCTGACGTGTCGAAGGCTCGAAGAATCAACGTGTAGGTCGAGTCAGAGCGTGTCAAGTCGGGGGTGTAAACGAGACTTGCGAGCGTGTCGCCGGGCGTGAAGCGCACGTCGGGGTCTGTGATTGAGATGGCTTTGCCGTTCAGCGAGAGCTGGATCACCGATGCATCCGAGAGCGTGCGGAAGCGATTGTCGTCGCGCACCTGGATCTCAATGGTCGGGCGTGCCGACACGAATGGAAACCCTGGGTCCTGCAGGTTGGCGATGGGTGCATCGTCCGGCTTGAACTGTTCTCCATCGATAGTGATGACGTAACGCGGAGCTGTCGCGTCACCCTGCACGTTGAATGTGAGGGCGTAGTCGGAGAGACCGTCGTCGGGTGAGGAAGCCTCATCGCGATGTCGTAGCCGAATGCGCAACTGGTTGGTGCCGGCCAAGCCGTTTGTCGGCAATTTGATCTCACGTGTGAGTGCAGTTCCTGCCGGAAGCAGGCCAAGTGTGTCTGTGAGAACGAGACGTTCGGTGCGGCCGGGTTCGGACAGAAACAGCTCGATCCGCACGTCCAGCGCGTCGCTCAGCGAGAGGTTCTGGACCGGAACAGAGAAACGTGCTGCTTCGCCCTCTGCGACCTCGGCTTGCGTCGTAGTGACAGCATCGAGTGCAACGCGCGGCATCGGCTCGTACGCGAGATGCCACACGTTTAGATTACCTGCGGCGAATGGGGTGCGCGGCGTGATAGGCTCGTAGGTCCGCTCGTCCGTTAAGCGCAACCGCATCCGCAACTGCTGCTGCACCTGCGCATCGACGGCGGACAGATCGAGGGAATTGCCCAATGGAGCAGACGCCAGCACTGTCGTGCCGTCTGCGGACAGCACTTCAACACTAGCCGTCACATTTGCCGGAAGAGATCCTTCGGAGCCCGCTTCGAGCCATGCCAGTGCCCCAGTAATGGGCTCGCTCGTAAACGTGGCCGAGCGGCTGCGGAAGGTGAGTGTCGTATCCCACTTTACTTCGTTAGGCGAGTCAGCGGTGAGCGCTACGACCCGTTCGCGCGTCTGATCGGGATAACCTACGCGCGTTACCATCTGCCATAGATGGCTGCTGTACGTCAGCGTGTCAATAGCTACACTCCCCAGCGCCCGAATCGATGCCTTTACATCGTCTCCTATGACTGTGCCATTTGCGTCTATGTTGCCAAGGTGTCGGGTGCGACCGAGTATGATGTCGCCCCGGTTGAGTCCACCCGGTATCAACCCGCGAGCGAGACTGTCCAGCCGCGCCGTGGCGAGACTTTTATTTGTCATGAATCGTTCTTCCAGGCTTGCGGGCATAGTGAAAGTCGGAAGCGCAGCAGCATACTTGACCTGACCTGTCACTCCATCAATCACCACGAACCCCCACCCCAGTGTCAACGTGACGTACGACTGATCGCCGACGGAGATGCTTCCGAGCAAAGATCCGTTGCCACGCTCCGACGCGACTGAGATGAAGGCCTCATCTGTCTCCAGCAGCACACTGCCGGCTTGCAATGAACTTCCTCCCGTTGTAGTAGTCGGCCTCGACTGAACCCAACCGACACGACCGAGCGTCGGGTCGAATCGGAACGACTGCTCAATCCACGGGCTGAACGTATCTGTCTCGTCGCGAAATCGCCAGAAGTAGCGTTGTCCCATTCGCAGTTGCTGCGGCTCGAACTGAGCGATGCGCATCAGGCTGCGAGTTGCCGACTGGAGCAGCGGAGAGGAGAACGCACGCGTCGTGTCCACTTGAAACGCCACTTTCCCGGTATCGGGCGACGAAGTGGGCCGCGTGACGGTAAGCAAGGGCGTGCGGCCATAGAACACGTTGTCTGAGAGCGTACTCGACGCCAGAGTGCGTGTGGACACGACGAACGAGAAGGTTGCCGCATTGTCTGACTCCACCTCTTCGGCTACTACACCCTCGTTGTCGACCGATACCTGCACACTGTGCGCGCCTGCTTTTAAGCCAGTCAGGGAGAGTGAAAACCGAGCACGGCTGCTGTCGGCAAAGGAGGCGATGCGTTTCGTCACGGTACGTGCCAGGCCGTCCGGGGTGAAGTGGCGTACTTCGACCGAGATAGAGTCAGTGAACACCAGACCCCAGTTGTCCAGCCGCACGTCGAGTGTGAGGACGGAGTCGCTCAGCGAAGGCCGTGTGGGCGATACGCTGACGGCTCGTTCTGCCAATACAAGATTGGGACGAGTCGGCAAGCGTAACCGGGTCGCCGGGTCTCCGACGAGTCCGTATTGGAGGAGGTTCTTGGCGTTGCTTCCTCCGGTCGTAAAGTCTGCGAGTCGTCCTTTAGCCGCACGGAATATGTCGCCCAGTACGCGCATCGTATCCGTCATCACCAAGTCATGTATCTGGTTACCCAAATAGCCGCCTGCCTGAATTGTGCTAAGCTCGCCTGATCCCCAGTGAGCAATCGCCCCAGTCTCAGCCCCGGTTACGAATTCCTCTGCCAGCGAAAGGGTGTGCGTAGAAGCATCCCCGAGCGAGAAAGCCCCCGTACGGCAGCCGAACGAGAGTATGAGTGGCAGTTGCACCGTGTTGACATAAGATGCAGCGGGGGCCGTCTCAATCTCCCACGTCTGAGGCGACGAGTGGCCGAAGAATGAAAGCCAGCCGATTCCCTCGTTGATCTGGCGTTCGATCGATTTGAGATACCGAGCGTCGACTTTTTCCAGATTGCGCTTGACGATCTGCGTCGTGTCGAGTCGCGCCAAACCTTCAGAACTAGTAGTGGCCCAGTCCATAGAGTATCTGGAGAGCGTCGCCACTTCGCTTGTGGAGTAGCCGCCCGATGCGAACAAGCCGCGCTTCGGCCACCGAGCGGGCGGTGCTGATTCGTATCGCTGCAGCTTGGTCAGAAATCGATCTCCTTCTGCATTAGAGCGAATAGGAATGCGTCCGATTGCAGCAATCTCCGACCAATCCGTTAGCCCATTGAACTGCATTCCGTACCAACCATCGGAAGTCGAGTTACCGAATGATATTACTTCCCATGGCTGGATTGATTTGTTGGGGAATGGCAGCAAGGCATCGCCCCAAAACAAGACGTAGCGTGGCGGTGTGGTCCAATCCTGCGTCGAGTGGAGAAAGCGACGGATCGCAATCGGACGCTGGCGGCCTCCATCGAATTGATCGAACAGGTCTTGCTGATCGACAATGAGTACTCGATGCCCGGTAGTGCGCCTGTAGCTCGCAAATGCTTCGGCCGACGCTCGAAGCGCAGGTCGTGTAATCAGCAGGTAGTCTGCGCCGCCAGTTGGCTGTGTGATAGGGGGGCGGTTATGAGCCGTGATCGTGCTCGGCGACACGAACCCGCTAGTCGGCGAGATGAAAATCTGCTCACCAGCTTGCACACCGATCCGCTCTCCTGCCGACAGCGTCGCAGCTCGGAGCGCGTCTGGGATCAAGACAACCGAAGCGGTCAGAGCTTGCACACTACCCGTCTCCTCGCCAACGGCTACTCCTGAAAAGCCCGAGGCTACAGATCCTCGATCAAAATTCTGTATCTCTACGTAGTCGAAATACGTGTAATCCGGAGAGGTCACTGGTGCTGCTAGGCGAAGTCGAACTCGGACCTGCGACGCTCCCGGAAGTGAACCGGCTACTGCGATCAGTTGCGCCTTGTACCCAGACCACGTTACCTCTGCCGACCCCATTTCTACCCACGCCGAACTTCCAGACCTAGCTGATACCTCGACCGTAGCTCCGTGCTGCGAGCCAGATCCGCCTACGAGACGGACGATCACACGAGAGCTATCGCTCAGCGGATGTTGAGGAACGAGCGTGCGCTCTATTGTCTCTCCACCCGAGAGGCGAACGTCGTAGTATCCCTCCCCCTCGGTGTACAATGGGTTGCCCGAGTTGAACGTGGTGCCGGAAAAATATGCGTTGTCCTTATCGAATCTCTTGACGTTAAGAAGCAACGCGTTTCCGGATAACTCAGAGGAACCGGTCGTGTAGCGTAGGCCCACCACGTCCTTGATCGAGAGCCAATAGTAAGCGGTGTCCGCGTAGAGAGTACCGACGCCAAGTGGGCGTTCATATTGTTCGTATGCCCACGACTCGTCGCCCCCATTGGGCAGCGTCGCAGCGAAGAGAATGTGATCCGCGCCCGACAGAGTCCCCGACGTGTTCTGAATCGAAAGAGGGACGGGAGCACCATCACGGTATAGGTGAATATGATCTACAGGCGCGCCTGCAAAAGACGGATTGGCTCGAATCAGATCGTCTCCTGTCAGACGGACCACTCCCGACTTCGTTACGGCCACTTTGATAGCATCCTGACCCCAGGCTGGAGATGCAGGCATTAGGAGGAGACACAGAAAGATCGAAATAGGCGCGATTATACGTAACATCATGATAATATGAGACAACACAACAGGCTAAGCACAAGCTACGGATACCACGCCGTGACGCCAGGGCAAATCAGCCTCCACGAAAGGAAGAGCATGGATGTAAACCGCCCCAGGTTTGTCCGAGGCTCCACTCTCTGAGAACTAGGAGCAGAGCAACACGATGTTCCCCGGAGGTCGGAGAGCGGGCCGTTCTGACCTGTCCCGGATAAGCTGGATGGTCGGTCAAAAATACTTTCTCTCAAACCGACCCATCCTATGTCCGACCGACGATCCTTCTCCGCCGAGTACAAACTCGAAGCCGTCCGCCCACCACCGACGGTGGTGGTGCCGAGCGCTCTGGCAACGTCGCGCAAACCGCGCGTGATCTCGACATCAAGCCCAGCCTGCTCTACCGCTGGCGACGCGAGTACCAAAACGATGGGCGCCGCGCCTTCCCCGGTAACGGCTCGCCACGCGACGAAGAGCTTGCCCAGCTTCGACGCCAGTTGAAACAGGCCAAAGAAGAGGTAGCAATCCTAAAAAAGCCGTCGGTGCGGATCACCGGTGATCCGCGTCAGCTCAGCCTCCCGCTGAGATACCAAGTGATACGGGACCGGGAGGAGAGACTGACTGTGAGCCGGGCATGCCGAGCGCTCGGCGTCTCCACGTCGGCTTACTACGCATGGCTCGCACGAGAGCCGTCGCTGCGGGAGGCTGAGGATCGCCGCTTGGCAGTCGAGGTGCGCGCGGTGCATCGCGAGAGCCGCCAGACCTACGGAGCACGGCGCATACATGCTGAGCTTCGCGAGCGCGGCGTCGCATGCGGTCGTCACCGCGTCGCCCGACTGATGCGCGAGAGCGGCTTGGCTGCGCGCGGGCCGAAGCGCAGAGCGCCCAAAGCCATTCCATGCTCGCCGCTCACTCCGGTTGCCGAGAACGTGCTCGACCGCGCCTTTGAGCCGGACGCGCCGGACAAAGTTTGGACGGCTGACATCACGTACGTGCCCACGTCTGAGGGCTGG
Source organism: Rhodothermales bacterium (assembly GCA_963815505.1). GTDB lineage: Bacteria > Bacteroidota > Rhodothermia > Rhodothermales > BA12 > CAXBBB01. The sequence continues at coordinate 17,300 of CAWFGU010000005.1, forward strand.
CTCTACCTCGCCGTCGTGGTCGACCTGTTCTCGCGGCGCGTCGTTGGTTGGGCGGTACGGCCTTCACTGGCGAGCGAACTGGCGACGTCTGCTCTCTCGGCGGCGCTGCAAGATCGCCGCCCCAGCACCGGGTTGGTGCACCATTCGGACCAGGGGTCGCAGTACACATCTTCGGGCTACCGCTCGCTGCTGCGCAGGAATGAAGTTGTCTGCTCGATGAGTCGCCGAGGCAACTGCCGCGACAATGCTCCGCTTGCACCGACCACGGTGCAGAGAGTCTTTTCGGCTCGCTCAAGACCGAGTGCGTGCGCGGCGAGCGCTTCGCTACGCACGACGAGGCGCGCGGAGTGCTCTTCGACTATCTCACCTTCCACAACAACAAGCGGCGCCACTCGGCGCTAGCTTACCAGTCGCCCACCGAACACGAGCGGCGGCATCATGCGCGGCAGGCCCTGAGCCTTTCTGCCTAATCTAAACCGACTGTCCGGCAAACCCGGGGTAGGTCAGCCGCGCGCCGCCCTGATGTAAATTCAGGTAAGAGAAGATGCCCAGCGCTATTGGAATGATCACGCGCTTAGTTTCCTGTCCGCCCGCCGATCCTCACTGCCTCAGCACGTGCAAAACACGAATTTCCCCGTATCTCCGACCAACTCGATGCCTGCCGGCGCGCAGGACGATGAGATCAGAATAGGTGAATTGTTCGAGCGCCTCTTTCAGGGCAAGTGGTGGATTCTCGCGATTTATGCCGTCGTTGTAGGGCTGGCAGCAGTGTATACTGCATCACAGGCTCCGCTCTTCGAGGCTACGAGCATGGTTCACGTCGAGGGCGAGGATCCTGGGTTGGGCGATCTGGCCACAATGGGCTTTGGTGGCGGCGGTAGCATTGAGACTCAAGTTCACATCGTTCGCTCGCGCGTCATCGCGGGTGAGGTCGTGAAGCGTCTTCAGGAGACGCAGCGAAATCCGCTGACGGGAAGCGCCTTTCACTTGCTAACCGCTCATAGAGATAATCTGGATTTCGATCCGGTCGAGTCGCTCAAAGACGACTTGCTCCGCGTGGCGACTGTTGGTCCAGACGTCGACTTGATAAACATCACCATCCAGAGCGAAGTGCCTGCCGAGGCGATGTACCTCGCCAATGTGTACGCCGACGAATACGAAGCTTACGACAGGAGAGTGAGTAGGCAGGGAGCTACGAGTTTACGGGAGTTCTTCGATAAGCAGGTTCAGCGCCTCGACTCCATTGTACGCGTAGAGGAAGGGCAGTTTATAGAATATCTGGGAGGACAAAGCGTCGTTGCTCCCGAGACTGAGGCTCAGGTTCTCGTTCAGCAGATTCAAGGCTTGCAGCAGCAGGTGTACCAAATTGAAGCTGAGCGGCGTGGTGCGCAAGCAATGGTCACCGGGTTGGAGGCCGAGATCGATCGCTTGCAGCCCAGCGTGCGAGGACAGTTGCGCAACGCCAACCTTGCGATCATCACGCGGCTACAGCAAGAGATTGCCGAGAATGAATCGCAGCTCGAAGATTTTCTATGCTCGAACACCATCCGATCGCACCAGTAACTCTCCCGGGCCGGGTGTCGTGCAGTTGCGGGAGAACCTTGCGGTGCTGCAGCAGCGAGTTGATCAGGCCGCATCCGAGATCTCCGAATCTATCGCTGGTGGGATTCCAATCGGTGGAGATGAGTCATCTTCGCTGGGTAATCGCGTGGCCGACTTGGTGCAAGAGGCCGTAACGGCACGTATCCAATTGAGCGCAACGACCGCTACACTGAGTGTGCTCAACGATGCCATCTTCGAGGTGCGCCAGCGCATCAACCAACTACCGACCCAGAATGTGTACCAGGAGCGCTATATGCGTAGCCTGGACCAGTGGCAGGAGAGCCTAGTTGAGTTTCAGCGCCAGCAGCAGTTCGCCCAGGCAGCGGAGCAGTCCGAAGTCGGTGAGGTTCGTGTAGTCGACTACGCCATCATGCCCAAATCACCTGTCAGCCCACGTGTCCCGCTCAACCTACTGCTTTCGGCCATCCTCGGCGTCGTCGGCGGCGGCGGCTTCGTGTTGGTGCTCAGCGTACTGGATGCCACGATTCGCAGACCAAGTGATATAGACGCGCGGGGTCTCAATGTGCTTACCGTCATACCCGACATGCGCCGCACCATTCAGGAAGACTTTGGTGGAAATAAAACGGTCGATGTGGACGGTGTGACCTATAGCACGTCGCTGATCGCGCTTCTCAATCCGCTTTCTCCCATTACCGAGGGCTTCCGTAGGCTCCATACTTCGATTGAGTACAGTAGGCCGGACAATCCGCCTCGGGTCATTCAAGTCACGAGTCCCGGACCTGGCGAAGGCAAATCGACGGTGGCTTCCAATCTTGCTGTTACACTTGCACAGGCAGGCCATCGAGTGGTCTATGTCGACGCCGACATGCGGCGCCCGACCGCCCACAAGATTGTAGGTATGTCGCGAGAACCCGGATTGGTAGAGTTGCTTTTCGGCGAGGAAGACCGCGTCCTTGCACAGGCTCAAACCCAGATTGATGGTCTCGCAATCATTACCACGGGGCGGTCGACTTCTGTACCTGGCGAACTGCTGGGCTCTCAGAAGATGCGTGATGCCATGCAGATGCTGCTCACCAAGTATGATTTCGTTATTATCGACACCCCTCCGCTTCTCGCCGTGAATGATGCCGCTGTGGTCTCTCTTCTGGCAGATTATCGCCTCCTGGTTACATCGGCTGGCGATACCTCTCTATCCGACCTCGATCGTGCTGTGGAAGCACTAGACGCGGTACGAATCAAGGCTGATGGCGTCGTCCTAAATCGGTTCGACGCCCAGCGCGCATATGGATATAATTATGGATCCAAAGGATACGGTTATGGCGTCTACCAATACGGCTCACATGTTTAGGCGGATTGCGCTAGTCTTAGTGTTTCTCGCTCTGAGTGGATCGGTGCAGCATGTATTAGCCCAAAACGCTATCTCTCCGGAAGTACGCTCTCGTTATGGAGCAGGGGGTGTATACCGTTATGTAGATCTTGGCGAACGATTTATTAGCGTAGGGGTGCACGGCAGTATTCGCCTCCCCGGCCTCTACGAAATTCCCGTGGGCACTGACATCAATACTTTAATCTCGATGGCGGCCGGCGCTCAGCTCTCCGGAAGCCAGCTAGAGCAGGATACGCGCACCCTAGTGTTCAAGCTGTTCCGAGACGGCTCAGGAGACGACGAAAGCGCTCTTTTCTATGAGTACCGAATGGAAGATGTGCTCACCTCGATTCCGGAGGACATCGTTCTGGAGAGCGGGGATATGCTCACAATTGACAGTGTCACCGAGCAGGGATTCGTCTGGCGGGACTATCTTACTATCGCCTCGGCCGGTATCTCGGCCATTTTGCTCATCGTGCAACTCGTTAGATAAACCAGATACATGAGAGTAGGAGTAATCGGAACCGGATATGTAGGTCTCGTCTCGGGGACGTGTTTTGCCGAAATGGGTAATGACGTCGTGTGCGTAGATGTGGACCAGGCTAAAGTGGATAAACTGTCGTCGGGTCAGGTCACGATCTACGAGCCGGGACTGGAGGCAATCTTCGAGCGCAACGTGCAGCGCGGAAACTTGCGCTTCACGACCCAACTCAGCACAGCAGTTTCGCACGCTGACGTCCTCTTTCTGGCGCTCCCTACTCCGCCACAGGAAGATGGCTCGGCCGATCTGTCGTACGTCCTCCAGGTCGCGCGTGACTTGGCCGGTCTGCTCGGGGATGAAGCGAAAGCGTACAAGGTTATCGTCAACAAGAGCACCGTCCCGGTCGGAACGGGCGGCATCGTGCGGCGAGCCTTACTCGACGCTGGTCTGAGCGAGGACCGCTTCGATGTGGTCAGCAACCCCGAGTTTTTGCGCGAGGGCGTCGCCGTAGAGGATTTCATGAAGCCCGAGCGCATCGTCGTGGGGACGAGTAGCGACCGTGCGGCCAAATTGATCAACCGACTTTACGAGCCATTCGTGCGGCAGGGTAACCCCATCTTGACGATGGACGTACGTTCGGCCGAGATGACCAAGTATGCCGCCAACGCCTTTCTGGCTACCAAGATCACGTTTATGAACGAGATCGCCAACCTGTGCGAAAAAGTCGGCGCCAACGTCGACCAGGTGCGCTATGGCATCGGAACCGATTCGCGGATCGGCAAACAGTTTCTCTATCCCGGAATAGGCTTCGGCGGCTCGTGCTTTCCCAAAGACGTCAACGCGTTGCTGCGGACCTCGCGGGCGAACGACTATCCGTTTGAGCTGCTGGACGCCGTCCTGCGTGTCAATAGCGCGCAGCGCGCTCGGCTGGGCGAGCGCATCGTTGAGCGCTTCGGCGGATCGCTGCAGGGTAAGCGCATGGGTGTGTGGGGTCTGGCATTCAAGGCGAACACAGACGATGTGCGCGAGTCACCCGCCCACAGCGTGATCGAGGTGCTGCTCCAGTCGGGAGCTCAGGTGACGGCGTTCGATCCCGAAGCGATGGACACTACTAGAGACATTCTGGGCGACCGCATCGCGTATGCTTCGTCGGCCAAAGCGGCGATTGAGGGCGCCGATGCACTGGTCGTGCTGACCGAGTGGAACGCCTTTCGTCGCCCCGACTTCGCCGAAGTGAAACGCCTGCTGTCGCATCCCGTTGTGTTCGATGGTCGTAACCTGTACGATCCGGCTTTCATGCACGAGCAGGGATTCGAGTACCACAGCGTGGGGCGCCCAAACGGAGACAGCAATGGGAGTTAAACACCGAACGCTCATCACGGGCGGAGCGGGATTCTTGGGATCTCACCTGTGCGACCTCTTCGTCGAGAAGGGCCACGAAGTGATCTGCTTTGACAACTTTATCACCGGCTCGCCGGACAACGTAGCGCACCTGATCGGCAGGTCCGACTTCTCCATCGTTGAGCACGACGTGACGGATTATGTCTACGTCAACGGAAACGTAGACAATGTCCTCCACTTCGCGTCTCCCGCGTCGCCAATCGACTATCTGCGCTATCCGATTCAGACGCTCAAAGTGGGCGCGCTGGGGACGCACAAAGCGCTCGGCCTCGCCAAAGCCAAAGGCGCGCGTTTTCTTCTCGCCTCGACGAGCGAGACGTACGGAGACCCGCTCGTCCATCCGCAACCCGAGACCTACTGGGGGCACGTCAATCCGGTAGGGATGCGCGGCGTGTACGACGAAGCCAAACGCTACGCGGAGGCGATGACGATGGCCTACCACCGCTACCACCAGGTCGAGACGCGCATCGTCCGCATCTTCAACACGTACGGCCCTCGGATGCGGCTCGACGATGGACGCGCGCTCCCTACGTTCATGGGCCAAGCGTTACGCGGAGAGCCGATCACCGTGTTCGGCGACGGGAGCCAGACGCGCTCATTCTGCTACGTCGACGACCTGATCGACGGCATCTACCGCCTGCTGCTCAGCGACGAGGTGATGCCGGTGAACATCGGAAATCCGGACGAAATCACGATCCGCGAGTTTGCCGAAGAAGTCGTCGCTCTGACTGGCAGCACGTCCGAGATCGTTTATACCGACCTGCCTGCGGACGATCCGAAAGTGCGCCAGCCCGACATCTCGAAAGCGAAGGCGATTTTGGACTGGCAGCCCCGAGTCAATCGGAGCGCCGGACTCGAACGCACGCTGTCGTACTTCAAGGAGACCGAGACCTTCTCGACGCTTCACGTCTGAAAGGACCGATCGATGCCCCTCGCTGAGCTTGGTGCGATCAGGCCCGCCCAAACGTAACCAAGCGCACGTGCAGTGTGTCACCAGGCGCCAAAACATCTCTCTTTCTCTACTCTATTCTCATGGAGAACGGTAACTCTTCTTCACTGGACGGCCTCTTGGTGCGAATCGGGAATAAGACTGCCCGCGTCGGTATCATTGGGCTGGGATACGTGGGGTTGCCCCTGGGCGTCGTGTTTGCCCAAGCGGGGTTTGAGGTCATCGGCATCGACATCAAGCAGAATGTCGTGGACAACCTCAACCAGGGCCGTTCGCACGTCGAGGACATTCCCGATAGTTGGTTGAAGCCACTCGTCGATTCGGGCAAGTTTCGGGCGACGACCGACTACTCGCAGCTCGCTCACTGCGACGGTGTCTCGATCTGCGTGCCGACGCCGCTCCACAAGACCGGAGACCCAGACATCTCGTATATCATCTCGGCTACCGAACAGATCGCGCAGCACGTTCACGAGGGAATGGTCATCGTGCTCGAAAGCACGACGTATCCGGGCACGACGTCGGAGATTATCCTTCCAGCGCTTGCCGAGAACGGAGCCCAGGTAGGCGAGGACTTCTTCCTATGCTTCTCGCCGGAGCGCGTGGATCCCGGTAGAGAGGACTGGACGACCTCCAATACGCCCAAAGTCATCGGAGGTATCACGCCGACGTGCGCGCGGGCTGGCTCGGCTCTCTACGCCGGAGCATTGGATACCGTCGTTCCAGTTTCGAGTACCGAAGCGGCCGAGATGGTCAAGCTGCTCGAAAACACCTTTCGAGCCGTCAATATCGGCCTGGCCAACGAGCTGCTCCTGATGTGCGACAAGCTGGGTCTGGACGCCTGGGAAATTATTGAAGCGGCGTCGACCAAACCGTTCGGGTTCATGAAGTTCACGCCGGGGCCGGGCCTGGGCGGACACTGCATCCCCATCGACCCGCTCTACCTGTCGTGGAAGCTGCGTTCGCTCAACTACACGGCTCGCTTCATCGAACTGGCGAGCGAAATCAACACCAGCATGCCCGAGTTTTGGGTGGGCCGCATCCAGGACGCGCTCAACGCCGAGCGCAAGTCGGTCAACGGAAGCAGCGTGCTGGTCATCGGCGTCGCCTACAAGAAGGACGTGTCGGACGTGCGCGAAAGCCCATCGCTCGACATCATCCGGCTGCTCCAGGAGAAGGGAGCGACGGTCAGCTACCACGATCCGCACGTTGCGCGGTTTGTCGAGCACGGCCTGGCGATGAACTCGGTAGAGGATCTGGAGACCGCTCTCAAAGCAGCGGACTGCGTCGTGATCGCGACCAACCATTCCGCCTACGACTGGAAAGTCATTCGCGATTCATCCGCTTTGCTTGTCGACACGCGGCACGTCGCGTAGCCTGAACTTTATACGAACCGAACCAGCTATGAAAAAGCAGAAAACTGTCATTGTTACAGGCGGAGCAGGATTCATCGGCTCGGCGCTCGTCCGCCGTTTAGTTGGTGATGGAGGATACTGCGTCGTCAACGTGGACGCGCTGACCTACGCCGGGCACCCCGAGAACGTGGCGCGCGTCGCCGAGCATCCTGACTACGTGTTCGAGCACGTAGACATCCGCGATGCCCAGGCCGTCTCAGACGTATTCGAGCGGCATCAGCCGTCGGGGGTGTTTCACCTGGCCGCCGAGAGCCACGTCGATCGCTCCATCGACGGGCCGTCGGCGTTCGTCGAGACCAACGTCTTGGGCACGTTCCACCTCTTGCAGGCAGCCCGCGCGCACCGATCGACGTTGAGCGAGCAGGAGCAGTCGGCGTTCCGCTTCCTGCACGTGTCGACCGACGAGGTCTACGGCACATTGGGCGACGACGACCTGTTTACCGAACTGACCTCGTACGCGCCCAACTCGCCCTACTCGGCGACGAAAGCAGCCAGCGATCACCTCGCCCGTGCGTGGTTCCACACGTTCGGCCTGCCGGTCGTGACGACCAACTGCTCCAACAACTACGGTCCCTATCAGTACCCCGAGAAGCTGATCCCGGTCGTTCTGCTCAAGGCCGTCGCCGGCGAACCGATTCCTGTCTACGGAACGGGTGCCAACGTGCGCGACTGGCTCTACGTGGACGACCACGCGGCAGCGTTGCAATTGGCTTTCGAGCAAGGACTGCCGGGCGAGACGTACAACGTAGGCGGGCATAACGAAAAGACTAACCTTGACGTGGTACATGCGATCTGCTCCACGCTGGACGAACTCCGTCCGCAGGAGACGCCGCACGCCAGCCTGATCGCATTTGTGCAGGATCGTCCGGGACACGACTTCCGCTACGCCATCGACGCCTCGAAGATCGAGCGCGAACTGAGATGGACGCCCGACGAATCGTTCGAGACGGGGATACGCAAAACCGTCGAATGGTACCTTGCCAACGGCGCGTGGATCGACGCGGTGAGCGGCGGAATCGACACACTCCAAAGAAAGGGACAGGCATGAAAGGCATTCTACTCGCAGGCGGCTCGGGCACCCGCCTCTACCCGGTCACGCAGGCCGTGAGCAAGCAACTGCTCCCGATCTACGACAAGCCGATGGTCTACTATCCGCTGTCAACGCTGATGCTGGCCGGAATCCGGGACGTGCTGCTTATCTCGACGCCCCAAGATCTGCCGCGCTTCGAGCACCTGCTGGGCGACGGAAGCCAATGGGGGATGAACCTCACCTACGCCGAGCAGCCGTCGCCGGACGGACTGGCCCAGGCATTCGTCATCGGGCGCGATTTTGTCGGCAGCGACGCCGCCTCGCTGGTGCTGGGCGACAACATCTTCTACGGCGCCGGATTCGAGGCAATGGTCAAGCGGGCCGCTTCGCGCGAACGCGGCGCCACAGTCTTCGGATACCACGTGGCCGACCCTGAGCGCTACGGAATCGTCAGTTTCGACGCACAAGGGCGGGCGCAGACCATTGTGGAGAAGCCGGAGCGTCCGCGCTCCAATTTCGCAGTCACCGGCCTCTACTTCTACGACAACCGCGTGCTCGACATCGCGGCCAACCTTGAACCTTCGGCGCGCGGCGAGTACGAGATCACCGATGTCAACCGGAAGTACCTGGAATGGGGCGAGATAGAAGTCGAGCGCATGGGGCGCGGCTTTGCATGGCTAGACACCGGTACGACAGAGAGCATGCTCGACGCGGGCAACTTCGTGCAGACCGTCGAGAAGCGACAGGGGCAAAAGATCGCCTGTCTCGAAGAAATCGCGTTCCGGGCGGGCTGGATTGGGGATGAGGACATTGAGCGCATCGCTGCAGTCTACCAAAAGAACGACTACGGACAGTACCTGCGCGGCCTCCTAAAAGACGACTCGGATCACGCATGACCGTCTTGATCTGCGGGCGTGGTCGGGTAGCCGTCGACGTTCTCCAATACGCCGTCGCGCGCCAGGCCGCCGGATTCGACGACGTTCGGCTCCTCGCTTGTCCCTCGCGAGGCGATGCAGGCGTCGACACGTGGCAGCCGTCGCTCGTGGCTGCGGCCCAGGCTCTCGGCGTGCCTCTCGTCGACATCCAGAAGTTTCGGGACGAACCGGATCTGCTGCTACTCTCGCTCGAATACGACCGCATCATCGACACGGAGGCGTTCGCTAGCACGCGGCTGTACAATATCCACTTTTCCGCGCTTCCGGCATACCGGGGCGTGTACACGTCGATCTGGCCGATTCTGAACGGAGAAGCCGAGTCCGGCGTGACGCTGCACGCCATCGATCCGGGAGTGGACACGGGAGCCATCGTCGCGCAGCAGCGCTTTCCGCTGGCCGCAACCGAGACCGCACGCACACTTTTCGAGCGCCTCCATACCGAGGCGACGAGTCTGGTGACGGCGTGGCTTCCCGGATTGATTGCGGGGGAGATCGAGACGACGCCTCAGACGGAGAATGGGGCGAGCCTGTACCGGCGCTCAGGTCTCGACTTGGAGCGCGCGCGCGTGCTCGACCTGTCGCAGAGCGCCCAGGAGATGGATCGCCGAGTCCGTGCGTTTTATTTTCCCGAGTACCAGACGGCCACGTTTCATGGCCAAGGCGTTCGCGCGTGCCGCGACACCGGCCAGACCGCCGCTCCCGGCCGCGTTCTCGTTGAGACGAGCCGGAGCGCCATCGTTTCCGCCCAAGACGGCCGAGTGGTCGAACTCGTCTGGGTCAACTCATCAAATACCGGCGCATCATGACTCCACTGGATCAGGTCGGCCTCGTCGACTTGCCGCGCATCGCGGACCCACGAGGCAATCTCACGTTCATCGAAGGCGGCGAGCATGTCCCTTTCGACATCAAGCGCGTGTACTACCTGTACGACGTCCCGGGCGGCGCCGAGCGCGGCGGACACGCTCACTTGGGTCTCCATCAGCTGATCATCGCGATGTCCGGAAGCTTCGATGTCGTGCTCGACGATGGGCACCGGAAAGAGCGCATCCACCTCAACCGCTCGTACACCGGACTACGCGTCGTGCCCATGGTCTGGCGTGAGCTGGACAACTTCTCCTCGGGATCGGTGTGCCTGGTGCTCGCCTCCAACGTGTACGAGGAATCCGACTACATACGCGACTACGACACCTTTCTCGCCACCGTCCATGACAAATAAGCCGATCCCTTTTCTCGACCTCCATGCTGCCTACGACGAAATCCGGTCCGAGGTGGATGCGGCGATGAGTCGTGTAATGGAATCGGGCTACTACATCGGCGGCCCCGAAGTGGATGCGTTTGAAGAGGCGTTTGCCTCGTACTGCGGCGTCCGGCACTGCATCGGGGTGGCCAACGGTCTCGACGCGCTTCGGCTGATTTTGATCGCCTACGGAATCGGACCGGGGGACGAGGTCATCGTGCCGTCGAATACTTTCGTCGCGACGTGGCTGGCCGTGACGCAGGTGGGAGCCACGCCGGTCCCCGTCGAGCCGGACCCGCTGACGTACAACCTAGACGTTTCCAGAGTCGCCGAAGCCATTACCAGCCGGACGCGCGCCGTGATGCCCGTCCACCTCTACGGCCAGCCGGCAGACGTCGTGGGCCTCAGAGCGCTGACCGATCCGCTGGGATTGATCGTGATCGAAGACGCTGCCCAGGCGCACGGAGCGCGGCTATGCGGCAAGCGGGCTGGAGCACTCGGCCACGCCGCGGGCTTCAGCTTCTACCCCGGCAAAAATCTGGGCGCGTTCGGCGACGGCGGCGCCGTGACGACGGACGACGACGAACTCGCCGATCACCTTCGCGTGCTGCGCAACTACGGCTCCAGAGTCAAATACCACAACGAAGTAGTCGGTTACAACTCGCGGCTCGACCCCTTGCAGGCGGCAGCTTTGGGAGCCAAACTTCCTTACCTGGACGAGTGGAACGCGCGTCGAGCCGAGCAGGCGCAGATCTACCTGGAGCAACTTGATGGTCTCGACGCGCTTCAACTTCCCAGCGTTCTGGACGGAGCCGAGCCAGTCTGGCACCTCTTTGTCGTCCAACACGCCGACAGAGATGATCTGGGGCAGAGGCTGGCCGAGCGGGGGGTGCAGACACTCATTCACTATCCTATTCCTCCGCACCTGCAGATGGCCTACAAAGAGTCCGCCATCGAGAAAGGGCAGCTTCCCATCGCCGAGCACATTCACCGGGACATCATCAGCCTGCCGATCAGCCCGCACCACACCACGGACGACATTCGCAGAGTCGCGGAGACGCTGAGGGACCTCTTGTGAAGTCCGTTTTGCGTGCGACGGCCATTCTCTCTACGGGATCTGCCGTTCGAGTCGGCGTCGGCGTCGTAGCAAACAAGTTGTGGTCCGTTTTCGTCGGTCCAGTCGGTATCGGGTACATGGGACTGATGCAGGGCGTCGTGGGCATCGGCGCCATCGTCGCCGGAATGGGAGTTGGGACCGGCGTCGTCCGCATGGGAGCGCAGTCGATCAGCCGAGGCGATAGCGACAAAACGACCGTGCTTCAGCAGGCTTCTCTGCTCATCACCTGGCTCGCCGGGCTGGCGATTGCACTTGCGTTCGTACTGCTACGCAGTCCGCTCAGCAGCTGGATCTTCGACTCGCCGGATCACACCTTCAGCGTCTCGCTGCTGGGCGTCGCCATCTGCCTCACTGCCGTTTCTGCGACGCACACGGGTATCCTCAACGCTCATCACGACGTGGCGTCGCTTACCAAGTCGGCTATCTTCGGCGTCATCGGCGGATCCGTGGCAAGCGTGTTGCTCATCTGGTTTTTCCGCGTTGACGGAGTCATATGGGCAGTCTTGGCGTTGAGTGTGGGACTATATGCATTTACCCGCTACTATGTGTCGCGCTACGTTACGCTGCAGCTGCCGAGCCGCGCCGATCTGGTCGCCGCTGCCCGCCCGCTGCTTGGGTTCGGGTTGCCGTACGTAGGAAGTGCGCTCATGGGAACGGGTGTAATCCTGGCGCTGCCGCTGCTCGTCAATCAGCTGCTCGACATCGAGAGCGTCGGGTACTACCGCGCCGCACTTACCATCTCCGTCGGCTACCTTGGCATCCTGACGACGGCTCTCGCGCAGGACTACTATCCCCGCATTTCGGCAGTCAGCGACGACCCCTTACAGGTCGAGACGCTCTTCAATCAGCAACTCAGGCTCACCCTCCTGATTGGGGGCCCCATCATCGTGTGCGCTGTCGCGACGGCTTCTCTGATCGTGCCGCTAATCTATACGTCGAAGTTCACGCCTACGGTAGACCTGCTGTCGTGGCAACTCATCGGAAGCCTGTTCAAGTTCTGGGCGTGGGCGTTCTCGTTCGTCATTCTCGCGCGAAGCTCCAGTGCGCTCTACTTCTTCGTCGAACTGGTGGTGGGAATCGCGTTGGTGGGAGGCACGTGGTACGGGATCGAACGCCTGGGTCTCATCGGTGCCGGAGTAGGGTATTCGGTGGCCTATGCCGTATACGCCGGAGTGGTGTGGATCGGGGCGCAGCGCGGAGGACGGATTCGGGTCCGATGGAGCAGCCTGGGGTTGATGCTCGTTTCACTAGTCTTGTCGTTCGGCTGCTACTACCTTACTGCTCGAGGGGAAGGGCTGCTCGACTATGGACTGATCGCCATTTTGGCAATCGGATTCAGCGGGTGGTGCGGGTACGTGCTCCTGAACGAATACAAAAAGGGGTAGCCCGATCCCCTATGGCCTTCGGAATCCGACGCGCACATACATGAACATCCTGATAGTCTGTACGAAGTACTCTTTATCTACGGACTCCAAATACCTGACGAACGACCTAGCCGTAGAAACTGGCGCAGAGAGGGCGTACCGTAGACGTTATCTGCATCGGCGACGTAGAGCGCACGGACGAGGTCACCATAGAAAACGTCCACGTGTGGGCCATGCGGTCGCGCGGAAGTGGATCGTTCAAGTACGTGACCGCATGGGCAAAGTCGGTCGCGCAACACGTACGGGTGGCACGGCGACGTGGAAAGATCGACCTCTTGATTACGTTCAGTCCTCTCATCGTAATCGCGCCGCACGTACTGATCTCGAAACTGATCAAGCCGCGCCGCATGATCAACATCGTGTTCGACATCTTTCCAGCTCATCAGGTCCAACTGGGCATGTTTGGCTCGAAGCCGGAGTCGGTTTTGAGAGCTGCCGAAGCGGCTCTGCTCAAGTCATTCGATACTATTACGGGGATGACGCGGGGCAACACGGCATATATGTCCGAATACTACGGTATTGCTCGGTCGAGATTCGAGACGCTCAACGTGTGGACCGGAAAGGACAGCACGACTATCACCAAAGAAGAATTTGGCTCCGCTGTCGTATTCGGGGGGCAACTCGTGGCGGGTCGAAACTTGGGCTTCGCCATCGACTTTCTCGGCGGTTGCAGAGTAAATAATCCAGAGTTAACTCTTACGATCCACAGTTGGGGGGAAGAATACGAGCGATTGAAGGAAGAGTACGCAGGTTCGGAATGGATTTTATTTGAAGGAAAGATAAGTAGGGATGCTTATGTTGATAGAATATCGGAGTTTGATGCCGGACTTATCGTAACCGATCCGAATGTGCAAATATCTACGTTCCCATCCAAGATAATGGATTATTTTGGCTCAGGATTGAGGTGCATATGCTTCGTAGAAGAAAACAACGAATTAGATAGCGTTATTGAGGATGGTAGCGTTCTGTTTGTCAACGATTTCGATTCATCTGATGCCGAAGAAAAGAGGCTGAATAGGTTGTTATCTGGATCAGTGAAGACGAGAAGAAGCTGCATCAAGTGAGCATAGTTTTTGAGTGGATTACTGCTGGAAAACTACTCTCGATAGCAAACATGGTTATGAATAAAATTATATTTGTATTTACTCTATCTATAACTGTGGTTAGACTTTTTGACAACGACGTCAGTTTGGGTGGTGTGTTGCCGCTTGTTGCTGATGTGGTTCGCTTTACTCTTGTTTACCATATGTTTTCGCTCGAAAAAAACATGGCTGTGTGCTGCGACCCATAGTAAAATTGCGAAAGACGAGTTATATTAATATGAGTACGTCAATATTTGTATAGTTCTGGAGATCGTTGCAATATCTTTGTCGTCAGCGGGAACGAGGTATTACGTGGGAAAATCAGCTATTGAGGTTATATCTGGGGTGATGTCGGCAAGTCGTGATATGAGTACTATCAATAATATTGATGCATCTATCAGCGGTGTTGAGCTTGGCGAAGGTACCGTTCATCTTGTCCGGGGTGCGCTGAAATTCATTGTTGTTGTGCTGATATCTATTTTCGTCATGAACATAAATATAAAAAGTAAACATGGGCACACGTTGATGCCTCGTGGTGGACACATGTTCTCTTTATAGTGAGAGGCACGAGCGCGGAAAAATCATTCGAGGTGGAGCGCGAATCATATCGTCGGCGAGCGCGTTCTATTAATTATGAAGTAAATAGTTCGCTTTCGAAGGCGAAGAGAGCGACTTGGCCGCTGTCATTCGCTGTAACTGCTTTCGCTTTCAATGATAATGTGTCGATAAGGTTGAGAGTGGTGTGCATCATGTATTAACTGTGAGGACACAAGTCTCGTTTGTATTCCGTTCCGCCAATACTTTCGAGTTCTCGTATCGTGTATTTGGATACCAGGTTTGGAGTTATGCAACATCTACTATGTGTTGAAATTGTTGGACTCTCCTCGAGCGCTGTATCTTGGTGGCTTTGTTATTGGCTGAAGAGAGGAAAACTATACGACGAATTCTGCGGCGTTGAGATAGACTGCGGTGACGCTTGGGTCCCGATCTTTCCTGAACTTGATCCACCGGATGATTCTGGTGGACGCTGGCTGTACTTCTTATCGGAAGGCTTCTGATAGCTCTATCAAGGATCAGAAAGTAAATGATGACATCGGATGTCATAATGATTTCTTCTTCAAATCATCATACGATCCCACTCCGATTTCTCGGGGAATAAAACATACATCAAATTCGTAGCTCAAATTGGATAGTTTTTATTTGTAGAATAATGTACAAAATTGTATTTGATAAACTAAAATTAAATAGAATGAATGATTCAATCAAAGTATTGATATTGTTCTGACCTGACAATCAGGAGGAGTTGTCGAGATCTTGTTCCGTTTCGTTACAGGACTACCCAACGTGGAGGTAGTCGTGAGTGACTTGAGCTTCGGCTGATAGGACATGCTCGGTTATCGACCGCGTGCTTGCGAAGACACAGCGCCGCGACGTGATCGTTCGCAAGAGCGGAGGAGAAATACCGGGTAATCTAGGAAATGTCATGCCGGCCGTCGAGTTGTCGAGCGGGGGATCTTCGGTCGTCGCCGCAGGCACGTGAATATCCCTTCCGAATCGATTGAGCACGTATGCGCGCGTATTGAGGCGACAAGGCCCGAAGCCATCTGCCATCTTTACGAACATGAACCTGATGGATGGGGAAGGTGTTTGTTCAGGACTTTTCTTCAAGCAGCGTCCTTCTTTTGCCTCCACCAAAGAGGAGTTTGTGGCCGGGAAGGAGAGCGCGGACCGTAGGAGCTTCGCTTGGCTTCTTCGAGAGAGTTGTTCGACAAATATGGTGGTCTCAGTGAGAAGGCGGCGAAGAAGACGGGCTGATTGCGTTTCGTTCTCTTTTGGAAGGAGGTCTTCTTTTTTGTGATGAAGCGACAGTCAACTACCGTGTGCATGATCGAAATGTATCGCGAGAATCTATCAGTGAAGAAGAGGATTGATTTACAGAGGAAGGATACATTAATGAAGCTTGGGTGGATTGAGGATTATTTTGCTAGTGGCGTTCAGTCGGAGGCTCTATCTTCTGCCTTGGTGAGGTCGTATCGAGCTTCGGAGTCGTATGCCAGATTCCTCTCTATTCCCGTGCTTGGGTCTGCTTTCACGAAGGCCAGAAAGACCGGCTTCGCACCATCAAGCGCTTCCTGAAGCGCTAGACTTCATCGCTACACACGCTTATCTGTCATCCAGGCTATGAATCCCAAATCGTCCACCTACCTAGTCACCGGAGCCTACGGGTAGTTCGGCAAAACTGTTGGTCCGCAAACTTTTGTCTCCACATGGCGTTTCTGAGATTCGCGTATTCAGCCGAGACGAGGCCAAGCAAGATGCCATGCGGACCGCCTTAGGGCATCCCGACTCCGTAAAGTTCTATATCGGCGACATCCGAGACCGAGACAGTGTCGATCACGCAATGCGAGGTGTCGACTTCGTCTTCCATGCGGCGGCTTTGAAGCAGGTGCCGTCTTGCGAGTTCTTTCCGATTCAGGCTGTTCAGACCAACGTCTTGGGAAGCCACAACGTGATCGAGTCGGCAGTCCAGCATGACGCGAAGCGGGTCATCTGCCTGAGCACGGACAAAGCGGTTCAGCCCATCAACGCTATGGGGATGACCAAGGCGGTGATGGAGAAGGTGGCACAGGCGGCGACGCGTCACATCGCGCCCGGTGGGACGATCATATCGTGCGTCCGCTACGGCAACGTGATGTACTCGCGTGGATCCGTCATTCCTCGGTTCATTGAGCAGATCAAGTCGGGCGCTCCCATCACCATCACGGACCCGGAGATGACGCGGTTTCTGATGCCGCTCGCCGACTCGGTCGCTCTCGTCGAGCACGCGTTCGATCATGCGCGTCAGGGAGACATGTTCATCAAGAAGGCGCCTGCTTGCACAATCGAGGTTTTGGCGCAGGCCATTCAGGAGTTGTTTAACTCTTCGGTCCCCGTTCGCACGATCGGAGTGCGCCACGGCGAGAAGACGTACGAAACGCTGGCGTCCATCGAAGAGCTTCGCCGCTCGGAAGACATGGGTTCGTACTACCGAATCGCGATGGACGATCGCGATCTCAACTATGAGAAGTACTTCACCGAAGGTGCCGTCGAGGAAGAAGCCATCGACGACTACCACTCGCACAACACCTACCGCCTGTCGGTCGAGGAGACCAAGAACATCCTGCTCGAACTCCCCGAAGTCCGGCACGAGATCAGCACGTTCGTCGCCTAGGTCACGCTCCTTCCCTCACCAGAGACCTCTGTATCAATGCGCATCGGAATAACCGGATCGAACGGCTTCGTCGGGTGGCACCTGCGCTGCTTCCTCAGTCCAATGGAGGGCGTTGAAGTCGTCACGGCGGATCGGGCGACGTTCGCCGATCCCCAGGCACTTGCGGCGTTCGCCAATGGGTTGGACGCCGTCGTTCATCTGGCAGGCGTCAACCGCGCCGACACGGACGACGAAGTGTACCAGGGCAACATCGAGTTGGCTCAGTCGCTCGTGGATGCGCTGACCGCGGCTGGTGGGTCTCCTCACGTCGTGTTCTCGTCGTCCACGCACGTCGAGCGCGACGAACTCTCTACGTACGGCAAAGCCAAGCGCGACGCCGCGTCGATCCTGACCGATTGGGCCGCGAGCAGTGGGGGAGGCGTGACCGAGATGGTCATTCCTCACGTCTTCGGCGAGTACGGGCGTCCGTTTTACAACTCGGCGGTGGCGACGTTCTGCCACCAGTTGGCCGTCGGAGAGACGCCGGTCGTCAACTCGAATGCGCCACTCGAACTGATCCACGTCCAGGATCTGGCGCAGCATCTGTGGGAGGCCGTCGAGAAGAAGGCGGGAGGGCGCGTGCGTCTTGCGGGCCATCACACGTCGGTCGAAGAGGTGCTGGCTATGCTGGAAGAGATGAAGGCGACCTATGAATCGGGCATCGTCCCCGATCTGGCCGATCCGCTCCGCGTGCGCCTGTTCAACGCGTACCGCTCTTACTGCTACCCCGACCTGTATCCGCGCCCCGTAGTGCTGCACAGCGATCCGCGCGGCCACCTGTTCGAGACGTTCAAGGGCAACAGCGGCGGCCAGTGCTTCGTGTCGACGACCGTGCCGGGCATCACGCGCGGCAATCACTTTCACCGCTTCAAGTTCGAGCGTTTCTTCGTCTTGAGCGGATCGGCGCGGATCGAACTGCGGAAGCTGTTTTCGACTGACGTGGATGCATTCGACGTGACCGGAGACGAGCCGTGCTACGTCGACATCCCGACGCTCTACACGCACAACATCACCAACACGGGGCAGGGCGAACTGGTGACGCTGTTCTGGTCAGATCAACTCTTCGATCCGGAGAACCCGGACACCTACTACGAATCGGTATGAACGCTCAGAAATTGAAGGTGATGACGCTGTTGGGCACGCGCCCGGAGATCATCCGCCTGGCGGCCGTCCTCCAACTGCTCGATGAGCACACGGATCACACGCTCGTCCACACGGGGCAGAACTACGACTACGAGTTGAACGAGGTGTTCTTCGAGGAATTGGACGTGCGTAAGCCCGACCGCTTCATGAACGTCGA
The DNA here is from genome assembly GCA_963815505.1 of Rhodothermales bacterium. GTDB lineage: Bacteria > Bacteroidota > Rhodothermia > Rhodothermales > BA12 > CAXBBB01. Next base: position 35,847 of record CAWFGU010000005.1, read on the forward strand.
CACGTCGTCGCTGGGTGCCGTCCTGTCCGGGATCCTGATGAAAACCGAGGAGCTGATTCTCGAGGTGAAGCCGGACGCTTTCCTCATCTTGGGCGATACCAACTCGGCGATTGCTTCGGTGATGGCCAAGCGGATGAAGGTCCCGATCTATCACATGGAAGCCGGCAACCGCAGCTTCGACGCCAACGTGCCCGAAGAAGTCAATCGCCGACTGATCGACCACCTGGCCGACGTCAACCTGGTGTACACCGAGCACGCCCGGCGCCACCTGCTGTCCGAAGGCATCCCGCACCGCTTCGTCTACGTGACCGGCTCGCCGATGCTCGAAGTGCTCAACCAGCACACCGACGCCATCGCGCAGTCGAACGTGCTGGAAGAGCTGGACTTGAAGCCGCACGAGTATTTCATCGTGAGCGTCCACCGCGAGGAGAACGTCGACGACCGGGACAACTTGCAGCGCGTCGTGAACGTGCTCGAAAGCCTCAACCGGACGTTCGGCTTTCCGGTCGTCGTCTCGACGCATCCGCGTACGCGCAAGCGGCTCGAAGCATCCGGCCTGGACACGAGCGAGGCCGACATCCGGTTTATGAAGCCGTTCGGTTTCCACGACTACAACAAGCTGCAAGTCGATTGCTTCTGCGCGATCTCCGACAGCGGCACGATCAGCGAAGAGAGCGGTATCCTGGGCTTCCCCGCTGTCACGATCCGAAACGCCATCGAGCGTCCCGAAGCGCTCGATGCTGGAAGCATCGTTGTGACGGGGTTGGACCCGGACACCGTCTGCAACGCCGTCGCGTTCGTCGTCAAGGAGCGCGAGCGCTTCCCGGTTCAGGAGATTCCGGCCGAGTACCAGGTCGCCAATACGTCTCAGCGCGTCGTCAAACTCATTCTGGGGACGGCGCACCTAATCAACAAGTGGCGCGGCGTCGAGCAGTTCAGCCGCTACGAATGGGAGGAGCGGTAGCGTATGCGCGTCCTGTTCTTCTCGCAGTGGTACTATCCTGAGCCGCTTCGCATCCCGCACGATCTGGCACGCTCGCTCACCGAGCTGGGGCACGATGTGGAGGTGCTTACGGGCTATCCCAATTACCCGAAGGCGTGGTCTACGACGGCTACGCGGTCCGAGGCATCCAGACCGAGGTTATCGACGGCATCCGTGTGGTGCGTGCGCCGCTGTATCCGAACCATAGCACGTCGGCCGTTCGGCGCATCGCCAACTACTTCTCGTACGCTGCCTCTGCCACCGCGACGGGACTGGCGAAGATGAAACGCCCGAACGTCATCTTCGTCTACCACCCGCCGGCTGACGGCACCATTCCGGCGATGGTGTTGAGCGCATTGTGGCGTGTGCCGTTCGTCTATAGGTTCAGGATCTGTGGCCTGAGACGCTCCGCGCGACGGGTATGATCAGCAGCGAACGCGTGCTGAAGGCGATCGACTGGTGCGCCCAGCGCGTCTACCGAGCGGCTGATCGGCTGCTCGTGATCTCCGACGGGTTCAGGCGCAATCTGATCTCCAAGGGCATAGCAGCCGACAAGATCGAAGGTCGTCTCGAACTGGGTGGACGCTCAACTCTACCGCCCGCTCGAACGCGCCGATCCGTCTGATCTGACCGGGCCGATGGCGGACCGCTTCAATGTCGTCTTCGCGGGCAATATGGGCGAAGCGCAGCATCTGGAAACGGTCCTCGAAGCCGCAGCGCTCGTCCGGCATATTCCTCAGATCCTGTTCGTGATGGTGGGCGACGGCACGGCGACCCAGCGTCTGCGCGACGAGGCAGCGGAGCGCGAGTTGACCAACGTCGTCTTCCTGGGGCGTGTCGCTGCCGAGCGGATGCCCGAAGTCTATGCGTTCTCGGACGTGCTGCTCGTCCACCTCAAAGCCGACCCGCTGTTCGAGATCACGATCCCGCACAAGATCTTTTCGTACATGGCTTCGCAGAAGCCCGTCCTGGCGGCGTTGAAAGGGGACGGCGCACACCTCGTCACCGGCATCGGCGCCGGGCTGAGTTGCGCGCCCCAGAATCCGCACGCTATGCGCGACGCCGTACTCTCCTTTTACGAAATGGACGCCGGTGCGCGTGCCGAATGGGGAGCCGTGGGCTGGAAGCCGTCCAGAGCGACTACACGCGCGAGATCATCACCGAGCGCATCGGCGCGATTTGCAGCGAAGTAGCCCGCTCTTCCTCGGACGGCCGGCTGCGCTCGAAAGCGACTCATCCACTGACGAAATGAGCCACACGCTGTACCGGAAAGTAGGCAAACGCGCCGTCGATGTGGCGGGCGGGTTGGTCGGACTGGTGGTCTAGAGTTCCGATCCTCGTCGTCGTCTCCGGCCTCGTCCGCGTGAAGCTGGCTCTCCGATTCTGTTCGTTCAGCAGCGCCCTGGGCGAGACGGGCAACCGTTTTTGCCATGCGAAAAGTGCGCACGGATCAACGTCCGAGCGTGGAGCCGACGGCGAACTCCTGCCCGACGACCGCAGGCTTACGTCGTTTGGCCGACTCCTCCGCAGCACGAGCCTCGATGAGCTTCCCGGACTGTGGAACGTGCTCGTGGGCGACATGAGCTTGGTCGGCCCACGTCCGCTTTTGATGCGCTACCTGGACCGCTACACGCCAGTTCAGGCGCGTCGCCACGAAGTCCGGCCGGGCATCACGGGGTTGGCTCAGGTGAGCGGCCGCAATGCGCTGTCGTGGGAGGACCGCTTCGACCTGGACGTGTGGTACGTCGACCAGTGCAGTCTGTCGCTCGATCTGTCGATCCTGTGGCGGACGGTTTCCAAGGTGTTCAAGCGCGAAGGCATCAGCGCCGAAGGTCAGGCGACGATGTCCGGAGTTCGGCGGGACCATTCCCGCAGACACGTGAAGGCGCCCGTCTACCTCGTCGGAGCCGGAGGACACGCGCGCGTGATTCTCTCCATGTTGGATGCGCTGGGGCGCCAGGTCGGTGGCATCTTCGACGACTCGCCGGACAAGCACGGAACGCGCATCGCGCCCGGACATGCCATCGTCGCGCCGTCGTCCGACCGATCCCTCGTCGATAGATGGTGTCGTTCTGTCTCGCAATCGGGAGTAATCTGACGCGGCAACATTTTGCCGCGCTCTGGGAGGGGCAGGTTTCGTGGTGCGAGGCCATCGTCCATCCTTCTGCCGTCGTCGACGCATCGGTTCAGATGGGTCATGGGACGGTCGTCTTTGCTGGGGCCGTCGTTCAGACGGGCACTAGGCTGGGACGTCATGCGGTCGTCAATACGTCGGCCAGCGTCGACCACGACAGCCGGATCGGCGATTTCGTTCACCTCACGCCGGGCGTACACCTTGCCGGGGACGTGACGGTCGAAGAAGGTGGATTTCTGGGGGTCGGAGCTTGCGTCGTACCCGGAAAACGCATTGGCTCTTGGTCCTCTATCGGTGCAGGCGGAGTGGTGATACGCGATATTCCCGACGCTGTAACCGCGGTAGGCGTGCCCGCGCGTGCCCTAACTCGATCCAACACTCATGGCTGACACCGAATACCCTCGCATCTGGCTTTCGTCACCCCACATGGGGGAGTCGGAGCAGCGGTTTCGTTACCGAGGCGTTCGACACAAACTGGATTGCGCCTATCGGCCCACACGTGACAGCATTCGAGAACGAGTTCGCTGAGCTAGTGGGCACGCGCTACGCAGTGGCCGTTACGTCCGGCACAGCAGCGCTCCACTTGTCGCTAATACTGGCTGGCGTAAAGCGGGGGGATGACGTGATGGTGTCGACGTTTACGTTTTGCGCGAGCGTGAACCCAATTCTTTACCAATCGGCCAATCCCATTTTCATCGACAGCGAACCTCATTCTTGGAATCTCGACCCGGCGCTTTTCGAGGCTGAACTGCGCAAGCGTGCGCGAAAAGGGAAGATACCCAAGGCACTGGTGCTCGTTCACCTGTATGGACAGTGCGCCGACATGGATCCTATTGTTTCGCTATGTAACGAGTATGGAGTGACGCTGATCGAGGATGCAGCCGAAGCGTTAGGCTCGACTTACAAGGGAAGGTCGCCGGGAGGGTTTGGTAAGTCGGGTCTGTTCTCGTTCAACGGCAATAAGATCATCACCACATCGGGCGGCGGCATGCTGGTCACCGACGACGGCGAACTGGCCCAGCACGCGCGCAAGTTGGCAACTCAGGCGCGCGACGATGCGCCGCACTACCAGCACTCGGAAGTCGGCTACAACTATCGGCTCTCCAACGTGCTCGCGGGTATCGGACGAGGGCAGATCCGCGTGCTCGAAGACCGTGTGCTCGCTCGTCGGCGCGTGTTCGAGCGCTACGTCGAGGCCTTCGCCGATTTGGACGCGTTCTCGTTCGCGCCCGAGTCCGATTGGGGACGCCACACCCGCTGGTTGAGCTGCCTGGTCGTCGAACCCGACGCGCCACTCGTGCCGGACGACCTGCGCCTGGCACTGGATGCGCAGAACATCGAAGCTCGTCCTCTTTGGAAGCCGATGCATCTCCAGCCTGCCTACGAGCATTTCGATACGGTCGGCGGTTCGGTCTCCGAGGACCTGTTTACGCGCGGATTGTGCCTGCCCTCGGGGTCGAATATGACTGAGGAGGAGCAAGACCGTGTCATTTCCGTCGTTCGCGACGTTGCCAAACGCAGCACGGTAGGGTAATCGACGATTTGGCGGTGTAGTAGGTAGGTTGCCCCCTCAACTCTGCGAGTCTTTCGGAATTACGGTTATGGATTTCTCTTTCGACCACAACAGGCGCCGCAAGCTCGCCAAGCTGCTCGTCGACCTAGTGGTTTGGTCAAGCGCACTTCCGTTGGCGTTCTTCATTCGCACCGACAGCATCGTAGGTGACGATTATATGTCAGACGTGCTGCTGCTGCTTGGGCTGACGCTCCCGATCAAGGCGTTCGCGTTGTGGAAGTTGAGCCTGTTTCGTCAGTCGTGGCGGCGGGTAGGGATGGATGACTTAATCCGACTCTCGCTGGCGGTCGTCGCCGTTGCGGTGATAACTTATGCCATCCTGTTTGCAACACCTGTAGAGACGCTCTCGCTTCCGCGTAGCGTGCCGCTCATCGAAGCGATGTTGGCCGTTGCCGGGAATGAGTGTGGCGCGCGTCACGATCCGTTTCGAGAAGGAGCGGTTGGGTAAGCGCGAGGCAGCCTCCGAAGGGCGGCGTCGCCACGTGCTGATCGCTGGGGCGGGCGAATCGGGCAGCATGATGGCTCGTGAGATGCGCCGCCATCCCGAGAAAGGCCTGATTCCCGTCGGCTTCGTCGACGACGACAAGTCGAAGTTGCGTACCCGAGTCGCGGGTGTGCCTGTGGTCGGAACGCTCAACCGCCTGGCCGCAGCGGCTCGCGCCAGTGGGGCGGACGAGGTATTGATCGCGATGCCGTCGGCCGACGGCGATACGATCCGCCGAGTCGTCGATCAGGCGCGCAAAGCGGATCTCGAGTATCGGATCTTGCCGGCCATCCACGACCTGATCAGCGGAACGGTCTCGATTTCGCAGATTCGTCCGGTCAACCTGGAAGACCTGCTGAGGCGTGATCCGATTGAGCTGGAGACGAGTCTGATTCGTCAGTATGTGACAGGACGCCGAATCTTGGTGACGGGTGCGGGAGGGTCCATCGGGTCCGAGATCGTGCGACAGATCGCTCGTTTCGAGCCCGCCCACATCGTGCTGCTCGGAAGGGGGGAAAACAGTGTATTCTTGATCGAACAGGAGATGCGGCGTTCCTATCCGGACATCCAGGTCTCGCCGGTCATCACGGACGTGCGAGACATGGAAAAGCTGGAGCAGGTGTTCTCCACGCACCGCCCCGAAGTCGTCTTCCATGCCGCAGCGCACAAGCACGTGCCCCTCATGGAAGCCAATCCGGATCAGGCCATTTTCAACAACGTGGGTGGGACGCGCAACTTAGCCACGCTAGCGTTGGAGTTCGATGTGGCGCGCTTCGTTAACGTGTCGACGGACAAGGCAGTCAACCCAACATCGGTGATGGGGGCGAGCAAGCGATGTGCCGAACTGATCGTGCGACAAGCCGCCGAGCGGTGCAAGCCGAATCAGCACTTCGTCTCGGTCCGCTTCGGCAACGTGCTCGGCAGCCGAGGCAGCGTGGTGCCGTTCTTCCAGAAGCAGATCGCCCGTGGGGGACCCGTCACGGTGACGGACGCCAACATGATTCGCTACTTCATGACCATTCCTGAGGCAGCGCAGCTCGTCTTGCAAGCAGGCGGTATGAACACGCCGGGCGCAGTTTACGTGCTCGACATGGGTAAGCCGGTCAAGATCGTCGATCTAGCACGCGATCTCATTTTGCTCTCGGGGCTCGAACCCGACAGGGACATAGAAATCAAGGTCACCGGCATGCGGCCTGGCGAGAAGCTGTACGAAGAACTACTAACGGCAGAGGAAGGAACGATTGAGTCGCAGCACAGGAAAATCTTCGTGGCTCCCAAGAAGGCGATGCCCAGCGAAGAGCTTTCGTCTCTGCTCGATCGGCTATTTGACGCGGCGGCTCAGCGCGATGGCTTAGCGATCCGCCGCGCGCTGCTCGACATCATACCGACTGCCAAGTTCGAGCTGCTCGGAGCAGAAGAGGGACAACCCGTCTGACGGAAACCGCGGAGTCTGACTCCGTGTTCGCCAGCCATCCTCCTCCATGCTGATTATGATCCCTCTCGCCGCCGCCCAGTTCGAATACGGGATCAGCCCGTTGTGGGCTGTTCTTGCTATCGTGATCCCGGCCGTATTCGTGGTCGCACTGATCTGGATCGGCTCCAAATCGCGTATCTGACACGTCAAAGCCGTGCCGTCAGCGTCACGTCGATGGATCGGGCCGGTGCGAGAGACGCAGGACGCTCGGCGTAGGCGTAGTTGAGTGCGTTGCGCACGTTGAGCTGTACGCTGAATGGTCCAGCGTAGGCTTGGACGTAGAGATCGATGACGCGCGCGTCACCTAGTCGGTTGGCGTCGGGGACGAAGCGGGCGAAGTCGGTCTGTGTGTTACTGGGTGCGCTCTGGTAGCGGCCAAAGGTGCCGAGGGCCCAGCGACTCGACTTCCACCCAGCGTGGGCTTGTGCGAGGTGAGCCGGGCGAAAGGGAAGGGGATCGCCGGTCGCGTCGTCGCGTGTGCGGATGAGCTGGTAGGCGATCCAGGCGTCCCATTTTCGGTTGCGATAGCCGATGCGGTTTTCCGTTCCGATTGTGCGCGCCGAAGCGACATTGCGAAACTGAAAAGCACCCAAGTCAGGGACGAACACGGCCTCGGTTAGGCGCCGGTAGCGCGCCGCGAAGAAGGTCGCTTCGGCTTCCCATGCTCCACGCGCGAAACGTAGTCCGGCATCCAGCCCGAGTGAGGTTTCGGGACGCAGTTCCACATTCGAAGCGAGCGGCAAGAACGACGTGTCGTCGACGAAGCGCTCGGCAATCGAGGGGACGCGGAAGCCTGTGCCGATAGACGTGCGCACGATCAGTCCGCCGGCGACCGGGTAGCGGATGGCGAGTGACGGGCTGAGTTGACGTTCTACGTCGCCCGAGTCGATGAAATAGGCGTCGCCGCGGAGCCCTGTCGTAACGTGGGCCTGGCCGACGCGCCGCTCAGCCTGAACGAACGCTCCGACTTCGGGCTGAGCGAGAAACGTGGACGAGGAGAAGACCGATGCGCGAACCGAGTTGGCATCCCCGCTCACTCCGGTCGTCCACAACACGCCTCCAGCTTGCCACAGCGCCTGAGCCGACGCGCCGTAGCGGATGCCGGTCGTTCCGTCGGCGAGGGTGCGCGGAGTGTCGTTGGCGTCGAGGGGGCGCAGGCCAAGCGTGGTGACGCGCGCGTCCATCGTGAGTGTGACGCGCGCGCTCGAGTGGACGATCTGAGGGATGAACGTGACGGCGTCGGACACGTTGCGCGACGCGCCGCTCGCGCGCACCGAGCCGAACTCCAATCGGCCCACCGAGAGCGGGTCGGCGAGGCTGTTCCAGTAGAGGAATGCGTCGCTCCGGGAGCGCCGAGCCAGCGCTGTCAGCCCGACGCGCGTACGCGGCGTGAGCGCGTAGGTGAGCGCGGCCGAACCCGCGCAGGCGCTCGGCACGTCCGCGCTCGACGTAGCCCGAGTCGGCCAGAGCGGCCAGCGACAGCCACCAGCCGAGGCGCTCGCCTGATCTGCCCAGCGAAAGCGTCGCCTCACCGTAGGGTCGCGACTGATTGCCGCCGCGCCACGCCTCGCGCCACTGCGCGTGCCGGGCCGGAAGGTGAGCCCCGCCTGGACGCTCGCTTCGGCGAACAACTCAGACGGAGCGTCGCGTGTGATGACCTGGATCACGCCGCCCAGCGCGCTTCCGCCGTAGAGCGCCGATCCCGGCCCGCGCGTGACTTCGATGCGCTCGATGGCTGCGCTCGGAATCAGGTCGAGCGGCACACCGTCGGCGTCGGGCGAGAGCAGGGGCACGCCGTCGAGCAGGAAGAGGACGCGGCTGCCGGTGTTGTACGAAAAGCCCGACGAACCGCGCACGTTGACCTGGTTGCCCGCCACCTGGACGCCCGGCATCGTCCCGAAGCGCGTCGCCGATGCCCAGCGGAGCGACGGCCGCCAGCTCGGCGCGCCTCAAGACGGCGATGCTCGTCGGCGCCTCGAACGCCCGCTGCGCCCGCCGCGCTGCCGTCACGACGACCTCGCCCGCATCGAGCACGATCGGCGAGAGCCGAATCGTCAGCGGTCCATTCGATGCGCTCGACCGTCGGTACCGAGTCGGCGAACGGCTCGTAGCCCAGCGCCGAAACGCTGAGTCTGTATCGTCCCGGCGCAACTTCGAGCGAGAATCGCCCTTCGCGATCCGCCGCCGATCCAACATCGCCGATCCGAACTGCCGCACCGACGACGGGCGACTGCGTCTCGGCGTCGACGACGCGGCCCGTCAGACGCTTGGGCGTGAGCAACCGGGATCGCGGCAGCATCAGGAGCAGAAGCGCACGCGTCATCGCGGCGGGAAGGGCGGAGGCGAGCGAAAGTCGACGGTCACGCGCACGTCGACCGTGTCACCGCGAGGGACGAGGAAGCCGTCGCCGAGGCACGAGACCGACCGGGCGCTGGTCGAGCACGTTGGACGTGAACTGCTGCGCGACGCCTGCATACGGGTAGAACGTTGCCGGGACGCCCGCGAGCACGACGGTGTCGGCGAGGACGCGGCGTGCCAGGCCGTCGCTGAACGAGATGCGGTTGAGGTCGAAGAAATCAGTCGTGTCGCGCGGAACGAAGCGCAGGGCGACGAAGCGCAGGTCGCGCAGCGAGTCGGCCGACGGCCACTGGTCGAGCGGCGGGTAGGCGATCGCCGCGCGAATGGCGCCCGTCGACGTGTCCGGCGGTTCGAGTCCGCCGTCGCAGGCCGACAGCAGCAGAAGCAAGACGAGGAGGTGGCGCACGGACGAGACGTTGTGAAGATCGAAGGGTACGGTGCCTCGCGGCGGTCCGCAAGACGCGGCGGCGCGCAGGATCCGCTACCTTTCGGACATGCGCATTCCGCTCTCCGATTACGACTTCACCTACCCGCGCGATCAGATCGCCCGCTACCCGGCCAACCCGCGCGACAGCGCTCGGATGCTCGTCGTCCATCGCGATTCGGGTAGATTGGAGGACGCAACAGTTCGCGACCTGCCGCGCTTTCTCGATCCCGGCGACCTAATGATCGCCAACGACACGCGCGTGCGCCCGGCGAGGCTGCGTGCCGTCAAAGAGGCGACCGGAGCGCGCGCCGAAGTGTTCCTGCTTCACGACCATGGCGGATCGCGCCGGTGGGATGCGCTGGTGAGCAATGCCAAGAAGCTGCGTGTCGGCGACCGGCTAGCGTTTGGCGATGAGTTGTTCGCCGTTATCGAAGCCGCGCCGGACAGCCGAACGCGCACGATCGCGTTCGAGTGGCAGGGAAGCGACAGCGATCTGGCAACGACACTCGACCGCATCGGCGAGACGCCGCTCCCGCCGTACATGAACCGCGACGCCGAAGAGGAAGACAAGCAGCGCTACCAGACACTGTTCGCCACGCACGCCGGAGCCGTCGCCGCGCCGACTGCCGGGCTGCACTTCACGCCGCGCCTGATGGACGAACTGTCTGAGCGAGGCGTAGAAACGGCGCGCGTCACGCTGCACGTCGGATTGGGCACGTTCCAGGCCGTCGAAGTCGAGGATGCCGCCGACCATGAGATGCACGCCGAGCAGTTCTCGATCTCGAACGAAACTGCCGCATCCGTCGATGCGCTGCGCGAGCGGGGCGGACGATTGTTAGCCGTTGGAACGACCGTCGTCCGCACGCTCGAATCCAATGCGCTGCCTGGCCGCCGCGTCCGGGCCGGAGCCGGGTGGACCGATGCGTTCCTCTACCCACCCTACCGGTTTCAGGCCGTCGATGCGCTCTTGACCAACTTTCACACGCCCAGGTCGACGCTGCTGATGCTCGTCTCGGCCCTCGCCACGCGCGAACTGATTCTCGGCGCTTACGATCACGCACTGCGCGAAGGCTACCGCCTGTTTTCGTACGGCGACGCCATGCTGATCCTGTGATCGACACCTCAATTAATGCAGTCGCCCTCGTACCCGCGGCAGGAAGTGGAAGCCGGATGGGAGGAACGCCCAAGCAAGACCGGATGCTGGGAGACGCGCCGCTGCTCGTTCAAACGCTGCGCGCGTTGCTTGCCTCGCCCCTGACCGCACAGGCTTTCGTCGCCGTCGATGGGGAGCGTGTCACCGAGTATGAGGGGATGCTGGAAGAGTGCATGCCGAACGCGCCGATCGATGTCGTCAGCGGAGGCGCGTCGCGTCAAGCATCGGTCGCCGCGCTGGTCGATGCTGCCTGGAGTGCACGCGCTGACGTGCTACTCGTTCACGATGCCGCGCGCCCGTTCGTCACGCCCGACTTGGTGGATCGCATCGTCCGAGCGACACTGGAGGTGGGAGCCGCGTCGCCTGCAGTCGCTGTTGCCGACACGCTGCGAAGAGGAGAACGCAACCGGTTCGGAGCTACGGTCGACCGTGCTGATCTCTACCTTATACAGACACCTCAAGGCTTTCGCCCCAACGTGCTGCGTTCAGCACATTCCGCCGCCGATCCCGACGCTCCTGCTACCGACGACGCCGGACTCGCTGCAAAAGCGGGGCACGCCGTCACCCGCGTTCAAGGCCGCGCACTCAACTTCAAGATCACCACGCTCGACGATTGGGCACTCGCCCAAGCCCTCTGGCCGTTGTGGTCGTCCGGCACACTCCAGCGGGCACCTTACCAAATAGACTGACTCATGCGCATCGGATTCGGATACGACGTTCACCGCTTGGTCCCCGGCCGACCGCTCATCCTGGGCGGCGTCACGATTCCCCATGAAACCGGACTCGACGGTCATTCGGACGCCGACGTTCTCCTTCACGCCATTTCCGACGCCCTGCTCGGCGCCGCCGCTCTGGGCGACATCGGTCTGCTTTTTCCCGACACCGACGCCAAGTGGAAGGGTGCCGACAGCCGCGAACTGCTGCGCGAGGTCGTCCGCCGCGTTCGGTCGGAGGGCTACACCATCGCCAACGTCGACGTGACCGTCGCGATGCAGCGCCCCAAGCTGCGGCCTTACGTAGACGCGATGCGGGCGTGCACGGCCGAGTGCGTGGGACTGGAAGTGGGAGACGTGTCGATCAAGGCGACGACGACCGAGAGGTTGGGTTTCGTGGGCAGCGAGGCCGGAGCCGCCGCGTACGCCGTGTGTCTGATTCAACGCTCCTGACGGCGTGGAGTGGTTCACCGCTCTAACCGACGCCTTTCACGGCTTCAACGCTTGGTTCGCTGCGCTACCGATGGTGTGGACATATACTGTCCTCTTCCTGATCGCGTGGGGCGAAAACGTACTCCCGCCCATCCCCGGCGATCTGCTCATCGCCTACGCGGGACTTTTAGCCGGGGCTGAACCGTCCATCTCCCTGATCTCCGTCATCGCCGTCGCTTGGTTGGGTGGCACGTTGGGGTTCATGACGGTCTACGCCGTCGGTAACAGCTTGGGCGACGCCATCGACGATCCTTCTCGGCTGCGTTGGTTACCGCACGACCGAGTCTCCGAAGCACGTCGCTGGATCGACGAGCGAGGTTCTTGGGTCATCGCAGGTAACCGCTTTCTTCCCGGTGTGCGCAGCGTCGTCGCTCTCGCGGCAGGCGCATCCGACGTATCGACGCGTCGCGCGCTCGTCTACTCAGGCTTGAGCGCCCTCACCTGGTCGGCGCTAGTGGCATCGGTGGGCTACGCTGCGGGAGACAATCTGAGCGAAGTCGAAAACTGGCTGGCGCTGTATGGGAAGGTCGCCGGTGCGGTCTTGGTCGGTGCTGTCGTAGTCTGGCTAACTGTGCAATGGCTGCGAAAGCGTCACCTAGTGGGTTGACCCGGCACGAGAGAGGCGTAGTTTGGACTGTTCGCTGGCATAGCTCAGTTGGTAGAGCAGCTGATTTGTAATCAGCAGGTCGGGGGTTCGAATCCCTCTGCCAGCTCCATGCGACGCACGGTATTTCCGCTTCATTTGGTTTTCGCTAGCGTCGCGCGGTTCGGCTGTCCTAGATTGGCAGTCTTGCGGGTCGGTACCCAAGCGGCCAACGGGGGCAGACTGTAAATCTGCTGACTTAGTCTTCGGAGGTTCGAATCCTTCCCGGCCCACTCGCAACCTCTGGCTCGTTTACGAGTCACAGGCTGCTCTGCGGGGGTAGCTCAGTTGGTAGAGCGTCAGCCTTCCAAGCTGAATGTCGCGGGTTCGAACCCCGTCCCCCGCTCCCCGCCTTGCTCCGGCCAATGCCGGAGTGGGGCGTTTTTTTGCCGCTTTAGCTCAGGGGTAGAGCACTTCCATGGTAAGGAAGGGGTCCGGGGTTCAAATCCCCGAAGCGGCTCTCCACAACAGGCCGGATTCGGCCACTCGATACTCTCACACCAACCGCACCTGCTGCCCGCACGACCATGGCAAAGGAAACCTTCCAGCGCACGAAGCCCCACGTCAACGTGGGCACGATCGGCCACGTCGACCACGGCAAGACGACGCTGACGGCGGCCATCACGAAGGTGCTCGCCGAGAAGTTCGGCGGCTCCTACAAGAGCTTCGACCAGATCGACAACGCGCCCGAAGAGCGCGAGAGGGGTATCACGATCGCGACGGCCCACGTCGAGTACGAGACCGACGCGCGCCACTACGCCCACGTCGACTGCCCCGGCCACGCCGACTACGTCAAGAACATGGTCACGGGCGCGGCCCAGATGGACGGCGCGATCCTCGTCGTCGCTGCCACCGACGGGCCGATGCCGCAGACGCGCGAGCACATCCTGCTCGCTCGTCAGGTGGGCGTGCCCTACGTGGTGGTGTTCATGAACAAGGTCGACCTCGTCGACGACGAGGAGCTCTTGGAGCTCGTCGAGATGGAAGTGCGCGAGCTGCTGAGCGACTACGAGTTTCCCGGCGACGACCTGCCGGTGATACAGGGCTCGGCGCTCGGCGCGCTCAACGGCGAGGAGAAGTGGGTCGAGAGCGTGCTCGAGCTGATGACGAACGTGGACGACTACATCCCGACGCCGGTGCGCGAGACGGACAAGCCGTTCTTGATGCCGATCGAGGACGTGTTCTCGATCACGGGTAGGGGAACGGTCGTGACCGGTAGGGTCGAGAGCGGCCAGATCAAGGTGGGCGAGCCGGTGTCGATCATCGGCATGCAGGAGGCCAAGATGGACTCGACCGTCACGGGCGTCGAGATGTTCAGAAAGCTTTTGGACTCGGCTCAGGCGGGCGACAACGCGGGTATTTTGCTGCGCGGCATCGCCAAGGAGGCCGTCGAGCGAGGCATGGTGGTGTGCAAGCCGGGCAGCGTGACGCCGCACCGCAAGTTCGAGTGCGAGGTGTACATCCTGAGCAAGGACGAGGGCGGTCGTCACACGCCGTTCTTCAAGGGGTACCGTCCGCAGTTCTACTTCCGCACGACGGACGTGACGGGCGACATCGAGCTCAACGAGGGCGTCGAGATGGTGATGCCGGGCGACAACACGCAGTTCAAGGTGGACCTGATCGTGCCGGTGGCGATGCACCAGGGGCTGCGCTTTGCCATCCGCGAGGGCGGACGCACCGTCGGAGCCGGCGTCGTATCCAAAATCCTCGACTAAACTGTCTTACGGAGTCTTACCGGGCTTCGTAGCTTAGGGGAGCCGTCCGCCTCGCGTGGCGGCTCCTTTTTCTTACCAGCGTAGCTCAATTGGCAGAGCACCGGTCTCCAAAACCGGGGGTTGTAGGTTCGAGTCCTACCGCTGGTGCAATCATCCCACTCCAACAGATCCATGGCGAACAAAGCGACTTCGTATATCGAAGAGGTGCAGAAAGAGATGCAGAAGGTGTCGTGGCCCAAGCGTACCGAACTGGTCAACAATACGATCATCACGCTCGTGTCAGCCTTCGCTGTGGCGCTACTGATCTTCGGCATGGATCGCGTGATTCAGACAGTCCTCGAATTCGTCTACGGAGTCTGAGATGCCCGTAACAGACGTACGTAAATGGTACGTGCTCCGAACGTTTTCGGGGCATGAGAAGAAAATCCGTGAGGCGCTCGAGCGCGAGTTGCGGCTCGAAGGCGCCGAAGACAAAATCGCCGAGACGGTCATCCCGACCGAGACTGTCTTCGAGATGCGCAACGGCAAGAAGCGTACGCGCGAGAAAACACTCTACCCAGGATACCTCTTCATCCACTCGACGCTCGACGCCGAGCTCAAGCACATCATCAGCGGCCTGAATGGCGTAATGGGTTTCTTGTCGACCGGTGCGAATGGTGAGCCTGCCCCGCTTCGTCCCGACGAAGCCAAGCGAATGCTCGGTCGGATGGAGGAGAGCGAGCTGATGGGCGAGCAGCCCGAGATCCCGTACAACGTGGGCGATGCCGTCAAGGTGATCGATGGCCCGTTCAACAACTTCTCGGGCAACATCGAAGAGGTATACCCCGATAAGATGAAAGTCCGTGTCATGGTGTCCATCTTCGGACGTAAGACGCCGCTCGAATTGGATTACGTTTCCGTCGAGCGCGAAGACTGATCGGCAGACTATCCCTGCCGGTACCGCTTTGTACGGCAGAGGAGGCAGGTAGGCAATCCGGTTTCGCCGAATCCTATCACGGATCTTGCAGGTGCGGATGCTACCTTACAGGCTCCGCTTTTTTACAGCACAACACTTCGCGGGAGTCGGCAAACCCGACGATTGAACCGCATTACGCACTATGGCAAAAAAGATCGACGGCTACATTAAGCTGCAAATCAAGGCTGGACAGGCCAACCCGGCGCCGCCTATTGGTCCTGCACTGGGACAGAAGGGTGTCAACATCATGGAGTTCTGCAAGGCGTTCAACGCGCAGACTTCGGACCGAATGGGCCTCGTGCTTCCGGTCGTGATCACGGTCTTCGGTGACAAGTCGTTTACGTTCATCGTCAAAAGTCCGCCGGCCGCGATCCTGCTCAAGCAGGCGGCCAACATCAAGAGCGGAGCCGCTGACCCGCTGCGCGAGAAAGTCGGCAAGGTCACGTGGGACGATTGCCTCGAAATCGGCAAGACGAAAATGGAAGACCTCAACGCAGCCAGCCCCGAAGGCGCTGCGGCCATGATCGCCGGAACGGCGCGCTCGATGGGTCTGACCGTCGAAGGTCGCCCTGCTTAACTCTACCGGCGATTCGTCGCCACTCACTGCGGGAGTCTCGGCAAGAGACGATTGCACCGCGAAATCCATACTCCAATGGCAAAAGGCAAGCGCTACCGCGCAGCCCTCAAACTGATCGAGGAGGCAGGCGAAGGCCCGTTCTCGCTCGCCGAAGCATCCTCGCTGATCAAGAAGACGGCAGGCGCCAAGTTCACCGAGTCCGTCGACATCGACGTTCGCTTGGGCGTCGATCCGCGCCACGCCGACCAGATGGTCCGCGGCACGGTCACGCTTCCCAACGGAACCGGTAAGTCGGTCCGCGTGCTCGTGCTCGCCTCGCCGGGCAAGCAGCAAGAGGCTACAGATGCCGGAGCCGACTATGTCGGTCTCGATGATCTGGTCAGCAAGATTCAGGACGAGAACTGGTTCGACTTCGACGTGCTCATCGCTACGCCCGACGTTATGGGCCAGGTGGGTCGTTTGGGACGCGCGTTGGGCCCTCGCGGCTTGATGCCCAACCCCAAAAGCGGCACGGTCACGATGGATGTCGGCCAGGCGGTTCAGGACGTGAAGGCGGGTAAGATCGACTTTCGCGTCGACAAGAACGGCGGACTTCACACGTCGATCGGCAAGGCGGGCTTCTCGGCTCAGCAGATCGCAGAGAATGCAGAAGCATTTCTCAGAGAGATCGTCCGTCTTCGTCCGTCGGCTGCCAAAGGCCTCTACATGCGCTCGATCACGCTCTCGACGACCATGGGTCCTGGCGTCGCCATCGACCGCTCGGTCGTCACTGGCGCAGCGCGCGCTTAAACATTAGGAGGTCACTATGCCCATGAATCGCAATGAAAAGGCGGTCGTCATCGACGAAATCGTCCAGCAGCTCGAAGGCCATCCCGCCGTCTACCTGACCAACGCCAGCGGCCTCACGGTCGAGCAGTCGAACAAACTGCGTAGGGCGTTCCAGGCGGCAGGCGTCGAGTTCAAGGTCTACAAGAACACGTTCGTCCGTCTTGCTATGGAGCAGAAGGGCGGATACGAAGAGGTTTTGGACCGGCTGAACGGGCCGACCGCCGTCGCCCTCTCGACCGAACCGGCCAAGCCCGCCAAGGTCATCAAGCAGTTTCTCAAAGACAACGACCTGACGCTTCCTTCGCTCAAGGGCGCATGGATCGACGGCGCGGTTTACGACGAAAATGCTCTCGACACGCTCGTCGACATCAAAGGAAAAGACGAGCTCTTGGGAGACGTCATCACCTTGCTGCTCTCGCCGATGCAGAACCATCGTCGGCGGACATCACGGGCGTCGGCAGCACGCTCGGCGCTATCGTCCAGACGCTCGCCGAGCGCGAAGAGGCGTAAGCGTACATCCCTTTGGCGTGCTCATGGTGAGCGCGTCATTATCACCCATAATCGCAGCGCAGCCCTAAGGCACAGACCGCTGCCGGACCACACACTACAATGGCAGATCTCAAAGACCTCGCAGAGCAGCTCGTCAACCTGACGATCAAAGAAGCTAGCGAACTCGCAACCATCCTCGAAGACGAGTACGGTATCAAGCCTGCTGCAGCAGCAGTTGCTGCAGCCGGACCGGCCGCCGCCGCCGCCGCCGAGGAGGAAGAGCAGACCGAATTCACCGTCATGCTCACCGCAGCCGGCGACAAGAAAATTGGCGTCATCAAGGAAGTTCGCGGCATTACCGGACTCGGCCTCAAAGAAGCCAAGGAGCTCGTCGATGGCGCACCGAGCGCGATCAAGGAAGGCGTCTCCAAGGACGAAGCCGAAGACATCAAGAGCAAAATCGAAGGAGCCGGTGGCTCGGTCGAACTCAAATAAATCAAAGCCGCTGACCAGCTCTTCTTTTCAGCACTGACGCTTTGAGTCGGCCTTGCGGGGCGTGCATCTGCGCGCCTTGCGGGGTCGACTTTCGGCGGTTGAAGCCCGTCGCGTTCGCTGTCCGACCTGGGGGCAGCGACGAAACATATGTGGAAAGCCGTGGTTGCCATAGGCTCTCCCGACTCGCTCACTCGGGGCCTATCCCTCGCGTGAGCGCTCCAGGCAGTGACCCCTTCCTTTCTGTAGCCTGCGCTCTATGCCTCGTTTTAACGGACCCGTCGCCCTTCCTCGCCAGACTTTTGCGCGCACCCGGACGGTTCAGGACTACCCGGACTTTCTGGGTATCCAACTCCAGTCGTACGAAGACTTCGTTCAGGCCAACATCGCGCCCGAGGAGCGGGACGATACGGGTTTGCAGGCCGTCTTCAAGGAGCACTTCCCAATTCAGGACACGCGCGAGCGCTATACGCTGGAGTTCATCCATTACGCACTCGAGACGCCCAAGCACACCGTCGAGGAGTGCATCGCTCAAGGCCTGTCGTTTGCCGTTCCGCTCAAGGCCAAGCTGCGCCTTTCGAGCAAAGAGGATGAGGATGAGGATGAGGCTGAAGAGGCCATCGAGCAGGACGTGTATCTGGGCAATCTGCCGTTCATGACCGAGCGGGGCACGTTCGTGATCAACGGTGCTGAGCGCGTCGTCGTGAGCCAGTTGCACCGCTCGCCGGGCGTGTTCTTCGGCTCGAACATCCACCCGAACGGGACGCAGCTGTTCAGCGCGCGCATCATCCCGTTCCGCGGCTCGTGGATCGAGTTCACGACCGACGTGAGCAATGTGATGTGGGCGTACATCGACCGCAAGAAGAAGCTGCCCGTCACGACGCTGCTGCGCGCGCTAGGCTTCTCGTCGAACGACGACTTGGTCACCGCCTTCGATCTGGCCGATACGATTAAGGTCGACAACAAGCGCAACTGGAAGAATGCCGCGGGTCGCAAACTGGCGGCGAGCGTAACCGTAGAGCGCGTCGATACGGTCGTTGATGAGGATACGGGAGAGGTCATCTCGGAGGAGATGGTCCGTGACGTGTTGCTTCCTGCCGACCACGAACTGAGCGAGGATGACTATGGCCTGCTCAAAGACGCCAATGTCTCCAAGGTCTTCGTCGTCCAGGAGAAGGACGAGGACGGTGACAGCATCGACAACACGTCGCTGCTCAACACGATCAAGAAGGATCCGACGCACAACGAAGAGGAAGCGCTCAAGTATCTCTACGAGCAGATGCGTGGTACCGAAGCGCCCGACGTCGAAACGGCGCGCGGCGTGCTCGACCGCTTGTTCTTCTCGGACAAGCGCTACGACCTGGGCGACGTGGGCCGCTACCGCTTGAACCAGCGCCTGCGCCACACCGACGTGCCACTCGAGACGCTGACGCTGACAGTCCAGGACATGACGTCGATCATCCGCGAGCTGATCGCGCTGCTCAACGGCAAAGCCTCGGTCGACGACATCGACCACCTGGGCAACCGCCGGGTGCGTACCGTCGGCGAGCAGATGTCGTCGCAGTTCAGCCTCGGTCTGGCCCGCATGGCTCGGACGATCAAGGAGCGCATGAACCTGCGCGACGCCGACAGCTTCACACCTCAAGACCTGGTCAACGCGCGTACGGTCTCGAGCGTGATCAACACGTTCTTCGGCACGAACCAGTTGTCGCAGTTCATGGACCAGACCAACCCGCTGGCCGAACTGACGCACAAGCGGCGTATGTCGGCGCTTGGACCTGGCGGTCTGACGCGTGAGCGCGCGGGCTTTGAGGTTCGTGACGTGCACTACACGCATTACGGTCGCCTCTGCCCGATCGAGACGCCCGAAGGTCCGAACATCGGTCTGATCTCGTCGCTGTGCGTCCACGCACGCGTCAACGAGTTCGGCTTCATCGAGACGCCGTACCGCGTCGTCAAGGACGGCAAGGTGACCGATACGATCAAGTATCTGTCGGCAGAGGAAGAGGATGACGCGATCATCGCCCAGGCCAACGCGCCGCTGACGGACAAAAACACATTCGCTGGCGACACGGTTAGCTGCCGGTATCGTGGCGACTTCCCGCTCGAGGACCCTGACAACATCCAGTACATGGATGTGTCGCCGAACCAGATCGTCTCGCCCGCTGCCTCGCTGATTCCGTTCTTGGAGCACGATGACGCCAACCGTGCGTTGATGGGCTCGAACATGCAGCGCCAGGCCGTTCCCCTGCTGCGTCCCGACAGCCCATACGTCGGCACCGGACTCGAAGGTCGAGTGGCGCAGGACAGCCGCGCCGTCTTGGTTGCCGAAGCGCCGGGCGTGATTGAGTACGTCGACGCGACCAAAATCGTGGTGCGCTACAAGCAGGTCAAGAGCGACAGCGACGTCGCGTTCGAGGAGCCGGTAAAGACCTACAAACTGGTCAAATTCCGCCGGACGAACCAGGACACCAACGTCAACCAGCGTCCTATTGTCCAGCAGGGCGATAAGGTCGAGCGCGGAACGGTCCTCGCGGACGGTTTCTCGACGCAGAACGGCGAACTCGCGCTGGGCAAAAACGTCCTCGTTGCCTTCATGCCGTGGCGTGGATACAACTTCGAGGATGCCATCATCCTGTCGGAGCGACTGGTTCAGGACGACGTGTACACGAGCCTCCACATCGAGGAGTACGATACCCAAGTTCGCGACACCAAGAGGGGCGAAGAGGAACTGACGCGCGAAATCCCGAACGTCTCGGAAGAAGCGACCAAAGACCTCGACGATCGCGGCATCGTCCGCGTGGGCGCCGAGATCAACCCGGGTGACATCATCGTCGGCAAGATCACGCCCAAGGGCGAGACCGATCCGACGCCCGAAGAAAAACTGCTCCGCGCCATCTTCGGCGACAAAGCGGGCGACGTGAAAGACGCCTCGCTCAAAGCCAAGCCGGGCATGAAGGGTGTCGTAATCGACACCAAGCTCTTCTCGCGCCGCAAGCTCGATCCCGCATCCAAACGGACCGAGCAGCAACAACTCGCCGAGATCGATGCCAAGTTGCAGCGCGAAGTCGCCGCACTCGACACCAAGTTCTACGAGCGCTTCTTCAAGCTCCTCGACGGCAAAACGTCGGGTGGCATCGAAGACCGCGAAGGCCGCGTGCTGCTGACGGAAGGCGAGATGATATCGTCTGCGTCGTTCGCCGAGATCGCTCCGGTCCAGATGGCACCGCGTTCGAGCTTTACCGACGATGCAGCGACCAACCGCAAGGTCCGCAAGCTGTACCAGAACTACGGTCAGATCTACAACCGTTTGCAAGGCGAGTCCAAGCGCGAGAAGCACCAGATCCAGGTTGGCGACGAGTTGCCGCCGGGAATCGTGCAGACCGCCAAGGTCTACATCGCCCGCAAGCGCAAAATCCAGATCGGCGACAAGATGGCTGGTCGCCACGGCAACAAGGGTGTCGTCGCGCGCATCGTGCCGCAGGAAGACATGCCGTTCCTCGACGACGGAACGCCGGTCGACATCGTGCTCAACCCGCTGGGCGTGCCGTCGCGCATGAACCTGGGGCAGATCTACGAAACGATGCTCGGATGGGCAGGAAAGAAGCTGGGTACCAAGTATGCTACCCCGGTTTTTGACGGAGCCAAAGTCGAGGACATCGAAGAGAAGATGATCGAAGCCGGACTACCGGTCGACGGTCGCGTTCAGCTCTACGACGGACGCACGGGTGAGCAGTTCGACCAGAAGACGACGGTCGGCATCATTTACATGCTCAAGCTCTCGCACCTGGTCGAGGACAAGATCCACGCTCGTTCGATTGGACCATACAGCCTGATCACGCAGCAGCCGCTGGGCGGAAAGGCGCAGTTCGGTGGTCAGCGACTGGGAGAGATGGAGGTGTGGGCGCTCTACGCGTACGGCGCCGCCAGCGTGCTCCAAGAGATGCTGACGTACAAGTCGGACGACGTGCAGGGCCGCTCGAAAGCCTACGAGGCGATCGTCAAGGGCGAGAACATGCCGTCGCCGAACACGCCCGAGAGCTTCAACGTGCTCGTCCGCGAACTACAGGGTCTGGGACTCGAAATCAAGCTCGAATGATCGGAGGCGGGAGGCCAGCGTGGTCTCCCGCGCTTCCGTTTCCATTCCGCTCTATCTAGCTACTACATATGCTGTTCAGCAAAACGCCGAAGGTCAACCGCGACTTCCAGTCGATCACCGTTAGCCTCTCGTCGCCCGAAAATATCCTGGAGCGCTCGTTCGGAGAGGTGCTCAAGCCCGAGACGATCAACTACCGCTCGTTCAAGCCCGAGAAAGAGGGCCTGTTCTGCGAGAAGATCTTCGGCCCGGTCAAGGACTGGGAGTGCCACTGCGGCAAGTACAAGCGCATTCGCTACAAAGGCATCATCTGCGACCGCTGCGGCGTCGAGGTGACCGAGAAGAAAGTGCGTCGCGAGCGCGCGGGGCACATCTCGCTGAGCGTGCCGGTCGTCCACATCTGGTACTTCAAGACGCTCCCGAACAAGATCGGCCACCTGCTCGGGCTGAAGTCGAAGGACCTCGAGAAGGTGATCTACTACGAGCAGTACGTCGTCGTCCAGCCGGGCGATGCGAGCAAGCTGGGCATCGAACCGCTGCAGCTGCTGACCGAGGACGAGTATTACGAAGTGCTTTACCAGATCCGTGAGGACAACGGGCGCTTGGAAGACTCGGACCCCGATAAGTTCGTCGCCATGATCGGCGGCGAGGCTGTCGAGGAGTTGCTCAAGCGTATTGACCTGGAGGCCGCGTCGATGGAGCTTCGGTTCCAGATCCGGACCGAGACGAGCCAGCAGCGCAAAGCCGAAGCCTTGAAGCGGCTGACGGTCGTCGAGGCGTTTCGCGAGTCGCAGGCCAAGCAGGACAACCGTCCCGAGTGGATGGTGATGCGTGTCGTTCCGGTCATCCCGCCCGAACTGCGTCCGCTCGTCCCGCTCGAAGGTGGACGCTTCGCCACGTCCGATCTGAACGATCTGTACCGCCGCGTCATCATCCGCAACAACCGGCTCAAGCGTCTGATCGACATCAAGGCACCTGAAGTCATCTTGCGCAACGAGAAGCGCATGCTGCAGGAGGCCGTCGACAGCCTGTTCGACAACAGCCGCAAGGCCAACGCCGTCCGAAGCGACTCGAACCGCGCGCTGAAGTCGCTGAGCGACATGCTCAAAGGCAAGCAGGGCCGCTTCCGCCAGAACCTGTTGGGTAAGCGCGTCGACTACAGTGGCCGTAGCGTCATCGTCGTCGGCCCCGAACTCAAGCTGCACCAGTGCGGCTTGCCCAAAGAGATGGCGGTCGAGCTGTTCAAACCGTTCATCATCCGCAAACTGATCGAACGCGGCATCGTCAAGACGGTCAAGAGCGCCAAGAAGGTCGTCGACCGCCGCACCGCGGACGTGTTCGACATCCTCGAGAAAGTAATCTCGGGCCGCCCCGTCCTGCTCAACCGCGCGCCGACGCTCCACCGTCTGGGCATCCAGGCGTTCCAGCCGGTCCTGGTCGAAGGCAAGGCGATCCAGCTGCATCCGCTCGTTTGCACGGCCTTCAACGCCGACTTCGACGGTGACCAGATGGCCGTGCACGTGCCGCTTTCGCACGACGCATGCTTGGAAGCGATGTTGCTGATGCTGTCGAGCCACAACATCCTGAGCCCGCAGAACGGCGGACCCATCGCGGTGCCGTCGCAGGACATGGTCTTGGGCCTGTACTATATGACCAAGCTGCGCAAGAACGCGCCCGGCAACGGGATGCGGTTCAGCTCGATGGTCGAACTGCGTCAGGCATTCGATCAGGGCCGGATCCACCTGCACGCGCCGATCACGGTCCGCGTCAAAGGCGAGAACATCGAGACGACGACGGGTCGCGTGCTCTTCAACGAGGTCGTCCCCGAAGCCGTCGGCTACATCAACGAGGTACTCACCAAGAAGAGCCTGCGCGGAATCATCTCGCGCGTCTTCAAGGCGACCGGATTCCCCGAAACGGCCAAGTTCTTGGACGACATCAAGGAGCTAGGATTCACGCGCGCTACGGCGGGCGGCCTGACCTTCTCGATTGCCGACATCGTTATCCCCGACGCCAAGCAGGTTCTCATCGACGAGGCATCCGCCGAAGCAGACGAAGCGCGCGGGTCGTGGTCGATGGGTATGATTACCGAGTCGGAGCGCTACAACCGCGTCATCGACATCTGGAACCGCACCAACTCGAAGCTGGCCGATGTGCTCTTCGATACGCTCAAAAACGACGACGAGGGTTTCAACGCGATCTACATGATGGCGGACAGCGGTGCTCGTGGTTCCAAGGAGCAGATTCGTCAGTTGGGCGGCATGCGTGGCTTGATGGCCAAGCCGCAGAAGTCGGCTGCCGGAACGAGCGCGCAGATTATCGAAAACCCGATCATCTCGAACTTCAAGGAAGGCCTTACCGTCCTCGAGTACTTCATCTCGACGCACGGTGCCCGCAAGGGACTGGCCGACACCGCCCTGAAGACGGCTGATGCCGGTTATCTGACGCGTCGGCTCGTCGACGTGGCCCAGGACGTGACGATCTACGAGCACGACTGCGGTACGCAGCGCGGCATTGAGATGAGCGCGCTGATCGAGAACGACGAAATCGTCGACTCGCTCGCCAAGCGCCTGGTCGGTCGCATCAGCTTGGACGAAGTGGTGCACCCTGAAACGGGCGACGTACTCTTCAAGTCGGGCGAACTGATCAACGAAGTATCCGCTGTTGCCATCGAGAAAGCGGGCATTGAGACCGTCACCATCCGCTCGGTCTTGACGTGCGAAGCGCGTCGCGGGGCCTGCTCGCAGTGCTACGGACTCAACTTGGGAACAGGCCGCATCGTCGAGCCGGGCGAAGCGGTCGGTGTCATCGCCGCGCAGTCGATCGGCGAGCCGGGCACGCAGCTTACGCTTCGCACCTTCCACATCGGTGGAGCCGCTTCGCTGCTCACGGCCGAGAGCACGATCTCGTCCAAAGTGGGCGGAACGGCGCTGTTCGAGAACATCCGTACGGCGTCGATGGACGACGGCGACGGACCGCGCGAAGTCGTGCTGTCGCGTCAGGGCGAAATCCGCGTCATGGAAGGCGATCAGGAACGGGGACGCTACGTCATCCCCTATGGTGCCGAACTCATGACAACCGAAGGCGCGGACCTCGAGAAGGGCAGCGTCCTCGCCTCGTGGGATCCGTTCAACTCGGTTATCCTCGCCGAATCGGCCGGTAAAATCCGGTTCAGCGATCTGACCGAAGGCACGACGTACCGCGAAGAGAGCGACGAGCAGACGGGCTTGAAAGAGCGCGTCATCATCGAGTCGCGCGAACGCAACGTCACGCCCGCCCTCGTCATCGAAGCCGCCAAAGGCAACTCGCGCGAGTTCACGCTTCCGGTTCGGGCGCGCATCCAGGTCGAGGAAGGCCAGGCCGTCCAGGCCGGTCAGATCGTCGCCAAGATCCCGCGCCAGAGCGCCAAGACCAAGGACATCACCGGTGGTCTGCCGCGCGTTACCGAGCTGTTCGAGGCTCGGACGCCGACCGATCCCGCCGTCGTTACCGAGATCGACGGCGTCGTCAGCTTCGGCGGACGTAAGCGTGGATCGCAGGAAGTCATCGTCACGTCCGGCGACGGATCGACGGCCAAGACGTACCTCGTCAAGCTGAGCAAGCACATGCTGGTTCACGAGAACGACTACGTCCGCGCCGGAGACCCGCTCTCGGACGGACAGGACGGCACCGCACGACATCCTCGCCATCCTTGGAGCGCGCAGAGTGCAAGAGTACCTGACCAACGAGATTCAGTCGGTCTACCGCCTACAAGGCGTCGGCATCGACGACAAGCACATCGAAGTGATCGTGCGGCAGATGATGCACCGCGTCCGCGTCATCAACCCGGGCGACACGACGCTGCTCGAAAGCGACATGGTCAGCCGGTTCACGCTCGAAGACATGAACGACGCGCTCCACGACACCTACGTCGTCGAGGAGCCGGGCGACAGCGACCTGCGCGTCGGCGACTCGCTCGACAGCCGTAGGTGGCGCGAGATGAGCGCTGAGTACAAGAAGGAAGGCCGCAGCCTGCCGACGGTCCGTGAGGCCGAGCCGGCGATCGGTCAGCCCGAACTGCTCGGCATCACGCGCGCTGCTCTGTCGACGGATTCGTTCATCTCGGCCGCTTCGTTCCAGGAGACGACCAAGGTGCTCACCAACGCGGCGATCCGTGCCAAGCGCGACCCGCTCGGCGGACTCAAGGAGAACGTCATCGTCGGCCATCTCATTCCCTCGGGAACGGGCCAGCGCGCGTTCAAGAACCTGATCGTCGGCTCGCGCGAGGAACTGACCGACCTCCAGAGCGCCGTCATGGCCGCCGAAGGAGCCGCCGCTGCTCCCTCGGGCGACGGTGCGACGGCTCCGGCCGAAGTCGCCTCGTAACCAGAGATCTCACTAGCGCGTCCCCGATGTCCAGTTGGCGTCGGGGGCGCGTTGCGTTTGCCCGCTACGTGAACCGTAACGCTTCTGCCCGCTCTGACCTCGGGTGGGGCACGAGCGTTTACACAGTCGAAACCAACACCACCTTTATGTCGACTCCAAACAATGGAATCCGCATCGCCTTCCTGGCGGCAATAGCCGTATTCGCCATCGTGACCGTCGTCACCTTTACGCTGATCGGGGGAGGCGCTCAAGACTCCGACCCCACACCAGACGATGCCCTGATGCGCGACAAAACCAGTCGTATTTGACCGATGACAGCGTGTATGCAGAAACGGATCAGGGTGGAGCGACAGGGCTGGAGGTGACCAGATTTCGCGCTCGATCCGGGTAGCCGCGTCGTCGAAGGCTCGGTTCAGAACACGGCCAGACGACGCGTTCGTCAATGTGCAGGTGGCGTTTCGATGATGGATTCACAGAGGAGAAAGCGTTGGCACCGTTCGGGACACCGTTCCTGAGGTTTCGCCAGGGGAGACGTGGGTGTTCCGGATTCCAGTCGAAGCAACGGCATCGTCCGCCGAACTCGCTGACCTGACCGGGGGGCGTCGCATCGCGACGGGGCGTATGGACGACCCCAACGTGACGCCGACGCAAGCCGGATACGATCGCAGCGCCGACCCAACGCCTGGGACGGCAGCTAAGCCGGGTGGTAACTAATCCAGCCGATCAGCGCGCGTCCGGTTCGGGTCGGTAGGGACGGGCGCTCGTCCGCAAATCATCGAACGACGCGTTGAGGACGGGGAAACTGCGCCAGTTGCGCAGGTCGAAGTGCCACCACTCGGCGGCCAAACTCGAGAAGCCGTTGGACCGCATCACGCGCTGGATCAGAGCGCGGTACCAGCGCTCTTCGGACGTGCCGCCTGCGTAGTCGAGGTGGGCGCGCGGCGTGAACTCGTCGTAGTCGGACGGCAACGCGAGCTTCTCTCCCGTCGACAAGCGGTAGAGGCCCACGTCGACTGCGGCTCCTCTGTTGTGGCGGCTACCGTCGGCGGGATTGGCGACGTAGAGTTTTTGGCTGCTGGGTGTCGCCTGCCAAAATGCCCAAGTGACGGACCACGGACGGTAGGCGTCGTGGACGATCAGCCCGATGTCATGCTCGGCCAGTTCGCGCGCGGCTGCGGCGAGCGCGTCGGCTGCGGGCTTGCGAGCAAAGGCGCCTTCGAACGGATAGAGCGCGGCGCCCATGAAGTTGTCGTCGGTGGCGTAGCGCACGTCCAGCCTAACGCCGGGTATCGTCGATAGGTCGACCAGTTCGTCTGCTCCACCACGCGCGACGAAGCCGGGAGGTGTGACGCTGCCTGCCTCATGCAAAATCTGATCGACTGGCCGAACCGGATCGATCCGAAACACATCGCCGTCGGCGGGGCCGATGGGGCGGCGGCCCATGCGGTTGCGCCCGTAGAGCGCCATCGCACGACCATTGGCCAGCGTGAAGGTGAGGGTGTCGCCGAGCGAGCTTAGGTCGCGGATGTAGAAGGTGCGCGTATCGTTGGTGTCCGATCCGAGCGGCTCCAAACGACGCGTCGACGGGCCGAAGCGGACGTAGGCGCGGCCGTTTCGCTCGAAGACGATAGCTTCGCGCTCGGCGGGGCCATAATGTCCCATCAGCGCTGCAACGTCGGGGCGGGGCGAGTCCGGCGGAGTGTCGGCTGTCTGTGCCAGAGTCGGGAGGGGGAGGAGGAAGAGCGCGAGCAGAGTGATCAGCTTAACCATCGGTGACTCCAAATCCGCGAACGGCGTCACCACTGCCCGAACGCACGCTATCGGCCTCTATCTGGTCGACATTGGCAATGGCCATATCGCGTAGATAGACGACCGAGAAGATGGCGGTCCCCAAGATGAGCACCAAGCAGATCACCGTGAACAGGCGCGACTGGGTACGGCTCATCGCCTTTCCCATTGGGGGCGGCGTCGGACCGGTGGGCGGGGGAGTGGGGCGTCGGTGGAGGGGAGTCTCGGGCATACGGACGGAGAGGCGGTGGGATGGGCACGCCGGAGCGCGCGGCGCGTTAGGCAGGCGAACCTACTCTGCACCATGCTACCGTACCATCACCCCGCCCTCGTGGTTGCCGACACTGGCCCGGATTACGCGCTTCTCGAAACAGCGAACGGCATGAAGAAAGAGCGCTGGACCGATGTAACGCTCGTTCGCCCCGACCCCCAAGTGATCTGGGACCTGGACCGCACCGATTGGTCGCCCTACGATGGCCTCTACAATCGCAGCGGGACGGGAGGTGGCGAGTGGTCGTTTGCGCGCGATCTGCCCGAGTCGTGGATGATGCGCTGGGGAAATGTGACGCTCAAAGTCCAGCCGACCGGATTTAAGCACACCGGCGTCTTCCCCGAGCAGGCCGCCAACTGGCAGTGGATGACCGATCAACTGCGCGCCTACGGCAAACCGGCGCGTGTGCTCAACCTGTTCGGGTACACGGGCGCGGCGAGCGTAGTACTCGCATCCGAAGGCGCCAGCGTGTCCCACGTCGATGCAGCCAAAGGCATGGTGAACTGGTGCCGCGACAACGCGCGCCTGTCCGGCCTCGAGGATGCGCCGATTCGCTACCTCGTCGACGACTGCGTCAAGTTCGTCCAGCGCGAGTTGCGTCGGGGCAACCGGTACGACGCGATCCTGCTCGATCCTCCCGTCTTCGGACGCGGCGCGGGCAAGGAGATGTGGAAGATCGAGCAGCACCTGTGGCCACTGCTCAACGACTGCCGCGCGCTGCTGTCCGATGATCCCTGCTTCTTCCTGCTCAACACCTACACGGCCAGCCTCAGCCCTGCCGTTGTGGGCAACCTACTGGGCTCGACGCTAGACGGATTGGGCGGCCGCCTCACTGTGGGCGAGTTGGGCCTCAACGCGGAGCGCGAAGGGCGCGTGCTGCCCTGCGGAGTGTTCGGACGATGGGAGCGGGCCTAGCCTCTCCTTACACCCACGCGCTGCCGACTCCGACTGCCATGCCAATAACGATCAAGACGACCCCCAGAATGCGGAGGATCCGTATAGAGCGGCGAACTCCAAACATACCAACGGTTTCCGGTGTGGCGAAGGGAAGCGCGTAGACCAGAGCGCCTGTCGCTATGGTGATGACGCCTACACAAAGCAGCAACAGCGACTCGGAGACCGCTCCCATCCCGGCGAGTATGGCAAGCGGAATCAGCAGTAACGACAGGCCGAGTATCCAGATCAAGAACGAGCGGGCGTAGCGCTGCGTCAGGACAGCAAACTCGCGCAACTCGTCAATGTGTTCGGGCAGCACGTGGACGGTTTGGGTGCCGTTCGGCGCGCCGAATCTATCCGTACTCGGCAGGACGATGGCAACGGCGCGCTCGTTGCGCGTGCCGGTCCAGAGGCATAAGGGTTTCATCAGTCGAGAGTCAGTCGCAAAAGGCCACGAGCGCCGAATACACCTCGCGCTGCACGTCGTAGCCAGTCGGCAGGTTGAGGCGGTCGCGTCCTACGACGAACGTCGAGCTTCCGCCGCCGTCTAGGTTGAGCGCGTCTACGGCTCCGGCTTCGATCAGGATACGCCCCAACTCGCTCAGACTGACGCCTCGGCTGATGTCTTGCCGCCCATCGACGACGACCAATAGAGTGCTGCCATCTGCCGTTCGTCCAATCGCCGTTCGGGGGTGGACGCCAGGAATCGAGCCGCCGCCAAAGCCCTCTTCCAGCGCCGTAACGCGCAACCGCCCGTCGCGAACCAGCATCGGACCTGCGGATACGGCGGACCGGGGTGACCAGATGGGTGCGGATGAAGCCAGTTCATCGGGCGACGACAATAGGCGCAGTGTGCCGCTTGAAGAGGCGGCCCACCCAAACGAAGGCGTTCCGTCCGCATCCCAGCCGACTGAAGCCCGCGGCACGGCCTCGCCCGGCAGTCCGGCGTTGGTGGCGTCGGATGTGGAGTCGAGCACCTGCCCGTCCGTCACGATCAGGCCGACCGAGTAGGACGGGACGGCCCTCATCGAGAAGTAGCCGGCGTTGACCGACGCGCAGGCACCCGGCATCGCGGCGAAGTCAGTCGTTGGGCTTCGGCGGTCCGACGTGTCGGGCGAGACGTGCGCTTCTACGCGCGCTCCGGGTGGCAGGCGGAGCAGCCACGCGCGCACCTGAGGCGATTCGGAGCGGCCCTGCCACACGGACCAGTCGCGCGGAAGCGGACGGTCGAGCGTGTCGACGGGTGTCCACGTGAGCAGACTGCTTTCCAGTTGGTAGGGCGTGTAACCGGTCGCGCATCCGCCGATCAGCAGCCCCAGCACTATCAGGAGGGGACCGAAGCTTCGGCCGTGTTTTTGCGACACATCGGCGTAACTACGGACCGAGCGTTCCGTAGCCTCTACCACGACTTGATCTGCATTCGACATGACCAAACCTACGCACGCGCCGCTGCTGCTCGCCGCCCTTTTTTTGTTTGCCGTACCCTCGTCGAACGCCGCTACCGCTTCTACTCTTGGCACCGGCGTATGCAGCGCTGCCGATGACTGGCGCGACATTACCGATACGGTCCGGCGCTCGTTCGACGTGCGGCCCGGCGGAATGCTCGAACTCGAACTCGACCGTGGCAACATCGACGTGAAGCGCGGGGAGGACACTCTCGTCAGGATCGAAGTCGTGCGCCGTGCCAAGGTGTCGCGCAACGTCACAGCCAAACAGGTCTGGGACCTGCACGACCTCGACATCAGCGAGCGCCGCGGCGACGTATCGATTCGCTCCTCTTGGGACAGCGGCGACAGCGGCAGCGGATGGATGCCGCGCAGCCGCAACCGCATCTGGGACGAGTTGAACGTCGACGTGACGGTCTTCGTGCCGCGCGCGTTCAACGTCACGTTCCGGACGGCGGCAGGCAACGTCGCCGTGTCCGACATCGACGGAGAGGTCGGGGGGCGCTCGGGTGCGGGCAATGTCGTGTTCTCTGACATAGACGGCATGGTGGACATCTATACCGGCTCGGGTAACGTCCAGGTCGACCGCATCGAAGGAGATGTGCGCATCAACACGGGAGCAGGCAATGTCGAGATCGAGCGCGTGCTCGGTCAGGTGACAGCCAAGACCGGCGCGGGCAACGTGTCCGGCTACTTCCCTCGCGCGACCGGTGCTCCGATCAGCCTGACGACCGGCGCGGGTAACGTGACGGCCGTCGTGCGCAGCGGAGTCGGCTTCGACGTGGAGGCGCGCACCGGCATCGGCAGTGCATCTACGCAGTATGGCAACATGGACGTGAGCGATGGCATGATGGGCGGCCGCTTTGCAGGGCGCATCAACGGCGGCGGCCCACTCCTCGCCCTGAGGACCGGAATCGGCAACGTAGAATTGAAGAGGCGCTGATCCAGAATTGGCGTGTCTTCGAGCCTCATCGTGATCTCAGCGGGTCGATATTTCCATCTCGTCAGAGAACAGCAGGGCCAGGAAGCGGTTACTTAACATCGTTAACCTGATCCGATCCGCTCTGTGTCCACTCCTCCCGAAGAATCCGCTGCCGATCTGCGCGAGTCGATTCTGGACGCGGCGAACGAGTTGCTGCTCGACGCGGGATACGCGGGTATCACGATGCGCAAAATCGCCGATCGCATCGGCTATTCGGCGACGAGCATCTACCTCCACTTCGCGAGCAAGGATGCTCTGCTTCACGCGCTGATCGAGCGCGGCTACAATCTGCTGCATGGCGCGATGCACCGCGTCGCTGCCGAGATCGACGATCCGATTGAGCGCATCGAAGCGCTGTGCCGATGCTACGTCCGCTTCGGCCTGGACCACCCCTCCTACTATGAGGTGATGTTCATGCTGCACCCGCGGTTTATGGAGCGTTATCCAGCCGACAAGTACCGCGAAGCGCGCCGCAACATGGACGCTTTCGCCCAGACGCTCGTCGAGGCCCAACGCGCTGGCATGGCGCAGGTGTCCGACCTCCGCGCCGGAGCCAACGCGATCTGGGCGATGCTGCACGGCGTCGTCTCGCTCCTCATCGCTCGCCGCATGGACGTGCGCGTCGACCGCGATGCGCTGATCGACACGTCCATACGCGGCGTCGTTCGTTCCATCGCGCCCACTGCTGCCCTCGCCTGACTTTCTCATCCTACCTACATCCATGACGCACGGCCCGATTCACACCGCACCTTCCGGCACCGGTACCCTCACGCTTGGCAAGACGCTGCCGGACCTGATGTACGACGCGCTCGAACGGGGCGACATGGACCGCTTCATGAACCAGCCGCTTCCGGGAGGTGGGTGGCGGCACGTGTCAATTTCCGAGTTTCGCGATGCGAGCGAGGAGATTGCGCTGGGGCTGGCGGCGCGCGGTATCACGCGAGGCGAGCGGGCGGCGGTCTTCATGGAGAGCGACCTGCACTTCGCCCTCGCCGATATGGGATGTCTCATTGCGGGCGTCATAAACGCGCCGATCTACCTGACGCACGGTGGCGAGGCGGTTCGCTTTGTGATCGAGCACTCGGAAGCTGCGGTCCTGTTCGTATCGGACGCAGAGGGGCTGGAAAAGACGATCCCGCTGCTCGAAGGCACGAACGTGCGGATGGTAGTCGTCGCCGACGATGAGGCTGATCTGTCAGGCGTGCCGGACAGCGTCGAGGGGCTGACGATAGGCTCGCTGCGCGCAGCTGGAAGGGCTTCCCGTGCGTCGGGAGGCGGAGGCGTTGAGGCGTTGCTCGAGCAGATCGACCCCACGGATCTGGCGACGCTCATCTACACATCGGGCACGACGGGCACGCCCAAAGGCGTCATGCTTACGCACCAGAACATATCGTCCAACGGACTGGCCGCCGTGTCCGGTCTGGGCTGGTCTATGGACGAGAAAGGCAGCGTATCGCTCTCGTTCCTGCCGATGACGCACATCTTCCAGCGCACGATGCATTACTGCCAGATGGCCTGTCGGCTCGAAACGTACTTCTGCTCGCCCGAGCAGGTCGGCGAGATGGTGCGGACGATCCATCCGACTTCGTTCGCGACCGTCCCACGCGTGCTCGAAAAGGTGTACACGCGCATCCTCGAGAAAGCCGAGTCGCTGAGCGGCGCCAAGCGCACGCTGTTCGACTGGTCGATGGGACTCGCCAGGCGCTACGAACTGGGTACCAAGCCTACCGGGTTCTATGCCCTTCAACTGGCAGTCGCCAACAAACTCGTATTCAGCAAGTGGCGCGAGGCGCTGGGTGGGCGCGTCGGTCATCTCATCGTCGGCGGCGCGGCGCTGAGTCCCGAACTGGCTAACATCTTCGGCGCGGCAGGTGTGTCGCTGATTCAGGGCTACGGGCTGACCGAGACGAGTCCGATCATCACGTTCAACCGCCCGGAGCGCAACCGAGCAGGTTCGGTCGGCGATCCGTTGATGGGCGTCGAGGTTGCGATTGCCGACGACGGCGAGATCATCACGCGCGGCCCGCACGTCATGCAGGGCTACTACAAACGACCCGAGCGGACGGCCGAAGTGCTCACCGACGACGGCTGGTTCCTGACCGGCGACATCGGTGAGTTCACCAAGGAAGGCCACCTCCGCATCACGGACCGCAAGAAAGACCTCTTCAAGCTGTCGACCGGCAAGTACGTCACGCCCGCGCCGATCGAAAGCATTCTGACGGCGCAGCCTCTGATCGAGCAGGCCGTCGTAGTTGGCGTGGGGCACAAGTTCACCACTGCGCTCGTCTTCCCTGACGAGGCCGTCGTCCGCGTATTCGCCGATCGGTTCGGCGAGGCGGACAAGCCGCTTGATGCGCTGCTCACAGACGACCGCGTGGTCGACCGCTTCCGCGAGTTGATTCAGGAGGCCAACGCAGGGCACGACAGTTGGACGCAGATCAAGCGCTTCCGCTTCGTGACCGGCGGTCTGAGCATCGAAGAAGGCCTGCTCACACCGACGCTCAAAGTCAAACGCTCCGCCGTCCGCGACCGCTTCTCGTCCGACATCGACGCGCTCTACGACGACAAAGACAAAGGCACGATCACCGTCGACGTAGCCTCGCCCGCCGTCCGGGCTGCTGCCGTGGCTGCGTGACGCATCGGCATCATTCCTCTCGTGTGATCCTGAGCGAAGTCGAGGGATTCCCGAATCAAGCGGCGAAATGAGCCTTCGGGGATCGCTCGACAGGCTCGGGACGATACAGAGAAAGCACCGACTGACTAGGCCGTCGTGGCCTCCACCACCTCACCTCACAACTCGACACCAATACAATGGCAATGGACTTCAACCAGATGGGCAAGCTGATGGCGCTTGCGGGCAAACTGGACCTCGACAAAGTCGCCAAGCTCGCCGAAACCGTAGACATCGGCGAACTGATCGGCCTCGTTTCCAAGATGGATGCCGGGCAGCTGCAGCAGATGACCAAGATGCTCAAAGGCGCGACCAAGAAGGCCGATGCTCCGCCGCGCGATCTGCCTCTGCCAGACGGAGATTTCTACGACTTCTACTCGCTGCTGACCGACGAGCAGCGCGACGCGGCGATGCGGTTGCGTGCGTTCATGGAAGAAGAGGTGCGCCCGGTCATCAATGACTACTGGCAGCGCGACGAAACGCCCCGAGAGATGCTCGTCGCCGGTTTTCAGAAGCTCGGCCTGATCCAGCACATCTTCAACGCCGACGGCACGCGTACCGAGCACGCATCGCTGATGGAAGGCATTTTTACGGTCGAGATGGCCCGCGTGGACGTATCGACGGCGACGTTCTTCGGCGTCCACGCGGGACTGGCTCTGTGGTCGATCGTGCTCGGCGCAGACGAGGAGCAGAAAAAGCGCTGGCTCCCCGACATGCTCGCGATGAACGTCATCGGCGCATTCGGTCTGACCGAGCCAAACGTAGGCAGTGGCGCCGCCGGTGGCCTGACGACGACCTGCAAGCGTGACGGCGACACGTGGGTGCTCAACGGTCAGAAGAAGTGGATCGGCAATGCCACGTTCGCTGACCTGATCGTGATCTGGGCGCGCGACGTGGACGACGGCAACGTCAAGGGCTTTGTCGTCGAGCAGGGCAACGATGGATACGCAGTCGAGAAGATTCAGGGCAAGATCGCGCTCAAAGCCGTAGAAAACGGCCTCATCACGCTGACCGACTGCCGCGTTCCCGAAGCCGACCGCCTCCAGAACGCAACCAGTTGGCGCGTCACCGCCGACGTACTCCGGGCGACGAGGGCAGGTGTGGCGTGGCAGGGCGTTGGTTGCGCGCGCGGGGCCTACGAGCGAGCGCTGGCCTACACGCAGCAGCGCGAGCAGTTCGGACGGCCCGTCGCCTCATTTCAACTCGTGCAGCAGCATCTCGTGAACATCCTGAGCCGTGTTACCTCGTCGATGGCGCTGTGCATGCGGCTCTCGGCAATGCAGGACGCCGACATCATGCGCGACGAACACGCGTCGCTCGCCAAGGTGTACACGGCCAAAGCATGCCGCGAAGCTGTCGCCCTGGCGCGCGAGGTGCTGGGCGGAAACGGCATCTTGCTCGAGTACGAAGTCGCCCGCTACTTCTGCGACACCGAGGCTATCTACTCGTACGAAGGCACCAACGAGATCAACAGCTTGGTCGTCGGGCGCGCGATTACGGGCATCAGCGCGTTCGTGTGATCCGAATCCTGGACACAGAAAACCCCGCCCTCCTCAAAGGGGAGCGGGGTTTTCTGTTTGAGAGTTGAGGTTCAGCGTCCGTCTCCCCACGACAGGAAGCGGCCGCTTCCTTTCTCCTTGGGGCCGGGCGGCTGAGGGACGCCGCGTCCGTGGCGGCGAGGTGAGCGTTGCGGCTTGGCCTGGCGGTCCGATGTGGGCTGCTTGGCTGTCTTGGTATAGCGAGAGATTAGCGACGCCATCCGATCCTCCGTTCGTCTTGAGTTGTAGGGGCTGCGTTAGTCGGCGTCCGGCGCGGGCGCTCGGGCTGCTCGTCTTCCTGGGGCGTCGCGATGTCGGCGAGCCTCATGCTGCTGCCGGTGCGCCGTTCGACGCGCGTCCCGGGATAGTAGAAGGCGAGGATCTCTCGGGCATTCTTGCCCTGCTTCGCCATGCCGTGCGCGCCCCATTGACTCATGCCGACGCCGTGCCCAAAGCCTTTGCCCGTCAGGACGTAAGTGTCGCCCTGGCGCGTCGCGTCGAAGAGGGTGCTGCGAACCGACGTGACGCCCATCTGGGCAGTGACAGCCGAGCGAAATTGCGTGCCCCGAATCGTACTGCGGGACGAGCCGTGCAACAGTGTGATCGTGCGAATGCGCCCATCGGGCGTGTGATCTCCGATGAGAAAACCGGTGACTCGGCGTCCAGATAGTCGGGAGAGGGCATCGAGCACGCGAGTCCTGTCGAGGCGGGCGGTCCAATCGTGGACGGGGGAGATGCGGTCGTAGGGGTCGGGCCGTCCGCGCAGGTAGGAGATGGGGGCGGACTGCCACACGTCGTTGTTGTCGGCACCGTGGCCGCCGTTGGAAGCCGAGTAGACGGCTTCGACGAGTTCGCCGTTGTGTGTGAGCACCTGTCCGCTCGTCCGGTTCGCGGCTTGGAGTGAGCGGCGTTTGACCTCGCCGATGCCCTGGTAGACTTGGTCGCCGGTGTTGTCGACCACATCGTAGGGTTGGTCGCGTCGCCGGTCTTGCATTCGGAGCGCATAGGTGCGGGCGACGATGGCCATCGCCTCGGTCCCTTCGTCGTCGTCCAGATTGTATTCCTTGGTGATGACGCCTGCCACGTAGGGGTCGAGCCGCGTCACGTTGACGATCATCAGGCCGTCACCGTCGGGCGAGAGGGCGAGGTGATCGAGGTAGGTCCGCGTCTCGTCTCGCACTCCCTGCCGCTTGGCCGTCACGTCGAACTGGCCGCGTGATTGAATGTCGATCCGACGTGCGTAGATCGTCTGGCCGTCCGACGTAATGCGCAACGCTCCCTTGTGCGAGCACACGTGCACCAATTGCGTCGAGATCGTTGCCGGGCGACCGGCGCGGGCGTGAAGGTCGACTGACTGAGGCGACCGTACCTCGACGCAGGTAGGGGCTTCGCGTTCGAAGATGCGTACCCGAATCATGTCGGGCGGTACGTTGGTCGTGCCTCCTGCTAAAAAAAGCAGGGCGAGAGGGAGGAAGCGGTGCATCGCCGGACGAGCGGTGAACAGGGAGGGAAACAGATGGGTCGCCTGGGGCGATGTTCTGTCGTGCTCCTATTCAAAGCGCGTGCCACGTGCGTTCAGGACTCACAATCGACGATTACGACTGCCGTCGTATCGCAATGAGACGATTTGTGAGGACCCTTTGAACTACTTTCATCGCATCGAGCGCTTGTCATCCGATTGGATTTAAAAAGCGCTCGCTACGAAATGAACCGGTCTCGGAGCATCCGCGAACGTTCGCGCGAGGCCAGCACTTCGTGCCCCGTCACCATCAGCAGCTTGTAGCGCCCGCTGAACCACGGCACCATTTCGCGCAGGTGGTCGAGCTGGATCAGGGCGGAGCGGTGGACGCGGACGAATCGTTCGCCGTCGAGTTGCTCCTCGAGCGAGTCGAGCGTGTGGCTGACCAGATGCTGCTTCAGGTGCGGGCGCCCCTGACCGTCCCGTTCGAGCGCGTACAGCCGCGTGATGCCGTCCTGTACTTCGGCTGTCACTACGTCGTCGACGCGGACGATGAGCTGTCGGTCGCGGTAGGGGACGGAGATGAAGCGTGGACGCGTCTTGGTCTGGGGTGCGATGAGGTCGGGCGTGTCGTGCTCGTCCAGGTAGTCCAGCAGGCGAGCTAGACGCGGGTCGCCATCGGGCGGCGTGTCGTTCTCCTGGGCGCGCGCCTCGACGCGGGCGACGGCTTCTTCGAGCCGCTCTTCGCTGAACGGTTTGAGCAGATAGTCGACGGCGCTGGCCTCGAACGCGCGGACGGCGTACTCGTCGTAGGCGGTCGTGAACACGACGGCGGGGCGATGCTCGGGAGCGACGCGGTCGAGCACGTCGAGTCCGCTCGCGCCGGGCATCTGCACGTCGAGAAACGCCAGGTCGATGTCGCCTTTCGCCAAGCGCTCGAGCGCTTCCGTTCCGTCGGTCGAGACGGCGGTGATCTGGACGCGCTTGTCGTCGATGAGCGGCGCCAGGAGGCGCTCGAGGCGTTTGCGAGCGGGCGCTTCGTCGTCGGCGATGAGGCAGCGGAGCATGGCGTCGGGGCGTTGAGGGGCGTTAGGAGGAAACGGTGGTCGGAGCCGTTTTCGGATGCGCGTCGGGAAGTGTCAGGCGCGCAACAGTGCCGCCTCCGGGCGCGGGTTCGAGCGTCAGCAAATCGGGGCGTCCGTAGAGGTGCAACATCCGCCCGGCGACATTGCGCAAGCCGATGCCGAACAGTTCGGACGGATGCGTGTGCGGCGGCAGTCCGGCTCCGTCGTCTCCAACAGTCAGCACCACAGCTTCTCCGGTCGACTGGGCGGCGATGCGGACCGTTCCGCCTCCCCGGTGCGGGGTGATGCCGTGTTGAACCGCGTTCTCGACCATCGTTTGCAAGGCGAGCGCAGGCAGCGGGACCGACAGCAGATCATCCGGCACGTCGATTTCGATACCTAGGCTGTCGCCGAAGCGGGCCTTTTCGATGGCGAGGTACTGCCGGACCATCCGCAACTCGGTGCCCAGCGGCACGTGCGATTTGTCGGCGGTGTGCAGGGTTTGGCGAAACAGCGCGGCCAAGTGCTCGACTACCCGTTCGGCGTCGCCCGGCTGCTCGTCTATCAGCGCGGCGATGGTGTTGAGCGTGTTGAACAAGAAGTGCGGGTTGATCTGCGTCCGCAGCGCGACGAGTTGTGCCTCGGACGTTTGCCGCGCCAGCGTCTTCTCGCGCTCGATCAGGCCGATGCGTTCCAACGCCAGCGCCACCTGCGAGGTCAGCACGCGCAGCACGTCCAGGTCGTCCAGGTTATAGATGCCGCGTCGCTTGCGGGCCAGAACGAGTACGCCCAGCGGCCCGCCCTCGCCCACCAGGACGAGCGCGACGGCAGCGCCCAACTCGACCAAGCGCTGCGCCGTAGCGGGCGGAAGGTCGACCTCGCTGACTTCGGCGGATCGCGCCCACAGTCCACCGGCTCGGGCGAGGTCGGGCCACATTCCGTGTACGTCGTCGGCGGTCAGGTGCGGAGGCGACGGGTGGTAGGCAGCACTCATCCACGCGTCGGCAGCGGCAAACGGCGGTCGGTCGGTCGGAATAGGAGTGGGCGGCAGACCGGGGCGTCGGAAGTAGAGCACGCCGCTCGTCGCGCCCATCGCCTGTCCGGCCAAGCGGACCGCTTCGGTGGTGAGCGTTTCGGCGTCGACGAATGCGTGCATGCGGCCCTGAAAGCTACGCAGCGTCGCCCTCGCGCTGACGATGGGCGTGCGCAGAAACGACGGCGGTGTCCGGCGCCAGCGGTTGCGCGCCTGGTTGGCGATGAGGAAGAGCGCCAGGCACAGCAGCGCCCCCAGGCCATGGACGGGGGCGCGGTAGCTGCGCAGAAACGGGTCGATGATCTGCATCGCGGCGACGTAGACGACCAGCGCCGAGCCGAAGAGTAGCACGTTGGCGACCGTCCGCGTCAGCACGTCGTCGATCTTGCCATAGCGCAGCGTCGCCAGCGCCACGAGCGAAACCGGAGCCGCGTAGAGCAACTGCGCGCTCACGACGAGCCATCCCACCGTCGCGTCTCCGACCGATCGCAGCAGCGGAATCACGCCCGGAACGACGAGGGCGGCTCCCAGCGCGAATACCAGTGTGATCCAACTGCCGACTCGTCCCCACCCCGGTGCCGGTCTTCCGACAGCCAGCGATAACCCGGCACCCAGTGCGACGTAGATCGAAGCGTAGAACATCAACGGCGCGACCAATCGGTCGAGCGAAAACGGTCCCCACCCGCCTGTCATCGACGCGAGGACGAGGATGCCGAACACGACGGGAGCCAGCAGGCGCGGGACGAGGCTCCAGCGCGGCGGTCGGATACGCGCCTGACTCAGCACACCGGTCAGCAAGATCGGCGGAAACGTGAGCCAGCCGATCAGCCCGATCAGCGTCAGCGCGCCGAACGCCCACTCGTATCCCGATCCGGGCGGAGGCGCACCAAAAACTTCGAGCAGTCCCAGCCGCGCCAGGTTGGCGAAAAACCACAGCGCTGACGCCCCGATCAGTGCCAGCGACACCCGAGCTCGCAGGCTCGACCGAGCCAGAGGAATGGCGACGATGAGAGCGATCACGTGCAGCAGTGCGCCCAGCGTGAACACCCACAGCGCGAACAGCCACAGGCTCGGCGAGAGCGGATAGAGGAACGTCGGGTAGCGGGCGATGCGCACGTCGGCGCTCGCCAGTTCGTCCCCGCGCACGACTTCGTAGGTCACGCGCGTGCCCGGCGTCAAGCCACCGACGGCCTGGGTCACACCGAACGCTTCGACGATCATCGCGCCCTCGAGGCTGTAGAACTCATCTCCGCGCTGGATGCCAGCCCGGTCCCCCGGTCCGCCCGGAAATACGTACGCGGCGACTGGCCCGGCCTCGCCGCTCTGCCACACGATCCAGTCGAACCCGCGCGCCGCCTCTGTCTGCGCCGCCGACTCCCCCGGAACGACGCTCTCGACGCGCGACCAGTCCCACGCCACGCGCGCGACTGGGTAGAGCGCCGCTAGCGGAACGACGGTTAATGCGGCGAGCAGCAGAAAGGAGGTGGAGCGGGACGACATGGACAGAGAGTAGCGCCGCCGCCACGCATGGGGCAACCCCGACCGCCCGACTCACCCGAGCCGAACGCCCACCTGTTGCCCGACGTACTCAGGTCGATTTCCAACCGCTCGCACCGATGCTCGTCGACACCCACTGCCACCTCTACCATGCCCGCTTCGACGACGACCGCGAGGCCGTACTCGACCGCGCCCGCGCTCAGGGAATTCAGGCCATCGTGATGCCCGCCATCGACATAGAGTCGATACACGCTGCCCTCGAACTCGCCGACCGCCACGATGGCCTGTTCGTAATGGCCGCACTCCACCCTTCCGAGGTGAAAGACGCGACCGACGCCGACTGGGGGGAAGTCGATCGCCTCGCCCGCGACCCACGCGTCGTTGCCGTCGGCGAAAGCGGTTTGGACCACTACTGGGACCGCACGTTTGACGACAAGCAGGAAGACTATTTCCGCCGCCACATCCGCCTGGCTGCCGAAACCGAAAAGCCCCTCATCCTGCACAACCGCGACAGCACGCCCGACCTGCTTCGCGTCCTCACCGATGAGCGCTCTCGACTGCCTGATCCGCTCGGCTTACGCGGCATCGTTCACTGCTGGGGCGGAACGAAAGAGGACGCCGATGCCGTCCGGGCGCTGGGCTTTTTGCTTGGCATCGGTGGCACGCTCACGTTCAAGAACGGCGGCGTATGGACCGGCATCGCCCACGTCCCGCTGGACGAACTCGTCCTCGAAACCGACGCTCCCTTTCTCGCTCCCGCACCGAATCGAGGCAAGCGCAACGAACCGGCCTACGTCCGGCTGGTCGCCGAGAAGCTGGCGGAATTGCGAGAGGTATCGGTCGAGGAAATCGCCCGCGTCACGACGGCGACGGCTCGGGCGCTGTTCGCGATCTGAACGCC
Source organism: Rhodothermales bacterium (assembly GCA_963815505.1). Classification (GTDB taxonomy): domain Bacteria; phylum Bacteroidota; class Rhodothermia; order Rhodothermales; family BA12; genus CAXBBB01. The sequence goes on from CAWFGU010000005.1 coordinate 77,382, forward strand.
ACCGTCCCCCCCGATGCGCCTTACTCTCCAAAACCCTGACTTTTTTCCTCATTCCACCCACGCTACGCATCGACTCGTTTTAGAAGCCTCTGGTGGGTGTGGGCAGTGGCTGTGTCGCCTCGCTCGTGCGCGTGGGCACCACGTGCGGGCACTGGTTCGTCCTGCGACGCCGTTCGATTTTAGGGATGGAATGGAAGTCCTCCGGGGCGACGTTCTGGATGCCGATAGGCTAATCCAAGCGCTCGACGGACCCGACGCCGTCGTTTCCGCGCTCGGAATCAAGCGGCGGGCGGCGTAGAATCCATGGTCGCCGCTCGCTTCGCCTCATAATCTGACAATGCGAGTCGCCGAACTGCTTTCGAGCGCGATGCCCGGCAGCAGCGCCACACGCCTCGTCGCGATCAGCGCGGGGGGCGTGTCGGAGAGCATCGATCACGTCCCCCCGGTGTTTCGCTGGCTGATCGGTCACAGCAACATGCGGCATCGCACGAGGGGCTGGCGGCGATGGAGAGCACGCCGTCGAGAAGTGCGCTCGACTGGATGGCGGTACACCCGACAACTCTTACGGATGGACGTCGGACCGAGTCGGCCCACCGGGTAGAGCGCTACGGCTTGCTATCTCGCATCTCGCGCGCAGACGTGGCAGCGTGGATGTTGGAAGCAGTCGGATCCGTTCGCCGATCGGACGCCGATGCTCGCGTCGTAGGCCGTCTGCATCGGCGTTACGCATCCAGCGTGCGTTACTCGAGTGACTCCGGCAACGGCTCGGCGCGTTTGTCGAGGGAGGACGGGGTGAAGGCGTACCAGTCGACTGTGCGAGAGACCCACATCACGACGGCCAGCATGACGAGCAGGCCGATGCTTCCGGCCAGCAGGGCGTAGGCGTCGAGTTGGAGTAGGACGTAGAAGTAGCCGTAGAAGACGGCCAATAGACCGGTCACGACGCCGCTCATGCGCCACGACCCCAAGACGGCGCGTCCGTACATCGCGATTAATCCCAGGATGGCGAGGGCCGATGCGCCATACGCCACGCCGAACGGAACGAACTCGGCCAGCGAGAGCAGCAGCAGGTAGAACAGCGCGACCGCGCAGCCGACGAGCAGGTACTGCAGCGGGTGGATGCGGCGTCCGCCGAGCACTTCGACGAAGAAGAACGTCGTGAACGTGAGCAGCACGAACAGGAAGCCGTACTCCGACGCGCGCTCGGCCTGCTGGTACACGTTCGCTGTCTCGATCAGCCGCACGCCGACGGCCTGCCCGTCCACATCGCTCCGTCCGCTCCCCCGGTATGCGGCTTCGATCATCATCTCGTCGCCGTCGAACGATCCGTCGAGGAGCGAGGGCGAGGCGTCGTTGCGGAAGACCTGGGGGTAGCCGCGGTTGAGAAACAGCACGCGCCAGTCTGCCTCGAAACCGGCGTCGGTGACTTCGCGCGTCCGGGCGGCGAACGCGCCGACGAACGACGGCGACGGCCACGACGAGCGCATCGCCACGTCGGTCGATTTGCCCAGCGGGACGACGCGCAGACTCTGGCTTCCGCGCACTTGAACGTCCGCCGTCACCCGAACCGGCGCGGCGCCCGGCGTGATAGGCAGTAACTCGGCGGGGAGTCGCGCCTCGACAGCATTTGGCAGCAGGTTGGCCTCGGACGCGGGAACGGTTTCGAGCGTCCGCCCACCCCAGACCGGGGCTACCAGCGACTGAAGTCCGCTGGGATCGCTGACGCCCATCAGCAGCCGCGCGTCGGCCCAGATCAGAGACGACTCAGGCACGCGCGCCGCTGCCAAGTCGAGCGGCCCGAACTGCGCGTCGATGCGGACGGTCGTCTCGAACAGCGTGACACGGAAGATGCCCCGCTTGCGGACCTGAGGCGACAGGTCGGCGTCATATGAGAGGCTGTCGGGCAGGAAGTAGACGGTCCCGCTGCGCTCACCCGTCGTCTCGGTTTTGGGAATGCGGTAGGGCACGGCCAGCAGCGGCCCGGCGATGGTCTGCGGCCCGCCCCACATCTCGGCTACGTCTTGGGTGGCAGTGCGCTTCATCTGCTGCCGCTCGCGCACCAGTCCGTCGAGCATCGCCAGCGGCACCAAGAGCATGAGCAGGAGCACGCCGATGGCGAGGACTTTGAAGGTGAGCGAGCGGGTCATGGAGTGGAATGCGTTTGGAGTCCAAAGGGAACGCTCAACCTACCCCATATGGCGTCTGAGAGTTGTGGGGCGCGCCTAAGGAGTATCTAAGCACCGTCAAAGGAGACGTGATGACGCTGATGTACGCCCTTCGAGGAGTTTCGGTGAGCGGCACGTCTGCCTACCCGGTGCGGCAACCACCGTCGGCACCGCTGCGTCTCCAGCCCATGACCTCCGATCTGCTACCCGACCTCCAACCTGACGTGCTACTGGGCGCCTACGCGCAAGGTCTTTTTCCGATGGACGACGAGGCAGGCAATCTCCGTTGGTTTCGTCCCCAACTGCGCGGCATACTCCCGCTGGACGATGGATTCCACGTCGGCAAGAACCTGCGCAAACGTGTCCGGCAGCAGCGGTGGGACGTGACGACGGATCGCGATTTCGAGGCGGTCATGAGCGCGTGCGCCGAGGGGCGCGAGATGTGGATCAGCGATCGGATGATCGCGGCGTATGCCCGGCTGCACGAGTTGGGGTGGGCGCACTCGGTCGAGGTCTGGCAAGACGGCGAGTTGATCGGGGGGCTGTACGGCGTCACCATCGGTGGCGCGTTTTGCGGCGAGTCGATGTTCAGCCGCTCCACGGACGCTAGTAAGGTCGCGCTCGTCTGGCTCGTCGGTACGCTGCGGCGGCAGGGCTTTCGGCTGCTCGATACGCAGTGGACGACCGACCACCTGGTGCAATTCGGCGCGTACGAGGTAGAGGCAGACCGTTACGAACAACTGCTCGCCCGCGCGCTTACCATACGTCCCGCATGGCCCCATACGTTGGCCTATCCCGATACCGTCGTTCCCCTCTCTTCCTGACCTCATGCGCCTCCTCTCCACCTTTTTCGCGCTCCTCCTGTTCGTCGGATGCGCGGACGATGCCCCCGATTCTGCGCCTAACACCGTCTCCGTCAACCAGCCCATCGAATCAGGCGATGCCGACTTCGATAGGGTGATGACGATGGCGCGCGAGCAGAACCTGAGCGAGCGTCCCATCGGCGAAATCATGCAGACGCTCGGACTCGAGCTGCGCGGCGCTCCGTACGTCGCCGGGATGCTCGACGAACCCGAAGGCGAAGAACTCATCGCCCGCCTCGATCAGTTCGATTGCGTCCTGTTTGTCGAGAGCCTGCTCGCCCTCGCGCGGGGCATTCAGGCCGACGACTACAGCTATCAGGGCTACGTGGATCGCGTCGAAGAAGTCCGCTACCGCAACTCCGACATCGGCGGCGGCTACTGCGAGCGCCTGCACTACTGGTCCGACTGGATTCGCACCAACGAGCAGCGCGGCGTCATCGACGCGATCACGGACGATCTGGGCGGCGACGTGCTCGACAAACAGATCAACTTCATGACGACCAAACGCGAATCCTACCCGCGCCTCGCCGCCAGCGACAGCCTGTTCGACGAGATGAAGCAGGTCGAAGCCAGTCTCGCCGACCTAGACCTCTACTACATCCCTCAGGACCGCATCGCCGACGTGTACGACCAGCTCCAGGCGGGCGACATCATCGCGACGGCAACCGACATCGAAGGCCTCGACGTGACCCACACCGGCTTCGTCTACAAACCCGGAGACGGGTCGACCGGCTTCCTCCACGCCTCGACGACCAACGGCGTCACCACTTCGCCCGACCTCGCATCCTACATCCAGGGCAACCGCGTCCAGATCGGCATCGTCGTCGCCCGACCCATCGACAACCGGTAGCTCAGGGGCTTTCATGCGCTGGTCTCGCAACCTGACGAGCGAGGACTTCAGGACGGGCGGTCGGCGGGCGATTGCCCGCTTCGAATCCGTTTATCTGGCGCGCCCGGCGTGACGATTGTGCGGAGGTGTGACCAGAGTGCTGCCGGTGCGTTTCTTTGATAGACTCCACGACCCGACTTGCATATGGCCGAACTGAACCGCATCGCCGTCTACACGTCCGGCGGCGACGCTCCCGGAATGAACGCCTGCGTCCGCGCCGTCGTGCGGACAGCCGTCGCCAATGACCTGGAAGTGATCGGCATTCGCAGAGGCTACGCAGGAATGATCGACGGCGACTTCGTCGAGATGGACGGGCGCTCGGTCAGCAACATCGTTCAGCTGGGCGGCACCATCCTCAAAAGCGCGCGCTCCAAAGCGTTCCAGACGCCCGAGGGCCGCGCCAAAGCCGGAGACAACCTGCGCGCTGCGGGCGTCGATGCGCTGGTCGGCATCGGCGGCGACGGGACGTTTCGCGGTGCCGTCTATTTCCACGAGGAGCACGGCTTTCCGGTCATCGGCTGCCCCGGCACGATCGACAACGACTTGTTCGGGACAGACGAAACGATCGGCTACGACACAGCCCTAAACACGGCCATTGAGAACATCGATCGCATCCGCGACACCGCCGACGCGCACGACCGGCTGTTCCTCATCGAAGTGATGGGGCGCGACGCGGGCTTCATCGCGCTCAACTGCGCGATAGGCGGCGGCGCCGAGATGGTGCTCATTCCCGAAACCATCGCTAACCTGGACGACATCAAGGACCGCGTGCTGACGCTGATGCTGGCTCAAACGCGCTCGTCTATCGTCGTCGTGGCCGAAGGCGAAGAGTTGGGAGGAGCTGCCGCTCTCGAAACGGCTTTTCGAGCCGATCCGTCGTTCGATTCGATCGACCTGCGCGTCTGCGTCTTGGGTCACATCCAGCGGGGGGGAGCGCCATCGGCGAGGGACCGCGTGTTGGCCTCGCGGATGGGCGTCGGTGCCATCGAAGCGCTGATCGAAGGGCACACCAATGTCATGGTCGGTGTCCAGAACGGCGAGGTGCGCCTGACGACGATGCGGAGCGTGTGGAGCCGAAAGAAGAACATCAACTTCGAGCTTCTCAAACTGACGCAGCTGCTCTCGTAACGGGCAGATACGCAAGAGCCTTGCGCGTCGTGTCGGTCTCCTTCGTCGGTATCCCCGCCAACGCAGAGATTCGGCAGGCGAGCTGGACCGATAGCGCCAGATCGTGAACCACGATGCCGCCGGCCTATCTGTGTAGGGGGAGCTGCATGGTAGGTGACGGGCACGCTGTCGCCTGCTTATTCGACTTCAGCCTGTGTAACGGGGTCACGTTCGCCTTCCGTAGGAGCGACCTGTGGGTTGCCGAGGGTCCACCATCGTTGGCAAGACGAGCCCTAACCGTGTACTCGATATCCTGCCGAACAGACTCGTTTGTGAAATAACTGCATGGGCGATAAGGTTTAACCCAACGTTTATGTTGAACCTGCGAAGTATGAGCGCGGCTTCCCATTTGGCAGGCTCGTACCGCGACGCCGGTCGCATGGAGAAAGCTACCGATCTCCGGCGCCTGATCTTCGAGACGAGGCGGCGCATTCTTGGACCGAATCATCCGTCCACCGCTGTCGCCATGGCGTTTCTAGGTGAGCAGTTGCTTCTGGCCGGAGACGACGCAGAGTATGAACGCTACCTGGGCCTCGCGTCCACAGCACTGCTGAATCTGTGTGGCGAGGAGCGGTGGTTCACGCGCACGTGCTTCGAGAGCCGGGCGCGCGTCCGTAACAACCTGGGCCGCTACGGCTCGGCAGACGAGGCAGCTCGTACCGCGGTCGGTATGCGCCAGCGATCCATCGCGCAACGAAAGATCGAGAGAGCGGGCACTGCGGCCAGCAACGAGAACTACACCATGCCTATGGGGACCACGTTGGTGGAACTGGCCCGCGCTCTGGCTGGCCAGCAGAGAAGCGATGAGGCTCGGCAGGTCCTGCAAGAGGCGCGTCCGCATCTTTTACATCGTGAGACCTCCAGAAGGCGAGAACCGATTCGCTAGCGTGGGCTAGTGGCCTATCAGGTTCTCGGCGCCGAGTTGGGCGACGTGCCGGACCTCTCGCCTGGCGAGGTGTTGGTCTCGCGATAGCGCAACTCGCTTGCAGGATACCGATGAGCAGAAGCTGGATGGAGCGGGAGAGATATAGCTTTCCCGACTCCGTGGGAGACCGTGTGGGGACATGGAGAGTCGAGGGCTGGTCGGTGCCTTCTTTTCAGCGCGCATCTTAGCTCCGGCGGGGTGGCGTATGACGGGCTTGAAGAGCGGACTGCCGATTTTTAGTCTTGGCTAAAAATAAAAAAGAAGGGCAGAACAACGGCTGCGGGGCGTCTGTATGCGCGACCAACTTCACTCGATGCCATGCGCCTACTCTTCCTCTTTTGCCTCGTCGCTCTTTCCGCGTGTCAGCCGCAGACCCAAGAGCGAGGGGAGGGGCCGATCCGCATAGTGGCTACGACGAGCATTGTGGGCGATCTGGCGCGGCAAATTGCGGGCGATGCGGCGAGCGTCGAGAGCCTGATGGGCGCCGGCGTCGATCCGCACCTGTACCAGGCGTCGCAGGGAGACGTGCAGAAGTTGGGGAACGCGGCTCTGATCTTATACAGCGGGCTGCACCTCGAGGGGCGGATGGAGGAGGTGTTCGAGCAGATGGACCGGCTGGGGCGCCCGACGTTCGCCGTTACCGAGAACCTGCGGCGCGACAGCCTGGTGGCATCGGCCAACTACCCCGGGCAGGCCGATCCGCACGTTTGGATGAGCGTCCCCCTATGGCGCAGCGCTGCCGAGCGCACAGCCCAGACGCTGATGGACTTCGATCCTCAGAATGCCGAAGCGTACCGCTCCAACCGAGACGCTTACCTCGCCCGGCTCGACGCGCTGGACGATGAGCTGCGGACGATCCTCGCTCGCGTCCCCGCCGATCGCCGCGTTCTGGTGACGGCGCACGACGCGTTCAACTACTTTGGGCGGACGTACGGTTTTCAGGTCGAAGGCTTGCAGGGCATCTCGACGGCGACCGAAGCCGGAACCGCCGATGTGCAGCGCTTGGCCGCTTCGATAGCCGACCGGCGGATCCCGGCCATCTTCGTCGAGTCGAGTGTGTCGCCGCGCAGCATCGAAGCGGTTCAAGAAGCCGTGAGATCGCGCGGGCACGACGTGCAGATCGGCGGCAGCCTGTTCTCGGACGCGCTGGGCGACGACGGCACGCCCGAAGACACCTACGAGGGCATGATGCGCTACAACATCACGACCATCGCCGATGCACTCGCCCCAGACGCATGAGCGATTCGCCTGACCCGACCGCTGTGCCCGTTAAGGACCACTTTGGCGAACCCGCACTGGCCGTCGACGATCTGACCGTCGCTTATGCCGAAAAGCCGGTTTTGTGGGACATCGACTTGCGCGTCCAGGCCGGTCGGCTCATGGCGATCGTCGGCCCCAACGGCGCGGGTAAGACGACGCTCATCAAAGCCATTCTGGGACTGACGCCGCGCGCCGCCGGAGAAGTGCGCATCTTCGGTCAGCCGTACCAGCGCGCGCGTCGCAGAGTCGGCTACGTGCCGCAGCGCGGAAGCGTCGACTGGGACTTTCCGACGACCGTGCGCGACGTGGTGACGATGGGCCTGTACGGATCGCTCGGCTGGTTCAAGCGCCCCGGCAAACGCGAACGCGACCTGGCCGACGCCGCCATCGCCCAGGTCGGACTGGATGGACTTGCCGACCGCCAGATCGCCCAGCTCAGCGGCGGGCAGCAGCAGCGCACGTTCCTCGCCCGCGCCCTCGTTCAGGACGCCGACCTCTACTTCATGGACGAGCCGTTCCAGGGCGTCGACGCAACGACCGAGCGCGCCGTGATCGACCTGCTCCGTGACCTGCGCAGCCGAGGTAAGACCGTTCTCGTCGTTCATCACGACCTCCAGACCGTGCCCGACTACTTCGACGACGTGCTCCTGCTCAACGTCGAGAAAATCGCCGCCGGTCCGGTCGCCGACGTGTTCACGGACGAGAATCTGCGGCGCGCGTATGGCGGACGTTTGGCGCTGTTGGACGCATGAGGATGGGCCACTTAGACGTACTGGATGTTACGCTGAGGCGGGCGAGACACGTGTCTCCCCTGCGCGGTATGGTGGTCGCAACCTGCTTTCCCTCGCCTACCTCTTTCCTTGCCGACCGTCATCCCTGCGAAGGCAGGAATCTACAACTGCCTGCCGAGTCGAAGCCCGTGACTCTGCATCCCACCCCTGTGAGGCTGGCGCATGAGTGACCTGATCACGCTCGATTACACGCTGCGGCTCGTCACGCTGGGCGCCGCTCTGCTCGGGGCGACGAGCGGGGCGTTGGGAGCGTTCGCCGTGTTGCGCGGGCAGAGTCTGCTGGGCGACGCGATCTCGCACGCGGCGTTGCCGGGCGTTGCGCTGACGTTTCTGCTCTTCGGTACCAAAGCGCCGCTTGCGCTGCTGTGCGGAGCTGCCGTGACGGGGTGGTTAGCCGCCCGAGCCGTAGCCAGAGTTTCGGAGACGAGTAGGGTGCGCTACGATAGCGCGCTGGCAACGGGCCTTTCGGTGTTCTTCGGACTGGGGTTGGTCCTACTGACCGTTATCCAGAAGCAGCCAAACGCAGCCCAAGCCGGACTCGACCGCTTCCTGTTCGGGCAAGCCGCTGCGCTGCTCGCACGCGACGTCTGGACGATGGCGGCGTTCGCTCTGGTCGCCTTGGTGCTGATGCTCGTGTTTTGGAAAGAGCTCAAACTGCTCGTCTTCGACGCAGCATTCCTCGAAGCGTCCGGGTTCTCGCGCTATAGGATGGAGTTGCTGCTGATGCTACTGCTCGTATTGTCGATCGTCGCCGGGTTGCAGATGGTCGGTGTGGTGCTGATGAGTGCACTCGTCGTCGCGCCCGGCGTCGCGGCGCGGCAGTGGACGGATCGGCTGGGGCCTATGGTGGCGCTCTCGGCCCTAGTCGGCGCGGTCAGTGGGGCGGGTGGGGCGCTGGTGAGTGCGCTGACGCCGGGCCTGCCCACGGGGCCTGCAGTCGTCGTCGTGGTCACGGTTCTGGCCGTCGCATCGCTGCTGTTCGCGCCGCGTAGAGGAGTCGTCGCCCGAGCGATCCGGCTGCGCAGGCTGCGTCGAGATCCGACCGCACATCCGGTTGTGCGATGAGCCTCAACTTCGACATTCTACTGACTGCCGTTTTGGTGGCGACGAGCTGCGCGATCCTGGGCAGCTTTCTGGTGCTGCGCAATCTGGCGATGGTGTCGGATGCGATCACCCACGCGATCCTTCCGGGGATCGTCCTCGGATTTTTTCTAACCGGAGATCTCAACTCGCCGCTGCTGATCGTCGGCGCGGCTATTGCGGGCGTGCTGACGGTCGCGCTGGTCGAGTTGCTCGAGCGCACCCACCTGGTCAAAGGCGATGCGGCCGTCGGACTGGTCTTTCCGTTCCTGTTTTCGATCGGCGTGATCCTGATCGCACAATACGCGGGCGACGTGCACCTCGACACCGACGCTGTCCTTCTCGGCCAGCTTCCGTTCGTCCCGTTCGACCGCTTCGTCGTCGGCGGCGTGGACCTGGGACCGCGTACGGCCTGGGTGTCGGGCGCTATGCTGGTGCTCAACGGCCTGTTCGTGACCGTTTTCTTCAAAGAGTTGAAGCTGGTCACGTTCGACGCCGCGCTGGGAGCCGCGTTCGGTTTCGCTCCGGTCGTGCTTCACTACGCGCTGATGACGCTGGTCTCCCTGACGGCCGTGAGCGCCTTCGATGCTGCCGGGTCGATCCTGGTCGTCGCGTTCATCGTCGGTCCGGCAGCCACTGCGGGCCTGCTCACGCACCGGCTGGGATGGATGATCGGAGTGGCGTGCGCGCTCGCCGCGTTCTGCGCCGTCGCGGGGTATGGCGTGTCGGCACTGTTCGACGTGTCGCCCGCCGGATCGATCGCGTCCGTTATCGGACTGGTGTTCGGCCTCGTCTACCTGCTCGCCCCCGGCGACGGCCAACTCACGCGCTGGCGCCGCCGACGCACGCAGCGCCTGGACTTCGCCGAGCGAATGCTCCTCGTCCACCTGGCTCGCCACGAAGGCACGCCGCGCGAGGCATGGGAGAGCCGCCGTCGTCACCTCGAAGAGCACGTCGGCTGGGAGGCGGACTGGAGCGAACGCGTCATCGAGCGCGCCCTGCGCCAAGGCCATGCTACGAGGGATGCCGACCGCCTGCACCTAACCGATAGCGGACGCGCTGTCGCACAGCGCAGCGTCGTGGAGACGTAGGAAGGCCAGAAGGTGACGGGTGTGGCAGTAGAACTGCGCTGAGTATGTAACTCTGCGTCGTTTCAGCGTCATTTCAGACTGCGCCGCGCAACTCGTGTCCGAAGGCGATGCGGATGCGAGCGGTTCGCCTCGACTCGGCGGGGTGGCGTCTGCTTCACCGACTGTCCCGGTGTGCCTGGAGAGCGTAGACGAGCGTAGACTGTGTGTTCGGTACCGGTGTTCAGACGATGCCCGCGTACTGCTGCGACTGCCGGGCGCGGAGGTCGTTGGTTACTTGTTCGAGGAGGTAGTCGACGGGGGCGGCGGCCTTGCGGAGGTTGACGAGGTCGTCTTCTCGGGCGGCATGCTCGGCGTCCCTTGCGGCGTAGGAGAGTGACTCGGCGCCGAACATGAGGGCGCTGGATTTCAGGGTGTGGGCGGCTTTGCGCGCTTCGTCCAGGTCACCAGCAAGGGCGGCGGTCGTGAGCGATCCGGCGAGGTCCGAGGCGTCGGTGACGAAGTCGTTGACGAGGCTGTCGAAGAACTCCAAGTCGTCGGCGCCGATGCTTTCGAGCAGTTCGCGCAGGGCGGCGGCGTTGATAGGGCCACTCGACACTTCTGCGGCGACCGGCTTTTGCGCTGAAGCGATGCTGTCGAGCGCGCCGCGCAGGGCCTCGAGGCGGAGCGGTTTGGGGATATAGTCGTCCATTCCTGCTTCGAGGCAGCGCTCGCGGTCGCCTGCCATGGCGTTGGCCGTCACAGCGATGATGCGCGGCGGATCGGGCATCGCGTGCAGGCGCTGGCGGATTTGCCTGGTCGCCTCGAGTCCATCCATGATCGGCATCATCACGTCCATCAGCACGACATCGTACATCTTGCTCTGGACCGCGTTGACGGCTTCGAGTCCGTTTTCGACTACGTCGGCGCCCAGTCCCAGGCTTTTGAGCAAGCGGAGCGTGACCTTCTGGTTGATCGGATTGTCCTCGGCTAGTAGGATGTGCATTGCGGGAGGAGCAAAAGGCGTGTCGAGAGGAGCGTACGGCGTGTGCGCGTGCATTTCCATGGAGGTCTGCGAAGTTGCGGGAGCGAGCACGCCGCTGAGCGTTCGATAGAGCGCGTCGCGGCGGAGAGGGGTGCTCAGGCGCGCGCCGTCAGGTTCGGCGGCGTCGGCTCGGGTGCGAAAAGGAGAGAGTTCGATGACGGGAAGCCCCAGCCCGGTTGCCGCCTGGCGGATGGCGGACACCGATGGGTCTCCTTTCGTATCGGCAATGTCGGAAGAAACTAAAATGGCTTCGAGCCTCTTTGTCGTGCCCATCAGCCCGACCGCCTCGTCCGACGTGTGGGCCTGGACGACTTCGACGCCCGCCCGCTCGAGCAGTTGCACCGTCATCGCGCGCTCGCCTGGGTGTGCGATGGCGGCGACCACCAAGCCGCCCGCTAGTTTGAGTGTTTCTGCCGAACGTCCGCGTCCGCCCCCATCCGCTGCGAGCGGAATAGTGAAGCCGAACGTCGATCCGGATCCCTCCTCACTCGTCGCGTGAACGCTTCCGCCCATCATCTCGGCCAGGTGACGGACGATGTAGAGGCCCAGGCCGGTCCCGCCGTGTGAGTGGGCCGTCGCGTCCGTCGCCTGCGCGTAAGGCTTGAACAATCTACTAAGCCCCTCCTTGCTGATGCCGATGCCGCTGTCCTCGACGGTCAGCGTCAGGTTGCGCATCGCCGATCCCGTCGCGGACTGCGTCGAGGCCCGCACGACGATCTGGCCCTCGTCGGTGAACTTGACGGCGTTCGAGACGAGGTTGACCAGCATTTGACGAATCCGCATCGAGTCGCCGACAAAGCGCTCGGCCATCGCAGGATCCGTCAGGAACACCAGCCGCAATCCTTTCTGCATCGCCGTCATGCCGACCATGTCGAACGTCGACTCGGCGACGCTGCGCAGGTCGAACGGCTCGGGTACGAGCTTGAGCGCGCCCGCTTCGATCTTGCTCAGGTCGAGCAGGTCGTTGATCAGGTGGAGCATGCTCTCGCTGCTCGACGAAAGCATGTCCACCAATTCGCGCTGCTCCTCGTCCAGCGGCGTTCCGTTGAGCAGCGTCGACATGCCGACGAGCGCGTTGAGCGGCGTCCGCAGGTCGTGGCTGATCTGGGCGACGAACCGCGCCTGCTGCTCTACGCGTCGTTGTCCGGCGTCGAGTGCCGCTTCCAGATGCCGAATGCGCCGCTGGAGCGCCCGCACATCCACCGTCAGCCCCTCATTGGTGGAGGAGGCTACGTGCGCTTCGGAAGAGTCGGTGGCAGTCATGAATGGGGACGGGAGGGTGAGAGGCGAGCGTGCGGCGTTCGATAGACAACGTATCGGCGGCGCGCTGCTCGTTTCAATCTATTGCGCCCCCGCACCAAGCGAACTCTGTGCCGAGCGCGGCTGCACGTCCATGATGCGGCGATAGAGCGACACGCAGAATCCCAGCGACAGCAGCGTGATTCCTATCCATAGGATACCGATGAACGGCTTCTCGTACGCCTGCACCACAATCCAATCTTCAGGCATCACCGATACGCCCTCGACGGCGAAATTGGCCTTCTGCTCGGTCAGGTCGAAGCCCGAGAACGTCATCGTCAGATCCCAGTCTCGCGCCTTGGTTTGCAGGTACTGCACACGTCCGCCCTCCTGGAGCAGGTAGACCGGCACCATCTCGCGCGTCTCACCCGTCGCCGTCCGCGTGACCTCGAGCCGCGCGCCGATGGCGACCTCCAGGCTGTCCGGGACGAGGCGGGCGTCGAGTCGGTCGATCACGTCGGTGTCGTAGCCTTGGAAGCGAACCGTAAACTCGTCGTCTCCCAAGGTCGTGAACTCGCCCTCACCCAGCGAGAACGTGCCCACATCGAGCGTGTCCGGCACGCTGAACATACCGGACGGTGTGACGGCGGCGTAGATGTCTTTCTCAGCAAAGATCGCCACATCGGGATGCTGGATCCACTGCTTGTCGTCGTTCTGGTAGACGACCGGCTTGAGCGTGAAGCTGCGGCCCGTCGGCGCGGCAAAGTCGATCACGAAGCGGTCGCGGTCCTGGTCGGTCTTTTCCTTACCGCTGTACGTGACCTGATACCCCGAGGGGAGCGTCCGTGTCTGCCCGCGTTCGAGGACGAAGTTGTCGCGAGAGACGCCTCCGCCAGTTGCAGGCATCGCCACGCCCCCCGCGTTTGCCAGCGGAGTCGAGAAGCCGGACGACGAGATGATGCCCAGCATGGTCAGCGCCAGCCCGACATGCGACAGCCCGCCGCCGATCATCTTCCAGTTGCCCCGCCCGATGCGCCACATCACCCAGCCGTTGCTGTACATCGCGAAGAACGAAGTCAGCACGAGCAGCAGCAGCAGCAGACTCGTTCCATAGACGCCGATGTCGAAGGCCGCTGCCTGAAACGACTCTTGCACGGGCGCCCCGCCCGCTGTGCGCTGCGTGAACGGCGTAAAGATCAGGATGGCCAGCGTCGAGGCGACGGCCAGGCCCAGCGGCGCTGTCAGCACTTTGTTGAGTTGGACGACGCTCATCTTGTGCCACCAGAACAGCTGTCCGACGGCGACGAGTAGCATCATGCCGCACGCGAGCGGCAGCGACCACTTGTTGTAGAACGCGATCGCCACGCCTGCGGGGTCGTCACGGAAGATGCGACCGAAGATCGGCGCCGACGTGCCCAGGATGATGACGGCGCTCAGCGCGCAGAGCAGCATCGCGCCGCTGAAAATCATGAACTCGCGCGACAGGTAGGGCGGCTCGCGGTCGGGCTTGGGCAGCTCCGCGTAGCGCCACGCGAACAATCCCAGCCCAATCCCGCCGACGACGGCGATCCAGACGAGCAGCTGATTCGACAGGCCCAGGTCGACGAACGAGTGGACCGAGATGTCGCCCAAGATGCCTGAGCGCGTCAGGAACGTCGAGTAAACGACGAACAGGTAGGCCAGCAGCGTCAGGATCAGCGCGGCTTTGTGTCCGCCCGACGTTTTACGCTGGACGAGCATCGCGTGCAGTCCGGCCACGCCGATCAGCCACGGCACGAGCGAGGAGTTCTCGACCGGGTCCCAGGCCCAGTAACCGCCGAACGAGAGCGTGACGTAGGCCCAATACCCGCCCATCGCGATGCCGACGCCCAGAATCATCAGCGAGAACAGCAGCCACGGCAGCGCGGGCCGCACCCAACTCGTGTACCGCTTCTGCCACAGCGCCGCGGCGGCGAATCCGAAGGGGATCACGAGCGACGAGAAGCCCACGAACAGCGTCGGCGGGTGGATAACCATCCACGGGTTCTGCAGCAGGTCGTTCAGCCCGTTACCGTCGGTCGGTACGAAGCCGGGCGTCTGGAGCAGCGGCGCGTCGGGGAAGCGCGAGGCCAGCGTCTCGAACGGCGACGAGCCGATCTGCAACGCGCCGAACTTCAGCCCGACGATCATCGACACCAGGAACGCGAGGCTAAGCGACGTGATCGCCAGAACGGGCGCGCGCCAGCTCCGCCTTCCCCACCACAGCATCGCCTGACCGAAGAACGCCGTCATCAGTGTCCACAGCAGGAACGAGCCTTCCTGACCGGCCCAAAACGTCGAGAACAGGTAGTGTTTCGGCAGGTCCATCGACGAGTACTGATAGACATACGCGTACTGGAATTGGTGGGACGCCAGCAGGTAGAACAGGATCGCCGACGCCACCAGCAGTCCGACCGACGTGACGATCCACGAGGCCTGTCCGACGCGCAACCAGCTCAGCGCCTTACCTTTCGGGGGCACATCCATAGCGGCCGGAGCGAGCCGACTCGTCTCCTGGGCCGACAGAAAAAAAGCGACGCCAGACGCGAGGCACGAGACGAAGGCGACGAGAATCAGCAGGAAGCCTGCGGTACCGAGCATGGGGGAGGGGGCTAAGCGCTTGCGTAACACCCGAGTAACGCAGGCGCCGCACGCTGTTCCACTTGTGAACCTGATTCACGCGCTATTGCCCATCGGATGCAGGCCAGCGTATTGACGCGAAAGCCAACGCGTTTGTATGCTGGTATCCAATCATCTGATACATTTATACACTATCCATTACCCTAATGAATCGCTTTGTCATCGCTACACTCTTTTTCACGGCTGCTCTCGCGGCTCCCTGTAAAGCGCAAGGATGGGTGCCAGGTATGTATCTCGGGGCGGCAGGTGGAACAGCCTTCTACTCGGGTGAGGCGGCCCCTCAGTTCGAGGTGCCGGGCGAGTTGTCTGCGGCATCGTTTGAGCTGGGGTACCAGTTTCGCCAGGGCGGTGCCGTCGCGCTGCGGCTGGGATACCAGAGCTTCAACGCGTTCGACACGTTGCCCGACGACTTCAACGAGGTCGGCAGGGACCCGGTCTACGTGCTCACCGATCCTGACTGGTTCAGTGCTACGCTTCTGGTACGCGGTGGGAGCGACCAGCCTCGTACGTTCTATCCGTTCGTCGAACTCGGCGGCACCTTCCTCGTGACCAGCGCAACCGATGACAAACGCTTTGGCCGCCGAGGGTCGCAGGTCGCGTTCGGCCCTCAGATGGGATTCGGGTTCGCTCTGAACGTGGAGGAGGCGCTCCAGCTTACCCTGACGGCCAGCGCTGCCGCGCTCTTTCCCGATGACACGTTCGATACCACGTTCGACCCCTCCGGAAACTTCGCCGCGGAGCCTGATGAGGTCGAGGGTGGAGCTTCGGATTTCATTTTCGACTTTGCCGGGTCGATACAGGTGGGCGTACGTTACTATTTGTGATTCCCACGCTCTTCCTGCTCGCGGTTTAGAGGCTACTACCCGAGAGCCGCGAATCGAAGCGTTTGAGGCGCAGCGCGTTCGACAACACGAACAGGCTAGAAAGCCCCATAGCCGCGGCGCCAAAAACAGGAGAGAGCAGGATTCCCCATGCCGGGTACAGCACGCCTGCGGCGACAGGAATCAGGACGACGTTGTAAGCGAACGCCCAAAACAGATTCTGCCGGATGTTGGTCAGCGTCGCGTGTGACAATGCACGAGCGTTGACCAGCGCGCTCAGATCGCCCGACATGAGCACTACGTCGGCGGACTCGACGGCTACGTCCGTTCCCGTTCCGATCGCTATCCCCACATCGGCCTGCGCGAGCGCCGGAGCGTCGTTGATGCCGTCGCCCACGAACGCGACACGGCCCGACTGTTGCATCTCGATGACGGTTTCGGCCTTTCCCGAAGGCATCACGCGAGCGTACACGTCGTCGATGCCCAAACTTCGCGCGACGGCCTGAGCCGTGCGCTCGTTGTCGCCGGTCACCATCGCCACGCGCAGGCCCCGGTCGTGGAGTGCGCGAATAGCGGACCGGCTCGTCGGTTTGATCGGGTCAGCGACGGCGATCAGGGCAGCCAATACTCCGTCGATGGCAGCGTAGAACGGCGTCTTCCCCTCGTCGGCTAGCCGCGCCGCATCGCTCGAGAACGCAGACACGTCCACGCCGACCGATGACAGGAAGCGATCTGCTCCGACAGCGACGTGTCTCCCGCCTACCATACCCCGCACGCCCATTCCGGCGATGGATTCAAAGTCGGTGACGGACGTCACGTTCAGCGTTTTGGCTCTGGCAGTTTCTACCAACGCGCGGGCGACAGGGTGCTCGCTCGGCTCCTCGACCGAAGCGATCAGGGTAAGCAATTCGTCGTCGGAGTAGGAATCTCCGATAGAAATCAGGTCGGTGAGCGTGGGACGGCCTTCGGTAAGCGTGCCGGTTTTGTCGAGCGCAATCGTCTCGACCTCGCTCAGCGTCTGCAGCGCCTCGCCCCGGCGAAACAGCACGCCCATCTGCGCTGCCTTGCCCGTTCCGACCATGACCGAGACCGGCGTCGCCAGCCCCATCGCGCATGGACACGCGATGATCAGCACGCTGACAGCGGCGACGAGCGCGTGCGTTACGGCAGGATCGGGACCTACGGCGAGCCAGACACCGAACGTCGCCGCGGCCAGCACCAACACGATGGGCACGAAAACGGCGACGACCTTGTCGGCGAGCGCTTGTATGGCTGGGCGTGACGCCTGTGCTTCCTCGACGAGCAGCACGATCTGCGCTAGCGTCGTGTCCTCACCGACGCGCGTCACCCGCACCAGGATACTGCCCGACTGATTGACTGTCCCGCCCGTCACCTGATCGCCTTCTTCCTTTGCCACCGCCACCGACTCGCCCGTCACCAGCGACTCATCGACGTACGTCGTGCCCTCGGCTACCATGCCGTCAACCGCCACCGCCTCGCCTGGACGCACGCGCACCACATCGCCCACAACCACCTGATCGGCCTCGATGACGACCTCCTCGCCCTGTCGTACCACGCGCGCGGTGGCGGGTCGAAGCGCCATCAAGCTACGGATCGCCTCGCTTGTCCGTCCCTTAGCTACGGCCTCCAGATATTTGCCCAGCAGGATCAGCGTCACCACGACCGCAGCGGCCTCGTAGTACACGTGGACGGCTCCGTCGGGCAGGATCCCGGGCACGAACGTGGCGACGACCGAGTAGCCCCACGCCGCCGACGTGCCCAGCGCGACGAGCGTATTCATGTCCGGCGAGCCGTGGCGGACGGCGGCCCAGCCCGTCGTGTAGAAGCGTCGCCCCGGTCCGAACTGAACCGCGGTTCCGAGCGCGAAGAAGAGCAGCCACAGCATCTGCATTCCGACGGCGCCGTCGATCCACGCCATGCCGCCCGGCACGAGCATCGGTCCCATGTCGAGCAGGAGGATGGGCAGTGTCAGCAGCGCAGCCGTCGTCAGCCTGCGCTTGAGCGTACGCCGCTCTTGCTCCCTCGACTCGCGTTCTGCGTCGGCACCATTCGCACCGGCAGGCACGTCGATCACTTCGTAGCCGGTGTCCACGATAGCGCGTCGTAAGTCGTCGGGCGTCGCCAGCGCCGGGTCGTAGTGGACCGCGGCGCGCTCAGTGGCCAGATTGACACTCACGCGAGCGACTCCCGGTATGCGGCTCAGCGATCGCTCGACGCGCGCCGAGCACGCCGCACACGTCATGCCGCCGACGGATAGGGTCGTTTGCTGTTCGGTCATGGCCTCTGAGTGTGGTTTGCCAATACCAAATCCGCGATGTAGCTCAGGATCACGAAGAGAGAGCAGGGGGACCCTTTTTGCCTTTCTACCGCGCGAACGACGTGGCCCGAACTTCGCGAATGACTGTCACTTTGACCTGCCCCGGGTACTGCATCTCGGCTTCGATCTTCTTGCTGATGTCGCGGGCGAGCTGCTCGGCGCTGGAGTCCGAGACCATATCGTGGTTGACGAGGACGCGGATTTCCCTTCCGGCCTGGATAGCGTAGCTACGCTCGACGCCCTTGAAGTCGGCCGCCAGTTTCTCGAGCGACGACAGGCGTTTGATGTACGCGTCGAGCGCCTCACGCCGCGCGCCGGGTCGCGCGCCCGAAATGGCGTCGGCAGCTTGGACGAGAGGGGAGAGCATCGACGTCATCTCGATCTCGTCGTGGTGCGCGCCGACGGCGTTGAGCACTTCAGGATCTTCCTTGTAGCGCGATAAAATCTCCATACCCGCAATCGCGTGCGGCTGCTCCAACTCTTCTTCGGTAACCTTGCCGATGTCGTGCAGCAGTCCGGCGCGGCGCGCTTTGGCTGCGTCCAGTCCAATCTCTGCGGCCATGAGCGACGACAGGCGTGCCGTCTCGATCGAGTGGGCCAACAGGTTTTGACCGTACGAACTACGAAACTTCATCCGCCCAACCATCCGCACCACGTCCGGGTGCAAACCGTGCAGGTTGA
The DNA here is from genome assembly GCA_963815505.1 of Rhodothermales bacterium. Lineage (GTDB taxonomy): Bacteria > Bacteroidota > Rhodothermia > Rhodothermales > BA12 > CAXBBB01. The sequence goes on from CAWFGU010000005.1 coordinate 96,371, forward strand.
GTTCGATGACCGTCCGCTCGCCGACCTCGACCAGCTCTTCTTCGATCTCCTCGCGCGCCTTGTCGACGACCTCTTCGATGCGCGTCGGGTGGATGCGTCCGTCCTGAATCAGCTCGACCAGCGCCAGCCGCGCGATCTCTCGGCGGACCGGATCGAAGCCCGACAGGATGACGGCCTCGGGCGTATCGTCCACGATGACTTCGATGCCCGTCTGCGCTTCGAACGCGCGAATGTTGCGGCCCTCTCGGCCGATAATGCGCCCCTTCATCTCGTCCGACGGGATGGTGACGACGCTGACGGTGTTTTGGATAGCGTGCGACGCCGCCGTTCGCTGGATCGCCGTCAGAATGATCTGTCGTGCCTCGCGCGTGGCTTTTAGGCGGGCTTCGTCGCGCACCTCTTGCACCTCGGACGCCGCCTCGTGCTTGGCCTCGTCGATCAGTTCGCGCACCAACTGCTCGCGCGCTTCGCGCTGCGACAGGCCGGATACCTGCTCGAGCTTGCGCACCTGTTCGTCGCTCTGACGCTTGACGCGCGCTTCCTCGGTCGTGATCTTCTCCTCCTTACGCCGAATACGGTCCACGCGTGTATCCAGATCGGATTCGCGGCGCTGGACGTCACGCGCCGTCGACTCGGCGTCGCGTGCGAGCTCTCGGGCTTGCTCGTTGGACTGCTTGGCGCTGGTGCGCAGCGCGTCGAGGGCATCGGCGCTCTGCTGTAACACGGTTTCGCGCTGATTGAGCCGGCGCGTGCGGGCGTCGAGCGTTTCCAACCGTTGGGAGAGTCGGTCGCGGTCGCGTTCCAAGCCGGAGCGGTCGGCGTCAAGCGAGCGCGACAACTCAGTGAGCGCGTCACGCTCCTGCGCGACTTCGGAACGAGCTTCGTCGCGGAGTTGGACGCGTAGCGCGTCGCGCTCACTGGCGTGGCGCTCGCGCAGGACTTCGAGAGCCGTCTGTGCTTTGGCGACGTCCTGTTGCGCCTGGGCGCGAACGTCGTTCGTGAGTTGGAGGGTGCGGCGACTGCCTAGGACCTTTTCTACTAAAAAACCAACGAGGAAAGCGACGACGGCGACGCCCACGTATAGGGCAATCGTCGTGAGAGGCATGGGATATATGGCAAGCCGAAGCCCGAATGAGCGCCGCGGCGTGGAATGCAAAAAGCCCCGGAGAGACCGCCAGTCGGCGGGCCATCCGGGGCGTGGTAGGCGAGCACAAACCCACAGCGAGCGTATGAAGAACCATCTTCAATACACGGTGGGAATCGACCGGTCTCTTTCAACGTCCCCTGGCCGCGAGCAGCACTCTTGCGAGTTGGGGCCTGTTGGCCGAGACCTGAAAACGACTCCCGTCATCATCAGGGTACGGTTCTCATAAGTGGAGCCGCAGGCTTGTGCCATGCTGCCCCGTAAGGCAGCGTTGCTACTATGAAGACGGGCGCGCGTGGTTCCAAATGGTCACACGATCAGCCCTCGTCCTGGGTGTCTTCGGCTGCTCGCCCGGACCGGGAAAGAGCGGCGGCCAGGTGCAGGTCGAGCGATTGCAGCGCGTTGGTCGTTCGACCGTCGCGCTCTAAGGCAAGGCGACGTTCGAGCAGCAGCTCTTGCGCCATCTCGAGTGTCGCGAGCGTGCCGATCACGCTGTCGGGCTGGGTCGGGTGGGCTTTGCGAAGCGCGATTAGCCGATCGTCGGCCATTTGAGCAGCCGAGCGGATCAGGGTTTCGTCGCTGGGGTCTACGCGTAGTGGGTAGTCCCGGCCCCAGACGTGGACGCGGACGTTGGTCGGATCAGCCATCGGTGGGGGGATCGTCGCCGCTCAGGTAAGCGTCGAGCGTCGCCACGTAGCTCTCGATGCGCGCGCGCAGTTGGGCCGGATCTTCACCGTTCGAGAGCGGGATCGACGGTGCGTGGTCAGCTGATTCGATGCGGGCCAGCCGTCGACGCAGATCGGCGTTCTGAATCGCGAGTGACTCCATCTCACGCACACAGTCGAGCACGCGGTCGCGCAGCCGTTCGAGCACGATGCCCGGCGCTCCGTCCAAACGTGGTTCGTTTGGGCGAGCGTTGGGCTCGGTCGAGGGCATGGCGTCGGACATGAGGCGGATGAGACGAATGGTACGTTCACCGTCCCCTCCTCGTAGAGAAGGGGTGCCGAAGACACTCGTGTCGTAGGCGGGGTGATCCTGGGGACGGCGCAAACCGTTGGACCCCTCCGCCCCAGACACGGTGTGTCTCGGGCACTTCCCCTTCGAAAGGGGAGGACGTGCTGATTGCTGGCTGAGAAGGTAACAGCCCTGGGGCGTGTGGGAGGAGTGTAGGGACTGGAATCTACAACGCGGTCACGCCCGGAGTTCGGCCGCGTGGACCTGAGCCGCTCCCCGGATGACGTTGGCGATGGCTTTGTCGATGTCGGCGTCTCGCAAGGTGCGGTCGGCCGAAAAGCGCAGCGCGAACGCGAGGCTCTTCGTTCCCGCTGCGATGCGGTCGCCTTCGTACACGTCAAACAGCGACACGTCGGTCAGCAGTTTACCGCCGCGCTGCCGGATCGTCTGAGCCACGTCACCCGCCGCTACGTCCGACGCTACGACGAGCGCCAAGTCGCGCTCGACCGATGGGAATCGGCTGAACGGCTCGAACGTCGGCGTGAGTTTGGTCGCTGCGATCTGCGCGATCGTGTCCCAGGCGAGTTCGGCGTAGAAGGCGGGACCGTCCACATCGAATCGTTTCATGTGCGCCGGCGATACGGGAGCGACGAAGCCAGCGGCCTTCTTGCCCACTTTCAGGTCGAGGCGATAGTCGGCAAACGACTCGGGCTGGTAAACCGCATCCTCGCGCACATCGCTCAGTCCGAGCGACGCTAAAAGTCCGAGGACAGCACCTTTCAGATCGAAGAAGTCGGCCGCGCGCTCCTTAGCCGACCACTCAGCCGCCTGCGCTCTGCCCATCTGAAACAGCAGCACGTGTTCGCGTTCGGTATACCCAGCGACCGTCTGTCCGCCGTGCGGCTCGGTTTTGCGCATCGCCGTGCCGATCTCGAACCACCGCTGATCCGCGTGACCGTTGCGCTGGTTGTGGCCCGCAATCGCCAGAATTCCCGGCAGTAAGCTGGGACGCAGCACGGCCATCTCCTGCGAGATCGGATTGCGCGTAGCGACGGCCTCTCCGTCCCTACCCAGCGACGGGTGGCGCGGCACGAATGCGTCGGCGACATCGGCCGGAAGCATCGAGTTGGCATACGCCTCGCGGAAGCCCATGCCGACGAGGGCGTCGCGCGTCTTGCGGCGAATGACAGGGATCGGATTGGGGAGGGGCGACGCGGTCGGGATCGCGATGCGCGGCGGCATCGGCACGCGGTCGAAGCCCCACAGCCGCAGCACCTCTTCGATCACGTCGACCTCGCGTGTCACGTCCGGACGCCACGATGGGACGACGAGTGCTATGCCGTCAGTCGCGTCGTGGGCGGCTTCGATGGTTCCGGCACCAGCCATGAGGTTGTCGGCGAACGTGCCCAGTGCCGATCCGGTGTCGCGATCTTGCCGCACAAATCCGATGGCTTCGAGTAGCCGCAGCGCGTCGTCAGTTTCGATGTCGGCACCGACGAGGGCGCGCATCCGCTCGGGGCGCAGCGTGATGACGGTGGGCTCGAACGGCTTTCCGTCGGCATACGCATATCCGCTCACGACGCTTCCGTTTGCCAGATCAGCGATCAGCGACGCTGCCCACGCTCCGGCGCGCGCCTGCCCAGTCGGATCGACGCCTCGTTCGAACCGGTACGACGCGTCCGTCGACAGCCCCAGAGCTTTGGCCGCGCGGCGGATCGTCGACGGATCGAAGCAGGCGACTTCCAAGGCAATCTGCGTAGTCGACTCGCTCACCTCTGTCGACGCGCCGCCCATGATGCCGCCGATGCCGATGGGGCCACTATCATCGCGAATGACGGCGCATCCCAGGGAAAGTGCGCGTTCCTGGTCGTCCAGCGTCACCACCTTCTCGCCCACCCTGGCCGCGTCGATGCGGATCGTGCCCTGAACGCGGTCCAGATCGTAGGCGTGCATCGGCTGACCCGTCGCGTGCATGACGTAGTTCGTCACGTCGACCACGTTCGAGATCGGCCGCAGACCAATCGCGCGCAACCGGTCCTGCATCCACTCCGGCGATTCACCGACCGTCACGCCTTCGATCACGAAGCAGACGAAGCGCGACGCTACATCGGGCGCGTCGATAGCGATCTGAATCTTCTCCGCCGCTTCGCCTCCTTCGCTCGGCACGTCGACCGTCGGTAGCATCAGCGGCATCTCGGTCAGCGCGGCGATGTCGCGGGCGACGCCGATGTGCCCCGTCGCGTCGGGGCGGTTGGGTGTGAGCGATACGTCGATGGTGAAGTCGCTCGTCCCGGCGCGGGCGAGGTAGTCGCCCATCGGCTCGCCGACGCGTGCGGTCTCGTCGAGTACCAGAATGCCGGCGTGATCGCCGCCCAATCCGAGTTCGTCCTCGGCGCAGATCATCCCGTTGGACACCTGCCCCCGGATCTTGCCCTTCTTGATCGTGACCTCACCTAACTTGCCGTCCTTGCCCGGCAGCATCAGCCGCGTCCCGACCGTCGCCACCGGCACGTGCTGACCGGCAGCCACGTTGGGTGCCCCGCAGACGATCTGAACCGGCTCCTCGCCCTCTGCCAGCCGCACGCTGCACACGCGCAGGCGGTCGGCATCCGGGTGCCGCTCGGCCGAGAGCACGTAGCCGACCACGACGCCTTCGAGCGGCGGCCCGGTCGGCTTCACATCGTCGACTTCCAGCCCAGTCATCGTCAGCAGCGCAGCCAGTTCGTCGGGCGTCAGGCCGTGATCGACGTAGTCGCCGAGCCAGTTGAAGGAGAGGTTCATCGGGGGGAGAGTCTGGCGACGCGACATGCCGCGTCGGTACGAGAGATTCTGAGGTCCGCGTAGCGCCGCTGTACATGACGGCGGATCCCGGGTATTTAGAACTGCGACAGGAGCCGCACGTCGTTCTGGTAGAGTTCACGGATGTCCGAGATGCCGTAGCGCAGCATCGCGATGCGCTCGACGCCCATACCAAACGCGTAGCCGCTGTACCGTTCGCCATCGACGCCGGTGTGACGGTAGACTTCAGGGTCGACCATGCCGCAGCCCAAGATTTCGAGCCAGCGACCGCCGCCGGGCAACTCGTCGTTGACCTGCCAGATGTCGACTTCGGCGGACGGCTCGGTGAACGGGAAGAAACTGGGGCGGAAGCGCATCTGCACGTCGTCGCCGAAGATGGCTTGGGCGAAGAGGTAGAGGACGGCCTTCAAGTCGGCAAACGTCACGCCCTCGTCCACGTACAGCCCCTCGACTTGGTGAAACAGGCAATACGACTTGTAGGACAGGCTCTCGTTGCGGTACACACGCCCCGGCGCGATAACGCGGATCGGCACGCGCGCCTGTCCGCCCTCGGTTGCAGGCAACAGAGCCCGCACTTGAACCGGCGACGTGTGCGTCCTCAGCACGACATCCTCTTGGGCGCCGTCGACGCCTTTCTGGGCGACGAAGAACGTGTCCTGCATGTCGCGCGCCGGATGGTCGGGCGGAAAGCCGAGGGCGGTGAAGTTGTGGAAGTCGTCCTCGATCTCCGGCCCCTCGGCAATCGTGAAGCCCATGCGCGCGAAAATGTCTTGGATGTCTTCGAGCGTCTGCGTGAGCGGGTGGCGCGATCCCGTCGGCGGGACACGGCCCGGAAGCGTAAGATCGATGTCCGGCGCGTCAGGCGTCTGCTCGGCCTGCTGATCAGCTTCGGCTATGCGCTCCTCAGCCCGCGTGCGAAGGGCATTCAGGCGTTGACCTAAGGCGGGGCGCTCAGAGGCATCGGCGTCGCGCAAGCTCTTGAACAGGTCCGTGATGGCACCGCTCTTGCGCCCCAGGAAGCGGACGCGGAAGGCTTCGCGCTCTTCGGCCGAGCCCAACATCTGCGTTTCGAGAAGGGCCGAGAGCGCGTCGATCTGATCAGTCATCGACAGGTTGGTTTCGGGAGAGGAGAGGGAGGGCCGGATGCCAAAACACCCGCCGAGCACGTGCTGGGCGGGTGTTTACCAAACTTGAGAGCGGGCTGAGGAAGGTCCTTCGCTGTGCTCAGGATCTCCCTTCGGGTCACTTGGCGAGTTCGGTGACGGCTGCGAACGCTTCGGGATCGTTCATGGCGAGATCGGCGAGGACCTTGCGGTTGAGCGCCACGTCGTTCTTGCGGAGCGCACCCATCAGGCGCGAATACGACAGACCGTTGATGCGGGCACCGGCGTTGATGCGCGCGATCCAGAGTCGGCGGAACTGACGCTTGCGGTTGCGACGGTCGCGGTAGGCGTACTGCAGGCCTTTGTCGACGGCGTGCTTGGCGACCGTGTAGATCTTCGAGCGACCGCCCCAGTAGCCTTTGGCCCGGTTGAGGACTTTCTTGCGACGGGCGCGGGACGCCGGTTTGTTTGTTGCGCGAGGCATGATGTGTAGTGTTTGGGAGCCGGAGGGCGGAGGCTGCTAGAACCTCGCTTGGTGCGTTCGGCGAATGGTCTCTTCCTGACGTGCGTCAGGTTTACGAGGAGATCATGCGCTTGACGCGCGCCTCGTCGGCGTCCGAGACCAGAGTGGCGTCGCGCAGGTTGCGCTTGCGCTTGGGCGACTTCTTGGTCAGGATGTGGCTGGTGAACGCTTTCTTGCGCTTGACTTTGCCCGAGGCGGTCAGTTTGAACCGCTTCTTGGCGCCGCTATTCGATTTCATCTTGGGCATGGTGTCCGTCGGAGAGGGCCACGCGGGCCGTGTGGATAGATCAGAGCCTGTAAAAGTACGCCGCGCCCGGCGATATCACCAGGCGCGGCGTAGCGCAATGTGCGAAGCGTTGATGAGAACGCCAGCCTGCGGTCAGGCTTTCTTCTTGACGTTCGATGAGAGGATCGTCGTCATGCGTCGGCCTTCCATCTTGGGCGCCTGGTCGATCTTGGCGAGATCTTTCACCTCTTCGATGAAGCGGACGAGCAGCTCGAGACCGGCTTCCTTATAGATAATGTCGCGGCCGCGGAACTGGACCCACGCTTTGACTTTGTCGCCGCCTTCGAGGAAACCGCGGGCGTGCTTGACCTTGAAGTTGAAGTCGTGGTCGTCGGTGTGCGGGCGGAAGCGGACTTCTTTGAGGTCGACCGTTTGCGACTTGCGGCGGGCTTCCTTCTCACGCTTCTGCGCTTCGTAGCGAAACTTGCCGTAGTCGATGATCTTGCAGACCGGCGGGTTGGCCTCGGGGGCGACTTCGACTAGGTCGAGGCCTCTGCGCTGCGCGAGTTCGAGCGCTTTCTCGACCAAGTAGACGCCGTGCTCGCCCTGAGGGTCGACGACGCGGACGCGCTCGGCGCGTATCTGAGTGTTGATTCGGACGTTGTCCTTAATTGCCGTGGGGTGTTGGTTGCTGAGGTGAGCGCTGTCCTTGCGGTGTTATTGGCGGCGCTGAGTTAGGATTTCGAGTGTCTTTTCACGCCGTGCTGAACGGCAGGGTTTCAGGCGCCACTCGCGGCGCTTTCGCCCCGCCGCTCACGTGCGACTTCCTCGGCCAGCGAGGTGGCGAAGTCCTCGACCGACACGACGTGCTGCTCGCCCTGCCCCTGACGCCGCACGGCAACGGTGCCATTTTCGACCTCTTTGCCTCCGACGACGAGCATGTAGGGAATCTTGCCGACCTCGGCCTGCCGAATCTTGTAGCCGATTTTCTCGCTGCGCGTGTCGGCTTCGGCGCGGAAGCCGGCGTCGCGCAGCGTCTGGTAGACGTGTGTGGCGTAGTCGTTGAAGGCGTCGCTGACGGGGAGGACGGTCACCTGAGTCGGGGCGAGCCAGACGGGGAAGTGGCCGCCGCAATGCTCGATCAGCACGCCGATGAAGCGCTCCAGGCTGCCGAACGGGGCGCGATGGATCATGACGGGGCGATGCTTCTGTCCGTCCTCGCCCGTATAGGTCAAGTCGAAGCGCTCGGGCAGGTTGTAGTCGACCTGAACCGTCCCTAGCTGCCAGCTTCGGCCCAGCGCATCGGTCACCATGAAGTCGAGCTTGGGGCCGTAGAACGCGGCTTCGCCTTCTTCCTCGACGGTGTCGAGGCCCATCTCGGTTGCGGCTTCCCTGATAGCCTGCTCAGCGGCATCCCACTGCGCGTCTCCGCCGATGTACTTGGTCGTGTTCGCTGGATCGCGGAGCGACACCTGGGCGGTGTACTCCTTGAAGCCCATCGACTTGAGGACGACCATCGTCAGGTCGATGGCGTCTTTGAACTCGGCTTTGACCTGGTCGGGCGTGCAGAAGACGTGGGCGTCGTCCTGAGTGAACCCGCGCACGCGCGTCAGTCCGCCTAGCTCGCCGCTCTGCTCGTAGCGGTAGACCGTCCCGAACTCGGCGAGTCGGACCGGCAGGTCGCGGTATGAGTGCGGCTTGTAGTCGTAGATCTGCGTGTGGTGCGGGCAGTTCATCGGTTTGAGCAGATAGCCCTGCTCCTCACCGCTGGTCTGCGAAGCGTCCGACGTTTCGTCGTGCGTGCGGTCGTCGGGGTTCTCGCCGTGTGGGATCGCGGGCGAGGATTGGCCTTCGAGCATCGGCGGAAATTGCGAATCCGAGTAGTACGGATAGTGACCGGACGTGCGAAACAGGTCGAGGCGACCGATGTGGGGCGTGACGACGGGTTGGTAGCCTCGGCGCAACTGCTCTTCTTTGAGGAAGTCGACGAGGGTTTCGCGCAGCCTGGCGCCTTTGGGTAGCCAGATCGGCAGGCCGGGACCGACTTTGTTGGAGAACATGAACAGTTCCAACTCGCGTCCCAGCTTGCGGTGGTCGCGCTGCTTGGCGAGTTCGATGCGTTCGAGGTGCTCGTCCAGCTCCTTCTGCTTGGGGAAGGTGATGCCGTAGATGCGCGTCATCTGAGGCCGTGATTCGTCGCCGCGCCAGTAAGCACCGGCGAGGGCAGTCAGCTTGACAGCTTTGATCGGTTTGGTTGCCGGGATGTGAGGGCCGCGACAGAGATCGGTGAAGTTGCCCTGGGTGTAGAACGAGATGGTCCCGTCCTCGAGGCCCTCGAGCAGTTCGAGTTTGTACGGATCGCCCTTCTGCTCGAAGAACGCAATGGCGTCGTCCTTACCGACATCGCGGCGCTCATAGCTGTTGTTCTGCCGCGCCAGTTCGATCATCTTCTTCTCCAGCGCGGGCAAATCGTCGGGCGAGAGCGTCGGCGAGGACGTTCCATCCGGCGCGGTCGCGTTGGACAAATCCACGTCGTAGTAAAAGCCCTCCTTGATCGCCGGGCCGATGCCGAAGTGGGCGCCGGGATAGAGCGCTTCCAACGCTTCGGCGAACAGGTGGGCGCTCGAGTGCCAGAACGCGTGCTTGCCGCCCTCGTCGTTCCACGTCAGGATCGCGGCTTCGGCGTCCGACGACAGCGGACGTGCCAGATCGAGCACCTCGCCGTTGGCTTCGATGGCCAGGGCGTTGCGCGCCAGTCCGGACGAGATGCTCTCGGCCACTTCGAGACCCGTCGTTCCGGTCGGATAGTCGCGCTGGGAGCCGTCGGGGAGAGTGATCGTGATCTGGGACATGGAAACCGGGCAGAAAGAAAGAGCCGCGCAACCGGAAGGGGAGGCGCGGCGAGGGCAGATTGGGCAGGGCGAAAGATACGAGGGCAGCGACGCTACGCTCGCTGTGACGACGCGGTATCCGCAACTCCCGCCTCCCCTTAGAGAAGGGACGTTTGAGAAGCGGGACGGCGCTATACCGCTGGACCCCTCCGCCCTACGACACGAGTGTCTTCGGATACCTCCCCTCCAAAAGGGGAGAACGTGTTGGTTGTCGCGCGCTTTCTGTTAGACCGGCAACTCGGCCAACTTGTCCAAGAACTGCTGCCCGTAGCGGTCACGCTTGACGGCTCCGATACCCGAGATGGCGAGCAGGTCATCGAGCGTCGTCGGGACGCGCTCAGACATCTCGGTGAGTGTCTTGTCGCTGAAGATGACGTACGGCGGGACGCCCTGGTCGCGCGCCAGCTCGAGCCGCAGCGCACGCAGGGCTTCGAAGCGCTCCTGTCCGGCGGGTGTCGTGTCGATGGCGGGCTGGCTCGTCCGGCCTTTGCGGCTGCGCGACGATTTGGGCGGGTCTGGATCTACGCGCAGGTGGACTTCCTCTTCGCCCTTGAGGACGGGGCCGCAAGCAGGGGAGAGGCGCAGGCCGCCGTAGCCGGTCACGTCGACGCGGATCAGGTCTTGGGCCACCAACTGCCGGATCACGCTGCGCCACTCGTTGGTCGACCGGTTTTCGCCGACGCCGAACGTGGGCAGACGGTCGTGGCCCGAACGGGTGATCTTCTCGGTCTCTTCGCCCCGAAGCACGCTCACGATGTGGGCTTGGCCCCAGCGCTGGCCGGTCCGGTGGACCGCGCTCATGACTTTCTGAGCGGCTTCGGTCGCGTCCCACGTCTCGACCGGGTGGAGGCACGTGTCGCAGTTGCCGCACGCGTTGTCGGCGGGCTGTCCGAAGTATTTGAGTAAGACGGAGCGGCGGCACGCAGCCGTCTCGCAGAAGCCGACCATCGCGTCCATCTTGTGGCGCTCGGTCCACCTGTGCTGACCCTCTTTGCCGTTCGACTCCATCAGCTTGCGCGCCATCACGACCGATTGCAGGCTGTACAAGAGCCACGCCTCAGACGGCAAATCGTCGCGTCCGGCGCGGCCGGTTTCCTGGTAGTAGGCCTCGGGACTGCGCGGGATATCCATGTGCGCCACGAAGCGGACGTTGGGCTTGTCGATGCCCATGCCAAACGCGACCGTCGCCACCATCACGACGCCCTCTTCGAGCAGAAACCGGCTCTGGTTGGCCTCGCGCGTGGCAGCGGGAAGTCCGGCGTGGTAGGGAAGCGCGTCCAGGCCCTGCTCGTTGAGGAACGCCGCCGTCTTCTCGACCTTGTTTCGGCTCATACAGTAGACGATGCCCGCCTCGCCGTCGTGCCGGTCGAGAAACCGCATCAGCTGCTTGCGTCCGCTCGACTGCACCTCGACCGAGTAGCGGATGTTGGGACGGTCGAATCCCGTCACCGTCAGCGCCTCGTCGGGTAGGTCGAGTTGGTGTAGGATCTCTTGCTGCGTCGGACGGTCGGCCGTTGCCGTCACGGCGATGCACGGGACGTGCGGAATCCGCTCGCGTACCTCGCTGATGCGCTGGTACTCGGGGCGGAAGTCGTGGCCCCACTGGCTGATGCAGTGCGCCTCGTCGACGGCCAGAAGGGCGATCTGCTGGCTCGTGATCCAGTCGAGAAAGCTCGCTTTCATCAGCCGCTCGGGCGCGACGTAGAGCAGGTCCAACTCGCCCGACTCGACCATCCGCCGCGTCGCCTGCTGGTCCTCCATCGACACGGTCGAGTTCATGAACGCCGCCTTGACGCCAAGCTGTTTAAGCGACTCTACCTGGTCCTGCATCAGCGCGATCAGCGGCGACACCACGATGCCGACGCCCGGCCGCACCAACGCCGGAATCTGGAAGCATACGCTCTTTCCACCGCCCGTCGGCATGACGAGAACGACGTGCTCTCCGGCGACGATGCGGTCGATGGCGGCTTCCTGAGCGGGCCGAAACGCGTCGTAGCCGTACACCTCTTTGAGAAGAGACCGGGGCGTGGGCGCGGAGATCGGTCGGAGCATGGATCGGAGGTCGTAGGGCGTCGCTCTATGCACGAACGGAGCCGGGGCGAGGTTGCGCGGAAGGGCAGGGGAGCTGCGCCGCTATCCGCGGCGGGCATTAAGAAGTCGGTCCGAGTGCCGATAGAGTTCGTATAGATCTCCTCCCTCCTACGTGACTATTTCTTCTACTCCTTCGGTAACCGCCGGGCTGCTGGACGCGCTCCTCTCCTCCTCCGATCCCGTCGCCGTCTTCGATGCCGACGGGTCGCTGGCCCGCTCCAATGCTACGTTTCGCGCTGTCTTCCCCGGTTCGGACGGCGAACCGACTACGCTGGATACGCTGAACCTACCGGCAGCCCTGCTTGAAGGAGCGCAGGTGCGATGCAGTGCGAGGACTCCATCGGCGAGCGCGACTGGTCGAACGTGCGGGTGCTGGCGCTCGAAGACGGCGCGCGATGCGTCGTCTGGCGCCGCGTCTCGCTGGTCTCGGCAGCGCCGGACGAAGGCGCCATCGCCGATCGGATGATCCTCAACGTGATCGAAACGACGCCGGACATCGTGTACGTCTACGACGTGGTGCGCCACCGCAACGTGTACGCCAACCGCAACCTGGAGTGCGTTCTCGGATACACCGGCGAGGCAATACGAGAGCTGCCCGACGGAGGCCTCCAGGAGTTGATGCATCCGGACGATATGCCTGCCATCGGTGCCCACCACGAGCGTCTGGCGCAGTTGTCTGACGGTGGGAGCAGCAGTGTCACTTACCGGATGCGGCACCGCGACGGATCGTACCGCTACCTCCAGTCCATCGAGACGCCATTCGAGCGCGACGCGGGCGGGGCGCTTAGGCAAGTCGTCGGCATCGCGCGCGACGTGACCGAGAAGGAGGAGTTGACTAGCAGTTTGCAGCAGCGAACCGAGGAGCAGGGCGTGTTGCTCGAAGAACTCCGGCAAGCCAATTTTCAGGCGGCTCAGGCAACGCGCGCCAAGAGCGAGTTTCTGGCGATGATGAGCCACGAGATCCGCACGCCGCTCAACGGCATCGTCGGCATGGCCCACCTGCTCGGCGAAACGCCGCTCGACGCCGAGCAGTCCGATTTCCTGCGCACGGTTCAGGTGTCGGCCGATGCGCTGCTGACGCTTATCAACGACATCCTCGACTTCTCCAAGATCGAAGCGGGGCGAGTCGATCTGGAGGAGCACACGTTTTCGATCCGCACGTGCGTAGAAGAAGCCGCCGAACTGATCGCCCCCCAACTCGCGGACAAACCCGTCACGTTTTATACCTCGTTCGCACCGGGAATCGCCGAGTACGTCGTTGGCGATCCTACGCGGCTGCGGCAGATCGTGCTCAATCTGCTCTCCAACGCCTCCAAGTTCACCGCCGAGGGCGAGATCGAAGTGCGTGTGGCGCAGGACGGGGATCGCTATGCCATTTCGGTCCGAGATACCGGAGTCGGTATCTCGCAAGAGGCACAGGAGCGACTCTTTCAGCCCTTTTCGCAGGCCGATAGCTCGACGACGCGTCGCTTCGGCGGGACGGGGCTGGGGCTCACCATCTCACGCCGCATCGCCGGATTGATGGGCGGAGGTATCGCGCTCGAAAGCATCGTCGGCAGCGGATCGACGTTCACCGCATCGGTCAGACTCGCTCCGTCGGCCGAAGCAGGCGACGTTCTGCCGGACTTCGAAGGACTTGCGGTCGCCGTCGTCGAGGGGCACGCCGTCTTGCGCGAGCAGGTCTCCACGCTGCTGTCGTCGTGTGGAGCATCGGTTCGGCAGTTCGAGCAGGGAGGTGCCTTGTTGACCGCACTGGACGGTGGCTACGATCCCGCTGTGTGTCTCGTCGATCACGCGCCGGGGGACCTCCCGGGGGTCGAGGTGGCGCACCGGCTCACGACGCGCCCTCATCCTCCCTCGACGCTGCTGATGACGCCCCGAGGCAAGCGCGCGTCTGACGTGCGAGTGACGACCGTCTACAAACCGCTCAAGCGCGACGCGCTCCTGTACGCTGTCCAGGCCGCCGCAGACGCTCACCGATCACCCCAGACAAGCCAGCCGCCCGCATCGCCCGCAGTCGCGGATGGCCAAGCTCCACGCATCCTGCTCGCCGACGACAACGTGATCAATCAGAAAGTCGCTCGTCGCCTGCTCGAACGCCTGGACTGCGACGTGACAGTCGTCGGAGATGGTCAGCAGGCCGTCGACGCCTGCGCCGCTCGTGCCTTCGATCTGGTATTGATGGACGTGTACATGCCCATTCTGGACGGACGCGAAGCTACACGCCTGCTGCGCCAAGCTCACGGCCCGAACCTCCGCATTCTGGCTGTCAGCGCCGAGCCGATGAACGAGACGGACCTCAAACGCTATGGCTTCGACGGGGCCCTCGACAAACCCATTCAGGTAAACGAACTGGCGGACGCCGTTGGACGAGCGGCACGCAAAACGGGGCAGATCCAAACCATGTGAATCCGGCTGAATCTGCCCCGAGCGCACATCTCGCAGCGACGAGATGCGCCGAGGTCGATGCTAGCGCTGCCAGGCGTCGTTGCTGCGGTCGGCGTCGGGGAGCATCTGATCCGGATCGAGGCGGACCATCGTAGCGCCCGAGGGGATGGCTTCGACGAACGTGTCGCCGTTGGCAAACGCGATCACGGGGATGCGGCGGCGCTCGGTCGAGCCGTCGGCCATCGTGATCTCGAGCGTGACGGGCAGCAGCAGGTCCTGAAGGTTGGTAATCGTCGCGTTGTAGCCGTCGCCCGAGGCCGCAACGCCATCGACTGATCGAACGTGTCGGTCGTGTAGAACCAGCCGCGCCAGAACCAGTCGAGGTCCTCACCGGCGACGTTTTCGATCGTGCGGAAGAAGTCGGCGGGCTTGGGATGCTTGTAAGCCCAGCGGTCGATGTAGGCCTTGAAGGCCATGTCGAAGCGCTCGGCGCCTAGGATGTACTCGCGCAGCAGGAAGAGTCCGTACGCCGGTTTGCGGTAGGCCAGCAGGCCCAGGTTGGCGCGCGCGATCAGGTCGGGCGGCGTGTCGATGGGCGTGTCGAGTCCGGCGATGTTATCGGCCATGTACTGCCCGTTCAGGCGGTTCACGTAGCGGCTCTCCTGGGCGCGGTCGCCGTAGTAGGCGAGGTTCGAGTAGTAGTTGATGAACGTGTTGAAGCCCTCGTCCATCCACGCGTGACGACGCTCGTCACTGCCGACGACCATCGGAAACCACGTGTGCCCCAACTCGTGATCCGTCACTCCGAACAGGGCGAAGCCGCGCGCGTCGACGCCGCAGAACGAAAGCATCGGGTACTCCATGCCACCCACGACGCCCGCCACATTGACGTAGACCGGGTAGGGGTAGGCCAGCCACTTGTCTGAGTAATGCTCAAGCCCGGCGATGACGTACTGCGTGCTCATCTCCCAACCTTCCTCGCCGCCTTCGCCCAACCCTTCGTGCGGATAGGCGCTCTGAGCCAGCGTGCCCCGCGAGGTCGTCGCGGCGTCCCAGATGAATGCGGCGCTTGCGGCCCACGCCACGTCGCGGACGTTCTCGGCGCGGTATCGCCACGTCACGTTGCCACTCGATGCGCGGTGCGTGCTCGCCTGCCCCACTTCGTCCGGGCGGATGATGTGGACGGTCTCAGAAGTCTGCGTCGCCTGCTGCATGCGCGCTTGCTGCGCGTCGGTGAGGACTTCGCTGGCGTTTTGGAGCGTCCCGGTCGAAACGACGGTCATGTCGTGCGGGACGGTCAGGCTCAAGTCGTAGTCGCCGTAGGGCAGCAGGAACTCGCCCTGGCCATAGTAGGGGAGCGCGTTCCAACCGTTGACATCGTCGTAGACGTAGGCGCGCGGATACCACTGGGCGAACTCGTAGACCGTGCCCCGCTCGGCATCGTAGCGGCCCATGCGGTCGGCGCCGTACTGGGGAATGACGAAGCTGTAGTCGAGCGTCACATCGACCTTACCGCCTTCGGCAGCCAGCGGCTGGGTGAGCGGAAGGTGCATCCGCGTGTCGTCGATCAGAAAGTCTGGGGTATACGACGTGCCGTCTTGGGTGACCGTGACACCGTCGATGCGGTAGCCGCCGCCCGGAAACGAGCCGCGCCACCGGCTGTCGGCGGGCTGGATGGACGCGCCCCGGCTGCCCATCGCGAACACGTTCTGCTCCAGTTGCAGCCACAGCCGCTCCAGTTCGAGCGGTGCGTTGTTGGTATAGTGGATCGTGACGGTACCGTTGAGCCGGTTCGCGGTGGGGTCTAGCGTGGCGGCGATGGTGTAGCTCGCGGCGTTCTGCCAATAGTCATCGCCTGGGCGGCCATCGGCGGCGCGCTCCTCAGTCGGCGTCGGCAGGTCGAGTGGGCGGAACGTGTCGAGGTTGGGCGTTTGCTGGGCCGATACAGGTAATGCGAGGGCAACGGCGAGCAGAAGGAGCAGCAGTCGGTTCATATTGGGAGGTGTTGGAGGCGAAAAGATAGCAAGCAGCATACGGCGGAGTGTCGGCGCGGCGGTGCGCGTCGCAACTTGTCGAAGAGATTGCGTACGCACAGAAGCCGCCTGCGATAGCGCGTGGAGCCGGTGCCCTCGTCGTCCCGCTTCGCCATGCACACGCGTACGCCGCTCGTCTTCTCCGCCCTGCTACTCCTGGCCCCGCTCGCCTGTCACCCCCCAGAGGCGCAGCACGTCGACGCGCTCGTGACCGAGTGGGCCGACGAGCACGACTTCAGCGGTGTCGTCCTCGTTGCGACCGGCGATAGCACCCGCTTCGCGCAAGCGTTCGGATGTGCCGATCAGGCGCGCACTCTCCCGGCAACCGTCGACACCCGCTACCAACTCGGATCTATCGGCAAATGGGTGGCGTCGCTCCTGGTGCTTCGTCTCGTCGATCAGGAGATGCTCGATTTGCATGCGCCCATCGCCACGTATCTGCCCGACTATCGCGCCGATGTGGCAAGCCGCGTCACACTGCACCACCTGCTCAGTCACACGAGCGGCGTCCCCAATGACCTGATCGCCGCGTTGCAGCGGGACATGACGATTCTGGTTCAAGAGATGAGTACGACCGACGCCGTGCAGCGCTTCGCCTCGGGCGACCTAGCGTTCGAGCCAGGCGAGCGCTTCGACTATTCGCACTCCAACTGGATTCTGGTGCAGGCCATCGTCGAGTCGGCTACGGGCAAGCCGTTCGCCGCCGTCGTCGACCGCGAACTCGTCGGCCCCATTGGGCTGACCGACACCGGCATCGCCATCGGCGACTTCGATCGGTTCGGGGTCGCACAGAGCTACGAATCGGACGCCGACCCCGACGCTGAGCGCGAGCTGGAGTCTGCGCCTGCGTTTCTGGGAGCGGCAGGCAGTTCGTACTCGTCTGCACCCGATTTGCTCGTCCTGGTCGACGCCGTAATGTCCGGCGACGTTCTGTCTGACGCGTCGCGAGCCGCACTCAATACGGTCTACGTGGAGGACGAAGGCTACGCGTATGGAGGTAGAGTGCGCGAGATGGAAATCGGTGACGCCGATGAACTCGCGCTCTGGCATACCGGCTCGAATGGGCCGTCCAAGTCGCGTCTGACCTACACCGAAGTGAGCGGCTTTACGGTCGTCACGCTGAGCAATACCGGCGCCGATCACGACGACACGGCCGCGTTGCACGAGCGGGTCATCGCCTCGTTGGCTCACCGGGAATAGTGGCTACGCCTCGAACCCTGCCGCTTGGGAGGCGCGTTGGCGATGCCCCTTAAACCTGCATCCCCGAATGTCCGATTCCGCCCGACGCCGTCCGCTCATCCTGATTTGCAACGACGACGGTATCGACGCTCCCGGAATACGAGCGCTGGCCGGGGCGATGACATGGCTGGGCGAAGTCCGCGTCGTCGCCCCGATGACCGAGCAGAGCGCCGTCGGTCACGCCATCACGATGCGCGAGCCGCTACGCGTGCGCGAATGGCCGTTCGAAGCAGTCGGAGAGAATCCCGACAACCCGGTCGCCTCGGCCCACGCCGTCACCGGCACGCCTGCCGACTGCGTCAAAATGGCGATTCACAAGCTGCTACCGCGCCGACCCGATCTCGTCTGCTCGGGCATCAACAACGGACCCAACACAGCCGTCAACGTGATCTACTCGGGGACGGTCAGCGCGGCAACCGAAGCGGCCATCTTGGGCGTCGACAGTGTCGCGTTCTCCTTGGGCGCGTGGCAGCAAACCGACTTTTCGAGCGCCGCCGAGTGGGCGCGCAGAGTCGCCGAACAGGTGCACAAGCGCGGGCTCCCACCAGGAATCTTACTCAACGTCAACATCCCGCATCTGCCTGTCGGCGACGTAAAAGGCATCCGGGTCACGCGCCAGGCCCGCTCGCAGTGGAAAGAGACTTTCGACACGCGGACGGATCCCTACGAGCAGCCGTATTACTGGCTGGGAGGCGAATTCGTCAACCTCGACGACGGGACCGACACCGATCTCCACGCGATGAAAGAAGGCTTCGTCTCTCTGACGCCCATCCAGTTCGACCTGACCGCCTATGCGCACCTGGCCGAGATGGAAACGTGGACGTACGACACTCCCCAAACCGAAACAGCCGAAACGAAAACGCCCGCCACGTGAGTGTCACGGGCAGGCGCAATACAGGACGCGTCGCAGACGCCTCAGCGGTTGAGCTTGTACACGATCTTGCGGATCGTGTCGTACTGCAAATAGGCGTGTTCTTCGCGCAGCATCTCAATGGCCTCGGACGCGCCTACGTTGTCGTCGCGTAGTTCGCGGAAGCGATTGCGAATCTGGTAGTCGCGAATTGCCTTCCCGTTGAGCAGGTCGTGCGTTTCGAGCAGCGAGTAGACGGCGTCGCTGATGAGGTCTGGGATCGGATTCGTGGCGGAGACGATCTGCATGGTAGGGGCGGGTTAAATCGTGTAGAAACAGAGTACAACTCGGACGCGCAGGGCACTGCGTTCTACCCGGTCAGCCGTCGCCCGCACTCCCTGAACCGTCGCCAGCCGGGGGCGGGGGAGTTGCCAGGCCCGAGCGCCCGAGCGCCAGCAAGCAGAGCGCTCCGAGCAGGATATAGAGCACCAGTTGGAAGCCGTGCGAGAGAATGGCGTACGTACTCGCGCCCTGGTCGGCGACGCCATAAATAGCCGTCAGAGCCAGAATCGTGATGTAGTGATACGATCCGATGCCGCCGGGCGTCGGTACCACCACGCCCAGTCCGCCGATGAGCATGATGCACCAGCCGTCGACCAGCGTCAGATCGTAGGCAGAGGCGAGCGTTTCGCCCCCTGGAGCCGTCAGCATGACGAGTGGGAGGTAGCCGAGCAGTCCATACAGCGCCCAGATCGCCAGCGTCAGCCCGATCAGCGTGCCGCGTTTGGGGGCCGTCCGCAGCGTGGCGATGCCTTCGCGGAACGAGACGAGCAGCGGTGTCACCCTACGCGCGACCAGCCCATCCGGCGCGCTCGCGGATCGTCGGATGATCCCTACCACAGTGCCTAGCGCGGCCAAGCCCACGGATCCGGCGATCAGGATGAGGCCGAGCGGAAACCCAGCGGCGCGTTCCGCTGCGGGCGTCAGGATCGTGGTCTGTAACTCGTCGAGGTGATCGCCCATGAGCAGCGGAATCGTGAGCAGTCCCAGCGCGAGTACGACGACATCCAGCAGACGCTCGAGGACGACCGTGCCCAGGAGCGCGCTGAACGGTTGCCGGGTGCGCTTGCCCAGTGTGGCCGTGCGTGTGATCTCCCCCAGGCGCGGCGCGACGTAGTTGACCATGTAGCCAATCATCAGCGCGGCGAACGTCTCACCTAGCCGAGCGTGGCGCGCGCCGTCGCGCTCGGGCAGCCCGTCGATCAAGAGCGTCCATCGCCACGCGCGCAACACGTGACTGAGGATCAGGATGGCGGCGAGGACGGGAAGCCAAAGCCAGTTCGCCGCCCGCAAGCTCGCCCATATTTCGCTGATGTTGGTGCCTCTCAGCGCCAGCCACAGCAGGGCGACGGCGAGCAAGACGCTCCCCGCCTGAATCAGCCGGGACTTTGCGTTCTCGCTCGGTCCGCCGCCCGAACTCACGACCTCAGGTCAACCACCTCGGCCCCGCGCGGAGGCGTAAAACGGAAAGCGTCGGCGCCCTGTCGGCTGCCCATGCGGACATTGCGGAGTGTGTAGCGCATCGTCGTACCGTTGAGGTCGCTCAGTTCGATCCGCGTCACGGCCGCGTCCGACCTACGCACGCGCAGCGTCACCTTGTCGAAGAACTCGGACGCATCGGAGGGGCGCAGCAGCAAGTCCGTCTGTCCGCCACCGGCGTCCGTAGACGAGACGACGCGGTATTTGCTGCTCGCATCGGTGAGGAAGCGCGACGGCGCGAAGACGGTCTCGCCCGAGTCGAAATCGTTGACGATGACCTGGTTGGTCGCCTCGTTGTGCAGCCACGTCGTTACGCCATCGGTGACGAAGCGCTGGCCGCCCGCCGCCACGCTGAACCGATCGCCGCTGACGCGCAGCGTACCCTCGACACTCTCGGACCCCGAAGCGCCTTCGATGGACTGCGTGAAGTCGGCCTGAAACGATCCGGCGTTGGAATAGGTCTGCTGCACGCGGGCGAGCAGATCGGCTCCGGCCTGCGCCTGTGCAGACGGCTGGACAGCCTGAACGACACAGAGGACAGCAAACAGTGCCCAGAAGGCGGGCGAGCGGCGTAGAAACGGTTTCATGCGGTTGGAAACGGGTATCGGAAAGATAGCGGAACGGAGGACTGCAAACGGGTCGAAGATCGTGCCGAGACCGCGAAGAGTCGTCGCGCCCGTGTGTGGCCGTTACGCCCTCTTCAACGCCGCTGGGCCGCGCATCCGATACCTTCACCGTCTACTCATCCGCTTCCCTGCTATGTCCGACCCAACCCATTCCGAGCGCCTCATCGAAGCCGCGCTGTCCGTCTACAAGTACGCCCGCATGGCCGCCGCCTACTGCTCCGATCAAAGGGGAGAACTGGCCGATCCCCACCGTTTGCGCACGCTCTACGACGTTGCCGAAACGCACCTGCTCCTGGCCGACATGCTAAGTCGCGCCTCGAACCTGAGCCGGGAGGCTGCCACGCTCGCCGCTCAGGCAGCGGATGCCGGACTCGAAGCCTATGGCACGACCGAGGAGGCCGACGTTCTGCGCACGCTCTACGCCGTTACCGCTGAGGCCAAGCGGCAGGCGCAGATCTTTACCGGCGCCAAGGAAGAACCGCATGCAGACGACCCGCAACTTGCCGAAGCTCTGCGCGAGACCTTCCCCGCCTCCGACCCCATCCCGCCACCGACGGTGGTGTAGCCG
Organism: Rhodothermales bacterium; assembly: GCA_963815505.1. Taxonomy (GTDB): domain Bacteria; phylum Bacteroidota; class Rhodothermia; order Rhodothermales; family BA12; genus CAXBBB01. The sequence continues at coordinate 117,345 of CAWFGU010000005.1, forward strand.
CCGGTGCGAGGAGCACGCTCGCCGAACGCCGGTTCTGGACCTCCGACAACAACCTGGGCCAAATCCGTGAAACGACGCCGCGTCTGTTCACCGCCATCCCGAGCGAGGTCGAAGCATCTCCACACCATAAGGCTGCAACCGCGTTAGAGGATCCTTCGACAGGATCGAGATGATGCTGTTGGGATGTGCACGGCCACACCTCGGTTTCGAGATCAGACCTGCTCGCTTTCGTCGATGGGCGCGTCGAAGTGGACGCGGATGGTGCGGGCGGCGGCGGGGCCGACAACGGCGGCAATGTCGGCTTCGGATGCGGATTTTACGCGCTTGACGCTGCCCAGCTCGGTGAGCAGTTTGCGCGCTTTGGCGGCTCCGATGCCCTTGATGTCGGTCAGTTCGCTGCGGAGCGTCGACATCTGGCGCTGCTTGCGCTGGAACGTGACGGCGAAGCGGTGCGCCTCGTTGCGGACGCGCTGCAAGAGCTGGAGGCTGCTCGACGTGCGCGGGATCAGCGTGCTCTGGCTGTCGCCCGGAAAGAAGACTTCTTCGAGCCGCTTGGCCAGGCCGACGACGGTGAACTTGCCATACGCCTCGACCTCTTTGAGCGCCGTCACAGCCGACGACAGTTGCCCCTTTCCGCCGTCGATCACGACGAGATCGGGCCACGGGCCGTTTTCCTGGACGGCGCGCCCGTAGCGGCGGGCCAGCACCTCGCGCATCGACTGGAAGTCGTCCGGCTTGTCGTCGACCGTGCGGATCTTGTAGTGGCGATACTCGCTCTTCTTGGGCACGCCCTTCTCGAACACGACGCAACTGGCAACCGTGCCCGTGCCGCCCAGGTGGGAGATGTCGAAGCACTCGATGCGGCGCGGCTCATGGGCCAGGTTCAGGTCGCGTTTGAGGCTCTGGACGCTGTGGGGGACGCGGTCTTCGCGGTCGGCGTCCTTGATCGCTTTGGCGCGCTTCCACTCCATCAGCAGCAGGCGCGCGTTCTGACCCGCCATCTCCATCAGTTCGGCCTTGTCGCCGCGCTGGGGGACGCGGATCGTGATCTTGCGGTTGCGGTGCTCGTGCAGGTACGCTTCGATGACTTCGCCGTCTTCGGGCTCGTGCGACAGCAGGACTTCGGTCGGGAAAAACGCGGTTTGGGTGTAGTAGCTCTCCAAGATTCGCTGCATCAGCGACGCCTCCTCGTGGTCCTCCAACCGGCGCAGGTAGTGGTGCTCGCGTCCGATCACCTTGCCCTCGCGGATCTGGAAGACGACGCCGCACGCCACGTCGGCTTCGCGGTCTAGGGCGAGCGCGAACACGTCGCGGTCCATGCCGTCGGCGGTGACGACCTTTTGCTTCTGCGCGTAGACGCTGACGGCGTGGAGTTGATCGCGTCGGGCGGCGGCGTCCTCGAACCGTTTCTCGCGGGCCAGGCGCTGCATGTCGTCGGTCAGCATCCGCTTGAGCTCGTCGGTGTGGCCGTTGAGCAGCTTCTCGACCCGAGCGATCATCTGCTGGTAGTCCTCCAGGCTCTGCGCGGCGATGCACGGCGCGTCGCACTTCTTGATGTGGTACTCGAGGCACGCTTCGAAGCGCCCGGCGGCGATGGGTTCGGGGGCGAGGGCGAGGCTGCACGTCCGCACTTTGAACAGGCTGCGCACGGCTTTGAGCACGCGCTTCATGTTCTTCACGTCGGTGTAGGGGCCGAAGTAGCGGCTTCCGTCTTTGATGACGCGACGCGTAGGAAAGACACGCGGAAACGGCTCGTTCGTGATGACGATCCACGGGTAGGTTTTGTCGTCGCGCAGGTTGACGTTGTAGCGCGGCTTGAGCTTCTTGATGAGGTTGTTTTCGAGGATCAGCGCTTCGGCCTCCGTATCGGTCACGATCAACTCCACGTCGGCGATCTTGCGCACGAGCGCTTGAATCCGCCCCTCGCGCGGGCGACTCTCCTGGAAGTAGCTGCGGACTCGGTTGCGCAGGTTCTTGGCCTTGCCGACGTAGAGCACGTTGCCCTCGACATCCTTGTGCTGATACACGCCGGGCTGCGTCGGCAGGTGGGCGAGTTTTTGTTCTAACTCGGGCGAGCGGACGGGCATGGCGGATCAGTCGGGCGGCGTGTGCGAACGATGTGCAGGTGGATGGGGTTCGGAGGAAAAACTTGTCATGTCTCTAAGACATGACAAGTTTGGAGCGTGCGTTGCGGGTACTCTTCCTTCCCCTTCGACCTTATCCGCCTGCCGAATGCCCCGCCTCCTACTCGCCCTCGCCGCCGTTTTGTTTGTCGCCGGATGTGCCACGACTACGACGCGCTACAAAAAGTCGCCGATTCTAGCCTACGGCTACCATCCCTACTGGATGGGCGACGAGTGGAAGGACGAAGCCGTAGAAGGGCTGGACGGCATCTTCTTTTTCGAGATCGGCGTCGACGGCGACGGGTCGCTGAATTCGACGCATGGATGGCCCATCCGCTGGACCGAGTTGTCGCAGGCGGCGCGTGAGCGGGGGACCGTCCTGGCGCCGACGTTCACGCTGTTCGGATCGGCCAAGTTCGACAGCGTGTTCACCTCGCCCGAGGCCATCCGTAGACTGACCGCCAACGTGCTCGGCGTGGCGACCAACGAAGCGGCGACGGGCGTCCACCTCGATTTTGAGATGTTTACTGGCCGTCGATCCGGCTGCGCGGCTGGCGTACACACAGTTCGTCGAGCGCATCGCCGTTCAACTGGCCTCGACGCGGCCCGACGCGCACCTCAGCGTCTTTCTACCGCCCTTCGACGTGCCCGACGTGTTCGACGAAACACGCCTCGCCGCCGCCGTCGATCACGTCGTGGTGCAGGGCTACGACTTTCACTACCGCGGAAGTCAGACGAGCGGTCCGGTCGCGCCGCTGCGCGGGTGGGGCGGGCAGAACTGGGAAGGCATCGCGCGCCGCTACGCCCTGCTCGGCGTGCCGATGGACAAGATCCTGATGGCCGTCCCGCTTTACGGCTACGAGTGGCCGACCGAAACCGACCGCCCTGGCAGCCCGACGCGCGGACGCGGCAACACGGTCTCGCTCGGACGCGTCAGCAAAGACCGCGTGCCCGCCCTCGAAGGATCCGCTCTGGCGCGGGCGGCGCAATATGGCCTGCAGCGCGACGTGCAGAGCGGAAGCGCGTGGTATGCCTACGAACGCACCGACGGCTGGCGCCAAGGCTGGTTCGAGGACGAGGAGAGCCTGCGGCAGAAGATGGACTTCGTCCGGATGCGCGGCATGGCAGGCGTCGCCTTCTTCCCGCTGGGCTACGACGAAGGCCGAACCGTCGCGCGGCTGCTGGCGGAGTAGATGCATCAGCAGGCATATAGCGGTTCTCGACTTGATAGACGTAGCCCCCGGTCTCTCTGTTCGCGCGAGACCTGTCCTCCTCAACCGAGGCGGGGGGCTGCGGCTACGCCAACCCGTTCAAAGAACCGCTATGCCCACTCATGGCACAACTCGTAGTAGTGGATCCCTCAAACAGTTTTAATTTCACCCGTTGGTATTACGACCCGTTGAGCACTTTAAACACGAGTCCGTCCGGCTGTCCCACAGGTTTGACGATGCCAAAAGCAAAACTCTCGGCACCGTTTATGAGACGCGGTACTACAAATTTCAGCGTATCGTCAGCCATCCAGGTGTAAGGGATACGGTCAATAGCATTGATCTGTGGCGCTATGAGGGCAGAGCCAGAGTATAGGCTCCACTCGTACTGACCGCCCGTCAAAGCCTCGCCAGTCTGTTGGTTATACGCTTCGACCCAAACTGTCACCGTGTCTCCCAGTTGATAGTTGGCTGGCGAGTAGGTCACGCGGTCGAGCCAAACAGAGCCTGGCCTAGGCGCTGAGTCAGAAGTTCGAGAGGTACGCTCGCCTACAGTCAAATCGAACTGGATAGGAGATCTGAGTACCCATTCGTTTCGTTGCCTATCCATGTATACCCGTTCACCCTGTTTGGAGTAGAATGCGCTGACCCTGGCGTTTATGGGCGGCCCCTCGCGCAAGGCTGTTACTATGAGGTACCGGTCTTCACGTGTACGCAATTGTACGTGAGACACTTTTCTCGAAAAGCCCGAAACCTCGGCAAGTGTAATGGGGCGCGGCAGCTCCTCCGCGTTCTCGCTCTCACAGTCTCCAATCAGGTTCGTCGTCCAGTGGCGCTCCATGTCAATCACGACTGTGTCTCCCACAGCCAAAGAGAACGGCTCGATAGAGGACGTGACTTCGATCGAGTATCTCGGCATAGACCCATCGCATAGCGGTGGCACTATGTCACAACTAGGCAACAGCGGAAGTAACAGCGCGCAAGCAATTATTCCGGGAAGCAGTTTAGTGGAGGACATGCGACCCATTACAGACCTCAATTGCGGAAGAGCGGAGAAAATACGGATCCAGCCTATTCTTCCTAACGCAACGCGCGCCGCCCCTCGTGAGAAGGACGGCGCGCGTGCGTCAGCCGAAGTCGGCAATTAGTTGCCGCCTGCTGCCTGGGCTTTGGCGAACCAGTCTTCGATGGCGGCGGGGCGTCCGTCCTGGTTGGCGAGTTGCCACGCCGTCGCGAAGATCAGGCGGGCGCGCTGCTGCATCTGCTCGTAGTCGATCTTGTCCGGCTCGTCGCCCAGGCCGTGGTAGTCTTCGTGGGTGCCGTTGAAGTAGAAGATGAACGGGATGTCGGACTTGCCGAAGTTCCAGTGGTCGGAGCGTCGGTAGAACTGGTTGGGGTCATCGGGAGAGTTGTAAAACTTGCTCAGGTCCATGTCGATGCCTGCGACCTCATTCGCCATCTCACTCAGCGCGTCGATGTCGGGCGAGATGAGTTCGGCTCCGATGATGTAGACGTAGTTGTCCGGCTGGTCGCCCGCATACTCGGGGTCGCGGCGGCCGATCATGTCGATGTTGAGGTTGGCGATGGTCTGGGCAATCGGTACCATCGGCTCGACGTCGGCATAGTAGGCCGAGCCGAGCAAGCCTTTCTCCTCGCCTGCGACGTTGAGGAAGACGATCGAACGCCGCGGACCGACGCCGTCTCTCTTGGCCTGGGCAAACGCCTCGGCGATTTCGAGGACGGAGACGGTGCCCGAGCCGTCGTCGTCGGCGCCGTTGTTGATCACGTCGTCGCCCGTTGCGGTCGTCGAGATGCCGATGTGGTCGTAGTGCGACGAGATGACGAGCACTTCGTCTTTCAGGACAGGGTCGGAGCCTTCGAGCATGGCGACGACGTTCTCCGTATCGGCCTCGAACACGTCGCGCTCGACCGTGCTGGTGAGCGTGACGCCCTCGAGGTCCATCACGACCGGAGCGCTCGCCGAGCGGATCTGGTTGCGCAGCTGGTCGACCGTCATGCCCGATCCCATCAGCAGGCCGTCGGCGAACGTCTCGCTGACGTAGAACATGCCGGGGCGCTGGCCCGTCGCGTTGGGCGGGTTGAGGCTCAGGCTGCCGATGGCCTGGGCGCTGCGGTCGGCGGCGTTGACGGCGCGCATCTCGAAGGGCCCGTCGACGTCCGAGTCGCCGGTGACGACGAGGAGTCCGGCGAACGGTTTGCCCGCTCCGAAGACCGAACGCAGCCGCTCGAACGAGTTGGTCGACCAGCGGGTGGCGGCTCCGTCGTCGGAGAGCACGGCCCTTCCGCTCGCATCGCGCGGCTCATCGCCCAGAACGAGCAGCCACTTGCCGGCATAGTCGACGCTCTGGGCTTCCATCGCCGCGTAGTCGTCGTAGCTGTCCTCGCCCGAGATACCGTAGCCCGCGAACACGACGCCGCCGCTGGCCGTCGGCTGACCGCCCCACGCGAGCATCGAGTTGCCGTCCGATGCGCCCGGAGCAAACGTCGAAGACATCGTCATCGGCGTGCCGTCGTGCGTCATATCTGCCGAGAGTGACGCGCTCGTCAGGCGCTGCCCGTAGACTGGGAAGGGCTGGAGGTAGGCCTCCAGGTTGCGACCGTCGTCGGCGCTCATCGACCCCTTCGCCGTCAGATCCATCTTGCGATACTGCGACGCGAGATAGCGCGAGGCGATTTTCTGCCCCCGCGCGCTCGTTTCGCGGCCTTCGAGCAAGTCGTCGGCAAAAAAGTAGAGGTGCGCGGCCAGATCGTCCGCCGTGATCGTGTTCATGTACTCGGCGGCCAGAGCGGGATTGGCGTCGAGCGTGGGCGTCGGCCCGGCCATCGTGGGGGCGGTCGGCGCCTCCATCATCGGCATCACGTCTGGTTGCGAGCCCGAGCAGCCCGAAACGAGGAGTCCGGCGCCGAGCAGCGCGGAGGAGAGGAAGTGCTTCATCTGGGAAAGAGTGTGGGACGGAGGCAAAAGGTCGAATCCCCAAAGATAACCGGACCGCGCTCTCAGAGCGACTCGTGCGTGAACTGCCCCGCACAGCGTGAAGCCATGCGGATTGAGCGAGCGCTGAACCAGGGCTGCGCTGCGGCAACTCATCTACACGCACGGCACTTCCTCACACGCTACGATCCCTGATTAATCGGCACAGCATGGAGAAAATCGGCTCAGGCTTCTGCGACGAGGTCCAAAACGGTGATGCCTTTTCGCGCGCGGTCGAGGCGGGCGAGCGCTTGGGGATCCGACGACCAGCGGGGGCGGACGCGCGGTTCGATCAGGATGCCGCGTTCGGTGAGTGCCTCCAGCGCGGGAAGGTGGTGCAGGCCCATTTTCCCGGCGAGCAGAGGCCAAAACTCGGCGCCGCCAGCGAGGTGGGCAAGCAGGTCACGCAGGCCGCTCAGGTAGATGAGGTCTTTGGTGAGGCCGCCGCCTCGGTGCAGGCGCAGCGCCACGTCGAACGCCGCGCGCGGCCCAAGCCCGGCGGCCTCGCCGACCCGCCGCACCGTTTCTGGAAACTCCGCGCCGCGTGCCAGCGCGTCGGCGCCGATGACGCGGGCAGCGAGCGTGCGAAACCGCTCGGCGTTCAGGCCACCCACCAGCCACTCGCTCAGCACGGCCAAGCCTTCCTGCAAGCCTTCGTAGCCTGCCGTGCCGTGCTGGAGGAGCCGGAGCGGTTGGGCCTTGCCGTTGTAGAACGTGAGCACGTGGGTTCCGACTTCGTGCGCCAAAAGTGCCGGAATGCGCTCGGCGGCAATGAGCGCGTGCCCGCCCACGAGAAGCCGACCGCTCGACACCATCAGGCGTCCCGTCATGTCGTGGCGGATCTCGACCGTCGCGTCTACGCCGTTCCACTGCGCCTGCAAGTGCTCGATCTCGGCCCGCGCGTGGGCGGCGAAGACGGTCGCGCCGACTTGCTCGACACCCTGGACCGACGACTCGGGAAGCGCCGCGACCAACTGGTGCGCGAGCGTGAGCACGTCGGTGTCTGGCGCGCCGTAAAGCGCGATGCTGCCAGGCAGAAACGACGGCGTCTCGATATTCAAGATCATCTGGATCTTGGCCGCCGTCTCGTCTCGCTTCTCGCGAAGCAGATCGGCTACGACCGGGTCGTCCACCTGCTCGAGCGGGAGGTTGAACAGCTGCCTTCGAACGGCGTCCGGGTCAAACGTGAGCGGACGGTAGAGCAGTTCGGGCGCCGATTTTCGGCTGCCCGTGCTAAACTCCTCCCAAGCGGCGGCACCGTTGACGGGTGTCACCTGGAGCAGAAAACCGAACGCATCGCTGCACGCGCTCAGGCCCTGGTCGACGACGTGGGCGGCGGGTTCGAGGTGGCGACGCCCGATCCCGCTTGCGCGCTTGGGCATCGGCGCACTGGTGGCCCGTGCGAACGTCGAGGCGGCGCGGTCGAGTGCCGGTGCGAGGGCAGAGCGCAGGTCGGCCAGCACGCCCGGATAGAACTCGCCATCCCGCTCGTTGACGTAGATCGCGTCGACCGCCAGGCCGATCAGACCGATCGTGCCCTTGGATTCGGACAGCAGGGGAGGGCGTCCCGGCGAGGCGGGGGCGTCGGTGGACACTTCGGACACCTCGGCGCCCTGTCCCGCGACCTCGATACCCGACAGGGCGTCGGCGAGCGCGTCGGCAGTGTAGCGGAGTGGCCCGCTCGCCTCCACAGGTACGAACACCGCAAAGCCGGGACGCCTACCGAACGGGTCGATGTCATCGCCATCCTGTCCGAGCGCCGTCCAGACCTCTACCACCAGTAGAGCGCCGCCGACCTCGCCCACGCGCTCCGCGATCGCCTGCACGAGCGCCGGTAGGTCGCCGTCGGTACCGCTGGCGTCGATGACGTGCGCCGATGCCACGGATGCCAGCCTGTGCGCTGCCGAATCGGTCGCTGCGGCTTCGTGCGCCGGATCCGTGCCGGATCGCTTCGTGCGTCGGTGCACGACGAGTAGTAGCGCTGCGTGATCTACGAAGACCGTACCCCCGGCGGGCAAATCGGCCCGGAACGGCTCACCTGCGGCAAGAGCAGCGTCCAGGTTTTCGAGGAGTGAGGTGGCAGGTGTCTGGTTCATGGTGCGGAGCGGGTGGGAGCGAGTGCGTCCGCGCCGGTGGTGAGGTCGAGCGGAATCGTGGATGGGCTTAGGCAGGAAAATCCGGCACTCGAACGTGGCACAAAAGACTGCGCCGTCAAGCGTCCTCGGTCCTCGGTCACTTCTGCCGCGCCTGCTCGCGCTTCACGTAGAGGTAGAGGCTCTCGACCTCGCTGCGCGCCCACGGCGTTTTGCGCAGAAAGCGAAGACTCGACGTGACGCTCGGGTCGTGCGTGAAGCAGCGGATGCGCACGTGCTCGCCGAGTTCGGCCCATCCATAGTGATCGACGAGTTCGGTCACGATGCGTTCGAGCGTGACGCCGTGGAGCGGGTTGTTGGGCTGAGTCATGGGGCGATAGGGATTCTGTTACGACCGTGCGGAGCGTGACGATACGCGCGCCGCTCCTCTCCGCGTCATCCTCGGATGCTCCGCCGCTTGACGAGGTACGCCATCAGCGCCGGGGCGAACGGCTCGGCCACGTCCACGTCCACGAAGTCGATGCGCTGCTCGCGGCACCCGCGCCTGAAGTCGTCGGCGAATGCGCGCGCCTGCTCCTGGTACGACGCTCGGATGTGCGCCGGGTTGAGTGTGAGCGTCTCGCCGGTCTCGAGGTCCTCGAAGCGCACCGGCCCGTCGCCCAGGTCGAGCATCCGTTCGGTTTGAGAATCGAGCACGTGAAAGACGATCACCTCGTGTCCCTGGCTTCGCAACCGGCGCAGCGCGCGCAAGAGTTCGGACGGGTCGCGCGCGCTCTCGTAGAGATCCGAAACGATCGTCACCATCGCCCGTCGCCCGATGCGCTCGGCGAGTGCGTCGATGGAAGCCGCCGCCGCCGTCTGTGTCGGAGAGGGCGGCGGCGGCCCATCGACCAGGCGTTCGAGTTGAACGAGGAGCGTATTCAGGTGGCCCGGCCGCGCCGACGGACGGACGATGGTGTGCAGTCCCGCGTCGAATGCGATCAGGCCGGTCGCGTCGCGCTGCTTGAGCATCAGCCCGTGCAGCGCCGCCGACGAGGTAGCAGCCGTACTCGAGTTTGGTGACCGGCGCGGCTCCGGCGTAGCGCATCGACGCCGACGTGTCGAGGATCACGTGGTGGCGCAAGTTGGTCTCGTCCTCGTACTGCTTGACGAACGGCTTGTCGGTGCGCGCCAGGACTTTCCAGTCGAGCCGCCTGAGTTCGTCGCCCCTATTGTACGCTCTGTGCGACGAGAACTCGGCCGAGAATCCGTGATAGGGACTGCGGTGCATCCCCGTGATGAACCCCTCGACAATGAGCCGAGCGCGCACCTCCATCGAAGAGAGGCGGGCGGCAGCTTCGGCGTCGAGAAATCGGGACATGCAAAGAAGGTAATCGAGTCGTATCCAACGCAGGGCGCACTCCTTCCGTGCCCGCTACAGCTTGTCGACGGTGATGTCGTAGTCGGCGGTCTTGAAGGTGATCGACTGGTTCTCGTTGGTCAGTCCGTGCTCGAGGATCGCATCGGGCAGCATTTCGCTGGGCGTGTCCATGGCGTAGAGCGTGTCGGCTACGACGTGCCAGTCTTCGGCCGTCAGGTGGACCGTCGCCAATCGGCCCTCGGCGACGAACGGCGCGTAGCCGAGCACCTTCTCCATGTGGTTGATGCCTTGTTTCTGGTGCAGGTTCGGGTCCATGACGGGAGCGTAGGGGAGCGGCTTGGGTATCTTGACCACGTCAACGACCGGCGGCGCGTGCGTGCTCCGGCTTCGCCCTCACTTCGATTTCCATCCGATGCGCACCTACCTCGACTACCTCCGTCACATCATGGATACGGGCGTCGACAAGGGCGACCGGACGGGGACGGGCACGCGCTCGGTCTTCGGCTATCAGATGCGGTACGATCTGAGCGAGGGGCTACCCGTCGTGACGACCAAGCGCGTCCACCTCAAGAGCGTGATCGGCGAGCTGCTGTGGTTCGTCCGGGGCGAGACCAACGTTCGCACGCTGCTCCAAGACGGCGTCCGCATCTGGACCGACTGGCCGCTCAAACGCTACCGGCAGGCAACAGGCGAGCAGATCGACCAGCGCACGTTCGAGCAGCGCATCGTAGACGACGCAGGCTTTGCGGGCCAGTGGGGCGAACTCGGCCCCGTCTATGGCAAGCAGTGGCGGCGATGGGAAGGCGCCGACGGAAGCGTGACCGACCAACTCGCCGGCGTGCTGGACGCAATCCGGACCAACCCCAACAGTCGGCGAATGCTCGTGACCGCATGGCAACCCGCCGAGGTAGCGTCGATGGCGCTTCCTCCGTGCCATCTGCTGTTTCAGTTCTACGTCGCCGGTGGCAAGCTGTCGTGCCAACTCTACCAGCGCAGTGCCGACAGCTTTCTCGGGGTACCGTTCAACATTGCGTCGTACGCGCTGCTCGTCCACATGATGGCGCAGCAGGCGGACCTGGAGCCGGGCGAGTTCGTCTGGACCGGTGGCGATTGCCACATCTACGCCAACCATTTCGACCAGGTCGCCGAGCAACTGAGCCGCGACCCGCTTCCGCTTCCGACGCTCCGACTGCGCCGCGCCGCTGACCTGTTCAGCTACACCCCGGACGACTTCGAGGTCGTCGGCTACGAGCACCACCCCGCCATCAAAGCACCCGTCGCCGTCTAGCCGATGCCCGATTCCAGCCGCCCCAATCTCGTCCTCGTCGCCGCGCTGTCGGCCAAGACGCGCGTCATCGGTCGGGGCGATCAGCTTCCGTGGCACATCCCGGCCGATCTCAAGCACTTCAAGCGGCTGACGCTGGGCGAGACGCTGCTCGTCGGACGCAAGACATACGAGAGCATCCTGGCGCAGTTCGGCGGGCCGCTGCCCGGTCGCGAAATGGTCGTGCTCTCGCGCAGCGGGCCAATGCCAGAGGCGCCGAACGTGCCGGTGTATGCGAGCATCGACGCTGCGCTGTCGGCATTAGCGCATATGGACCGCGTCGTCATTGCAGGTGGGGGAGAAGTCTACGCGCAGACGCTGCCTCTGGCCGACCGTCTCGAGTTGACGCTCGTCGGCGGCGATCACGAAGGCGACGCGTTCTTTCCCGACTACCGCCCTCTCGTCGGCGAGAGGTTCGCTGAGACCTGGAGCGAGGCGCACGTGTCCGAGGGCGGACGACCCCCGTTCCGGTTCGTGCGCTACGAACGGATAGACTAGAACGACGGCGCCCCACTCCGAACGAATCGAAGCGGGGCGAGTCGAGTCACACCACCATCGAGAGGCTTTCCCCAGCACCCTCGAATCCCAAGCCGCATCCGTGAGCGGATTTCGTCTGACGGGGAGGAATGCCAGGCGAGATTCGTTCGCGAATACAACGACTCACCTCGCAAGGGGCGTGCCGGTGCTGCGGCTTGCCTCAGAGGGCTCGGCTCGAGAAAACCGTTCCTGCTCGAGCGTTTGTGACAGGCAACGCATGCCGTTTGGCGAGATTGGAAATAGTCGTCTCACCGCCGGCTTGCAGAACCATCGGTGCATCGCTCGGGGTTTGGGGCAGCGAATCGGCTCATTAGGCCGACCACCTTTCGACTTTCAATCGTTCTCCGCATCCCCATGACCGTCCCCACCGAAAAGAAACTCGCCGAACTGTATGACCTGATCGAAGGCATCGAAATCGCGATGATGACCACGCGCCGCCCGGACGGCTCGCTCGTCACCCGGCCGATGGACACGCAGCAGCAGGAAGACGACGCCGATCTGTGGTTCATGACGAGCATCGAAACGCATAAAGTCGAGGAGATCGAAAAAGACCCCAGCGTCTCTTTGGGCTACTACGACCCCGGCACGCGCGAGTGGGTGTCGGTCAGCGGCATGGCGACGATCTCGCAAGACCGCGCCAAGATCCACGAACTCTACAAGCCCGATTGGAAAGCGTGGTTCGAAGACGAGGGCGGCGACCGCAACGGCGGCCCCGACGACCCGCGCTTCGCCCTGATCTTCGTCGACGCACAGACGGTCCATTACCTCAAAGCCAAGCACAACCGCGTCGTCACCCTGTTCGAAATCGCCAAAGGCATGGTCACGGGAGATACGGCAGACCTGGGCCGGGAGGAGCAATTGAGCAAAAGCGAACTGGGCTGAGGCCGACGCTCTCTGGTGGCAGCCCCGCTGACCGCCCACGTCCCCGCCTCGCTGACTGGCCCAGCGCCAGCCCTCCGCGCAGCCCCTGCCAACTGTCAACTGTCATCGCGAGAAGCGCAGCGCCGTGGCGACCTGGCAGCACCTCAACCACACCGGATCGCCACGGCTGCTCATGGCCTCTCGATGACAGCGTCCTGAGAAGACGTGTGGTCGGCCATTTGACAATAGCGCTGAGGAGGACGGTCTGCACAGCCGCCGGGCGGCAGGTACAGCGCCAGACCGCGCCTACGCCAGCCGCCGCATCTGCAAGCACCGCCGCAGCCAGCGCTGCTTCTGCTCCAACTCGGGCAGGCTCAGTTTACCCTGTGCCGAGCCGACATATCTCTTCGCGGCGCTGTGGATCTCGCGGATGTCGGCGGGGCGGCTGGTCGACTGGAGCGTGTGGTAAAGTTCGGTCGCCAGGTCGGAGCAGGCGCGGCGGAGCGACTTTTCGCGCGCGGCCACGTCTACGACTCCGCCCCGCGGCATCTCGCGCATCCGCAACACGCGGTCGTTGGGGCCTGCCGAGTCCTCCATCGCCAGCGCGTGCGACTTGCGGCCCGACTGCTCGACGCTCGCCAACTCCCACACGCTGTGCGTGCCTTCTTTGGACGGGCTGATGCCTTCTCGCCCCGACTTCTTGTGTTTGATCTTGATGCCGATCTGCTCCTCGCTCGTAATCCAGTCCAGCACGTCGACTACGTCCGAGTCGTTGGCGGTGTAGATGTCGCAGACGTTGGCGGCTTCGCTCCACGCGGCGAAAAAGCGCATCCCGCGGAAGACCTGCTGCAGCGTCTTGGAGTACGCGCGCACCAGATCGGCCTTGACGATGATGCTGATCGGCTTGATGTCTGTGCCTTCGCCGATCATGTCGACCTGCACCATCACGTCGAGTTCTCCCGAGCGGAAGGCGTCGAGGTCGCGGCGGCAGTCACGCGCCGGAAGGTCCTGGCCGATTCTAGCGCTTCGGTAGTGTGGATAGCGGCCTTTGACGAACGCTAGGATGGCGGCGGCGTGGCGGTTGCTCATCGCGATGACGAGCATCTGGTGATCCGACAGGATCGAGCGCGGCATACCGATGGCCTTGGCCTCGTCGCCCAGCGCCCGGCGCTTCTCGGCAAACCGGTCGAACGCCGGGTCGAGCAGCGTCTCGAGGTACACGTCGTGGAACCGCATCCGGCGGCGCGCCAGAAACGTGTCGATCTCCTTGCTCGACGCGCCGAACTCGCGCAGCCCGGCCAGCGAGAACTCGACCTCCTCACCCGTATCGCCGCGCACCATCTTGAGCCTGTAGTCGACGACGTGGGCCGCCACTTGCTTGAGAATCGCCCCTTCGGCGTGGGCGTCGCGCAGCGTCACTTCGTGGAGGGCGACGTAGTACTGCTCGCCGTCCTCGCGCATCTCGAACGGCACGCCGAAGAGCGTCTTGTTGTCCGACCGCATCGGCGTGCCCGAGAGCGAGACGCTGGCCGCGCAGTCCAGCGTGCCCAGCGCTTGGGCCCACGTGCCGTCCTCGCTCAGGTGGTGGACCTCGTCGAACACGAACAGGCACCGCGCCTGGGCGCAGAACCGTTCGAGCGCTTTGCGTCCGCCCTTGCCGCTCGCGTACTGGTACGTCGTGACGATGATCTGCGTGCGGATGTTCTTGAGGAAGACGGCATCCGAGTCGGCCACGCAGTACGAAAACGATCCGGCTCCCAACCACTCGAACACGCGCGTCAGTTCTTCGGCGTCGGCATACTGGTCGCGCAGATTTCCGCGTGGCACGAACACGACCAGCCGGTCGGCGACGCCCATCGCACGTGCGATCACGAACGACGCCAGCGCGGTGATCGTCTTGCCGTAGCCGGGCACGAACACGCCCAGGTGACTCGTCTCGCCCCGCTCGAACGCTGCGGCGAGCTTGCTCAGAAATACTTCTTGTCCTGCCCTGAACCGAAAACTGGGGTGCGGTCGAATGCCCGGAAGGGCGTCGGGAGGAAGCTGCACGGCGCGGGGTACTGCGGTTCGGTCTTGGACGGGCGAGAACCTACGGACGATGGCACCAGGCGTTCGCCCCAAAGTGTGCGAAAATGTGTCAGGACTCATTGGCTAGAACGATACGCCGTTTTTCTTTACCCCGCATGTCGCGATCGTCGGCTAAACGGCGCATCTCTGATACCAGACCACCACAGCTCTCTGCCACCATGCGGTTCGCTCGCTCTGATCCTACTCGCGCTTGCCTCGCCGCTCACGCGCAGACCACGCTCGCGGTTACGACTACGTTCGACGACTTGACCGCCAACGGCAACTGTACGCTGCGCGAGGCCGTCCAGGCGGCGAATACCAACAGCGCCGTCGACGCGTGTCCGGCGGGCGGGACGGGCGTCGACCAGATCGTGCTGTCGGCCGGGCAGACCTACGCGCTTTCGCTTGCCGGTTCGTCCGAAGACGCCAATCAGACCGGCGATCTCGACGTGTCGACCGATCTCGCTGTTCAGGGCAACGGAGCCACCATCGACGCTCAAGGCATCGACCGCGTGTTCGACGTGACGGGCGGAACGGTCACGCTCAACGCGCTCGCGCTGACTGCGAGGCGCTGCGCCCGACGGGAACGCGGGCAGTCCGGCCGAGGGAGGAGGCGCTCTGCGCGTCAGCGGCGGAAGCGTGTTCGTCGAAGAGACGGCGTTCGACTCCAACGCGGCGGGCCAGGCGTTCGACAGCCAGTCCGCTGCCGGAGATGGAGGAGCCGTCCTGCTCACGCTCGGGCGCGCTCAACCTCTCCCAAGTGCTGCTCACCGGCAACCGGACGCGCGACGGGCGGCAAGGGGCAGATGGCACGCAGCAGTGCGGAGCGTCCTGCCAACGTGGAAGCAGCGGAGGAGACGGCGGTGCCGTCGCCGTGACCGGAGGAACGCTCACAGCCACGAACGTCACGCTGAGCGGCAACACGACCGGCAGCGGCGGGCGCGGCGGACTGGGACAGGACTTCGACTGAGGCCGGATGTATCGGCGCTGGCGGTCGCTGGCGGTGACGGAGGAGCAGGCGGAGACGGATCGGGCATCGCCGTGCTAGGGCTCGGGCAGCGCGACGCTGCTCTACGTGACCGCAGCCGAAAACGCGGCAGGCAGCGGCGGTCGATGGCGCATTCGGTGGGGCAGGCTTCGATCTTCAGGTTCTCGTGCTCGCTCGAGCAGGGACCTAGAGGCGCGGACGGGCGCGGCGGCCTGGGCGCGGGCGTTTTCGCGGCACCCAGCGCGACCGTCATGCTGCGCAACAGCCTGCTCGACGCCAATACGGGCGACGAAGACTGCGACGGACAACTCGACGCGTCGTCCTACAATCTCGTCAACACGTCGTCGTGCAGCGGCCTGGGCGGCACCAGCGTGACCGGCCAGTCGGCCCAACTCGGCATCGCTCGCTGACAACGGCGGATCGACGCGGACGTACGCGCTACCCGCCAGCAGTCCGGCCATCGACCTGATCCCGACGAGCACGACCGACGCGGATCGCTCTCTGCACCGGCGACGCGTCGGATGAGATCGTCGACCAGCGCGATTTCCTGCGCGGCTCGGGCGCGGGCAGCGGCGGCTGCGGCCTGCGACGCCGGAGCGTTCGAGGACGGCTCCCAGGTGCTGCCCGTCGAACTCGTCGCCTTCTCAGCCACGCCCGACGGCGACGCCATCCGCCTGGCCTGGACGACGGCGAGCGAGACCGGCAACAACGGCTTCGACGTGCAGATGGACGCCGGAAGCGGATGGTACTCGGCCGCATGAGTCGACGGCGCGGGCACGACGCTCGAAACGACGCGCTACGCCTATCGCCTGACCGATCTCGCGCCGGGCAGCTACCGCGTTGCGCCTTCGGCAGGTCGACCTCGATGGCGCGTTCGCCTACTCGCCTGTCGTCGAGACGGTCATCGGAGTTGAGGCGCTGACGCTGTTCGCGCCTCGGCCCAACCCGTCGGCGGGAGCGGCCGCGGTGCGCTTTGCTACGGCGCGGAGCGAGCAGGCGACCGTGTCGGTGTGCGATGCATCGGGCGGCGCGCCGTTCTGCTGTTCGACAGTCAGGCCGAAGCCGGAATCGTCCACAGCGCCACTCTGGGCTCGGACCTGGCGGCAGGCGTGTACGTGATCGTGTTCGAGTCGCAGGGTGAGCGGCGCGTTCAGCGGTGGGGGCGGGCGCGCTGACGAGCGGGGGAGGGGGTGGAACGGTCGCCTCTGCCTCTCGTAGGTCCTGTACACAAACCACGTACGTCTCATGGCTTCCAAATCCGTCTCCTACACCGAAGCTCGCGCCAACCTCGCCGCTCTGTGGGACCGCGCCGTCGACGACCGCGAACCCGTCGTCCTGCACCGGCGCGGGAAAGAAGACGTAGCGCTTGATCGCCGCTTCTGAGCTTGAAGGACTGTATGAGACGATGCATCTGCTCAACTCGCCGCGAAACGCCGAACGTTTGCTCCGCGCACTCGCGCGTCTCGCGAGCGAGCGGCGAGCCAGTCGACCGTAGCCGAGTTACGCCGCGAGACCGGACTGACGGGTGAGTAAAGCAGAGCGACAATCCGTGTTCGCGTCCGAGTTTCGCGAGGATCTCGCCTGGTGGATCGACAAGGAGCGCAAGGTTGCGCTTCGGGTGATGAAACTGGTCGAGGACGTGATGCGCAACCCGTTTTCTGGAGTCGGCAAACCCGAACCGCTTCGGCACATGGGGCCAGGTGTGTGGTCTCGTCGCATAACTCGCGAGCACCGTTTGGTATACGTCGTATACGAGGACACGATCGACTTTCTGCAAGCTCGCTATCACTATTGAGAGGCGCCAAAACGGGAGCGCTGGCTGTGCATCCTAGGAGTTAACCCGACCGAGTGGCGGTTGAGCGGGAGTGAGTAATCTGCACGCGATGCTGAGCTGTCCGGTCCCGAGGTCCGCTTTCCGGCAGTAAAGAGGGGTAGGTCGCGTTAACTCTGGCTGTATTTGTCGATTTTAGGAAACGTGTGCGCCGCTGACCGGTCAAGCACGTTTCCTCTACGCTCCGCTATGCTCCAACGCACGTCGCCTCGCCGCTTCGCTCTCTCTCTTTTTTTCTGCGCTGCGTTGTGGCTCGCCGTCGCCCCGGCACAAGCGCAAGAGGAGCCACGCTTCGTTCAGTCGAGCGGATCGGATGTTAATCTGGTGCTGACGGGCACGCTCCAGCCGCGCGCGTCGGTGGGTTTCGAAACAGGCGAGGGAGACCTGCTGCGCTACGGCTTCGGCCTGCGCCGCGCTCGCCTGCGCGCGACCGCGACGTTCCGCTCGACCTTCGGAGCGCACTACGACATCGACGCGGGCGGAGGCACGCTGACGAGCGTCGATCTCTACGCGTTCTACCAGCCAAGCGAACGCATTCGGATGCGCATGGGATACCTCGCCGGCGCTCAGCCGCGGTCGTATATCTTCACTTCGCACACGCGCATCGACGGCATCGAGCGGGCTGCCATCGCCGAGCGGTGGGCGCGGGGCACGATCGGATCGACCGGGCGCAACTTCGGCCTCGACGCGCGCTACCAGACCGATGACCTGGTGTTCGACCTGTTCGTCCACAACGGCGACGGCTCGTTCTCGCGCTCGACCGGCAACTTTCGCGAAGGCATCAGCGGGCTCGACGCCACGCGCGGAGTCGACCGTCAGGCTCTGGCTGTCGGTGCGTACGGCAGCTACGAACCCCTCCTCGGATCGCCGCTCGACGTGGGCGGATTTGTCGGGTACAACGGATCGCGCAGCGGCAACACGGCGGCGCCTGACATCAGCGGCGCAGACGGGAGCGATATCGGTCGCCGGTACGTCAGCTATTCGGGCCACGCCTATTGGGGAGCCAACCCGGGCAGCGAGCCGATCAGGGGCAAACTCGACGCGCTCGCGATTCGCTACGAAGAAACCGGACCCGTCGGCGCGCGGACGGCGTGGGGCTGGTCGGCGCTCGGAGCCGTCCGATTGGTGCCGGGCAGCGAGGCGTTCGCCCGCTACGAGACGTTCTACGACGAGCTGGGCAGCGACGACGTATACATGACGTTGGGAGCCAGTTTCAGCCCGAGCGCGCGCAGAGGCAAGGCCTATCGGCAGGAGCGCGTCACGCTCGCTTACACCAACGGATTGCCGTCGGCGGTCGGCGCATCGGATCAGCACCTGATCGTGCTGCAGATGCAGATCGTCTTTTAATTTGCCACTGACTTGTGCCCACCAAACCCCCTAGGCTCGCCGATGCGCCTTGCTCTCCTTACACTCACCGCCCTGTTTTGCGCTGGTGCAGCGACCGCCCAAGAACGCCAGCTTCCCCGCTTTACCTTCTGGGGCGAACTGCAAACGAGGGCCAGCGTGGGCCTAGTCGACCGCGCGGACGACAATCAGGAGCGGCTGGGTTGGGGCGTACGCCGCGCTCGCGCCCGCTTCGTGCTGACGCTTTCGGACGGACTGGGCGCCAACTACGATGTCGATGTGGCGAGCGGCAGTTTGCAGAGCGTCGATCTGTTCGCGTTCTACAATGCCACGGATAACGTCCGCATCCGTGCCGGGCGGATGGCGAGCGCTCAGCCTCGAGCGCACATCGGTACGCT
The DNA here is from genome assembly GCA_963815505.1 of Rhodothermales bacterium. GTDB lineage: Bacteria > Bacteroidota > Rhodothermia > Rhodothermales > BA12 > CAXBBB01. Next base: position 136,471 of record CAWFGU010000005.1, read on the forward strand.
GCTGCCGTTCATCGATGCCGTCGCGCGTCCGGCCATCGCCGAGCGGTGGGGCGCGTCGACCATCGGCGGCGACGGCCGCGACTTCGGGCTCGACGTGCGCTACCTGACCGACGAACTCGAACTGTCGGCCTTCCTACACAACGGCGACGGCAGCTTCTCTACCGATAGAGGCAACGTGCGGCAAGAGATCAGCGGCGGGAGCGCAACCGGCGGCGTCGACCGTGTCGCGCAGGCGTTTAGTGTCTACGGCGCGTACTCGCCTTCGGTATTGCCAGGCGTCGAGGTGGGTGGCTACGCGAGCTACAACACGGCGGAAGGCCCGAACACAGACCGAGGATCGGGAGGAAGCACGTACACGAGCTACGCTGCGCACGCGTACTGGGGCGCCGTCCCGGGAAGCCAGCCCCTCCGCGTCAAAGCCGACGCGATCGGTATACGGTACGAGGACGCGGCGCCGAACGGGAAAGACGCGTTTGTGGGAGCCTCGCTGTTCGGCGCGATCGGTATTCGCGAAGTGGCCGAAGTATTCGTCCGCGCGGAGGTGCTGGATACCGCCGACCGGGGCTCGGAACGCTTCTACACGACCGGTGCCAGTCTGAGCGTAAGCGCGCTACGCGGCCTACCGTACCACGAAGAGCGTTTCACGCTCGCCTATGCCAATGGCCTCCCTGACACCGACGATCCCGTCAACCAGCACTTACTCGTCGTCCAGTTTCAGATCGTGTTCTAGAGCGCCGGGACAGCCAAGAACGACAACTCCCACTCGTGAGCGACACTTGGTGAAGCGATAGCTGCGTCGGCCACCTGCCGCATTTCGAATCGCGGTGTGGCTTTTCCGCACATGGATCATTACGCCGTTATTGATTCTGATCAGTAGATTCGGTCGCGGATGGCGGGGGCGTAGGTGCGGCTGATTCGGACGGTTCGATTACCGCGCAGCGTGGCGACGTAGCCGCCGCTGCCGTCGCTCGTGATCTGCTCGATGGCGTCGAGGGCGATCACGTGCGAGCGGTGCACGCGGGCGAATCCGTCGGGAAGGCGCGTCTCGAGGTCGCCCAGGCCCATGCCGCAGACGTAGGTACGGTCGTGGGTGTGGAGCGTCGTGGCATCGCCGCTAGCTTCGGCATGGACTACGTCGGCGATCACGACGGGCAGAATGCGCTCGCCCATGCGGACGAACAAGCGGGTGAGAGGAGCGCCCTTGGCTGCGTCAGCCGTCGCTTTGAGTTGCGGAGAGGGTTCGGAGGCACCGCCTTTTCGGCGCAGGGCGATTTGGGCGGCTGCCCGGGCGAATGCCTGATCGAGGCGCGCCTGCTCGAACGGTTTGAGCAGGTAGTCGACAGCGCCAGTCTCGAACGCTCGCAAGGCGAACGCGTCGAATGCCGTTGCGAAAACGATGTGCGGCAGCGGAGCGGAGAGCCGCTCGACCACGTCGAATCCGGTCAGGCCGGGCATTTGCACGTCGAGAAACACCAGGTCGGGCTCATGCTGCGCGATCAGAACAAGGGCTTGGTCGCCGTTGCCCGCTTCGGCGACGACGACGGCATCGTGGGGCTCGAGAAACTCGCGCAGTAACTCGCGCGCGGGCGGTTCGTCGTCGACGAGTACGACGCGGATCGGAGCGGAATCAGGCATGAGGGGCACTGGTGGTAGTGGAGTGAGGAGCAGCGTCTGCGAGGGGCAGGCGAAAGCGGACGCGCCAACCCTGCGGCTCCAATGGACCGGACTCCAGCGCAGCCGACGAGCCGTGCAGGTGGACCAGCCGCCGCGACGTGTTGTCCAGCCCAACACCCGTCGACGCGACGTGAGCAGGGGAGAAGGCGTTCGGTGAACTGCCGTCGCTCGCTGAGGGACCGGCGCCATCGTCTTCGACCGTCACGACGACGTTCCTACCCTCGAGTTCGACAACGACGCGGACCGTGCCACCTGCGATCGACGGGGCCAGTCCGTGTTTGATCGCATTCTCGACGAGCGGCTGGAGCGTCATCGGCGGCACGCGCGCGCCGAGCGCCCGGTCGTCTACCCGGAAGTCGACGCGCAGGCGGTCGCGCATCCTATGCCCTTCGAGCGTCAGGTAGTCGCGCGCCACGTCAATCTCGCGCCGCAATTCTGCGTCGGGCTGGATGCCGCTTTCGAGTGCGTAGCGCAGCAGATCGGCCAGTCGGGCGAGCATGGCGCGGCTGGCCGCCGGGTCGCGTCCGACCGTCGCGCTGATCGAGTTGAGCGTGTTGAACAGAAAGTGCGGCTGCACCTGGGCGCGGAGCGTCGCTAACTCGCGCTCCCTCGCCAGTGCCATCCACTCGAGCGCCCGCTTTTCGCTCTCCCGCAGCCGCTGCCACGACCGGATGCCGTGGTAGAAGGCGAACTGGAGCGCGTAGACCCATAGAAAGGCGAGCGCCAGCCACGCGTACGCTGCCACCACTTCTTGCGCCACACTCGGCGGGGCGGTCGCGCGCAGCACGCCCAGGTACACCTCGGTCGAGATCCACGCGTATAGAGGCCCCAGAACGGCGTGCGCCGCGAGCCGCATCCATGCCCGTAGCCGGTCCATCCGGCGGACGACGAGCCACCAAACCGGCAGGCTCAGTCCGGCTAGAATGGCGGTCTGGATTGCCTGTCCGATCAGCACGCCCGCAAACGGCCCCGCCTCGCTCTGGACGATGGCGACGGTGTAGACGAGGGTGAAGAGAGTCCACAACACTAGGGCTGCCGCGACCCCACGAAGCGTGAAGCGCGGCAGCGGCAAGACCGGGGCAGCAGTGAAAGCAGTCATGAAGCGCAACCTACGTCTAGTTGCCCGCGCTCTTCTCAACCGATGGCATCAGCGTGTAGCGGACCCAGCCACTAGCGGGGGTGAGCTCGAGGGCGCGTGCGAACTGGGCACGCGCGCCGTCCACGTCCCCGCCATCGCGCAGGCCGATGCCGTACCACGCGTGCGCCTCACTGCGCCCCCACGTCGGCTCGATGTCGGTCGAATCCGGCTCGCCGATAAGATCGAACTGAGCGATGGCGCGCTCGAATCCGGCCATTGCCTGATCGCGTCCGCCGCCCCACATCTCGGGCTTGTAGAGGTCGGAGATAGCGCCGTACATCAGCACGCGCGGGTTGGCCTTCCCAAACTGCATCGCCTGATCCATCGCCTCGTTGGCCTTGGGGCCGTAGCGCATGCCCGATACCATGCCGGTCACCTTTCGACCATACGCAGATCCCAACAGGGCGTACGCGTCGGCAAAACCGGAGCGCGCGGCGATGGCCGCTTTGGCGCTGGCAATGGACCGGTCGACGTAGGCGTCACGCTCGTCCTCGGCGACGAGGTTGGCGGCGCGGATGCTGGCGAGAGATGAGTAGTAATGGGCGAGTGCGGGGTGCATGTCCGACGCCGCCATGCGGTCGAAGCGGGCGCGAGCCTGTTCGAGGCCATTGGCGTCTCCGCCGTTATAAGCGGTTTCCATGTCGGATCGGGTCTCGAGTAGCAACTCGTCGGCCGTTTGGGCCGAGATGGGCAGAGCGATCAGCAGGAGCGTGAGCGAGAGAAGTATGCGGAGCATGGCTGTGGGCGTTTGGAGGGGCGTGCGAGGTGCCTTGGTGGACTGGTGGCAGAGTATTGAAACGGAGCGCACTCCGGCTACCGGCTCCCGACGAGCCGCGTGTGGGGCCGATGAGTCGCGGCAAACGGCCGATTGGCGCTCTCGGAAGTGGCTAGCGATTCCGGTTGCGCTCTTGCGCACTCACCGAAGCCCCAAGAGCCGAAGGATCCGAACCCTTACCGTGTATACGACAGCGTAAACCCGGCGAAGGCGCTTCGGGTAAACGTCGTCAGGTCGAGCGAGCGCGACGCGTAATCGGCTGAATAGGTGTAGCCCAGCGCATTGGCGCGGTTGGTTGCGTTGGAGAGCGCTCCGAAAATCGTCAGGGCCAAGCCGTCGCGTATCGGCCAGTAGTGGCTGACTTGCAGGTCGACGCGGGCGAACGACGGCAGCCGCTCCGATCCCACATCGCCTTCGACGGGCGACCAGTATCCGCCCGATTCCTCGCCTCGAACGATCGGCGTGTGCGGCGCCCCAGACGCCCACCGAACGGCTCCGCCGACGTACCAGAAGCCGACGACGCGCACTTTGCCGACGACCGACAGGTTGTGCCGCACGTCGAACGGTGCCGGTCCGCGCTGCACGTCAGCGGCTTGTCCCAGGCGCCGCGTCTGGTCACGCTCGGCTCGTAGCAAGCTGTAGCTGATCCACCCGTTGGCGCGCGTGCGGAGAAAGGCGCCGTACTGCGCGAACAGGTCGACGCCGCGGGCGAACCCGGTGCCTACGGCGTCGAGCGGGGCGTCCGAGGTTTCGATGGCGAGAGTACGGTACGGCTTGGCGTAGGCTTCTGCACGCAGCGTGAGCAGGTCGCGCGTGTAAAACGCTCCGGCGATCCAGTGTTCGGCGCGCGCGGCTCTCAACTGCGGATTGCCTGACTCGGTGTTGTAGTCGAACGGCGCACTGAACTGATGGTAGACGCCCCACGCAGCGCGTAAGCGCAGAGCACCCGTCGCCCCCCAGACCGCCTCGACGCGTGGATCGACGACGGTCTGATCCGAAAGGGTGTGGTGATCAGTGCGCAGCCCGACCGTGACTACGAGTGCGCGCAGCGGCTGGACCGACGCTTCGACGTAACCGCCCACCCGGTCTGCGGCAATGCGTTCGTCCAGCCTGTAGACCGGAGCGTTGGGGGCGAGCAGGTCGTCGCCGGCGGGAATCGTGCCTTCGAACCGGCTCGCGCTCCGTTCTATCTCACCGCCACCGCGCAGACTCAGCGTCCTGGAGAAGCTTCGCTCCACGTCGATGCGTGCCTGAACGCCGGTTTCGGTCGGGCGCAAGTCGAGTGCTCCTAGCCTGCGGCGCGAGCCGTAGCGGTTGGCGGCCAGCGTCGCTTCGATGAACGTGTCGCCCCATACGTCCTGCCACGACAGCGCACCCAGCGCCCGCTCGGTCGTGCTGCGGTAGGTGCCCGTCGCCGTCGGCTCGTCGACCCGCACGCCCAGCCGGTCCGTCGCGCCAAATCCGAACAGCTTGACCCTTCCCGCATCTCCGTAGGCATAGGTCAGACTTAGGGATGCGTCCGATCCGCGCGGCGTCGTCTCGAAGTCGCCGTCGCGGCCGTTGACGGCGAAGAGCAGGTCAGTCGCGCTGCGGTTTCCGGTCAGGCGCAGACCCAGGCTACCGGGCACGATCGGCGCGGACACTTCGCCTCCGCCTCCCGCCAATCCGGCTGTAATGCTCGCCGCCCGCTCGGTCGGCAGATCGGGCGTGTCGAGGTCGAGGACGGCCGACAATGCGTTGCCGTAGCGCGCGCCGAAGCCACCAGAGGCGAACGACGATCCGGCAACCAGAAACGGCGGAATCGTCCCGAATGCGCCATCTGTCGGCGATTCGTATTTGTACGGGTGCGATACGAACGCGCCGTCGATCAGCGTCCGCGTCTCGGACGGCATACCGCCTCTCACGTAGAGTCCGGCGCCGTCGCCCACAGTCGTGACGCCGGGGAAGCTCTGGATGGCGCGAAACAGGTCAGCGGCGGCACCGGGAGTCGTCACCACTTCGAGCGGAGAGAGTGTTACGCCTTCTGCCTCGCCCGTCGTAAACGCCGCCGTGACGACGGCCTCGCTCAGCTCGATCAGCGTTTCCCGAAGCACGAACCGCACTCGAACCGTGTCGCCTGCCAGGTAGACCGTTTGCTCGTCGGTTCCCATTCCCAGCATCGACGCTCGCGCGATATGGCGTCCCGTCGCTCGCGTTCGAAACGAGAAGTGCCCGTTGCGCTGGCTCGCCGCCCCGTCAATCGTACCGACGATCTGAATGCCTGCCGACGGAAGCCCGATGCCCGCACCATCGACTACCTGACCGACGACGATCGTTTGCGCTCGGGCGGTGGGAGAGAGCAAGGCGAACAGGAGCAGCAGGCGGAGCATGGCGGCATCGGTTTGGATACCTCGAGCCTAGCGCTCGCGTCTATGCACTGCCTACCCGTGACCGACGAACTGCGTCAGCAGGCGACGAAGCGTGACGCTGCCTACGCCTCCGCCTCCGCCGACTCAGTGAGACGATTCCGCACGAATACTGCCACTCGGTCGAGCGACTGATTCGCTGCCGGGAGCCATGGCGCGAACAGTTGCCAAAGGTGAAACGCGTCGTCATCGACGTGAAGCATGAGTTCGGAGCCAGCACGTCCGGCATACTCGGCGAGCAGACGGCTGTCGTCGAGCAAGACCTCGCGACCGCCCACTTCCACGTGCGTCGGCGGCAGCAGGGACAAGTCGGCAAGCAGCGGTGATTTCTCTGCGTCGTCGTCGGCGAGGTGGCCCATCGCTCGTTCGGCGAATGCGTGGTCGCCCTCATCTTCAATCATCGGATCGCGCGGCGTGTTGGCCTCTGCGCGTCTGACTCTTGCCGGTTCGGTCCGTATTGGGCGAGAGGAGAGCGAGACCATCTGCGGGGCGACCGGCACGGGCCAGATGGAGCGCGGCGTTGAGCGCCAGGTGTCCGCCCGCGCTGATGCCCCCGAGAATCAGTCGACATCCGGCGTCCTGGACGGCGTGAGCGGCCAAGAGGGCATCGTCGAGTTGAGAGGGCCACACGTGTTCGGGCGCTAATCGGTAGCGCGGCGCGAACGTTGGCAGGTCCGTCGACGCGGCCAGATAGGCCAGCATTCGTTCGTGCGATTCGGGCGAGCCGAGTACGTACCCACCACCGTAGAACCAGACAATGACAGCGCCCGCATCTCGCCAATCGCTATCGTTGGCGCCGAGCAGCAGTCCATCGGCCCCAATCCGCTCAGGGCGCCCCAATGCAGCAGGCGAACCTGCCGCGTCGCCCCGAAGCAGCCGTTCGAACGCTGGACGCATCTCGCCGACCGTTTCGCCCAAGTCGACCGAGTCGGCCCAGCGTTCGACGTCGCGCAGCCCGACCGGACCGCTGAAAGGCCCGTCTGCCTGCGCCGCAACCTGGGCGGAATCGAACGCGCTCGCCATCAGATGTCCAGCGACTGTACCGCTCCGCCGTCGACGCGGTAGTTCGAGCCGGTTACGAACGAGGCCAGTTCGGAGCACAAAAAGGCCACAACCGGCGCCACCTCGTCGGCGCGACCCCGACGCCCGACGACCAGGTGCGGACGCTCTTCCTTCAAGAACGACTGAACGGCTTCCTCCTCGCTCACACCCATTTCTTCGGCACGTTTCTCCATCATGCCGTCCGTCATATCCGTTTTGATGAACGCCGGGGCGATGGAGTTGATGAGCACGCCTTTCTGCGTGTAGACCTGGCTCATGCCTTTAGCGAACGTCAGCGTGGCGGCTTTGGCCGCGTTATAGACCACCTCGTCCGGATACGCCTGTGCGACGTTCTCGCTCGTCACGAATACGACGCGCCCCCATCCGCGCTCCAGCATAGGCGGGATGAACGCTTTGCTCATCCGCACGCCCGAGAGAAAATCGACCTGCCACGCGTGATTCCAGTCATCCTCGCTGATGTCGCGCAGCGGATCGCCCTTGGCTCCCGTCACCCCTGCTGCGTGGAAGAGGATGTCAACGTCCCAATCGACGGCGGCTTTGACTTTGTCGGCGCCCTCCTGGCTCGACAGATCAGCGACGACAGTGACTAGGTCATCGCTCTCACCGCCCAGCGCCTGGGCAGCCTGCGCGAGTTCGTCGGCGTCGAGGTCAGTGAGCAGCAAGCGAACGCCTTCGTCTTTGAGGATCTTGGCGGTTTCGAGGGCGATGTCGCCCGCTGCGCCGGAGATGACGGCTGCGCGGCCGGAGATTTTGAGGTCCATGCGGAGTAGAGTCTGAGTGAGAAGTCTCGTTCTCACGCTGGCTGTCTCGGATGGATGCCGGGAGGCCAGGGACGTTTCCGAATCGTGGAGAGTGCGACGAGGCGAGGCCCACCGAAACATCTATGGTGTCCGTCGAGCGAGCGGGGGTTACGGAAGGCAGACTCTTCAAGAATGGCACAAGACCGTATGGCAGACGCACAAAAAGTGCAGAAGGCCAACCCTCACCGAAGAGAGCCAGCCTTCTGAGTCGGGGTGGCGGGATTTGAACCCACGACCTCGTCGTCCCGAACGACGCGCGCTACCGAGCTGCGCCACACCCCGATGGTGCGATCCGCCTGTTGTGCCAGCGGACGGCTAATATAACGGGATCGGTAGCACAATGCCGCCGTTGGACCCCGAAGTTTCGGCAAACGTCCCCACCTCCCCGCTCTCTGATGCTCCGTCGCCACTTCTTTCGTTCCGCTTCGACTGCCGCAGCCGGTGCGCTCGTCGCGCCCGCCCTCCTGACCTCGACTAAGGCGCAGGCACGAACGGCTTCCGCGGTTGCCGAGGGCGGACAGTTCTCGATGTTGCGTCGGGGCGTCGGCCTATTCACTGAGCGAGGTGGCACGATAGGCTACCTTGCCGGACCGGACGGCTTCGCCATTGTCGACACGCAGTATCCCGATACAGCGCAGAATGCCTACGACGGGTTGCGCGAGCAAACGGGTCGCGCGTTGGACCTGCTCATCAACACGCACCACCACGGCGACCATACAGCGGGCAACGTGGCACTTGCGCCACTGGCTGCACGACACGTCGCTCACGCCAACGTTCCCGGCCTGATGCGCGCCTCGACGCGAGAGGGGAGCGAGACGGCTCCCGTCCCTGGCGAGACGTTTGAGAGCGAGACCGCGCTCGACATGGGAAGCGAGACGATCCGCCTGATGCACTTCGGCCCCGGCCATACAGCGGGCGACGCTGTCGTTCTGTTCGAGCGCGCCAACGTGATCCACACCGGCGACCTCGTGTTCAACCGCATCCCTCCCTACATCGACCCTGGCACGAGCGGCGCCGATACGACCAACTGGCAATTGGTGCTCGAGCGTGTCCACGACTTGGGCGATGCCGACACGCTCTATGTTTTCGGTCACTCGAATGCGGCCTACGGCGTCGTCGGCACGCAGGCCGATGTGCGCGCCATGCGTCAGTACCTCGAAGCGCTGACGTCTCATGTCGACGCGGCGCGGCAAGCCGGAAAGTCGCTGGAGGAGGCTCAGACCATGCGGCTGGATGCGGCCCCCGAGTTTTACGCTCCTGAGGGCTTCTTGACGGTTGGACGCAATGTAGAGGCTGTATGGGCTGAGCGAGAGATGAGGGGGAACGGCTGACATTGCCGCATACCGTCCGAAAGGAGTATGCGGAGAGGCCATTCCGATTTGTATACTTCATCCTCTTCCGGAGTCCACCACGTCGCCGGACTGCATCCAACCTCGCGCTGCCTATCCGCACCGATACCGTTCTCCCCTGCTCCCACCACTACCGACGGTTCGGTTTTTATGCACATAGCTGTTCTGTATCAGTACGGCCACAATCCCGATAGCTCAGCGTCTGCGCGACTCTGGCGACTGATGGATCGGTGGAGCCGCGATCATGAGGTGACGCTCATCACGTCTTCGGCATGGCGGGCTAGGCGCTGCAGCTACCGCTTTCCTTGGGTGCCGCCCGGCGTCCGGCTCGTCGAGGTGCCGCTCACCTATGAGAACGAGATGAGCGGAAGTGGGCGCGCTGCTGCGTATGGCGCTTTTGCTTGGCGTGCCTTAAAGGCCACCGAGTCACTGCAAGCGCCTGACCTCGTGATGGCGAGTTCGACCCCATTGTCGGTGCCGTGGGCAGGCGCCCGTTTGGCGCGCAGGTGGGACGTTCCCTGGGTATTCGAGGTGCGAGACCTCTGGCCCGACTTCCCCATAGAGATGGGGGCTATCCCATCTGTGTTGCATGGACCTGCTCGTCGTCTCGAGCGCTCCCTGTATCGGAGCGCAAGTCGGATTGTGACGCTTTCGCCTGATATGACTCGACACGTAGCGGGCCTTGGGTTTGCAGACAAAGTCGAAACCAGTTTCGGCGGCTCCGATGCAAGAAGCGCCCCAATTAATCAGTTGGAAGGAAATGAGGCAGGTAGACGCACTACGCTGCTGTACGCGGGAACGTTGGGGCGTGCCAACGCCATCCCGATGCTCCTGGAAACGGCCGAGCAGCTGGCACCCCGCAACGATCATACGTTCGTTTTCATGGGGAGCGGCTACTATGCCGATGCCGTTCGATCTGCGGCTGATCGTCTGCCCAACGTCCGCTTCGTAGGAGAAAAACCGCGACATGAGACCGCTGAGTGGTTCGCCAAAGCGGACATTTCGTTGGTGACGTTCGAACCGCTTCCGGTTCTCAAATCCAACTCGCCCTCTAAGTTCTACGACAGCCTCTCAGTAGGAACGCCTCCCCTGGTCACTAACTCGGGTTGGACACGCGCGTTGGTCGAGAAGCATCGCATGGGGTGGTACTGCTCGTCCGAAGATGTGGATACGTTTTCCAGCTGTCTGGCTGCACTGCTAGACTCACCACAGCGCATCGCTGGTGCAGCCGGACGAGCACTGGCGTTCGCGAGGAAACCGAGCCAAAGGCTCTTATTCGATCGCGAATTTCAAGCCGAGCAGTACCTGAATATTTTCAAAGAGGTCGTGCCAGCAGGGGACCACTCACTTGTGCGTTCGATCGCATCCCGCGACGAACAACAGAACGAACTGTTGCGCGCTGCCTGAATTGGTACCGAAAGCAGCTACACTACAGCGGCGTACATTTCGTCGATTAGGTCCTCGTAGCGCGCTTCGATGGCACGGCGGCGCAGTTTCATCGTCGGTGTCATGAGTTCGTTCTCGACCGTGAACGCCTCGTTCAGCAGTCGGAAATCGCGGATGCGCTCGTGCGATGCTGCTTGCTTGGAATACGTCTTGAACGTCTCGCGAATACGCACCTGAACGTCTGGGTGCATCATCGCCTCTTCGTCGCTAGTGACCCCCGTCATCGTCTGAGCGACATCTGGGTTAACGACGACAAGCGCTGACAAGAACTCGCGCCCTTCGCCGATGATCAGAACTTGGTCGATGAGGGCGTCCGTTTTGAAGCCGTCCTCGATGGGACCTGGATAAATGTTCTTGCCGCCTTTGGACACGATCATGTGCTTGATGCGATCTGTGATCTGCAAATAGCCATTTGAAAAACGCCCCACATCGCCCGTGTGATACCAGCCGTCGGCGTCGATGGCCTCTTTGGTGGCCTCGTCGTTGTTCCAATATCCGCGCATGATGTTGGGTCCGCGAGCGACGATCTCACCCTCGCCGCTGCTCAGTGCATTGTCATCGCCAGCGGTTCCGGTGTGCTGGGTCAGGACCGCGCCGTCCTTCATAATTCCGACCGTTACCCCTGGGAGCACGCGTCCGACGGATCCGAAGCGAGGAGCGGCGAGGGGATTAGCCGCCAGAACGGGCGCCGTTTCGGTCAGTCCGTAGCCTTCGATGATGGTCACGCCCGCAGCCTCGAAAAACTCGCCGATAGCCTTGGGCAATGCCGCTCCACCTGATACGGCGAAGCGCAGATTGCCGCCCAGCTTCTCGTGCAGCTTGGCAAACGCCAGCTTCATCGCGAGACTGTGCTGCGCTCCCAGGATCGGCCCGACGCGCTTTCCGGCCTTGCGCTTCTCGGCTACCTTCTTGCCCGTCGATACGGCCCAGTTGAATACGCCCTGCTTGGCCGCTCCGCCTTCCTCGACGCCTTTGGCGATCACGTTGTAGATGCGCTCGAACAGGCGCGGCACGCTCACCAGAATCGTCGGGTGGACTTCGGTCAAGTTCTTGCTGACCGCATCGACGCTCTCGGCGTACGAGATGAGAGTGCCGTTGGCCAGAACCGTCAGGTAGCCTGCGGTACGCTCGAACGAGTGGCAGAGCGGCAGAAACGACAGGTGGTGGTCGTTTTCGTCGAAGCCGATGGCTTCGCTCGCCGCTTTGGCATTCGAGCAGAAATTCTTGTGTGTCAGCATGACGCCCTTGGGCGTGCCGGTCGTGCCCGACGTGTAGATCAGCGCGCTCAGATCGTCCTCCTTGACAGCATCGCCCAGTGCGCGCAGGTCCGAATCATTCGCATTCCAATACTCAGCACCCGCCGTCATCGCGTCGTCCCACGAGACGACATGGTCGGGATGCTCGCCGCGCAGCTCGCTCATAGCGACGATCCCTTCCATCTCGGGGCACTCGTCGTAGATGCTCTCAGCCTTGCGTAACTGGATCGAAGTCGACGTGACGAAGACTTTCGACCCGCTGTCGGCCAGGATAAAACCCACCTGGGCAGCAGGGAGCGTGGTGTAAAGCGATACGTTGACGGCACCCAGGATCTGCGTCGCCATATCGGTGACGAACCACTCGGGTCTGTTCTCGCTCAGGATCGCGACCCTATCGCCCGGGCGTACGCCCTGGCTGTGGAGATAGCCCGCCATCGCTTGGACATTGACGACCATTTCATCCCAAGTAATCCCCACCCACTCCTTGGTGCGTTTGTCTTTGTGGCGGACCACGTCACGCGCTTTTCCTTTATAGTGTGCGGCGAGATTGTAGAACAGCTCGGGGACAGTATCGAACGGAACGAGGACGGCCATGAGGATGCAAATCGGGGATTGAAGCCAGAGTAACGCGAGCGATACGCGGGATGTTCAAAAACGTCGCCGAACCAGCTACGCTCCTGCCCCGATGGCATCGCGAATGTGACGTAGCCCATCGGCTTCGAGCAGGTCGACGAGGCCACGTTTGATGTCTCCGACGAGGGCAGGGCCGTGGTAAACGAGTCCTGTATACAACTGCACCAGGCTGGCTCCGGCGCGGATCTTTTCGTAGGCCGCCTGGGCCGAATCCACTCCGCCCACGCCGATGATGGGCAGTTCGTCGCCGATGCGGTGGTAGAGATAGCGCACCAGCTGCGTCGACCGCTCTGCAATGGGAGGACCGCTCAGTCCGCCGTTTCCGATTCGGGCTAGTGTGCCCGAGTCTGCCCCGAGTCCCTGCCGGTCGGACGCCGTGTTAGAGGCAATGAATCCGGCGATGCCGTATTCCCTGGCGATGGCGATGGTCTCGTCGTAGCGGCTATCGAACACGAAATCAGCCGAGTCGGGCGGCGATAGTTTGAGCAGAAGGGGCACGCGGACGTTCATTTCGTCGCCCTTAGCCACGATGGTGCGCAGCAGATCGTTGAGTGCCTGCGGATCCTCGAACGTCTTGCCCTCGGCCGTATTGGGGCACGACACGTTGATCGCTACGTAATCGACCAGTCCGGCGACGCGTTCGAACGAGTCTCGGAAATCGGCGAGAGCCGCGTCGCCCAGTATGGCTGGGTCGTGCGTCTTGGCGATGTTCACACCCAGGGGACGGTCGTGCGCCAGCGTGCGCAGCCTGCGCGAGATGATGGCAGCACCCTCGTTGCCCAGTCCCAGCCGGTTGATCAGCGCTTCTTGCTCTTCGAGGCGAAACAGGCGCGGCTTGGGGTTGCCCTGCGAAGCGCGCGCCGTGACCGATCCGACTTCGGCGAATCCGAACCCGATCTGCTCCCACAGCGGCACCAGCTTGGCATTCTTGTCGAAGCCCGCCGCCAGGCCGACCGGGTTGGGAAAGGAGAACCCTAGAATCTTGAGCGCGAGCCTGTTGTCCTCCCACCCGAACGTGCTGCGGACGTAGCCCGACGCTGCCTTTTGCCCCAGCCCACCGACGCGTGCGGCAACGCCGTGCGCCGTTTCGGGCGGCAGTCGGAAGAGGAGCGAACGAAGCGCGTCGTACATAGCGTCAAGATACATTGCCTCCCGATCCACCGGGCCGCTCGTGCGTAGATTCGGGCTACCGTATTTATCGCAACGCCCGTACATGCCCACATCCCTCATCACCGTCGATGCGTTCACCGACGCTCCGTTCACCGGTAACCCGGCCGCCGTCTGCCTGCTGCCCGAGCCGCAAACCGACGAGTGGATGCAGGCCGTCGCTTCGGAGATGAATCTGTCAGAGACGGCGTTCGCGTACCCCGAGGGAGACGCGTACCGGCTGCGCTGGTTCACGCCGGTCGAGGAGGTCGATCTGTGCGGCCATGCCACGCTCGCTGCGGCCCACGTGTTGTGGAGCCAAGCGCTTGCCGAGAAAGGGAGTGCCATCGTGTTCAACACGGCCAGCGGATCGCTCTCGTGCCGCCTGCAGAAGAACGGCGAGATCGAGATGAACTTCCCCGCCGAGCCAGTCGCGCGCGTCAAAGCGCCCAAGGGCATCGAAAAAGCGCTGGGCATCAAGCCGACGCGCGTCTTCGCCAACCGTCTGGACCTGCTCGTGCTGTTGGATTCGGATAGAGACGTGCGCGAACTCATGCCGTCGCTCTCGGACGTGGCGGGCCTCATCATCGACGGCGACGAACCCCGCACGCCGCGCGGCGTGATAGTGACCGCCCAGGCCCGAAAAGGCGTCGCCTGCGATTTCGTGTCGCGCTACTTCGCGCCCGGCATCGGCGTCGGCGAGGACCCGGTGACGGGTTCGGCGCATTGCGCGCTGGGGCCGTTCTGGAGCAAGCGGCTCAAGAAGACCGAACTGGTCGGCTACCAGGCCAGCGCCAGGGGCGGGCGCGTCGGCGTCGTCCACAACGACACGCGCGTCACGCTGACAGGAACGGCCGTCACGATGATGCACTGCCAGTTGCAGCACGACCGGGTGTAAACGTCAAGCGGCCTCACCCGGTAGAGGATGAGGCCGCTTGACGTTGCAGCGGATGTTACCAGCCCGGCGATAGGGCGAAGCCGAAGTGCCAGCCTTCGTCGGGACGCTGGAAGGGGTAGGCGTAGAAAATCTCGACAATGGCGAAGCCCAGCACGTTCATCCGCGTCGAGGCACCGACGCTCGTGACGGGGACGCGTTCGGACGTGGTGCGCGCTTCGTCGCCGGTGACGAATTTGAGCGAGGGCGACGAGTCCTGCGACCATGCCAAGCCGGCGTCGGCGAAGAACGTCAGTTCGGTGGGGAGGTAGGGGAAGTTGAGCAGGCCGATCTCGCTGTTGCCCAGCAGGACAGTGCGAATCTCGGCGCTTGCCAGGGCAGTCCGCGTTCCCAGCAGACGGTTGAAGACGGGGCAACTGTTCACCTGACCGGTTTCCGGATCGGCGATGGGAATGCACTCAGCGGTTTCGATAGAGCCGATGCTGTAGCCTCTGACGAAGCCGGGGTAGTACGCTGAGTAGAGGTACTCTTGGCCGATCCGCGTGCCTCTTTCGTCGTCGCCGATGCCGTAGTTGCCTCGGTGTAAGCCGCGCATCGCGAAAGTAAACGGCTTGGCGTAGAAGTAGCGGCGGTAGTCGGCCAGTACGCTGGCGAAGTTGTATGTCCCATAGATGCCGGTCACTCCGAAGCGATAGCGACCCCCCTGGATCGGTGAGGTGAAGCCGAAGTTGGCATAGTCGCCGACGAAAGCGGCGCCGGTTTGGGCGAGGTAGATCGCGTCCGGCTCGCACAGCGTATTGGTGGCCGACTGCCCGTCGCAACTCTCGCCGTTGATGCGCTCGCGGTCGATGAACTGGCCGGTTTGACTGAACCTGTACACTTCCAACTCTGTGTCGAATCCATAGCGCGTTACGCCCAACTGCGCCTCGATACGCCGCGTTCTGGAAAAGGGATAGGAAGCGAAGCTCGACGCCTGAGACACGTATACGCGGTTGCGCTGCTGGACGTAGTCGAACCCTCCTTGCTGATTCTGGATGTACTGGGGATAGCTCGCCAGCAGATACGGCACGTGTGACACGCCGCCGCCCCAATTGTACCGGTTGCGCAGGTTGGTGTAGACCGCCTGCCCACCTATGTCCTTGAACGTACCGTTGGCCTGGGCCACCAAGACGAGATTGTGGTTACCCAGTACGTCCGAAAACCCTGCTGCCACGCCGCCTTGAATCGCCGCGCGTCCGAACGGACCCGATCCGACGCCCGCGCCGACGGTCGGCGGGGCTATCCAGTCGAGTTTGAGCCGGGCGCTGTAGGGACGCGACTCGAACGAGAGATCGTCCGGAAGGTCACTCGACGCGTCGCGCATGTACGCGGCGACGAGGCCCGTGTTGACGGCGCCGACGGGCGGAAGGACCAAAGCGATCGGGGTTTGGACCAATTCGTCTCGGATCACCTGTGTGCCGACCGTTTCATCGGATTCCAAACCGTACACGTTGTACTCGTTGTCCGAGAACACGGAGAACAGCATGCGGCCCGTCTCGCGCGAAACCGTCAGCGCGGGCGACATCGCTGTGATGCCGCTGACGCCGGTTTTGAGACGCGTGATCCGAAACAGATCGCCGCTCGCCAGCTCCTGACGGTAGATGTCTTTGAAGCCGTCCTGATCGCTGATGAAGAAAATCGAGCGGCCGTCCGGACTGTATTGGACGTTGTGATGCATCGCGCCTTTGAACGGCACGCGCACGCTGATCGAGTCGCCGTCCAAATGGTAAAAGGCGATACGCTCCTCGGCGTAATCGAGCGTCTCGAAATTGGTACCGTCTGGGCCGCGGTCCGTCACGAATGCGATCGTGCCCCCGTCGGGGCTCCAGGTCGGCTGCATGTCGGCGTAGCGGTCGGCCGTGAGTTGCTGCACCTCGCTCGTCTGCACGTCGAGTAGGTAGAGATCGGACACGCCGCCGTCGAGGCCTGAAAAGGCGATGGTCCGTCCGTCCGGTCCCCACGCGGGGTTCGACATTGCGCCAACGCCGCCGACGGTAAACCGGCGCTCGATTTTGCGCTGCTCGGCATTGTAGACCGAGATTTCGTTGTCGCCCTCGACGAACGTGATGAAGGCGAACTTCTTGCCGTCGGGACTCCACGTGCCGCTCGAAGCGATGAAGCGGATCGCGTCGAAGTGCGGATCGCCTGCGGTCTCGCGCAGCTTCTGGACGGTCTGCCCCGTCGCCGCATCGGCGATGAACAAGTTAATGTTGAACAGGTCGCGCTCGGACAGGTAAGCGACGTAGCGGCCGTCGGGCGAGAGGGTCGGTGCTATGTTGATGTCGCCGCCGTCGATACTCTTGGCGAGCACCAGTCGGCCCGCGCTGTCGGGCGGCGTGCGACCTTCCATCTCGGGCAGATACGTCTCGTTGATCGCCTGATGCCAGTTGGCCGACAAGCTGTCGGACGTGATGCCCAATGTGTAGACGAACGCCGAGTCCACGCCCGTGCGCCCGGCCATGCGGTAGAGGTTGGCGACGGCCGCATCGCCGTACGTGCCACCGATGAAGGCCATGACAGCCTGCCCGTATCGGTAGGGGAAGTAGCGGCCCGTCGAGAGGTCCTTGATCGACGGGATGTCCTCGCGCATGACGGCGTCGCGCAGCCACATCGCCGTGTGCGCGTCGCGCCGCCCGACGCTCAGGTATTCGGCCGTGCCTTCGATCATCCACAGCGGCATCAGCCCCAGGTTGAAGCCCAACGTGTCGAGTTTGCTCAGCGCGATGTCGTATTGGAACGAGTGGACGAGTTCGTGGCCCAGCACGTGGTCGGTGTCGGCGTAGTTGCCGGTCAGCGGCATGACGACGCGTTGCTTCAAGCCCTCGGTAACGCCGCCCGTCCCCTCTCCGAGTTGGCCCTGAATGACGTTCGTCTGCTGGAAGTCGGCGTCGTTGGCGTAGAAGATGATCGGCTTTCGGCCTTCGAACGCGTTGAGGTAGGTGCGGCTGTGACGTTGATACCAGCGCTCGGCCATGCGCGCAGCATCGCGGACGGCTTCTTCTGCTTCGGGATAGTAGTAGAAGGTGAAGTGCGGCGTGTCGAAGCTGCGGAACTCGAAGTTTTCGTACTGCACCTTGTTACGCCCGAAGCCCTGGGCCGAAGCGGGAGCGGCCAGGAGGAAGACGAGTAGGAAGGCGAGAGCAGTCGCAGCGGTTCGGGCGACGCGGATGGCAAATTCGGGCATGAGCGGGCGATCAGAGGAATTCCGCAGCAGCCGAAGTGCGGAGGTGGGGCCGAGAGCAAACGTACGGAGTGAGGGTGAGCGTTTCTCGTTATGACAGGGAAGTGCGCGAATCGTCGCAAACGGGGGGCGAACAGATGCCCTAGTCGTTTGGTCGCTAGGCGTAGGCTCCTAAAAACGAAGCGGTTGGGGTGGGAGCATGTCGGAAGGATCACGCGTTTGCAACATTACGCTATCTACCCGCGCCGAGTGTGTCGAAACCCACGTTGGTGACGTTTCTAGTGTCTACCCCGCACCCCGCTCGTATCTGCACCGTTCCCCTATGGAAGACTATCGCCTCCGCGTACGCATTTTTACGTCCGTCATCCTCGTCGTTCTCGCCATTTTGGGCGGGCGGCTGATGTTCATGCAGCTCCTCGACACCGAGGGCTACACGGACGAGAGCCGCAACAACGCGATTCGTGAGCGACTGGTGCGTCCGTCGCGCGGAGCCATTTTCGACCGCCGAAATCGCCTGATGGTCGACAACCGGCCGGTCTACTCAATCCAACTCACGCCGCGCTACTTCTCGCGCGCCGAGGGTGGAGGCCGCTACGACTTCGATCCGGGCAAGGTGCAGCTGCTATCGCGCTTGCTCGCGGTGAGCGACAGCACGGTCTGGGCCAAGCTCGACGCCGCCGTGCGCCGCAACCCCGACGCGCCGACCGACTCGTTCGAAGAAGTGCCGTTCGACGCGTTCGGCCGCGTGCAGGAGCACCTCTATCAGCTTCCGGGCGTCACGTATGACATCAAGCAGACACGCCGCTATCACACCAACGCCAATGCCAGCCACGCGCTGGGATACATCCGCGAGATCGACAAGGATAAGCTGGCGATCCGCTACGACGACGGGTACCGCAGGGGTGACATGATCGGCATTACGGGTGTCGAGAATATGTATGAGATGCACCTCAGGGGCAAACTCGGCCGAAGCTGGGAACTGGTCAACGCGCGCGGGCTCAACATTGGTAAGTACGACGAAGGGCGTGACGACTCGGCGCCGCTCTCGGGCTACGACCTGCACCTGGGCATCGACAGTCGCGTCCAGGCGCTGGCCGAAAGCCTGTTCGTGGGCAAACGCGGAGGTGCCGTCGCGCTCGACCCCAACACGGGCGAGATCCTTGCGCTCGTATCTGCGCCGGACTACGATCTCGACCTCTTGACGGGCCGAATGACGCAGGAGACAGTCGACTACGTGTTTCGCAATCCGGTCAAGCCACTCTACAACCGTGCTACACAGTCGCGGCAGGTGCCTGGAAGTACGTGGAAGCCGTTCATGACGCTGATGGCGCTCAACGAGGGTGTGATCACCAAAGATCAGACGGTTACGTGCGGCGGTGGGCACCCGCTGGGCGGTGGGCGCTTTTTTCGCTGCATGCACGTCCACGGGCGCATCGCGAGCGAGGAAGCAATCCAGCGCAGCTGCAACACCTACTTTTTCGAGATGATGCTGCGTATCGCCGGAAGCAGCCCGCGTGATGAAGTGGCCGTCGCTCATGGTGTCAACACATTCGAGCGGTACGCGCATTACTTCGGGATGGGCACACGTATCACGACCGATGTGCAGGACCAGCGGCCGGGTCTCATTGCTGATAGCACGTACTTCGCCAACAAGTTCGGTGATTATTGGAACCTGTCGTGGATGAACATGGGCATCGGCCAAGGCGATGTCGAGAACACGCCGCTCGAACTCGCCCTCTACACGTCGGCCGTCGCTAACGGTGGGTTGCGCTACTCGCCGCACCTGATCAAGGAGATGCGGCATCCCGAGACGGGCGAAACGGTTCGTCCGTCGCTTCCGGCGCCGTTCGAGATTCCAATCGCGGCCGAGCACTTCGAGACGGTACGTAACGGAATGCGGCTCGTAATGGAGGCCGGAACGGGAAGAGGAGTCCAGATTCCGGGTGTCACGTCGGGCGGCAAGACGGGCACGGCGCAGGACGGAAAGGGCCGCAAGGACAACTCGGTCTTCATCATGTTCGCGCCCTACGACAACCCGCAGATCGCCGTCGCCGTGCAGGTCGAGAACGCCGGATACGGGTCGACCGCCGCTGCTCCCATAGCTAGCCTGATGGCCGAGCAGTACCTCAACGGAGGCATCGCGCCGGAGCGCAACGCTCTGGCTGCGCGCGTCCGCGCCGTCCGTAGCCAGGTCATCAACGACTGACCGTCTCCGACGGATTTCTCTCCTTCACTGAGTCGTCATGACTCACCTCCGACTTTTCTATGCGCACCTGGTTAAGCAAGATCGACTATGGCGTCCTCCTGGGATGGGCCGGGTTGATGGCCGTCGGCCTAGTCGCCATTTACTCGACTACGCACGGTCCCGCCGCCGAGTATTTGCCGACGACGGCTCAGCAGAACTTCAACCGGCAGTTGATGTGGGGCGGTATTAGTCTGTTCGTCATCGTGGTCTGCCTGTTCCTGCCGACACGCTTCTACCAAGGTGTCGCGTTTCCCGCCTACATCGGCTCACTGGGACTGCTCGCAGCGACGATCGTGTTCGGTACCGAAGTCAACGGCGCGACGAGCTGGCTCGACCTGGGCGGCGGGCTGCGCATTCAGACGGGTGAGTTTGCCAAAGTCGGCACCGTTCTGGCCGTCGCCGCGCTGCTGGCACTGCGGCGCCCCAACTCGGGCGTAATCCGCTACGGCGCCGGCGCGACGCTGCTGCTGCTCTTGCCAGCCGTTTTGTTGCTGTTGCAAAACGACACCGGTACGGCGCTCGTCTTTTTGGGCTTGATCCCGATCATGCTGTTTTGGAGTGGCTTGCCGCTCTACATCCTCGCGCTGATGCTCTCACCTGCGATTGCGGGATACTTCGCTGTCGTCAATCCGCCCATCGCCATCGGATTCGCGATCGTGTTCACGCTGAGTATTTTCATCGCGACGCGGCGCAAATGGGCGATGGCCGTCGCCGCCGTGTTCACGCTGGGCACGATCGGCGTGGCCGGACTGGCCATCTCGCAGTTGCAACCGCACCAGGTGGCGCGAATCGTATCGTTCACCAACCCCGAAGCCGAGGAATTTCGCACTGGTGTCGGCTACCACTTGGTACAGTCCAAGGCAGCAATCGGATCGGGTGGCATCCTAGGGAAAGGCTTCATGGAGGGGACGCAGACCCAGGGCGCCTACATCCCCGAGCAATCGACCGACTTCGTGTTCTCGATCATCGGAGAGGAGTTTGGCTTCGTGGGGGGTGTCGTCGTGTTGCTGCTCTACGGTTTCCTGCTGATTCGACTCGTCCAATTAGGCACGCGAGTCAAACACCCCATTGCGTCTATGATGGCGGCGGGGGCGGCGGGTGTCTTCTTGATCCACTTGTTCGTCAACCTGGGCATGGTGACCGGATTGCTGCCTGTCATCGGCATCCCGCTGCCATTCATCAGTTACGGCGGATCCGCGCTGCTCGCCAACTCGATCATGATCGGCGTCGTCCTCGCCCTCTACCTGCGCCGCGACGACTTCTCGATCTACGGGTATTAGCAACCTGGCATCGGTGGCATGCTGGGACGTGAGGTAACTCCCCGCGCGACGGTTCCTGGTTTTCTAGCCTTCCAGCGTGATGATGGATAACTCTGTCGGGGCACGGAGTCTCGGGCACTCATGCGCATGTGAAGTGGAGTATGTAGCGGTTACAGGTACGAAAGAACAGATGAGGACGTGAGGAGGTGAGATAGACTTCTCACTCACATCCTCCTCATGTCTGATATGTCCGATTTGTCCAACCGCACTGTTGCCTTCCTAGCTACCGATGGGTTCGAGGAGTCCGAGCTCGCCAAACCGCGCAAGGCGCTCGATGATGCGGGGGCAACCACGCACATCGTCTCTCCCGAGAGTGGATCGATCAAGTCATGGGCGTCGAAGGACTGGGGCGATAGCTACGAGGTGACCAAAACGATTGCCGACGCTGACGCCTCGGATTATGACATGCTGGTGCTGCCGGGCGGACAGATCAACCCGGACAAGTTGCGTCTCGACAAGGACGCGGTCGCATTTGTAAAGGCGTTCGCCGAAGCGGGCAAGCCGATTGCCGCCATCTGTCACGGACCGTGGCTGCTGGTCGAAGCCGATTTGGTCCGTGGTAAGCGCGTCACGTCATTCGCATCGATCCAGACCGATCTCAAAAACGCGGGTGCCGACTGGGTGGACGAGGAAGTTGTCCAAGACGGCCAGTTTATCACGAGCCGCCAGCCCGGTGACATCCCTGCCTTTAATAAAGCTATTCTGAAACGTCTCGCGATGAGCATCGGAGTAGTCCGAATCCAGCTCGAGCGCGGAACCGGAGGGCGCCAAGATGTTAAGAAATCAACTCTCTAGATTTCCAACTCCTTCGCAATGCGCCGACTGGTACCTCTGCTCCTTCTGTTTGCCGTTCCCGCGGCATTCGCTCAAACTCAAACCGGCTTTGGAGGCGCCATGGCATCCGACGGTCAGACGATCTACGTCGGCGAAGCGGGTGGCGCCTATCAGCCAGGATCGGTCCACGCCTATCAAGCGGGTCCCGACGGCGTGCTGCGCGTCCAGCGCACGATCATGGCAGGCGATGGTCGCAATGCTGACGGGTTCGGGTCGGCTATCGCGGTTTCGGACGACGCCGTTCTGATCGGCTCGCCATCGGCGACGGATGAAGCGGGCGCAGCTTTCGTGATGATGCGCGATGCCAGCGGCGTTCTCGTAGAGGCTGCTCGGCTCGGTGTCAACACGGCCGACAAGGACAGCGGATTCGGCTCGGCCGTCGCCCTGGGCGGCGACCTTGCCATCGTTGGGGCGCCGATGCAGCAGAGTGGACAGGGTGCCGCCTACATCTATCGCAAGACAGGCGATACGTATCGGCTCGAGGCGCTCGTCGGAGCGCCCGTCGTGATGCCGTCGGCGGACGGCGAGATCGGTGAAGGTCGGTTCGGAACAGCCGTCGCCACGAACGGCGATCACGTCATAATCGGCTCGCCGCGTGCGGGTATGGGCGGTATGGTATACGTCTACCGCTCGACGCAGGCCGGATGGACGCTCGTCCAAGCCGTCGCCGGGATGGAAGGTGACGGGCTTGGACAGGTTGTCTCGTTCTACGACGGCGGATTGGCTGTCGGCGCTCCGATGGCTAACGGCAGGGCCGGAGCGGTCAAGCTCTACTCGGTCGACGGAAGCGGTATGCTGGCCGAGTCGGCAATCGTGACGCCGACCGAGGAGACGCCCTCGGAGCGCTTCGGAAGCAGTCTCGCGTTCACGCCCGCCGGTACGATGTGGGTTGGGGCGCCCGCCGCAGATCGCGGAACCGGTGCCGTCTACCACTTCGCTCCGTCCGCCAATGGTTGGATGCAAGCGCAGCGCGCCACGGCTGACATTCGGCGTTCGTTCACTGGCAACGCGATAGCGGCTACCGACCGCGTCGTGGTGGTCGGAGCGCCCGGAGCCGATTTCGGATCGGGCCTGATCGTGCCGTTTGGGATGGAAGGCGAAGCTTTCATCGCTCAAGCATCGGTCTATCCCAACGCGATGGGTCTGGCACGCAGCGTCGGCGAACCTGTCCGCTGCGAAGAAGGCGATGCCGCTGGATTCGAGTGCAAGGGGGTCGACATGGTGTCGTTTCTGCCGATCAGCGAACTAGGTGGACTGCGCGGCGCGCGTCTGAATGACATTTGGGGCTGGACCGATCCGCAGAGCGGAAAGGAGTATGCTCTCGTCGGACGCATGGACGGTATGACGGCCGTCGACGTTTCGGATGCCGGAAACCCGATCGTCGTCGCCAACCTGCCGATGACGCCGGGTGCCAACGCGGCGGCATGGCGTGACATCAAGGTCTACAAAGACCATGCGTACATTACCGCAGACGGATCCGGCGATCATGGCATGCAGGTGCTCGACCTCACGATCCTGCGCGATTTCGACGGCGGCGACATCATGCAACTCGAGCCGACATTCCTCTACACCAACGTCGCTAGCGCGCACAACATGGTGATCAACGAGGACACCGGCATGGGCTTCATCGTCGGAGCCGGTGACGGAGGCGAGTCGTGCGGTGGCGGCCTCCACATGGTCGACCTGACAACGCCTACCAACCCGACGTTCGTCGGTTGCTACGCCGAAGAACAGACCGGACGCAGAGGCACGGGCTATACGCACGACGCGCAGTGCGTCACCTATAACGGCCCCGACACGCAGTACGTCGGTAAGGAAGTGTGCTTCGCCTCGAACGAAACCGCGCTCGCCATCGCCGACGTGACCGATCCGGCCAACCCGCAGACGCTGTCGATCGCCGAGTACCCGCGCGTCGCCTACACGCACCAGGGCTGGTTGAGCGAAGACCATCGCTTCCACTACGTCAACGACGAGTTGGATGAGTTGGGCGGTCAGACCGAGGAGACGCGCACGCTCGTGTGGGACGTGTCCGACTTGGACGATCCGCAGTTGGTGCAAGAGTACACGTATGGCACCAAGAGCATCGACCACAACCTGTACGTCCGCGACAACCTGATCTACATGGCGAACTACGCCAGCGGCCTGCGCATCCACGACATCACCGATCCCGCCAACCCGCGCGAAGTGGCTCACTTCGACACGACGCCCGTCGTCGAGGAAGGTCCGGGCTTTACCGGCACGTGGAGCAACTATCCGTTCTTCCAGAGCGGCATCATTGTGGTCTCGTCGATCGGCGAAGGACTGTTCGTACTCAAAAAGTCGGACGCCGCACTGTAAACCACGGCTGAGTCGTTAGAAGAGCGGGCGGGTATCGAAAGATGTCCGCCCGCTCTCTCGTTTCCTTCGAGTTGTCATCGCAGCTGTTTCTCGCGACCGACCGAGCAGCGCGCCTCGTTCCATTTTCACTCCTTCCAAGCTGTCGTAGCGAGGAGCAGAGCGGCGTGGCGATCCGAGTCGACTTGCTGAAGCCGCTTAACTTATATACGTACCCTGATTCGTTGAAGGGGTTAATTTCCCGCCGCTGACTTCTGCTCTAACCTCCCGCCGTGATGTGTCACGACGCTACCTGTTTCGACATGCGCTACCTCTGCCTCTTCTTCTTGTTGTTCGCTGCTCCTGCCTGGGCGCAGCCGTCGCCCGATTACATCTACGTCTGCAGCCAGAACGCAGCGCTCGTGACGGTATTCGATACGGAAACGTTTGAGCCGGTCGACACGATAGACGTGGCGGCGTTAGGGTTTGGGAAGAACGCCAAACCGCACCACGTTGCCGTTGAGCCCGAAGGGGAGTTTTGGTATCTGTCGCTGATCGGGGCGAATCGAGTCCTCAAGTTCAACCGCGACAACGAACTGCTCGGCCAAGTCGAGGTCGAGACTCCCGGTATGCTCAAAGCGTCGGCACAGGTCGACTATGTCTATGCAGCGCGATCCATTTCGGCTGTCAATCCGCCGTCTTCGATTGTGATTATCGACCGCAAAGCGATGGAGATCGAGGAGGAGATCGATGTGCTGTTTCCGCGCCCGCATGCGATGCAGTCGACGCCGCACGGGATGTACACCTACACGGCCAGTCTGACGCGCAACCAGATGGCGATCATCGGCACGCAAACGAACGAGGTCGAGCTTCAAGACATTCCCGGATCGCTGCACACGATCGTCCAGTTCGGCACGTCGCCCGACGCGATGCAGATGGTGGGAACGGGGCAGACGAGCGGACAGGTGCTGTTCTGGAGCCTGGACGGCACGCCGGAGCATCCCCAGTTCATCGATTCGGTCTACGTCGGTGGGCAGCCGTGGCACGCCATGTTCGAGCCGGACGGCGCGTTCGTCTACGTGCCACAGAACGCTGGCGACGCGGTCACCGTGATCGACGCCGCGACGCACGCGGTCACTGCTGTAATCAAAGGCGACGCCCTTCGGCAGCCCTATGACGCTGTCTTTCGGCCCGATGGTCGCTACGCGTTCGTGTCGGCCAACAACCTGCGCGGCGACTACAAGCCGAACAGTTGGAACGGTGAGCACCCGGGCTTGGTCGTCGTGATCGATACGCAGACGCACGAGATAGTACGCGTGCTCGAAGTCGGCCCGAACGCGACTGGCATCGGCGTACGCAAGCCCGTAAGCCAGGACTTCTTCGCGCCATACTGATGCGTGCTTCCTACATGGCTCTGACCTGCGGACTCGCCGCCGCGCTTCTAGGCGCCGGGTGCGCTCCTCCGCCCGAAAGCGCGACCCGCCCCCAGAGCGAATCAGCACCTGTCGCCTCGTTCGAGCGCCAAGTCGTTCCGTTCCGGGTAACCCGCACCGACAGCACACCGATCGCGCATCCGTTTCTGGGCGGATTCGACGTGCCGCGCCCGCAGTTCGTAGACATCGACGCGGATGGTGACGTGGACCTGTTCGTTCAGGAGCACACGAGCCGACTGATGCACTTCGAAAACGTCGGCACGCCCGATTCGCCGGACTTCGTGTGGCGCAGCGATGCGTACGCGGGCCTCGACGTGGGCGAGTGGTACCGCTTCGGCGATCTGGACGCGGACGGGGACCTCGACTTGCTCGCCGAAACGCCGTTCAGCTACGTCCGCCTTTTTCGCAACGAGGGGACGGCGCAGTCGGCCCGCTGGACGCTCGCCGCTGACTCACTGGCCCTACCCGACGGCTCGCCACTGTTCTCGGACCGGCAGAACATCCCCAACCTGGTAGACATCGACGCGGACGGAAAGATGGACCTGTTCGTCGGCCGCCTCGACGGTACAGTTTCGCGCTTCGAGATCATCGACCCCAACGCGCCTATCCCGCGCTTCGAACTCATCGCCGAGCGGTTCGAGAACATCGAAATCGTGTCGCAATTCGGGTTGCCCGGCATCCAGAACGCCAAGCCGACCGGAAGCGAGACCGGTTTTCATGAGCCCCGCCACCAACGCGCCGGAATGACGACGATGCATGGCGCCAATACGATGACCTGGGCCGACGCGGACGGAGACGGCGACTATGATCTGTTCTGGGGCGACTACTTCGAGCCTTCGCTGCTGCTCATCCGCAATCAGGGCACGCCTCGATCGCCGAGCCTGCGCGGAGAGCCACGACCGTATCCGCCGCGCGATCCGGTGCAATCGAGCGGCTACAACGCGCCGACCGTCGCAGACGTGGACGGCAACGGCTATCTCGACCTACTCGTCGGCGTCCTGGGCGGCGCGTTCGATCCGCAGCGCACGAGTACGGACAACCTGTGGTTCTACGCGCAGGACGCCAGCGGCTACGAGCGTACGTCGTCCCGCTTCCTCGACCAGATCGATGTGGGTAGCGACAGTGCGCCCGCTCTGGGCGACTTGGACGGAGACGGACGGATGGACCTGATCGTCGCCAGCAAGTCCGATCCCGACGACGACGAGACGGGCAAGGCGTGGTGGTTTCGAGGCGTGGGCGACACGCGCACCGAGTTCAGGGCAGCGGGCGTGCTCGATGTGGGGACGGCGTTCCACCTCTCGCCCGCGATGGGTGATCTGGACGGCGATGGAACGGACGACCTGGCGATGGGCACGTGGCGCGGCGGCATCCGGCTCTACCTGAGCCAGGGAGGGGACCTGGTCCCACTCGACACGCTCGATCTACCCAGCGGCTCGCACGCCACACCGGCGCTGGGTGACCTAGACGGCGATGGTGACCTGGACCTGATCGCAGGTACCTCGCGCGGATCGCTCGTGCGCTTCGAAAACATCGGCACGCCAACGGCTCCCCGCTTCGCCAGAGGGCGCTCCGTCGCCGATATCGACATTGGACGCCGCGCCCACGCGTCGCTGGGCGATCTGGATGCCGACGGCACGCCGGAGCTGTTCGTGAGCGGTTTCGACACCGTCGCTGTTTTCAGCGTCGACGGTGGAGCGTTGACTCCGATGCCGAACGCTCTACTTGAAGGCATCGCGCTGCCGCCCCAGGCCACGTTCGCGCTCGGCGACGTGACACGCGACGGAATCGTGGACGCTGTCGTCGGGGGGCGGAGCGGGGGCGTGCTGTGGCTGCGCGGGCGGCGGTAGAACTCGGAAAACCGGCGAATCCGCGAGACCCCCGGGTTTGAGGTGGTATCATTGGCGCATCCCCTCATCGACTATGCCTCAGATCATCGAAGGACACTACGACGCCCGCAACCTGCGGATTGCATTCGTCGCCGGACGCTTCAACGACTTCATCACGCGTCCGCTGCTCGACGGCGCCCTAGACGCGCTTCGCCGCCACGGAGGAGACACGGATTCGGCGACCGTAGCGTGGGTGCCGGGGGCGTTCGAGATTCCCGTCGTCGCCAAGCGGCTGGCTGAAACGGGTGACTACGATGCCGTCGTGGCGCTCGGAGCCGTGATTCGGGGAGCGACGCCGCACTTCGACCATGTCGCCGGGCAGGCGGCGAGCGGGCTGATGAGTGCGAGCTTGGAAACCGGAATACCGGTCGTGTTCGGCATCCTAACCGTCGAGTCGATTGAGCAGGCAATCGAGCGCGCGGGCACCAAGGCGGGCAACAAAGGCGCCGAAGCGCTCATGGCGGCGGTTGAAACGGCCAACGTGCTGCGACAGATCGCGTAGTTTGCATCAATCAGACACCGCGCGCCTCAGACCGACCGCTACCGTTTCTCCCGACGCACTCGCCGCCCTCATGCGGCTCATTTTTACGTTCGATGACCCGGTACCTGATCGCCTTCGCGCTGTTTCTGGCCGCTGCGCCTCTCGCCGCGCAGACCACGTTTCCCGACTGGCAGGCGTACCCGACGCTGTCGCGCGTCGAAGCGCTCGACACGCGCGGCGGCGACATCTGGGCAGTGGCTGGTGGCGGAGCGTTTCGTTATTCTACGGAGAGCGGGGAGGTCGAATCCTTCACGGTTATTCAAGGCCTATTCGGGCGCAACGCTCGCGCGCTCGCAACGCCTGATGGCACCGATGACGTGTGGATCGGCTACGGATCGGGCACGCTCGACCGGCTCGATGCAGCAACCGGCGAGGTTACGCGCTTCCGCGACATCTCGCGCGCGGTCCGTTTTTCGCAGCGGGGCATCAACCGGATCGTAGCTGCTGGCGACCGCCTCTATATCGCGACGGATTTCGGCGTTGTCGTCTTCGACACGGTTCAGGGGATCGTGCGCGAGACGTACAGCAGATTCGCCAGTCTGTCGTCGGCAACGCCTTCTTACGACGTGTCCGTAATCGGCGATCGCATCTACGTCGCTACGGCCGAGGGACTCGTGACCTCTGCACTCGACGGGCGCAATCTCCAAGATCCGGCCGCGTGGACGCTCGAAGGCGGGTTGGGCAGCCGGACGGTCTTTTCAGTAGAATCCTTCGCAGGTCGCCTCTACGCAGGTACCGGCGCCGATCTTTACGTGCGAGACAGCGGCGCGTGGTCCGCACTGGGCGTCACGGGCGGAGCCGTGCGCACACTGGAACTCCAGGGCGACGGGCAACTCATCGGCGTCGAGCTCTTCGGTCTGATCAGCATCCAGCCAGACGGGACGAGCCAGGTCGTGCGTGCAGGTGTCCCCGACGATCCAGTCGACGTGGTATCGATCGGGGGTGTGCTGTGGGTGGGCGCGCGCGGCAGCGGGCTGGTGCGCGGAACGCTGAGCGTTGCCTCGTTCTCTGCTCAGCAGAGCGTCATCCCCCAAGGACCGCGCACCGATCTGTTCACCGACTTCGCCTTCCAGCCGGACGGCACGCTGTGGGCCGCCGGAAACGACGTGGGACTGTTCCGACTCTCTACGACGGGCGAGTGGACGCTCGTCGCTGATCCCACCGCTACGGGGCGGGCAAGTGACGACGTGTTCGAGGTCACCGTCGCGGCGGACGGGACGGTGTGGGCAGGGACCCAGGGCAACGGCGTCTTCCAGCGCACGCCCGAAGGCGAGATTCGTCAGTTCGGGCGTGCCAACTCCACGCTGCGCACCGCCGCGCCGACCAACCCCGACTTCCTGATCGTAGAAGGGATCGATGTGGATCGCCAAGGAGCATTGTGGGTGACGAACAAGAACACGACACGTGCGCTCCAGACGCGGCAGCCCGACGGCACGTGGTCCAGCCTTCCCAATCCGGTCGGCGACGGGCTGCGCTCCAGCTACGACGCTTACATCGACTTGATGGTGGACAGCTTCGATCAGAAGTGGATGCTGCTCCAGAGCGAACTGGACGGATCGGTCGGGCGCGGCGTGGTCGTTTACGATACGGGCGCCGATCCCACCGATCCGAGCGACGACGCCTTCCGCCTGTTCACCGAAGGCAACGCGCCGCAGGGGCTGCCGTCCAACACGGCCCGCGCGATCACCGAAGACCGTCAGGGTCGCATCTGGGTAGCGACGGACAAAGGTGTCGCTTTTCTGCTCAGCAACGGCATTACGGCTCGTGACCCGTCGGCTCAGTTCAACTGGCCTGGCGACACCAATATCGGTCGGTTTCCGCTCGAAAACGTCAATGCGACAGCCATAGCCATCGACCTGGGGGGTGGAATCTGGGTTGGATCGTCTGAGGGCATTTTCGTGCTGCGCGAGACAGCGGGGCAGTTCCCCCTCGTCGCTCGTTACACCGTCGACAACGCTCCCCTGCCATCGAACCGAATCGTCGCGCTCGAAGTCAATCCGGCTACGGGCGATCTATTTATCGCCACGGACGCTGGTTTGGTCTCGTTTTCGGGCACGCCCGAAGCGCCCGCTTCCGAGGCCGGTGATTTGCGCGTGCACCCCAACCCCGCCCGGACATCCGATCTGAGCGGCAATGGTATCACGATCAGTGGACTCGTCGTCGAAGCTCAAATCCGCATTCTGACTGCTGACGGGCGCATGGTCTGGCGCGATGACTCTCGTGGAGGCAGCTACGTCTGGGACGGGCGTGATCTGCGAGGTGAGTTGGTGTCGTCGGGTGTGTACGTCGTCGTTGCCGTTGGGGCGGACGGCGAGGGGGCGGGTTATGGGCGGATCGCTGTTTTGAGGTAGCGCATGATTCACATCCGCTTTGCGCGCCATCGCTTGCGCCGAGTGGGGAGCGGAGCCGTATGTTGGTTTTCCCCGTTCGGGACACGTGGCGGTTATAGCTCAGTAGGTTAGAGCGCCTGGTTGTGGTCCAGGAGGTCGTGGGTTCGATCCCCACTAATCGCCCCACTTCTCTCTACACATATGCCGCGTTCGTCTAACGGTTAGGACGCCAGGTTTTCATCCTGGTAATAGGGGTTCGATTCCCCTACGCGGTACAACGCCTCCTCAGCCCCGGTTGAGGAGGCGTTGTCGTTTTCGCTCTACCACCTGTCTCTCATGGACGCACCGCTGCTTCGCTCGTGCCCCAATTGCGGCTCTTACGAGTCTACAGTGAGTTTTCGTGAGGGCCCTTTTCGCGTCGTTCGGTGCGAGCAGTGCGGGCTGACCTTCTTGGGCAACCCACCGCCCGAGGACGAACTGTATGAGGACTACTACGACGGAAGCGAACTTGATGCCGCCGACTACCGAGCCGAATCGTCTGACCCCGCACAGTGCGAACTATTCGCCATCAACCGCCAACGAGTCGAGCGAATCGCCCTAGCGAAGCCGAGCGGCACGCTACTCGACATCGGATGCGGGCGCGGTCAGTTCGTTTGGTCAGCCCAGCAAGCGGGATTCGAGTCCAGTGGGATCGACGTGTCTCAGCGGGCAGTAGACTACGCGCGCGACAGGTTAGGGGTCGATGCGCAGGTTCGTGACTTGGAGGATGTGTCTCGGTCGGGCGATACGTTCGACGTGATTACGATGTGGCACGTGCTCGAACACTTCGCCGACCCGTTTGCCACCCTCTGTACCGTGCGCGATATGCTCAAGCCGGAGGGAATCTGCGTCGTCGAAGTGCCCAACCTGCACAGCCTCAAATTCGTCCTATCCCGCACCAAGTGGAAGGGGGGCAACCATCCACTCTACCACCGGACGTTCTTCACATCGGCGACGCTGCGCCGTGCATTCAGAGACGCTGGCTTTGACGACGTACAACGAGAGCGCTGGTCCTATCAGGTGCCCGGACGCAGCCGGACGTTCGAACAGGTCAAGCGCGGCCTAGATCTGCTCGGACTTGACGCGTTTCTGGACGTGACGGGACGCCGGTAGTCATCGGCTCGTCGGTCCGATGTGTAGGCTTTCGGCTCTGGCCCAGTGCGCGGACGGCAATCAGTAAGGCGAGTGGCAGCCCAGCAATTGGCAAAGTCTGCGGAAGAACGAACCACAGCAGCGCCGTCAGCCCGGCGACGATGGCGGTGGCGATCCAGTAGATCCGTACCCACGCAGGCTGTGTCCGGCGAAGTACCCACCACGCCGCAGGGGCGTGCGTCGGCCAAAGCCACAGCAGATTGAGGTTGCGCTCGGTCACGTCGTGCAGCGTGAGCGTCCACATACCGAGCAGCATGAATCCGGCGATTCCGGCTACCACGAACAGCAGCACGTCCCAGCGCGAGCGGCGATACGGCTTCGCCCATCCTCGCACGAGGGCAATCAGGCCGATGACAACCAGCACCCAACCCAACGCAGACGGCCAATCGAAAGCGGCGCCAGCGGTCGACGGAGTGCGGACGACGGTGTCGGTGCGTGAGACAATGCGTTGCCCGTCTACCCGCGTGGCCTCGTTCAACTGATCCATCAGGGTGATCGGCAAGAACGCTGCTGATCGGGTGGTCACCTCTTCGTCTAGGTTCAAGCCGAGCAGCAAATTGAGTCCAAAGCGCAGCAGCGGGGCCGGGGCGTCGTACGGGCGCAGCAACTCGCGAAACGTCGTACCCGTCGGCGGCTCGGGATAGACGAATTGCTTGCCCACGGCGTCCTCTACGATGTCGCGCGGGCGCGTGGAGCAGTTGTCGTAGAGGAAGTGGTACCGATACGTCCGATTTTCCTCGCGCGCGTTGTCGACGAGGAGCGCCCACAGCCGAGCGGTTTCGACGGGCGATAGATTCAGCGTTTGCTCAATGACGCCTCGCCCCTCACGTGCGTAGAAGTCGTACGAGTCAGCTGGCGGCGCGGTCGATAGCGTGTAGTCCAGCGCGCCGTGTGCGAACGAGAACACAAAAGTGTCTGTAAACTCGAACGTTCCATAGTTGAATAGCACGTCCAGCCCACCCGGGTCCGTGATGCGTAGCGCCGTATGTCCCCAGCGGTTGTAGATCGCCGTACCGGGCGTAATCGTCACCAGGGCGACGCGCGCATTGGTGGAGAGCAGACGCGCAGGTTGGTGCGGCGAATGCTGCGCCTCCGTTGCCAGGGCTGGTCCGAAGAAGAGGGCGATGCAGAAGAGAAAGCGCATGGCGTAAGATCGCTACACCATGCGCCCGTTTCCACTGCTCATCCGGCCTGATCCGGTGCGCCGTAGGGAAGGGCGGTGCCTTCCAGGTCCACGCCTTCGCTGTTCATCCGCTCGTGTAGCGAAACGCGGGCGCCCTGAATGCGCTCGGCGAGTTCGTTGAGCGACGTGCCCATCGCGTAGGCGACCTCGTCAGCGGGCATGTCGAACTCCTGATGCAGCAGCAGCGCGCCGCGGGCGTCCTCGTCGTCGATTAGGTCGAGTAAGCTGCCGTCGACTGGGTCGGCCAAGTCGGTAGGGACGGCTCCAGGCGTGATCTCCTCCCACGTCACGACGCTATCGGGCTGGTACCACTCGTAGAACCACTGCTGAGCGCTATCTGACGCGTCGCCTTCGGTAGGAACGGGCGCGTCGAGCGAAATAACTTTTTCGGTGTCGAGCGTGTGCTGCCGCGCGACGAGTCCGCGCGCTGCACGGTGACCGACAGCAAGCAGCCAGCCGCGCAGGCTCATCTCGCTGGGCAAGCGGTCGCGCCGGTCCCACGCCTGAACGATGGCCTCTCCGACGATGTCCTCGGGCACCAAGTCCTGATCGCCGATCTTGCCTTTGGCCTTGTAGTACGAGAGGTCGCGGCGCGCGGCGGCGAGGAGCGTGTCGGTGTGCGGTTCGATGGCGGTGCGGAAGCCGTCTTTGTCGCCTTTGGAAAGCGCGTCGCGCCAGTTGGTGTCAGCCATTGGGAAGTCCGGAGTTGGTTCTAAGAGATGTTCAGACACCTACCGGATCCCACTGGCCCACGTTCGTCGGCAAGCGTAACGGCGCGGTACTTCGTGCGGCGCTAGTCGAGCGTGACGACGATGGGGAAGTGGTCCGTCACCTTGCGCGGATCGTAGCCGTGCACGTAGTCGACGCGGACGATCTTCGATGCCAACGACGGGCTCATCAGCACGTGATCGATGGCCGAGAACTCGCGTTTGTCCGGCTCGATCTCGTCGTTGCCGTTGCGGTCGTAGAACGCCGAGTAGCGCTGCGCCTGAGGGACGCGGCTCATCGCGTTGACCAGATCATCGACGGATCCTGGTCCAGCACTCTTGATGAGGTCGAGTACGTTCGTGATCGGCTCGCTGCCATCCCGGTCGCCGATGGCGTCGAAGTCGTTGAAATCGCCCAGCACGATGACGGCCTGACCATCCGCGATCTCCGACTCGACTAAGCGGCGGATCGTTTCGGCCTGGGCTTCGCGGCTGTCTTTGCGGCTCTCGTCGTCGGGACGCGACAGGAAGTGGAGGCCGATCAGCGTGGTCTCGATACCGTCGATGTCGGCGCGCGCCCACAGGTTCTTGCTGACACCGTACGTCTCATCCGTATCGCCGACCGGAGAGCGGTCGTCCGTCCGGCCGATATTGGTCACCGGCACGCGCGCGATGAGGGCAATGTCCTGCCCGGTGAAGCTGTCTTTACCCTGCACGAAGTAGACGCGGTAGTCCATGCCCCGCAAGAACTCCTCGACCAGTCGGTAGGCTACTTCGTCGCTCTCGACCTCTTGCATCATCACCACATCGGCGTCGAGCCCGGCGATCACGTCGGCGATGCAGGCCATGTGCTGCGTGGCGAGGACTCGGGGTCGTCCTTCCACGCGAACGATGCCCGTCCGTCGCCGTCGATGCCGTCGAAGAGAAACTCGGTGTTGAGCGTCGCGATGCGCACCTGGTCGCCCGTCGCTGGAGGGGGAAAGGCGGATGCGTCGAACAGACCTTCGGGACACCGAGCGCCCACCTCGCCGAGACTTGGCATCGGCTCGTCGCCCGGCTGAACACCTGAGCAGGCGACGTACAGCACGGCGGCGAGGCAGAACGTGAGGAGAAAGAGGGCAAAGCGGGACATGACGAAGGCAGAGTAGGAGGAAAGGTCAAAGGTAACTGCCACGCGCACCGCCACAGCCCGTCGACGGCTTGTTTACACGCCAGGTTACTATCACACCGTGTGTGCCACTACGCAATCCCGTAGTGGACAGCGCGCCGCTCGTCGGGGATGTTGACATGAGAGCTCACACGAGCGCCTTTCTACTCCAAACCTCCTACTGCCATGCGCACGTTCACCTTCCTCCGCCTGCTCATCGCGGGTGCCCTGCTCCTCTCTCGCCGCCTGCGATAGCGGTGATGAAGCGCTCAACCTGAGTCTTTTTGAAGGAGTGTACCAGTTGCAAAGTCTGTCGGGCCAGGACTTTGTCCGCCCTGATCTTAACGACAATCGCTTCTTGAACATCCGAGCAGATCCGTTGAGCGCGGCGGGTTACGTCCTCGTTGACGACATGCCCGCACGAGAGTCGTGCTACTCGAACAATGCTGGATTCACCACAGAGAATCCAGCGGTCGACGAAAACGTGCTCAAAACGAGTAGTGGAGACGTCAGTGTGATCGCGACGGCAAACGGGACCAACCTAGGGGTTGTGATCACATTTGAGGAGGGTGGAATCCGGCAGCAAGCCACATACGCCTTTGTTCGCAGCTCACGGTCTGCCGCCTCTTTTTCGCCGCTTTGCTCGTAGTTGCTCTTCTCGCACAATACGGTTCAACAGCGATGCAAACGAATACGCCCGACCCTCGTGAGAAGGCCGGGCGTTCCGGTTTGGTTGGTGCGTCGAGTGGACTAACCTAGTCCTGCTCAGCGCACGCGTTCGAAGAAGCGAAACCGCTCGGGGTCGATCTCGTCGCGGCGGTTGACCGCGACCGGCTGCTGGCCTTCGCTCCAAGCGGGATGCTTGGCTCCGACCATCGAACGCTCCGAGTAGAAGTGGCGCGTCTCTTGCGAGAACGGGCGGCGCACTTCGTCGCTCGTGCGGACGTGGTGGGCGATAGCGAGGGCACGCTGCCATCCGGCGCGCTGGGTGTTCACATCGAGTCCCGAGTAGAAGCGGGCGGTGCGGCTTCCGGCAATGAACGCGCTGAACTGATAGGGATCGAGGACCACACTTTTGAAGGTGCGTTCGCCACGAAAGCCCGTTTCAACACGGTTCCGGATGACCCACGCGACCAACTCCTGCTCGACCGGCTGCTTCGTTTCGCTGTAAATACAGCGAGCGAGCCACAGCGTTTCTTCGTCAATTTCCGAAGCATCGACGAGCGGCAAGCGCGTCGGGTGCTCGCGAAGTTCGTCGAGAAGCGCGGTGTCGGTGGTAGCAGACGGCTCGAGTGCTGTGTTCGTCTCGACTGCTTCCGGCAGGAAGGCGGTCGCAACGATGTCGCTGAACGAGTCTGATCCACCGAAGCCGAGCGAGAGAACGGCCAGCAGCGCCGCCGAGAAGGCGACACCGAGGGTGCGATAGGTTTTTGTATATGTCATAAGAAGTAGGTTCGTGATCGGATCGAGGACGTGGGCTTTCGCCCGTCGGGGCCTCGCGTTCCCTAACAGGGATCGTGGTGCGGCTCTACCCCGGTGTTGGGTAGTGGTTTCGTCTCGGGTTCGGGATTTAGTTATTTGTGTCTTAACGACTTAGCGTCATACCACATCAGTGCAAACACCTTGCCGAGGCGATATATCGGCTGAAACTGCTTGGTATTACAGTCGTGTACCTGTTCGCCACTCACACCGAGTGTCCTCTTGACAGTATTTGCGTCGATCCTTCATTCGATCTCTGCCGATTCGTCACCTTTTCACTTCTTCTGCGCCTCGCCTTCAAGATAACTCATGCGGATTCTGGTTGATGACAATGTGGCCTTCGCCACCGAAGCTTTTTCTTCGTTTGGTGACGTGGTGACGATGCCTGGATCAGATATCACGGCGGATCACCTCAAAGGTGTCGACGCTTTGATCGTGCGGAGCGCGACCAAGGTCGATGAGGCGCTACTGACAGGCTCTTCAGTGAAGTTTGTCGGCACGGCGACGAGTGGGTCGGATCACGTCGATCAGGAGTATCTCACCGGCAACGGCATTGCGTTCGCCGATGCGCACGGCAGCAACGCCGAGTCGGTCGCCGAGTGGACGATTGCGGCGCTGCTCGAAGCGTGCGAGCGCAAGGGAAAGACCGACATCGGCGCGCTTGCCTTCGGCGTAGTTGGCGTAGGGAGCATCGGCACCATGTTAGCCGACCGTTTCGCCGGGCTGACCTGTCGCATTCGCCGCTGCGATCCCCCTCGCGCGCGTGAGGAGGACAGCCAAGGAGATTTCCTACCGCTGTCGGACGTGCTCGCGACGTCGGATGTGGTTTCGATCAACGTGCCACTCAAGATGCACGAACCATACGCGACGTATCACATGATCGCGCGCGGCGCCCTGGTGCGGATGCGCTCGGGTTCGTGGATGATGAACAGCAGTCGAGGCCCTGTCATCGACAACGAAGCATTGCTCGAATGTTTGGGCGACAAGCAGATCGACGCGTGCGTGATGGACGTGTGGGAGGATGAGCCGATGCCCAATCCCGAACTTATCCAGGCCGTCACACTGGCTACGCCGCACATCGCCGGTCATTCGTTCGATGGAAAGGTCGCCGGAACGCAGATGATGGTCGATGCACTCGCGGAGTTTACCGGAAAAGCCGCCACGTGGGATAGCGAGGCGGTCCTCGCCGAGGGGACCGACAAGCTGATGCTCAAGGTGCCTGCGGGTGCCGAGGAGATGGAGCGGACGGCGTTCATGCAGGCGCTCGTCAAGCAGATGTACGATGTGACGCGCGACGAGACAGAGATCCTCAAGATAGCAGAACTCAAGACCGACAAAGCGCGCGGAGAGCGCTTCGTACGCTATCGGCACGACTACCCTGTCCGCCGGTCGTGGAGCCGCTGGAGCATCAAGGAAGCCGACATTCCCGAGGATTATCGTAAAGAGGTTGCCAACGCTCTGTTGGTTACCATCATTCCCGAAGAGGACTGACGTCAGTCAGGTGGTCATCAGCGACGTGTCACGGCTCGCACGACGTACGTTCTCGTTAGTCACCCAAACGGCAACCGCCGCACGACCCGCAGCGCAGCGACGGCAAGGTCGGCGAAGCGCTCGGCGGTGACCGGGCCTGCCGGAGCAATCGAGAAACCGCGCTGGACGGCGATCGTCTGAGCCTCGGTGAACTTCAAGAAGCCCTCGCGTCCGTGCCGGCGGCCGAGGCCGGAGTCTTTCATACCGCCCATCGGTGCATCGACGCTCGCCCATGCGGCGATGAATGCTTCGTTAACGTTGACCGTCCCGCACCGGATCTGCCGCGCCACGGCGACGGCTCGGTCGGTGTCCCCGCCCCAGACACTTGCGCTCAGCCCATATTCGGAGTCGTTGGCGAGGGTGACCGCCTCGTCGTCCGATGCGACGCGCACCAGCGTGGCGACGGGGCCAAACGTCTCGTCGCACGCTACATCCATATCACGCGAAACGTCTGTGAGTAGAGTGGGGGCGTAGCCCATCGGCCCCAGGTGCGCGAGCCGCTCGCCGCCGCAGAGAACTGTGGCACCCTGAGACCGAGCGTCGTCGATGTGTGCCTCTACCTTCTCGACTTGCTGCGGAGTGGCGAGCACGCCCATTTCGACATCCCACCCAGTCTGCCCGACGCACATTGCCTTGGTGCGGGCAACGAGAGCC
Organism: Rhodothermales bacterium; assembly: GCA_963815505.1. GTDB lineage: Bacteria > Bacteroidota > Rhodothermia > Rhodothermales > BA12 > CAXBBB01. The sequence continues at coordinate 175,062 of CAWFGU010000005.1, forward strand.
GGGACAAAGGTGTCCCAAATATCCGCGTGGATCAGAATACGCTCGGCAGAGATGCACAACTGACCTGCATTGGTGAAGCACGCCCGGACGACGCCTTCGATGGTGCGGCCAAGGTCGCAGTCGGGTAGGACGATAAGCGGGTTTTTGCCGCCCAGTTCGAGCGACATCGGGATCAGCCGCTCGGCCGCCTTCTGCGCGACGATGCGTCCCGTCTTGGTCGACCCGGTGAACATCAGTCCGTCGGCGCTGCCGATCAGGTGCTCGCCCAGATCGGGACCGGACCCTAGCACGATCTCGAACAGGCCATCGGGCAGTCCGGCGCGCATTAGCAGATCGCGAGCAAAGAGGGCTGAGAAAGGCGTTTGCTCCGCAGGTTTGACAACGACGGCATTTCCGGCCATTAGTGCGGGAATCGCGTCGGTGACGGCCATAGTGAGCGGATAATTCCACGGCGCGTTGATGCTGACCACACCCAAGGGCAGATACTGCACCCACGTTTTGGTAGCTATCGGAACGGCGCCGCGCCTGCGGTCGTCGCGCAGCCAACCGGGACCTCGGCGCGCGTAGTAGTGAGCCACGTTTGCCGTGTCGAGCACCTCGTCGAGGGCGTGCCGCCGCGCTTTTCCGCCTTCGAGTTGGAGTACGTCGAGCAGGTCGTCGCGGTGGCTGAGGACGAGGTCATGGAAGCGCAAAAGCACACGCGCTCGCTCGGACGGGTCGGTCGTGGCCCATGCCTGCTGAGCTGTCCGGGCGTGAGCGAAAGCACGGTCTACGTCGCTGGGGGTGGCATCGCGCAGCGTGGCGAAGGGCTGGCCGGTAAACGGGGCGATGACGCTTCGCTCGTCACCCGAAAACGCCATGTGTTCGGCCTGAGCCGTCAGTCGCGCGATAGTACCGGACGTGCGACGAAACGCAGACGGTAGGGAATGAGGTGGGGATGTGGCAGGAGCTTCAGTCATGGAATCGAGAAGGGGAAGAGAGAGCAACCGGGAGCGGCTTTCGCCGTTTCCGATTTCACGCTCAACGCGGATCCGACTATCTTGGCACGCACCCGATCTCACCTCTTGATGAAACGAATCGCCGTACTCGCTCTCTTTTTGCTCGTCGCCATGCTGCCCGCCTGCCAGTGCGACACCCCACCGCCCGTCGGCCCGGTCGACGACACCAGCGTGTCGACGTTCGCGCACGCGCCGACCGACGTAGCCTGATGCCGGCTCGCGCTGGTGCGTCCGAAACGATTGCCTCGCGGTCCTCACCGCTCAGAGTTGCTGCCTTCCGATTTCTTGCGCTCGCGCTGCTCGGCTGGGGCACTGCCGCGTCGGCGCAAACCGGTCAGCAGTCGGAACCGGCGGCGCCCTATCGGGACGGCGGATGGTTCGCGTTGGGTGTCGGACCGTCTTTTGATCACGACGTATCGCTGGTGATGACAGGCAACATCGGGCGCGAGCGATTTGTGCAGGCCGGACTGCACAACAGCGGAAACGTATGGGGACGTGGCGGCACTTCTGCTGCACACGTCGGAGTCGGCCTCTCGGGCGTCGGCCGTTGGCACCGCGTGGCGATTGCCGCAGGTCCCGCTCTCGTCACAGGGCAGCGTCGCGTCGATGAGGCGTGGGGCAGTTTCACGACGGCTGGGCTCGTGGTGAATGTCCAAGCCATCGTCACGCCTCTCGAAGAGTTTGGTGTAGGACTGGCAGCGTTCGCTAACCTCAACCCGGTCAAGCCGGGCGTGGGCGTGGCGCTCACGCTGGTGATCGAAGGGACCAAGTAGCTCCAGTCACGAGCGCCCCGCCCAGCCGAAGCCGAGCGGGGCGCGCGATGACCCGAGGGGTGTGTCACCGGACGACCGTCAGCGTGCCGGTCGTGCTGCGTCCGCCGACTTCGAGGCGGTAGAGGTAGACGCCGCTCGACAGCGTCGATCCGTTGAGCGATGCGTCGTGCCATCCGGCGTTGGTTTCTTCGTCCACCAGCCGGGCGACTTCGCGGCCCAGCGCGTCGAAGACCGTCAGGCGCGCGTGCCCGCTCTGCGGCAGACCGAAGTGAACCGTCGCGTTGCCGCGCACCGGGTGCGGAGCGGGCGTGGCGAGCGTCAACTCGGCGGGCACGTCGAACGCGTCGGGCTGTGTCGAAACCGTCGTGGCAGCGAGGTTGGTTACCGTTCCGTCGGTCGAGACGACGAAGAAGTCGGCCTCGAGGCCGACGCTGGTCGTTCCGGCCACGACGAGCGTGACCGAGAGCGACTGGGCGTCCAACTCGCCTCCGAAGAGGGCGAGCGCTTCGCGGCGGGTGTCGGTCACGCCGGGGGGTGTGACGGCGAACGTGTACGGGTCGTCGACAAGCGCGAACGCGTCGGTGAAGTCGCCGAACTCGATCGCTCCGTCCTCCTCGTCCTGCGAGGCGATCAGCGCCTCGGTGGGGAAGAGGCTGCGTAGCTCAACCGCGCCCGCTCCGGCGACGCCGTGGAAGAAGTGAGCGGCCAGTGTCCGGTCGGCCTCTTCGGCTTCGGGCAGGTCCGACGCGAACAGGGCGAGCGCTCCGGCTCCACTGGCGTTGGGATCGCCCGCGGCGATGACGATGCTTCCCGTCTCGTCCAACTCGTCGTCGGCGGAGACCGGAGCCGTCGCGAGGATGTCGGTGCTTCCGGCTGCCGTGATCGACAGGTCGTAGGCGGTCTCGCTGGGCAGCAGCAGCAGCGCCGTCGCCTCGCCGTAGCTCAGCGCCTCGCCGACCGGAATCAGATCGACGTAGGGCTGCACGTCTACGGTCGCGGCCGCTTTCGAGGCGTGGAAGAACTGCGCGTTGCCTTCGCCCATGTCGTCCAGTTCGTCTTCGAAGAACGGCAGCAGCTGAGCGTTGCTGCGGAAGCGGCCCAGCACGCCTTGGAGGCTGAACAAGCCCTCGGGCGCGGTTGATGCGTCGAAGTCCGACTCGCCGCGGTCGATGCGCACGTCGAGCGTGTCGTTCGAGAGCGTGACGACGCGGACCGTCAGCCCGCCGCCGCTCGAGATCGCTTCGGTGGGCCACGCCGACGGATCGGCGAGGCGCACGAACGGAAGCTCGACGCGCTGGCCCTGGAGCGGGCTGTCGGCGTCGAAGCCGAGCGGAAGCGCGCGCTGCGCGTCGGGCAGGTCGTTGTCCTGCGAGAGAACCGTGATCGCCGTGGCGCTCACCTGGGTCTGCTCGTCGAACACTCCGACGGTTCCGACGATCTCGACGCGGTCGCCCGCCATCAACTCCGAAGGAGCCGACCCGTTGCCGACCTTGACCGAGTAGCCGTCCTGTCCGGGCGCGAAGACGTTGATGCCTCCGGTTTCGTCCTGGACGTAGAACTGGCCGTTGTTGAAGCCATAGTCGTTCGTCGTCACGATGCCTTCGATCTGCACCTCGGTGCCCACGGCGAGGCCGCGCACGGTCCCGATGCCGTCGGGCAACAGCTGCGTGTCGTTGCGCGTCACGTCGACGATGCGCTGGTCCTCGCTGGCGGGCGTCTCGGGCGAGTCGAACGCCTCGTCGGAGAAGTTGGCGAGCATGAACTCGGCAAAGGCGTCCTGTTCGGTTCCGTCGTCGGCGAAGGTGGCCGTGCCGGTTTGCGTGCCCTCGACCTCGAGATCGACGACGTTGGCGGCTTCGTCCGAGGGAAAGGGGTAACCGTCGCCGCCGCCGGCGAGGAAGCCGAGGGTGACCATGCGGAACGTGCGGCTGGCGTCGCCTACGATCTCACCGTCGCGCACGACGATGTCGGCCGTGTTGCCCTCGTCGTCGAGAACGACGAGCGTGAGCAGGCTGCCCGTGTTCACCTCGGCGGTGGGGTCGGTGTCGGGCGTGTAGGCGAAGCGAATGCCCGCCACCTGGGGGAAGCGGCCCTCGCTGGCTCCCGCGCGCGCATTCGCGATGCCGTGCTCGATCAGGTCGGCCAGCTGCTGCGCCGTCACCGTGACGAGGGCGAGGCTGTTGTTGAACCGCAGGGTGTTCTCGATGTCGAGCTGCGAGATGTCGCCCTCGGCCTTTCCGACGAGCGGGTTGGCTTCGGTGGGCAAGAACTCGAACTCGGTTCCGCCCGGCGGCACCACGACGCGTCCGATCTCGGCCCGAATGCCGCCGCCGTTTTTGAGCGAGAGCACGACCGATGGGTCGGAGCGCTGGGCGTAGGCCAGGTTGGCTTCGGCGGTCAGGTTGCCCAGGTTGGTCTCTTCGGTGCGGACCGAACCGCGCCGCCCGTCGAGGTAGACCTCGCTCGAGCCGAAGAGGTTGCCGTCGCGCTCGTTGACCGTCCCGGCGACGGCGTCGGCGACCGCGACGACGACGGGCGAGGCCACGTCGCGCGCGTCTACGTCCATGCCGTAGACGCGGTCGACTCCGGCGTCGTCGGTCGCGTAGGCGCCGCTGGCGTCGTCGACGCTCGTGATCACGCCGCCCTCGAACGTGACGACGAGGCTACCGACGTAGCTGTAGTTGCCGTCCGTGTTGACGAGGTAGACGGCTTCTCCGCTGGCCGACGTGTAGAGTTCGGGGTAGTCCCCGGCGCGCGTGTCGCCTTCGCGCAGCGGGTCGTCGGAGCCGGCGAGCAGCGTGTTCGAGCCGCCCGCGATGATCACGTCGACGCCCGAGAGCCGCGTCGCCAGGGCGCGCTCGACCTGAATCTGCTGCATATGCGCCAGCAAGACGACTTTGTCCAGCCCGGTCGCCGTCAACTCGTCAACTTCGGCCTGGATGAGCGTCGCCAGTTCGTCGACGCTGTCCGAGGCGGGCAGCACGACCACGCCGCCGGTCGAGGAGATCGTCTCGAGCGTGGGCGTGACGGCCCCGACGACGCCGATGCGCTCGCCGTTGACGGTGATGATCGTGCTGGCGGCGATCGAACCGGCCTGGGGAGCCTGAGCGTCGGCGACCTCCAGGCCCGACAGGTTGGCGTCGGCCGAGAAGTTGAGGTTGGCGCTGAGGTAGGGGAAGGCCGCGCCCTCGAAGCTATCGATGCCCGGCACGTTCGAGAAGTCGCCGCCGCTCACGCCCTCGCCCGAGATCAGGCGGGCGAGCTGCTGCGTGCCCAGGTCGAACTCGTGGTTGCCCAGCGCGGCGGCCTGCCAGCCCAGCGCGTTGTTGATCAGGATGTCGCCCACGCCCGCGCTGCCGTAGAGGCCCGTCGAGGCGTTGAAGAAGGGGCCGGGGATGTAGAGGTCCCCCGAGGTGAGGCGGATGGTGTTGGCGAAGTCGTCGGCCAGTCCCTCGAGCACGGCCGAGAAGCCGATGGCGTCGATCGTGGCGGCGAGTCCGGCTTCCTGGTCGGCGGCGTGCAGGATCTGCAGCTCGAACGGTGCACCGGCCGGGCGCAGCGCGTAGCTGCTGACGGTTCCGCTGACCTCGTTGGCGACGATCAGCATCGCCGTTCCGATGGGGCTGTCGTCGGCCGAGACGAAGACGAGGCCTTCGGGGCCGAGGTCTCCGGCGGCGGCGAACGTCGTCTCGTCGAAGCTGACCGAGAAGTCGCGGCTGTTGACGTAGCCCGCATAGACCGGCGCGGCGGGGTCGGTGAGGTCGAACATCATCACACCGCCGACGCGCTCCAGCCCGATGAACGCGTAGCGGGTGCCGCCGACCTCGCCTACGACGACGCCTTCGGGTTCGGGGCCTTTGTTGTCGGAGCGGCCGTCGAAGTCGCCGTTTTCGTCGTTGGTGCTGTTGAAGTCGGCGGGAAGCAGCGTGGCGATGGTGCGCTCGATCAGGTCGCCCGAGTCGAACACGAGCGCGCCGGTGGCGGCATTGAAGATCGAGAAGGAGCGACCGCCGTAGGCGTAGAGCGCGTCGTAGTCACCGTCGCCGTCGGTGTCGCCCAGCGTCGTGGTGACGGTGAGGCGGCCCAGGTTGGCGTCGTCCTGGAGCGTGGCGGCGTCGGGGAAGGCGGTCGGGTCCAGCGTGAGGCTCTTGACGCGTGCTTCCTCGCTGAACGCGTCGTAGTCGCGCGCGTCGCCCTCGTTGGCCGTGACGACGTAGGTCGTGCCGCCGGTGGTGAAGCTGGCCAGCGCGTCGGGCTGGTACATGCCCAGCAAGTTGGCATACGTGCGGATGCTGGCTGCACCGTCGCGGTCACTCGCGTCCAGGCCGTTGCCCATCGCGCCGTGGTCTTTGAACCCGAACGACCGGATCGCATCGACCGACCTCGTCGCGACGTCGATGACGGCCATCGCGTTGTTCTCTTGCATCGAAACGTAGGCCTTGGTGCCGTCCTCGCTGAACGTGATGAACTCCGGCTCGAGGTCTTGGGCCACGCTCGCGCCCGGGCCGAAGATGCGCACGTCGGCAGGAAGCTCGGCCGCGCGGCTGCCGCCGACGTTGAAGTCTGCGAAGCCGATGGTTTGCGGCGTCTCCAGAGTGACGACCGTGGGGCCGCTGCCTATGCCGAAGCTGTACGAGACGAAGCTGACGCTCCCTTCGGGGTCGATGGTGTAGTCGTCATTGGGCTCGCCTTCGTTGGCCGTCAGGATGAGCGCGCGGTTGGGCGAGAACGTCACCATGTCGGGCAACACGCCCACGGTGGCTACGTCGAGAAACCTGCCGTCGGTGTCGAACAGGGCCAGGAACCCGGCGTCGGTTTCCGTACTGTTGGCCACCGCGACGGCGACGAGGTTGCCGCTCACGGCCACCGAGTTGGCGCTACCGCCCCCCAGCTGAGTGACGGCGTCCAGGTCGATCGTGAACGCGACGACTGGGGTGGCGGGGTTCGAGTAGTCGAGCGCGACGATGTCGTTGGCGTCGGCATTGACGAAAAAGACGCGCTGCGTGATGGCATCGTACGCAGCGATCTCGGCGCCTCCTTCGTCGAACAGACCGGTCGAGTAGCGGCCCACGAACGAGGCGGTGAGGTCCTGCGCGGTCGCCGGTAGGGCGAGGGCGAGGGCGAGAGCGAAGAGCGAGAAGCGAAGGCGCATGGGCTGCAGGCAGGTGAGGTGCGAGACAGTAGATAGCCGAAGAAGTGTTACCGAGTGTTTATCTCAGCATTAGACGAGTGTTACCACCTGCGCATCCGAGCGCGTTTCGCTCCCGCTCTCGGGCGGAGCGACCGGCAGCCGTCACACCCGGTCCGTATTTTTCGCCTATGCCAGCGCCTACGTCCTTCTTCGATACTCCGCTCGCCGACGTGCCCGGCGTCGGTCCCAAGCGCGCCGACGTGCTCGCCAAGGCCGGACTGCGCACGGCGATGGACCTCGTCCGCCACTACCCGCGCCGCTACCTCGACCGCTCGACCGTCAGCCGCGTCGCCGATCTGCGCGACGATACCGGCGAAGCGACGGTCGTCGGGACGGTCAAGACGAGCAACCTGGTCGGAGGCAAGGGGCGCGCGCGCTTCGAACTGCTGATCGAGGACGGCGACGGCGGGCGCATGAAGGCCGTCTGGTTTCAGGGCGCGCAGTGGATCGGGCGGCAGTTCCGCAACGGCGACCGGATCGCGTTTCACGGCAAGGTGCAGAAGTTCGGCAGCAGCTTCTCGTTCACCCACCCCGACTTCGACAAGCTCGGAGGCGAGGGCGCGGCGCTCGACACGGGGCGCATCATCCCGCTCTATCCCGGCGGCGCGGCGCTCGACAAAGTCGGCCTGACGAGCCGGGCCATGCGGCGGCTCATCTACCGCCTGTTCAAGGAGCACGGACTCGAGCTTCCGCCCGACCCGTTCGGCCAAAAAGTGATCGACCACTACGGCCTGGTCGACGGGCGCGTGGCGCTGCGGGCGATCCACTTTCCCAAGTCGACCGAGGAGTTGGCGGCGGCGACCAATCGGCTCAAGTTCGAAGAGTTGTTTTACCTGCAACTCTTGCTCGCCCTGACCCGGCAGGTGCGCGACGATCAGCCCGGTGTCGTCCTTGGACAGCCTGGCGAGTTGACCAACCGCTTCCTGACTGAGATCTTACCGTTTGAGTTGACCGGAGCGCAGAAGGAAACGCTTCAAGACATCGTCACCGACACGCAGAGCGGCCGCCAGATGAACCGACTCGTGCAGGGCGATGTGGGCAGTGGTAAAACGGTCGTCGCGGTCGCAGCGATCTTGCAGGCGGTCGACAACGGCTTCCAGGGGTCGTTCATGGCGCCGACCGAGATTCTGGCCGAGCAGCACTACGCCAACCTCCAGAAATACCTCGAACCGCTCGGCTTGAAGGTCCACCTCTTGGTTGGCGGTCAGCGCAAGAAGCTGCGCGAGGAAATTCTCGGGCGAACTGGCCGACGGCACCGCGCACGTCTGCGTCGGCACGCACGCGCTGATCGAGGACAACGTCGAGTTTCAACGGCTGGGCATGACGGTCGTCGACGAGCAGCACCGGTTTGGCGTCATGCAGCGCGCGCGGATGTTCGACAAAGGCGAGCGTCCGCACATGCTCCTGATGACCGCCACGCCCATCCCGCGCAGCCTCGCGATGACGCTTTACGGCGACCTCGACGTGTCGCTGATGCGCGAGATGCCCAAGGGACGTAAGCCCATCGAGACGGCCGTCCGCATGGAGAAGCGCCGGGGCGAGGTCTACGCGTTCGTCAAAGAGCAACTGCGCGAGGGCGGTCAGGCCTACATCGTCTATCCACTCGTCGAGGAGAGCGAGAAGCTGGACCTCAAGGACGCCGAATCAGGGTTCGAGGAGTTGACCGAGCTGTTCCGCCCGTACCGCGTCGAACTCGTCCACGGGCGGATGCTGTCGTATGAAAAGGAGGAGGCGATGCAGCGCTTCAAAGACAAGGAGGCCGATATTCTCGTCGCCACGACCGTCATCGAAGTCGGCGTCGACGTGCCCAACGCGTCGATCATGGTGATCGAGCATGCCGAGCGGTTCGGCCTGAGCCAGCTCCACCAGCTGCGCGGGCGCGTCGGCCGAGGCGACCGGCAGAGCTACTGCATCCTGATGACCGACTACAAACGCTCCGCCGAAGCCGTCGAACGCCTGACCGCGATGGCGGGCACCAACGACGGCTTCGAGATCAGCGAGATCGACCTCAAGATTCGCGGCGCAGGCGACATCTTCGGCACGCGGCAGAGCGGGATGCCCGCCCTGAAAATCGCCAACCTGACGACTGACGTGGATCTCGTCGCCCAGGCTCGAGAAGCTGCCTTCGCTCTGGTCACATCCGATCCCAAACTGAAGCATGCCGACCACGCCGGAATCCGCGACGCCTACAACGCGAGCTACAAGGGCAAAGGGTTGGGGCTGCTGCGCGTAGGCTAGCTCAGTCAGCGCTAAGTCGCCTGTGCGTTCACGTCAGGAGCGTGTAGAGAAAGCCCAGCGTCATCAGTCCGAAGAACGCCAGTCCAGCCCAACTGATCGCAAGGAGAAGCGGTCCGGGGCGCGCAGCAGCGGGGACGTTGGCGCCGCGCATCACGCGCAGGTTGATCCACGCCAGGACGGGCGAGGTGACGAACGACACGACGGCCGCAAACGTGAGCAGCGCCAGCAGGCTGCTCGTCAAGGTCAGCACGATGACGACGGCGCCGACGACCGAGGCCATCACCCACACCTGATGCGTACGCCCGAACCGGCTGCGGTCGAGGGAGAACAGGAGCGTGCAGCAGGCCGACAGAGCGCGCGGGTAGCCATCGACGCAGGTCATCGTCGTCGAGAACATCGTCACAAACGCGGCCGTCAGGATGAGCGGGCGTGACCACTCGCCGATGGTCTGCGTGTAGAGTGCTACGAATTCATTGGAGAAGCCGACTCCACCAGCCGAGAACGTCTGCCCGGTCGGATACATCACCAGCGCACCGAGCGACAGAAACAGGACGGCCAACACGACGGCTGCTCCGTAGCCGACATAAAAGTCGATGCTCGACTCGCGCACGGTCGCCATGTGTCCGGTTTGCTCGCGCCGCTCGAACATCCACAGCGACGACCACGCCGAAAGGTCGACGGGCATCGGCATCCACCCGAGTAGACTGACCAAGAATCCGAACGACGCCCAGGTCCACACGCTCGGCCCATCGACAACGTCGACGACTGGCGTTGGCGCGGCGCTTCCGAGCGCGAGCGCAACGGCGACCAACGTACCGACAGTCAGCAGCGCGATCACGAGTTTGGCGAGGGTGTCGAGCACGGCATAGCGCCCAACGAGCACGAGCAGAGCACAAACGACGAGCATCCCGACGGTCAGCACCGGTACACTCGCGTCCAGCCCATAGCCCGACAGCAGCGCGCCGGTCAGCATAGCGACTGCGGCGATATTGATTGTGCCCGTGAGCACATTGATGGCGAAGAACGTCCAAACGTATCCGCTGCCTTGGCGTTTGTATCCGTCGAGCAGGCTCTCACCCGTTGCCGCCGTGTAGCGTTGCCCGTAGAGGAAAAAAGGGAATTTGAGTACGTTGGCGAGCAGTACCAGGCCGATCAGACTCCATCCGTAGAGCGCGCCCGCGCGCGTCGACCACACCAGATGTGAGCCCCCCACTGCGGCTGCGGCGACCAGTATGCCGGGCCCAAGCGCCTTCCACACACTGCCTCGGGGGGATGAGTCTATGGCGGAGGTGAGAGCGGTATCTGGCATGTGCGTCGCGGATGAGAGACGCAAAGGTAGGACCCGCCTGCTCGCTTGGGACGGTGCTGCGGTCTCCGCACCTCTTCTGAGGATCGGAGCAGAACGAATCCGTCCTTCTTTTCCTTAGAACCCGCCGCTCCGGCTGCGATTGCGCAAATGCTCTCGTGACGCGTGCGGCGGTTTTCGTCAGGCGTAGGATGCCTTTCACGGTTGCTCCTCGCGCCCCTCCGTTTGTTCGTGACTCCTCAACCGATTGCATGATGATGACCCAGCGCACGATTACCGACTCAGACGGCACACAGTGGACGTTCGCCCAGACCCTTGCCAGCGCCAGCGACACGCACGCCGAGGCGCAGTCGGCCGAAGCAGACGCAGACGATGCCGTCGTGGTCGTTGCCACTCCGAGCGGAGGCGCGCAGTCCGCCCGGCTCGAACTGCCGCGCGATTGGGACGCGTCGATGGGTGACGACGAGCTGGTTGCTCTTCTTGAGAGGGCGCGCTAGACCCCTCGGTCTATTCTCGGGAGTGCAGCCTTCTAGAGCGAAGTCGGAGCGACCGCGCCGGGGCTGAGAAAGGTATAGACACCGATGAACAGCGTCACGCCGATGATCAGTGCGATCATAAACGCCAGGTACGAGATGCGGAGCAGCCGAAACTTGCGGTCGAGCACGCCGCCCAGCGCGTAGATGTCGCTCATCATACTCGTGTAGAGGCGCGTCTTGTCGTTGAGCATCTCGGTCATGCCGATCAAGTACTCACGCTTGCTCAGCCGCGTGAAGTTGCCGAAGAACAGGATGTTGGCCCGTTCCTCGCGTACGTCGGCGAGCGAAATCTCGTGACGGTTGACGCGCGGCAGCGCGGCCAGGACGGCGAAGACGAGGGAGATCAAACAGCCAACCAGCAGGGTCGACGTGGGGAAGATCAGCCACGGGTTCGAGTCGATCTTCGGGCTGATCGATGCCAGCAGAATCGACACCATGATGCCGTTGATCGAGATCATGATGTTGGCCTTGGCATCGGCGAGCGACGACAGGTCGACGTGCATCGGGTACTGCGTCCGAAACATCGTCTCGATGCCTCTCTTCGACCCCAGTTTGCCTTTGCTGCTCTTCTTCTCTTTGGGCTTCTTCTTGCTCGGAGGCGCGACCAGCGGAGGCGTCGGTTTCGGCGCCTTGACAGGCAGGGGAGAAGCAGTGGTAGGGATGCTCATATCGTGGTAGTCAGAAACGGGCCGCTTGGCAGGCCAAGGACGATCAGTGGTGCCAGCCCACGCCAAAAGTAAACAAGCGATCCTCTTTGGACGCCGCGACCTGGGCCGTAACGACGACGCGGTCGAGGGCGTTGAGCCACAGCCCGCCGCCGTAACCGGTGTGCCAGGTGCGCGACGACATATCGTCGGCGAATACGCGTCCGCTGTCGAGGAAGCCCAGAACGCCCCACTCGCCGTAACCCGCGTATCCGGCGAACCGGCTGATGCGCGCGCGCGCTTCCAGGTTGGTATAGAGGCTCGTTCGTCCCGCGAAGCGGTCGGCGCGGAAGCCGCGTAGCGGTCCTGCTCCGAGCGTACTCGCCGCCCAGAAGGGAAAATCGCCCAGCACGGTTTGCCCACCGAAGCGCGGCGCGAGTGTGAGCCATGTCGCCGAGAACGGCGTCAGGTAGCTGGCGAAGTCCCCCCGGAAGCGGACGAAATCGTCGGCGTTCTCGTTGACGCCGAACAGCGACTCGGCGTGCAGGTCGATGTCGAAACCGCGCTTGGGAACGGCCGGATTGTCCTGGCTATCGATGTGGATCGTGTTGCGGAAGCCGACGTGCGTCTGGCGCTCCAGGTCGGCGAGTGGGATACCAGCCGACGGCGTGAAGATGAAACGGCCGGTTTCCTCGTTGACGTTGGTATGCTGGACGAACGGGCCGAACGTGACGTACGAGTCGCCCGGCAGGTTGCGCCTGCCCGACATGCCGAAGAAGGCGCGCGTCGTCCGGTTGCGGTAGAAGCGCGAGTCGGGATCTTCGATGCGAACGTCGTTGCCGTAGCCGAAAAAGTTGCGGTTGGAGAGCGGCGAGCGGTAGCTGGCGTCGAACTCCAGCCCCCACGGGCCGATCACGTTGGTGAAGTGTCCCGTATAGATCGCGTTGACGGCACCAGTTTCCACCGACGCGTTGGCACGGATCGTCTGCAGGCTGCCATATGGCTCCTTGAGGAAGCCCTGCTTCTCCATCCGGAACCCACCGCCGAGGAATAGGCCGTCGTCTACGTTTCGGGCGATGTAGAGCAGCGGCGATGTGTGGTCGAACTTCTGCGGCAAAATGGTCTGCGACAACTCAGGGTAGCGCTCCGACGATTCGAATCGCGCTTCCGGGCCTAGCTGCCATTCGGACTCGCGCCCACCATTGGTACCCTCCACGTCATAGAGGACGGTGTGCCTGCGGAAGCCGTTGACCTTGTCTTTGACATCGAACACGTCATCTCCCGATCCGCCGATCAACCGCAGGACAGGACCGCCGCTCACGTTGCCGCGCACGATGAACCGGTCGTCGCCGTCGAAGCCGTACAGGCGAATCTCTTCGGTCTCGCCTCGCTGAAAGACGCGGTGGTAGAGCGTGTCGACGACCTGGCCGTCCTGCTTGGTTTTGAGCATCAACACGTCGGTCTCGTCCCCCCTGCGCAAGATTTCGAAACGCTCATGCTTGTGACTGCCTGCAATGTCGACGCGTTTGGCACGCGACTCGTAGAACTTGAGCGCCACCCGGTCGATCTTGTCGCGGCGTCCGCGCAAGCGTTCGTAGATGATCTCGGCGTCGTCGGCATAAATCTCGGGCGGAAGCGCTCGGACAGCGTCCATGATCGCCTCATCCGACAAGTCGGCCATCATCTGTCTGGCGATGGCGATCCATTCGTCGCGGCTCAGTTCGTTGAGGAACCGCTGGTCGAGTCGGGTGCCGTTGACGGTCATGCTCGAAGATCTTGCCATAATCCTCCTGCAAACCGCTCGTCTTGTCAACGTAGCGGCGCGAGAGGCGGAAGGCGAGGCCGTCGCGGTCGTTGAGCGCCCAGTCGCGGTCGCGCGGGATGGGGCGATAGATCTTGCCTTGGGTGCGCGCGTCTCCGGTCAGCGTGGAGTCGAGTTCGTACGGCTCGAAACTGGCCCAGCGCCACTGATCGCGGTGCCGGTCCCAGTCGCCCATGAACAGGTCGAGCAGGCGTGCGCGAAGGAACGCCTGCTGGTCGATGCGGTGGTCGTTGTCGTCCTCGATCTCTCGGTACAGCTTGTTCGATCCGATGACGTTTTCCGAGTTGCCGAAGAAATCGGCGTCTGACCAGTCCTCGTCGGGCCGCTCCTCGAAGAGCATGACGCGGTTGGCGAAATCCTCCCTATAGCGGCCCAGCATTGGATCGTCGGGGAGGTAGACGATGCGCGGGTTGGTGTGGTAGACGCCCGTGATTTCGGCCAAACGCGCGGCCACGAGAGCGCCATAGGGATGGATGGCCGTCGTCATCTCTTCTGCTACGTCGACCGCAATACCGTACCGCAGAGCCGTCGGTAGCATCGCGGCCGGAAACTTGTCGACGCTGCGCAGCACGAACTGCCGCTTGGTGCCGGGCTTCTGGAGGCGGAGCGATCGGGTCTGCAATCCGCCGCCTTGCTTGATGACTTCGAGTCCGCCTTGCTCGGTCGAGAGGTCGAAGACGGGGAGTTCGACCGGGGTGGTCCAGGCGCTGCGCCAGGTGTCTCCGATCACGGTGCGACGTATTTTTCCGCCGCGGTAGCTCGTGTTGATCGGTGCGCGGACGGTCGAGTCGGCGTAGGTGGGACGTGTCGCCAGGGCGCGCTCGGCAGGCGTGTCCTGAGCGTTGGCCTCGACACCCGAGATCAACGCGCGGTAGATCGGAGCGTCTGCGCCACCATCGACGGTGAAGGTCTCGAGCCAGACCGAGCCGTCTTCGTAGTAGACGGTCTCCATGAATCCACGCTGCGCTGCCGTGAAGAGTGCGTCGCCGCCGCCGCGCGCATACTCGTGGTACGACCCGCTCCCGCTCACGAGCAGGTGCTGCAAGCCTTCGCGGCCTACCTGCGTGTAGTATTGCAGGTTGTGCTCGTGACCGGCCGCATAGATGAGGTCACCGTAGTCGCTGAACAGGTCGAGGAAGGAGCGGCGCATCGCCTCGTAATCGGGGTGTGCTACGTCCTGCCGAGACATGCCGATGATACGGTTGTAGAACAGCGCCAGCGAGCCGATCCCGGGTAGCGGAACGTATCCCAGCGGTCCATCGGTGACGTGCGTCAGCGGAAACAGATGCTCGCTGGGTGGAAACACACCTGCGTGGCGCCCACTCGACTTGAGCGGATGGTGGCCGACGACGAGGATCTTGGTGTCGTCGTACTTGGAGAGCACATCCTCCATCTCGACGAGCATGTCTCCGTTGTCGCGCACGACGTATTCACCCGTATCGCCTGTCGGACGCGTGTAAGGGTGCAGCCACCACTGCGTGTCGACGGCGACGAGCGTGATATCGTCGGTCAGTTCGATGGCGGTGGGTCCGGGGAAGCCGTTTGACGGCAGCCAACTGTCGCCTTTATCCAGCCCAGCTTCGACGTACTCCTCAGTTCGTCGCACATAGGCAGTTCCCTCGGGGCCGCTGTGCTGCCAGTCGTGGTTGCCCGGCACGAAGAAAACACGCCCCTCGTAGTCGTCAAACACGGCGATCTGCACGTCCAGCTTCTGCTCCATCCGTTCGCGGTCCGGGTGGCCGACCGGGGGCAATCCGTCGGGGTAGAGGTTGTCACCCAGGAAAACAGTGGCGCTGTTGACTCCGGCTCGGTCGACGCGTGCCTGGAGTAATGCGAGAACCGGATCGGTGCCGTCCGTTTTGGGTGTGCCGGTGTCGCCGATCAGCAAGACACGGTACGCTTCGGCAATCGTAGGCGCCGGTGGGGTGGGGTTGGGTTCTGCGTCGGGATGGACGTAGAAGTAGCCCGACGAGGCACATCCCGACATCAACGTCAGGACGAGCAGGGCGAGCGGTAGGCGAAAGCGCATGGAATGGTGCGTGGTGGTCAGCGCTGTGGAGCGAAGTGGACCAGCCGCGCGACGTTTCCGGCGGCTTCGGTCGTGATCAGGAGAGTTCCGTCGGGCAAAAAGGCCATGCCTTCAGGCTGCGGTAGAAGATTCGTGGGGAGGATGGCGGCTCCGCGCAGCTCGCCCGACGGCTCGAACACGGCAAGGGCCGGGGGGCGTGAGGAGAGAACGTAAAGTGCTGCATCGGTGGGATGGTAGGCCAGAGCCGACGGTTTGAAGCCTGTGAGGTTGAACGCGCTCTGCAAACGAGATTCGAGGTCGCGCTCGTATCCGCCGCGCAGCAGCGCGCTGATGGCGTCGCGGTTGAGCAGGTACGCCGGATCGGCGGCGACCTTTCCTGTCTCCGAATCGAAGCGAAACAACGCTCGGACCCGCTCGCGCCCGTCACCGGGTTCTTCCTTGCACGCGATCAGCAGCGTCCGGGTGCCGGGAATAGGAGTCAGTCCCTCGGCATCGCATCCTTTCTTGAGGCGATTTTCGAACTTGGTGGTCGTCGTCTCGTCGGCCCGCCAGTCTTTGAGGCGGAATACGTCGCCATCGCTGCGGAGCACGTAGACCGAAGAGTCGAGTAGGGCCACGTCCTCGTAGTCGCCCCGATCGCCGAAGCGGCGCTCCCACACGAGGCGTCCCGTCTGGGCGTCGAGGCCGTAGAGCGTTCCCTTTTCGTCCTGGATCGCTCCCAGCACGTTGCCCTCCAGAAAGGTGATGCCCGAGATCTCGTCCAACTCTCTTTGCAGATCCAGCACGCGGGACGGAGCGGTCAAATCGTACCGTGCCGGCCCGTCGAGTACGCCTCGCGATGAGTCCACAGCCGACGAATCGACAGTCAAGGAGTCGTCGGCGTCGGTTACCGGAACGGCGGCACTCCCGATCGAACCGCACTGCGATACCAGAAGCGGAAGGAAAAACAGTAGGGTCAAGCCAGCTATCAGGAGCAGTACGCCTCTCACGCTGCGCAGCCATTCGGGCAGCAAATCATCGAGAAATGCCGAGTTCGGACGCTTGTCGCTGGCTACGGCGATGGCGTTTGGGTACGAGTCGGGCACGGGTATTTTCTCGGGTTTGCGCTTTTTCTGGGGGCGGGGCGGGGCGGCAACGGCAGGCGGGGGAGGAGGCGCAGGCGTGTCGAGCGTCGGGGGACGCGGACCTTCGCTTTCTTCCGGGACGGGTCGGACGACGGCTGTGTCGGGGTCGAGCCACGTGGTGGCGACGGGCGTTTCGCGAGGGGGCCACTCGACGAGCGGTTCCAGATCGGGCAGCGGATCGGCTCCCGCCAGGTGCCTATACCACGCGGATTGCATGTCGACGAGTGGCGCATCCGGAGCGGGGCGGACGAACCGGTTCTCGCCCGTATCGTCGAGTATGCGCGCCTTCTGGTTGTCGGCCCACTGCAGCTGGAGGAACGTCTGGATTTCGCGCCGCAGACTCGTGTCGAGGATGGGGAAGACGACTTCGACGCGCCGCGACAGGTTGCGCCGCATCAGGTCGGCAGATCCCAGGTAGAGCAGCGGTTCGCCGCCGTTGTAAAACCAGTAGGAGCGCGTGTGCTCGAGGTAGCGCCCGACGATCGAGCGCACTTCGATGGTGTCGCTCACGCCGGGGATGCCCGCGATCAGTCGGCATACGCCCCGCACCATCAGCCGGATGTGCACGCCTGCCTGGCTCGCCCGGTACAGCCGCTTGATCACCTTGGGGTCTTCGAGCGCGTTCATCTTGAAGTAGAGCGCCGCCGGTTCGCCTCTGCGCGCCCGTGCTATCTCGAGATCGATCAGCCCATAGATGCGTTTGCGTAAGAAGTTGGGCGCCACGAGCAGATGCTCGAACGGAGCCTTGGGCACCTGGTCTTCGAGTCCGGCGAATACGCCTTCGACTTCGCGCGTCAGGCGGCTGTCGGATGTGAACAGGACCATGTCGCCATAGATCTTGGCTGTCTTCTCGTTGAAATTGCCCGTCGAGAGGATGGCATAGCGCCGCAGTCCGTCGAGCGGGGCATCGGGTTCGCGCCGGGCGATGAGCACCAACTTGGCGTGGACCTTGAGTTCGCACGACGTATAGAGCACGCGCACGCCCGCTGCTTCGAGCCGCTCGGCCCACTCGAGGTTGTGCGCTTCGTCGAAGCGGGCTTTGAGTTCGACGACGACGCGGACCTGCTTGCCGCTCTCGGCCGCTCGCACCAGCGCGTGGCAGATGCCTGAGTCCTCGGCGACTCGGTACAGTGTCACGCCGATGCGCTGCACGTGGGGGTCGTCAGCTGCTGCGTCGAGCAGGTGCAGGACAGGCGCGTATTGCTGGTAGGGCAGGTGCAGCAGATGATCGCGCGTCTTGATCGCATCGAAGAGCGCGTCGCCCGTCAGTTGGAGATCCGGGTGCGGAAGCGGCGGCTGCGGCTCGAACGTGAGGCCCTGGGAGTCGGGCGGCTTGGGCAGCGAGAAGAAGTCGCTCAGGTTGTGGTGCCTGCCGCCGGGCACCAAATCGTGCGCGTCGAAGCCGAACCGGAGCTGAACTCGTTGGAGCAACTCGGCGGGCATCGCGCGGTCGTAGAGCAGGCGCGCCGGAATGCCCTGGTCTCGTTTGTCCAATCCGCTCAGAATCGACTTGCGCAGGCGCTTCCCAAACTCGTCGCCCAGCGCTTCGTCTCGGCAGGCATCGATGTAGAGGTCGGCGTCCCGCGATACCTTGAGCGCGTACGCCCCGGACACTTCGGCGTCGGGAAAGACGAGGTCCAGCGCAGCCTGGAGTGCGTCTTCGACGTAGGCGATGCGCAAACCGGGCCGATCGGGGTCCGATGGCAACTCGACCCATCGACCCAACTCGTCATCTGGAACGGAGACGATTCCGAGCGGCGGTCCCAGCGTCGGATCGGCTGCGGGGCCGTGCAACTCGGCGGCGAGGTAGAGCGCGTGGTGCGCCAGAAAGGGGGGGGGCGCATCCGGTTCGGTTAGGACGGCGGCTTCGATATGGGCATGTCCGTCGCGACGGTACCACGCCCGGCTCCACGCGATGTCAGCGTCGGTGAACTGCTCGAACGGAGTCAGGTGGACGCCTACCGCCTCCAGTCCGGGAAGCAGATCGTCTCTCAGCACGGCGCCCAGGCGCTCTTGTTGGGCCGTAATCTCCAGCCGTAGGCGCGTCAGCACCTCGGTGGGGTCGAAGTTGAGCTTGTCGCGCTTCTTTTTCTTGCTCCTCAGCGCATTGCGCAGGCCGGCCACGCGAACGCTGTAGAACTCGTCTAGGTTGGACGAAAAGATCGCCGCAAACGCTAGCCGTTCGTACAGCGGCAGATCGGCATTCTCGGCCTCTTGCAGCACGCGTCCGTTGAAATGTACCCAGCTGACTTCTCGATTGGCGAACGGATCATCGGATGCGGACACGGCTCAGGGGGCTGGGGAAACGGCAGGGCGAGGGCGCAATCTAGCCCATTTAGAAGAGACGCGCGCGATAGCGCACAACGCCCGGCTCTCCCGATCCTGCCTCCTGGGTCGTAGGCGTTACGAAATCGAGCCATGCCCGCCCGCCCGAGTAGAAGCGCACGTGTGCTATACCGACTTGCCCCAGCCCCCATGCCAGCGAACCGCCGCTGAGAACTGGGTCTTGCTTTGCCGCACATCCGGCGCCGCTGACGACGTAGTGTGACCCCTCGCTCGAGCCATGGTCGAAGTGCTGCAGCGCGTGCTCGTGCCCTGTCGCGTAGATCGTGCGCGGATGCGCCTGAGTTGGAGGGAGCGTGGCACCGGCCAGTGCGCGGTAGCGTGGATGGTTCAGATCCTGAAGGGTCTGTCCCCAGCGATTGTACCACGCCAGCGCCAGCGAGCCCAGGCCCGGCAGCGGCACGTACGCCCACGGCTCGACCTCGGTCAGCGGATAGACGTGCGAGCGCAGCGGGAAGTAGCCGCCGTGTGGGCCGTTGGTGTACATCGGATGGTGCGATGCGACGACGACGACCTGATCCGATAGCCGATCCATCACGTCCCCAAACGCTGACGCGAACGCCGCCATCGAGTCGGACCTCTCGGGCGACGGGCGAGCGTCCTCGTACAACCACCACGCCGTGTCGAGGCTGACCAACACGACGCCTTCGGCTAGCGTATCCAGGTGGATCGGCGGCGCTTCGGGACGGACGGGGAAGGCGCCCGGAAATGTGGAGTCGATCAGGGCGGCCTGCCGCTTGGCTCGCGTCGAGCCGCCGGGGACGCCATGCCCCCAGTCGTGGTTGCCTGGGACGAAGCGCAGGCGCCCCGCGTACCCTTGGAGCGAGTCGAGCTGCTGCACGATTCGCCGCCTCGCTTCGGGATAATCCGGATCGGATGGCTCGGGCAGGCCATACTGGTAGAGGTTGTCGCCCAGGAAGACCGTCGTCGACTGCTCGCCATACCGCATCGCATAGGCACGGAGGACGCTCAGGATGGGCTCGCCGGATGCCTCGGGCTTGCCCGTGTCGCCGATCAGCAGCAGGTGGTGAACCGGCTGCTCGTCCGGCAGTGACGCAATCGCCTCGCCCGCCCGCGCGCCGACGGGGGCCACTGACGGCGGCAGGGCGGCGTAGATCAGGAACGCGACGACGACCGTCCCCGCGACGTATTTCCACCAGAGCAGTCGCGCGCTCCTCTCGCTAGCCATCGAGTTCGACCAGTTCCGGGTTGGGTTTTGCTTCCAGTTTGGCCTCTGGCGCAATCGTCACGCGCAAGGCTTTCAAGCCTTTGACGCCTTGCAAGTCTTCCAAATCGACGCGTTCGACTTCGCCTTCGATCATGCCGCGCGCGCGCAGAAAGAGCACAAAATCGGCATACTCGGTTACCTCGTTATCGGCCGCGTAGACAATGGCGATCTTGCCCGGCTGCGTCAACCGGCCCAAGTTCTCGCCGCTCGCATCGACGACATTAGCCTTGTCGATTCGCTTCTTCATGATCTCGTAGCGGTTGTTGTACGCTCCGTCCACGTCGAAGCGCCGCTCGTCGCTGCGAAAGCGTATGGTGACGGGCGTCGGCTGCACCAGAATTAGATGCGCCATGTCGAGCGGGAGCGACATGTAGGGGCGGATTCGGTCGAGTCGGTGCTGGATCTCGACGGCCGTCGTGAGCTGCCACAGGCGCAGGCTCCGCAGCGCCATCGGGGGCATCGTGCCGTTTTCCATCAGCGCCTCGCCCACGTACATCGAGTACTCTACGCCGTCGGTCTTGAACTTCTCGAAGTAGTGGGGCAGGCGCGGTTGCATGCGCGCCTGCTCCTCGTCCAGCAGACCCGAAACCGAGTCGATCATGCGCGTCATGTTGCGCTCGAACTGCTTGCGCGCCTTGTAGACGATCTGGAGCGTGTCGTCGAGGGCAGCGCGGTACACGTCTGCTGCCCTAGCGGCTTCCTTATTGGCTTGGGCGAAGGCGGGCAGGTGCGGCTCGAAGTGGTCGCGCAGGAAGTAGAGGACGCGGTTTTCCTCGTCCGCCGACAGTCCGTCATCTACGTCTCGGATCTGGTGATCGATGCGGAACGTGAGTTCGTCCATCGCGGGCATCGTACTCGTCTGGCTCGCCGCCGTGCTGACGGCACGTGCCAGCTTGAGCTGCTCAATCAGGTCCTGCTGGATCGTCGCGTTGCGGTGCGACGACGAGCCGCGGATGTCGGACTGCCCGAACAAGCCGTAGACGTTCTTGAACAGGATCGGCTCGTCGACCTGGGACCGAATGCGCGACCAGTCCTGCGGCCCGCTCTCGGCGGCGTCGAGCATCCGCCGCGCCGCCCGGCGAAACCGCCACTCGACCACCGGATGGATGGCCGTAAACTGCCGCTTCATTATGGCCTGCAGGCGGTCCTCTTCGGCGTCGAGGGTCCGTTTGACGGCCAGAGCCACCACACTCACGACTTCCGACAGGCGCGTCTCGTCGATCCGGTCGAGCACCTGGGGCTGCTGCGATGCCAGTTCCATCAGCCCGATCATCTGCCCTTGGAACCGGAGCGGTGTCAGAATGAGGCTGCGGTAGCCTCGCCGGGCCAGTTGCCGGTCAAACGTATGCGTGTCCTCGCCCATGCTCTGCTCGTCGCCGGGCAGGTCGATGCGGAGCGAGGCATCGTCTGTGAGCGATAGGCCCTCGTAGAGCGAGCCGGACGCGCCTCCCAAAACCGGGCTCACTTCGCCGTCGAGCAGTAGGCTGCGCCCGATAGGCGTGACCTCGCGTACGTAAGAGCCGCGCGCTCCCGACCTGCGGTGCCCAAACCAGCCGCTTTCGCTGATTGCTCCTCGTTCGGTGTCGAGTATGAACGACAGGAACCCCACGTCGAGCGACGCCACTCCAAAA
This sequence comes from Rhodothermales bacterium, assembly GCA_963815505.1. Taxonomy (GTDB): domain Bacteria; phylum Bacteroidota; class Rhodothermia; order Rhodothermales; family BA12; genus CAXBBB01. The sequence goes on from CAWFGU010000005.1 coordinate 196,925, forward strand.
AGCGTTCGCAGCGTCTTGGTGATGTGCTTGAGCGAGGCGTCCGTCGTGAGCGCGTCGGGCTTGAGCAGCAGGCGGCTCAGCCGCGAAGTTGCCTGAGACACCGTCACGTCGACCGCGCGCACGACGGTTACGCCTCTGAGCCGGAACGCATCGTCGGGCAGAGTGCGCTGCCAAAGCGCAAGATCGCTGCTGTCGCGTTCGAGCGAGCGCAGGATCTGAGGGTTGAGGTCTAGGTCGCGCGTCTGCTCGACCGAAAGAAACGCCGTTTCGAAGTGCAGCTGCACGTGGCGCGTCAGGCCGGTGTCGCGGCTGGTATAGGTGAGGATCGGTGTCTCGTTTATGCCCGTGTGGACGCCCGTACACGCTTCGAGCACGTGACTGTACGCCAGCAGCGTGCGCTCGGCCAGCAGCGGCGATTTGTCGCGCACTGGTCCGGGCACGAGTGCATCGAAGTGCGGTGTCGCCCCCAGCGGAAGCAATCCGAACGGATCCGTAATCGCGACGGCCGCGCCGCTCTGCCCCGACACGAGAACCAGGTCGAGCAGCAGCCGGTGGATGTCCTCGTCCGACTTCTCGCCGCGTGCCACCTGCATCAGTGTCTCCTCGTCGCCCGTTTGTTCGATCAACACATCGCGGACGACGCCCGGCAAGACGGATCGGTGTGGCTTGAGCGCGTGTTGAGCCAGCACTTCGAGCGAGAGCACGTGCTCGAACGGAAGCGATTCGGCAGTTGGAGCGTCGGGGAAAGTCGGTCGTTGCGACACGCAGTAGGGGGTAGAACGGGGACCTCAGTTTACGGCCTCGCAGCGCGCTTTGATTCTGTTCGAACGATGCCTCGCTTGCTGCCTTAGCTCGCTCAATGCGTGAAGTTGCGCGCAAACCGAATCGGTCTCGCGGCTGTCGTTGACTAGCGCGTCGCGTCGCGGTATCTTAGCCGTCCGCCACCGCTATCCCGGCCGGGTAGCTCAGTTGGTAGAGCAACGGACTGAAAATCCGTGTGTCGGGGGTTCAAGTCCCTCTCCGGCCACAACACAAAGCAAGCAAAAGCCTCTGAGTCGTTGAGCCTCAGAGGCTTTTGCTGTTGTAGACGTGGGAGAGCGCATGGTTGACGAACTGTTAGCGCGAACTGGTCCGTGCTCGGACGCGGTCCCACTGGACCTGCTGAGAGGTGCCCGGCTCCACGTCGTACGGATCGCTGGGTAGGTCCATGCGCTTGAGAATGGGGTAGCGGCGGCGGTACGTGAACGGGTGCGGGTTGCCGTCTGGGTCGTCGCCGAGGACCAAGACCATCGTGCCCTGCTCGCGGATGCGCGTGCCGATGGAGCCGAAATTGTCGCCTCGGCTGGTCCGCCACGTATCGGCCCAGTCGTAGATCCACCGGGCGTCGGCGTCGATCAGCCGCACGCAGCCGTGGCTGGCAGGGCCGCCCGTCGGGAAGGCGTACTGGTGGATGTGGATACCGCGATCCTGGTGGAAATTGAGCACCCAGTACATCTCCCACGGCTCATCGTCAGAAGGGCTGAGCGACGAGACGCGGTAGGGTTCGCGCCAGTTGAAGTTGAACCTGCCGTTGGGCGTCGGCGACTCCTTGGCTCCGGTATTGACGGGTCCCCAGCGCGTCAGTACGCCGTTTTCGTAGGCAGCGAACGCCTGAATCTCTTTGTGGAGGATGAATAATTTGTCCAAGCCCCGCGCACCGACGTAGTAGCGAGGAAAGGGTGAGTAGGCCCGGAAGTCGAGATTCCAGTCGGTCGGTGCGACGATGGTGTCTCCGATCTCGAACTCGCTCATGAGGCGCCGGTTGAGCAGCTCGACCACGAGGGAGCGCTTCTTGCCCAACTGCGCGTCGCCGTCGCCGATGGTCGAGTAAAAGATGTTGCGCGCCATCACGTTGTTGTCGCTCCGGTGGCGCAAGATGAAATAGTCGTAGTAGACATCCGGCAGATCGTCGATATTCTCCGCGCGAATGTCCATCAATTCTTGCAGAGCGTCCTGATCGTAGAACGATCCGTTCTGAGCCTGAGCCGCCCCAATGGGGAGCGCAAGCGCCAGGAGAAGCAGTAGGGCGGTAATCCGAGTCATGAACGACCTCGTAAGGCGTTGAGAATGCGTGGCGTAGTGCTAGACTACCCAAAAATCGCTCCATCGGTTTCTCTGCCGCGTGTGTACCATCAGCGAACCGGCGTGCAACCCTCGTCGCGCAGCCGCCCGACATGCTCTCTGGCTCCCAGAACGATCAGCACATCGCCTGCCCTCAGCTCGTAGTCGGCGGGCGGATTGTAGGCCGTTTCGCCGCCTCGTACGACGGCTACGACGATGGTGTCGTACGTGCGCCGCACGCCGCTCCTCGCCAGCGTCATCCCCTCGAGCGGGGCGCCGGGGCGTATCGTCACCTCGTCCATCTCCAGTCCGCCCGCGCTGCTTTGAAGCGACTCGAAGAACCGGTCGACGTTGGGCCGCAGGATCGCACGGATCATGCGCTCGGCGCCGACCTCATCCGGGGCGATGACCTGATCGGCTCCGGCGCGCTTCAGCTTGCGGCTGTTTTTGAGCTGGTTGACGCGGGCGAGTACGAACGCGTCGGGTCGAATCTCGCGGACGACCAGTGTCACGAACACGTTGAGCGCGTCTTCGGGTAGCGCTAGAATGACGCCGCGCGCGCGTTCCAAACCGGCCTCACGCAGCACGCTCTCTTCCTCAGCTTCTCCGGCGACGTGGGGGACGCCCAACTCGTCGAGGGAGCGGAGTGCGTCGGCGTCGCGGTCGATGACGACGAATGAGCGCCCGGCGCTGCTCAGGTCTTCGGCCATGCGCTGGCCCAATCGGCCGTAGCCGCACAGGATATAGTGGTCGGTCATGCGTTCGAGTTGTTTGCGCAGGCGGCGCTGTTCGAGCGGGAGGCTGGTCACGACGACGCGTGCTGCCCGTGCCGCAATGAATGCCACGAGTCCGATGCCGAATACGCTGATGGCGATCGTGAAAAAGCGTCCGGCCGTCGACAGTTCGTCTACTTCGGCGAATCCGATCGTGGTGAACGTGATGAACGTCATGTAAAACCCATCCATCCACGTCCACCCTTCGATCCAGTGGTAACCTGCCGTACCCACGCCGAGCAGCACGCCAAGCAACACGTGTGCGATCACGATCTCGCGCTTGGCTGGATCGGTGAGGATGCGAGTGAGCAGGCCGGGGCGCGCGCTCACACAGCCGCGGCGCCGGGCAGCAGCCGCGCGTGCCACGACTGGGCGACGGAACGCTCCACCCGCCCCTCGCGCAGGTCGCCGACGGTCGTCGCGGTCAGGTCGAAGACGATCGTACGCGCATCTACCTTGCCCTCACGCGCCATCTGCCTGAATGCTGCACGAGGAAGCACGTCGAGCGTCCCGTCCGGCAGTCTATAGACCACGTCGAGGGCCTGGGCCAGTTCGAGATGCAGACTGGCGGCAGCGTCTTCGACGGCACGTACCGACGCGTCGATGCCACACCCGCTGACCGCGTCGGCTCCGGGAACGTGTCCGGCGAGAATCACCAAGCGTCCCTCGCGCACCTCTGAGGCGGCATGTACCGCGCGTCCGTGCGAGGTCCAGCCATCGGTGAAGTCGGCGAGCGCGCGGGCAAGGGCGGATGCGGCGTCTGGCGCGAGCGGCTCGCGCGTGGCGTAGATCCAGAGGCGCGCATGGGGCGGGAGCGAGGAGAGGTCAGTCGTCATCTTCGAGGGCGAGGTGTGTCACGCGGGCTTGGGCGGCGTCTAGGCGGGCGAGACAGTGGCGAGCCAGCGCCATGCCCTCCTCGTACGTTTCGACGGCCGTTTCGAGCGACAAATCGGGTGCGTCGAGTTGGGTGGTGAGCGCGTCGAGGCGGTCGAGGGCGTGAGCGAACGGCAGGGCGTCCAGTTCGGAGTCGGTCATCGGTACCAGACGCCCGGCAGACAAGATGAGTTCGCCCAGACCAGATGGGCGTAGCTCTTTCGTCTATCTTTCGTCCGTCTCACTCTGGGAGCGAACGCGGGTTGGTCCAGTTGTTGCGCTAGTCCTCTCCGTTCCCTGCCCGACCTCTTGCGTCCATCGCGCTCTCCCCATGCGATTCTCCCTCTTCCTCGTCCTACTCGCCGGACTGATCCTGCCCGGCTGCGGCCTGCTCGGTCCCGCAGATGATACGCGTGCTCCTCTCGTCGACCTGACACGGCCCGGCGATGGCGCGGTCGTCGGCGGTGACGTGCTGCTTCGCTTCACCGGCGAGGCGCGGGGCGACGACAACTTCATCTCGTTCATCACGGTCTCGGTCGACGGTGAGAGGGTGGGCGAGGCCGATCTCATCACGCCGGGCGCCAATCCCGTCTTCGCGTATCGCCTCAACTCGGCGCAGTTCTCGGACGGTCAGCACCGCATCCAGGCGACGGCGTTCGACAAGAACGAGAACCGCGGCCTGAGCAATACGGCCACGTTGACGTTCCTCAACGGCGTCGTCGACGGCGTGCCGATCGCGAACGGACCGCTTGCCGCCATCACGTCGCCGCGTAGCGGTGAGGAGGTGACAGGTACGACGCAGATTATCGTCCAGGCCGATCCCAACCAGCCAGCCATCACGCGCGTCGATTTTCTCGTCGACGGCGTTTCGCTCCAGACCGTGACCGGCTTTCCGTTCACGTACAGCTGGAATACTGCGCTGGAGCCGGTCGGTCTCCATCTTTTGCAGGCGCGCGTTTACTCTGCGCCCGATCGCTTTCGCCTGACGGCTCCGGTCACAGTCCAGGTGAACGCTCCCGATGATGGCGACGGTGGGACCAATGGATGCGCCACCGAAGGCTGCGTCCGCGTTCGCGCTACGGGATTCCGCGGGCGAGTTGCAGGCAGCATCGCTGTCGGATTCAACAACGACTTGTACCTCGGCACCGATGCCGACACGCTCTACGCGCTGTCCCCTGCAGGAACCCTGAGGTGGAAGCGAGGCGTCCAGGGACGCATCACGTCGTCGCCGGTCGTGAGCAACACGGAAGACATCTTCGTGACCAGTTCGGACGGTCGCCTGCACGCCTTCACGCCGACGGGAGCGCAGTTGTGGGCGCCCATCGTCTCGCCTTTTGCGATCAGCGGAGGCCCGGCGCTGGGCATCGACGGCACGCTTTACTTCGGCGACGACGCTGGTCAGTTGTGGGCCGTCAACTCGTTCAGCGGACGCGTAAGGGACGGATTCCCCGTCGCCGTCAACGCTTCGACTAGCGGGACGGCCATCGTCGGTCCTCCGGTCATCGCCCGGGACGGCACAATCTTCGTCGCGTCCAATGGAGGCTCGGTGTTCGGGATCAATCCCAACGGTACGGTCAAGTGGAGACAGACGAGTTTCTTGTCCAACTTCAGCCGATCGCTCTCGCTCGTCGAGCGCGAGGTGACGCGCCAACTCATCACGGGGCCGGTTACTGAGATCAGGACTACCGTCTACGGTGTTTTTCTCGCAGGTTCTCAGGTGTCGCTCTATGCACTCTCGGGTGACGATGGGGCAGTGCAGTGGAACGAACCCATCGCGGATCCGACCTCGGGACAGATTTCGACGCCCATCGTGGACGCGGACGGCTCAATCTACCTCGGTACGAACCGAGCGCTGCTCGCTTTCAACGAAACGCTGGCCGACAACCAGACCTCGCGTCTGCGCTTCTCGTTTCCCGCCGCCAATGTCGGTACCCCGGCCGTCGATGCGGGTGGAACGATCCACTTCGTCAGCGCGCAAACGCTTCGCAGTGTCAATCCCAACGGCACGCCCAACAGTACGTACGACCTGACGGCGACGGCGCGCGGCCCGCTCACGATCGGCCGCAACGGCGTCGTCTACGTCGCGGCGGACAACGAACTGCTCTCGGGCATCAACACCGGGACGGCAGGCTTGTCGGAAGGCAAATGGCCGATGTTCCAGCGCAACAGCCGTCACACGGGCAGAATCGGCGTCGATTCGGACGATTGACGCCCGGGTCAGGGAGCGACCGAACGCCCGGCTCGCCTTTTGGGGGAGCCGGGCTTTTTCGGTTCGAGAGGGAGAACCGCCGTTTCTTACTCCGACTCCATCCGTTCTGCTATGCCCTTCGACCCATCCTCCGATCTGCGCGATCTGCTCGCCCTCTACGCCGCCGCTGACCGCGAATCGGGATCGCCTGCGTTTACGGATCGTCCCCTTCCGGATAAGTGGTCGCCTGCCGAGCACCTGCATCACGTCGAAATGGTCCACCGGGGCGTTCTCGGCGCGCTCCGTTACATCGAGACAGGACGCGGAAGCAGCGAGCCGGTGAGTCCCGGCGCCGTCGACTTCCTGCAAAGTAGCGTGTTTCCCACGCGCAAGGCCCCATCCAACGTGCAGCCGCCCGACGACTTGACGACCGAAGCCGCTGCCAAATTGCGCCACATCAACCGCGAACGCTGGGCAAGCGTCGACGCTGGCGCGCTGTCCGCTCACACCGACACGATACCTCATCCGTTGTTGGGGCCGCTGGGCGCTAGGGAATGGGTGCGATTCGCGCTCGTCCACACCCGTCATCACCACGCGCTAGCGGGCGTCGGCTGACTCATGCCTCGCGGACGATGGCGAGCAGTTCGGCGAGTATCATCGCGGTCGCGCCCCATACGTCGCCGCCGGGCAGGCGGTAGAGGGGAACGTCGGACGGCTCGTTGCGGACGGTCCAGTTGCCGGTTGCCTGTGTGGCTGGGTCGAGCAGTGTGGAGAGCGGAACGTGCAGCACACGCGCGACTTCGTCGGGCTGAAGCGTGAGCGGCGGCAACTCGGTTACGGCTCCGACGAAGGGGTAGGCACAGAAGCGCGTCGGGGGTATGTATATCGGGGTCAGCGCGCCCAGGATTGCGACGTGGGCTGGGTCGATGCCGACTTCCTCGTGCGTTTCGCGCAGCGCGGTTTGCTCGAACGTCTCGCCGTCCTCACGGCGTCCGCCGGGAAACGCGATCTGCCCAGCGTGATCGCGGAGAGCGTCGGGGCGAGCGGTCAGCAGCAAATACGCCTCGCCGTCCGCATTGGGGTAGAGCAGCGCGAGGACGGCGGCCTCGCGGCACTTCTTCTGATCGACCGAGAGCAGAAAGCGGTCGAGCCGGTGCGACGGCGCCATCGTCAGGTGCGCCTCGTGCGCCGGCAACTCGCCTCGCTTCAAGCGTTCGGGCAGGCGTGAGACGAGCGCGTCGAAATCGACCGGCGGCATGCTAGTTGGCAGCCGTTGCGGGCAGCCCGTTGATCGCGCGGGTGTACAGGTCCTCAGCCTCGCGCAGCCTGGCGGAGGTGGGGAAGATGTCGACGAAACGCTCGTACAGCTCGACGGCTTTGCGGAAGCGCTCGTCCTGGCGGACGGAGACGCTTTGGTCGGCGTAGGTCACGTACATGCGGATCGCGCCGAGCAGCGAGTCATCGGCGTAGTCGGCGTCGGGATAGTCTCGAAAGGCGCGCTCATACGTGATCGCGGCGGCTTCGTAGAGTTCGCGGCGCTCGTACAACGTGCCGCTCTCGTAGGCTTTACGGGCCATCTTGGCTCGCAACTCGGCGATCGTCCGCTCGGCTTCGGGGCGCTTCTCGTGAGTGGGAAAGCGGTTGACGAACAGTTGGAGCGACGTGACGGCGGCTTGCGTCTGCGTCTGATCCAACTGATAGCCCGGCGACTGCGCGACATAGGCCTGAGCGCGCTCGAACTCGGCATCGGCGACGCGGGGGTCGGTACGGTAGATCTCGGAGAACCGCGTGTACTCGGACGCGGCCAAGATGTACTGCTTGCTTTCGCTGTAGCTGCGCGCGAGGTAGAGCTGGGCGTCGTCAGCGTACTCACCGGCGCGTCCGAAGCTGAGCACGGCCTGAAAGTATTCGGCGGCGCGGACGTAGCGTTCGCGTTCGAAGTCGGCCATGCCTCTTTCGTAGGCATCGCGCGGCGAGTCGTAGCGCAGGCGCGAGGTCGAGCAGGCGGGAAGCAGCAGGACGACGAGCAGCCCGGCAAGGAGCGGGCGGGAGAATCGAATCATGGATCGGGAAAAGTAGCAGGCGGCCAAACGCGAGCGCGCCGGAAATCGTGCGTGGAGGAGGCTCCGACGTGCCGCAGTGGCCGGATTACGGCGTGCAAACGGCGGGCGCGCTTCCATTAGGGTAGCGGCAGGTGAACAGGGCCGAGTTGACGTTGCCGCCCCTGAAGTCGAAGCGGACGCCCAATGCGTCGCGCGGGGTCTCGCGCAGGAACGTGCCGACCGGGCGCCCCGACGAGATCGCGTCGATCAGGTAGAGGCCCAGACTGTAGCCTGTCACGGCCAACCGCTGTTCGATGAAAGGGGCGCGGCCCAGGTCGGTCGAGTAGCGCTGCTGAAACGCTGCCAGGAAGCGCCGCGCATCGCGGCTGTCCTGGTCGAGAAAGAAGTCGTTGGTGTAGACGACGCCCAAACGGGCCGAAGCGGCCGTCGCTCGGTTGTGCCACTCGGCGTTTCCGATGACCGTCGGCACCCGGTCGAACCGGCTCAGCGCTCCGACAGCCGCTGCGACCTGCTGCCCGGCGTCGCCGCCTGCGACGGGCAAGTAGAGCGCGTCCGATCGGTCGAAGGGGTCGGAGGCGGGAGTTTGGTCCTCGTCCGGTCCCAGGCTGCCCCAGCTGCGTGCAGACGGGAGGATGCGGTAGAACGCTACGGTTCCGTCCTCGCGCATGACCTCGTCGCTGAACGCCTCGGCCATCTCCTCGCTCACGCCCGGCGCCGTCACGATACCGATGCGGCGTGCGCGCAGGTCCTGGCGGGCAATGCGGGCGGCGGCGCGTCCGCGCATTTCGAGCGTCGGATTGGCCTGAAACACGTTGCGGCGTCCGGCCGATACGTCCGAGTCGGTCGCGAGCGGGGCGACGAGGGTGACGCCGCGCGTCTCGGCTTCTCCGGCGGCGGCTCTGGCGGCGTCCGAGAACAGCGGTCCGACGATGACGGCGGACTGTGCCAGGTCGCGCACGGCGGCGCGGGCGGCTGAGGCCTCGCTCCGCGTGTCGCGAAAGGCCATCTCGATCAGCGGGCCGCGCGTCTGGGCGTTGTGCTCGTCGACGGCCATTCGCAGTCCGTTGAAGAACGACTGCGTCAGCGGACCGGCGTCGCCTTTGAGCGGCAGCGCGATGCCCAGCGTGGCGCGCTCGCGGCGAGCGGGTGTCGGTAGATTCCCGTCGCGCTCGAAGCATCCGGCGCGCCTCGCTGGCGTAGCGGCTGGTCGGGTACGACTCGATCAGTTCGCGCAGGAGGGCTTGGGCCTGGACGGTTTGCCCCTCGCGCATCAGCGCCCGAGCGCCCATGAGCGTTGCCGCCGTCGTCTTCTGGTTGAGCGGGTACTGCGTGTAGACGAGCCGAAAGCGGCGCGCGGCCATGCCATAGTCGCCCTCCTCGAACGCCTCCAGCGCCTGGTCGAAGATCATTTCGGCTTCGGCATCGCGCGGAACGGTCTGCACCTGCGCCTGAGCGAGCGGGACGATGAGGAGCGTGAGCAGGAGCAGAGCGAGCAGCGAGCGCAGCGGCATGGGAGGCGGGAAGGATGCGGCCCAAGATACTTCGTCTGCAATCGGCGTCCGGTTACGATTCGGCGCATTGC
>CAWFGU010000006.1:0-84721 GCA_963815505.1 Rhodothermales bacterium
GCGTTGGCGATGGCACCGACGCGCGAGCGGGCTGCGATGAGGTGCGACGTGCGGTTGGTGAGCGTGCCGCCGGCGGTGCCGTGACTGAGCACGACGAGCCACATGGCGGGTGTGTTGGACGGGCGCACCTGGGTGACGGCAACGACGGACGCGCCGCGCTGAACGGCGGGAATGCCGCGCGAGGCGAGCTGTGAGGTGTGGGCGGGGAGTGCTTGGACGGACATGGTGCCGAGGGGCTTGTAGTGAAGTACCCCGTTGACTGGTGGAGCGACGCGGTGAGAACCGCGCTGCGCCCGGGGGCTGGAAGCCCCTGGGTAGCGTCGGCAGGCGTAGTGCAAGGGCCGCCCGGAGCCGCAGCGGAGCGCGCCACTGCACGCGAAGTGAGGCGAGGACTGGGCGAAGCGAACCCTTGCGCGTAGCCCACCCCACCTCGGTGGGGTGGAGAAGCGTGGGCCCACCTTGGCAGCGCCCCCGGGCGCCAAGCGATTACGTCGCCCGAAGGGCGGCACGCAGGTCCGTGCCTGGCACGGCTAGCCCTCGGCGCATTGTTCGCATGGCCGGGCGTGGGAGCGCAGCGACGAGTCAGGCGGGGCGTTGCGGCCTACCGATTTGCGACTATCCATCGACGGGACGCGCGGGGCGAGTGGCCGGAGCGACACCGGCGGCACGGCGGACAGGAGCGCAGGCGCGAGCGCGGCGCGGCTTGGGTGCGGCGCGTCGGCTATCTCCCCGGCGGGCGGGCAAGCGGAGCGTAGCGGAGACGCGCGGCGGGCGGCTCTCGGTGGTGGTGCTGCCTGTGTGGCTTCAACAGGCGCGGTGCAGCACAAGCGGAGCGCAGCGCAGACGTGATGCGCGGCGGCGTGCTTTCGTGGTCGTCGCCATCGTACCATCGCCCAACAGGACATCGTGGGTCCGGCGAGCGACCTGGAATCGTCGGTGCAGGTGGGCTACGTTTCGGTCATCGACTGCCCCACTTCCGCTATGCGCTTCACGATCTACCGCTCTCTATCCGATGGCCTGTGGCATCCTGGCGCTTGCAGGCGCGTAACCACGAGGTCATCGCACAAGGTGAGGGGTATGCTCGGCGCGGCGGAGCCGAGCACGCGGTCGGTCTGATGCGCGCGGCGGCGGACGCTCCGCTCGTCGTGCTGAGCGAAGCCGAGTAGAACCAGGCGGGGCTATCAAGATCGCCCACAAGCCCACGAAGCGTTCGCGCCCGTAGGGCTGATCGCCGCCGATGTCGCTGCTGCGAAGCGAGTCTCAGAGAGCCGTGCTCGACCTCAAGCGCCCAGCCGAGGATGCGGTAGTCGCGCTCGAAAACGTCCGGGGGAAGGCGGTACTCCTCCTGCGACGGGTTGTCGGAGCAGATGCGGATGACCTCGCGCGAGACGGGACGTCCGCGCGCGTCCTCGTGGCCGGTGTCGACGTGGCCGAGGCGCAGGCGTTTGAGCAGCGTGCCGTGCGGGCTGGCGAGCAGGTAGACGCCGCCGTCGCGCACGGCTCGCCGTTCCACAGGCAGATGTCGCAGAAGGCGCCGGCGCGTATGGTCGGCTCCATCGATCTCGCCGACGATTCGGACGCTGCGCAGGCGGCCGGGCGGGATGTCGTAGCGCAGGCGGATGTACTTCTCTGGGTAGATGGCGCCGCTGCCGACCTCGACCACCCAGTCGTCGCGGTCGGGGTTTTCGGGGTCGCCGCGTCCTGCCGCTCCGGCGGCGGCCTTGATGATCGGCACGCGCACGAGGCCGAGGCGGGCGAGCTGGGCAGGCGAGAGAAAGCGCGCGTCTTCGGCGTCGAAGTCCCGGCCGCCCGGAGCGAGCGCGTAGCGTCCCCTCCCGACCTTATCGACCTGCCCGCGGTCGACGAGGCGGCCAAGCAGTCCGGGCGATGGTGGCTTTGGTGGCTCCGACGGTGCGGGCCAGTTCGGTGGGACCGAGCGGAGCGCCGGCGTCGGCGAGCGCGTCGAGCAGGGCGTCGGTGACAGGAGCAGGCATGGGTGTGGATAAGTATGTGTCGCCTAGTGTTGCGCGACGTTGTGCAACTAATGTACGTTGGGATCACTCGATTCGCATAGCGCCTGACCGGCTGTGCACAACTTTTCTCATCGCCTCTCGCCCTGCATGGCCCAGCGCTTCTTCCCCGCCTACCACGTGCCCCGCTCGGTGCTTCTGCGCGTGATGCAGGCCGAGCGGGGTGGGCTGGGGCGGGCGGACGGTCGTCCGGGGTGGAGCGACGAGGGCGTGCGCGTGAGCGTGCTGCTCGACCTGGACCCGGGGGCAGACGCGGCCGATCCGCCAGTACGCGCGCCTGTGGGGAGGAGCCAGCGGTTTGCCCGTCAGCAGTGGCCGCAGATCCAGGACGACGTGGTCGAGTGGGCCACGAGCGGCGGTCGGCTGAGTCATGGGCGGTTGCCCATAGCGGCGATGGCGTGGCGGGACAAGCAGCGCGAGCGGTCGGCCAGAATGCGCCGCGTGGCGGCTGGCCGGTGGGATGGGCGCGGCGATGCGCAGGGTAATGCGCCAGGTGATGCGCAGCGTGATGCAGAAATCACCGATTGGAGCGCTCAGGGCGTGCCGTCGGATGCGCAGGTGGATGCGGGGGGCGATGCGCGGGCGGTGCGACATACTAGAACAGAACCTACAGACCGTACAGAACCCCCTCCCGCTGACGCGCGCGAGGCGGAGCCAGCTGTCGATGAGGTGCCGCCCGATGGGCCGAGTCCGCCGGACCGCCGGGCGTGCCGCGTGCTCTTCTCAGGGCTGAAAAGCGTCTCGCCGGAGCGAGCGGACCTTATGGCCGATCACTTCTTCGACCACTACGCCGCTCGGGGCTGGACGCGCGGCCCGGACCTGGCGCCCTATGCCAGAGCTGGCACGCCCTCGCCCGGACGCGGGCGCACCGCCAGCAGCGCTTCGACGCGCCGCCTTCCGCCCCCTCCACCCTCTCCCCTACCCACTCGCCCGATGGCCCACCTCCGCAGCCTGCTCCTCCCTCTCGCATCGCCCTCCGACCCAGCGCCAGCGAGCGCGCCGGTCAGGTCTCGGCCGCGAGCGCCCTCGCCGCCGCCCGCGACGCGCTCGCCCTTCTCGGACGGGGCGGTAGCGCGTAGGCTGCCGGTTAGCGAAGGCCCCATCGTCGCCCTTGCCGGTGGGTCGCTTACCCAGGCCGAAGTGGACCGACTGGGGCAGTCCGCGACGGTGCAGGGTGCCGCTCAGGCCGTGGCCCGGGTGTGCGCGCTGCACGGCCACGAGGCGTCGGCCGAGCGCGTGGCGACGCTGGCATCGGCGCTGGCGGATCCGGAAGAGCGGTGGACCCAGCCCGAACTGGAATCGGCCGCACGTGCCCTTGCGCGGTGCCCCCGGCTGGGCGAGGCGATCCGCTACGGGCGGACGGTGACGCTGGCCGACTTCGAGCGGATGCGGACGGGCGACGCCGGCGCCGGTCGCGAGCGGTGGTCGGCTACGACGAGGCGCTGCGGCAGTGGCAGCGCGCGGGATCGCCGGGCCGGTTTCCCGGCAGCCTGTTCGAGGTCGTCGCCCGCCGAGGCGAAGGTCCCGACGCACCTCTGCTGCTACGCCGATTGTGACGCTGGACCGCCCTCCCCTTCGCTCTGCTCAACTTCAACTCTCCTTACTCGACATGCACGACCGCATCACCTTTCTCGACGGCGACGACGCGCGCCGCTTCTGGCGCCCGAAATCAAGAGCGCTTTGCAGCACCACCTGCGCGGCGTGACCGAAGACATTCAGCGCGCCGCCCGCCAGGCCCGCCTCAACCGCCCCGCGCTGGTGGGCAACGCCGACACGGCGGCCTACCTGGGCGTGAGCGCCGACGAGGTGGGCCGCTTGCGGCGTGCGGGCAAGCTGGGGCAGGTGGTGTACCGCTCCAAGAAGCCCGTTTTCCGGCGCGACAACCTCGACGCCTACCTGCTGGGCGAGCCGCTGCCGCGTCCGGCCGAAGAGTGAGTGGCGGAGCCTCTGCCAACCGCCCTCGTATGACTTTCTCTATGACACCTGCCCCATTCGCTTCTCCTGTCGCCGACGCGCTCGACTACGCGCGCCGGGAGCTAGCCGTGCTCTACGGCGAGCGGTTGAGCGGTGTGCTGCTCTACGGCTCCCACGCGCGTGGGGAGGCTCGGCCAGACTCAGACGTCGATGTGCTCGTGCTGCTCGAGGGCGAGGTCGACGCGTACGCCGAGATCAAGCGGCAGAGCGTGCTGGCGATGGAGCTGCTGGTGCGTTTCGGTGTCGATGTGTCGATGCGTCCGCGCAGTTCGGCGCACTATGAGCAGCGGCAGACGCCGTTTCTGGAAGAGGTTGCCTCCTACGCCCTGCCGCTATGAGTCTGCCCCATGCCTATCTCGACCGTGCCTGGCGGGCGCTCGACTCGGCCCGTGTGCTCATCCGGGTCGACGATGCCGAAGCCGCCATCAACCGCGCGTACTACGCCTGCTTCTATGCGGCGCTGGGCGCGCTGGCGCGCGAAGGGAGAGCGGCCCGAAGACGCACTCGGGCGTGCGCACGCAGTTTGCTAAACAGTTCGTAGCGACCGGCTTGGTGCCGAGTGAGACGGCGCGCATTCTGGGCGTGGCGGCCCAAACGCGCGAAGAGGCTGACTACGATGCGCTGTCGGTTTTCGATGTGGCAGCGGCCTCCGATCTGCTAGCCGACGCCGAGCGTTTCGTTCGCTCTATGGAGCGGCTGCTGTCGCGTCACCTGAGAGACGGATCAGAGAGCAGCCGATCGTGAATGCGCGGCTGTCTTAGCGATCTGCCGACGCCTATCTTAGCGATCTGCCGACGCCTATCTTAGCGATCTGCCGCATCCCGTATCGCCTCCCTCCTCTCTCGCCATGTCCGATCTCTGGTACGCGCGCCTGCTCCGGCCTCGGCTGGAAGAAGCGTGGGCGATTCCCCCGTCGTGTTGCTGCACGGACCGCGCCAGTGCGGCAAAACGTGGCTTGCCCGGCAGGTCGGCGAGGAGCGCGGCTACACCTATGCCACGTTCGACGACGACACGAGCCGAGCCGCCGCTGAGGCTGACCCGGTCGGTTTCGTCGACGCGCTGGGCGAGCATGCCATTCTGGACGAGGTGCAGCGCGTGCCGAGCTTGCTGCTCGCGCTCAAAAAGGCGGTAGACGAGGACCGCCGTCCGGGGCGGTTTCTGCTCACCGGCTCGGCCAACGTGCTCGTCGTGCCCCAACTGGCCGACTCGCTGGCCGGGCGCATGGAGGTGCTGCGGCTGCACCCGCTGAGCCAGCACGAGATTGAGCGCGTCCAGGGCCGGACGCTGCTGGACCGCCTCTTCGCCGGCGACGCGCCATCGGGGCTTAGGGGCGAACGGCTGCGGGGCGAACTGGCCGAGCGCATCGTGCGGGGCGGCTACCCGGCCGCGCTGACCCGGCCGAGCGCTCGCAGGCGGACGGCGTGGTATGCGGCCTACGCCGACGCGCTCGTGCAGCGCGACGTGCGCGACCTCTCGCGCGTGCAAGCCTGGACACCTTGCGGCGGCTGCTCGAAGCGGCGGCCGGTAGCACGGCGAGCCTGCTCAACCTGGCCGACCTGTCGGGTCCGCTGGGCGCCAACCGGCAGACGATCCAGAACTACGTCACGCTGCTGCGGCACGTGTTCGTGCTCGACTTGAGTGCCGGCGTGGCACGCCAACCGTTTGAAGAGGCTCGTCAAGACGGCCAAGCTGCACGTCGGCGATACGGGCCTGGGCGCGGCGCTGCTGGGCGTGAGCGCCGGCGACCTGGAAGCCGACCGCGAACTGCTTGGGCCGATGCTGGAAACGTTCGTCTACGGCGAGCTGGTGCGACAGGCGAGCGGCAGCGAGGAGCCGAGCCGGTTCGCGCACTACCGTGACCGCGACGGCGTCGAAGTCGACGTGGTGATCGAGCGGGGGCGGCGCGTGGTGGGCATCGAGGTCAAGGCGTCGGCGAGCGTGAAGGCGCGCGACTTTCGGGGGCTTCGCAAGCTCGGCGACGTCTTGGGCGAGCGGCTGCGGGCGGGCGTCGTGTTTTACGACGGCGAGGCGGCGTTGCCGTTCGGCGAGCGAATGTGGGCGCTGCCGCTGCGGACGTTGTGGTCGGAGAGGGCTGGCGGATCGTGAATACGACCCGAACATGGGTGCCGCTGGCAGCGCTGAGAGCGTGTTACCTGTCGTGCTACCCACTAAACGAGAAACGGCGATTCCAGCTATCAAAGCCAGAATCGGTGTTATGCGTTGTGCCCGCGAGAGGACTCGAACCTCCACGACCTTGCGATCACTACAACCTGAATGTAGCGCGTCTACCAGTTCCGCCACGCGGGCAACGTGAAGTCCGATCCGGCGAGCGCTGGTTCGGCTGGTAGCAACCGGATCCGACTTGCAAGACGGACTCCGGCTGTGCTCCCTCGACTGGACTCGAACCAGTGACACCCTGATTAACAGTCAAGTGCTCTAACCAACTGAGCTACGAGGGAAGGGGGTACTCATCTCTGAGTGCCCTTTATAATACCGATGATTCCGGGCGGTGCGCAAGCCGGACAGTTTCTATTTCGGATGAAGCCGCACCGTTTGCGTCATAGTTGCGCGCGGCGGATCGGTTGCGCGCGCTTGGGGTAGAGGGTCTCTCCGTCACTCCGACCTCACCTCCGCCCCCATGCGCACCGCGCTCCTCCCCGCCCTTCTGCTGCTCCTGCTCGCCGCCTGCGGAGAGCCCGAAGAATCCATCGACGTGGTAGAATCGACCGTCATCGAAGAAGTTAACCCGACGCTGCTCGAACTGCTCGGTTCGGACCCTCAGTTCTCTGTCCTCAATACGGCCGTTCGGGCGACTGGCTTGGACGAATCGCTCGAAGACGCCGAAACTATCCTGACGCTCTTCGCGCCCACCAACAGCGCGTTCAACTTGCTTCCCGCTGGCACGGTCGACACGCTGATGACCGATGGGCAGCGCGAGACGCTACGCAACATCCTACTCCATCACTTGGTCGACGGGAAAAATTTCGCCACCGACGCCATCACGGCAGGTTCGGTAACGACACTGCTCGGCGACGCTGTGCCCGTAGTCGTCGAAAATGGAGGCGACATCATCCGCATAGACGATGCCACGGTCCAGGCACGCGATCTCGAGGCGTCGAACGGCATCATCCACGTGATCGACCGCGTGATGCTTCCGCCCGCATCTGTGCAGTCGGACGACGAGCAACTGTAACGGTCAGGTCGGGCGTCGACGCATCGGGCGCGCGTCCGTTCGCACCGGCTCACCTCACCACCGGATCTCATGGCCTCACCCGCCTATCTCATCGTCGGCGCCAGCGGCGGTATCGGCAGCGCGTTGTCGCTCAGGCTCGCCCGGCGCGGCGCCCGTCTGCTCCTCGCCTCCCCCGCCAGCGATCGCCTCGACGCCCTTGCCCAAGAGACCGGCGGGATGGCACTCGCCCTAGACGCAACCGATGCCGACGCCGTCCACGCAGCCGTTCAGCAGGCCGTCGATGCGTTCGGTCAACTCGACGGAGCAGCCAATCTGGTCGGCTCGATTCTACTCAAACCGGCGCACCTGACCTCGCCCGACGAGTTCGATCACACGCTGCGCCTCAACCTGCACTCGTCGTTCTACCTCGTCCGTTCGGCTGCGCGTGCGATGATGAAGGCGGGCGGCAGTATCGTCCTGAGCTCGTCTGCCGTGGCGCGGATAGGGCTGACCAACCACGAAGCCATCGCCGCAGCCAAGGCAGGCGTGAGCGGCCTGGCGCTATCCGCCGCTGCAACCTATGCGCCACGCGGCGTGCGCGTCAACGCTGTGGCTCCCGGGCTGGTCGAGTCACCGCTTTCCGAGCGCATTCTGTCGACCGATGCGGGCCGTAAGCAGTCGGAGGCGATGCACGCCTTAGGCCGGGTGGGGCAACCCGAAGACGTGGCCGAGGCCATCGACTGGCTCCTCGACTCCGATCGCTCGGGCTGGGTGACCGGCCAAGTCATCGGCGTCGACGGCGGGCTGGGCACGCTCCGCGCCCGGTAGCCTTCCTTCCTGAACGCGACGCCCTACCACTCGCACATGGCGGACGAAATGTGCCTCGTCCGCTCCCCATTCCTCTACCCCATGCCCACCGCCCTCGTCTGGTTTCGCCGAGACCTTCGGCTGAGCGATCACGCCGCGCTGACGGCCGCCCTCGACGCGTTTGACACCATCGTACCCGTCTTCGTCTGGACGCCCGATGAGGAGGGCGACTGGCCTCCGGGCGGTGCGCACCGGTGGTGGATGCACCATAGTCTCGAAGCGCTCGGCAAGAGCCTGCGCGAAAAGGGATCGCGCCTGATCTTGCGCACCGGCTCGTCCGCTGACGAGCTGCTCGACATAGCCAAGGAGACCGGTGCCGAGTGCGTGTTCTATCATCGACGACTCGAACCCGCCGTCCGCACACGTGATGACGCGGTCGACAAGAAGCTGCGCAATGCAGGAGTAGAGCCGCGCGCGTTCGACGGCTACATCCTTCACGACCCCGACGCGGTCAGGACCGGGAGCGGCGGTCCGTACAAGGTGTTCACGCCATTCTGGCGGAAGATGCGCGCCGAAACCCATATCAGTGAGCCGCTCCCGACTCCGCGCCTGGGCGAGTCGACGGCGCCTCTCACCTGGCCCATGTCGGCTGAGCTTGATGATCTGGAGCTGCTCTCGACGATCGGTTGGGACGCCGGATTCTACGACGTGTGGACGCCCGGCGAGAAAGCGGCGCGCGGCGCGTTGAACCGCTTCGTCGACGAGCGGCTGATCGACTATCCCGAGGGGCGCAACTTCCCTGCCCGCCCGCTCACGTCCGAACTGTCGATGCGGCTGCACTGGGGCGAGGTCTCGGCTCGTCAGGCATGGCGGGCCGCCGACGATTGGGTACGCAACGGCGCAATGCGCGAGGCGGCCGACAAGTTCATGAGCGAGCTGGCGTGGCGCGAGTTTTCGTACCACCTGCTCTGGCACTTCCCGCACATCCCCACCAAGCCGCTCAAACCCAAGTACGCCGCCATGCCATGGCGCGACGATCCCGACGGGCTACGCGCGTGGCAGCGAGGCGAAACAGGCTATCCGATCGTCGACGCCGGGATGCGACAGCTGTGGCACATCGGCTGGATGCACAACCGGACGCGCATGATCGTAGCGTCGTTCTTGATCAAAGACCTCCTGATTCCGTGGCAAGAGGGCGCGCAGTGGTTCTGGGACTGCCTCGTCGGCGGCGACTTGGCCAACAACACGCAGGGCTGGCAATGGACGGCCGGGTCGGGCGCCGACGCTCAACCGTTCTTCCGCGTCTTCAACCCCGTCACCAATGGCGAGCGCTTCGATCCCAACGGCGATTACGTCCGCCACTGGGTACCCGAACTGGCCAAGATGCCCAAGAAGTTTATCCATGCCCCATGGACCGCTCCTGCGGACGTGCTCGAGAAGGCGGGAGTCGTCTTAGGCGAAAACTATCCGCATCCTATCGTCGACCACGGAGAAGCGAGACTGCGGGCACTGGAAGCCCTCGAAGCCGTGAAAGCGGCGTAGGCCTGCCGTGCATGACGGGTCGTGCCTCATCCTCAGTCGCGGTTTCGCGCGACATCTCGGCATTCAACTCGGAACGGAGTCGCCTAGCCGTGGATCAAACCCCCTCTCATCCACTGATTTAACACTTCTCGCTATGCACATCGGAATGGTCGGCTTAGGTAAAATGGGCCTCAATATGACGCGCCGCCTCATCAACGGAGGCCACGAGGTCACCGTGTTCGACCTCAACAAGGAAGCCATCGAAGAGGCCGCGAGCTTCGGCGCCCAGGCCGCGCACTCGCTCGAAGAAGTCGCCGCCAGCCTCGAAGCGCCGCGCCAGGTCTGGGTGATGGTGCCCGCCGGTGGCCCCACAGAAGCGACGCTCAAAGGACTCGCCGAGCACCTGTCCGAGAACGACACGATCATCGACGGTGGCAACACCCGCTACACCGATACGCTCCGCCGCAGCGAGTGGCTGGCCGAGGAGCACACCATCCACCTAGTCGACGCCGGGACGAGCGGCGGAGTCTGGGGACTGGCCGAAGGCTACAGCCTGATGATCGGCGGTCCCAAGGGAGCCGTCGAGGCGCTCTCTCCGATTTTCAAAACGCTCGCGCCGTCGGACGACACCGGTTGGGGCCACGTCGGGCCGAGCGGATCGGGACACTTCACCAAGATGGTCCACAACGGCATCGAGTACGGCATGATGCAGGCGTTCGCCGAGGGCTTTCACATCATGGAAGCCAAGGAGCCGTTTGGACTGGACCTCCACCAGGTCGCCGAGATCTGGCGGCACGGATCGGTCGTCCGCTCGTGGCTGCTCGACCTGGCCGCTCGCGCGTTGGACGAGAATGCCGAACTCGACGGCATCGCCCCTTACGTCTCGGACAGTGGCGAAGGACGCTGGACCGTTCAGGAGGCAATCGACCTCAACGTCCCCGCGCCGGTCATCACGTACGCGCTGATGGCGCGCCTCGACTCGCGCGTCGATAACAGCTACACGCACCGCATGCTCTCAGCGCTGCGCAACCAGTTCGGCGGCCACGCGATCAAGACGACCGAGCACACCCTCCCCACGCCCCCCGCAGGCGCCGACGTTTAATCCGATGGCGAACACACACAATCGCAACCGGCTATCCGATCAGACCGACCACACTTCTGGACGCAAGCGCGAGCTCGACCCGCACGTCTTTGTCATCTTCGGCGCGACGGGCGACCTGACCCGCCGCCTGATCCTGCCCGCGCTTTACGCGATCACCAAGAAGAACGAGGGCAACGACTACATGGCCGTCCTGGGCGTGGCGCGGACGGACCACGACGACGCAGCATTCCAGGCCGAGAGCGCGCAGGCGCTCCACGAACTGGGTGGCATCGATGAGGCGGACGCGCAGGCGTGGTGCGAGAAATTTTTGACGTACGAACCCATCGGGGAGCAGTCGCCCGAGGACTACGAGCGCGTCAAGGCGAGGGCCAAGCAGATCGCTGGCGAGCGCAATCTGGGACCGAACCGCCTGTTTTACCTCGCCCTTCCGCCCAGCGTGTTCGACGATACGGTCGTCGCCATAAACGACGCCGGACTGTGCGCCGAGGACGGCGGCTGGTCGCGCTTGGTCGTCGAGAAGCCGTTTGGGCACAGCCTCGACACGGCGCAGGAGCTCAACGAGTTGCTGCACCGCTACTTCGACGAAGAGCAGATCTATAGGATCGACCACTTCCTGGGCAAGGAGACGGTTCAGAACCTGCTGGTCTTTCGGTTCGGCAACGCCATCTTCGAGAAGGTGTGGAATCGCGAGAACGTCGAGCGCGTCGAGATTCTCGTGCCCGAGACGCTGACGGTCGGCACGCGTGCGAGCTACTACGACGGATCGGGCGCCATTCGCGACATGATCCAGAACCATCTGACGCAGCTGCTCACGCTGACGGCGATGGAGCCGCCCGCCTCGCCCCGCGCAGCCGACATCCAGGCCGAAAAAGTCAAGGTGCTTCGGTCGATCTTGCCTCTCGAGTCCAAGAACGTCGTACTCGGTCAGTATGGCGAAGGCGAAGCGGGCGGTCAGCCGGTGGCCCCTTACCTGGCCGACGAAAAAGTACCCGATGATTCCAAGACACCCACATTCGCCGCGATCCGCCTGTTCATCGAGAACTGGCGCTGGCAGGGCGTGCCCTTCGTCCTGGTGACGGGCAAGGCGATGGTCGAGAAGTCGACGCGCATCCGCGTCATTTTCCGCCGCGCCCCTGTGTCGATGTTCAGCGACTACGACCGCTGCAACCTGTCGGACAACGTGCTCGAAGATCTCGGCCTCACCACGCGAAGGATTCTCGCTCACGCTCGACGTCAAGAAGCCGGGCGGCGGATTCGACGTACAGACGCAACGCTTGCATTTCGACTACGATGAGGTCTTCGGCAAGTCGCCGTCGGCCTATCACACGCTGCTCGAAGACGTGGCGATGGGCGACCGCACCCTGTTCGTCGATGCTGCCGAAGTCGAGGCGTCGTGGGCGCTCTACCAGCCCATCCTCGACGGCGATTTGCCGGTCCACACCTACAAACCTGGCTCATGGGGACCGATGGCCGCCCGTCGTTTCTTCAACTCGTCGCTCGACGAGCTCTGGTGAGTCCTACCGCTTAGTACCTGCCTCCATGTCCGCCCGCCCCACGTTTCGCCCCTACGACACGCGACACGCAGCGTCGCAGGCTGCCGCCGAGTACATTGCCAAGTGCTTGCAAGACACGCCCGGTCCGGTAAGCCTAGCGCTATCGGGCGGATCGTCGCCGAGTGACACATACCGCGCGCTACTGGACCTCGATGTGCCGTGGGGACGGCTGTGGATCATATGGGCCGACGAGCGCTGCGTGCCGCATACGCATGCTGACAGCAACGTGAGAGCAGCGCGCAAGGTGTTTCTAGACGAGTCGCAGATAGACGAGTCGCGCATTCTAGAACCGCCCGCCACGTCGGCGGAAGACCCCAAGGAGGCCGCGCTGATTTATCAGAATCGGCTGCACGAAGCGTTGGGCAGAGATTTTGCGATTACGGTCGCCGTCATGGGCATGGGCGACGATGGGCACACGGCGTCGCTCTTTCCGGATGCGGACTTCCAGGCGCTGCGGGGCGACATAGCGCACACGCTCGCCCCTCCGACATCGCCCGTCCTCAACCGGTTGACCTTGACACTCCAGGCCCTCGACCGCGCTCAGCACGCTGTCTACCTCGTCTTCGGCAAGGCCAAGTCGGCTCACGTGCAGCGCGTCTCAGAGGGCGAGGCATGTCCTGCCGTACCTGCTGCCTGCGTGCTTCCGCAAACGTCGAACGTCTGGTTCGTCGATGCCGAAGCGGCGCCTGTCGTGCGCTGACGATTCGCCGAGCCGCTGCGCGCTGCGTCGTAAGTTGCGCGCTCTTGTCCGTTTCACCATTCGGAGGCGCCGTCCTCCCCCGCGTTGGACCCTGACGCTGCGTCTAGTCTGCTCCCGTACGCGCCGTTCGTGGCCGCGGCGGGAGCCGTCATCACCTTTCTGGCCGCCACCGCCTTCGCCGCCCTGACGGCAGGCGCGAGACTGCGTCCCCTGACTATGGGACACCGCGCGCGGCTGCGCACGGCGAGCGTCGCCGCGATCGCGTTTTCGACATCCGCCGTTGCCGCCACGCTGTTCGCCCTCGCCCCGAGTCTGTCGGCACCGGCTGTGTCGGCAGCGCTGATCTGCTGCATCTTCGGGCTCATCGCGCTGACCATGTGGGCTTCGTCGCGCGTTCCGGCTCGCAACGTGCTCACTCGCCTGGTTGTGAGCGACCAAGACGGCGACGATGCGCACGCCCAATCCGCGGATCCCGAGCTCGTCGCCTGGATCGCTGACGAGGCGCCGACGCTCGACACGCAGCAGAGCGACATGCTGTTCGCCCTCGCCGAGTTCGGGCA
Source organism: Rhodothermales bacterium (assembly GCA_963815505.1). Classification (GTDB taxonomy): domain Bacteria; phylum Bacteroidota; class Rhodothermia; order Rhodothermales; family BA12; genus CAXBBB01. The sequence goes on from CAWFGU010000006.1 coordinate 13,420, forward strand.
GACGACGGCGCGCGAGATCATGGTGTCCCGCGTCGATTTGTCTGCCCTACCCGCGACGGCCACGCTGGACGAAGCCTTGAACGCGATCCGTGAGACCGGCCACTCGCGTTTTCCGATCTACGTCGAGCATCTGGACAACATCCTGGGTCTGGTCCACGCCAAAGACCTGCTCTCCGCCGCGGCCGCTCCGGATCAACCGTTTAGCCTGGCCCAGTTTCTTCGCCCCGCCCTGTTCGTCCCCGAATCCAAACCACTCGACGCGTTGCTCAAGCAACTGCGCGCACGGCGCACGCACCTCGCCATCGTCGTCGACGAGTACGGCGGCACGGCCGGACTGCTGACGATGGAGGACCTGCTCGAAGAAATCGTAGGCGATATGCAGGACGAGCGCGACGAGGAGGAGGTACTCCTGCTCTCTCGAACAACCGACACGTTCGAGGTCGACGCGCGGCATAATCTCGAGGACTTGGCCGAAGCTCTCGAGCTCCAACTGGCGACCGATCACTTCGAGTTCGACACGCTCGGAGGTCTCATCTACGACTGCTTGGGCGCCGTTCCCGAACCCGGCGCGACGTGCGAATATGGTGCACTCCGCATGACCGTCGAAACCGTCCACAACCACCGCATCGGCCGCGTACTCGTAGAGATCGTCCCGACTCAAAGCGACGAAGCCGAGGACTGAACCGGCCTCTCTACGCGATGGGCAGAGGTAAATCCGCGCCAGCTCTAGCGGGCGGATCGAGGTGTACGTCCATCTGCGGATAGGGAATACCGATTCCGGCCGCATCGAGGGCGAGCTTGGCATCGACGGCCAGACGTTCTTTGACAGCCCAGAAGTCGGCGGCATCGACCCAGACGCGCAGAGCGTAGTCGACCGACGAGGCGCCCAGTCCGGTCAGGTAGACCTGGGGTACGGCAGGCGCGGCATCGTCTGACAAGCGTCCTTCGACGCTGTCGGCGACGCGCTGGAGTACGTCACGCGTCTGCTTGAGGTCGGCGTCATACGAGACGCCGATGGCGAGGTCGGCTCGGCGGGTCGGGTGATGCGTGATGTTCTCGATCGTCGAGCCGAAGATGGCGCCGTTGGGTACGATGATGCGGCGATTGTCTACGGTGTCGAACTGGGTCGAGAACAGGTCGATCGTCACCACTTTGGCCGTAATGCCTGCCGCGTTGACGACATCACCGGTCTTGAACGGGCGGAACAGCAGCAGCATCACGCCCGACGCAAAGTTGCTCAGCGTGCCTTGCAATGCCAGACCGATCGCCAGTCCCAAGGCTGCGATGACGGCAGCGAATCCCACGATGGAGATGCCGACCATCCCCAAAACCGCCAAAATGCCCATGACTAGGATCGCGTAGCGGATCAGCGAAGCCAGAAACTTGGCCAGCGAATCGTCCAGCTTCGAGCGCTCGAACGAACGGCGCGCTTTTTTCTGCACCCACCCCGCAACCGCAAACGTGACGTAGAGCAGGATGAGCGCGCCGACCAGCTTGAGAAGCCAGCCGAGCACGATAGAGAAGTCGAACGTCTCGATGACGCCCACGAGGTCGAAGCCCATAGCGGAAGAGGTAGGGTGAAGAGCAGAAACTACCGCTTCGCTCCACACCGCACCACTTGCAGCACGACCGGTTCAGAGAATCGGCCGGGTCAGTGCTCCTGATGAGCTACGTCCTCGTCGAGCATGATCCACAAATCGCGCACGTCGTGCGGCAGAGCGTTGAAGATCTTTTCGGCCACGCCTCGGTCGACTTGGTCGCTGAGCGCGGTGAAGACCGCTTTGGTGGCGTCCTGAGCCGAAAAGTCGGCGTTCTGCAATAAGATGCGGTCGTACACCTTGGCGCTCCACCCGGCCAAGTCACGGTAGTCGGCGGGCTGATCGGCAGGGCGGAAGCCCTCGAAGTACAATCCACGCACGACGACCGAAAGCTGAGACGAGAGCGCGGCGCACAGGTCGACGGGCAAGCGCTCGCGGAGCGTCTGGAGAACGGCCCGAGTGGCGTGATACGCGTCCTGCGTCGTGGGCTCGTCGGCAAAGGGCAACCCCTGGCGGACGGTTTCGAGGAACGTGTAGGTGTCGGTGAGTGCAGTATCTAGCGTTTTGAGTGAAGCCATGGAAGGAGTTTCGGTTGGATGAATCTGTTAGATCCGTCGTTCCCTGCTCGTGTTCGCAGCTCCGGGCTGCTCTTGCGGACTCGTTACGGGATCGAGAAGGGCTCCGACCGAACCTCTCGTGCCTTTCCAACCACCTCGACACGCGCGACGGCGCGATAGGCCCCACTGGGTAGGGAGTTGGCTTCGAACCTGCTGACGCCTTCGGCTTCGGCTCCGGGAGCGAGCAAGATCAACTCGGCCGTGCAGAACACGAATGGGTCGTAGTAGATCTCGCCGGTCTCCACGTTCTCGATAGGCGAGCCGCACAAGTTATATCCGATGGGCTGCGATGTCCGATTGATCAGCCGCATCGTAACCAAGCTATCGGCTGGGGCGAACGAGGCTTCGAGTACGACACGGTCCGACGCGCTTCCGTCAGGGCCGAAGAGTTGGCAGGCGCTCAGGGTGAGCACCAAGGCGAAGGCGAGATTCTTCATAATGGTACGGTAGCCGTCGAGTTGATTGAGACGTTTCGCGAGTGCGCTCGGAACGGATCGCTATAGAATGACGAACGACGCCGACGCGATCTCGCGAGCATCTCCATCGATTTCGATCGTTGTGACGGCACGATACGTTCCGGGGGGCACATCACTCGCACCAAAGAACAGCGTCGTCTCTTCCTTCTCTTTGGATTGGAGCATGCTGAGAGAGGGCTGGCAATCTACCAAAGGGTCAGAATACCGCTGCCGTGTCTGCTGATTCTCGATCGAGGATAAGCAGAGGTTGTACCCGACCGCTTGATCGGTGCGATTGATCAACACGAGCAATACGCGCGTCTCGTCGGCCTGGTATGTGGCTCTCATTTCGACGGTCGAGCTAACGGCATTGCCCAAGCCGAAGAGCTGACATCCGGAGAGCGTGATGAGGGCAGCGAGGGCGAGCTGTTTCATGATTGAGGTATTGAGTACGCTGACAGTCTAACACGGAAGAGCTGAGTCAGGCAATGCCGACAAGTCGAACCGTACGTTACTCCTCTCCAACCGTCTCCCAACTCGTGCCGAGTCGCGCGCGGCCTGACGGCAGCGGGCTTCGGCGTGCTGCGCTTCGACTTCGCCGGACTGGGCGAGAGCGAGGGCGAGTTTGCCGAGACGACGTTTTTTAGTCGTTCTGCGTGTTCTTTCCTGGCTCTGCATTTCTCGCGGTACGCAGCATGAACACATCGAACATCGGCACCGTAGACGCCGCGTCCCCATGCGCAGGACTGTAGATCATGACTTTGCCGATCAGTTTACCTCGCATGGGAGCGACGCGCTGCACAGTCACACTTAGACGGTCAGCGATGTCGCCGGAACGGTGAGGCCCCTCGCCGAGCGAAGCCATGGCGTGCATGTATTCCTTCTGCTCGGGCGTGAGACGGTCCAGCCGGACGCGAAAGAATCCGGCGTCGAGACGTTGGAGTGCCCGGCGCGTGGCTTCTTCGGCGTACTGCAGCGTGAGGGGAGACGAATCAGCGACATTCCATGCGTGCTTACCCCACTCCTGCAGGAAGTAGGGGTACCCCGTAGTCTGTTTTACGATGGCATCGAGCGCGGCTTCTGCGTGCGTCACCTCCTCACACACGGCAGGCAGTCGGAGCGCTTCGCGCGCGTCGCTCGTACCGAGAGCGCCCACATCGGGGTAGTCGAAGAGGCGTTCGGCATACGGTTTCGTTTGCCCAGCTAATTGCCCAGCTAAGCCTGCGAGTTGGGGAAGGCCCGCACCGAAGAACACCAGTGGCAATCCACGCTGCGCAATGCGGTGCAGGGCAACGATCAGTGCGCCCAAATCGCGCTTTGAGAGGTGTTGCACTTCGTCGATCATCACGACGACCGCCGTTCCCGCCTCCTGCGCGGCGTGGCCGATAGCGGTGAACACATCCGACAGGTCGAGTTCGATGTCGCCGGAGTCGACGTGTCCGATCTCAGGGTCCACGCCGAACTCGAAATCGGCGATGGACACGCGCGCAACGCGGGCGAACGAGGCCGATACGCCCAGTCCTCGGCGCGCTTGCACGCGGCCCCGCTTCCCTCGACTCAGCCGGAGCAGCACCTTTTTCAAATGAGGAAACAGCAGATCGGCGAGCCGCCCTCCTTCTGGCGCCTCAATCAGCAGCGCGTGCGCCTTTTCCCTCTCGGCGATGGTTTCGATTCGGTTCAGCAGTACGGTCTTTTCCACACCACGCAAACCCAGCAGGATCTGACCACGAGCAGAACGACCAAGTCGTGCACGTCGGATCGCTGTTTCCGCACCCACCAGGATAGGCTCGCGACCAGCCAGTTCGGGTGGAGGCGTTCCAGCACCGGAGCAATAGAGGTTGCGACTCGGATCTACGATACAGGTGGTTTAAACTGATGTGACCAAAGTTATGCCTCAAGAGAATAACTTCGACAACTTCGCTCTTTTGACTACCGACCATATGCCCACACTCACCTTTCCCAACACCGACGGCACCGACCTAGCCGCTCGAATAGACCTGCCTGCCGAAGGGACGCCCCGCGCGTGGGCGCTGTTCGCACACTGCTTCACCTGCACCAAGAACCTGCGCGCGGCAACCGAGATCGCGCGCAGCCTGACGGCAGCGGGGTTCGGCGTGCTGCGCTTCGACTTTACCGGGCTGGGCGAGAGCGAGGGCGAGTTTGCCGAGACGACGTTCTCGAGCAACGTCGCCGATTTGGTCGCCGCTGCGAAGTTTCTAGAGCGCGAGTATCGGGCGCCGAGCCTCCTCGTCGGTCACTCGCTGGGAGGTGCGGCCGTCCTAATGGCGGCTCCGCTCATCGACAGCGTCAATGCTGTCGCTACCGTCGGCGCGCCGTTCGACCCGGCTCATGTGCAGCACCTGCTCGAAGATGGGCTAGACGAAATCGCTCATGCAGGCGAAGCCACCGTTCGCATCGGCGGACGGCCATTTCGCGTCAAACGGCAGTTTATCGAGGACTTGCAAGCGCTCGACGCCAGGAGTTATCTCGCCTCGCTCGACACCGCGCTTCTCGTACTCCACGCCCCTAGCGACGCAACCGTCTCAGTCGAAAACGCGCGGCTGATCTTCGACTCGGCGCGCCACCCCAAGAGCTTCGTCTCGCTCGACACCGCCGATCATCTGCTTTCCAAACCCGAGGACGCCCGCTATGCTGGGCAGGTCATCGCCGGGTGGGCGAGCCGCTACGTCGATCTATCGGAAGCCGAGCCTGCTCCAGAAGGACACGACCATGTCGTCACGCACACGCGGCAGGGGTTCCGTACCGAGGTCACGGCGGGACGCCACACATGGGTCGCAGACGAACCAGCGAGCGTCGGCGGCGAAGACCTGGGCGCAACGCCGTATCAACTCCTTGCCGCCGCACTGGGCACCTGCACGGGCATGACGCTGCGCATGTACGCCGATCACAAAAAGTGGGCGCTCGATGGCGTTCGTGTGACGGTCCAGCACGAGAAGAAGCATTCCGACGATTGCCACGACTGCGCGGACAAAGACATCAAGCTCGACCACCTCACGCGCAGCATCGCTGTCGAAGGCGACTTGGACGCCAAGCAACGCGCGCGCCTACTCGAAATCGCCGACAAGTGCCCCGTCCACCGAACGCTCGAAAGCGAGATCGTGATCGTCACTGAGGCGGCGTAGCACGGCGAGAGTGGGACATGCGTCTGGTGTGGTGTGGCGTGCGTGCTTCGTCCGCGTGGACTCTCTTACTTCGACAACCAAACGCAGGCCTTGTCGACGGCTTGTGCAATCTGCGTGTCCGTCGCCCCGTCGTACAGATAGTCTGCGCGAAACGGACCAATCGTACGGATGAGCACTTCGCATCCGGCGTGCCGACGCGCTAATTCCCCTTCTTCCCCACCGAGCGGATAGACCGTGTCGAATGCGTCGCGGAAGGCGGAGGCAGCGGACGAGCCGAGCGTGTGGGCGAGCATCCACAAGTGGGCGCGCAGATGGCCCACGTCCTGGGCTGGGCGGCCAAAGTGGACGAACTCCCAGTCGATGATGCGCAGATCATCGCTCGGCAGCACGAGGACCGAGCGCGGCCACAGATCGCCCATCGTGAGGCAGCGTCCGGGCTGCTCAAAAGCTTCTCCGAGCGCTAGAGCCGAGGCACCGAGCGCGTCGGCGTTGGGGTGACCGAAGTCATGCAGCCAATCCCGGACGCATCGGTACTGCACCTGGGAGCGGACGCGCTGAACGTCTGCGTTGTCGAAGTCCGATGCCAGCGCTGCGCTGCCGGTCGTGCGCGCGTGGAGGTCGCGGAGGAAGCTGGCGATTCGTGCTCCAACACCCTCTGCTTGCTTCGCCTCGGCACGGATGAGCCATCCGTCGAGCGAGGGCGCATCGCCCATGTCTTCCATCAGGAGCAGGTGCTCTGACTGGTCGACAGCGAGCGGGTAGGGCGGGCGTACGGCGTCCGATGTTAGATCGGCGAGCGGTCCGCCCGGCTCGAACAGCGCGAGTGCTCGGGCTTCGAGGAGCACGCGGTTCGGCGAGAGGAGTGCGCCCACTGCCTTACCGGGAGCCTGCTTGGCGACGATGCTCCCTCGCTCCGTCCGCACGCGCCAGACCTCGTTGAGCAGACCACCCGTCAGCACGACAGGTTGGCCGGTAGGCTCGAAGCCGAGAGTAGGGAGCACGGCCAGTAACTGATCCGTCGTCACGACCCGTTTGCGTCGAAGCGATACAGGTGATTGCCGAATGCAACAGGTTTGGCGTGCCGTAAAAAGGCTTCGACGACGCGCTCCATCGCCTCGCGCGAACTGTCGAGCGTTTGCGTGACTCCGCCGGATTTCGGGTTTTCGCGTCCGGGAACGGAGTACTTGTGCCCGACCACCAGCCCGGAGCATGGGATCTCCAGCTCATTCGCTAGCACGACTTCGGGCGCCAGCGTCATTGAGTTCACCTGTCCGCCGAGCAGCTGCCACATTCGATTTTCTGCCGCCGTTTTGCCCCTCGGTCCGCCCGCATAGGCAAACACTACTTCGCGTGCTCCAATGGGAGCACCGGCTTCACGTGCGATCTCCACCACGTGCTCAGACAGTGCGTACGAGAACAGTCCCTCATTCAGGACCAGATGCCCATGCTCCGGAGACGAACGCTCGAACATCGTGCACGTTGACCCATCGGGGAGGCGGTTGTCGAGCATCATCAGATCGCCGAGAAGCAGGGGCTCGAACAGCGGCAACTCGCCGTCCATCACGCCAACGCTACTCGTCACCAGTAGCGCACCCACGCCCACCTCGCGCAGTGCCCACGCCTGTGCCCTGTAGTCGATCTGGTTGGGCAGCAGACGATGCGGCTGTCCGTGGCGAAACAGAGCGTATGCCGGGCGCTCAGTTTGGACTTTGTACAGCCGCTGCACGCCCCACGGCGTATCGATGTCGACCGGCGCCATCGCCAAGCCGCCCGGACGCCCCATGCGATAGGCGCTGCCCAAGATGACGCCGACGGCTTCTCGTGATTCGGACTTCGCCACGTCAGACGAGGACCGGCAAGGCTTCGAGCCCCACACCGTACGCATTGTCGTCGACACGGAATTTGCCTTCGGGCTCGACGCCGCACAACCACTTGGTCAAGCTGTCGCAAAAGTGGTCGAGGTGGGCGACCTGCTGGATGCCGTGCTCGACGATGGGGTCGAGCGTCGATGCGAACAGGACTCCACCGTAGTGGTCGGTCTGCCACGTAATCGGCTCGCCCTGAGCGTTGCGCTGGATCACGTCGGCGCCTTCGGGGATGCGCGTGTAGATGCCGTGTACGTGCCAGCAGGCGTGGCGGGGTGTCAGTCCGCGGAAGACCGGGTGCGCGTGATCGGTCTGCGAAACGGGCGGGTTCCACGGGTCGTCGACCCACCAGTAGTTGTTGACCGGTCGATCTTCCCACTGCGCGTCGAGCCAATCGGGGTCCGAGTCGCCGAAGATGGCGATCTTCTTGCCTTGGGCGAGAAAGCGGTACAGCACCTCTTTGCGCTCGGTCAGAACCTGTTGATTCGACTGGAACGGGATCACCAGCGCGTCGAGGTTGGCGACGGCGTCGTCCGTCAGTGCGTGGACGTAAATCAGACGATAGAGGTCGCGGTATTTGGGCGCCGTCGCAAACGCGTACTGGCTCCAGACGCCGTTGAAAATCAGGCCGATGCGAGGCGAGGCGGGCAGTTCAGACATGAGCCGGTGCGGATTGGAGGGGTGCAGTGGAATGAGAATTGGCTTCGACGAGCGAGACCATGTTGCGGTAAAGCGTGAGCAGTGCGCTGTACGTTTCGGCGGCGATGTCTTCGGTCTCTGTCGTCTCCGAGGCATGAGCGTAACGCTCGGCGGCGCTGGGGGCAGGATCCTCACTCTGGGCAAAATCGCCCAGCGGACCGGACGCCGTCAGCACGATGCGACCGTTCGTCGTCGACTCATCAAGGACGACGATGGGACGGTTCCACGTGTCGGCCAGAATCACGTCGGCGTTGGGTGACGCGTCGATGTAGCCGACCGACCACCAGCCACTGATGCCGTGGTTGAACTGCAAATCGTCGAGCCGGACGCCGTCCATCAGGCGGTGGCGGTCGGTCGGGACGTGGTAGCGCACGTCGCGCGAGGGTTTCGAGTTGTCCATCCGCCACTGATTGCCGGGCACCCAGTCGGTAAACCAACCATCGAAGCAGAACAGCGTCCCTCCCGCATCCAGGAAGTCACGGACCGTCTGTTTGATCGCTAGCATCGCAACGTGATCGCAGCCGTTGGGGACCACGAGCAGGTCGGCCCCTGTCAGGTCGACTGAAAAGTCGGGGGTAACGTGCGCGAATCGGTAGCAGACGCGGTCGTTCGAGGCGAACATGCGGTCCAGCCCGATGATGGCATTGGAGATGACGACGGCGTCGAGCATAGGGGCGGTGTGGGCGAGTCGGATCAGTCTACTATCGCGGCATCGGCGATGCCTTCCCAGAACCGTAACTCATCACTCACGCCCGTCGCCGGATCGGCCACGAACGCCTCACGGCTCGGATACTGCGCCAGTTTGCCCTTGATCATCAGCCCAAATGCGTCGCCGACGCGGAGGGCCTCCTTGAGATCGTGCGTGACGAAAAGAGCTGTCAGCCCTTGCTCTGCGGCTATGCGGGCATAGAGATCTTGCATCGTCGCTCGCGTCTCCACGTCGAGTTTGCCAAACGGCTCGTCGAGCAGCAGCAGGTCGGGGTGTGCCGTTACGGCTCGCCCGAACGCGACGCGCTGCTGCTGCCCGCCACTCAGTTGATCCGGTTTTTTATGCGCGTGCTCGGCGACCTCGAGGTCGCCGAGCAGCGCTTGAGCCCGCTCCTCGGCGTCCCTCTCCCCTCTCAGCCGCGCAGCAAAGGCGACGTTCTCACACGCTGAGAGGTGGGGAAACAGCAGCGGCTCCTGGCTTAGATAGACGACGCCCCGCTTGTGCGGAGGCAGCCCGTCAAGCGATCGCCCACCGACGACTATCCGCCCAGCGTCTGCCGACTCCAGCCCGGCCAGGATTTTGAGCAGCGTCGTCTTGCCGCTACCGCTTCGTCCCAACACCGCTAGCGTCTGATGCTCGTCCACGCGCACGTCGCACCCACGCAGCACGTCTTCGGACGCGTAGCGCTTGGAGATTCCGTCGACGGCGACGAAGGAGGAGAAGTCAGCGATCATGCCAAAGGATACGAGCTACATGTTGCCCCGAAACACGAAGCGACGGTTGAACCACAGCAGCAACGCGGGCGGGCCGACGAGCAGGCACGCGGCGACGGCAGCGTAGTACGGATTAGCCTCGTTAAGGTAAAAGAAGATGCGGACCGTCAGCGTCTGCACCTTGCCCTGGCCGATCAGGACCGTCAGCCCGTACTGAAACCACGACAGCAAAAAGGACTGGACGAAGCAGACGACGGCGAGTGGACGAGCCTGGGGCCAAACGACGCGCGTCAACACCTGCCACGCGCGCGCGCCCAACGTCCGAGCGGCAGCCTCTTGCTGGGCGATGCGGCGGCTCCAGAAGGCGGTAAAAAAAACGGTCGCAAACCCCAACGCCAGCGTCAGGTGGCTCAGCGCGACGCCTGCCCACGTGCCCGCCAGCCCCATCCGCAGGTACAGCGCGAGCAGGCACACGCCGACCAGAACAGGCGACATCAGATACGGTACGTAGGCCAAAAACAGCAGCGGCGCTCCGGCTCGGCTGTACGCGACCAACCGCGCTGCCGCAAATCCGCCAACCGTCGACACCAATCCAACCACCAAAGCCAAAACGGTCGACACGCCCAGCGCTCGGGGGAGATCGCCGCTGAGCAGTTCGGCCCAACGTCCGAGCGAGAGCGCGTCGGGCAGCAGGCTGGCGGGCGCCCAGCGCGTGACGAGCGAGTAGCCGACGAGGACGACGAAGGGAAACACGCAGCAGAGCGCGACGAATGCCGCTGCCCACTTTCGCTGGGAGACGGACCGCGTCATGCCGCCACCCGCATTCGGCGAAACACCAGCCCGAGCACACCGACGACCAGTCCTGTATAGAGGAGTGCGATGGCGAACGCTTCGGGTTTCTGGCTCAGATCGAAGAGCGCGAACTTGCGCATGACGAGGACCGATAGCATCTGCGGACTCTGCCGGTCGAGCAGCAGCGGCGCCTCGTACGCACCCAGCACGACGACGAAGAGCAGCAGCACGTTCGGTCCGGCCTGCCTGAGCAAAAGCGGAACCGACACGCGCCACGTCGCCTGCCGAGCGCTCGCGCCCAGCGTCCGCGCTACGTTAGCCAGATCACCGACGCGTTCCTGGGCGTGGATCTCGGCGAAGAGTAGCAGGAAAAACGGTACGGCCAATCCGACGTGCGCCACGATCAGCCCGATGCCTGCCGAGTCGTAGACCATCGCCGGAAGCCCCTCCCCCGCTTCGAGCCCGCCCATCGCTCGGACGACGCGCGCCAGCGTCCCGAACGGAGCCAGCAGTTGCAGTACCAGAAACGCCGATACCGTCGACGGGATCGCAAGCGGGAGGTAGAGGAACGCCCCCAGCCGCCCACCCGCAATCGAGTGGTGTAGCCACAACCCCAGTGGAAGCGCGATGGCCAGCGTGATTGCGACGGATGCCCCTGCCACATACGCGCTCCACCCGACCGACTGCCAAAACACACTACCGCTCAGCAGACTGGCCCAATGGCGCACCGTACCCCCATCGGCCAACAAACCGACTGCTTCGACACTGTACAGTCCGGCGTACACAAGGCTGGCCGCAACCGGTATCAGCGCCACGGTTGCCAGCAGCGCATAGCCGCTCCACCCTAGCCAATCCCGCGTCATCGCTGATCGCTGGACATGGCCACACCCCCGTAGGGGCGACCCGTGGGTCGCCCTCGTTTGCCGCAACGATGGCGTTTGTCCAGGGCGACCCACGGGTCGCCCCTACGAAAGATCGGAAACGGACGCCCAATCATCGTTCGATCACGCGTTCGCGGAAGTCGCGTTCGATACGGATGGTGTATTCGGGGGCTAGTTCGGGGACGGCACGGTCGGCGATGGACGCGCGCGACGGCGCATACTGACGACCTGGGGCACTTTGGAACCGGTCGCGCCAGTCAACGGGCAGTTTGTCCAGGCTCAGAATGGACCCGTCGCCCCAGACTGCAGGGTCGAGTTTGCGTAGTTGGGCGGCAGGCGACTGGAGGAAGGCGATGGCGACGAGGGCGGCGGCTTTGTCGCTGGCTAGGTGCGGGATTCCGAGGTAATGGCTGTTCTGAATCAGCCCCCAATCGGGTACGTAAGCGCGAGCCGTTTGAGAAAAGAGACCCTGGGCGACTTTGTTGTCGACTTCGGAGTCGTTGTAGCTCATCGTAAAATCGACTTCGCCGGACGCGAACAACTGGTGCAGTTGGGCCACGCCTGCCGGGTACGTCTCGCCCATCTTCCAGAGGTAGGGTTTGAGGCTGTCGACGTAGGCGATCAGCCCGTCGATAGCGGGTTGGTAGCGGGCTTCGTCGAAGTCGCCTGCGAGCGCGCCCGATCCTCCGGCGATGTCGGTGAAGAGTGATTTGAGGAAGGCGACGCCGGTGAACTGGGCATCCCAGGTGAATCGTCCGGGGTTGGCCTTGACCCATTCGTAGAGGTCGGCCCGCGTGGTCGGCGGACTCTGGACGCGGTCCCTATCGTAGATCAACGTCATCTGGACGTTGCCCCACGGCGCTTCGTAGCCGTCGGTCGGCTGCTGGAAATCCCTCCCGATAAAGGGGTTGTCGTAGTCTACGTAGCGGGCGCTGGGTAGATCGGCAGCGAACGGTCCCCACAGCGCGTCGATGCGGCGGAGTTGGTAAAACGTCTCGCCGTTGATCCAGACCAGGTCGTAGGCACCATCGGCGCGTCCGGCCTCCAGCTCGCCCATCAGGGCCGTCACGATCTCGTTGCCCTGCCCCGGCGTCACCCGAAGCTCAACGCCAAACGAGTCGCGCAGGATGGGGGCGACGTAGTCTTTCACGTACGCGTTGATGAGCGGATCGCCGCCCCACATCATCCAGTCGAGCGTCTGCCCGCGTGCGTCGGCGAGGACGCTGTCCCACGGGACGGCTGAGAGTCCATCCGAGTAGCGATCGGCGCGCGGCGCGTCGGGCGAGCAGGCCGAGAACAGCACCAAGCAACCGGCGAGGAGTAGTGACCCCATCACCCGTCCCCTCCATCTGTCATCGCGAGGACGTAGACGCTCGTGTCGATGGCCATCGCGATCTGAGACTACTCGAGCACGTTCGGATCGCCACGTCGCTGTGCTCCTCGCGATGACAAGGGGAAAGGGCATGAGTGGGCTGGGTGGGATGCGCGTTGAGTAGGGTCCAGACGGAAGGACGGAGCGGGCCGCCTACAGCAGGAACGTCAGACCGAACTGGAATTGGCGCGGCGGGCTGGCGTTGCGCTGAACGAACACGCCCGTCGCGGCCGAGCCAACCTGTATCTGATTGCTCTGGCTCGCGTTATTGGCGTACCCCGACAGGTTCTCGGCATTGAACACGTTGAACACGTCGGCGCGGAAGCTGAGCACGCGGCCTGCGACAGGCACGTTGAACTGCGCGCCCAGATCGAACGTGGTGCTCCACGGCAGGCGGTCGCTGTTGCGGCTCTCGCCCGGCGCGCGGTCGGTTCCGCCGCCGTACTGCGTCACGCGCCCGCGGCCGTCGTTGTCGCCGTTGAGATCGGTCGTGCCGAAGATCGTGGCGTCGGGAACGCGGTTGATCGGCTGGCCGGACTGGAGCAGGCTGGCTAGGCTGACCGTCACCCACGAGCGGGGCGAATAGTAGATCAGGCCGTTGATGACGTGCGTGCGGTCGTTGACGCTCGGCCCCCACTCGGCGTCGAAGTCTGACCCGTTGGCGGCGCGGAAGTTGATGTCTTCGGTGTCGTTCTCCAGACGCGACAGCGTGTAGCTCAGGCGGTAGGCGAACGGATCTTCAGCTCCGGTCTCGCGGACGAGGTTCATCGTCAGGGCGCGGTACGTACTCGTGCCGCCGGTTTCGCTGACGAGGATTTTGCGCGTCGCGCCGTCGAGCACATTGCCGCTGGCGTCGGTGATCTGGCCGCTGGTATTCGTATAGATCGGATTGGGACGCGTCAGATCGGCGTCGGCGACGGACCGTGGCCCGCGCGTCGGGTTGCCGTCGGCATCTACGTCGATGGTGTAAGGCGTCGGCGCGTTGAGGTCGCGTAGGCGGAAGAGGCTGCGACCGAGCGAGAGGACGGCGTCGGCGTAGAACAGCGTTCGGCTATCGATCTGACGCTGGATGCCCAGCGCGAACTGATGCGCGTACGGGTTGTCGTATCCGTCGGGGTTGAGGATGCGACGCTCCTCGGTTTGCAACGCTTGGCGCGATCCGGCAATCTGAGCCGCGGTTGGTCCCTGGCCATAGGCGATGCCAGGGAAACTGGCCGTCAGGTTGCCGTCGAACGTGACCGCGTCGATGTCCGTATCGGCTGGCAGGACCCCGGCGGCGATGAGTTGGCGCAGCTGAGTCTTGTATCCCTCGGCTGTCGAGTTGAACTGGAGTGCGTCCGAGTAGAGGGCGTAGTTGACCTTGTCGTAGTAGATGCCGTAGCCGCCGCGCAGGCTCGTCCGGGCATCGACGGCGTAGTTGGCCGACAGGCGCGGGGCCAGGTTGTCCAGGTCGTAGTCGTCTCCGCCGCCCTTGCTCAGGTTGTCCACGTCGTAGCGCAGGCCCGCCGTCAGCGTCAGGTCGGCGATCGGCGAGAACTGATCTTCGACGTATCCGGCGAACAACGTCTGCCGCGCACCAAAGCTGCCCGGACGCGTCTCGACGTTGTAGCCGAGCACGGTCGCGTCGGACGGGATGTCGTCGGGCGACAGGCTCGTGCCACGCCCTCGTACGGCCGCAAACTGCGCGTCGGTCAGTTGGACCGTGTAGTTGCCGTCCGGGTTGCCGCCGCCCTCGAGCGCGTGATCCGTCGTGACGATGTCGACGCCCGCCTTGAGCGTGTGGCGGCCGACCGGAAGCGTCACCTTCTGCTGCGTCTGGAATGTCGTCTGCTCCTCGTGGAAAACGTAGCCGGGATCGCCGATGACCGCGGCGGTCTGTCCCTGCGGATCGAGCACGACCACCTGCGGTCCGTTCGTCTCGGCGTCGGCGTAGTCCCAGTCGAAGCGGGCGAACTGGTAGTGGCTCTCGAATATCGCCGAGCCGATGCGCGCCGTGTTTTGGAGCGCGACGTTCAGGCTGTTGCGCGTCTGCTCGTTGGCCGCAGACGGAAACGCGACACCCCCCTCGAGCCCTCCGCCCTGCCGGTCGTTACCCACGAATCCCGCGTTGATGCGGAGATTGGAGCGGACGGCGCTCGACCACACGTGATCCAGCCGTGCGCTGGCGTAGGTGAAGCGGTTGGTGCCCTGAACCGTCTCGTTGACGCCCAGTGGGACAGAGGTGAGCAGGTTGTCTTTGGCGTCGAACGTCTGCTCCACGTTGACGAAAAGGAAGGTTCGGTCGCGCACAATCGGCCCGCCTGCTGCGATTCCGAACTGCTGGCGGCTGAACCCGTCCTTGACCTCGTTGCCTAGCAGGTCGCGCTGGTTGAACGGACTCGTGCCGTCGATGATCGAGCCGGGGCGCGTCAGGTAGAAGACCTCGCCTTCGATGTCGTTGCTGCCGCCGCGCGTGGTGACGTTGAACACGCCGTTGTTGGTCCGTCCGTATTCGGCCGAAAACGCTCCGGTCAGCGCGGTCACGTCCTGAACGAAGCCGATGGGCATGGCGAAGCGCTGACCGCCCAGAAACTGCTCGTTGTTGTCCATCCCGTCGATCAGGTAGTTGACGAACAGGCCATTGGCCCCGTTGATCGACACGCTCGGCGCTTCGGGGAAGAAACCCGTCGCCTGCGTCACGCCCGGCAGGCGGAACAGCACGCGCGTCAGGTCGCGCCCCTCAATCGGCAGCGCCTGGACTTCGCGGGCCGTCAGCGTAGCCGACACCTCGGCGTTGGTGCGGTTGAGATCGGCGAATCCGGTTTCGCCCGTCACCTCTACGCCTTCCAGGTCAACGCGCTGAACCGGAATCATCAGCAGCGATACGCTCCGGCTCGCCCGGCTCCGCAGCGTCAACGGGCGCGTCTGCTGGTCGAGGTAGGCGCCGCTAGACGGGACCGAAACGACGTACTCCCCCGCCGTCTGCAATCCGTTGAAGCGCGCCTTCCCTTCGGCGTCCGAAACAGCCGACGCTGAAAAGCCGATCTGCGCATTGTC
Organism: Rhodothermales bacterium; assembly: GCA_963815505.1. Taxonomy (GTDB): domain Bacteria; phylum Bacteroidota; class Rhodothermia; order Rhodothermales; family BA12; genus CAXBBB01. The sequence goes on from CAWFGU010000006.1 coordinate 29,240, forward strand.
GAGATTGACCGTCAGCCCGGCGAGTGGCGCGCGCGTGTTGAAGTCGTAGAGCGTCACATCGAGCGAGGACTGGGCCAACGCGACCGGAGCGGCGAAGGCGAGCACGAGGAGCGTGGCGGCGCGAAGGAGCATCGAGAGAAAACGGCTGGTAGAGCGGAGCCGGGGAAGATAGTCCGCCCTTTTGCCCGATTGATGCTCATCCAGTGAACCAAGCCAGGCATCCCGATCAGAGTTATCGATTCGAGATTCCTACCGCACGTGCGCGGACCGGCGGTTAATCATTAGGTTAAGCGGGTACGCTCGAGGCCGATACTCCTACGGCCCCCCTCGCAGTCCATGTCCCTACTCACCTCGCTCGTCTCCCTCGGCGGCCGTTTCGGCTGCTACGTGACGATGACACTCCTGTGCGTGGCCGCCGGGTGGGACGCGCACGCGCAGGCGCAGCAGTCTGAATCGCCACTCGCTCGGTCACTGGCGGCACCGCTCCCGCTTCCAGTTCAGACCTTCATGAGCACCGACTACACCGCAGGCGGGCAAAACTGGTCGGTCGTCGAGGACGACGACGGAGTGATCTACGTCGCCAACAACTCGGGCGTGCTCACGTACGACGGCGGCCACTGGCTCGACGTGGTCCCGATGGACAACGGCGGCATCGCCCGCTCGCTCGTGCGCACGTCGAGCGGGCGCATCGTACTGGGCGGAGCGAGCGAACTGGGCATCGTCGAACCGCAAGCCGGCCTGCCGCCCCTGTACCGCGCGATCACGCACGAGTTGCCCGACTCGCTCCAGGGCTTTGGCGACGCGTGGCGAGGACTGGCCGTCGGCGACGCCGCCGCGTTCGTGCTGAGTAGATCCATTCTGTTCGTTCGAGCCGACGATTCCATCCTCGCCTGGACCAAACCCCACGTGTCGACGCGGGCCGTGCTGGCGCGCGACACGCTGTTTCTGGCCTCGCCGATCGATGGCGCGCCCGTGATGGCCTATCTCGACGGCGAGGTGCGAGTGGTCGACTCGGATCTGGGCCGCCTGATCCAGCGCGAGCGCGCGCGCTACACGGCGCACCTGGACGGCGTCGATTACCTGCTGGGCCAGAGCGCTCTGCTAGCCGTATCGGCCGACACGATCCGCACGCTAGACGCCTTCCCTGTCGCCGATGTGCAAGCTGTCTGGCCCTACGGAATGACGGCGGCGCCCGGCGGCGCGCTTGTCGTGTCGACGATCGAAGGCGGCGCGTTCGTAACCGACACGTCGGGGCGCCTGCTGCGCCAGGTGACGCGCGCGTCAGGGCTGCCCGAAAACGTGACACAGTGCGCCTTCGTCGACTCGGCCGGTGCGCTGTGGGTATGTCACGACCTGGGGGTCTCGCGCGTGCAGCTGATGGCGCCGCTGCGCACGCTGCGGACACCCGACGTACCGATCTCGGCCAACGACGCCGCGCTGGCGGGCGACACCGTCCACGTGCTCAACGTGTCGGGGCTGACCAGTTTTACACTAACGCAGGACGGTATCGACGTGCACCGCACGGAAAAAATACTCGATGGACGCCGCCTCCTCCAGACACCGCACGGTCTGCTGGCCGCCCATTCAAGGGGCGTGCTGTCGATACGCGCCGGTCGCACCGACTCCCTGGCGATCCCCGGCGACATCTACCCCTACACGGAGGAACTGGTACCGGCCGACGACAGCGGCGCGCGCGTCGTCGCTGGGATTGATGGGGGACCGTGCCTGCTGCGCTTCGAGCGAAACCAGTGGCGCGTCGGCAACTGCCTGCGCGAACTCGGCGTGCCCAGCATCACGCGCGGCGTGCGCGGCGTCGAAGGCGACGTGTGGTTGGGCTCGAATTTCCAGGGCGTGCTCCGGCTGCGCTACGACGCCCAAGCCGACTCGCTCGCCCTGGTAGCCCACTACACCGACACGCTGCTCACCAACCGCTCGGTCGTTCCACTGCGCATCGCCGACGCGCTCTATCTGAAGGCCGACACAGTACTTCGGTGGCAAGGCACCGCCTTCGAGACCGACACCTCACGCCTGACCTCGCTGCTCGCTTCCGACACTACGAGCCTGCTACGCACCACGGGCAGAGGGCGCATCGCCTCAATGGGGGAAAAACGGCTGAGCCTGATCACGCCCGGCCCGCCGCCTCGCTCAATCGACCTGATGCACGACCGGTTGAACTCGAAGGAACTGCTCGAAGTGCTGGACCTGCCCGACGGCCGCTTTCTGACGATGAACCTGCTCTCGCTCTCGCTCGTGGCACCCGACCTGATCGGCGCGCTCCCGGTTCCGCTGGCGCCCCGCCTCTCCTTCGTGCGGCACATCGGTCCGGACACGCTCGTCTCGTCTCTGAAACCGTTCACGCCTGAGCAGCGCGACCTGTCGTTCGCCTACGCCACGCTCGCCGCCGACCTTTCGGGAGCCACGCTCTACCGCACGCGGATGAGCGGCTACGAGGACGAGTGGAGCGCGTGGAGTCCGGCAGGTGAGCGCGTGTTCACCAACCTCCCGCACGGCTCGTACGCGCTCGAGATGCAGGCGCGCGATGCGTGGGGGCGCGACACCGAGGTGCGGACGGCCACGTTCCACATCGCGCCCAAGTGGTTTCAGACGTGGTGGGCCAACCTGCTCTTCCTCGGACTCTCCACGCTCCTGCTCGCCTTCGTCGTATCTCGAATCGTGCGGTGGCGCGGGCGTCAACTATCCGAGCGCAACGCGATCCTCGAGTCGCTCGTCGCTGAGCGGACGGCGGATCTCGAACGGCAAGCGCTGACTCAGCAGCGGCTCAACGAGCGCCTTTCCGAGTCCAATCAGAAGCTGGAGGACGCGAGCGAGCAGAAGACGGCGCTGCTCGGCATCGCGGCCCACGACCTGCGCAACCCCATCGCCAACGTCAAGAGCCTCGCCGAACTGCTCCGCATGGACTTGCCCGACGACATGGACGAACCGCGTGAACTCGTCGACCTGATCCACGAATCGTCGGATGCCATGCTTCGGCTCATCGAAGACTTGCTACGCTCCAACGAGGCCGAGCGAGGCGCGCTCAAAATGAACATGGAACCGCTTGATATGGCTGACATTGGTCGCGCGGCCGTCGAGACGACTCGGGCTCGGGCGAGTGTCAAGGAGCAACGCATCGAGTGGGAAGGGATGCCCAGCGTGGCCTGCGGCGACGGCTCGCGCGTGCGCGATGTGATGTTCAACCTGCTCTCCAACGCCGTCAAGTACAGTCCGCGCGGAAGCATACTGCGCGCTCGCGTCCGCTGCGACTCCGGATTTGCCCGCTTCTCGGTTACCGACCAGGGACCGGGCCTCACCGAAGCCGACCATGCGCACCTGTTCCACCCTTTCAAGAAGCTGTCCGCCCGACCAACCGAGGGCGAGTCGTCGACCGGACTGGGGCTGTTCATCGTGCGACAGTACGTCGAGCAGATGGGCGGGCGCGTTGGGGCAGACAGCGTACTGGGCCAGGGAAGCACGTTCTGGTTCGAGCTGCCGCTGGTGGCGAAAGAGAAAGAGGCTGTCGCGAACTCTTCTTCGAGCGTGAGTAGCGAAGCTCTTCGACCTCAGTCGGCGTCTGGGAGCGAGGCCTGTAGCGGCAGCGTGACGACGAACGTGCTGCCCTCTTGCGGACCGTCCTCGACAGCGATGGAGCCGCCGTGCCGCTCGGCGATGCGGCGGCAGACAGCCAATCCAATGCCCGACCCGGCGTAATCAGTGCGCCCATGCAGCCTTCCGAACGGGGCAAATATGCGCTCGCGGTGATTGGGATCAATGCCGATGCCGTCGTCACGCACCATCAGACGGGTCGACGTGTCGCTCGTCTCGGCCCACACACGGATCGTCGGCGCGTGGTCTGGCTTGCGGTATTTGACGGCGTTCTTGAGCAGGTTTTGGAGTAGCTGGTGCATCTGGGCGCTGTCGGCCTGGATCGTCGGAAGGGGGTCGATTTCGATCTTGGCGCCCGAATCGCGGATGGCGAGTTCGAGGTCTTCGAGCACCGTTCGAGCGATTGTGTTCAGATCCACGTTGCCGGTCTCCCCGGCACGCGAGGTGACGCGCGAGTAGGCGAGCAGATCGCGCACCAGCGTGCCCAGGCGTTGAGCGGCGTTTTGGACGCGGTCGATGAAATAGCGCTCCTGCTCGTCCAGGTTCTCGCCATACTCGTCGGCGATCATACCCGCGAAGATGCTGATCTTGCGCAGCGGCTCTTGGAGGTCGTGGCTGGCAGCATGGGCGAAGTCTTGCAAATCGCGGTTGCGCTGCTCCAGCTGCCTGGTCCGGTCGGCGACGCGGGCTTCGAGCGTCTCGTTGAGCGTCCGCAGTTCGGCCTCGCGCTGCTCGACCTCTGCTTCGGCACGGTGCCGCTCGGTCGTGTCGCGAAAGACGACGGCGAAGCGTCCACGCGGCTCAACAGGCGTCGCGAATAGATCGAACCATCTGCCCATCGACTCGACTTGCTCCTCGAACCGTAGCGACTCTCCTTGGAGGGCGACTCGCCGTAGGTCTCGATCCACCGCGATTCCAAGCTGGGCACCAACTCCAGCGCCGTCTTCCCCGGAGCGTCGCGCATCCCCGTCATCGTCTCGAAGAGCGGGTTGACTTCGATGAACCGGTAGTCGACCGGCTTGCCGTCCTTTACGACGATCTCACACAGACCGTAGCCCTCGTCGATGCGCTCAAAGATGGTGCGCAGCCGCCCTTCGCTCTCGCGCAGCGCATGTCCGGTATTTTTCTGCTCGGTTATGTCGCGCAGAACACCGGTAAAGCGCACAGCGGTTCGCGCGCCGTCGCGGTCCTCGAACACGGTCCGCCCCTGCGCGCTGAGCCATCGCACGACACCGGGCGAGGGGTGCACCCGGTATTCAATGTCGTACACCTCCGGTCCGTCCGAACGCAGCGATTGCTTAATGGCTTCGGCCACGCCGGGCCGATCGGCCGGGTGCATTCGGTCGAGGTACGGAGCGAGGTCGACGCCTTCGTATTCCTCCAATCCGAACAGCACACGCCCTCGCTGGTCGACTATCAGCCGGTCCATCCCCGGCTCCATCACCCACATGCCGAGGCTGGCCGACTCCAACGCGATGCGCAGACGCTCTTCGCTTTCCTCAAGCATCAGGTCTCTGCCCCGCTGATCGGTGACGTCGCGCAGCACACCTGTAAAACGGGACGCCCGACGCCCGGCACCGTCTCTTTCGAATAGAGTCTGGCCGCGTGCATTCACCCACCTCTCCGGGCTTGGCGAATCTGGAGGCGAATGCACGCGGTAGACTGTGGCGTATCCGTCGTTCGGCTCGTCGGGATCGAGCGTGCGGGCGATGGCCTGGCGGACGGTATCCCGGTCGGCGGGGTGGATTCGGCTGACGAAGTCATCCAACGCAGTAGCCGAAGAGTCTTCCAGTCCAAACATTTCGCGCCCCCTCTCGTCGATGCTCAATGCTTCCATAGGAGGCACCATCGACCATGCGCCGAGGTCAGCGGCATCGAGAGCGACGCGCAGCCGCTTGTTGCTCTCGCGGAGCGCCCGCTGCGCAACGAACCGTTCACTCACGTCGCGCACCGTGCCCACGAAGCGCACCGGCGTCCGCCTAGCGCCCTCATCGTCGAACAGGACGAGCCCGTTGACTTCGATCCAGCGCTCGCTGCCGCTGCCAAGCACCAGGCGGTAGGTCTGCACGTATCATCCGCCGTGTCGGGTCGCGCTGCAAATCGGACTTCCTCCTGCGCCTCTTCCCGGTCGTCGGGATGGATTCGGTCGATCACGTCGCGAGCCGTACGCTTGCCCGTCCCCGAGACGTCGAACGCGTGAGCCGCTCCAGCGGGTCCAGAGCAATCGTGTTGGCACAGATCGATGGACCAGATGCCCACACCCGCTCGCCGAGCGCCATCCGCGCTACTCCTCGTCGTTCGACCACGAGATCGGCATCTTCGTCGAGAATGGTCGTCTGCTCGCGAGGATTGGGTGGTCGAGGTGAGCGATCGGAGGGCGGCGGGTAGATCGGAAATACGGGGGCAATAGCGGCCTATCGTGGACCGAGGACACCCCAAATTCGTCTACAGCACTCCTCCGGCGCCGCGCACTTCACAACTCGATCCGCGCTACGACACCGCCTCTTCCCGCCGCCACAAATCCGCCGTCGGGATGAGGCGCGACGGTCCACAATTCGGCATCGGTCATCACGCGCCACGTCTCGCCACCATCTGACGAAACCGACAGCCCGCCCGGTCCCGTCGCCGCCACGAAAGTGCGATCGTCCGGCATCGTATGCCGCGAGTCCATACACCTGCCCAACGCCGACACCCGACAGCCGCTCCCACTCGAATCCTCCGTCGTCTGAGCGCAACACGACCGTAGAGTCGACCGCTCCGAGCAGCCCGACGAAGCGCGCGTCGTCGGTCCACGCCGCCGTCGACAGGCCGACGCCGCCTTCCGTCGAACCGATGGGCACGTCACGCGCGGTCCACGTCTGTCCATAGTCGGCCGTGGCGACCAAGCGGTCGTCGTCGCCTTCACCCGGCCCGCCGTTGGTCACGATCCAACCCTGCTCCGCCCGCTCCGGCGACGGCGCACGCCCCGCTCGAAGCGTAGCCTCCCTCGCCGTCGCGCGCCGGAGGCACCCGGGACTGGATCGACGCTGCGTCCACGACTGACCGCGATCCGTCGTGCGGACGATGGGCATGGCAAAGCCGTCGCCCTTCAGCCAGCGCGTCCGAAAAGGCAAAGCCGACTCCGGGGCGGTCGGGCCAGAAGGCGAAGCAGTCGTAGAAGGCCGACGGATCGGCGTTGGTCCACGTCGTCTGCCACGAGTCGCCTCCATCTCTGGTTCTGAAAACGCGCGAAGCCGAGCCGTTGCCAATGCTGAGGAGAACGGCTTCGGTCGAGGAGAACGCGTGTGTGTCGCGGAACTGGAGCGTATCGGCGCCCGGCACCTGCATCACGCGCCACGCGCCGCCCGCTGGTTGGAAGGCCGCGGCGCCTCCGGTACCTCCCATCCAAACGTGGCCATCGTCCGTCACCGATAATCCAATCCACAACACGTCGGTCGCCAGCGTGTCGAGCGTGATCGACGGCTCGCTGATCGACATCGGAGCGACGGGCGAACGAGCGCACCCGATCAGGAGGACGGCGAGAAGGGCAGCGAGTCGGAGCACGGCAGCAGGAGTGGGTTCGCCGTCAAGGTAGGATCATACCGGCTGCACGTCCGATGTGCGCGGTTTGGCGTCGGCATTTTTGAGCGCGGCGTAGTGGTCGCGGTAGGCCCACATCAGAAACGCCACAAGCCCAAACACGACGATAGCTGGCGCAATCGACGCCGGCTCGAGGAAGACGTGAAAGAGCAGCGCGTTGACGAGGATCGGCATCACGAGGATCAGCGCGAGCGGCACCCACCGGCCGACGAGCAGCAGCACCCCGACGAGCACCTCGGTCAACCCAACCAACGGCATCGTGAACCCGGACGCCATGAGTCCCTCGAAATACGTCGCCGCGCCACCGGCGGGTTCGGGCTGGGGAATGAACCCAAAGAAGATGTTGAGCCCGAAGACAATCATCGGAAAGGCTACGAGAACGCGGGCGACTAAAACGGCATTGCGCAAGAGAAGAAGCGTTGAGTGAGCCAGAAAGGAACGAACATTCCAGAATAGATGCAAGTGCCAAACCTTGCTCACGCCGAGCGTCGATCCAACGTAGCGGGCTTCGCCTCACCGCCTACCGTATATCGGCTGGCTGATTCCGCTTCGAAGCTACTCGCCCGAATCGCCGATCTGCGACTGCGGCGCAGGCGTAGGGGCCGATCCCAGCCGCCCATCTCCGCGCTCTTGATCGCGGTACTGGAGCTCGTAGAGGCGGCGGTAGAGCCCGCCCAAGGCGAGCAATTCCTGATGTGTACCGCGTTCGCGGATCTCGCCGCGGTGCATGACGAGGATTTGGTCCGAGTGCTGGATCGTCGACAACCGGTGCGCGACGACTAGCGACGTGCGGCCCTCAAGCAGCGTTTCGAGCGCCTTCTGGACCATCTCTTCGGTCTCGGTGTCGACGCTGCTCGTGGCTTCGTCGAGTACGAGCACGGCCGGGTCGTAGACGATGGCCCTGGCGAACGAGAGCAACTGCCGCTGACCGTGCGACAGGCTCGACCCGCGCTCGCGCACGTCCTGATCGTAGCCGCCGGGCAGGCGCTCGATGAACGCGTCGGCGCCGATGAGTTTGGCAGCGGCCTCGACGCGTTCGCGCGGCACGTCGTCGCCCAGCGCGATGTTGCGCTCGACCGAGCCAGAGAATAGAAATACGTCCTGCAGCACGAGACCGATGTAGCGGCGCAGGTCGTCCAGCGCGTAGTCGCGCACGTCTACGCCGTCGACTTTGACGCTGCCCTTTTGCACGTCGTAGAAACGCAGCAGCAAGCTGATGATGGTGCTCTTCCCGGCGCCGGTCGCCCCGACAAACGCTGCGCTCGCGCCGGGCGCGACGGTGAAGCTGACGCCCTTGAGGATCCAGTTCGGCTCCTCGCCTTCGTCCAGGTCGCGGTCGTAGGTGAACCAGACGTTTTCGAACGCGATCTCGCCCCGGAACGGCTGTGATTTGTGCGGCTGATCCGGCTCGACCATCGTGTCGTCGGTGTCGAGCACGCCGAAGATGCGCTCGGCTCCAGCCATCGCCGACTGCAGCGTGTTGTACTGATCGGACAGGTTGCGGATCGGCTCGAAGAACTGCCGGACGTAAAGCGTGAATGCGACGAGCACTCCGAGCGTGACGCCTTCGCCAAGCGCCAGCAGTCCGCCCGTCCAGAGCACCAGCCCGAGCGCTACGGCCGACAGAATCTCGACGGCGGGCCAGAAGAGGGCAAAGTAGAAAATCGTCTTGATCTGGGCGACGCGGTTGTCGTCGTTGATTTCGGCGAAGCGCCGCGCCTCCTCGCGCTCGCGCCCGAACAGTTGAACGACGCCCATGCCGGTCACGTGCTCCTGCAAGAACGCGTTGAGGCGGGCGACGTGCTTGCGCGTCTCCCGGTACTGCACGCGCACCTTTTTGCGGAACGTCATCGTCGCCCACACCATGAACGGCATTACGGCAAGCGAGACGAGTGCCAGCGTCACGCTGTCCGAGAACATGAAGTAGCCGATGAAGAACAGCCGCCCTAGATCGCCCAGAATGGTGACGACGCCTTGGGAGAGCACGTCCGACAGGCTCTCCACGTCGCTCGTGGTGCGCGTGATCAAGCGGCCGATCGGCTGTCCGTCGAAAAAGCGCAGCGGCTGCTTGACGATGTGGTCGAACACGCGCGTGCGCATGTCGAGGATGGCGTTCTGACCGATCCACTGCGTCAGGTAGCCGCCCGCGAACGCGAGGAAGCCTTCCAGAATCAGCACACCGAACAGGACGACGATGAGCTTGCCCAGCCCGTCCAGATCGCCCGTGACGATGTAGCTGTCGATGCCCTCGCCGATCAACTTTGGCCGCAGCGGACCCAGCAGCGCCGTCCCGACGACGAGCACCAGAGCCAGCACTACCCACCCTTTGTAGGGCTTGAGGTACGACACGATGCGTCGAAACAGGTGGCTGTCGAAGCCTTTGGCGCGCGTATCGTCCTGCATTCCCGTCCGCCGCTTGGGTGTCGCTGCCGTATCCGGCGACTGGCTCGCGTCGGGCGGTTCGGCGGCAGATGCAGCGCCGGTTTTGGGATCGGTAGAGGGAGCGGAGTCCTGCGCCAAGAGTCAGTCGGAGTGAGGCCGTCGCCAACGCGCCGGGCGGCGTTGCGTTGCGGCAGAGGAAAGATGACGACTCTCCGAGAGTTGTCATCCCTGGCAGTCGATGCGGACGGCACCGGCTTCTTTCTTCGACAACAAGATCGCCTGGTACAAGGGCGACGGCAGCGGAGGCTTCGGACCGCAACAAGTCATCACCAATCAAGTCAGTGGCGCAATATCAGTCTACGCGGCAGACGTGGACGGCGACGGTGACATCGACGTGCTCTCGGCTTCTTTCTTCGACGACAAGATCGCCTGGTATGCTAATGACGGCAGCGGAGGCTTCGGCGCCCAGCAGATCATCTCGACGCTGGCCGACGGCGCAAACTCCGTCTACGCAGCAGACGTGGACGGCGACGGCGACATCGACGTGCTCTCGGCTTCGGTAGTCGACAACTTGATCGCGTGGTATCGCAACGACGGCACCGGCACGTTTGGCACTCAGCAGACCATCACGACGCTGGCTGACGGCGCAACTTCGGTATACGCAGCCGACCTGGACGGCGACGGCGACATCGACGTGCTCTCCGCCTCGACGCTCGATAACACGATCGCGTGGTACGCCAATGACGGCAGCGGAGACTTCGGACCGCAGCAGGTCATCACGACGCTGGCCGATTTCGCCCAATCCGTCTACGCAGCAGACGTGGACGGCGACGGTGACATCGACGTGCTCTCGGCGTCCTTCGACGACGACAAGATCGCCTGGTACAAGGGCGACGGCAGCGGAGACTTCGGACCGCAGCAGGTCATCACGACGCTGGCCAACGGCGCCCAATCCGTCTACGCAGCAGACGTGGACGGCGACGGTGACATCGACGTGCTCTCGGCGTCCTTCGACGACGACAAGATCGCCTGGTACAAGGGCGACGGCAGCGGAGGCTTCGGCCCGCAGCAGATCATCACCGATCAGGCCGATGGCGCACGATCCGTCTATGCAGCAGACCTGGACGGCGATGGCGACATCGATGTGCTCTCGGCTTCCCTCAATGACAACAAAATCGCGTGGTATGAGCAGGAAGGCGTCCTGCCCGTCGAATTGACCGCTTTTGCAGCCCAACAGGACGGAGACCGCGCGCTGCTCACCTGGCAGACCGCCAGCGAAACCAACAACGCCGGCTTCTCTGTCGAGCATCAGGCGCCCGATGCCTCAGACTTCGCCCGCGCAGACTTCGTCGAAGGCGCAGGCACTGTCCTCGAAGCACGTTCCTACTCACTCGCCATCACTGGCCTGCTGCCCGGCATCCACCGCTTCCGCCTGCGACAGACCGACCTCGACGGCACCGAGGAACTGAGCAGCGTGGTAGAACTGGCCGTAGAGATGACAGAAGACTACCTCTTCGCCGCCCCTCGTCCCAACCCGTCGCGTTCGTCGGCCACGATCTCGCTGGCCGTGCGCGTAGCGCAACGCGTCGACGTGTCGGTCTACGACGCGCTCGGGCGCAGGGTGCTGACGGCGTTCTCGGGATCGTTGGAGGCCTCGAAAACAGAGACGGTCCGCGTCGACTCGGATCGCCTGCCCGCCGGTCTGTACTTCGTGCGGGCCGAGGGTGAGACGTTCGTCGCCACCCAGACGCTGACCTTCGTACGCTGATCGGGCGGACGCTACCGGGCTACCGCGTTTGCGGAGTCCGGAGAAGCGAACCTGTCGGGCTGTGGTGGTCTCGACAGGTTCGCTCGTTTTTGCGCGTTTCCTCTTCTGACCGAGGAGCAGGATCCTACACCTGCCGCGCAATCGCGACACGCTCTAACTCCACCGCAGCCGTCGACGCGGCGAAAACCTCGCGCGCTTCGGCTTCGAACTGCTCCGTCGTTGGGTAGCGCGCTGAGAAGTGCGTCAGCAGCAGCGCCCGCGCACCGGCGTCGCGCGCTACCTGTGCAGCCTGCGCCGACGTGCTGTGACCGGTTTGGGTTGCCGCGCTCGGCGTGCTCCGTCGCAAACGTGCTGTCGTGGACGACGAGCGACGCACCTTGGCACAGCGACCGACCGCCCTCGCACGGCGCGGTGTCCGTCACGAACGCCATCGAGCGCGGCAGCGCGGGCGGTGTGATGACGTGGCTCGGCTGGACGATCCGGCCGCTGGCTTCTACCGACTCGCCCGCTTTCAATCGCCGATAATCGCGCCAGTCGACTACGCCCAGCGCGCGGGCTTTTTCCACGTCGAGGTTGCCCTGCCCCGGCTTTTCCTGCCAGCGATACCCGGCGCAAAACACGCGGTGATCGAGCGGACGCGCCTCAATGGTGTAGGCATCCGTTTCGAGCACGACAGCGGGCGACAAATCTTCGAGGATGAGGACCGGGACGATCTCGAACGTCGTGTTCGCAACGCCGGGCCACGCCATCAACGGACCGAACAGGCGGCGCGGGGCAATGATCGTCAGCGGCTCCTCGCGACCCGTCATGCTGAGCGACGTGAGCAAGCCGGGCAGGCCGAACACGTGATCGCCGTGCAGGTGCGTGATGCAGATGGTCGACAGGCGCGACGGGCGAAGGCCGGTTTTCGTGATCTGGTACTGCGCGCCTTCGCCGCAGTCGAACAAGACCCACTCGGCTCCCAGGTCGAGCGCGTGGGCGGTCAGGTGGCGACCGTGAGCGGGAATCGCAGCCGAGACGCCGAGGGGGATGAGCGTAATGTCACCCAGCGGTTGTGCGTCCGCTCGGCTCACAGAGCTTCGATCTCTTGCTGGAGCAACTGCTTCGAGTGCATCTCGGCGTAGATGCCGTCCTGCTCGACCAACTCCTCGTGCGTGCCCCGCTCGGCGACGCGACCGTCTTCGAGGACGAGAATCAGATCGGCGTCCTGTACGGCACTAATGCGGTGGCTGACCACAACGAGCGTCTGACCGCCAACGCGAGCTTTGAGGTTGCCCAGGATGCGGCGTTCGGTATTGGTGTCGACGGCCGAAAGCGCGTCGTCGAAGATCAGGATGCGCGGGTTGCGGACGAGTGCCCTGGCGATGGCGGTGCGCTGCTTCTGACCGCCCGAAAGCGTGATGCCCCTTTCGCCGACGAACGTGTCGAAGCCGTCCGGGAAGCCCTCGATATTGTCGAGCAAATCGGCCTCGCGCGTGGCATCCTCGACGACGCTCCGGTCCGCGTCCATGGCGCCAAACGCGATGTTGTCGGCGATGGTGTCCGAGAAGAGGAATACGTCCTGGGGCACGTAGCCCATGCTGCTCCGCAGCGTGTCGAGCGGAATGGTCTTGATATCGTGGCCGTCGACGCGGACGGAGCCATCGCGCGGGTCGATCAGACGCGGAATCATGCGGACGAGCGTCGTCTTGCCGCTGCCGGTTCGACCGACGATGCCTAGCATCTGACCTGGCATCAGGTCGAACGACACGTCGTGCAGCACATCGTCCCCCGGACCGGCATAGGCGTAGCTGACGCTGTCAAACGATAGGGCACCTTCGACCCGGGCAATCGAAGTATCCGTCGCATCGGTATCGCGGATGGCAGGCTCGGTCCCCAGGATCGTCGCCAATCGGTCCATCGACGCGGCGGCACGCTGCACCATCGAGATGATGAAGCCCAGCGAGGCGACCGGCCACGTCATCAGGGCGACGTAGATGATGAACTCGGCGATGTTGCCGACCGAGATCACGCCCTGCGTCACCAGCCGTCCACCCTGCCACACGACGAGGATCGTCGAGATCCCGATCAGAACGGTGAAGACGGGTCGCCACACCGAACTGACAAACGCCAGCGACAGGTTGCGCTCCTTGAGCAGTCGGCTTTCGTCGGCGAACGCATCGCCCTCGGCCCGCTGACGCGCATAGGCCTTGACGACGCGAATGCCTGCCAGCGATTCTTGCACCCTACTCGTGAGACTCGAGTATTGCTTTTGGATCGCCTGCGAGCGGCTGAACTCCATCCGCGCAACGAAATAGACCGTGATGGCTAACAACGGCATCGGGGCAAGCGCCCACCATGCCAGCGTCGGCGAGATGACGAACATGAACGAGAGCGCCAGCGTGACGCGCGTGATCGCACTCGCCATGTACATAAACGCCGGACCCGAGTAGCGCCGCACCTGCTCCACATCGGACGTAGCGCGTGTCATCACGTCGCCGGTCGAGAGCGAGTGGTAAAACGATTGCGGGAGCGTCTGCAAATGCTCATACAGCGTCTCGCGCAAGTCGTGCTCGATGTGGCGACTCGCGACCACGATGGTCTGCCGCATCAGGAACGTGAACAGGCCGCTCAGCAGCGCCAATCCCAGGATCACGCCCGCGTAGAAGAGGAGCGACGTGAACACGTGGTCCCACAGCATAGACCGCACCGGCTCGCCGTGCACGTTGAACAGCGCGACGAACCGCGGGACCGCGTCGACGACTTGGCGGACAATGACGGGAACGGTCACCGAGAACGCGGCGGCCAGCGTAGCGAACAGCAGGCCGAGTACGAACAGGCGCTTGTAGCGCGCGATGTAGCCGTTGAGCCAGCCGAGAGAACCCATGCACGTCGAGGAGAGAACGGCCGTCAACGCGTTCGAGCGCGGGCAGGTCCGCGCCGATTCGCACGGATTGCGTCGAAGGTTTACGCGCGAGCAACGCACAGGCCCTTGTGTCCGTGTAGCTTAGGGCATTAGTCTACCTGAGCGCATTTCCTATTCCGCGTTCTACTGTTTTGACCACTCTTCGTTTTGTGGCTCGCTTCTTTCCTACGTTTCTGATGTCACTCGCGCGCGCCGTTTGCGTCGTCTTCTCTTTGAGCCTCGTTGCCGTTCCGAGTTTAGCGCAGGCTCAAGTCACGCTCGGACAGGCGCATACGTGCGCGCTGCTCACCGACCGGACCGTCCGCTGCTGGGGAGCCAACGACGCAGGGCAGGCAGCAGCCGGAACGAGCACGGCCATCGGCGACGAGCGCGACGAACTGCTCACGCTCCAGGCAATCCAAGTAGGCGGGCCCGTCGCTCAGATCGAAGCGGGTGGTTACCACACGTGCGCTCTGAGGGAGGACGGCGGCATCCGCTGCTGGGGTGATGGAGGCGACGGCAAGCTCGGACAGGGCGACACCCGGATGCGCGGTACGGCACCGAACGACCTCGACGCCCTTCCCGACGTGGCTCTCGGAACGACGGCCACACGCATCACCGCCGGTCTTCGCCACACCTGCGCGCTCACGACAGCGGGTGGAGTGCGATGCTGGGGCAGCGGTACGTTCGGCCAGACGGGCAGCGGAACCACTAACGCGTTGGGGGACCAGCCGGGCGAAATCGCCTCGCTCACCGATCTACCGCTGGGACGTGCCGCAACGGATGTCGTTGCCGGGATGTATCACACCTGCGCGCTGCTCGACGACGCATCCGTAAAGTGCTGGGGGCTGGACTCGTTCGGTCAGTTGGGGCGCGGAGGCAACGCGCCGATCGGAGACGAGCCGAACGAAATCGCCAATCTGGCTGCCATTCCCATCCCGCCCGCGCGCTCGGTCACCGCTGGATTCGGCCACACCTGCGCCCTCCTGACCGATGGACGCGTTGCCTGCTGGGGCGATGGATTCTATGGGCAACTCGGCTATGGATCGACCGCTACGATCGGCAACGCGCCGGGCGAAGTCGCCGCGATTACGCCCATCCAGTTTCCTGCGTCGGTGGCCGAACTCACGGCCGGTCGCGACCACACGTGCGCCAAGCTGACTACCGGCTCGGTCACGTGCTGGGGTATCGGCTCGTTCGGGCAGACGGGGATGGACTCGAACCAGCGGCTGGGCGATGACCCCGGCGAACGCGCCGACCTGCTCCCGCCCGTCGCCCTCGGCTCCTCGGTCGTTACGCTGGACGCAGGCGCCACGCACACCTGCGCTGTCTTGGACGACATGAGCTTGCGTTGCTGGGGCAGCGGCGCGCAGGGGCGCCTTGGCCTCGGTGACACGCAGACGCGCGGCGACGAGTCGGGCGAGATGGCTGCACTGACGCCCGTTCCCATCGGCGCCGACGTGCTTCCGGTCGAGTTGGTGGCATTCGAGGGCGTCGCATCGGGCAGCCGCGTCGTGCTGCGCTGGCAGACGGCATCCGAAACCGACAACGCCGGATTCATCGTAGAGCACGCTGCTCCCTCGTCATCATCGGATGGCGAGCTTCCGACTCCCACGCTCTGGACCCCGCTCCACAGCGTCGCCGGAGCCGGAACGACGATTGAGACCCAACGCTATTCATGGACGACGAGCATCCTACCCCCGGGCCGTCACCGCTTCCGCCTGCGCCAGCGCGATCTGGATGGATCCGAGTTTCTGTCGTCGATCGTAGAGGTCGCCATCGGACTGGACGGGTCCGGCTTTCGTCTGACTTCCCTCTACCCAAACCCTACTCGCGATGCATCGCAGGCTATACTCTACGTGAGCGAACGCCAACACGTCCGCGCCGAAATGGTCGACTTACTTGGGCGCGTCGTCGCTACGATCTGGGAGGGCGAACTGAACTCAGACACGGCGCAACCCCTCACCGTCGACGCTCCAAACCTGGGAGTCGGTCTCTACTTGCTGCGCGTTCAGGGCGAACGGTTCACAACGACGGCTCCGCTACGCGTCGTCCGCTGACCTCGACTCAGGAAGAGGGACGATCAAAGCAGAGGGAACCCCGCGCTCCAACGTCTCGACCACGACGGCCGCCAATCGTCGCTGCTCGGGCCAGTCCAGCCTCGACGCCGCTTCGGCCGGGGAGAGCCACTCCCATGCATCGTGCTCGTCGTCCAGAACCGGATCGATATCGAGCTGGACAGCGAATGCCGGAATCACATTGACCCGGTCGCTCTGCCACTCGTAAAACGTGTTGACGCTCGGGACGGCCCAGAACAGGACCGGATCGCACCCTGCCTCCTCCCTCACTTCACGCAGCGCAGCCTGCCAGGCGCCCTCACCCGGCTCGATTTTACCGCCTACGATTCGCCACTGGCCTGCGTAGAGGCGCCCAGCCGACCGGCGCAGAATCAGCAACTCGACTTCTCCCTCTCGCATCCGGTACGGATACACGTCGACGACGCGAACGGCGAGGTGCGGGGTGCTCATCGGCGGCGGAGTGAGAGCGCGTGTGCTTCTCCAGATTCGATCCGAAGAGTGCACCGCGGAGCCAGACGCTATCGGCTGAGCGTGACCATTTGAGACGCCACCTGTCCACCAGCTTGGGCGCGGATGACGTAGAGTCCGGCGGGGAGCCCCGACGCGTCGAGGCGCACGACTCTGGACTCACGCACCTCCATGCGCTCCGACAGCAGCGTGCGGACACGCTGACCGAGCACGTTGTATACTTCGACGACGACCGTTCCAGCCTGGTCTACCGAGACGGCAAACTGGGTCTCGCCCGCGAATGGATTGGGCGATGCAGCCTTCATCTGCACGACGGGCGGAGCCGTCTGAGCATGCGTCGCAGCTGGTGCCAGTGCGAAGACGAGCAGCAGAACCAGCGAAATGACGAAGCGGTAGCGTTTTGGCATGGTGTATTGGACGATACTGGGTCAAAGAGGTTTTGTCTGACCGTAACGCACTTCAAAAATTGATCCGACTCCTGACTCTCCTACTGTTCGTGGGAACGACTGCAGCCGCTTCACCCGACGGGCCACCCACCGTGTCCGCCCAGCGGGCGCAAGGTAGCATCGTCGTCGACGGATCATTGGACGAGGAGACGTGGCTTCTAGCGGACGTAGCCTCACAGTTTCGGCAGTTCGACCCGGTCGAGGGCGCGGACGGGTCGCAGCGAACGCAGGTGCGGATCGCCTACTCCAGCACCTCACTTTACGTCGGTGCTCGGCTGTTCGACGACGACCCCAACGCGATCCGCACCATCCTGGGCAGGCGCGACGATGCAGACGGCGACAACTTCGCGGTTAGCATCGACGGCTTCGCGGATGGAAGGACGGCCTACCGCTTCGCCGTCAACGCGGCGGGTGTGCAGGCGGACGGCATCCAGAGTGGCACTGGATACGACGACTCATGGGATGCTATCTGGACCTCGGCTGTGCGCCGCGATAGCGAGGGCTGGACAGTAGAGATGCGGATCCCCTACTCAATGCTCCGATTTTCGGACGGAGACCTCCAGGCATGGGGCATCAACTTCGTACGGGTGATTCCGCGCACATCGGAGCGGCTCGAGTGGTCACTCGTGACGCGCGATGTGCGCTCGCGTGGCGTCGTCCAGGGGTTCGGACGGCTGACCGGCATCCAGGGCGTCACGCCGCGCCGGGCCATTCAGGTAACCCCCTACGTGCTCTCGGGCGGACGCGCCGAGCCGGGCATCGGGCGCGTCGAGACGGGCGGACAGTTCGACGCCGGAGCCAACGCCAAGATCGGGCTGTCCAGCAACGCGACGCTCGACCTGGCCTTCAATCCCGACTTCGGACAGGTCGAGAGCGATCCTGCCGAACTCAACCTGTCGGCGTTCGAGACGTTTTTCCCCGAGCGGCGCCCGTTTTTCGTCGAAGGACTCGACCTCTTTCGCACCAACGGCGACGGCGGACAGGCGCTCTACACGCGCCGCATCGGGCAGGACGCGCCGATCATCGGAGCCGCCAAACTCTTCGGCCAGAGCGAAGGCGGGCTGAGCTACGGCGCGCTCGCCGCAACTACAGGCGATCGGTTTTCACCCAGCCGTTCGTTCGGCGCCTTCCGACTGCTCCAGCGGCAGGGCACATCCGAATACGGCGCCTTGGTCACAGCCTACGACGACAAACTGACGGGGGGAGACCGGCGCGCGTTCGCAGGCGTCGCCGACTGGAACCTGCAACTGCTCGACGATACCTACCGCGTGGCCGGCAACCTCTCGGCGACGCATCGCACGACCGAGACGCTCGATGGCGAGATGGGCTTTGCCGGATCGATCGAAGGCGAGCGGCTGACCGGCGACTGGCGGTACAGCGCGGGCGTCAACGTGACGGACGACCGGTTCAACCTCAACGAAAACGGCCGCCTGCGCCGCAACAACACGATCGGTCTGAGTGCGCGCGTCTCGCACGAACTCAACGGCGGACAGCCTATCGGCCGGTTTCGGCGTGTCAGCTTTCGAATCTTTGGAGGCAACTCGTTCACCTACGACAAGCAGCTCTCGCAAGGGTTAGGCATCTTCGCGTTCTCCAACTTCGAACTGGCCTCGTTCCATTCGGTCGAGATCAGTTTGCGCTCGGATTACCTGCTCGGCGGCTACGATCAGTTCGAGACGCGCGGTCTGGGAGCTAGCGCCCGCCCGCGCGAGGTCAGCATCGGCGTCGAGTACGACACCGACAGCCGCAAGCTGTGGCGCGTCTCGCCCGAAGTCGACGTGTCGCTCGACGGCGACGGACGCGTGGGCCTGTCGGGTGAGTTGGGCGCGAGCTGGCGCGTGTCGGACCGGTTCGACGTGCGCGGCGAGGTCAGCTACGACCGCGACCGAGGCCGCCGAAGCTGGATCGCCAACGAAGCCTTCCGCCGCGATGCTGGTGGCTGGCGCGTCGGCAATGCCCGCAACGACGCCGAAGCCGACGACGCCGACTTCACGCCCATCGGTAACTCCCCCCTGCTCGACGCCGCCGTCCTCCTGCGCGGGCCGCTCGCCGACGGCACGCTCTACGCTCCGCTGTTCGGCCTGCGCGATTCGGAACAGGCCGAGATCCAACTTCGCGCCACGACCACGTTCACGCCGACGATCTCGCTCCAGCTGTTCTCGCAACTGTTCGCCACACGCGGTACGCACCGCAACTTCGATCTGCTCGCCACAGCGGACGAGCGCCTTCCGTTCGACGCCTACCCCAAACGCGCCGAGTTCAGCTTCGCCTCGTTCCAACTCAACACCGTCTTTCGCTGGGAATACCAACCCGGCTCGACACTCTTCCTCGTCTGGACGCAGTCGCGCAACGTGAGCGATGACCTGATCGGCTTCGAGAGCGCAAACGAAGGCCTGTTCGACCAGTCGGCGACGGACCAGTTCAGCGACGTGTTCGGCCGCTACCCGACCAACGTGCTGCTGCTCAAACTCAGCTACCTGATCCTGCGCTAGCACCGTTTCGAGCTTCGCACTCAGCGGCACAACCTCTACGGACCGGCGGAACCCGAACGCTTCGGCTTCGCGCTCGAACCAGTTGCCGTACGTGCACGGAAAGTCGATCGCACCGCCTTCGATGCCGAAATACGACAGGAGCGAGAGGGCAGGACTGTCCAGGTAGACCCAGCGGGCGAGGCCGCGGTAGAGGTCGGAGCGGCGCGGCGAGTCGTCTAGCGGGGCGCGAAAGGCGGACTCGATGCGCACCATCTGGCTGAACTGCATAACGTGGATGAGTTCGTGGGCTGTGATGCCATAGTCGAACCCGTCCTGCTGGCGCCTGATCACGACGGACCTGAAAACAGCGTACCCGGTGAATTGGCCTCCGCCGAAGATCGTGTCGATCTCGCCGGCGACGAATAGCGGGCCGCCAAAAGCAAGCGAGCGGCCTACGTCGAGGTCGAGGCCGCTGTCAAAGAGGAATAATCCGAACGCGATTGTTCGGACGGGCAGCAGGCGTACCTGAAAATCGCACGGAGGTCATAGGAAGCCGGCACACCGGGTCCGACTGACATCCGGCTCGGGCCCGAGGTCGTAGTGCAACCCGTGCAGAAGAACAGGAACGCCAGAACGAGTAGCTATGCAGCAAGCGGCCTGGCGCCAACGCAACCCGTGCGGCGAGATTCTATCGGCAAGGCACGAAGAGGCATGGCGGCGCAGGCTGACCTGAGGGTCATCACGACCGGGTCTCCCTCTGGCGTTTCGCGGCGCGAGCAGACCGTGCCGGATTGGGCAAGGCTCCGATATCGACACCTTTCCTCGTCCCCTGCTACCCCTCCAGTTGCGTGATCAGCTCGATCTGATTGAGAATCTGTTGCACGCGAAAACACTTCTCGAACGGGCCTGAGTAAACGGCGTCTTTACCTTTGGAGTGAACGGTCCAGGCGTGCGCTTCGGCGCGTTCCCACGTGCAGCCCGTCGCCCGGACGAGTTGGACAATCACCTCGTCGAACGTGTGCGTGTCGTCGTCGAACAGCAGCACGCGCCACGGAGCGGTGATGCGCGTGGCGGGCTCGTCGAGCACGTCGACTTCTACGTCCGGCGCGGCGATGGTAGTAGTGGTGGGGCCCATAATGGTCAAACGGACGCGGGCTCTTGGATCTCGACGGCGAAGTCCTCCATCACCGAGTTGGCGAGCAGTTTCTCGGCCAGCGAGTGCGCCGTTGCGTGGGCGGCCTCGCGCGAGTCGGCCTCGATTTCGACGACGGCCAGCTTGCCCATACGGACGCTCGAGACGTCGGAAAAACCGAGTTGCCCAGCGGCGTGCTGAACGGCTTTGCCTTGCGGGTCGAGGATCGACGGGCGGAGCGTGATGGTGATGTGGGCGCTAAACGTCATCGGGAGCGGGTTCGGCGGATCGGACGGCTTGGTAGAGGTGCAGAGCGGCGGTTGCGAGGCCCCACGAAAGGTACAGCGCCAGAGCGACCAGCAGACCCTCGGGGATCCAGACGAGCGTACCAATGGCGGCCACCAGATAGAGAATCGCGCGTATCGGCGACGACTTCACGTAGTAAGCCGAAGGACGCGGACCGGCGTCGAACGGCACATTGCTCACCATGAGCAAGGCCAGCACGATGGCGACGATAGCCAGCGCACGTGGTGTGATACCAGGCAGCAGAATCGTCTCGGCCTGCAGGTTGAGCACGATCGCGACGATGGCGGCCGCCTGCATCGGAATCGGCAATCCAGTAAATGTCCCCTTTTTCTCGCCGTCGAACGTGATGTTGAAGCGCGCCAGCCGAACCGCACCACACAAGACCGGCAAAGCTGAGACGAACAGACCCAATAGCTTCATCTCTTGGAGCGCGACGTTGTAGATCAAGAACGACGGCGCCAGCCCGAACGAGACCACGTCGGCCAGCGAGTCCAACTCGACGCCGAACTGGCTCTGCGAGTTAGTCAGCCGCGCCATCATGCCGTCGAGCAGGTCGAAGAAGCCCGCCAGCACGATCAGCCAACACGCTTGGGTGTAATCACCCTGCTGAATCTGAATCACGGCGATGAAGCCGCTGAACAGGTTCATCAGCGTGAAAAACGACGGCACGACGGTCCGCGGGATGCGGCGGCGCGTCAGCTTGCGGCGCGGGCGGAGGCGAGGGGAATGAGCCATGGCGTTAGGCTACCAGTTCGGCTGGTTCGAGATCAGCGGGGATGTGGTGCGCGGGTTCGGGGTCGGGAAAGCGACCGATGACCGTCAGCCCAGCCTGGACCCTGTCGCCCAGCTTGGCGCCGATCTGCACGTGCGGAGGCACGAGCACGTCCATCCGCGAGCCGAACCTGACGATGCCGAACCGCTGCCCCGCGTGCACACGGTCGCCGACATCGACGTGGTAGACGATGCGCCGCGCAACGGTCCCGGCGATTTGCTTGAATAGCACGCGGTTGCCGCTCGGGTGAGTCAGCCCAATCTGCGAGCGCTCGTTCTTTTCGCTTGCCTTGGGGTGCCACGCCACCAGGTAGTCGCCCGGCACGTACTCGGCGTACTCAATCTGACCGTCGGCCGGAATGCGGTTGACGTGGACGTTGAGCGGTGAGAGGAAGATCGAAATCTGTTTGGCCGGTCCCTTGATGTAGAGCGGCTCATAGTCCACGTCCTGCACCACGACGATCTTGCCATCGGCGGGCGAGATAATGAGATTTCCCAGCTTGGCTTCCTCAGGCGTCACGCGGACGGGATCGCGAAAGAAGTAGAGCGTGAACGCCAGCGAGAGCATCGCCAGGACGTAGAAGAGCCCGCCCGCCGCTCCGCCGAGCCAGAAGCCCAGCGCGGCGAGCACGACCGACAGGATGCCGACGAAGAGAATGATGGAGTAGCCTTCCCTAGCGAACACGGGCAAACGGATCTGGTGGGTGAGCGAGCAAGATAGCCGGGCGCAGGCTGCTTCACCGTGCCAACCGTGTGACGCGCGGGCGAGAAAAACGACGCAAAAAGCCGCCCGACCCGAGTGGATCGAGCGGCTTGCGGCCGATGAGACAGGTCTTCTCAGCTAGTCGACACGATGAAAGGTCCGGCAATGCCGTTGACCGTCATCATGTCCAGCGGCTCGTCGAACGCTTCGGTAATCTGCTTGCGCGAGTATCCCGAGAGCGCCGTAGTCAGGTTCACACCAGCCTGGATGACGTTGTCTTCGCTCGGGAAGACAGTATTGTCGTTGCCCGCGCCGTAGGTAGCCGCGATGGCTGCCGGTGCGTCGTCCTGGTCCCCGTCGATCCAGCCGTCAACGCCGCGCAAACGGCGGACGGCGGCGGCGTGACGCGCTTCGACCGAGTGAATTTGGAGCGCGACCGTGAGGGTACCCAGGTCTTCGATCATCGGGGCCTGGCCTTTGTAAGCGCGTACGCCGGTGTCTTCGAGTCCCTGAGAGAGTGCTTTGATCAGGTCGTAGCTGCTCAAATAATCGATGCCGCCAGCAGTGAACGTAAAGTCGTCGTCATCGAACGACACGGGCGTTCCTCCGGCGCCGGAGATCGCACCTCTCAGCAGCGTGACGTGTGCGTCTTCGTCGGCGCGAATCTGGTCGAAGAGCGGGCGGTCGGCGGCGGCGATGAGTCCGGTCGCGATGGCTTTGCGGTAGAACGAGCGTTCGAGATACTCGAGTGTCAGCGCGTAGTTGAGAATGTCGAAGTCGTTCGCTGCCGAAGTGAACGCCGGGTTGGCGGCCAGGGCGCTTTTGGCCATGCCGAAGAACGGCAGCATCGACAGCGCGGCGGCTCCGCCGATGCGGACGGTTTTGGAGAGGGCGTCGCGACGCGAGGTCGGGGCACCGTTGGCTTCGATGTCGAAGCGGGTCAAGAGATCGGTATTCATGTCTGGGTAGATTCGGAAGTGGAGAAAGTCGGCGCGGCCTTACGAAGCGGGCACGTTGATGGCGACGACGCTGTTGCGGATGAACGGCGCTGCTCCACCTGCTCCCAAGACAATGCCGGGCGGGAGCGCCCGGTCCAGTCCCTGAGCGTTGATGACGCCCGCTCCGGCGATGCGGTTGTCCACCAGCAGGTCGCTGATGACCGACGCATGGCGCGCCTCGACCGAGACGATCTTCCCAGCGACGGCCAGCAGCCCGCGTCCGGCCGTGGTGCGGCTGAAGTAGCGTCCGGCTCCGTTGTAGGCGGCGACGCCGAGGTCTTCGAACGTCTGCGCCGTGTTCAGCACGCTCGCCTTGTTGGCAAAGTTTATCGCCTCGAAGTTGGGCGTCAGTGCGGGTATGGCGTTGTCGCCCAGCGCGGCGGCGAGGAAGTCGCGGTGGATCTCTTCGTGCGCCTGCAAGTCGCGCAAGATGGACTGCTCGTCCGACGAGAAGATGGTCCCGAACGAGCTGTTGCGGGTCACGGCAGCGTAGAAGGCGGCCTCGAGCTGCTCGAGAGCGTAGGCGTAGTTGAGCACGCCGGTGTCGTTCGAAAAGTCGATGGTGACGCTTTCGCCGTCGTTGCTCGTGATCGGATCGTCGTCGTCGCAAGCGGTGAGAAGCGTGGTGGCGCTCAGAGCGGCCGTACCGGCGCCCAAGATTTTGAGCAGGTCGCGACGGCTGTGCGTGCGCACGGGAGCCGAGGAGGTCGAAGTCGACATAAGGTGGAGTGGGATTCGTGGTATGCACCGGAGCGTTCCGGCTATGGGAAACCGAGACCATGATGGCGGCCTCGGATGACTCCCCCTAAGATGATCTCACATACGTTTGAGGTCCACCGCAATCGCATCGAAGCCCTGTTGCTGCACGCTTGTATCTTCTGTAATCCTACCGCAACGGCACAATAAGGCCTTTTTGAGAGAATGTTGTCTCGTCCACTGCTCACCTGTTGCTCATCCCTGAATCACATGTGTCTATCGGCGTCGATTGGGCCCGACCTGGGAGCGTAGATTGCGCGTTCCTCTCCGGACCGGTCCATGCTCATTCCTTTCCGCAACCGCACACCCGACCTGCGGGCGGACACGTTCGTCGCCCCTTCGGCATCGATCATCGGCGACGTTACGATGGGCGCGCAGTGCAGTGTCTGGTTCGGGGCAGTCCTTCGGGGCGACGTGAACTGGATCCGGCTCGGCGACCGATGCAACGTGCAAGACGGATCGATCGTCCACGTCACCAATCGCACCTCGCCGACGTGGCTGGGCGACGACGTGACAGTCGGTCATGGCGCCATCGTACACGGCTGCACGATCCGCGACCGGGTGCTCGTCGGTATGGGGGCGGTCGTGATGGACGATGCCGATGTCGGTGAGGGCAGCCTGATCGGAGCACGCGCCCTGGTGACGGCGCGCACGCTGGTGCCACCACGCTCGCTCGTGATCGGAAGCCCGGCGCGTGTCGTTCGCCAGTTGACGGACGACGAGGTGACGCACGTCGCTTCGTTTGCCGCGCATTACGTCCGGTACAGCCGCGACTTTCTGGCCGAGACGAGGGGCGAAACGCTCGACGGCAATCCGTACTACGACCGCCCGCACAGCATCGACGTGGCGCCTGTCCGCAGGTAGCCTATCGCCACAACTCGCGCAGGCGGCGATTGTCGTTCTCGAACCGCACTGTCCCAATCGACAGCGTCACCGTTCCCGTGCCGAGGTATCCGCCGACGAAAAGGTTGTCCTGCCCGGCGTTATAGACGCGCGCGCCGATGCCTCCGAAGGCGCGCAGCGGAAGGCGCCGACCGTCTGTATCCGAGCCGACGCGAAACGAGAATTGATCCTCAATGGCATTGTAGACTTGCGCAAGCGACGCCTGGGCGGTGAACTGCACGTCGAATGGAGCGAGCGGCAACGCGAACGACGGCGCGCGCGCCTCCATCGTCAAGGCGAGCACGTCGTTGTCGACGAAGCGCTGGCGGCTCGTTCCGGCGATGTAGCGGTTGTCGAGTTGGGGCAGCAGCAGGTAAGACAATTCGCCGTCGTGCTGCGCGATGGTCGTGACGGCGATGGCACGCAGAGCGATCGTCGCGTCGCGCATCAGGGGGACGTATCCGTACAAGCTGATGGCACCGCGCCCGTACAGATCGTCCGTACCGCCGACGCCGACGAACTCTTCTATCTGAGCGTCGACGAGGTAGCCCTTCGTTGGCCGCTCATTGGCGTTGCGCGTGTCGCGTTGCAGCCTCAACCCCACTGTCAGGCCCGTCACGCCGCGCGTATCGTCGAGGATGACCTGGTCACGAAGAGCTAGCATCGCCGTCGTGTCGTCGTCCACCACGCGCGGACGGTTGATGTGCCGGAGGCCTCCGAAGACATGGACGCCGATGCCGCTGGGCGCGTTGCGACCGACGCGAAGCCATGATTCTTGCCGCACCACGCGGGTCAGCACGCGCCCCTGTTCGGGAGCGTCGGCGCCGAACCCGAAGAACGGACGCCGACGCGTGACTTCGTGCCGGAGCAGCAGGTTGCCGTACCAGCCCGGCGCGCGCACGTCGCCCAGTTCGGTCCGCAGACGGTAGCGGCCCAGGTGCTGCGCCGGGTACAGGTCGAGGCGGCTGACAAACTCGCGCTCCTGGTCGCGCACGCGCAGACCGAGGGGCAGTCCCCACCCGTACGATCCGCCCCAAACGCGCAGCACATCGAGGGTCGGCCGCACCTCCACCTGAGCCGACGACGGCGCGGGCGCTCCCAATCCGCACGCCAGAAGCAGCGCGAACGCCAGTATCTTCAATGACGAAACGCGCACGCTTCTTTTGATTCGGCTAGACATGACCATACTCATCGTGGGGGGCGGAGGACGCGAGCACGCGCTCGGCTGGGCGCTCACACAGACTTCGAACGCGCGCTTATTGTTCGCACCCGGCAACGCCGGAACGCAGGCGCTGGGCGACAATATCGCCATTGCAGCAGACGATATCGCAGGGCTGACGCGGCTGGCAACCGAGCGCGCCGTCGATCTGGTCGTCGTCGGGCCAGAAGTCCCCCTCGTGTTGGGGTTGGTCGACCGGCTCGAGGCGCTGGGTATCGCGACCGTTGGGCCGTCGGCGGCGGCGGCGCGGCTCGAGGGCAGCAAAGCGTTTTCGAAAGACTTTATGCAGCGCTACCGGATTCCGACGGCCGACTGGCGCGCGTTCGGTCGGGCCGAAGTCGACGCGGCGGTCGGGTTCGCGCGCGAGCTGGGCGAGCGCTGCGTCGTCAAGGCGAGCGGGCTGGCAGCAGGCAAGGGCGCTGTCGTGTGCGACGACCAGGACCACGCCGAGCGCACCATCCGCGATATGCTTGCGGGTGACGCGTTCGGAGACGCAGCGGATCAGGTGGTCGTCGAAGCGTTCATGGAAGGCGAAGAGGCCAGCCTGTTCGTGCTGACGGACGGCAACCGCTACCTGCTCCTCCCTCCTGCCCAGGACCACAAACGCATCGGTGAGGGCGATGTCGGCCCCAATACGGGCGGCATGGGCGCGTACGCTCCAGCTCCGGTCGTAACGGGCAGCTTGCTCACGCGAGTCTGCCGTGAGATCGTCGAGCCGACGCTGGGCGGCATGCAGGCCGACGGCTCGCCTTACCGCGGCATCCTGTTCGTCGGTCTGATGCTGACAGCCGACGGGCCGCGGGTCGTCGAATACAACTGCCGCCTGGGCGATCCCGAAACGCAAGCCGTCGTCCCGCTCGTCGACGCCGACTGGGCACACGTGTTCGGCGCGCTCGCCCGCCACGACCTGTCGGGCATCCGATTCACCGGAGCGCAGCGGCACGCGGCGACCGTCGTACTCGCGTCCGAGGGCTATCCCGGCAGCTACTCCAAGGGCCGCGCGATTTCAGGCGTGGAGCAGGCCGAGGCGACCGGCGCTCTGCTCTTTCACGCCGGAACGCAGCGCGGCGCATCGGGAGAACTGGTCACGTCGGGCGGACGGGTGCTGTCCGTAACGGGCCGAGGCGATACGCTGCGCGCCGCCATCGATCAGGCCTACGCCGGGGCCGACGCCGTCCGGTTCGAGGGCAAAACGCTGCGGCGCGACATCGCCCACCGCGCGCTGTGACACGCCTCTTACCGCTCGCCGCCGCGCTGCTGTTGTCCGCCTGCTCGGGTCCACGCCCACAGGCTGATGCGTTGCCACCGCCGTTCGAGCCGCTCGTCGTGAGGCAGTTCGAGGACGCGCAAGCAATTACCACCGACGGGCGCGGCAGGCTCTACGTCGCCGACGCCCAGGCCCGCCACATTGCTGTGCTGACCGCGACAGGATCGCTGATCCAGACCATCAGCGGGTCGGCAGACACGCCGCTATCGGCTCCGGTCGACGTGACGGCGTTCGGCGGACTGACGATCTCGGTCGCCGATGCGGGACTCGAAGCCGTTGCCCGATTCGGCGTCGACGGACGCGCACTCGGTCTGCTGCGCCCCGATGGACGCAACCGGGCGACGGGCATCGACGAGTCGCGACCAGTCGATGCGTACGACCGCTTCGTTCCGACTGCTCTGGCTGCCGCACCTGACGGCACGCTCTACGTCGCGTCCGAGGACGGATCCGTCGTCCAGATCACACCCGACTTCCGCCAGACGATCCTACGCCAAGCCGACACCGCCGACGCTCTGATCACAGTCACCGCGTTGGCAGCGACCGACGACGCCGTTTTCGCGATTCAATCGGGCCGCCTCGTCCGGCTGGACCGCCTGATGGTGCGTGGAACGACCGACCCCCAACTCACCGACGTTCGAGCGATCTCGGCGACCGGCAACCGTCTCCTCGTCGTCACACCAACGCGCGCCCTCGTGTCGATGCCCGGCGAACCGACGATCGAGGTCGCGTTTCCGCCGGTTGCCGACGTGCGCGGCGCCATCCTGATCGACCGAACCCTGATCGTGCTCACCCGAACGGGGCTGTGGCGGCTGTCCGTGTAGGCGCCGGACCGGCCGATTCGGTTTCTGCGTATACTGAAACGCGCCTTTAGCCTCTCGCCATGCTCACGCTGCCCACATCGCCGCCTGCCTCCGCCGCGCTGCTTACAGCAGCGGACTTCATGGCGCTGCCCGGCGAGCACAAACACGACCTGATCGACCCGGTCGTCGAGACGGCGCAGTTTTTCCGCCTCGACGCCGAACGCGTGTACGCCGACGTGACGCCAGCCCGGGGCGAGCCGTTCGAGAGCGCCGCGCTGCCCGGCTTCCGACTCGATCCGGCCGACGTGCTCGCCGATCCGTTGCCTAGCGAGTACCGCTTGCTCACCCGGATGCTGGCCTGACCGCCATCCGGGAATCGCCCCACCGGAGACGATGGGGCCGCTCCACGCGTTACCGACGCATGCCGCTCGCTCGCCTGACGCCCGCCCGCCCGCTACTCCGCGCTCTCGGATGCCTCGTCCTCTGGCTCTGCCTCGCCGGGACGACCCAGGCGCAGACGCACCGCGATACCCTCGACATGGGAGGTATCCAGCCCTACCGGCTGCGTCCGTTCGTGATGGCGCATACGTTCCGTCTTCTCGCCGACACGTCGCACGTCGACTCGTCGCTGTTCATGCTCGACGCCACTGCGGGCCTGCTCCGCGTCAACCTCGTCGGCGATCCGCCGCGTCACCTCGTTGCCGAGTATCGAACCTGGCCGTTCGACCTGCAACTCGTGTACAGCAACGGCCGCGTCGTGCGCGAGGACGTGACGGACACGAGCGACGTGATCACGCTGCTCGAAGAACCCCGCAGCGAGCGACCGTCCGACATCTTCGGCAACACCCGACTTCAGCGCTCCGGCTCCATTTCGCGCGGCGTCACGGCAGGCTCCAACCGCGACGCCACGATTGAATCCGCGCTGCGCCTGCAACTCGAAGGCGAGGTGGTGGAAGGCGTCACCGTCCGGGCGGCGCTGACGGACGAGAACACACCGATCTTGCCAGAAGGCACGACACAGCGACTGAGCGAGTTCGACCGCGTGTTCGTCGAAATCGAAGCCGCTCCGGGCGTGGCACGCCTCGGCGACGTAGACGTGGCGTTCGACGCAGGCACGTTCGGGCGACTCAATCGCAAAGTCCAGGGCGGATTTGTTCGGGCGGGCGTGCCGGGTCGCGGATTGTGGCGCGGCGCGACGATCTCGGCGGTCGGGGCGAGGCCGCGCGGAGCGTTTCGCGTCCAGGAGATCCAGGTGCTCGACGGCGTCCAAGGACCGTACCGACTCGAAGGCGCCCGCGGCGAGCCGTTCATCCTCGTCGTACCCGGCAGCGAGGTCGTCTTCCTCGACGGCGTCCGCCTCACGCGCGACCGATCTGCCGATTACACCATCGACTATGCGACCGGCGAAGTCACGTTCACGCCGCGCCGCCTGCTGACGCGCGATCAGCGCGTCGTCGTCGAGTTTCAATACGTGCTCCAGCAGTTCAGCCGAACCGTCGCGGGCATCCAGTTCGAGTCGTCGATCGGGCGCGACGAAGACCGCGCCACCCTACACGCGACGTTTATCCGAGAGGCCGATCAGCCGTCGTTCGAGGTCGACCAGAGCCTATCCGCCGCCGACAGTTTGGCACTGGTCCAGGCGGGCGATGGGCAGGCGTTCCGCACCGGGGCCGAGCGCGTCCGGTTCGAGCCCGAGGCGCCGTACGTCCAATACGTCGTCCAGCGCACCGGAGCCGCGAACGGAACCGAGGCCGACAGCATCTTTGTCCCCATCACCATGACGCCGACAGCCGACGAGCCGGTCTACCGCGTCCGCTTCTCGCGCGTGCCGACCGGAACGGGCCGCTACAGGCGCGGGGCACGTGAGTTCAGCGGAATCGTGTACGAGTTTGTCGGCTCGGGCGGTGACTACGAGCCGATCCGCCCGCTGGCGACGCCGTCGAATCAGCAGCTGCTGGCGCTGGGTGGAGCAGGTCCGCGCCATCGGACCGCTTCGGATAGAAGGCGAGTGGGCCGGTTCGTTCAACGACCGCAACCGCTTCTCGACGCTCGACGACGGAGACGACCGAGGCCAGGCCTACGATCTGCGCCTACATCTCGACCCGGTCGAGTTGGCATCGTGGGGACGGCTCTCGGCGACGGGCGGGCGGCGGTTTCAGGACGCGCGGTTCGTCGCGTTCGAGCGCCTGCGACCGCCCGAGTTTGGGCAGCAGTACAACGTGCCCGGCGCCTTCGGTGGCGGCACGCTCGACGAATCGGTGAGGGAGACGCGTGACGAAGCCGAAGTGACGTGGGAGATCGGTCCGGCCTCGCGGCTCTCGCTCGAAGGCGGGCGGCTCACTCGCGGGACCGGCCTGCGCGCCGACCGACAAGCCGTCGACTTACGGACGGGCGGATGGATCGTCGAAACTAACATGAGAGCCCAACGCTCGTTCAGCCGGGACACGCTGAGCCGGTCGCGCGGGCCGTGGACGCAACTCGACGCCGATGTAGGCGTGCCGCTGCTAGGCGGCAAGTTGCGGCCGTTCGTCGCCGTCGAGGGAGAGCGGCGCGCGCTCCGTAGACTGGACTCGGATACGCTGCGCGCCCAATCGCTGGCCTTCGCCGAGGTGCGGCCCGGCGTGGCGTGGCAGGGTGAGGCGTTTGAGGCGTCGCTGTCGGCGGGGACGCGGAGTGAGTGGCTGCCGGTCGGCTCCGACTTGGAGCGCGGGATCGCCGGGCGCGTCGTGGCAGGAGACGCGCGCTACGACGGCGACTCGTTCCAGGCGAGCAGCCGCTTCACGGTCCGGCAGCGCGACGCGCGCAACGCCGAGCGGATTGGAGCGCGGGCGGCCGCGGGCGAGGCCGTCGCCATACAGACCGACGCGCGCTGGCAACCGCTCGATCGTGCCATCGACCTTGACCTGGGGTACGAAGCCCAAACGCAGCGCACGCCGCAGTTGCAAGAGATCTACGTCCGCATCACGCCCGACCTACCCGAAGCGCAATTCGTCTGGGTCGACGACGACGGCGACGGCATCCGCGACTTGGATGAGTTCGTCCCTGAGACCGGCCCGCTCGAAGGCACGTATGCCCGCACGTTCGTCCCGTCGGATA
Organism: Rhodothermales bacterium; assembly: GCA_963815505.1. Lineage (GTDB taxonomy): Bacteria > Bacteroidota > Rhodothermia > Rhodothermales > BA12 > CAXBBB01. The sequence goes on from CAWFGU010000006.1 coordinate 60,849, forward strand.
CCCTCGTCGGCGTCGTCGGCATCACCACGCGCGCCCGCCTCACGCTCGACCCCGGACGCCTCCAAGGCACCTCCAAAACCCGACTAGGCCGCTTTCTGCGCTCGACTCGGTGGCGGACGCAGTTCGACGTGCAAGAACGCTCGTCGCTCGACGATCCGACGCGCCTCTACCTGCTCGACCCGACCGCCTTCCAGCAAGCCGCGACGACGCTCAACGGACGCGTCCGCCTGACCCAATCGGTCGAGTTCTTCAGAGGCCAACCGCGCTACGGGCTGGAGGTAGGAGGTAGCCTGATCCGCACGCGCAACCAGCTCGCAGGCAATGTGGAGAGCCGCCGCATCGACCAGTTGCGCGCGTCCGGCCGCTACGGTTTCTCTTCGGACTGGTCGCTGACGGGCGAGGCTACGACGGGCCGCGAGTCGTCCGACAGCGAGCGCTTCGGCAGCCGCCGCTACCGCTTGAGGACGGACGAAGGACAGGGCGGCGTGCGGTGGACACCGGGCGCGGGCACGTCGGTTCAGGCCACGCTCGTCGCTGCGCAAAAAGCCGACGCTGGGGCCGACCGCTCGTCGCGCATCTTCCGCGTCCCCGTCGAAGCCCGCTACGCCCGCCCCAGCGGACTGCTCGCCAGCGGCCTGTTCGAGTGGGCCGACGTGCGCCTGGACGGAGACGCAGCAGGAGAAGCCGCCTTCGAACTCACCGACGGGCGCGGAACGGGCCGCTCCCTCCTATGGAACGCCGCCCTGACGGTCCGCCTGTCGCGCAGCCTCGACCTGACGGCCCAATACGACGGCCGCGCCCCGTCGGGCGCACCGACGATCCATACGGGCCGAATGCAACTCAGCGCGACGTTTTGAAATGCACGGCAAGGCTTCTATTGGGTGATGAGATTCTTGCAAGCGCGACCTGTGAGCGGAGAAGTCAGCGGCTGCTTTGGAGCCGCCAGTATCTGCGCGATTGTCATTCTCACCGGCCAGTTGAAGAACAGGCTCTCGACAACCAAAGAATCATCCATACCCACACCCGAAGCCTCTATTCAAAAGGCTCCCTCCCAGTTGGCGAACACATAACACGACACATTTTTTAGCGCTAACAATAGTCATTTCTGACAGGGTATCGGGATGTTTTCAGACTCCGTCATGTTTCCGATGAGATTGAAAATACCCTGGTTTGACAGTGAAGCAACGGCAAACTGGATCGCGCCAGTCATGTGATGATAACTTTCTCCCGAATCAACTTTTACATAATCGGACAATGAGAAACATGCTATCGAAAAGCATACTGCCGCGAACGTTGGATTTTGGCATTTAGAAAGGCACGTAGTTTATTTTCGATTAGTCCTATAAAATAATCGAGTATTGCGTCACTTATTGCTCAGTTAACGTGCAAGAGCTGAATCCACAAACGGCTTCTCAGATCACTCTGAGAGGCCGTTTTCGTTCGTCGGGATAGCGGGATTTGAACCCACGACCCCTCGCCCCCCAGGCGAGTGCGCTACCGGACTGCGCCATATCCCGAACTATGGGGACGCCAAAACTACGACGCGGGCGGCAACCTGTCCAGCACGTCTACTAGAAACGCACGGAGTTCACGGAGCGCTGCCCGGTCGGACGTGCCCGATTGCTCACGGTCCATCTGTTGGCGCGCGCCTTCGATGGTGTACTTCTCCTCACGGACGAGAAACTGGATGCGCTCGGCGACGGCGATGTCGTCTTCGGTGTAGCTGCGGCGTCCCGAGCGGTTCTTACGCGGCTGCAACTGCTCGAACTCGCCTTCCCAGTAGCGCAGCACGTGCGTCTCGACGCCCAAGCGCTTGCCGACCTCGGAGATCGAATAGTAGAGTTTGGAGATCTGCGCGTCGCTCACTTGGGTCGGGATGGGAGCCTGTGAAACTACGATGCGCCATCATCCGGGCGCCACGCACGACGCATCTTGCCCAGATCCTTCCGCCACGCCGATGCCGCTCCGCCGATACAGCCACGAGATCGGACTGACGGCCGTCGTCCTGATTTGGGGCGCGAACTTCTCGGTTTTGAAAGGGCTGTTCGCCGTCTTCCACCCGTACGTTGCCAACGCGCTTCGGCTGTCGCTGGCGCTGGCGAGCCTCGCGCTGCTGCTCGTCGTGCTCCTCCCCCGCTTCGGTGATGAGGCACGGACGGCGATCCGTACCAACGGATGGAAAATCGCCGGGCTGGGGCTGTTCGGCTTCTTCTTGTACCAAGTCGCGTTCGTCGAGGGCTTGGCGCGCACGTCGCCGACGAGTGCCGCTCTGCTGATGGCGACGGCTCCGCTGTGGACGGCCATATCGGCGCACGTGACGCGCATAGAGCGCCTGACGCCCGCGGCATGGGGTGCCCTGCTGGTGTCGGTCGCCGGAGCCGGACTGGTCGTCGCCGGAGCTAAGACGGCGACGGACGCCGTTCCGGACACGCTGGCGGGTAACGTGATCATCTTGGGCGCCGCGCTGTGCTGGGGCCTGTTCACGACGCTCAGCCGTCCGCTGACCCAGTCGACGAATGCGGCGCTGCTGTCGGTCCTAGAGATGATCGTGGCGCTGCCGCTGCTGCTGCTCGTCGCCCTCCCGCTATGGCCGTCGGTCGACTGGTCGCTGGTCGACGGCGGCGTGATCGCGGCGCTGGTGTTTTCGGGGACGCTGTCGAGCGGCATCACGTTCGTGATCTGGAACCGCGCCGTCCGCCACGTCGGTCCGACCTCGACGATCGCGTTCGCCAACGCCGTTCCCCTCGCGGCTGCGGCGTTCGGCTATCTGCTGCTCGGAACGCCCGTGACGCTGCTGCAGATCGGCGGCGGGCTCTGCATTATCGGCGGGATCGTACTGCTTCGGCGCGTGCGAAGGAGAGAAGCAGCGCGGATGCGGCCTGTAGGATAGTACCGCATTCGCCATCCGTCCTCGCGACTGCGGCGCCTGATCGCTTCGCTCCATCTTGCCCACACCGCGCAACGTTCGTACAAACACCGAGGCCTGCCGACCACCGTGGCGTCTAGGCGCCGCGGTAGGGGCGACGAAGATGGCGCAAATCCGCTACCACCGTCGCCGCAACGCGTGTCACACACCGACGAGATGGAACGTCGACCCCTTCCCAGGCTGCTTCTGCACCTGAATCCGAACCGGAAATGCGTCTTTCATCTCTTCGAGGTGGGTGACGACGAGAATCTTGTCGAAGTCGTCCTGGACCGTGTTGATCGCCTGGATTAACCGCTCAATGCCTTGGGCGTCTTGAGTGCCGAATCCTTCGTCGATGACGAGCGTGCGGATCTGGACTCCCGCGCGTTCGGCGAGCAGCTGGCTCAGGGCGATGCGCAGCGCGAAGTTGACGCGGAAGGCTTCGCCCCCCGAAAACGTCTCGTAGGGCCGCATGGCGCCCGTGCTGTCCGAAATCGTGATGTCGAGCGTCTCGGCTGTGCCTCCGCCCTGCTTGTCGCGCAGCGTCTCGAGCCGGACCGACATCGCTCCGTCCGATAGTTTGGCGAGCAGGTCGTTAGCACGGTCCTCGATGTCGGGCAGCGTCTGCTCGATGATGAGCGACTGGATGCCTTTGGGTCCGAACGCGGTGCGCAAATGGCGGTAGAGCGCCGCCGTCCCGTCGCACTCGCGCGCTTTGTCGCGGTTGGTGGCTAGCGCCTTTCGCTCTTCGCTCAACCGGTTCAGCTGCGCCCTCGTCACAGCCAGGCCGCGCTCCACATCGGTCAGTTCGGACCGACGCTGCGTGACGATCGCGCGCGACTCAGCCAATGCGCGCTCGGCAGATTCGAGGTCTGCGACGAGTGTCCCGAAGGCGGCCAGTCGCTCTACGTATGTGGCAATCTGCACTTCGACTTCCTTTGATTCCGCCTGCAACCGGCCGAGTCGTTCGGCCAAGGTGGGACGCACGTCTCGCGCTCGTGTCACGTGGTCGAGCCGGGTCAGCGCGCTGGAGAGGCGACGCAGCGTATCGGCGACTGCTCGGGCGCGCTCGGGATCGTAGCCCAGTTCGGCGCGCTCGGACCTGAGCCGCGCAACTTCGTCCGGGCGCTCGCCCAGAAGGGTGTCGGATTGTGCGACGAGTCCGGCGTGGCGCTGCTCGATCTGCGCCTTCTGCTCAATCAACCGTGTACGCTGCGCGGCCTGCTCGTCGAGCTCGGCCAGTCGGCGCTGCGCCTGAGCCAGTCCGGCGGCGACTTCGCGCGCCTGAGCCAGTCGCTGCGGGTCGAAGGCGAGACTGGAACGTTCGCTAGCGATGCGGGCGAGGAGACCGCGAGCCTCGGGAGCGTAGGCGGCGGCTTCCAACTGTTCGGATGCGTCGCGCGATGTAGCACGCAGTTCGTCGAGCCGGGCGCGCTTCTCGGCCAGACTCTTTTGCTGCTCCTGCAGCCGGGCGACCGTCAGCACGGCGTCCGCTGCTTGCCGCTGCCGCGCTTTGGCCTCTTTGAAGTGCGCCCGCAACTCCTCCATCTGCGCGCCGATGCGCTCGGCGTATTTCACCTGTCCAGCGATTCGCTCTCGGATCGACGCTCGCTCGGCTTGCAACTCGCCATCGACGTGGCGTCGGTGGTCGGGCGTGAGGTCCGTCCCGCACGTCGGGCACGTGGCGTCCTGCGTTTCGCGGATGGCGACGCGGCGCTCGTCGAGCGCTTCGACTTCGCGCTTCATCGCGGCGATCTCGGCGTCGATCTCGGACTTTCGGTCCCGCGCTTCGATGCCTCGCTGCTGCACGTCGGCCAGTTCGTTCTCGAGCGCTTGCTGATCTTTGGCCCCCTGCTTCGCTTCGGCCAACTGGCGCTCCAAACTCCGGCTCGCCTCGAGCTGCTCGGCCAGTACGGACGCCGCCTCGCTGGACTGCCTGACGAGAGTTTCCAACCGATCGTGCTCGCGCTCCAATGCACGCTCGGCCTGCCGCTTTCGCTCGTCCAGGCTCGATACTTTGTGCTCCAACTCGAGTAGCCCGTCGCGCTCGGCCTGAGCAGCGGCGGCCTGCTCAACTCTTTGCTCAGTTTCGCCGCGCGACGACAGCGCGCGCGTTACATCAGCAATTCGGTCGGTCGTGCGCGATACGTCGGACGCTGCCTTATCGACGGCGCGGGCGTGCTCGCTCGTCAGCCGGTCGATTTCGCGTTCCAGAGTGGCGACGTTGGAGTCCAGAGCCGACGCCTGAGCAGCCTGCTCGGCCAGCTTTCCCTGCTCGGCCTGAGCCGATGCGTAATCCGCTGCGTCGCGTTCGATCTGCTCAGACTGAGCAATCAGAGCATCGGCAGCTTCGAGGCTACGAGCGGTGTCTTCAAGATCGGCAGAGACGCGATCGGCGCGGGTTTGGGCAGCTTCGCGGTCGCGGACCAGCACATCGCGCTCGGCCCCTCGCGCGCGCAACGCTTCTACCTGTCCAACCCGACGCCGTGCGTCGACCTCAGACGACTCGACAGCAGTCGTCAGTTCGGATTTGCGGGCGGCCAGCGACGTTTGCTCCTCTTCCAACCGGGGGACAGCAGCAAGCTCGCCTTCGAGCCGCTCGCGTTCGCGTTCGAGAAACTCGGCCTCCTTGCGCGCCGCCTTGGCCCGCTCGCCCGCCTTGTCGGCGAGCCGGTCGTAGCGCGACAGGTTGAGGATTCGCGCGAGCACTTCCTTGCGCTCCGACGGATTGCGCTTGGTGAACGCGTCCGACTGTCCCTGAAGCAAAAACGACGAGTTGGTAAACGTGTCGTAGTCCAGCCCGACGACGCCATCGATGTGCACCTGCGTCTCGCGCTGATTCGTGCCGGTCATCGCCCGCCACGCGCTCGCATCGGGGTTCCAGACGAACAGGTTCAGCTCGCTCTTGCTCGTCTTGCCCGACGCCGTCTCGGTGTAGCTGCGCCTGACGCGGTGGCGCTCGCCCTGCACGTCGAAGTCGAGTTCGACCCACATATCGCGCGCGCCGCGACGAAGCAGATCGGCGTCGGGCTTGCGGATCACGCTCGATTTGCGCGCCATGCCCCACAGCGCATAGGTGATCGCGTCGAGCAGCGCCGACTTGCCCTGCCCGTTGCCGCCCGACAGGCAGGCGACGTGGAAGCTGTCGAACTGGAGCGACGTGTCACCCGCCTCGCCGTACGAGAGGAAGTTGTTGAGCCGGAGCGCTACGGGCGTCATCGGTCTTTAGTTTGGAGGCTGTCGGGAAGGGCGTCGGCGACCACATCGGCGGCGTTTTGAAACGTCTCGCGCGCGGCTTCGATCGTGCCCTTCTGCTCGGAAGCCAGGCTCCACGCCATCGGCGCGAGCGTGCTGACGGGTTCGTAGAACAGCGATTCGGCGCGGCTCGCTTCATCCGGGTATCCCAGATACGTCAGCGGAATCAGCGCGACGCTCACCAGCAGCGCCGCCTTGAGCACACCAACCGCGCCGCCCGCGATGCGGTTGACGAACGATAGGCTGACTGCGTCGAGTGCTTTTTCGAGCAGATTGGTCAGAAACGAGACGAGCACCAGCAGGATCACGAACACGACGACGAAGCCGACGACCGGAGCCACGCGCGCACTCAGTCCCAGACTCTCGGCTACGAGCAGTCCGGTCTGATTCATCAGCGCCAAGGCAAAGATGAGCGCAATCGCGTAGCCGACGAGCGAAGTCGCCTGGCGAATGAGTCCGGTCTGGTAGCCGCGCCACAGTCCGGCGGCGCAAGCGGCCATGAGGATCAGGTCGAGCGTCGTCACGCGCTCAGACGGGCTTTGACGGCCTGCTGCACGCGACCGCCCTCGGCCTTGCCTTTCAACCGGCCCATTGCCTGCCCCATCACCTTGCCCATGTCGGCCATGCCCGTCGCGCCCGACTGAGTCACGATCTGGTCGACGGCCTGCTCAAGTTCGTCGTCGCTCATCTGCTGGGGCAGGTAGGTTTCGATTACGTCCAGTTCCTCCTGCTCGGTCGCCACCAGATCGGGACGATCGGCCCCTTCATACTGCGTGATCGCGTCGCGGCGCTGCTTGGCCTGCTTGACGACGACGGCGAGAACGGCCTCGTCGTCCAGCCCCTCGCCTCCACGCGCGTCGATGTCGGCTGTCTGAATCGCCGCCCTCAGCGAACGCACCGTGCGCAGGCGGACGGCGTCCTTGGCGCGCATGGCGTCTTTCATGTCGGACGTGAGTTGATCGCGCAGAGTCATGGGTACAATCGGTTGGTATCGAAGGGTAACGAGGCCGACTGACAACGTGCTGTCGGAGCCGCGTGTTCGGTGGGCGAATGCAAAGTGGCCAGTCGCAGAAACGACACAGCCTGTCAGGTCGTGGAGTCCTGTCAGGCTTGGCGCAGAGTCCATGCGCAGGCTATCGCCGAATCAGCCGAAAGGCGAACACGCCCAGCCCGACCTGTCCGGCACCCAACGCGATGCCCGACCGGGTGTCGAGACGGTTGATGCGGGGACGCAGATCGGGATCGCCCGTTCGTTCGTAGTCGCGGTACAAGCGGTTGGCCTCGAACTTGTAGTAGATCGCCCCTGCCGTAGCGACGGTTGCCAGTCCCAAAGCTGCAGCGTCGATCCAGCCGCTTCGGGTCGACCGCTGCGTCCACCGCTCGACCTCGAGGTCCGGCGATGCTCCGGTGAGTGGGCGCAGCGTTACCGAGACCGCATTCCAAACGAGCGTGTCGAGCTGCATCGTAGCGGTGGCGTATCCGGTCAAATGCAGCTCGACGGAGGCCAGCGGCGCGTCGCGAACGAGCGTGACGGGCGTCGTGCCCAAGGTGTCTCCCGGTGCCAGGACGACCGAGGCGCCTAGCGGGGCGGTTTCGATGCGGTAGTGGTGGGGAAACTGCGCGCGGATGTGACCTCGCCCTAATGAGACCACAACCTGCTCGACGCTCCAGTCCTTATCCGACGGCGCGAAGACACGCATGCTGTCGGCTTGGGGATTGACAGGGACGGCGGTCGGAGTGGCACTCAGCCGGACCAAACCGAACGAGCCGTTAGCCATCGCGCCGTCGAGGTTCGTCGTCAGGCAGACGGTCCGTTCGGTGAACGTGGCGCTGGGCCGGCACGCCTCATCCTGAGCGCGCATCGCAGGTGCCGACAGCGCCGCGATCAAAAGGATCGGAAAGAGGAAACGAGTGCTGCGCGTCATCGTGGCTGCGTCGGTGGAGAATCGGGAGCGAAAGCTACGATATGGCGCGGCTCGGTCAGGACGATCAGGCGACCGTCGATGACTGCGAGCGCACTTTTGACGCGGCTGCGCACCTTGCCCGTCCAGATCGGTGCGCCACCCGACCGGCGAAAGGCGGCCACATCGCCGCCCAATGTCGCGGCGTAGAGCAGAGATCCGGCAAAAACGGGAGCCGACGAGAGTCCATCCTCAAAGGCGTGCGACCAGCGAGGCGCCAGCGTCGACGCCGCATAGGCGCGAAGGATGGCGTCCGATCCACCGACGACGATCAGACTGTCCGAAACGGCGGGTGCGGTCAGGCGGATAGGGACGGGCTGGGGCGCCGTCGTTGCGATGGGCTGAACGACGGCCCTCGCCTGCTCGGCCCCGGTCCGCGCGTCGAGCGCGATCAGGTGACCCTGGGTCGTCGCTACGTAGACCAAGCCGCTAGCGACCGCTGGCGCCGACTGAACCGGCGCGCCAACGTCTCGCGACCAGACGACGAGGCCATCGCTCAGCCGAAGCGCGCGAACCGTACCCCTTACGTCTGCCACGACCACAGCGCCACCGGCCTGCACGGACGCCGCCTTGACCATCGCCGCGCGCGCAGGCTCGTGCGCCCAGATCGTATTGCCGGTATCCGCGTCGAGCGCCTGCGTGGTCCCGTTTGCCTCGACGATGATCACACGTCCGTCCGCCAACAGTACGCCCGACTCGATTGGCTCCATCCTGCGCCGCCACACCTGCTTTCCCTGCCGCAGATCGTGCGCCTGCACCTCCCCGCGCGTTCCGGTCGACGCCGCGTAGAGCATCGTTCCATCGACCGCAATCGGTCCTTCGATGCTATCTCCGACCTCGAGGTATCCGATCCGCTCGCCCGTCGCCACGTCGTAGCCGAGCACCTCCCCCTGCCGCGTCCCGACGTAGACGACGCCTCCGCCCCCGACGACCGACTCTGCTCCGAACGCCGCCTGGGCATTGTCCTGCCACACTTCCGTCAGGGGAGGCGCCAACTCCTCGGCCACACGCGACCGCTCCACCCCGCCTCCCGCCTGCTGCCACTCCCCAGACGCCGGACGCGAAACCGAAAGCCCGCCGCAGCCAGAAAGCACCAGAGCCGCAAAAACGATCACCGTCCCTAATAAGGACAGATCGTGATCTGCCCCTTCGCCGGAACGCAAGGAAAACCGGCCCATCATCAAAAGTCCCATCCAAAAAAGAACTGTCGGAAGAAGCGCTCCTGCGTCTTGAACCCATCGGTGTACGTGTAGCCCAGATCGTAGCGCAGCACGATGGCGTTGAATAGGCTCACCCGCAAACCTCCGCCCAGCGTCCCCAACGTCTCGCCCGCGTTGATCGCTGGGATGACCTCGTTGTAGTCGTCGTTCCAAGCGTGGGCGGCGTCGGCGAAGAGTGCGCCCCGTACGCCGGTCAGACCGAAGTATCCCAGCAACGGCACGAACGCCGCTGGATGCTTGACCAGAGGAAAACGTAGCTCTTGGGACGTGTGCCACAGGTGGCGTCCTCGCACGCTGAAGAAGCGCCGTCCGCGCAAATCCCACGGACCGCCAAGGTAGAACAGGCGGGCTTCCTCGCCGATGTTGGCTCGAAACGCTCCCCACTGCGCGAACGTCACGTCGGGGTGGGGCCGCCAGTACTTGCGCACGTCGGCGATGACGGTGTAGTAGCTGACGTTGGAGTACGCCACGTCCGACGTGTAGCCAAACGTCAGGTTACCTCGCCAGCCTTCGACGGGTCCCCACTGCGAGTAGAGTGCATTGTCGTGCACCAGCGCCGCCGTGTTGGAGAGCAGAACGGCCTCGCGGTCGACGCGACCGATGATCTCGCGGTCCGAGTAGGTGAGCGACGTTTGCAACTCGACGCGCTGAAACATGGACAGCGGATAGCTGACCGAGCCAAAACCGCCCCACAGTTCTTCGTAGAGCAGCGGCAGTTCGGTCGACGCGTCGGGGTCGGTGATGTCGTAGCGCTGCCCGCCGAAGCGGTACACGCCGTAGCCCAGATTGGCGCGCTTGCCGACGTGCAACCGGCTAATCGCGACGTTGAGGCTGCGGAAAAAGTCGCCCTGTCCTTGTGCGGTGCTGTATGCCGTGACGTAGATATAGTCGTCGCCGAGCAGGTCTGAAAACGCCAGGACCGCGCCGCCTGACGTGCCGAAGACGACGTTTTGCGACACGCCGCCCTGGGCTACGTCGAGCGAGTAGCGACGCTTGTACGGCACACCGTCTACCTCTTCGGTCTGCGCCTGAACCGCGGGAAGCCCAACGCGCGCCTGCATCCACGACTCTCCGGCGACCGGCGGCTCGTCGCGAACCGTTCGACGCGGATCGGCCGTCAGTGAGTCGACCGGTCCCATCGCTCGCACGCTGAAGGTGCTGCGCTCCAAGAGGGCAAACAACAGATGATCGTCAGCCGTCCAGTCCACGTCAAACGCACCGGCCGTGAACGACGCGACTTGCATCAACTCGGTGCCGATTCGGGCCTGAGCGGGCGGCTCGACGGCTGTCGGCGTCGTGCTCGCGAGCAACTCGGGCGACGCTTGGCTCAGATCGGCGATCCAGATGTTTTGCGCGCTGAACCGGCCCGACGAATCACGCCGCGCCGATGTGAACGCTAGGTGCTTTCCGTCACTGCTCCACGAGGGCGACAGGTCTTGCTGGTCGCCGAACGTGACGTAGCCGATGCCGCCCTGCTCCACGTCCAGCACAAACAGGTTGTATGCACCCCATACGCCCTCGCTCGTCCGGTCCGACGACCATGCGATGCGATCGCCGTCCGGACTCCATGCCGGATTGGCGTCGTGGTAGGCGTCGTCCGTGAGTTGGCGCAGCGATTCGGCCTCGAGGTCGAACGTGTAGAGATCCGAAAAACCCGACTGCGCGATACCCGAAAACACGACCTGACGCCCATCGGGACTCCACGACGGTGACGAGAGCGCGACCAGGCTGGGAAAGCTGAACGTCTCCTCAATCTCCCCCGTCAGCGCGTCGATTACGTGCAGCGCATCCTTGGCACCGGCTTTGGTCACGAACGCCAATCGTCCCTGGGCCGACACGTCCATCCGGCTCTCGAGGTGGTGGAACGCCTCGAACCGATCCGACTGCTCGCCTCGGAGCAGCCGCTCGGGCCTACCGGTCGGCGTGTATGTGCTGTCGACGGGGACGCGGAGCAGGTCGGTGTAGCTGCCTTTGTTGCTCACGTAGACGATGTGGCGTTGCCCTGTCGCATCCGTAAAGGCGACCGGTTTGGCGCTGAACCCTGCGCTCGATACATCCGTCGCCACGACCGATGCGATGTCGTCCTGCTCGAACGCCGGATAGTATTGGCGCTTGAGCCAGACGAGCCACCCATCGGCGACTTCTGAGAACGGCGTTTGCAGCGTATAGCTGATCACCTTGCGGAAGTCCTGATCGCGCCAGCTGTTCTCGATGAACGACAGCAGCATCTCATCGCCATACGTTTCGGCGATGAAGCGGCAGATCGCCTCGCCCTCCTTGTACATCAGGTAGCTTCCGGCGATGCGATCCAGGTCGGGCATCTCGGCGAGGAAGTTGGACGCCAGGGCGTCGCGCAGCATCATGTCGTGCTGAAAATCCGGATCGCCCGACCAGTACTCGGCCAGCCCCTCGGTGAACCACAGTGGCACGAAGCGGTCCGGCGGAACGCGGTGGTCGATGTAGCTGCGCAGCAGTTTGGAGTAGGTGAACACGTGGACCAGTTCGTGCCGGATCACCCGCCGGAAGCGCGTCAGGCCCCCATTGGCCGGAATCACGACGCGACCTTTCAAGAACTCGAAGAAGCCGCCGACGCCGTCTGGGATGAAGCCAGGCGTGATGTTGGTCTGCTTGAAGTGGATGTTCGACGCGTAGAAGATCATCGGCGTCCGCCCGCCCAGGCTGTGCTCGAAGCGGTTCTCCAGCTCGTCGTAGCTCTCCTCAGCCCAGGCCGCGCCCATCTCGGCCAGCTCGCGCATCTCCGGGTAGTAGTAGATGTCGAAGTGCTCGGTCTTGAGCACCTTCCAGTCGAATTCCTCGTACTGGATCTTGTTACGCCCGAAGTGATAGCCGTACTGCGCCGACGCGGCGGGCACGAGCATCAGCAGGAGCAGCAGGCAGGCAAGCAGGCGTGCGGGCATTCGGAACGGCGTGAGGAAGTCATCCAACGGGCAGACCGCCAACCTACGCACGCTCGCCGCGCATTTCCTCTCGAAACCGACGAGACGGCGCGCCGGGCGCGTCAACGGTTGCGCGCGCGGACCGACAGGCGCTTGTGCAGGCCAAACTCCTTAACTCGCAACAACTTAGGCGAGCTCGAACTACAGTAGCACGACGTACGTCAGGTAGCGGATGACGATCACAATGAGCAAAGCTCCCAGCCCCATCGCTGCGAGCGACGAACCGACCAGAGGGAATGACAGAGCAAGCAAGCCGCCAGGTCCAGCAATCGAGAAACTCAGCCAAGGGGGCCAGTTGCGGAGCCAGAGTCGAAACGGTTTTGCGTACGCCGTCCCCACGTTGAACCAGGCTGGAGGGTCTGAATCCTGTCACACCTCGCCTGCGGTTCCGAAGTCTCGCTCAGGCCTTCCATCTCGCGCGCAGCCTCGTCACGCCGCTCGTGCCCGCGCGATTCCAAGCAACAGGCAGGAAATCAGTCCGAGCAACGCACCCAACGAGGCCCCCTCGCGCATGGGTAGCAGCAAAACCGCGATAAGCCCGGCGGTGCATAAACCTACCTGTAGTTTCCCGCTGTTCCACCGGTGCCTCGCGTTGCTCTCTCTGCGGTGCATCGGCGACCCTCGGACCGTCCACTCGGCGTCATTCCGGAACCGTCAACGCGCGTCGACGGCGATTCATCCAGAAACGAGGCGAAGTCGCAGTCGCGCTGCGCAAGGAAGCTTCGGCGAGGCAACGCACGTGCTCGGCGGACTCGGCGGCGAGGCACTGCTCGGCCAGCTCGCGCGCGTCGGTCAGGCGGGTCTTGCGGATCACGGCTTTGACTTCGGACAGGTAGACCGGCGACAGGCTGAACTCGTCCAGTCCCAGCCCCAACAGGATCGGCGCGGCGAGGGGTTGCGAAGCCAGTTCGCCGCACAGGCTGACGGGAATGCCCGCGTCGTGTCCGGCCCGGATCGTGTGCGCGATCAGGCGCAGCACGCTCGGGTTGAGTTCGTCGAAGAGGCTGCCGACGTAGTCGTTGCCCCGGTCGACGGCCAGCGTGTACTGCGTCAGGTCGTTGGTGCCGATCGAGAAGAAATCGACGTGGGCGGCGAAGCGGTCGGCCATCAGGGCGACAGCTGGCACTTCGACCATGATGCCGACGGGGATCGACGGGTTGTGGGCGATGCCCTGTCGGTTCAGGTCGGCGCAGGTGTCGGCGAGGAGTGTTTTGAAGCGGGCCAGTTCGTCGAGCGTCGTCACCATCGGGACGAGGAGGCGCGTCGGGCCGTGGGTGGCGGCGCGCAGGATGGCGCGGAGTTGGGGGACGAGCACTTCGGGCTTGTCGAGCAGCAAGCGCAGGCCACGCCAGCCGAGAAACGGATTAGCTTCGCGATGGCCCAGCGGCAGCATCTTGTCGCCGCCCAGATCGAGCACGCGGAAGGTCACGTCGCCGACGGGGGTTTCGCGCACGATGCTCGCGTACAGACTCGCCTGCTGCTCCTCCCCGACGAACAGCTTCTGCTGCATCAGGATCAGGATTTCAGTCCGAAACAGTCCGATGCCCTGAGCGCCGAACTCGGTCAGCTGGCTCAGTTCCTCGCGGAATTCCAGGTTGGCTTTGAGCGAGACGCGGTGTCCGTCCAGCGTCTCGGCAGGCAGCGGCACCAGCGCTTTGTGCTCCTCAATCATCCGACGGTACGCCGTCCGCTCGCGTTTGTAGCGGGCACGCGTCGCAGCCGTAGGTCGCACGACGATTCGCCCCTTCAGACCGTCGACGATGATGTCGTCGCCCGCGTTGGCGACATCCGTCAGTTCTTTGACGCCGACGACGGCAGGCAGGCCCAGCGCGCGCGCCATGATCGACACGTGCGAGGTCGTGCCGCCGTATTCGAGCGCCAGTCCCAGAATGCCACGCTTGCTGAACAGCACCACGTCGGCGGCCGAGAGTTGAGGCGCGGTGACGACGGTCTGCTTTTCGACCTTGGACAGCACGGTTCCCCGCCGCAAATGGCGCAACAGGCGGTCTTCCAGGTCGAGAAGGTCGTGGGCGCGCTCGCGCAGATACGCACTCTTGGACGACTGCAACACCTCTCGGTGACGCTTGAGCACGTATCGAACCGAGGCGTCCGCCGGGTGGCACTCGCGAATCGACGACTGCACGGCGTCGAACACTTGGCTGTCGCGCAGCATCAGCGCTTGGGCTTCGAAGACGGCCGCGCTGTCGGCTCCGATCTTTTGCTCGGCCAGTTCGCCGATCTTGCGCAGGTCACGTTCGCTGCGCTCGACAGCCAACTCGAACCGCTGCAATTCATCGTCGATCTCGGACGCGTCGATCACGCGCGACTCGACCTCTTCGCGCGCCCTCGCGTACGGATACACCGGCCCTATCGCGATGCCGGGCGAGACGGCAACGCCTCTCAGCGTGATTTCACCTGCGTCGATCTCGCTCACGTCACGACACCTCGCCGAATCCGCTCGAAAACAACTCGGTGATGGTTTCGGCAGCGGTCTCTTCGTCCGATCCGTCGAACGTCAGCGTGAGCGTCGACCCCTGGTCGGCGGCCAGCGTCATGACGCCGATAATGCTCTTGCCGTTGATTTCGTAGCCGTCTTTCTGGATCGTAAAGTCGGCGTCGAACTTGGCCGCGGCGCGCACGATCATCGAGGCGGGGCGCGTGTGGACTCCGGCGCGGTTGACGATGGTGACTTCGCGCGTGATCATGGCAGGCAGGGTGTGGATGAATCCGCAATATCGGCACGCGCGGGCGCTCAGACCGTTACGCCCCGAGCACGATTCAAACGCTTCGTCCCGCCAGCTGCAGAACCAGCGCTTCGAGCGCAGCGCGAGCGCCGGACGCGGGTAACGTGCGCAGCGCGTCGAGCGCGGATTCCGTCTCGGCTGTAACTGTGTCGCGCGCTTCGGCCAGCACCTCTAAATGGTTCATCCGCGCCCTCGCTTGATCTATCTGATCAGCCTGCAGCGCGTTTCCATCGGCTATGGAGCCGAAGAACAGGGCATCGTCGCCGCCCGCATCGGCGCGCTCGACGGCACGGAGCAGCAAGAACGTCTTTTTGGCCTCCATTAGGTCGCCACCGATGGTCTTGCCCCATCCTGGGCTGTCGGCGGTCAGGTCGAGCAGGTCGTCTTGAATTTGGAAGGCCTGACCAGCGTGATAGCCTGCTTTTCGAAGCGCCGCACGCTGCTCGTCGTCGGCGCCACCGATTAGGCCGCCGAGTTCGAGCGCGCATTCGATCAGCGCTCCGGTCTTGCGGTAGATCATGTCGCGGTAGGCGTCCACTGTCACGCCGGTTCGCGCCTCGAACGCCTTGTCGAGCGCCTGCCCCTCGCACAGCCGCTGCACCATCCGGGCGAAAACGGCCAGTACCCCACGCGTGTCGACCTGTTCGAGCGTGCCGAGCAAGCGGTACGACTCGCCCATCATCAGATCGCCCGCCAGAATCGCCGTGGCCTCGTCCCAGCGCGTGTGGACTGTCTGCCGTCCGCGCCGCGTCGACGCGTGGTCCATGATGTCGTCGTGGACGAGCGTGAAGTTATGGAACACTTCTACGGCCAGCGCCGCAGGCAGCGCCCGGTTGGGATCGACGCCAAATGCCTGAGCCGACAGCAGCACGAGAATCGGACGGATACGCTTTCCTCCGCCGTCTAGCACATAACGGATCGGCGCGTAGAGGTCGGCGGGCTCCTGCTCAGTCAGCAGACTGGACAGACCGGTTTCTACCAGCGCCCGCAGGTCGTCGAGCGGTGCGCCCGAGTCCGAATCGGTCACGCGTCGACCGAGGCGGAGACGCGGTTCAGCACGTCGGTGATGCGGCCGTAGACTTCTTCTACGTCGCCGACGGCGTCGACTTCGTAGAGCAATCCCTTATCGCGGAAGTAGGTCTGGACCGGTTCGGTCTCGTCGTGGTAGACGCTCAGCCGCTTGAGGATGGCTTCGGGCTCGTCGTCTTTGCGCTGCACGATGAGAGCGGGGTCGAGATCGGTGGGCGGCGGAAAGAAGTCGAGGTGGTAGCTCTCGCCCGTCTTGGAGTTGATGCGGCGCTTGCTCAGCCGGTCGACGATCACGTCTTCGGGTCCGACGAGCGACAGGACGGCCGTCGTTGGAAAGCCCACTTTCTCGGTGTACTGCGCGTGCCACTGCGCCTGCTGCGCCGTCCGGGGATAGCCATCGAGGATGTAGTTGCGTCCGCCCAGCGCGCTCAGATGCTCTTCGGCCATGCGCCGCACCAGTTCGTCCGGCACCAAGCGTCCCGCTGTCATGTACTGCTCGGCCTCTTTGCCCAGCGTCGTGCCGTTGCGACGCGCCGTTCGCAACAGGTCTCCGGTCGAGACGTGCGTGAGTTCGATCCGCTCGGCCAGCAGCGTCGACTGGGTGCCTTTGCCGATTCCGGGAGGACCAAAGAGGATGAGCTGCATGGGCGTAGATATCAGGGTGCGGGCCGTAGAGAATAGACGAGCCAGTCTGCTTCTTCAAGCCAATTCTGTGCAAACGATTCGGTAGCGCTGCCGCCTAACGCCTCTTCCCTTTACAAGTATGCCAATCCGGGCGTTTCGCCTTTAGATTCGTGGATTCGAACCGCGCAGACCGATCAACTCTCGCTGATGGCGGCAGCAATGGGCGCGATGCCGCTGCCCTCGTCCCCGTCTTCCTCATCGACTGACGGCACTACATCAGCCAATCCAGCAGCGATGATGGCTTTGTCCATCAGGATCTTGGCACCGAAGCCGATGGCGGTTTTGAGTAGGACGTCTAGCGAGGACGCAAAAACGCCCTGCGCCGTCTGCCCAGCCGATCCCTCGACGATGACCAGCGGCATGCGTTTGCCCAGCGTCTTGTGGATCGCATCGGCTACGTCCTCGCCTTTGCCGACGAGCGTGCGAGCGTCGCGGGCGATGGCTTCGACGTAGCTGTTCGTCAGGGCGCGATGGTGTTCGGCTGCGGTCTTCTTTCCCCCTTTGCCGATGCCGCCGAGCAGCAGCCCGGTGATCGCTCCGGCCAGCAACGAGCCGCCAACGCTGACGATCGGGTTCGAATAGATGTTCGAGCGAATGACCGCGGGCAGCGCGTTGGCTTCGGATTTGATTCCGTCGACGCGTCGAGACAGCGAATCCTCCCGGGCCGCAAGTGCGGCTTGCAGCATCTCTTTGGTCGGCTTGGCGTCGTACGCATCGTCCGGTTTGAGCGGCGCGTCGGGGACGAGCGGCGAGGGCTGGTTGGCGGGTGCGAGTTCGTCGGTCATGAGCGGTCGTCGGAGTCTGGGGAGGGCATCGCCTCGACGGTAACGCGGCCTGCGGGGTCGGGCGTGTCTTTGTCGGGCGGCGGCGGAACGTCTTTCTGATCTTCCATTTTCTGCATCTGCTTGCGTCCGTAGAAGAACACGGCGGCTCCGGCGATCATTACCAGAATGGTGACGATCAGGAAGCCCCAAGCCGGGTGGCCGAGCGCCATGCCGATAAATAAGGCAAGCGCGACCAGGCCGAACAGTGCGCCGATGCCCATGACGGCGGCTCCAGCGACAGTGATGAGAATCGGCCGCAGCACCTCCTGCACCTTCTTGGTGATACTCGCGATGATCGGGTTCAGCTTCTGCTTGGCCCGCTCCTCGACCTCGATCATGGCGAGCTTGATGCGCAGATCGACCCAGTCCTTGGTGTCGTCGATCGCCCCTTGCACGTGCAGCTTCATCCGGTCCGCAGGCGTGCCCGAGGCCGGAAGTAGACGCGTGGAATCGACGGCAGGTAGGCGCCCCCGGTCGGGCTGGACGCGAGGTACCGGGCCGGTCGGCGCGATGGGCGGCGGGGTGCTGGAAAGCGGCGTCCGGGCACGCGGCTCGGGGTCGGACGTAGAAGCAGGCATATCGATGGGGAGCATTGCCTAGAAACTAGTCCGCGCCACGCCCACTCGCCCCATCGGGATCGCAAGACTGCCCTTCCTCTACCCTTTTTTTACACCCCGCCGACCGACTATGCCCCGTTACAGAACTGCGCCGACGCCCAACCCCAACAGCCTCAAACTCACCCGAGACGACGGCTCCCTGTTCGACATCGACGGAATGATCGCGGCCAACTCGCTCGCCGAAGCGCAAACGTCTGAACTGGCGAGCGCGCTCTTCGACATCAAAGGCGTAACGAGCGTACTAGCCATGCCGCCTTTCGTCACGCTCTCCAAAGAGAGCCACGCCGACTGGGCCGCCATTCTTCCGGCCGCCGAGGCAGTCCTCAACGCCCACGCCTGATGTATCCGCCGATGAGATCGGCTCCGCGTGGCAGCAGCGCCGATCCTAGCGGAAGCGGGTTTAGATCGGTGTAGCGCTTCGATTCGGTTCGGCGAGTGACTACCGATATCGTGACGCGTGAGAGCAAGTCGGCCACATCGGGTGTGCCGAGCACGACCCATCGCACTTGGCCGGGCGGTAGCACGTCGGGATCGCCGCGCGTGACCAGGAGCGAGTAGTCGTCGAGGTAGGCGCAAGGCGTGCCGCTCTTCTCGACGAATGCCGCCGTCATGCGCAGCCGCGCCGTCGAGGCCGACTCGGCGGGAAGCAGCGCGCGCAGATCGGCGCAGGCGGCGAGGAAGGCGTCAGGCGTCACGTCAGGCGGCGCGACGATTAGTCTGACCGATCGCTCCCCTCTCCCTCCCAGCGCAAGCACGTCTTGGGCGAGCGCTTCGTAATCGTCCTCTGTCTCGCGCCCGTCGAGGAGTGCGGCGGCGCATGTATCCGGGTGCGGTGCAACGAGTAGCGCGTTGGCGGTCGGAACTTCGTTGGGCGCTGCAATGCGCACCCCTTTGTCGAACGACCAGAATGCCCCCAGAAGCGCAGCATCCGAGGGCGACGTGAACACGACGACGGGACGTCCCGCTAGGCGCGCTCCGACGACGATTCCAAAGGCGGCGAGCGGTGCGCACGAGTCGTCAGTGGCGACTCTAAGTTCGGACGTGTCGGCGGCGACTTCGACTTCGAGCACGGCGGCGTCCGCATCGGCGAGGGCGAGCATCCATGAGTTGAGCGCGAACGTCAGCGTGCCTTCGGGCGGAGCGCCGTCGGATTCGAGTGCGCGTTCGAGGGCCTCATCGCGGCGAGGCGTGCGGGCTTCGTCGTCGGGGAGCCACGAGGCTGCCCGCTTACGTAGGACGGACGGTGTCGGTCGGCTCACCGCTTGATGAGGCAGCCGAGAGACTCGGTCTGGGCAGTTTCGGGGCGTCCGCCCGCCATTCCGGCGTCGATAGACTCTTGCAGGTAACGGCGCGATGCGGCGTCGGCGTTGGTCGGGTTGTCATCTACGCTGCCGACGTAGACGAGCTTGCGGCCAGCATCGAACACGTAGACTTGTGGCGCGCGCGAAGCGCCCATCGCAGTCGCGAGCGCGCCATCACCGTCGAGCAGGTAAGGCAGCGTGTATCCCTTGTTCGAATAGCGGGCCGCGCTGCGCTCGGGCGCCTCGGCGTCGACACCGGCGCCGAAGGAGTTGACGAGCACGAAGTTGTAGCCGTCGCCGCTGTACCGGTTGGCGAGCGAGAACAGGCGCTCTTCGTACCGATCGACCCACGGACACTGGTTGGCCCAGAAGACGACGACCGTCCCGCTCGGTCCGGCGAGGCTGGCGAGGCTAGCCGTGCCACCCATCGCTCTGGGGAGCGCTGTATCGGCCATCGGGAGCGCGCCTCCGAGGGCGAGCTGGGCGGAGGCGGCAGGCGCGAGGCAAAGGGCGGCGAGTAGTAGGAGTAGCGTGCGCATCGGAGTCAAGAGTCGTTCGAGGTAGCGTGTCCAGCAATAAACGTGTCGAGCATTTCGATCAGTGCCTCACGCGTGGTCGAACCTTCCCAGAACGCGATGACTTCGTCGTCGGCATTGTAGACGATAGTAGCCGGGAGGCTGCCCGTCCAGTCGTCGCTGAACGAGGAGATGAAGGGGTCGTCGGCTTCGTCCTTGAGAAACGTCTGCTCGCGGACACCCTGCCGCTGCAAGAACTCCAAGATCGCCGGGCGCTCTTCGGGAAAATCGGCCGAGACGAAAATCACGTCGACGCCCTGGTCGGCCATTAGCGAATCGACGGCCATCAAGTCGGGAAACTCTTTGACACACGGCCCGCACCACGTCGCCCAGAAGTTGACGACTTTGAAGTCGGCGGGGTTGGCTTCGATGGCAGTGAGAATCGTCCGGGCATCAGCTTCGACGAGCAGCTCGTCGGGCGACAGCGCCTCATCGGGGGTTCCGCAGGCGGTGAGGACGAGCAGTAGGAGCAGCAAAGGGTAGCGCATGTCGGTCGAACCCGAGGCGAGAGGCTCAGTTTCCGCCTGCCTCGAACGACACGACGCCCCGCTCTGATGAATCAGGGCAGGGCGTCGAAGCCGAAGCACGCCACCACAGTCGCGCTCATTATCTATAGCGAGATTTCAGGAGAGAAACGGTCACACCAACACAGAAAAAGTTGGCCGGTCGATTTTCCGCTATCGGCAGGCCGCATCGTCCAGCCGCAGAACAGGAAAGCGCTGCCCTTCTCGGATGGAGATCAGTCCCCAGTTGAGCAGCCCATCGGCGGAGAGCGGTTCGAGCAGTAGGGCAGCCAGTCGCGCCTCGGCGCCGTCGCGGATCCGCACGATGCGGTAGCCGGATGCGGGAATCTGCAGCGGCCAGCGCAGCTCCGTCGACGCGCACTTCGCGGACGCCCTGAAACGCTCGCTCGGACACATCGAGCGTCGACACGTCAAAACCCTGTGCCGTCGCGCGGTCACAGGCACCTGCGAACGGCTCAGCGGTCAGCCCGTGCGCCTGAATGCGTTCGATCACGTCGGTCAGCGTATCGGCGACGAGGTAAGCGGAGGGAGGGGCAACCTGGTCGAGCGGCTCGAAAGCAGTGAGGTCGCGCATCGGCGTCGGGGTGACGTCGTCGCGGCGGCAGAAAGACAGTGTCGCCGGTCGACGGATGGCGGAGGGTGTCGACGCTTCCGACGAGGATCGGGCGCGTTTGTCCTTCGCCGAGTCTGGCGTTGAGGGCGACCTGTCCGGGCATCTCGCGGCCTGCCTCGAATGCGGCGCGCACGTCGGCGGGATGGGCGGCGGTCCAGTCAATGACGTGTTCGACGAAACGCTCGGTCGCGTAGACGCGGTGGGCAAAGCTGAGGTAGCTGTAGGCCTCGCTCAGAATGGCGAGGTGACCGCGCAGTCCGGCATAGTTGGTGGCGAAGCGTGGACGCCAGTCGAACGTATTCCAGACCGGATCGCCTTGATTGGGCAGGCGCCGGAAGCCGTTGAAGTTGCCGTAATGGTAGGCGAGCAGGTCATCGTCGGACTGGAGCGACGCAGTCACGTCGGGCAGCAAGCGATTGCGCAGGAGGTCGGTAACAGAGGCGGGCGATCCGGGATGGAGGCCGGGCGCGTAGGTGAGGTGGTAGCCGTGGAATGAGCCATTGGTCGTGTGCAGGTCCATTACGACGTGCGGCTCGAAGTCTTGGAGCGCCCGGACAAACGCGCGCGCTTCGGACGAGGCGAGTTTGACCTGGTCGCGGTTGAGGTCGAGACCGTCGGCGTTGGGACGCTGCCCCATGCCGCCGAGCGGTCCGAGCTGTCCGGGCCGGTTGTCGAGCCGGACACGCTCGTTGCCGTCGGCGTTGTGGATCGGCGCGAACAGGAGTACGACTTCGTCGGCCCAGCTTGCGTGCTCGCCCATCGCCAATTCGCGCAGCAGCCTCAGGACAGCCTCTTTGCCGCAGACCTCGCCCGCATGAATGTTCGCCTGTACCCACACGCGCACCTTGCCCGACGCCCTGACAGATGCGGGCGACGCATCCGCCACATCGCCCCAGACGACGAGTGGAAGCTGACGCCCCTCACCCGAGTAGCCGTAGAATGAGCGGTGCATGCGCGCGTCCATCGGCACGAGCACGTCGAGGAACGCCGTCACGTCGTCGTAGCGCGAGGTCTCGTACCAGCCCGTCCGTTCGGGGCGGATCAGCAGTTCGTACGGCGTCCCCGGCGGGACCGACAGCGTATCGGGAACGGCGTAGGGCTGCGCCGCAACCGGGAGGGCAAACAGCAGCAGGAGCAGAAATCGCATCGGGGTTAAGGTGTAGGGGCGACTCCGCGAGTCGCCCAGAGGGTGAGCCAACCGTCAGGTCGCCACGGCCTACGACCTCGCGATGACAGTTGGAGGCGTGGGCGGTGGGGCTGGCGTGGTGGCGGTTGGGTGACGAAGCGCCGTTATATATAACGGCGGTACGGGAAGCGGCGATGGGCGCAAGGCGACGGCGTCAGGTCACACGTCGCGCGCAAGGTCCGGCAGGGTGCGGCGCATCAGCCAGCGGTTCGAGGCGATGAGCACGGCCAACACGACCGTCCACTGCACGACGCACGTCATCAGACTGTACGGTTCGAGCGGGTCCCACCAATTGGTCGAGTACGCCGTCGCGGCCTGCCACATCCACCAGATCAGCAGCACGACGGCTTGGAGCGGCACGGCGGCGCCGATCAGCACGTCCCAGACGCGGCCCGGACGCCAGTCGCCCGGCGTGTTGACGTGCGTTTTGCGGAATTTGGCGACGCCAAACCTGAGGATCGCGAACGAGACGAACGCGCCCGAGATCATCAACCCGACGCCCCACACGAAGTCCTGGTTGCCCAAAATGTCAGCACTCAACGCCGACGGCACGCCCAGCAGGAACCCCACCCCTCCGACGATGGCGACGGCCTTGGTCCGCGCCAACCCAGCGTCGACCAATACGCGCGTCGCCAGTTCGATCATCGAGAGCAGCGACGAGATAGCGGCGAACGAAAGCGCCAGGAAGAACAGAATCGCGAACACCTTCCCGCCCGCCATCTGCCCGAACAACTGGGGCATCCAGATAAACGTCAGCCCGGTCGATGCAGGACCGCTGTCTTGCATCACGCCCAGCACTTCGGCCTGCGACATCTGCGCGCCGAGCAGCGAGAAGACGGTCGCGAAGATCATCGTCGCCGCCAGCAGCGAGACGATGTTGTTGCCGACGCCGGTAATGAACGCATTGCGGACGACGGTGTCCTTGGCACCCATATAGGCCGCATACGTCAGGATCAGGCCCCAACCCGCACCGGTGTCCCAAGCGTTCTGCGTCAGCGCTTCGAGCCACAGGCTGGCGTTCCCCAACGTCGACCAGTCCGGCGTGAACAGGTAGGCGACGCCTTCTATCGCGCCCGGCAGCCGCAGCGCGTTGACGACGCACAGGATCACGATGCCCAGCAGCGTCGGAATCAGGATCTTGTTGACCTTCTCGATCCCCTTGATGCCGCGCGCAACAGCCAGTCCGCCCAGCAGCATCGCCAGTCCGTGCAGGACCAGCGGCCACAGACTGCCCTGGAAGCCGTTCCACACGCCAAACGCGGTTTCGGTCGAGAACGGAAGCGGGTTGAAGACTGTCTCGCCCAGGTAGAAGAAGCACCAGCCCGCGACGACCGAGTAGTAGAACATGATCGCCGTCGCCACGAACGCCACGAACGCGCCCATCCAGCCGAACTTGGGCCCGGCGATCTGCCCGAACGTTCCCGGCACGCCCTTGCGCCCCGCCCGCCCCATCGCATACTCGGCGACGATAAGCGGTA
>CAWFGU010000007.1:0-51151 GCA_963815505.1 Rhodothermales bacterium
CTGTGTACGCGATGGGCGAGGTGCGCAGCGACTCGCGGCGCTTCGACCACGCGTGGATCCGCGACGTGGATGCCGGACGCACCCTCTGGGAGATGAACCGCAGCGACAGCCGCCCGGCGGGTGGCACGTCGAGCCTGCGCGTCGCCGAAGGATGTTCTGCGCCTCAAGGCGGGCCGCTACGAACTGGTATGGCGCAGCGATGACTCGCGCTCGTTCGCCGACAACTTCCTCGGGCGATGATGCGCCCGAGAATCCCGAGCGCTGGGGCGCCTACGTTGTTCGCACCGTTCGACTCGGCGGCGATCACGTCCGAGGCCGTCGCCGCTCCGGTCCGGCGCACGCCGCTGGCGTCTGTCCTCGAAGGTCGAAGCGACCGCGACCAGACCGCTATCCTTCAAATCGACCGCGAAACCGAGGTGTCGGTCGAAGCCCTGCTCGAGGCCGATTCGGACGGCCGCTGGTACGACACCGCCACGCTGACGCACGTCGGCGACGGCGCGCGAGGTGTGGAGCGCCGAGCGCGTCGATCCCGAGCCGGACGCGCGCAACGACGACTATGCGTGGGGCCGCAGCGTGATGACGCTCGGCGCCGGGCACCTACACGCTGCGCGTCGTGACGGACGCCAACCGCGCGTTCGGCGACTGGGGCAGCGATGGAGCGCCGAGCCAGCCCGGCGCGTATGGGCTGGCGATCTATCCCGCTCGTCCGCTGATGCTCCCGCCGACCGACGCCGACACGCTCGAGCTGCGCATCTCCGTCCCCTTCGCCCGCCACGATCTGCTGGTCGCCCTGCTGGACGAGCGCGGCGCTCAAGGATTTGTGCAGGAGGACGACGCGCTCGTCGCCTACTTTCCGGCTGGCGCGTGGACGACCCGATGACGCCGCCTGGCTCGCCGCGCACGTCGGTGCCTCGTTCGAGGTGCGCCCGGCTCGCGCCGCAGAACTGGAACGCGGCGTTCGAGGCCAGCATCCAGCCCATCGACGTGCCTCCGTTCCGCATTCAGCCGACGTGGACGCCCGAGCCGCCGCCGACCGGCCAGACCATCGTGCTGCGCATCGACCCCAAGATGAGCTTCGGCACGGGCCACCACGCGTCGACGCGCCTGATGCTGAGCTTCCTGGCCGACTTCGCCGGACCCGGTGCGCCGCGCGTGCTCGAGTGCCGGAACGGGAACGGGGATCCTCGCCATCGCCGCACTCGCTCTGGGGTCGACGTCGGCCATCGGCTTCGACATCGACCCGTGGGCGGCCGACAACGCACCCGAGAACGCTGCTCTCAACGACTGCGCCGACCGCTTCGAAGTCCGCATCGGCGACATCGGCGTGGTGCCGGAGAAGGGATTCGACGTGGTGATCGCCAACATCCAGCGCCACATTATCCTACCGATGCTGAACGAGTTGGACGCCCGGCTCGCGCCCAGTGGAACGCTGATGCTCGCTGGAATCCTGTCTGCCGAGGCCCATCGTAAGGGATGCCCTTTCCGAGCGCGGACTATCCGTCGTGCGAGAGGCGAGCGAAGAGGAGTGGTGGGCGTGCGCGGCTCAGCGAGCCTAAACCGGGTGGACCGAACGCGCGGGCCGAACAGTTGCAAGCCGCTCACCCGACGCGACGCGCCATGACCAAGACAGCCCACGACACCGCCATTCCCGCTCTGGGACTAGGCACCTGGAAACTCACCGGCGACGAGGCGCGCGAAGGCGTGCGGCACGCGCTTTCGGTCGGCTACCGCCACATCGACACGGCGCAGATCTACCAGAACGAGGCCCAGGTCGGCGAAGGATGGAAAGCGTCCGGCGTTTCGCGAAGCGACTTCTTCCTGACGACCAAGGTGTGGATCGACCAGTTGCACCCGGACGACGTCGCCGCTTCAACGCGCGAGAGCTTGAGAAAACTCCAGACTGATCACGTCGATCTGCTGCTGATCCACTGGCCCTCGCGCGACATGCCGGTTGAGGACACACTGGGCGCGATGATGCGGCTCAAGGAGGAGGGCGCGACGCGCAGCATCGGCGTCAGCAACTTCACGCCGTCGCAGTTTGCCCACGCCGCCACGCTCGCGCCGCTGCTGACCAACCAGGTCGAGTACCACCCGCTGCTAAGCCAGACTGCGTTGCTCCAGACGCTCCAGGCTAGCGGCAGCCTGCTGACAGCCTACAGCCCACTCGCGCAAGGCCGCGTATTTGGCGAGGCCGAGTTGGTAGACATCGCCCGTTCGCGCGGCGCCTCGGTTGGCCAAATCGTGCTCGCGTGGCTGATTGCCCAAGACGGCGTCGTCGCCATTCCGCGCTCGACATCGGCTGCTCACCGCGAGGACAACTTTGGCGCCCTTGGCCTGTCGCTCACGGCCCAAGAGACGGTTCGCATCGACGCGTTGGACCGTGAGATGCGCCTCGCCAACCCCGACTTCGCTCCGGATTGGGAGCGGTGATAGACAGAGTTCGGTTGCGCGAAGAGCGACAACGTGCGAGTAGGCAAATGCAAGTGCAGAATTCGATCAGCGCGCAGCCGCTCGTCTTCGCGTCGCCCGCACCATGGGTTACCCCGCGTGGTGTTCCGAGAGCGTCGCAGACTCAGCTTTGACTCGGAGCTGTCTCCATTTGCAACTCGAAAATGTATTCGCGAAGCTTCCTTCCAGCGTTGGTTGATGGCAGGAAAGAGCGCCCTCACGGAAATTGCTGCGTAGCTGAGAACGCAGTCACGCCCTCCAACTCGATCTGCGCGGGGCGGGCGTTCTCGTGACGCTCGAAGAACACGGCGAGGTTGAGATTACATGACTGCGCTTAGAGGTTGATCGTGATCGCGCCGAGCACAGCATCGTGCAGCGGCCACTGCCTGAGAATCAGGGTCTGCGAAACTCGCTCATGACCGTGCGCACACCTCGTTGGCGAGTAGTCGTGGATACTTACACGGTAGGCTGCTGCTACGCAGCGGCCAGCCAAAGCGGGATTAAAGAGAGTGCAGCGAAGATTCGCGCGTCGCTGACGGTCGAAGGCGCAGCGAGGCTATCAGTTGCGGGCGAAGTGCGCTTCGATGTCGCCGATCTTGTCGACGCGCGTGGCGTGGCGTCCGCCTTCGAAGTCGGTGGCGAGAAACGTCTCGACGACCGTCCGCGCCGTTTCGACGCCCAGCACGCGGCTTCCGAGCGTGAGCACGTTGGCGTCGTTGTGCGCGCGCGCGTTGAAGGCCGAAAACACGCTCCAGCACGGCGCGGCGCGAATGCCCGGCACCTTGTTCGCCGCCATCGCCGATCCTACGCCGACGCCGTCGATGGCGATGCCCATGCGCGCTTTACCGGACGACACGGCACGAGCGACGGCGTAGGCGAAATCGGGATAGTCGACGCTCGGTTTGGCGGCGTCCGTGCCCAGGTCGAGGACGGCGAACCCGGCCTTCTCGCACCACGCGCGCACGTCGGCTTTGAGCGCGAAGCCGCCGTGGTCGCAGCCCAGCGCGATGACGCGTGGCGCCTGCGACGGTGGCGACGGCACTGCTCAGGTTGGGGTCGGACGGGGAGCGACGAACGTGATGCCGTTCTCTTGGCCAGATCGCGGGCCAGGGCGGTGATCGAGCGCGTCGCGGAGCGCCTCGACGGTCGCAGCACCTCGCTCGAGGGCGGCGCGGACGACGGTTTCCGAAATCAGGGGGCGAGGCATGGCGAGGGGGAGTGGGCGGGCGTCAGCGCGGGAGCCAGCGGGCGGGGTCGACGTCTTGTCCGTTGTCGAACACGCCGAAGAACAGGCCGGGTCCGAGCGGCTGCCGTTCGGTTCCGGCACGTCCGATCGTCTGGCCCGCCGGCACCTGATCGCCGACGCTGACGGTGACGCTCGAGAAGTTGGCGTAGACCGTCCAATAGTCGCCGTGCGAGACGTAGACGACGGTTCCGAACTGCGGCATCGCGTCGACGCGGCGGACCGTGCCCTCGAACACGACGCGCACCGGATCGCCCGCCGACGAGGCGATGAACAGGCCCGGCTGAGGCGTTTTGGTGCCCGTCGCCGCGTTGGTGTGCTCGCCGTACGACTCGGTCACGACTCCGCGGACGGGCCACGGCAATTTGCCTCGGTTGCTCGAAAACGACCCGCTCAGTCGCACCACTTCGGCCTCGGCGACGACGGCTTCGGCTGCGGGCGCCTGCTCGCGCTCGACTCGCTCGGCCGCAATCGCCGCTCGGATCTGCCGCTCGATCCGCGCCACCTCGTCGCGCCGCGCCTGCAACTGCCGCTCGATCGTCGACCGCTCGCTCTGCAACTCGCGCACGACGCTGCGCCGCTCGCCCTGTAACCGCCGCAGGTCCGACTGCTGCTGCTGCGCTTCGACCAAGAGCCGCTCGGCTTCGGCGACGGACGTGCTGATCTCGCGCCGCTGGCGCTGCGCCGCCACGCTCGCGCCCTCGATGGACGACAGCTTGCGCCGCCGCTGATCGGCGAAGTGCCGCAGGTAGACGACGCGCCGCACCATCTCGTTGACCGATCCGGCCGACAGGATCAGCGCCAGGTCGTTGAGCCGGCCGCGTTTGTAGGCATGGATCGCGCGCTGCTGATACTGCTCGCGCAGTTCGTCGGCCTCGCTCTGGTAGGTTGCAGAGCGACGGGCCAGCGTCTGCCTACGGTCCTGCAACTGGCGCATGCGCTGCACCTGCGTCGTGACTAGCGCCTCGCGCGTGGTGATCGACCGCTCCAAGTCGCGGAGCATGCTCATCGTCGTCGTCTCGGCCTCGCGCGTCTGGGCCAGTCGCCGCTCGTCCTCGGCGATCTGCGCTCGAAGCGCGTC
Source organism: Rhodothermales bacterium (assembly GCA_963815505.1). GTDB lineage: Bacteria > Bacteroidota > Rhodothermia > Rhodothermales > BA12 > CAXBBB01. Next base: position 4,773 of record CAWFGU010000007.1, read on the forward strand.
CAGCTGCGCCGTCGACTGCGCGGCGAGGGGAGCAGCGAGCAGAAGGAGAGGAAGAAGGCGGCGCGCATGGTCACGTCAAGTTACCGCTCGACGCGCAGTCCGCCGATGTCGAGCCGGGCGGGTGGCGCGTCGGTCGGGTTGATCGACAGGTCGGAGTAGGCGAACCGCGCTTCGGTATCGGACGACGGCTGCCGCAGCGTGATGCGCGAGGGCAGCACGTAGCCGTCCACGTCGACGAACGCGCTCGAACACCTGCTCCGCCGCCAGCGCCCCGGACGCGTCGTAGGCCACGAACCGCGTCACCCGCCACCGCGCCGGATCGACGGTGAACGCGCGCTTGCCGTCCGGACTGCGCAGCAGGTACTGCGCGTCGCTCGTCGGGCTGATTTGCCACGCGACGGCGGGTCGAGGCGGACCAAGCCGGTCAGCGCCTCGAACGCGCCGTCGGGACCGATGGGAAAAGGGAGCGCGCCCGCCGCCTCTTCGAAGGCTGCCCAGTTGGACGCTCGTTCTCGAGTTTGTTGATGGCGAAGAAGCTGTCCGGCCGCACCAGCACGCGCGCGCCCTCGAATCCGAACGCCCGAACGCTCGCCAGCGTCGACCCGCCGCGCTGGGTCAGCACGCGCACGCCGAACGAACCGTTTTGCTTGGGCGAACGCAGCACGACATCGCCGCGCCCGCTGACGCTGCCGATGGCGGGCGTCTGCATCGCGGCCAGCACCTGCGCCGCCGAGTGGTTGGGATAAGCTGACGGACGCTCGGCGCGTTCGGCGCGTTCGAGTCCGCCGCTCGAAGCGCAGCCGGTAAGCAGGAGAAGAGCGAGGAGTGAGAGGCGCATCGGCTTGGATAAAGAGGTGGGCAAAGTGCAAACGGCGTCCGCTCGGCACGCGTCGCTCGCCGATCAGTAGGCCCGCGCGAACAGCACCCGGCGGCTCGACGGCTTACCTGTCAGCATGTCGACGCCCGCGGTCTCTTTGGCGTCGAGCGGAATGCAGCGGATGGTCGCTTTGGTCTCGGCCTTGATGCGCGCTTCGGTCTCGTCGGTCCCGTCCCAGTGGGCGCGCACGAAACCGCCTTTCTCGTCTAGAATGCGCTTGAACTCGTCGTAGTCGTCTACGTCGGTCGTGTGCTCGGACCGAAAGGCGAGCGCGCGGTCGAACAGGTTCTGCTGGATCGTCGGCGAGCAGCTTGACGACGTGCTCGGCCAGTCCGTCGCGGCTGATGTTCTCTTTGGTCTTCTCGTCGCGCCGCGCGATCTCGACGGTTCCGTTCTCGACGTCGCGCGGTCCGATGGCGAGGCGGACAGGGATGCCTTTGACCTCGTGCTCGTGAAACTTGAAGCCGGGACGCACGCGATCGCGGTCGTCGATCTTGACGCGGACGCCGGCGGCTTTGAGCTTGCCCATCATCGAGCGCGCCGTCTGCATGACGGCTTCGTTGTCGCCGTTCTTGCGCGTGATCGGGACGATGACGCACTGCGTCGGCGCGAGCGGGGAGGCAGCACCAGCCCTTCGTCGTCCGAGTGCGTCATCAGGAGCGCGCCGATGAGCCGCGTCGAGACGCCCCACGAAGTCGCCCAGACGTGCTGCAACTCGTTGTCGGCGTTCTGGAACGTCACGTCGAACGCGCGCGCGAAGTTTTGTCCCAGAAAGTGGCTCGTTCCGGCCTGAAGCGCCTTGCCGTCCTGCATCAGCGCTTCGATGCAGAGCGTGTCGACGGCTCCGGCGAACCGCTCTGACGCCGTTTTGACGCCCTTGACGACCGGCATCGCCATCCACTCTTCGGCGAACGTGGCGTACACGTCGAGCATCTGACTGGTCTCGTCGCGCGCTTCGGCTTCGGTCGCGTGAGCCGTGTGGCCTTCCTGCCACAAGAACTCCATCGTCCGCAAAAACAGCCGCGTCCGCATCTCCCAACGCACCACGTTGGCCCACTGGTTGATCTTGATCGGCAGGTCGCGGTGACTCTGGATCCAGTCGCGATACGTGTTCCAGATCACCGTCTCGCTCGTCGGCCGGACGATCAGGTTTTCCTCCAGCTGCGAGTCGGGATCGGCGATCAGCCCGCCCTCGTCGTCGATCTTCAAGCGGCTGTGCGTGACGACGGCGCACTCTTTGGCGAACCCGTCGACGTGCTCGGCTTCTTTGGCCAGAAAGCTCTGCGGGATGAAGAGCGGGAAGTAGGCGTTTTCGTGGCCCGTCTCCTTGAACATGTCGTCCAGCGCGCGCTGCATGTTTTCCCACAGCGCGTAGCCCGTCGGACGGATGATCATGCAGCCGCGGACCGGCGCGTAGTCGGCCAGTTGGGCGGCCTTGATGACGTCGAGGTACCACTTGGCGTAGTCGTGGGAGCGGGGCGTGATGGCGTCGGCCATTGTAGACGATAGGTGTGCAGTAGAAGAGACAGGTCGGAGGGGAGCAGCGACGCGGCGAGCGCGTCGCGCAGAGGGGCATGTGGCGAAGGCGCGATCTTTGACGTATGGGAGCCTGATTCGTGACCGGCCGTATCAGAAAGATACCGCAGGCCCTCGCCTGCGCCCTCCACATCTTCTTCGCCGCTATGTCTCGTGCTTTACCGTTTCTCGCTCTGCTCTGCGCTCTGCCGCTGACGGGCTGCTACACGCAACTCGCCACCGTCGACGCACCCGAACGCCCGATCCCGGTCGAGCGCATCGTGACCGAGCGCGTCTACGCCGAGCCGTCTGATGGACGCATCGTGTACGAGGACGAGGTTACACGAGGTGCGTACTATGCCGACGAAGGGGACTACCGCGAGGGCTACCAGGACGGATTCTCGGACGGACGCTACCGCTATGCGCGCCACTTCGGACGCTACTACGACGATCCGTTCTTCTATGGCGCGAACACGTGGGGCTGCTACTTCGACTGCTGGTCGATCGGGTTCGGTTTCGGGCATGGATTCTCCCACTCGTTCGGCTTCGGCTATGGCATGGATGGGGAGGGTTCGGTTTCGCCGATCTTGGATATTCGCCGTTCTACGCCTATACGCCGTTCGGCTTCCGCAATCACTTACCGAGGGTTCGACTGCTTCTACGACTTTGGTTCGGGCGGATTACTCTACGACTTTCCTTACGCAGCGCACAACCGGCCGGAACTATGGACCCCGCGGCGCGACGACCGGGCGCGGCTACTCCGCAGACGCTCGTGCTCCTCGCCGCCCCACAACGGGTCGCACGTTGACAGGGATCGAGCACACGCTGACGACGGTCCGCACCTCGCGGGGCGTGCGGCCAAAGGCACCACGCACGCGCGTTGACCGGCGGCGCCACTCGGACGGCCCCGCCGAGCGCCGGGGAGACGGCACGCGGCGCTCCACGACTCGCTCCTCGTCGCGCGGCACGACTAGACGCGCACCCGCCGCGGAACGTCGACTCCCTCCACGCGCAGCACACCTCGCAGCAGTCGGGATCGTCCACTCGTCCGCGCCGCGCAGCACGCCTGCGACCGGCGCTCGACGCGCGGAAGCTCGACCCGGTCGACGCCTCGCAGCAGTCGGGGCTCGTCGGCCGCCGGCTCGCACCAGCAGAGGATCGACGACGGCGACCCACTCGCAGCGCTCCGGCGACGCGCAGCACGCCTTCGCGCGGGTGGATCGTCGCGCAGCACGCCCGCCCGCAGTGGTGGGTCGTCGCGCGAAGTCGTCAGGCCGTTCGACCTCGCGCGGCGGACGCGGCGGCTGATCGGCTGCTAGGTTTGCGAAACTGTCAGCTAGGTAGGTTTCGCCTTTCTTTTCTACTCGCTTTGGGCGAGGTCAGGCGTGTTTTGCGCCACCTTCCTCTTTATCTCCTGCCATGATTCGCTTCCTGCTCTCGGCTGCATTGTTCATCGCGATGCCCGGCATGCTTCACGCCCAATCCGTTACAGACGCCTTTCGTTATTCTCAGCGTGACATCGGGACGGGCGCGCGCGCCATCGGTCTCGCGGGCGTCGGGACGGCGGGCATCGACGACATTTCGGCATTGCAGACCAACCCAGCCGGACTGGGATACTACCGCACGTCCGAGGCGACCGGCACGCTCGCCATTGGCTCGACAACGACGATGCGACGTACTTCGTCGGCGATGGCGCCTCGTCGTTCACGGAGACCGCAGGCACGGTTCGGTAGGAAATGCGGGATTCGTCTCGCGAGCGCCGACGGTTCGAGGAGCTCGGTCTTCGCCGCCGCCTACAACCAGACCGCTTCGTTCGACCGCACGCTCGCCTTCAGCGGCACGACCGACCAGTCGACGATCGGCTATCAATTCTTGTTTGCGTCCGAGGGGTCGCCGTTCGTGCCGCTCACCGTGGACGACTTTGATGAGCAGGGACGCCCGTTTGTGAGCAGCGACAACGCCGACCCGATCTTTGCGGCCTACTTCGGCGGTTTGGTCAACCTGTTCGAAGACGATCAAGGGTTCTTCCTCCGCCAGGCAGCGGCCGACGGGCTAGCGGTCCGGCAGCAGAGCGAAGGGCGCGAGCGCGGCGCTATGCACGATCTCTCGTTTGGTGGCGCCGTCGAGGCTGCGCCGGGTGTCATGGTGGGAGTAGGGGTTAACCTTGCTGTTGGTAGCTATGAGGCCGAACGGCGCTTCGAAGAGGACGGATGTCGACGACCGTCCGGGTGTTCGATGACTACGTCGTCACTATCGACGGGTTGGACCGGGTCGGGTTCGCGTCGACGCGGTACGACCAGAGCGTCACGTCCGATCTGCTGGGCGTCAGCGGAAGGCTCGGCGTGTCGATCCAGCCCGAAGGTCTTCCCGTCCGCCTCGGTTTCTCCGCCGAGACGCCGACCTATCTGACTGTCAACGAGGACTTCTTCACCCGTATCGAAACGGAGTTCGATAGTGGCGAAAGCCTTCTCGTTCTCGACACTGGACGACGACCGCTTCTCGCGCGAGTTCGAGTACGCCATCGTCTCTCCATGGCGCGTTGGTGTCGGTTTCGCCTACGCCCAGGGACCGGCCTACGTCAGCGTCGATGTGGAGACGATCGACTGGAGCGAGTTGCACTTCGAGGACGTGAACGGAGACGCTTCGACCTATTTAGCGACCTCAACACCGAGCTTTCTCAGGACTTCGGACGCGTTTATAACGTCCGCGTCGGCGGTGAGTTTACCTACGACCGCGTTACGCTGCGCGCCGGTGTCGCGTTCGAGCAAGATCCGCTCAAGCGCAGCGGCGTGTTCGACGTCGTGGTCGAGGAAGCGACTTCGATCGGGATCGCACGACGGGCTCGTTCGGCGCCAGCGTCGGTTTGGGAAAGACGCGCGACGCTCGACCTGGGCTACTCGTACACGCAGTTCGATGACGCGAACATTCCCTACTTCGATGCTCCCGCCGATCCGCTCGTCTCGGAAGATGTGCAGCGGAGCCGCTTTCTGATTGGCATGCGCTTCGGCCTCTGAGTCCGGCAGATAGCCAACGTCTCGTCCGATCGTGCCGATTGAGCGAGACGCTTTTGCGTTTAGGCGATGCCGTTTCTGCCGACAAGTGTCACACCGTCAGCGGCTCGCGTGAGCGCGGTATAGGTCCAGCGCAGGCGCGTGTCGTTAGGAACGGTGTTGGGCACGAACGTGTCGACGAACACGTGCGGCCACTCGCCGCCTTGTGCCTTGTGAACCGTCAGCGCGTGTCCGTAGCGCAGGCGTAGCGCGCCGACGTAGGGATCGTCGGGCGGCTCCTGGCTCTGACCCATCGTCGGGTTGCGCTTGGTGAGTTCGATGAACAGGTCCATTTCGCGCTCGTGCTCCAGACGCGCAGCGCGGATCCTGGAGCACGTCGAGCAGCACGTGAGCGCGCACCGTCGATCCGTCGTCCAGCGAAATCAGGCGGACTTGGGCGAACTTCAACTCGACCATGTCGTCGGCTGGGCTGATCGCTTCGACGATGTACTGCGTGGCGCGTGGGACGAGCGTCTGCCCGGCGTATCCGTCGCGCTCGGTCACGACCAAGTCGCCTTCGACCAGCGTGCCACCCAATTTGAGGCGGCTGCGGATCTTCTGGTTGAGGCGGAAGACGGATTTGTTCATGAACGCCAGCATCGTCGCGCGTTCGTAGTTCTGCCCCCGGACGGTGTCGAGGTACTCGTCGATGGCGTCGTCCTCCCAGCGGATCGTCGGGTAGGCGCGGCATCTTGGCGTTGTCGCCTTCGATGCGGTCGCGCAGGACCGTTGCCGCGTCGAGCACGAGCGAGCCTTTGGCTTGCCGCATCACGTCGCTCAGGTGCGCGTGGCCCGTTCGCACGCGGTAGGACTCGCGTAGTCCTTCGGGGCTCAGGGCGACCGACGCGTCTTCCATGACCGGCGGAAGCTGGCACGGATCGCCCACGAACACGATGTGCGCGCCAGTCCGCTCGGCCTCGCCCATCAGGTCGTCGAGCAGCGCGGCCGGAGCCACGAACATCTCGTCGCCCGTACTGCGCCGCGCCGAGATCATCGACGCCTCGTCGACGATCAGCACGTCGGGCGTTTCGGCGAACAATCCCTTGCGCACGAGCCGGATGCCGGGACGTCCCTTGAGCGGCTCGGGCGTGTAGAGGTGGCTGTGGATCGTTTTGGCTGAAATGCCGGTCTTTTCGGTCAGTACGCGCGCCGCTCTCCCGGTCGGGGCGAGAAGTTGAAACTCGCGCTCACGGCCCGTGATGGCTTCGCAGGCCTGCCGGAGCAGCGTCGTCTTGCCGGTCCCCGCCGACCCGGTGAGTACGAACGCGCCTGGCTTGCCCAGCAGGAACGTCATCAGCTTCTTGAGAGCCGCCTTCTGGTGCGGGGTCAGGATCAGGTCGGAGGGCAACGGCACGGCTGAGAAAGGGGACGCTCGGACTGTAGAGCAGAATCGAAAAATACGGCGGCACGTGCCGCGCGCCGGTATCTTGGCGAACGCTCAACACCCACTGCTATGTCAATCATGATTCTGCCGTCCTCGCCCCTCACACGCTGGTCGGTCAGCACGTGCTCGTGACGGGAGGAGGGACCGGCCTGGGCCGGGCGATGGCCGAGCGGTGCGGCGCACTGGGCGCATCGGTGACGGTCTGTGGTCGTAGAACCGAGCCGCTCGACGAGACGTCGTCCGCCATTCGCGACGCAGGCGGAACGGCCCAAGGCCTCTCGTGCGACATCCGCGACCCCGAGAGCATCGGCGACGATGTTCGATCAGGCCGAAGCCAGTCAGGGACCGATCACGGCTCTGGTGAACAACGCGGCGGGCAACTTCCTGTCGCCTACCGAGACGATCAGTCCGAACGGCTTCGACGCCATCGTAAAGACCAACCTCTATGGCACGTTCTACTGCACGCAGGAGGCCGGAAAGCGGTGGATAGAGGCAGGAAACGGCGGCGCGGTCGTGTCGATCTCGACTACCTACGCCGAAACCGGCAGCGCGTTCGTCGTGCCATCAGCCGTCAGCAAAGCGGGCATTGTGGCGCTGACCAAGTCGCTAGCGGCCGAGTGGGGGCAGCTATGGTATTCGCCTGGTTTCGGTTGCGCCCGGACCATTCCCAACCGATGGCGCCTGGAGCCGTCTTGTTCCCAAGGAGATGCAGGACAACGTCCGCAAGCGCGTTCCTCTGGGCCGTACGGGTCATCCCGCCGAACTCGCCGAGTTGGTGGCGTTTCTACTCTCGCCCGGTGGCGCCTTTATCAGCGGCGAGAATCTGGTGATCGACGGCGGCGAGGTGCCGTTCATGGCTGGCATGCTCAACGATTTCCTGCGCATTCCGCCCGAACAGGCTCAGGCGCTCTTCGCCAAGCTCCGACAGGCTGCAAAAGGCTGACGCCGTCGCACGCACACGCCGATCTCGCTCGTGATCGAACTCCAGACGCCCTACCTGCTCTTCCTGGGCGACGCACCCGAAGAGCGTAACGCGAAAACCGCGCGGGGCATTTTGCACTGGCGCCCCGAGCAGTGCCTGGCCAAGCACCGGCTTCCAGGCTGCGTGCCCGATCTGACGCTGCGCCGAGATGCTGCCTCACGAAGCCGCCCACGCGGGAGCCAAGAGCTTGGTGATCGGGGTCGCCAACAGCGGCGGCTTCATCCCTCGGAGCTGGCACGCGACTCTGATCCAGGCGGCTCAAGCCGGACTCGACGTCGTCAGCGGCATGCACGTCTGGCTGTCGAGTGTCCCAGGACTGGTCGACGCAGCCCAGTCAGACCGGAGCGCGACTGATCGACGTGCGCCGTCCACCCGATGGGCTGCGCACGGGCAACCGGGGCTCCTCGGTCGGGCAGGCGCCTGCTAGCCGTCGGCACGGACTGCTCAGTCGGTAAGATGTACGCCACGCTCGCTATAACGACTGAACTGCGGTCGCGCGGCATCGACGCTGATTTCCGAGCGACGGGCCAGACCGGCATTCTGATCGATGGCAGCGGCATCCCCGTCGACGCCGTCGTGGCCGATTTTATCGCCGGGTGCGTCGAGCAGCTCACGCCCGCCGCGGCTGACGACCATTGGGACGTGATCGAGGGTCAGGGCTCGCTGTTCCATCCGGCATTTGCGGGTGTCACGTTCGGCTTGGTCCATGGCGCCCAGGCTCAGATGCTCGTGCTGTGCCACGATGCTTCGCGCACCCATTTGGCGAGTCTGCCCGCGTTTCCGCAGCCTTCGCTCACCGACTGCGTCACCCGTTACGAAGCAGGCCGCCCGTCTGACCGAACCTCGCGCACGTTGTCGGCGTCTGTCTGAACACGTCGCAGCTGAGCGAATCCGGCGCAATGCAGGCCATCGCCGAGGCCGAGCGGGAAACCGGTCTGCCCGCCTGCGACCCTGTGCGAACGGATGTCTCCAACGTGGCGACGGCTCTGCTGGCTTGATCCTCTGAGTCGCCGCCCAAGCGGGCGAGACGCCGTGCCCATCCGAGAGTCTGACCAACCGGTCGCTAGAAGAGCGGTACGCTGGCGCAGACGGCGGGAGAGCATCTCAGGCTCCCACGGCTTCCTGGCGCCGCGTCGGAATGGGAAGTTTGGCGCGAGCGATGGCGCGGGGAACGCGGACTTGGGCTGCCTGCTGCAAGTCGTCTTCCGAAAAGTTGAGCAGCACGCTCAGGGCGCCCTCGCGCGTCGACTCGTCCATCATCAGCGTGCGCAGGCGGCTTGCGCCTCTAAAGCCCTTGAAGTAGCCGCCGTACATCCGCCGCATTTCGAGTACGCCTTTGCGCTCACCCAGCCACTCACACTTGAGCGTCAGGTGCTCGGCGACGATGGCCATGCGCTCGCTCCATGGGGGAGGCGGCAAGCATCTCACCGGTTTCGCGAAAGTGCTTGGCGTCGCGGAAGATCCACGGGTTGCCGATGGCGCCTCGTCCAATCATGACAGCGTCGACACCTGTCTCGTCGAACATGGCCTGCACACGCTCGGGACTGTCGGCGTCGCCGTTGCCGATGAGCGGGATCGTCAGCCTGGCCTCGTCCTTGATGCGGCGCAGCCACTCCCACCGTGCCGTTCCCGTGTACATTTGACTCCGCGTGCGCGCGTGAACCGCGAGCGCCTGGACGCCGACGCCTTCCATCAACCTAGCCACTTCGAGAATGCGTATCGACTCGTCGTTCCAACCCAATCGCGTCTTGACCGTGACGGGCCGATCGGTCGCGTCGACGACGGCTCCGGCAATTTCTTCCATCTTGGGCAGGTTGCGCAGGATGCCCGCGCCTCCGTCGTGACAGGTCACCTTCTTGACCGGGCAGCCAAAGTTGATGTCGATCAGGTCCGGTCGCGCCGCGTCGACGATCGGAACAGCCTCGCGCACCTGGTCGACGTCGCCGCCGAAAATCTGGATGCCGACCGGACGCTCCTCGTCGTAGATGTCGAGCTTCATGTGCGACGTTTCGGCGTCGTAGATCAGGCCGCCAGACGAGATGAACTCGGTGTAGAGCAGGTCCGCGCCCAGCCGCTTGCAGATCAGCCGAAACGGCGGGTCGGACACGTCCTCCATCGGAGCGAGCAGGAGCGGACGGTCGGGAAGGTGGAGCGGGCCGATGCGCATGGAAGACAGGTGTTTGGCTTCGAACACGTCCGCTTCCGAGCGCGTTCCGAACGGTCGCGGGTGCGTTACGATTTCAGAGCGATTGCGCGCAACCGGATGGACCATCTTGCGAATACGAACGACTTCGCTCTACCTTTTCCGTCTCCGACATGAAGATCTCTCCGCCGCTGGCTCCGCTCACGCTCGTCGTTCGGCGCGCTGCTCCTGCTCTCCGGCTGCGTCGGCGGCGACAACGTGTTCGAGCTGGTCGTCGAATCCGTTCGCGGGCGTCTGCGGCCTGATCGTCCTGATCCTCGACATCGTCGCCATCATCGAGATCTTCGGCAGCAGCCGCGACACGACGAGCAAGGTCTCGTGGATCGCCGCAATCGTGTTCATGCCGGTCGTCGGGCTCATCCTTTACTACTTCTTCGGGCGTTGATCGCTCGTCCAGTGGAGCAGATCGTGCGACAGTGTGGTTCGTCTGCGCATGCGTTTGTTTTTCTGCCTGCTTCTTCTTCTGCCCGGCGCGTTCTCGCTCAGCAGCGTGACCGTTTCGCCTCGTCGCGCTGCTCAGCGCCGCAGCCTGCTCACTCGCTGCTCGCGACGTTCGCCAAGTTTCAAGGGAGGAGAGGCCCGCTACCAGACGGTCCTGTTCACTCCGGCCGATTCGGGGCGCTACCAGGCCGTCGGCGGCAACGGCGCGTGGACGCTGCGGGACTCGACCGCGTGGCGCGTCCGCGAGCGCAGCAGCATCTACAACAGGTGGAATGAGCGCTTCCTCTATGCCGAGCAGCCCGGCATTCCCGGCCGACTTGCGCGGCATCGACGTGTACAACGGCGAGTACTGCGAGGGCACGCGCACGCAGACGCTCCGCTTTCTCAGTCCCCGGTTCGTCGGGATACGAAACGTCAGCGAAGGAGCCTGCGAGGGCGCCGCTCACCCGTGGCAGCTGCGGGCGCTTGCCGTCGCTCCGATCGACTCGCTCGACCACCCCGGCATCGATGTGACGGCTCTGCCGATCCGGACTCGGACGATCTGAACGAGGCTGCCACTCGCAATCTGTCGCAACTCGACGCCTCGACGGCCGCGCGCTGGCTCGACGTGCCCGACGCTGCCAACTGGCTTCCCGTCCGCCGCGAGCGGTACGTGGAAGATCCAGCTTCGCCTCGATGCCATCGACCTGGCATCGCAGGGCCAGGTGCGCGATTTCGACGACGGACCTGCTCCGTTCCCGATACGCTGTTCGCCCGAGTCGGCGCCGACGATCTGCGCCGCGCATCGCGGCAGGTCAGCGGCGCTCGGGACGCGTTTCTCAGCCCGGACGGCACGGTAGGCGTCGTTCGGCGCTCGGGACTGGTGACGCTCCACCGCATCGACCGCCGACGCTACGGACGCGCGCTCGTCGGCTTCCCCGTCTGCGTCGGACGCCGATCTAATCCAACTGCGCTGGCTGACCAGGGGCGAGGCGCGGCAGATGGAACGCGCGCTGCGACGGGCAGAGGTAGTCATCGGTCCGCATCGGCCCGAGCGACGCACCAGAATCCCAGCGCGCACAGCAGCAGCCCGCCGCCGACGCTCAGGCCGAGATAGGCCAGCGCGGCGTCCGTTCGACCGGCGTTGCAGTAGGCTCAGCGCGTCCAGACCGAAGGAGGAGAAGGTCGTGAAGCCGCCCAGAAGTCCGGTCGCCACGAAGCAGCCACGCGGCGGGGCGTTCGAGCAGGAGGGGAGCCAGCGCGCCGATGCAGCAAGCAGCCGATCAGGTTGGCCGTCGAGCGTCGGCCAGGGAAAGCGGCTAGCGTCGACGACTTGGTAGACGGCGAACCGCAGCGCAGCCCCGACGCCTCCGCCCAGCGCGACGAGCAGGAAGGCGACCAGCCGCGTCGGTTCGGCCGTCATCCGATCTGGCGCAGTCCGGCGAACTTGAGGACGAGTTTCTTCTGACCATAGTCGTTGAAAAAGACCGTTGCCTTGGCCATCGGACCGTTGCCGTCGAGCGCGAGCACCTTGCCCAGACCAAACCGGTCGTGCTCGACCTCGACGCCCGGCACGATGCGCGTTTCGTCTTCGTCGTACACGATGCGCTGCTCGGTATCGACGCTGGCTTTGCGGCGCGGCTTCTTGGGCGCGCTGTCCGGGCGGAGCGACTGGCGGTAGTAGTGCGGATCGACGCCTCGATAGCTCGAACTGCTGCCCTTGCTCCGCGAGAACCGGCCTTCTTTCTGGTCCGGCGCCGTTCCGCCCTCGGTGCGCACGACGGTCGGGTCGATCTCGTCCAGAAAACGGCTCCGGACGCTGCTCTCGTGCTGTCCGTAGCGAAAGCGGCTGCGCGCGTGGCTGATGAACAGGTTGCTCTCTGCCCGCGTCACGCCGACGTAGAACAGGCGCCGCTCTTCCTCCAGGTCGTTCGGATCTTGAGCCGCTTTGGCGAGCGGAAACAGCCCTTCTTCCATGCCGGTGATGAACACGACCGGAAACTCGAGCCCTTTCGACGCATGGAGCGTCATCAGCGTGACGACGTTTTGATCGTCCTCCTGATTGTCGGCGTCGGTCAGCAGGGTCACGTCCTGGAGGAACGTCGCCAGGTCCTGATCTTCGCGGGCCTGCACGTGCTCGGCGATGCCGTTGAGCAACTCTTGCACGTTCTCCCACCGCGCCTGGGCTTCGAGCGTCTTCTCTTCCTTGAACGATCCCAGCAGCCCGCACGCCGCCAGCAGATCGCGTGCGACTTCGTCGGCAGACTGCTTTCCAAGCGCGACCGTGTGCTGGTCGATCATGAACCGAAACTTGTCGACTGCCGTCGCCGCGCGGTTCGTCAGTCCGGCGTCTTCGGGCTGCTCCATAGTCTGCCACAGCGTCAGCCCGCGCTCGACGGCCGCCGAGACGAGTTGGCCGACAGTTTTGTCGCCGATGCCGCGCGTCGGGTAGTTGATGACGCGGCGCAGGCTCGCCACGTCGTTGGGGTTGACCAGAAGGCGCAGGTAGGCGAGGGCGTCTTTGATCTCCTTGCGCGTGTAGAACGATACGCCGCCGACGATGCGGTAGGGAATGCCGCCTCTGCGCAGCTGGTCTTCGAGCGAGCGAGACTGCGCGTTGGTGCGGTAGAGAATCGCAAAGTCGCGGTAGCCATAGCCGCCGCGCACCTGGTAGTCGCGGATCGTGCGCTCGACCTTTTGCGCCTCGTCCTTTTCGCTCAGCGACTCCATCAGAATCACGTAGTCGCCTGCCTCCTTGTCGGTCCACAGGCTCTTGTCGAGCTGATTGGTGTTGCACTTGATGATCGAGTCGGCCAGCTGCAAGATGTTGCCCGTCGATCGATAGTTCTGCTCCAGCCGGACCGTCTGCGCGTTGGGATAGTCCTTCTGGAACGACAGGATGTTGCCGATGTCGGCACCCGCGAAATGCATAAATGCTCTGCGCATCGTCGCCGACGACGCAGATGTTTTTGTGCGCCTCGGCAAGCGTCTTGGCGATGCTGGTACTGCGCCGTGTTGGTGTCCTGGTACTCGTCGATGTGGAGGTAGCGCCACTTGGACTGGTACTTCTCGCGCACGTCGGCGTGTTGGCAGAACAGTTCGAGCGGCTTGAGCAGCAGGTCGTCGAAGTCCATCGCGTTGGCCTGGCGGAGCGCGTTCTCGTAGATCGGGTAGATCTTGGCCGCGTTCTCCTGCGCCGCGACTCGCCGTCATCCGCACGTACTCGTCCGGCCCGACCATCGCGTTCTTGGCCGACGAGATCAGGTTCTTCATCGACGCGCGGCGTGAACGTCTTGGCGTCGATGCGCAGCCGCTGCATCAGGTTGCGAACGACGCGCTCGGTGTCGTCGCTGTCGTAGATCGAAAAGTCGCGCGAGTAGCCCAGCTTTTCGCCCTCGACGCGCAGCACGCGCGCAAACGTCGAGTGGAACGTGCCCATCATCAGTCCCTTTCCGGCGTCTGGTCCGACGAGTTCGAGCGCCCGCTCGCGCATCTCACGCGCCGCCTTGTTGGTAAACGTCAGCGCCAGGATCTGCCACGGCTTGGCCCGCCCCGTCGCCAGCAGGTAGGCAACCCGGTGCGTCAGCGTCCGCGTCTTGCCCGAGCCCGGCCCGGCGATGATCAAAACAGGCCCGTCGACCGTCGACGCCGCCTCTTGCTGCATCGGGTTCAATCCGTCGAGAATCGTCTGCGGGTCCAGCCCGGTTGGGTTGCCGCGCGGCTGAGGCGGACGGTCCGGGTCGAGCGAGAGGTTGAACTGGCGGGCCATGGGGCAGGGAGGGGAAACGGCAAAGGGGAGCGCGCAACCTATGCACCCGGTGTGACGCCGTTGAGTCGCAGGACGCCGGGTGCAAGATACCGAGTCGGTGCTTTGCCTACTTGGGGTCCCATTGCCGAGGCCGCCCATAACGTTTCGAACGGCTGGAAGATTTGGAGCGAGTACGAGGACTAGGCTCCGGTATCCTAGATTGAAGCTCATCTTCTAGCCTCACCCGAAGCGGATGATCAGACCGCAGGTCGAGGCGACCTAAAACGAACAGCCCATCGCTAGGCTCACATTGCCCATATAGGTCAAACGTGCTGTGCAGGATACTCGCGAAGATGGCCGGATGATGTTCTCGGTTCTGCAGCAGATGATCGTAGGCGGTGGACTTCAGTGAATAGGGCACAGGTCCCGAGGCGGCGAGCAGTCTGGCGATCCCTCGTCTGTTGAGATGTAACGGGCGAAAGGTCCCCCGCGACGCTGCACCGACGGTCTCTCGTCCTCGAAGAAGTCGCCCACAAAGCATACTCAATAGCCAAGAGCGTCGGTCATCTTTGACGTTCAGAACGTCGCGCGTAAACATCCAGAACTGTTCTCGGCCCAGCTCGGAAAGAGCTTTCCAGTAAAAGACGTATAGATGATCAAGTAATGTGAACGAAGGTGCCATCCGGTACAGGTGAGACAGAAGTTCAATCTGCTTCTCGGCGGTCTCCCGGGTTGCAAAAACTACATCTACCGCTTCTGTAAGTGTATCGTACACAGCCTGCGGGTTAGAGGTTGCTTCGCCTCTGACCGCCAGCGTCGCCTCCACCCATACGTGCTGTGCCGCCCGAGCAAACCGGCCCGTTCCTACCTGATCAATAATGTGCGCTGCACGGATTTTCATCACAATGCGCCGTTAGGACTACCGATACGTCTCATCATCGGATGGGAACGACCGCTCGCGCACGTCGGCGACGTAACCCGCGACTGCTCGGGTGATCGTCTCGTCGAGGCGGGCGTAGCGGCGAACGAAGCGCGGGTTGAAGTCGGTCGAGAGGCCGAGCAGGTCGTGGACGACGAGCACCTGTCCGTCGCAGTCCGGCCCGGCGCCGATGCCGATGGTGACGGCGTCGGATGTGGCGGTGACTTCCTGGGCGAGCGCGGCGGGAATCTTTTCGAGCACGAGTCCGAAGCAGCCCAACTCGCCCAAAAGCGCGACGTCGTCGCGGAGTTGCTGGGCTTCGGCGTCTTCGCGCGCGCGGACTTTGTAGGTGCCAAACTTGTAGATGCTCTGCGGCGTCAGCCCGAGATGGCCCATGACGGGAATTCCGGCGCTGAGGACGCGCTTGATCGCGGCGCCGCTGTCGCGTCCGCCTTCGAGCTTGACGGCGTGCGCGCCGGTCTCTTTCATCACACGAATCGCCGAGCGCAGCGCCGCCTTGGGATCGCCCTGGTACGAGCCGAACGGCAGGTCGACCACGATCAGCGCCCGCTGCACGCCTCGCACGACGCACTGGGCGTGGTAGATCATCTGATCGAGCGTGATCGGGACCGTCGTCTCGTGACCGGCCATCACGTTCGACGCCGAATCGCCGACGAGGATCACGTCCGCACCGCCCGCGTCGACGAGCCGGGCCATCGTGTAATCGTAGGCCGTCAGCATCGCGATCCGCTCGCCCGCCGCTTTCATTTCGTGGAGCGTCTGCGTGGTGACGCGCGGCGCGCTGGCGGCGACGCTGGGCTTGACGGTTTCGGTCGACATGGGTTGTGTGCTGGAGAGTTGAAGTAAACGCCGTCGCCCGAACCAGCGTCATCCTGAGCCTGTCGAAGAGCCTGCGCTGAGCTGATCGGGGGATCTCCATCTTATGCAGCATCCGCAGAGTTCGGGGATCCACTTCGGCAAGCTCAGCGCAGGCTTTCGGCTTCGCTCAGGATGACGTTTTTGGAAAGCGCCG
Organism: Rhodothermales bacterium; assembly: GCA_963815505.1. Taxonomy (GTDB): domain Bacteria; phylum Bacteroidota; class Rhodothermia; order Rhodothermales; family BA12; genus CAXBBB01. The sequence goes on from CAWFGU010000007.1 coordinate 20,904, forward strand.
TTGCGCACGGATTGGTATCAACCTGCGATCAGGTCGAGCAGGTGGGCGATGGTGGCTTTGAGCTGTCCGCGCGGCACGACGCTGTCGACGAAGCCCTGGTCTTGCAAGAATTCGGATCGTTGGAAGCCGTCGGGCAGGTCCTGGCCGATGGTCTCGCGGATGACGCGCGGTCCGGCGAAACCGATGAGCGCTTCGGGTTCGGCGAGGTTGAAGTCGCCCAGCATGGCGAACGACGCCGTCACGCCTCCGGTCGTCGGGTGCGTCAGGATCGAGAAGTAGGGGAGTTTGAGGTCGTCGAGGCGGGCGAGGTGCGCGCTCGTCTTGGCCATCTGCATCAGGCTCAGCGCGCCCTCCATCATGCGCGCGCCGCCGCTCTGCGCAATCACGATGACGGGCAGCCCCTCGTCGCATCCTCGCTTGATCGCTCGCGCGATCACCTCTCCGACGACCGACCCCATCGACCCGCCGATGAAGGCAAAATCCATCGCCGCAATCGACACGCGATGTCCGCCGATCTCACCCGTCGCCGCGCGGCAGGCATCCGACAGTTTGGAGCGCGAGCGGGCCGTCGTCAGGCGCTGCGTGTAGGGCTTCTTGTCGACGAAGTCGAGCGGGTCGATGCTGACCAGGTCGGTGTCGTGCAGTTGGTACTCGTCGCCGTCGAAGAGCAGGGCGAAGTAGCCCTTGCTTCCCATCGGAAAGTGGTGCCCGCTCCCGCTGACCCATTCGCCCTCTTCAAGTTCGCGCCGGCTGAGGATGTTGCCCGACTTGGGGTCTTTGATCCACTGCCCTTTGGGACTGTCGTTCTGCCCGTCGAGCGGAGTCTGGATGCCTTTCTGGGTGCGCTGAAACCAGGCCATGGAGAGTCGGGAGGGTGAGCCGAAAGGTACGAAGGCCGCGGACGTGCGCCCGAAACGAAAAACGGCGCGACCTCCATTTGGAAGCCGCGCCGGGTGGGCCTGGTAGGAATCGACTCTTAGCGATTGGATGTGTTCGATTCGTGCATCAGATCGCCAAATCGGGCTTTTAGGGCTGTTCATGGCTATCCGTTATTGGTTGTCAAATCATGGAATCGCCAGAATTGTTTTACCTATGTTGTACCCACTGCCGCCCGCCACCTCCCACGCTATCACTTTTCGCAATGGCCTATTCTCTCAATTTGATTCTTCGTGCCGACAAATTGCGCAAGGCGGACGGCACCGCGCCCATCGTCCTGCGCGTCACGGCAAACCGTAAGTCGAGCCAGTCGGTTACCGGAGTGCGCGTCGAACCCAGATACTGGAACGACAAGAAGCAGCAGGTGCGCAAGAGCCACCACCACTCGGCAGCGCTCAATGCCAGGCTCGAAGCCGCGCTCGGTAAGGCGCATGCGCGGCTAGCCGAAGCCGATACGAATGCCGAAGCGCTCCAAAGCCTAAAAACGGACAAGGCCAGTTTCTCCGACTTCTTTCGGGCGCACATCGCCGAGCTAGACAAAAGGGGCAAGCTGTGTGACCTGTCCCGGGTTTAGCGGACAGTCGGTTTAGGTTAGGTAGCAAGACTGAGGGCTTGCTGCGCGTGATGTCGCCGTTCGTGCTCGGCGGGTGACTGGTAAGCTAGCGCCGAGTGGCGCCGCTTGTTGTTGTAGAAGGCGAGGTAGTCGAAGAGTACGCCGCGCGCCTCGGCGTGCGTGGCGAAGCGCTCGCCGCGCACGCATTCGGTTTTGAGCGAGCCGAAAAGACTCTCCGTTGGAGCGTTGTCGTGACAGTTGCCGCGCCTGCTCATCGAGCAAACGACCTCGTTCTTTCGCAGCAAAGAGCGGTAGTCCGACGACGTGTACTGCGATCCCTGGTCCGAGTGATGTACCAAGCCGGTGCCGGGACGGCGATCCCCAAGCGCCGACGAGAGCGCGGACGTAGCCAGTTCGCTCGCCAGAGAAGGCCGCACCGACCAGCCGACGACGCGCCGCGAGAACAGGTCGACCACAACGGCGAGGTAGAGCCAGCCCTCGGCAGTGGGCACGTAGGTGATGTTGGCCGTCCAGACTTTGTCCGGCGCACCTGGTTCAAACGCGCGATCGAGCACGTTCTCGGCAACCGGCGTCAGCGGCGAGCAGGGTGTGGCTTTGGGCGCTCTGCGCTTCGGGCCGCGCGCGGATAGGCCGCTTTCGCGCATCAGACGGGCCACGCGGTGCCTGCCGCACGCAACGCCGCGATCTCGAAGCTCGGCGTGTATGCGCCGCGCGCCATAGGTCTGGCGGCTCTCGCGGTGAACAGCGCGCACCTCGACAGCCAAGCGGCGATCCTCGGCTTCTCGCGGCGACGGCTCGCGTGCGAGCCACGCGTAATAGGCCGATGTGGACACGCCGAGCGCTCGGCAGGCACGCCGCACCGATAGTCCGTCCTCCCGGTCCTGAATGACTCGGTATCTCAGCGGGAGGGCGAGCTGACGATACCGACGGCTTTTTTTAGGATTGCCACCTCCTCCTTGGCCTGTTTTAGCTCGCGCCGAAGTTGGACAAGCTCTTCGTCGCGTGGCGAGCCGTTGCCTGGAAAGGCGCGGCGGCCGTCGCTCTGGTACTCGCGTCGCCAGCGGTAGAGCAGGCCGGGCTTGATGTCGAGGTCGCGCGCAGTTTGGGCGAGATTGCCGGAGCGCTCGGCGGCGCGGACGGCTTCGAGTTTGTACTCGGCGGAGAAGGATCTTCGGTCGGACATGATGTGGGTCGGTTTGAGAGAAAGTACTCTTAACCGAATGACCAGCTTATCCGGGACAGGTCAATGCTCGGTTCGATGAATCTGAACCAGTATTCAGAGTCTTCTGCTCAGCCTGGCCTTTCCGTCTCAAAATTGCTCTTGTTAGAGGTGAGTATTCCTCCTCCCGTTGAGCAGAACGCTATCGCTGCCGTCCTTTCAGATATGGATTCAGAACTCCAAGCTCTGAACAACCAGATCGAAAAGGCGCGGCGCGTCAAGGCGGGAATGATGCAGGACTTGCTGGCGGGATCCGTGCGCCTATTGTGAAAATAGATCTCGCGCGAGACTATTCATGGAACCGAATGGATTTGGACAGAATCGGGTGCGAGAGATTAAGGGAAGGGCAGCCTGCTGCCTCACCCATCCTTGGGCGGTACGCGCTCAATCCCGGTGAAACGAAGCCCAAGCCCACTCATCATCCCGAACGTGTCGACGCACTCGACGCCGAAGCGCTCGCACAGGTTGGGAATCGGCACGTCGTTTCTCTTGGCACCGTTATAGCCTTCCAGCGTCACGACGGTTAGACCGTTGACGCGCGCGTAGGCCACGAGCCACGGATCGGCCACCTTTCCGAACTTGTCTTTGGCCTGATCGAGGTAGAAATCGCCCGATACGACCCAGTCCAGCATCTCGCCATACGCTGCTACGACGGGACCTTCTTCGACGCCTGCCCAAAACGTAGGCGGCACTCCGCTTTTGATCCACTCCTGCATATCGGAATCGCGAAGCTCACTCCGCACGCGGTCGATGCTGATGATGCGCCCAGCCTCATGTTCTTCGGCCAGAACGGACCAGAAGGGAGGGCAGAAAGAAGGCGCGTAGTACGTCTTCCACGCCTGGATCAAAGCGTCGGTGTCTACGGCGTACCCTTTTTGCTCTGCGTCCGTCACGAGGTCTCCATGATGCGATGCGCGTAGTTCTCGAACGTGTCCGGCTTCAAGTTCGTGAGCCGGTAGGCATCACGGTAGAGCAAACGTCCCGACCGCGTGGCCTCAACGACGCGCCGGAAAAACCGATCTCCGATTCGTCCAGGCTGCGTAAGGTAGAAGTTGCCGCCGGACGATGCCCGAGGTTCATCGTCGCGTTCGAGCAGATCATCCACCCGAGCCTTGTACGGACCCATAAATGAGTCGAGGGCCGCGCGGGTAATTAGACCCGTCTCTTTGGCCCGGATCGCGACCACGGCAGGACTCACCTTGAATCTCTTGGACAGAAGCGAGAACGGATCGCTGGCAGAATTGCCATGCTGCATCCAGAGTTCGGCCAGCACAGTGCGGGGAACGGTGAGTTCTGCGGCCACCTTATTGCAAAAACGCTCTGCCTCTATGGACTGATTCGCCTCAGCCCGAACGTCGAGTATGCCGCCCTCTCCAATCCAGACGTGGGCAAGTTCATGGGCCAGCGTAAAGATCTGAGCGCTCATGGCGTCCGAGCCGTTGACGAACACGAGCGGCGCGTAGGAGTCAGTGAGCACGAAGCCTCGAAACTCTTTGGCATCCAGCGTCCGAGACGTGTTGTTGCCGATCACGCCGTTGATGACGACCGTAACGCCTGCTTCCTCGGCAGCATCGCGCAGCACCTTACGCACCGACGAAAGAGGAGTGGAGGGCGCAAGGTGTGATGCCCAGTCGAGGTTTAAGCCCAGAACGTCACGGATGCTCTGAGCCACATCGCCCGGATCGTCGCGTGTCGATGCGCTTCCCACGAAGGCGAGTTCTTCTACGCCCTGTTCTATCAGGTAGTCACGCAGCCAGTCCTGTCGCCGCTGCATCTCGTAGATGGTGTCGAGTAGTTCGGCACTGGTGCGCGTAATCGCCGCGTTGTTCACCGTTCGGAAGTCCGGGATCGGCAGCTTTTCGGCAGGCGGCTGGGAGAGGAAGAAGTAGCCCAGAGGAGCGTGAGTCCTTTTCGCTAGCTTCTCGACCTGCTTGAATGTGGGCTTGGCCCTACCTGCTTCCCACTCGCCGTAGTTCTTGTGGAACGTCGCATTCAGATCCTCGACCGACAGTCCTCCCCGCTCCCGCGCCCAGCGCAGCAGTTCGGGGTTGATGTCGGGGCGAAACGAAGAAGGCATGGCAGCCAAGATAGAACGGGGACCGAAAGCAGAAACGCGCAAGACCTGTACCATCGCGCGCCTTCTCGGTATATGTGCGAAGTATGATTACGCGTATAAAGGCAGCGTGTTCGAGTGCCGGAGCGTCAAACGCTGCACCGTAGATTAAAGCCCGCATCTAGCCTCCATCCTCCATGTCCGCCCTCGTCTCCGATTCCGAACGTACCACGCAAGACCGCGTGATTCGGCTTCTCGTGGACGAACTGGGCTACGACTACCTGGGAGACTGGCAGCACCGCGAGGACAACTCCAACGTCGACGAAGAGCTTCTTACGGCATCTCTTGCCCAGAGAGGCTACGATGCTGCTCAGATCGCTTCCGCCGTCCACACCGTGTCTCAGGCTGCACGCGCGCCCGGAGAGTCGCTGTACCACGCAAACCGCGCCGTCTACGAACTGCTGCGCTACGGGGTCGCCGTCAAGACCGAAGCCGGAGCCAACAGCGAAACCGTTCAGATCGTGGACTGGAAGCATCCCGAGCGTAATCACTTCGCCGTAGCCGAGGAGGTGACGCTGAGCGGAGGCAACACCAGAAGGCCCGACGTGGTGCTCTACCTCAACGGTATCGCCGTCGCCGTTCTCGAACTCAAAAACAGCCGCGTCAGCCTGGAATCGGGCATACGGCAGAACATCTCCAACCAGCGCCCCGAGTTCAACGCGTGGTTCTTCTCCACCGTCCAACTCGTTCTCGCCGGTAACGACTCGGAAGGCCTGCGCTACGCCACAGTCGGCACGCCCGAAAAGTTTTGGATGGAGTGGCGCGAGAATCCGGACGACAATTCCCGCCTGCGTCTCGACAAGTACCTGTCCATACTGGCGGGCAAGGAACGGCTTCTCGAACTGATCCGGGACTTCGTGCTCTTCGACGGCGGCATCAAGAAAGTGCCGCGTTCGCACCAGTACATGGGCGTCAAGGCGGCTCAGAATCGGATCGAGGAGAGAAAAGGCGGCGTACTCTGGCACACCCAGGGTAGCGGCAAGAGCATCCTCATGGTGCTGATCGCGCGGTGGATTCTGCGCACCAAGCCCGAGGCCCGCGTGCTCGTGGTCACCGACCGGGACGAACTCGACAAACAGATCGAAAGCGTCTTTCACTCGTCGGGCGAGCAGATGCACCGAACGAGGCAGGGAAGCCAGCTTGCCACGTGGCTTAAAAGTCCTACGCCGCGCCTGATGTGCTCGCTCGTCCACAAATTCGGACCCGGCACCAGCGCCGAAGACGCGGACGCCTTCCTGCGCGAACTCGAAGCCAACCCCGAACCCGCTGCCGGAGAACTGTTCGTGTTCGTCGACGAATGCCACAGAACCCAGAGCGGCACGTTCCACCGCGCCATGAAAGCCTACATGCCGGGCGCGACGTTTATCGGCTTTACGGGCACTCCGCTGCTCAAAGAAGACAAAAAGACCAGCGAGGAAACGTTTGGGCGCTACATCCACACCTACACGTTCCGCCAGGGCGTGGACGATGGCATCGTGCTCGATCTCGTTTACGAAGCCCGCGACGTAGACCAGCGCCTGGCATCGACGGATCAGATCGACGCGTGGTTCGAGGCCAAAACGCGTGGACTGAACTCATGGCAGCGCGACGAACTCAAAACGCGGTGGGCGACGATGCGCGAAGTCGTTGGGTCGCATTCCAGGATGGAGCGAATCAAGAACGACATCGTGGTCGATTTCTCGACTAAGCCCCGGCTTGCCAGCGAAAAAGGGAATGCCATACTCGTCGCGCCCAGCATCTACGACGCCTGCCGCTACTACAAGCTGTTTCAGCAGCAGAATACCGGACTCAGAGGCAAATGCGCCGTCATCACGTCCTATACGCCCAGCGCAAGCGACGTATCACTGGAAGACACGGGAGCGTCGACCGAGACGCAGAAGGAGCTGATCTACCGCACCTACACCGACCTCCACGCCGAGCACAGCACGCGCGGTTTGGGAGCGGGCGTGAGCTACGAGGACTGGGCCAAGCAAAAGTTCGTGCGCGAACCGGCGACGATGAAACTGCTGATCGTGGTAGACAAACTGCTCACCGGCTTCGACGCGCCCGCGTGCAGCTACCTCTACATAGACAAGTCGATGCAGGATCATGGCTTGTTTCAAGCCATCTGCCGCGTCAACCGGCTCGACGGTCCCGATAAGCAGGTCGGACACGTCGTCGACTACAAGGACCTGTTCCGCAAGGTCGAAAGCGCCATATCCGTCTACACGTCCGAACTCGACCACGAAGCCGGAACGGGAGTCGACCCCGAAGTCACGCTTCAATCGCGGATCCAGAAAGCGAGAGAGCGGCTTGATGCGTCCCTGGAAGTACTGCACCTCTTGACCGAGCCGGTCGACGTGCCGCAGACCACGCATGCCTTCACGTCTTATTTCTGCGGCAACCCCGAACTGCCCGAAGACCTGGAAGCGCACGCCCCGCGCCGCGAAGCGCTCTACAAATCAGTTGCCCAGCTAACGCGGGCCTACGCCGCCGTTTCGGGTGACATGGCCGAAGCCGGATATTCGGCTATCGAGGCGGGCCGCATCAAGCAGTCGGTCGAAGACTATCTCGACCTGCGCGACGTGATCCGTAGGGCCAGCGGCGAAGTGCTCGACCTCAAGCCCTACGAGGCCGACATGCGCTTTCTCATCGACACGTTCGTCGAAGCCGACGCCGCACGCAAAGTGTCGGATTTGGGCGGTATGTCGCTCTTGGAAGCGGTCGAAAAGCTAGGAATCCGAGAGGCCATAGACCGGCAGCCCGAAGCGCTCAAAGGCGATCCTGCGGCCATGAACGAGGCCATCGAAAACAACGTCCGGGCCAGCATCGTGCGCAAGCACATGAGCGATCCGGCGTTCTTCGAGAAGATGTCGGCCTTGCTTGCCGAACTCGTCGCCCAGCGCCGCGCCGCCGCCATCGCGTACGCCGAGTATCTGGAACGCATTTCCGAACTGATTAGGTCGGTAAACAGAGGCACGGAGTCCGATGCGCCCGAAGTGCTCAAAACGCGGCCTGCCCTGCGCGCGCTGTACAACTCGCTCGTGCAGCCCAAGCAGGCGTCCGAATCGAAGGTGGCCTACAACGCAGAATCTGCCCTGGACATCGCCATGCGCCTGGATGAGTCGATCAGGGCGCAGCGCCCCGATGAGTGGCGGGCAACGTCGGCACGCCAGAAAACAGTGCAGCGCGCTATGAACGAGATTTTGGATGATCCTGCCGAAGTGATGCGGCTCTATCCCATCGTAGTTGCCCAGGACGAATACTGATGGCTGTCCATGCAGCACGAGCGCAAAGCGATATCCTAGCCGGGCAGGAAAGAGCCGAATAGCGAAGGCGGCAGCATCCCGGAGGGTTCGAACCGTCTATTTCGAGATAGCCGACATTGAGGTCAAGGCCACGCTTTCATCGGCCAAGCATACCCATCTGAGCGTCCACCCGCCACGAGGCGAAGTCAGAGTCACCGCGCCCAGCCGAAGTGACATGGAGACGCTGCGGCTCTTCGCGCTCACCAATCTGCCCTGGATCCGAGAGCAGCGGCGGCGGATGCAAGCGCAGCCCCGCCTTTCTCCTAGAACGTACACCGAACGAGAGAGCCACTACCTCTGGGGCGACCGCTATTTGCTGAGTGTCAAGCCATCAAGTGGCAAAGCGCGGGTCGAACTCTGCCCGCCCAATCGTCTAGCGCTCTATGTGCGCTCTGACGCGCCTGTAGAGGCCCGCAAGCGAGCAGTCGAGGCTTGGTATAGGGAAAGACTCCGAGAGGCATCAGGGCCTCTTGTGGAGGCCTGGTCGAAGCGTATGGATGTGACGTGTCGTGGGCTGTTCGTGCAGCAGATGAAAACCAAGTGGGGCAGTTGCAGCACTGAGCGCGGTACGATCCGCCTCAATACGGATCTAGCGCGTAAACCCGTGCGGTGCCTGGAATACGTGATCGTGCACGAACTGGCTCACTTCATCGAACGCAGGCACAACGCCCGCTTCTTCGCTGTCCTGAAAGAGCACCTGCCTGACTGGCAGCACCGGAGAGACCTGCTCGCCCGGCTTCCGCTACCAGACACGCCTTAGGAATCATGATCCTATTGAACTGGGTTCTAGGCTACCATTGGACGAAATGGGGCGGAGTCTACCTTTGGGTATCGATGGAGAACGCGCATCACCACTCGCACTCCTCGCAAGGCCAAAACGGGGAAATGTTTTACCCATGCTGTACCCCTAAAACTGTAAGCCCTGTAAATCAACGACTTACAGGGGCTTTGTGTGGGCCTGGTAGGAATCGAACCTACGACCTCTCGCGTGTGAGGCGAGCGCTCTAAACCCCTGAGCTACAGGCCCGTCAAGGGCAACAAGAGTACGCCGGCTGCGGGCGCGATGTCAAGCGGCTAGTCTAACGCGTGAGGCAACTCGCCAAATCTTGGGAAGCCTTTCTAGCGCCGAAGCGCCGATTAAACGAGAGGGGTGCAGAGAAGAGCGCGTTTCCGGTTCGTAGCTGCCAACTGGTCAGGTTACCAGTTACCGACTGAACGCGCGCCGAAATGCCGTCGAGTCCGGCGTGTAAAGCGATGCTGGCAAGAATCCGTTGCCGATTACGGGTCGCATGGGTGGGTGCATCGTGGCAGATGGAATGGGCGGGCGCTCCACGACGGCGGGAGCGGCTTTCGGCTCGGCGTCGAACGTGGCGCTGACGGCGAACAGAGCCGATACCATCAGGACGGCGACGAGGGCCGAAACGCCGATAGCACTCATGCTAGGCGCCGACTCCTCGTCGGACGAGCGGCGGCAGGCGGCGTAGGCTTGAGCGCAGCGGCAGTCCGTGCTCAGTCGGGCGTGGAGGGCGCGATGGAGGTCAGTGGGAGCTTCGACATGGCGTCCGTAGCGTCCGAGCGTGGTGCGGGCCTGCGTCAGAGAGACGACGTGCGCTTGCAACTCGGGATTGGTCGTCAGGCACTCCTCGAACATGGCTCGAGCCTGCGGCTCCATCGTCCCGTCGACGTAGTCGCAGAGAAAATCGGTGAGCCAGGGATAGCACGCGTCGGGGCAGGCGGGCATGAGAGGAGAGAGGTACGACGGAGGCGTAACAAGCGCGAAAGGGGACGGTGGTTCCACGCGTCGCCCTCGCTACCGTCCCACATCGGCAGCTTCGTCGCGCAGACCTTCGAGCATGCTCAGGTAACTCTGGTAGCGCGACAGGGCGACGACCTCGTCTGCCAGAGCCTCCTTCACGGCGCAGCCCGGTTCATGGTCGTGCGTGCAGGCCGAGAAGCGGCAACCGGGGATTAGCGGCTCGAACTCGGGGAAGTAGTGGCCCAGGTCGTGCGGCTCGAGGCTGGTCACGCCGAACTCGCGGATGCCGGGCGTGTCGATCACGAAGCCGCCGGGCGCGGGCAGCGGATACATCGTCGCGAACGTCGTGGTGTGCTTGCCTTTGAGCGTGCGGTCGCTGACCTCGCCCACGCGCTCGTCGATGCCGGGGGCGACGGCGTTGAGCAGGCTCGTCTTGCCGACGCCGCTCGCTCCCGTAAACAGACTCGTGCGCTTGGTCAGCAGCTCGGAAAGCGGATCGACGCCGCCTTCCTCGACGGTCGAAACCGGGACGACGGCGTACCCCAGGCTCGTATAGAGGTCAACGAACCACTCGATCTCGACGAGTGAGGCGCCCGATTCCTCGTCTTCTAGCAGGTCGATCTTGTTGAGCGCGATACCGGCGGGAATCTCGTCGCGCGCGCAAGTGACGAGGAAGCGGTCGACGAGGCCGGGGTTTAGGCGCGGCATGGCGACGGACTGAACTACCCAGGCCTGATCCAGGTTGGCGGCGATGATCTGCTCGATTCCCGCTTTGCGCCCTGCCGCGCGGCGGCTCAGCGCGTTGTGGCGGGGGAGGACCTCTTCTATGGTTGCCGTGCTGTCGGCTTCGCGGCCCAGACGCACGCGGTCGCCGACGGCGACGGGGTTGGTGGAGCGCGAGTCGTCCAGTCGCATCTTGCCTCGGATGCGGGCCTGCATCGGCTCGTCCGGGTCGGAGTCGGGAGCGACGGTGTACCACGATCCGGTCGAGCGGAGGACGCGGGCAGTGTCGATGTCAGGCATGAGCAAGGGAAGCGAGGGGCAAAGGTACCGCGCCGCCGCCCGACGCGCGTTACGATGCTGACCTGCTGAAACTCCGCTTTACCCTTTCCGTCAACAGGGTGACACTCTACCGCTACTCCAATGACATCCCGAGACGACTACCGCGACGCCCGCGACCGCTTCGACCGCCTCCCGCTGAGCCAGAAGCTCGAGTTTCTGCTGGAATCCAGCGTCTCGACGTTCGCTCGCGGTGTCGAAACAGCCGGTGCTGCGATGGCCGATGAGGTCGACCAAGCCTTTCGCGCCGCCGCCGACACGGCGAGGGGTGCCGCGCAATCGGCCCGCCGCGCCGCCCGCGAAGCTGCCGACATGGCCGACGATCTGGGCGAGACAGTCCGCCAAGCCGCGCACAAAGCCGCCGAAGACGTAGCCGATGCGACCGAAGCGCCCCGGACGCGTGAACCTCACACGCCGTCGCCGCCGACCGGAGCCGCTGCGCCGCCGCCTGCGCCCGATCCCTCGGTCACCCATCACGACACGCCCGACCGCCGCACCACACCCGACAGCTCGCAGGGCGCCGCCGAAGCGTCATCCACCCCCGATGACCTCGTCGATCCCGGTGACGACGAAGTCTCTCCGTTAGCCTGATTGGCGCCGTCATGTCTGACCGTTATCCGCACGTCGTCGGCTCGCCCGGCGAGCGCCGCTCCGCCGACGAGACCTCGCCCGTGCAGTTCGACCGGCTGAATGGGTTGGGCAAGGCCGTCTTCACTCTCGCCGCTGTCGGCGATTTAGCGGCGCGCGGCATCGACTCGCTCTTGGGCCGCGCGGCTCGAGTCGCCGCCGAATCGGAGCGTGCCTTCCGCGAAGGCCGCTCGGGAGATGTCGAGGATGTCGCGTGGCGAGACGTTGAGGAGCCTGGACGATGAATCCTCTGATCCAAGCGCTTCAGCGAGCGCTCGGCGTTGCCAGGTAACATAGTCCAGCCCGCACCGGCGTTAGTTTGGCGTTCCTACGTCCGACTCTATGCGCGCCTACCGCCATTCGATTCCCCTCAAACGCGGCCTGATCGTCTTTGCTGTCGTGATCGCGCTGGCGTCGCTGTTCTATACGCAGCGCGTCGTCGGCCTGCTGGCCGAGCGAGAGGCCTATCTGGTCGAGTTGTGGGCGGCTGGAATCCAAGAGTATGGACGCGCGCAAACGGCCCAGTTGCGGACGGATGGCAGCGCGCTGAACGAACTGGAAGCCGATCTCGCCACGATGTCCAACCTGAACGACGCCCAGCGCGTGCGGTATGCAGCAGCGTTGAACGCGGCACGGCAAGCGCAAAGCCCGACGATCGACTTCATCGCCGAGCGCATCACGCTCCCCGGCGAGTTCGGCATTCCCGCGATTATCCTCAACGCCGATGGCTCACCCAACAGTTGGCTCAACGTGTTGCGCGACTCCACCTTCACCGGAGATACCGTCGCCGATTCGCTGATGACGCTCCAACTCGTGGACCGAGCCGCCGAGATGGCTGAGTCGCACGCTCCGATTCCGATCCAGGTGGAAGCGATGGGCGATCTGATCGTCGATCAGAGGCTGTACTACGGCAACTCGAGACTGGTCGCTGAACTGCGGGTGTTTCCGTTCGTGCAGTTGGGCGTCGTAGGATTGTTCGTGTTGATTGGGTACGCCGGATTCTCGTACGTGCGTCGGAGCGAGCAAAGCAGTTTGTGGGTCGGTATGGCAAAAGAGGCCGCGCACCAACTGGGTACGCCGCTGTCGGGCCTGATGGGCTGGACCGAACTGCTGCGCTCGACGCCGCTGGCACCCGATCAGGCCGAAGCCGTCGACGAGATTGAAGCCGATACGCAGCGGCTGATGCGCGTCACATCGCGCTTTTCGGACATTGGCTCATTGCCCAAACTCAGTCCGCAGGCGCTCGACCTCGCCATTGAAGAAACCGCCGTCTACATCCGTCGCCGCTTGCCCACCCTGGGGCGAGTCGTCGAACTCGACGTGTCGGTGCCGGACGGCCTTACCGTCAACCTCAACTGCGAGTTGTTTTCGTGGGTAATCGAAAACCTACTCAAAAACGCCGTCGACGCGATGGATCGCGACGGGGGGCGCATTTCGATCGACGTGATGCGGCAGAGCGGCGAAGCGGTCATCGACGTCTCAGACACGGGCAAGGGCATCGCGCGGTCGGAGTTCGACAACGTGTTTCGGCCGGGATACAGCAGCAAGAAGCGCGGCTGGGGACTGGGTCTGAGTCTAGCGCGACGCATCGTCGAAGACTACCATGGAGGGCGCATCCGCCTACTCGAGTCGCGCGTCGGTGAGGGGAGCGGGACGACGTTTCGGATCGAACTGCCGTTAGCCGAGCGCATGGCAGAGGACTAAGCGACTGGGCGGTCGGTCCCCACTTCTACCAGGAGATGCGCTCGCGCAAGGCGTCGGCGTCGCTTTCGGTGACGGCGACGAATACGTCGTCGCGGTGGCGCCAAACTAGTGCGTTGGCGCTTCTCAGGTCGTGGATGGCGATGGCGTCGGAGGCTTCCAGGGCAATCCGGGTATCACGATCCAGCGTCAGGCGGCCTCCGGCACGGTCGAGCAGCGAGTAAGGGAACGTGAACAGCACTACATCGTCGCCTGAATCATCCGAAAAACCGAACGCCGGAACTGACACGCCCGGAGCCAACTCGTGCAACGTGACGCCGTCGAGCCGATACCGAGCGAGTGTGGGAAGGGAGAACGAAAAGCCGCTGTGGTCTCGGGCAAACTGCGTGGCGCGCTCGGGTTCGATCGTCTCGACGATCAGTTCGACCGACTCAGCCTGCCGAGCCGCGAGCGCTACGGCATCGGTCTCGACCGCTTGGAAGCGCTCACGCGTGACAGCATACACGGCGAGCAGTGTGATGGCGAGGGCCAGTGCCAGATATCCCGCGAGGAGCATTCGGTTGGAACGCTTGGGGGGCTTGGAAGGGCGCTCGGCTTCGGGCGGCGACGCAGGTTGAGTGGGCCGCAGCGAAGGAGGAAGCGCCTGCAAGTCGTCTTTCAGCGCCCGGCCGATCGCTGCGCCGAGCGCGTCGCCCGTGAGGTGTGCGCCCAGCGCTTCGAGTTCGTACGGCGCGGCTCCGGACAAGAGCGCGTCGCGCAGATTATCCAGAACGTGCTGCTCACGTTCGGCCACACGACTCTCGATCGTTCCCAACTGCTCAGCCGCCTGAGCCTGCGATAGCTGCTGGACGAACCGCATACCTACCAATACCCGGTCCGGCGCGCTCATGCCCGACAACACGACCGGAAGCCGCCCGCTCACGAGCCGGCTGAGTTGCGTGCGCGCGGCCGATGATGGAGCATCGGCGCTAAGGTCGCTCCTTTCTGCAACCCGATCCAGCAGAGCACGGACCAGCATGCGGCGTTCCTCGTCTGCGTCGGCGGCGACAGATAGGTCGGTTGCCTCGATCACCGCGGCGACGTGCTGGGCCGCCGTGCGCCCATCCGGCGAGGCGAGTTGGGCGACGACGAACAGCGCGTCGGCGTGGTCTACTCGAATGCGGTCGGAGGTGGAGGGCGTCGGCATGGCGAGTTTAAGGGGCGATCTCCAGTACGCGAAACTCGACGCGCCGATTCAGGGTGCGGCCCGTCGGATTGTCGTTCGTGACCAGCGGTTGGGATTCTCCATACCCCGTCGCGATCAGCCGAACTGGATCGATTCCCCAGCGCTGGGCCAGATAGGCGACTATCGTCTGCGCGCGCGCCTCACTTAGCCGCTGGTTAGAGGTGTCGCCTCCGATCGAATCGGTGTGCCCGGCTACTTCGATTCGGAGAGTCGGATAGCGCTGGAGCACATCGCCGACCGGATCGACGAGCACATCGGCGCCGTCGAGCAGCCGACTCTTGCCGAACTCGAAGTTGACGCCGACTGCGCGAAACAGTCCAGTCTCGAACAAGGCGCGCTCGACTTCTTGGGTACTCTGGATCGTTGCGCGCGGCAAAGCGGCCACGCTGCCAGGGAGCAGCAGGTTGGGACGAATCGTGGGGTCTGTAGTCCGAGCCGAATCCAGTGTCCCGAACGTACCGGGCGCTGCGACGAAGCCGCTGGGACGATCGACCCGGATGACCTGATTGGGCGGATTGTAACCGGGCGGGACGGCATAGGGAACCGGTACATAGCGAATCCGCTCGCCGGTTGCCGGGTCGCGCACCGTCTGAGGAGCCGCAGGGGCCGCGGGTTGCTGCACGAGGATCACGTACGCGGGTGGGCGAGTCTGGCTCAGCCGCCGGCGGACCCGCTCGACTCCGCTTCGGGGACTCGACGGAGCGGCCCTGGCGACCGGAGTGACCTCCTGACCAAGTGCATCTGGTGCAGCGATCAGGAGGCCAGTAGCCAGAAGGAGCAGGGCGAGGCGCATCAGAAGCTCAGCTTGTAGCCCACCAGTACGCGCGTGTATTGGAACAGGTCGAGTGTCGAAAGCTCACCCACGAATGCGCCGGGACCGACTGGGTAGTCGGCGCCGATGGCGAGGTTGAGTGCCAGTCCCGTACCGCTCAGCCCGTCACGCGTCAGCAGCCCGCCGCCGACGCCGTAGTAGGGCTGCAGGCCGCGTCCGAAGTTGCGCTCGTTCTGGAAAAAGAAGTTGCCGAAGAGCGAGAGCGACACACCGTCTGCAAATCCGAACCCGATTTCGGGGACGAAAAGGGCGCCGGTTCGCGTCGGTGTGCGATATTCTCCACGGACCCCGAACTGACCTTGCGTCTGATTTTCGCCGGTGCGTATGCCCAAGACGGGGTACACGTTGGAGATGCGGCGGCTGCCGACGCGTGTCAGCGAAAAGCCCCCCGCGCCGTCCTCGTCAACCACGACCGTCGTTCCGCCACCCGAGTTGTTCGCGTTTCCCGCAGCGATCTGCGAGGCCAACCGGCCTTCTAATTCGGCGATGCGCGACTCCAGGCGACGCGTCAGTTCGTCCGACGCGCGTTCCTGGCGCAAGCGATCGTCCAGTTCGCGTTGCACCAACCCGTCGACGCCGATACGCCCCTGAGCGACCCGCGCGCTGTCCGCCGCAAGTGTTCGGCGGACGACCTGGGCGACCTCCTCGGCCGACTGTACCTGTCCACCGGTTTGCGCTGCCGGTTGACCAGCGACCTCGTAGCCTTGCGGCGTGGCGATGACGACCGGCGCCGATTCGGTTTCTGCGACGCCGTCGCCGAAGCGAATGTAGATCTCGCCGTTCTCAGGGATCGGGATTTCCATCGTGCGGCCGCTCAGGTTGGAGCGCGCCTGAACCGGGGTCGATGAGAGTGCGGTGACGGGAAGTCCGGCCTCGATCTGGAGTTGGGCGATGCGGGCTTCGTAAGCCTGGCGCTCGGCGACCTGCTCCGCCGTCAGTTCTCCTGCGAGAGCCGGTTCGGTTCGGACGGCGTCGTAGGCCAGCCGCAGCGAGTCGATCTGCGCTTCGCGTTGGAGCGAGATCAACTCGGTCTCGCGAGCCCGCCGCTCCAGCTCGCTCGCCTGGGCGTCGCGGATACCACGCCGGGCTGACGCAGGCGAACCGCCACCCAGACTGAACTCGACACCGGCCGTCGGCATCAGGCTGTAGTAGACATTGGCCGGATCGCTGACCTGATTGGCGTCCTCGTTCGACATCAGCAGCGCGCGAACACCTGCTTTCAAGCGAAATGCTTTGTTGAGCGCCAGGTCGACGCCGCCGCCGCCCATCGCGAAGTAGCGGCTTTCGGGGCGAGTTGCGAGCGAACCACCGGCGCGGTAGCCCGAGCCAACGTCCATGTAGCCGCCGCCGAGCAGCAGGTACGGCGTCAATCCACCTGCGAGTTCGGTCGAGAAGCGAAAGTTCATCTCGGCGCCATAGAGCGCCAGGTCGCGAAACTCGGTCGGGTTGCTGAACAGCTCGTCCTCGTCGGTCGCGCGCAGATAGAAGCCGCGCAATCCGACGTAGGGACCCAGGTCGATCCCCGCCTGAATCCCGGCGACCGGCTGCTCGTCGGGCAGACCGGTGAGGTCTTCGCTGAACTGAATGATGCCGTATGAAGGCTCGGCGAACACGCGCGGTCGGCGCAGCTGCTCGCGAACGGCTAAATCGGTCTCGGTCAACTCGCCCCGTGCGCGTCCGCCCAAGTAGATGCGAGCGGTCGCCGTGACGGCGTTCGAGTAGACCCGGCGGATCTGGTTGAGGTCGGAAGTCGTCGGCAGCGCAGCGGTGTTGCCCAGATCGAACGTCGCGTAGGGATTGTACCGGTAGCCCACGCGCGACCCTTCGACAGTAATCGTATAGCGGTCTTGGAAGGCGAATGTGATGCCTGCGCCCGCTTCGGCGAAGATCGACTCGGAAACGTTCGACCCATTGTCGAACCGCAAAATGCCTGTACCGCCGACGATGAAGGGTAACAGACTTCCGCGCCCCACCGTCAAGCGGAGACGCGTGCCGTATTGCTCCAAATCCACGTCGAAGCCTTCGGCCTGCCCTTCTAGAATGCTGCCCGTGAACGCATCGGTGTCGTAGTCCGAGAACTCCGTCGTGAAGCCCGTACTGCGCAGGTAAACGCCCGACACTTCGAGGTACTCGCCGAAGCCCAGCCCCAGCGCGCCGCCGTAGAGGTACCCGTTGGAGAGGCCGGTGTTGTCACCCGAAAAAACGCGCACGCCGACGGGAGCCGCCGTGTAGGAGATGCCCGTCACCTGAGCCACAGACGGAAGAGTCAGGGCGAACGCAAGGAGGACGAGGACGGAAAGGCGCATGGATGGGATGGGGGGGAGGAGCGAAGTGCAGAAAAACGCACGGCGACCGAGCGGATTACTCGCGCTCAAACGTCATGGACAGGCGGCCCGGCGCACTGCACGTGCCTCCGAACCGGTCGTCGCCGAGTCCCTTCACCTGCTGGCACGTCACCGAAACTATCGCAGACCCTGTCAGAGCTGCGCGATCGGTGCTGGAGGTGAGGTTTAGAGGCGAAGGAAAAAGTACGCGAGGAGCGTCCGGGTCGTCACCGAGTTCGAGTTGTACGCGGTTGTTCGACTCGCTAGAAAACGCACCGCGGATAGACGAACGGCTGTTGTCGTTGGCAAGCTGGAACGCGATCGTGTAGTCGCGGTCCTGGCCGAACAAGTCGATGGTGAAGACGGGTTTGCCGTTTGCCTCCTTCGCCATGAACGAGAGCACGTCAACGGTTCCGATGGGAATCGTCTCGCCGTTCTGCTGGACGAACGTGATCGAAGTCGCGCGGTAGCGTCCGTCGACCTGGTCAGGTGGAGGACCGTCGTCCGAGTCGCACGATGTCGTAGTGAGAAGTAGGATGAGGAGCAGCGGAAGAAGACGAGTCACGGCGGAAGAGAGAGGTTAGGCGTAGGCCAGTAGCGGAGGCGAGGTGTGAGAGGGGCCGAGCAAACAGGTCGATGATCGTTTTCCGAACAGAGAGGACGGCGCGACCTGCTTGGCCCAAGGGTTCGGCCCAAAGTACGGAGCGCCAACGCTCAGTATGCGCGCGGTTCCAGCAAATGGGGCGGCATGGGGCCGGCTGGCGCGTCATGGGTCCAGCGAAGAGCGCGTAAGGCTTACCGAGGAGGTACACGGGTTGCCTTCACCGCCCTGGGAGTGGGCTGCGACAGGGGAGACAGGGGCGATCGTCGTCCGGTACACGCGCTCTCACTAGGTGGTCTCAGCGTTGCGCATCCCATCATCGCCAAAGAAAACGCTTCATTGCTCCGACGTTTTCATATTTTTCGACACACACTGAAAGTCGTCATGCCCGAAACCGCTGCCACGCTCTCCACGCGTCATCAGGAGGCGCTCGAACGCTTCGTTCTGTTCTGGGGTGAGATGGCGTCTGATTGGGGCATCAACCGTACGATGGCGCAGATCCACGCGCTGCTCTACGCGTCGGGCGAACCGCTGGACACCGACGTGATCATGGCGCGCCTGCACATCAGCAGGGGCAACGCCAACATGAACTTGCGCTCGCTGATGAGTTGGAATCTGATCCGCAAGGTGCACCTGCCCGGCTCGCGCAAGGACCACTATGCAGCTGAGCAAGATGCGTGGGAGCTGACGGCGCGCATTGTCGAGGAGCGCGAGCGCCGCGAGTTGCGCCCGGTCCTCACTCAGCTCCAGGCCTGTGAGAACGTCCTCACCAGCGGCGATGCGCCGCTCAACGCCGACGAAGCCGCCTTCGCCGAGCGCCTCGACGCGTTCCGCGAGGTCATGGACCTCTTCGATCAGTTCATGCGGATCCTGCTCCCGCTCGTCCGCCGCGACAACCTGCCTATGATGCGACAGATGCTGCAGATGCTCGAGCACGCCAATCCCACCTCGGGCCGATGAGCCGCGCATTCGACCTGGGCCGGTGGGGCGAGGACCGCGCCGCCAATCACCTGGAAGGCAACGGTCACATGATACTGGACCGCAACTACAGATTCGAGAAGGCCGAAATCGACCTGGTTTGCTTCGAACCCAACGCGGACAACAGCGGCGGCGAACTCGTCTTCGTCGAGGTCAAGACCCGGCGAGGCAGTGACTGGGGAACGCCTGAGGAGTCGGTCACGCCTGCCCAGAAACAGCGCATCATGCGAGCCGCCGAAGCCTTCATGTACGAGCGTAAACTCGACGGCTCGCCCTGCCGCTTCGACGTGGTTGCCATTGAGAAGGGCGCCGGTGATGCGTTCGAACTGCGCCACCATCGCCACGCGTTCGGCTATTTCTTCTGAAACCAGATTCATGATCCGACGCATTCGCACCATCATTCGACGCGAAGGAGTACCGAGTCTGGCGAGCCGCACAGTCGCTGCGATTTACCGACTCGGAATCCGACCGCTGCTCCCCACCCAGCGGCACGTACGTTATGCCGATGTCGAGGTGGCCTACGAGTGGAAGTATGGCGACTCTGCAGTGCCCAGACGATGGCGTCCCGCCGAGGTCGAGGACGTGCCCGAGTACGAAGCGGCGTTGATCGGAGGGCTAGCCGCGCACGTGCGCCCGGGCGACCGAGTCGTCGTAGTCGGTGGGGGCGCAGGCGTAACGGCGGCGATCGCCGCGCAACGTGCTGGGCCGACCGGACACGTCATCTGCTTCGAGGGCGGTCGGCAATCCGCAGCCGCAGTGCGGCGGACCGCTCAAATAAACGGCGTCGCGGATCGCCTGACGGTCGAGCACGCCATCGTCGCCCGCTCGGTCGCCGTGTTCGGAGATGCGCCCGACCGCGCCGTCGTGGCGCCGGATGCGTTGCCCGATTGCGACGTGCTCGAGCTCGACTGCGAGGGCGCCGAAATCGACATCGTGCCCGCTCTGGTCATCCGCCCCCGCGTGCTGCTCGTCGAAACACACGGATTTCGCGGCGCGCCGACTCAAACAGTCCGTAACCTGCTCGAATCGCTGGGATACGACGTGAAAGATCGCGGAGTCGCCGAGCCCCGCGCTCGGGCGTTCTGTGAGGAAAACGACATCCGCGTGCTCGAAGGCATCAGGCGTGGTGCGTAAAGGCCAAAGTTGTCATCTCTGGCAGAACAATAACTTTGACAGAACGATGACAACTCTAAGACGCCGAAGCTGACTCGATCTGCCTTGCAACCTGAGTTCGGCCCCTCACTACGTCGCCTGCCGGACGGCGTCTAAGGCAGCGGGGTCGAGCAGGCTGGTCGTGTCGCCGATCGTCTCTCCGAGGTAGGCGGAGCGTATTAGCCTGCGTAGCAGTTTGGCGTTGCGCGTGCGAGGTAAGTCGGTGGCGAAGAGGAGTTCGCGGGGCTTGAGCGGCTTGCCGATGGCAGATGCGACGCGGTCCATGAGTTCGGATCGGAGCGCTTCGGTCGGTTCGTTTCCGGGCGTGAGGACGGCGAAGACGACGACCTCCTGCCCCTTCACGTCGTGCGGAACGCCGACGGCGGCCGCGTCGGCGACGCGCGGATCGGCGGTCAGGACGCTTTCGACTTCGGCAGGCCCCAGACGTTTTCCGGCGACCTTGATCGTGTCGTCGCTGCGGCCCAGGATGTACCAGAGGCCGTCGGCGTCGACTGCGGCGAAGTCGCCGTGCGTCCAGATGCCGTCGAAGCGGCTCCAGTAGCTTTCGCGGTAGCGGTCACGGTCGCCCGAAAAGCCGCGCGTCATACCGATCCACGGCTGACGGATGACGAGTTCGCCGACCTCGCCCCGCACGCTGTTGCCGTCGGCATCCACTACGTCCGCGTCCATTCCGGGAACGGGGCCGCTGAAGCTACCGGGCTTGGCGGGCGTGCACAGGTTGCCGCACACGATGCCGCCGCTGATCTCAGTCCCGCCGCTGTAGTTGAGGATCGGCTTCGTTCCTCCCAGCGCATGCTCCAGGCACCAGCGCCAACTTTCGGGGTCCCACGGGCTTCCGGTCGACGCGACGAGCCGCAGGCTGCTCAGGTCGTGGCGGGCCAGCGGCTCGGGTCCATGCGGACGCAGCGCGCGGATCAGTGTCGGCGAGACGCCCATATGCGTCACGTCCAGTTCGTCGACGGTCTGCCACAGCCGGTCCACGTCGGGGTAGTCGGGCGCGCCGTCGTAGAGCACCATGGTGGCTCCTGCAGCCAGCGTGCCGAAGACGAGCCACGGCCCCATCATCCAGCCCATGTCGGTCATCCAGTACATCACGTCGCCTTGGCGCACGTCCATGCAGTGGATCATGTCTTGCGCGCCCTTGACGGGGAAGCCACAGTGCGTGTGGACGGCGCCCTTTGGCTTACCCGTCGTGCCGGACGTGTAAATCAGCATCAGCACGTCTTCGGCCGACGTGTCGTGGGCGGACGTGTCGCCATCGCCCGCCGTTTCTATAAAATCGTCCCACCACACGTCGCGACCGGCCTGCATCGGAGTCTCGTGATCCGCGATGCGGCGGTGGACGACGACGTGCTCGACCGTCGGACACTGCTCGAGCGCTCGGTCTGCCGTTCCCTTTAGATCGACGGCTCGGCCCCTACGCGGCGATGCGTTGCTCACAAACAGCGCTTTGGCCCGTCCACCTTGCAAACGGGTCGCGATGGCGTCCTCGCCGTAACCCGAAAACAGAGGCAGCACGACGCCGCCGACTCGGATCGTCGCCAGAAATGCGACGACGATCTCGGGCGACATCGGCATCAGGATTCCGACGGCATCGCCCGGTCCGACGCCCATCGCCCGCAATGCCGCCGCACACGTGGCGACGCGTGCGGCCAGTTCGCGATACGTGATGCGCTCCTCACCGCCCTCCTCGGATTGGTACCGAACGGCGTCGCGCTCGGCAGACTCGTCGACCAGCCACTTGTCGAGCAGCGAGTGCGTTATGTTCATCCGCCCATTGACGCACCAGTCGGGAAACGCAGGATCGCCAGTTGACCGGTAGGCCGACGTGTAGGGTTGCGTGAACCGGATGTCGAGGTCGGTCAGAACGGCGTCCCAGAACCGGTCAACGTCAGCATTGGCCCACGCGATCAGGCCGGGATAGCTGTCAATGCCCTGCGCTCTTGCGAACTGCATCATACGTGACGACGCACACTCTTCGGGGCCGGGTGTCCAGGCAATGGGTTGATCGAACGGGTAGGAGGAAGCAGGCATATCGGGCGAAAACAAGCGGATGGAGGCGGCGTTGACTGGTATGATTGACACCCAGCCAACAGACACCCAAAGTAATGGATATCCGCATACGCGACGCCGCCGCCATCGAAGCCCGCAAAGCCGAGCTGGGACGGATCGAGCGCTACGTCACGCAGAAGAAGGGGACCGAGCCGCCATTCCTCAACCGCTACAACGGCAACAAAAAGGACGGCCTCTACCGCTGCACGGTCTGCAACACCCCAGTCTTCGACAGCGCCACCAAGTTCGACAGCGGCACTGGTTGGCCGAGTTTCTACGACCAGGTGGGGGGGAACGTCGGCGAGGAAGTCGACCGCAGCATGGGCATGACGCGGACCGAAGTTCACTGCTCGAACTGCGGCGCGCACCTCGGCCACGTATTTCCTGATGGACCCAAGCCAACGGGGCAGCGCTACTGCATCAACTCGGCGTCGCTAGACTTCGAGGAGCGGTAACGTCTCGTTCACTCAGCAGAAAAGCCCGCCAGACCACAAGGACCTGACGGGCTTTTCTGTTTGCGATTGCGCCGCTCAGCCGTTGGGCATGAGGACTCGGTCGATCACGTGCGCTACACCGTTCGAAGCGCGAACGTTGGCCTGCGTAACGGTTGCGCCGCCCACCGTTACCGTGCCACCAGAGACGCGAACCATCAACGTCTGACCGTTGACCGTCGTGAGCGTTTGACCGTCGCGGAGATCCGAAGCCATGAGGCGACCGGGGACGACGTGGTACGTCAGAATCGAGGTGAGTTGGTCCTTGTTTTCGGGCTGCGTGAGCGTGGCGACCGTTCCGGCGGGAAGGGCGTCGAAGGCGCTGTTCGGCGGAGCGAAAACGGTGAACGGTCCGGGACCGCTGAGTGTGCCTCCGAGGTCGGCAGCCGTTACGGCCGCTACGAGCGTCGTCAGGTTGCTGGCTTGGGAGGCGTTTTGGACGAGGTTCTGCGTCGGGAGCATCATCGCGCCGCCGACCATCACGCCTGCCGAAGCACCGGTGCTCATGTTGGCGTCGGAGTTCATCGACTGCGAGGAAGAACAACCGCTCAGGAGCACGACGCTCAGGAGCAGGAGGGAAAGTGACTTTTTCACGAAGTAGAGTGGTGATTAGAAGGTCTGGGGCGGCAGAGACGAAGTTCTCAGGACAACCCACACACCTGATTACTTTCAGAAAATACTGAAAGTTGATGACAGGTGTACGATCCTTCCTCTTACGTGATCTGCACCCTTGCTCACCTTTTCAGAGCGTTACACTTCGGCTCCGTCGGCGGGAGCAGCTTCGATTACGTCGGCGGATACGTCGTGTGCGAACTTCTCGAAGTTGGTGGTGAACATCTCGAAGAGCCGGTGGGCTTGGGCGTCGTAGGCGTCCGTATCGGCCCAGGTGGCGCGCGGGTGGAGCAGGTCGTCGGGTACGCCGGGGACGGCGTTGGGGACGTGTAGAGCGAAGAACGGGTCAGGAGTAGTCGGAACGTCGTTGAGGTCGCCGCTCAGGATAGCGTTGACCATCGCGCGCGTGTGGGCAAGGGGGATGCGGTTGCCCGTCCCGTAGGGGCCGCCGGTCCAGCCGGTGTTGACGAGCCAGCATTTTGCTCCGCTCGACTCGATTCGGTCGGCCAGCATCCGGGCGTAGTCTTGGGGTTTGCGCACCATGAACGGCTCTCCGAAGCACGCGCTGAACGTGGCCTGCGGCTCTTTGACGCCCGCCTCGGTCCCAGCGACTTTGGCTGTATAACCGCTCAGAAAGTGATACTGGGCCTGCTCCGACGTAAGTGACGAGATTGGCGGCAGCACCCCGTAAGCATCGGCGGTCAGGAAGATGACGTGGTCGGGGACGCCCGCTTGCCCGTCGTCGGAAGCGTTGGGGATGAAATCGAGTGGGTAGCTGACGCGCAGGTTTTCGGTAATCGAATCGTCTTCGAAGTCAGGTATGCGGCCGTCGTTCAGATGCGTGTTCTCGATGATCGATCCGAACCGGCGCGTCGTGGCGAAGATTTCGGGCTCGCCATCGGCCGACAGGCGGATCGTCTTGGCATAGCAGCCACCCTCGAAGTTGTAGACGCCGTGATCGCTCCATCCGTGCTCATCGTCTCCGATCAGCGTGCGGCTCGCGTCGGCCGAGAGCGTCGTTTTGCCTGTGCCCGATAGGCCGAAGAAGACTGCCGTTACGCCGTGGCCCGTGTTGGCCGAGCAGTGCATCGGCAGCACGCCGTAGTCGGGGAGGAGGTAGTTGAGGGCCGAGAAGATCGACTTTTTGATCTCGCCCGAGTAGTGTGTTCCTCCGATGATGACGAGTCGTCGGGCCAGGTGGAGGATGACGAATGCGTTGGAGCGCACGCCGTCGGCCTCGCCGTCGGCTTCGAACTCGCATAGGTCGAGAACGGTGAACGGCAATCGCCCCTCCTTGTCGACGCCGTGCGTCGGGGACGAGCCATCGGGGTTTTGGCGAAACATGTTGTGCGCGAACGCGCCGTGCCACGCCTTCTGCGCAATCACGCGGACCGGCAGTTGGTAGCGCTCGTCCGAACCCGCCATCGCGTCGACCACGAACACCTCTTTGTCCTTGGCGAACACCTGCATTTTGGCGAGCAGCCCATCGAACACTGTTTCGCTGACCGGCTTATTGATCGCACCCCAACCGACGCTATCGGTGGTCGCGGGTTCGTCGACGACGAAGCGGTCTTTGGGTGAGCGTCCGGTGTGCGCGCCGGTGTGGACGACCAAAGCACCGTGCGCGCTCAACTCGCCTTCGCCTCGGCAGACGGCCTGCTCGACCAACGCCGCTTTCGGGAAGTTGTAGTGAACGTCGCCCAAGCCGTCGAGGCCAAGCGAGGAGAGGTGGGAGCGAAGCGCCGATGTAGGCTGCATGAGAACGAGAAATTAGATTCAGATATTGGAAGCGCTTTTCAGGGCGTATTTGCAAGGTACCTCGCTGACTTCCGCCTACCCAAGGAGCATCGGCGAAAAGCCTGCAATCGTACCTTCCGAGGTGCCTGATCTTTCGCCCTCGTCACGTTATGCGCGGCTCGTAGAGGGCGGGGCGGCGCTGCACCTAGCCGTTCCGCTCGTAGCCGTCGGTGGTCTGCTGGGCACGTCGACTATGTTGGGGGCAGGTGTCGACGTTGCCCTGGTCGTCGCCCTGGCGTGCGGTGCGTGGGCGGCATATCTGGCCGAACGATTGGCGATGCCTCCCGAAGATGCCCTCAATTTCGAGAGACGCAGCGAGTGGTTCCAGTCGAACCGAGGCGTGTCGATGGCTCTGATGGTCGCGCTGTCCGTTGCGATGGTTGGAGCGGCGACGCTGTTGCCCGTCGGCGTGCTGCTGGGTGGTGTAGCCATCGGCGCGATTGGGCTGGCGTATGCGGCACCGGGGCGCTGGCGAATCAAGCGGTTCGGTCGGGCCAAGCCGTTTCTGATTGGGACGGTGTGGAGCGTGGCCGTCGTTGGGCTACCGCTGGTCGGCTGTGGATCAGTATCCGAGGGTGCCCTTGCGCTACTGCTCGCTCGATCACTGTTCTATGCGGCCAACGCGATGGCGCTCGACTGGCCGGACCGGACCGGAGACGCCGAATCTGGATTATCGACATGGGCGGTTCGGCTCGGCCCTGTGGCTTTCCGCCGCTTCGTTCTGGTGCTGGCGTGTGGAGCGTCGGCGGCTAGTGTCGGTGCTGGCTTCGCGGTCGATCAGCCGATGCTCGGCCTCGTCGACGCGGGCGGCGCGTTGGTGTTGGTCGTGCTGATCGCTAGGCGGTTGCCTGCTCGCCGCTACGATGGGATCGTGCTCGACCTGCTCGCGGCGTGGCCCGTCGTGACGTGGATCGCACCCCATCTTCCAGGGTGAGGAGTGCAGTTTGCACCGAGTAGCGACGCGTAGTCGATTCGCGATTCGCGTGTTCATTTAACCTTCTATTGTCATGCGCTTACCTCGCATCGCCCTGCTCACCCTTTTGCTGACCGTTCCACTCTCTGCGTCCGCTCAGCAGGACAGCTCGCCCATTAAAGCAGACGCTCGCGCGCTCGTGTTCTCCATCGACCCGAACTTCACCCTAGGAAGTTTCGAGGGGTCTACGATCTCGTACAAGCGGCACAGGTCTGAGTCGGCCGCGGTGCGAGTCGGTCTCTCGTTCAGCGGCGGTTATTCTGCCTTTGACCAAGACCGGGATGCCTCCAACCTTGATCAGGAAGGGGACAACGCCAACGCTGGCGTCTCAGCGAGCCTCTACTTCCTCAGGTATACTCGCAGTCGGACATCTGTGCACCTCTACTATGGGGCAGGTCCCACCTTTTCAGCTGGCCGGTCATCGGGAGATGTGACGACCGAGTATGGGATTGACGGCGATGTCACGCAGGCGCAGCGGTTCGTCCTGGTTGGGGCAGGGATGTCGGGCATCGTGGGAGTAGAGTGGCCCGCTACCGACTGGCTCAGCGTGCTGGCCGAGTATGGGCAGACTGTCCGGTATAGCTACACTCACACCACGAACGAGATCGACTTCCAGAACAATTCGGACAACGACAACAAAGCGTTTAGCAGAAGCGATCACACCATCTCGACTGGTCCTAGTGGCGTCCGCTTCGGGCTGAGCGTGTTTTTCTGATGCACCGGGCCCGATCGGTTGTCGTTACCTTGGCGGCCAATCGACCCAGCCTCGCCGATGACGCCCGCGCCGCCGCCCGCTCCCTCGCTTCCGCTCGAAGCCCCACCAGCCAAACGCAAGCGGCTGGCTTCGCTCGACGCGTTCCGGGGGGCGACCATCGTCGGGATGATCCTGGTCAACAATCCGGGCACGTGGGCGTCGGTCTATCCGCCGCTGCTGCACGCGAGCTGGCACGGGTGGACGCCGACCGACTTGGTGTTCCCGTTTTTCCTGTTCATCGTCGGCGTCGCCATTGTCTTCGCCTACCGCACGCGCGTGCTGAGGGGTGACGAACGGGGCCCACTCGTCGGCAAGGCGGCTAAGAGGGCGCTGTGGCTGTTCGGGTTGGGTGTGCTACTGGCGTGGTTTCCGTTCGTGGGTACCGAGGCCGGAGCGCTCGACGGCATCCGCGGGTTCGAGCGGCTGCGCATCCTGGGCGTACTTCAGCGCATCGCGATCTGCTACTTCGCGGCGACGCTGTTCTACCTGTTCGTCTCGCAGCGAGGCCGCTACTGGGCAACGGGCGTCGGACTGGTCGCTTACGCCTTGGCGCTCGTCCTCATTCCCGTCCCTGGGTTCGGCGCAGGCATGCTCGATGTGCCCGAGGCGACGCTCTCGGCGTGGCTCGACCGACTGATCCTGACGCCCGACCACCTGTGGGCCGGGGCCGACCGGATGTGGGACCCCGAAGGCCTGCTCTCGACGCTGCCCGCAATCGGGACGACGCTGCTCGGCTGCTGGGCGGGCGACGTACTCGCGTCGGACCGCTCCGAGGTCAAAAAGGCACTGGGGCTGTTCGTCGGCGGATTCGGGCTACTCGTCGTCGGCTACTGCTGGAGTTGGGTGCTGCCGCTCAACAAATCGCTTTGGACCCCTTCGTACGCCGTTTTCACAGCGGGACAGGCGGCGCTGTGCTTGGGCGCGTTCTACTGGCTGATGGACCTGCGGGGACAGACGCGTTGGGGCTTTCCGTTTCTGGTCTATGGTGTCAACGCGATCACTGTTTTTGTGATGAGCGGCATCGTCGCCAAGACGCTGATCTATGTCAAGGTGCCCTGGGAGGGCGGCAGCACGTCAGCGCAATCGGCATTCTTCCGGTCGACCTTCGGACAGTTGCCCGGTCCGCCCGAAGTCGGCTCGCTGGCCTACGCGCTGACGTGGATCGGATTGTGGTTCCTGGTGCTGCTGTGGATGTACCGCCGCAAACTGATCATCAAGGTGTGAGGTGCGATTCGGGAGGTGGGACGCGTTTGAGCCTGATGCCCATGCGCCGTCGAGCGTAGTTTGGCAATTCGTCTTTACGTCCCCGATCCGCCCGCAATGCGTCTGGTTACCGCTCTCCTGGCTCTGCTCGTCGGCTCGTCTGCCGCACACGCGCAGGCCGACCGCCCCGTTCAACTTACGTTCGACTATTCGACGTTCGCGTACGACGAGACGCAGACGCTCGTCGACCTCTACATGGCGTTCGAGGCGGCGTCGCTTCCGTTTGCCCAGGCCGATGTCGGATTTGTCGCGTCGGTTCCGGTCTACCTCCGGATGGCTCCGGCATCGGTCGTCGTGCCCGGCGCGCTCGAACCCGAAACCGTGTGGGCCGATTCGTCCGAACTCCGCTTCTCGATCCGCGACACGCTGACTATCGGTCAGGGGCAGCAGTTCGTCCACCTCGACCGTGCACTGGTGCCGCCGGGCGAGTACGCTGTCGAAGTCCGCATCCCTGCCAGTGGACAGACACCCGAGTTGCGCGTCGTGTCGGAAGTGCGCGTGCCGTCCTATACCGAGGCGCGCGTGCGCGTGTCGGACCTGCTGCTGGCGTCGCGCATTGCGCCCGGTGCCGCGCCGGACGACCCGTTTTACCGCAACGGCCTGTCGGTTCAGCCCAACGCGGCAGCGCTCTTCGGCGAGGGTTTGAGCACGCTCTACTACTACGCCGAGGCCTACAACGCGACCGGTGCCGCCGATGGGGCCGGTCGATATCAGACCAGCGTGTTCGTGGCGAAGGCCAACACGTCGGCGCCTATCGACGGCTTGGAGAAGCGGCAAGCACGCGCGGCTCGGTCGGTCGATGTGCTTGTCGGTTCGTTCGACCTCGCTGACCTGCCGACCGGCTCGTACCTGCTGCGCGCGCACATACTCGACCCCGGCGGCTCGGTGATCGCCGAGCGCAACCGCAAGTTTTTCCACTACAATCCCTCGGTCCAGGCCGACACGCCAGAGACGGCACCCGAGCAGACGTTCGAAACGAGTGCTTTTGCCACGCTCACCGACGAGGAGACCGAGACGATGATGGCACAGGTCGAGATCATTCTGACCGACTCCGAAAAGCGCCGCGTCGGAAGCCTACCCACGCCAGATGCTAAACGCCGCTTTTTGCGTGACGCGTGGGCCGTCCGCGACCCCAACCCGGACACCAGTGTCAACGAGTTCAAAGTCGAGTACGATACGCGCATCCAGTTCGCCAACGAGCGCTTCGACACCAACCGAGAAGTAGGCTGGAAGAGCGACCGAGGTCGGGTCCTGCTCCGCTACGGCATTCCACCCGAAATCGAGCCGCACCTGTTCGACAGAGGCCTCGAACCGCACGAAATATGGACGTATACCAACATTCCCGGCGAGGGCCAATCGATCTTCGTCTTCGCCGACGAACGCGGCTTCGGCGACTTCCGGCTGATCCACTCGTCGGTGCGCAACGAGCGCAGCAATCCGGGCTGGCGCGCGGAGTTGGCGCGATAGTCGTGTTTCCGCTGAACGGACGGCATTAGTTTTCGACTTTCCCTTTCCGACTGCCGATGCCCCAACTGCCCACGCCGACGATTGATCAGCTTTCCCAGCACGAAGGCCAGACCGTAACCCTGCGCGGCTGGCTCTACAACAAGCGCACGAGCAAAGGACTGGCGTTCCTCGTCCTGCGCGACGGAACCGGCCTATGCCAGTGCGTCGCCAACCAGGAAGCCGTCGACTCAGACTCGTGGGATGCCGCCCAGGCGATGGGGCAGGAGAGCAGTCTGGCCGTGACGGGAACGGTCGTCAAGGACGAACGCCAAGTCGGCGGATTCGAGATTCAGGCGACTCAGGTCCAGCTGATCGGGGCGAGCGAGGAGTACCCGATCAGCCCCAAGGAGCACGGTGTCGAGTTCCTGATGAACAACCGCCACCTGTGGCTGCGC
>CAWFGU010000008.1:0-59476 GCA_963815505.1 Rhodothermales bacterium
ACATTGGTCTCGGCCAGGCGCCGGATCTCGCGCATGATCAGTTGGCGCGAGCGGTCGATCTTGTGCGGCTCGGTCGCCATGTAGACGCCGAAATCGCCCGCGTCGTCGAACAGGTTGAAGTAGCTATAGATCGAGTAGCAAAAGCCGTACTTCTCGCGGATGTTTTGGCTCAGCAGGCTCGACATGCCGCCACCGAGCAGCGTGTTTAGGACGCTGACGGTCGTGCGCCTCGGGTCTTTGATGCCGAACGCCCGGCGGGCGACGACCAGATGCGCCTGCTGAATCGGCTTGCCGATCACGTGCTCGCCCGGCGTCATGTCGGCGGGCGGCGTGCGCGGCTGATCGGCTCCGGTCCGCAGTCCGCCCAGCTCGCGCTCGGCCAGTTTGATGATCTTGGTCGGATCGACGTTGCCCGCGACCGTCAGCACGACGCGCGACGCCACGTACTGCCGGTCGACGTAGGCCTGCAACGACTCGCGCGTCAGCCCTTTGACGCTCTCCTCCGATCCGATGATCGGACGCCCCAGCGAGTGGTCCGGATAGAGGACGGTCTCGGCATGGTCGAACGCCACCTCCTCGGGCTGATCCGCATACATCCGCATCTCCTCGATCACGACTTCTTGCTCCTTGGGAATCTCGCTCGCCGGAAACTGCGGCGACACGATCAAATCCGACACCACGTCGACCGCCCGACCGACGTGCTCGTCCAGCCCGCGCGCGTAGTAGCACGTGTGGTCTTTGGTCGTAAACGCGTTGAGGTAGCCACCGACCGACTCCATGCGCCGCGCGATGTGGTGCGTCTTGCGCTTGGCCGTGCCCTTGAACACCATGTGCTCGATGAAGTGCGTGATGCCCGCCTCGGCTTCGGTCTCGTCCCGGCTCCCGGCGTGGACCCACACGCCCGCCGCAATCGACCGCGCCGTAGCGACCGGCTCGATCAGCACGCGAACGCCGTTGGAGAGCGTGTGGCGTATGGCTGTCTCACCGGGTTGTTGGATGGGTTCAGGAGTCGTTTTATTCATATTGCAATAACGGTTTATAGATGCTGACGCTAAGCTCCACTCTTTTCACAACGTCATCCTGAGCCTGTCGAACGATCTCCTTGCTCCGTAGCAGGCTGTTAGTTAGGGGATCCTTCGACTTCGCTCAGGATGACAGTGTGGAGACGCACTAGCACAGTCGTAAGATTGCGCTGCTACGGCTGGAAACGCCAAACGGCGAGCCTCCGAAGAAGCCCGCCGCTCGGCAGCCTGTGGGCGCTGGGTAGAACGCCCGACGTGCGGGTATGGATCAGTCGCGATCCCGTCCGCGTCCACGGCCTCCGCCGCTGCGTCCGCGTCCGCGGTCGTTTCCGCGGCGCTCCTTGCGACGCTCCTCGCGCTTGCGCTCTTCCTCTTCGTAGCCTTCGGGCATTTCGAGGAACGGCTTGCGGCTCAGGCGGACCTTGCCGTCGTTGCGCACTTCGATGACCTGGACTTCGATCTTGTCGCCGACCTGGACGTGGTCCTCGGGCTTCTCGACGAAACCGTAGGCCATCTCCGAGACGTGGAGCATCGCCTCTTTGCCTGGCAGGATCTCGATGATCGCGCCGAATCCGAGCAGGCTCTTGACCGTGCCGTTGTATGTCTCGCCCGGCTCGGGCTTAGCGACGATGCCTTTGATCATGGCGATGGCGTGGTCGCTCTCCTCTCCGCTCGAGGCGGCGATGGTGACGTAGCCATGTCCGTCGCGCTCGTCGATGTTGATCGACGTGCCGGTCTCCTTCTGGATGCCCTGGATGATCTTGCCGCCCGGTCCGATGATGGCACCGATCTGGTCGCTGTCGATCTGGATCTGGATGAGGCGAGGAGCCGACTCTTTGAGGTCGTCGCGCGGCTCGGCGATTGCCTTGGCCATTTCGGCCAGGATGTGATCGCGTCCGGCTTTGGCCTGGTTGAGCGCCTGCTTCATGATGTCCTTGGACAGACCGGTCACCTTGATGTCCATCTGGCAGGCCGTGATGCCGTCGGCCGTGCCGGTCAGCTTGAAGTCCATGTCGCCCAGGTGATCCTCGGTTCCGAGGATGTCGCTCAGGATGGCGACGCGGTTGCCACCGGCGTCCATGTCGGTGATCAGGCCCATCGCGATGCCCGCGACCGGCTTCTCGACCGGAACGCCCGCGTCCATCAGCGCCATCGAACCCGAGCAGACCGACGCCATCGACGACGATCCGTTGGACTCGAGCACGTCGCTGTTGATGCGGATCGTGTAGGGGAATTCCTCCTCAACCGGAATCATCGACTGCAAGGCGCGCTCGGCGAGGTAGCCGTGGCCGATCTCGCGGCGGCTGGCACCCCGCAGGAACTTGGCCTCGCCCGTCGAGAACGGCGGGAAGGTGTAGTGCAGGTAGAAGCGCTTGTCCTTCTGGTCGAACACCTGGTCGACGCCCTGAGCGTCTTTGCTGGTACCCAGCGTGACGGTCGACAGGACCTGGGTTTCGCCGCGCGTGAACAGGCCCGATCCGTGGACGCGGGGCAGGTAGTCGACTTCGGCCCAGATCTGGCGCACTTCGTCGAGCTTGCGACCGTCCAAACGGCGGCCTTCGGCCATCACCATCTCGCGCATCACGTCGGTTTCGACCTGGGCAACCGCGCCCTTGATGTCACTGCGCGTGAAGCCATCGTCGGTCGTCGTCCTTGGCGTCATCGCCTTCGCCGAGCAGTTCGGCCACGGCTGCGGCTTTGATGTCGTTGATGCCGCCGTAGAACGTCTCCTTGGCGTACTCACCCGTGAGGTGAGCTTTGAGCTTGCCTTCGACCATCGGGCGAACGAGATCGACGACGCCTTCGGGCAGGACGACAGGCTCGAACGAGATCGCCGGGGCCGCGCCTTTCTCGCTGACCAGGTCCTGCTGCAGCTTGCAGAGCTTCTTGATCGCCTCGTGGGCGGCGTCGAGCGCTTCGAGCATCTCGTCTTCGCTGATCTCGAGCATCTCGCCCTCGACCATCACGATCGAGTCGAGCTTGCCGCTGACGACGAGGTTGATGTCGCTGTCTTCGAGCGACGAAATCGACGGGTTGACGACGTACTCGCCGCCGATGCGTCCGACGCGCACCTGGGCGATCGGTCCGCCGAACGGAGCGCCGCTCAGCATCAGCGCCGCGCTGGCACCGGTTCCGGCCAGAACGTCGGCGTCGACGTCGGGGTCGGCGCTCATCACGTTGCAGATGATCTGCACTTCGTTGCGCATCCCGTCCGGAAAGAGCGGACGCAGGCTGCGGTCGACCAGGCGGCTCGACAGGATTTCTTTGTCGGTCGGGCGTCCCTCGCGCTTGATGAAGCCGCCGGGGATCTTGCCGCCCGCGGCGAAACGCTCGCGGTAGTCGACGGTGAGCGGGAAGAAGCTCTGACCCGGCCGCACGTCGGTCGACATGACAGCGGTGCAGAGCACGGTCGTGTCGCCCTGACGGACGAGGACCGAACCGGACGCCTGCTTGGCGAGCAGGCCGGTTTCCAGAGTGAGGGTTTTGCCGGAGGCGAACTCGGCGGACTTGATGGTCGCTTTCATCTTGTATCGGTTGGAGCAGAGCTGTCGCGCGCGAGGTCGGACCGATGTGTCCGGCTCACGACTCTGCCGTCATAAAAAAGCGGCACCCCGCACAGTGCGAGATGCCGCGAGCGTTGGGCGCGCGTTACTTGCGGATGCCCAGCTGCTTGATGATCGTGCGGTAGCGCTCGATGTCGCTGCTGATCAGGTAGTTGAGCAGGCGGCGGCGCTTGCCGACGAGGGCGAGCAGGCCGCGGCGCGTCGAGTGATCCTTTTTGTGGATCTTGACGTGCTCGGTGAGCGCGTTGATGCGCTTGGAGAGAATGGCGATCTGGACCTCGGTGTGGCCCGTATCGGTGGACGTTTTGCCGTATTCGGCGACCAGTTCCTTGGTCTGTTCGGTGGAGATCATAGGATCCGCTTCAGATTAATACCATCGTGAAGTAGACGGCGGGTGAGCCGCGCGCGGTGCCCGAACGGGGCGATGCGGCGGCGTGGAAAGACGGCCAAACTACGGCCTATTCTGGTGCTCTGCAACGGGCTACGTCGTCGGAGAGTTGCGCCCGGAGCGCGTCCAGCCCCTCAAACCGCCGTTCCGCGCGGACTCTTCGCACGAAGTCGACCGAAAGGCGCTGCCCGTACAGATCGCCGTCGAAGTCGATCAGGTGGACTTCGACGAGGGGCGCGTTCTCGCCAAACGTCGGACGCACGCCCACGTTGACGGCAGCGCGGTAGACTTCGCCGCCCTCGCCCATTCGCACGTCAGCCGCGTAGACGCCGAACTGGGGGAGCACCTTGCCGGTCGGTGGAACGAGGTTAGCCGTCGGAAAGCCAATCGTTCGACCTCGCTGATCGCCCTGCGTCACGCGCCCGATCATGCGGTACGGTCGCCCCAGCATCGTCGCCGCATCGCCGACGCGCCCCTCCTCAATCGCGTTGCGGATCTTAGTAGACGATACGACCAAATCGCCTTCGACGTGCGCCTGGACCTGCTCGACTCGGAAGCCCAGCTCGCGGCCCAGCCGCGCGAGCAGTCCGGCGTCGCCCGAGCGTTTGCGGCCGAATCCGTGGTCGTGCCCGACGACGACGACACTTGCCGACAGCGTGCCGGCAAGCACGTCGCGCGCGAACCGTTCGGCAGACCACTCGGCCATCTCCTTGGTGAACGGCAGCACGACAAGCCGGTCAATACCCATCGCTCCCATCGCATCGGCTCGCTCCTCGACCGTCGTCAGCAAGGCGACGCCCTCTCCCGTCACCACTTCGCGTGGATGCGGGTCGAACGTGACGACCGCCGATTCCCCACCTTCTTTGTTCGATATTGCAATAACGGATTCAAGAACTGCTTGATGTCCACGATGGACGCCGTCGAACGTGCCGACGGTTACGCCGGCGACCGGCGACAGCGCGCTTCCGTCGTACCGCTCAACCCGCATCGGTCCTGGACTTCGCTCCCGTCTCTTCTTCCAGCCGTTCGAGCGTCCACGCGCCGTCGACGTGCGTGTCGCCGATGGCCAGTCGGCGCAGAGCCGTCAGATGTCCGCCGACGCCTAGCGCTGCGCCCAGATCGTGCGCCAGCGAGCGGACGTAGGTGCCCTTTGGTGCAGCCCGTTTCGAACGTCACGTCGGGCAGACTCGGAAGCGTCCACGTCGAAGAAGAAAACGGTCACCTGCCGCGGCGGCACGTCGACCTGCTCTCCCCTGCGCGCCTTTTTGTAGAGCCGCTCGCCGTCTTTCTTGATCGCCGAGTAGACGGGCGGAATTTGCTCTATCTCGCCGACGAACTGCTTCGCCTCCTCGGCCACCTGCTCTGCCGTCACGGCCGACGTGTCGCGCGACTCGACGACTTCGGTTTCGGCGTCGTACGAGGCTGTCGTCTCGCCCAGTTTGATCGTGCCCGAGTACAGTTTGTGCTGGCCCTGAAACACGTCGGCGCAGCGCGTGGCTTCGCGACCGACCAAGCAGATCAGCAGGCCGGTCGCCATCGGATCGAGCGTGCCCGCGTGACCGATTTTTTTCACTTTCAAAATGCCGCGCAGCCGCCGGATCACGCCGAACGACGTGATGCCCTTGGGCTTGTCGATCGGGATCACGAACGCGCCGTCGGGACGAGGCGTGCCGGGCGTCCAGATCGGAGGAATCGGCAGGCTCACTCGGACGCGTTCTCTTCGCTGCTGCCTTCGCGGGCTTCACGCTCGGCCCGGATGCGGTCGAACAGGTTGTCCATGTCCTTGGCGCGCACCTGCGACTGGTCGAGGAAAAACTTCAACTCGGGCACGGCTTTGAGTTGGTGCCGAATCTTCGCGCCCAGCGCCAAGCGGATCTCGTCGCTCAGCACCTGGACGCGCTTCGAGCACGGCCTGTCGCTGCTTGTCGTCGTCGTGGGCGAGCACGGACAGGTTGACGTAGGCGATGCTCAGATCCTTGGTCATCGACACAGCGGTAACCGTCGTCAGCGGTCCCAACTGGTCCGAATACGACTGCTGCAAGATCTCGGCAATCGCCCGCTGAATCACGCTGGCGACGCGTTCGGTGCGGATACTCATGCGCGTTCGACGGATTCGAGCGTACGGGCCGTCTCGACGACCTCGAAGGCCTCGATCTGGTCGCCTTCCTTGATGTCGTTGTAGCCTTCGATGCCGATACCGCACTCGTAGCCGCTGGCGACTTCCTTGACGTCGTCCTTGACCCTGCGCAGCGAGGCGACGCTGGCGTTGTCGTAGATCACGACGCCGTCGCGGATCAGACGCACCTTGTCGTTGCGCTTGATCTTGCCGTCGACCACGAACGAACCGGCAATCGTGCCGATGCGCGGGACCTTGAAGATGGCCCGGACTTCTGCCGTGCCCAGCGTCTTCTCGGTCTTCTCGGGCGAGAGCAAGCCTTCGAGCGCGTCGCGCACGTCCTGGATGGCGTCGTAGATGATCGAGTACGTGCGGATGTCGATTTCCTCGCGCTCGGCAAGCTGACGCGCCGAGAGCGTCGGGCGCACCTGGAAGCCGATGATGACGGCGTCGGATGCGCTGGCGAGCATGACGTCCGACTCGTTGATCGCGCCGACGCCGGTGTGGATGAGGCTGACGGCCACTTCGGGCGTCGAGAGCTTCTGGAGCGAGTCCGAAAGCGCCTCGACCGAGCCGCCCACGTCGCCTTTGAGGATGACGTTGAGCTCTTGGAAGTCTCCCAGTGCGATGCGTCGGCCGATTTCGTCGAGCGTGATGTGCTTGCGCTGGCGCATGGCCTGCTCGCGCGCGATCTGCGTGCGACGCGCGGCGATGTCGCGGGCTTCGCGCTCGTCGTCCATCACGACCAGGCGGTCGCCGACTTCGGGAGCGCCGGGGAAGCCCAGGATCGTGACCGGCGTCGACGGTCCGGCTTCGGTGACGCGCTTGTCGCGCTCGTCGAACATGGCGCGCACGCGTCCGCTGTGGACACCGGCGAGGAAAACGTCGCCGACTTCGAGCGTACCGGTCTGCACCAGGACGGTCGCCACGACGCCCCGACCTTTGTCGAGCCGCGATTCGATGACCGTGCCGACGGCGCCGCGGTCCGGGTTGGCTTTGAGTTCGAGCAGTTCGGCCTGGATGAGGACTTTTTCGAGCAGTTCGGGGACACCCTGGCCGGTCTTGGCCGAGACCTCCTCGACCTGAACCTGACCACCGTATGCTTCGACGAGGACGCCGTGATCGCTCAGTTGCTGCATCACGCGCGGGGCGTTGGCGGCAGGCTTGTCGATCTTGTTGATCGCGACGACGATGGGTACTTCGGCGGCTTTGGCGTGGTTGATCGCCTCGATCGTCTGGGGCATGACCGCGTCGTCTGCGGCTACGACCAGGATGACGATGTC
Organism: Rhodothermales bacterium; assembly: GCA_963815505.1. GTDB lineage: Bacteria > Bacteroidota > Rhodothermia > Rhodothermales > BA12 > CAXBBB01. The sequence continues at coordinate 7,374 of CAWFGU010000008.1, forward strand.
GGTCGCCTGAGCGCCGCGAGCACGCATCGCCGTAAAGGCTTCGTGACCCGGTGTGTCCAGGAACGCGATGGCGCGTCCGTCCTTGATGACTTTGTACGCGCCGATGTGCTGCGTAATGCCGCCCGCTTCGCCGGCGACGACGTTGGCTTCGCGGATGTAGTCGAGCAGCGACGTTTTACCGTGGTCGACGTGGCCCATGATCGTGACGACCGGCGAGCGCTCGACCATGTCTTCGGGATCGTCGTCGAAGATGTCCATCGCCTCCTCCTCGTCGAACTCCTTGATGAACTCGATTTCGTAGCCGAACTCGTCGGCGACGAGTTGGATCGAGTCGGCATCCAAACGCTGGTTGATCGATACCATCATCCCCATCGAGAAGAGGCGTCCGATCACGTCGTTGACGCCCACGTCCATCAGCGCGGCAAGCTCGCCGGTCGACAGGAATTCGGTGACGCGCAGTGTCGTCTCGCCTTCGGTCATCTCCTCCTGCATTAGAAGCGCGCTCGGCGGCACGTTCGTCGCGACGCAAACGGCGGCGTTTCTGGCGGTTGCGCGTAGCTCCTTGCTCGAGTTCGCGACGCGTTTCGCGCAGCATCTGCTCGACGTCGATCTGGTCGACCTGAGGAGCGCCGCCGGGTTTGTCGCCCGTTTTCTTGGGTGCTTTCTTCTTCTTGTTGCTGCCGGCGGGCGTGCCGGTCGGTTTGTCTTCCTCTCCCCGACGTTTGCGACGGCGACCACCTGCGCCGCCCACGATCTGGCTCAGGTCGATCTTGCCCAGCACCTTGGTACCAGCGAGCGTGTGCTGGTTGGCGCGAATCGTACCGGCGGGCACTTCGTCAGACTCGGAGTCTGCAGCTTTCGCAGCATCATCGCCTTCGGCAGGCGTGTCGGCGGACACTTCTGTCTTGGCGACGGCGTCGGTCGGCGCGGCGGCTTGAGCAGTCGGCGTTTCGGCAGCGGACTCGGCTGTGGCGGCTTCTTTGGGCTTGGCCTCCGGCAGAGCGGCGGCGGCTTTGGCAGCGGCTTCTTGCTGCGCTTTGACGCGGGCCTCTGCCTCGGCGTCGAGTTTGGCTTGGGCCGCGGCTTCGGCGGCAGCTTTGGCAGCGGCTTCTTCCTGGGCTTTGCGCTCGGCTTCGATGCGTTCGAGGCGCTCCACTTCTTCGCGAGCAGCGCGTTTGGCGTCCTCTTCGGCCTTCCGTTCGGCTTCGAGAGCGGCCTCTTTGTCCGCCTTCTCCTGATCGACGCGCGCCTGCCGGATGCGGGCTACCTGATCTTTGTCTGCCGAATACTCGGTCAGCAGGGCGAGGTAGGCTTCCTCGTCCGTGATCTTCCCGTTGGGACCTGCTTTGGTGTACGCATCCTTGTGGCCTTTCTCATCGAGAAACGCGACGATAGAATCGATGCTGATGTTCAGGTCTTTCGCTACGCGGAAGAGCGCCTGCTTTTTGAAGTTGCTCATGCAATGTGATATGAAGCGGATCGTGGGCTGATCCGCCCGAATTACGTGAAGGTAGCGTCACGCACGCATAGAAAATAGGTCTTCGGAGGCGCGCATCAGGCGGTTCCGGCGTTCATCTCAGCCTCGACGACGGCGCGCACCTTGGCGGCGACCTCTTCGGTCATGCCGCTGCGCCTTGCTAGCTCATCGGTCGACAAGTCGAGTAGCGACAGCGCCGAGTCGCACCCAATGGCCTTGAGGCGCGCGATGACCTCGTCGGGGAAGGCGTCGCTGAACTCCTCAATGTCCACATCGTCCTCTCCGCTGTGGATCTCCCGATACACGTCGATCTCGTGCTCGGTCAGGCGCGAGGCGAGGCGGATGTTGATTCCACCCTTGCCGATGGCCTGGCTGACTTCGTCGGGATGGACGATCACTTTGGCGCGAGGCGGGCGCGGATTGCCGTCTTCGTCGACGCCGACGCCCGGCTGGAGCGTGACCCGGATCGGCTTGGCAGGAGCCAGGGCACGCTTGATCTGCTCGACCGTGTCGGACGCCCACGGAATCACGTCGATGCCTTCGTTAGAAAGTTCGCGGGCGACGGCGTGTATGCGGACGCCTTTCATTCCGACGCACGCGCCGACGGGATCGACGCGGTCGTCGGTCGAGTGGACGAACATCTTGGCGCGGTTGCCCGGCTCGCGGACGATCTTCTTGATCTCGATGATGCCGTCGTAGATCTCGGGCACCTCCATCTCGAACAGGCGCTCCATGTAGAGCGGATCGGCGCGCGAAATGATGACTTGAGGCGTGCCCCCGGCGTCGCGCTTGACCTCTTTGACGACCGCGCGAATCATCTCGCCCTTGCGAAAGCGGTCTCGCCGGATCTGCTCGTCGCGCGGCATCGTCAGCTCGGTCTTGTTGTGGATCACGAGCATCTCGCCCTTGCGCGTCTGATACACCTCGCCGACGACAATCTCGCCGACCTGGTCGATGTAGTCTTCGAACATGTGCTCCTTCTCGATGTCGCGGATGCGCTGCGCAAAAGTCTGACGCGCGGTCATGACGGCACGACGGCCAAAGTCGGACAGGCTCAGTTCTTTGGCGACTTCGTCCTCGATCTCGAAATCCTCGTCGATCGCGACTGCGTCTTTTAGGGTGATCTGCGTAACGGGATCTTCGACGTCGTAGTTACCAACGACCGTACGGACGTGCAGCAGTTGGATGTCGCCGTTGTCCGGGTTGAAGATGATGTCGAACGCTTCGGGATCGTCGGCGCCGTAGTGCTTACGGATCATGGCGCGAAATACGTCCTGAATGATCAGCTGGAGCGTTTCGCGGTCGATGTCCTTGGAGTGCGCGATCTCAGCGAACGAGGAGACCAGATCGGAGGATTTCATATCGGTATCGGAGGAAGTCTTTAAAAAAGTCGGCAGTGCAAGCGGCGGCGAGCGTCATTGGCGTCACCAGGGCAGTTTGACCTTGGCTTCGACTACGTCGTCGAACGCGACGATCAGTCGGATCCGCTCCGCCTTCGGGCTGAAGCGTCAGGGAAGACGCGTCCGAGGCAGCGAGCGTGCCCTCCACCTTGACATGGTCGCCCGAAGCTGAATCGCGGTATTTGAGGCTAAACGGACGACCGACATGGCGCGGATACTGACGCGGCAACTCGAGAGGCTTGGTAGCGCCCGGAGACGACACGTCGAGCGTGTACTTCCCGTCGATCACCTCGTCCTCTTCGAGCGCAAAGCCGATCTCACGACTCATCTTACCGACCAAGCTGATGCCAATTCCTTCGTCGGTATCGACGTAGATCGTGACGACGCGCGAGCCTTTGAATCCGCGCACCGACACGCTGACGACATACGCCTCGTGCTCTGCCGTAATGGATTCGGCGAGCGCGCGGACCTGACTGGCGAGGTCACGGGGAGCGGGTGATTCGTGAGGCATGGCGATAAAAAAACCCGACCATCGCTGATCGGGCACGACAGGCCGGAACCCGCTGGAGTGCAGCTAAAAAAGTGGGAGAGACGGCAAACCTTCTCTCCCACTCGGATGCCCAATATAGCCATCCGAGATGCCCAGACGCAACCGCGACGTTGAAGCACCCAGGTGCCAACCGTTCCGAAAGCGAGCATATGAAACGCGCATCTTACCGCAAGATGATCGAGTCGACGCGGCGGAAGACAGAGCCGTCGTCTTTGCGGGTCGTTACCGTGCCTGCCGTGCCGCTTACTAGCGCGGCCAGGGCGCTGTCGGGGAGTCCGGCGTCAGGGTAAAAGGTCAGCACGGCGTTGGCTCGCGCAAGTGAGAGGGCATCGCGGGCGCGCTCTCGTGGTGAGGCAAAGCCTTCTATGCGGACCGAGAGCGACGGGCAGCCGCGCAGCGCATCGGCGTTGTCGCTCAGGTTGCGGCGGGATTCGCCGGTGAGGACGGACGAGTTGGCGTCGAAAAAGGCAGAGGCGAGTTCGACTACGTTGATGCACGGGTCGACGGGTGGTGCGGCGACGGTGTGAGTGAGCGTGCGGCTCGTCTCGCCCGCTGGGTTGGAGACCGTGACGGTTGCCACATAGGTGCCTTCCCGCTCGTAGTGATGAATGACGTTGGCCGTGGTAGCGACCCGACCATCTCCCATCGTCCACCGATACGTCAGCGGTTCCGATCCAAAGGCCGTCACAGCGAACCTGATCAGCTGATCCGGCTCCGAGCGCCGGTATTGCCCCTGACGAAGTCGATCAGCCCGTCGCCGTCGAGGTCCGCCGCCGCTATACGTCCACCACCACCGCTCCTTCCGGGGGCAACTTCCACACCGCCGGCAAACGTTCCGTCGCCCTCGTTGCGGTGGAGCGTGACGGCTCCTCTGAACGTAGTACTCAGCAGGTCGGCGTCTCCGTCACCGTCCACGTCGACGAGTTCGAGCTTAGATCCACCGCTTATGCTTGGACCTGCGACCGTAGTGAAGGTGCCTGTTCCGTCGTTGACGTACACGCTCAGGACGTCGAATCGGGCGGCGTTGCCCGTCGAAATCAGATCAATGTCGCCATCGCCGTCGAGGTCGCCCGCCACGACGTCGAATGCAAAATTAATCGGTCCGACGACTCGCTGAGTGAACGTGGGGTCTGCCGCGCCATCGTTCTCGAACCATAGCGTTTGACGGCTACTGCTATTGCGCGAGACCAGATCCAGATGACCGTCGCCGTTCAGATCGGCGACAGCTATGCTCGAAGCATCTGTTGAAGCTCTATCGACGACAAGTATCTGCTGCGGAGCGGCAAGCGTGCCCCCTTCGTTTTCGACCCAGTAGAGTCCCGGTCCCTCTGTCGATGAAACGACCAGGTCGAGGTCGCCGTCGCCGTCGAGATCGGCAGGATCGATGCCAAGGGCTAAGAATGCTGCCGACGTTGTCACCGGCTGAGCGAACGTGCCCGGCCCGGCGTCGGGCTTGGCGCGGAACTGCCACGTGTAGGGCGTCAGGCTGGTGCCGGCTGTGTTCTCGATGCCGCTGCTGGCCGTCACGATGACGAGCTCGCCCGGCAGGAAGTCTTCGTCCGGGTCGAACTGTGCCTTGTCTGCGCTAGCAGGGAAACTGAATGCGCCCGCGCGCTCGCCCGTCTGGCTGCCTCGAACGGTGAAGGTGTTCGTAGTAACCGTTGACTGGTTCAACGCGCCACTGAACGTGGCCGCGACGCCCGCATCGCGCGCTACGCTCGCGGCCCCGTTGTCCGGCGTCTCGTCCGTCAGCGTGAACCCCGCTGCTGTCGTAACGGTCAGCGTTGCGCTCGCCGTTCCGCTGTTGCCCGCCGACGAGGTGAGGTCGCCGGACGTATTGACCAGGCTGCCCGTCTGCGAAGCCGTCACATCGACCGCGATCGTACACGACGCGCTCGCTCTCACAGTGCCGCCAGTGTAGGTGAGACGGCCCCCGCCTGCTATTGTCGAAAAAGTCCCATCCCTGCAGGTCACTGCGAGGCCCAGGGGCGAGGCGACGGTCATGCCTGCGGGCATGTCGTCCGTGAAGGCGAGGCTGGTGGCGTCGCTTGCGCTCGACGTGTTGTCGATGGTGAACGTGAGCCTGCTCCTACCGCCTTGCGCGATGGACGTGGGGCTGAACGCTTTCGAGAAGGTCGGAGGCACGACGCCGGTGCCCTCGACGCGAAACATGTAGGGGTTCTCGTCGGCGTCGTTGTTGGAGATCGAGACCGTAGCGCTCTGCTGCCCAACGCCTGTCGGGCTGAATCGAATGCCGAAGGTGCTGCTGCCCCCTGCCGCTACGCTTCCACTGGGCTGGCTGGAAATCGTGAAGCGATTGCTCCCACTAATCGTGACGCTGTTAACCGCAAGCGCGCCCGTTCCCGTATTGCCGATGGTGAACGTACGCGTGCGACTGCTGCCCGCCTCGGTACCGCCGAACTGGGTATCGTCGAGCGTACTGGGGTTCGTTTCGCCGTCCGATATGCTGCGCCCGTTGCCCTGCACGTCTATCTCTGGATTGGCAGCGGTTGTCTGGGCGTACCAGTTCAGCCGCCTGGAATCCCAGGCTCCCGAAACCACATCGAGGGTTCCGTCGCCGTTGAAGTCAGCTACGGCGCTGACGCGGTTGCCGGCGTTTGTATCGATGGTTCGGCGCGTAAACGATTCCGACCCGTCGTTCTCATACCACGAGAGCAGATTGTCCGCGCCCATCGGCGCAATCAGGTCCACGTCAGAGTCGCCATCCAAATCGGCGGCAGCGAAATTGCGTACGAAGCCACCAGAGGTGGCGTCGACACTGAGCCGGGTGAACGTGCCCGATCCATTGTTGCGAAACCAAACCTGCTCCTCGGGGACCGAAACGAAGTTGCTGAACACGCTCGACACAACGTCCAGATCGCCGTCGGAATCGAGATCCACTACCAGAGCGGCATTGGCAGAGTTGACTGCCGAGGAGATATCCTGCTGGGAAAACGTCACGCCTCCGTCGTTTCGATACCAGGAGACCGTGTTCGCGTTCTGCTTCGCCGCTACCACGTCGAGTCTGGTATCGCCATTCAGATCCCCGACAGCGACCTGCTTGACGTTGATTCCACTGCCCGACTCCAACGTTCGGGAGATGAAGGCTTCGCTGCCGTTGTTCTGGAACCACACCACGCTGCCAAACCCTCCCGCCACGATGTCCACGTCGCCATCACCGTCGAGGTCTGCCGCTACGACAGCGGAAGCCGACGAGACCGAACCAACCGCTCTCTGGGTAAAGCTCTCGCTTCCGTTGTTTTCGTACTTATTTTTGGGAGGCGCGCTCTACCGCCTGGGCAGGTATCCCGAATCCCTCGCCCACGCAGACACAGCGGCCCTTTTGTTAGCCGAATCGGACGAAACGCAATCGAATCTGATCGCCGAAGCGTTGAACACGCAAGCCCTCGCCCTATCCGAGCTAGGCGGACCCGAAAACCTCGCCCTCGCCGAGGCTCGCGCCCTCGAAGCACTCGCCATCTGGGAACGGCAAGGAGAGCGCCACGTGATGATCGCCGAAGCCTACAACACACTGGGGATCATCCGGTCGCTCATGAGCCGGTTTACCGAAGCGCTCGATGCTCACCACCAAGCTCTCCGCATTCGCCGCGAGCGCATCCCGCTTCATCACCACACTGCCGTCAGCCTGCTCAACATTGGCGTCGTCTACCGCAACATGGAAGACTACGCTTCGGCCGACTCGCTCCACCGCGAAGCGCTCGACCTGCTCGCCCGAACCATCGGCGAGGACGACGGCTTCTTTTACGGCTACACGCTCTACTCGCTGGCGCGTATCCAGAAGGAGATGGGCCACACCGATCAGGCGCGCCCATTAGCCCAACGCGCGCTGACCATCCAATCCGCTGCTCTGGGACCCGAGAGCGACGATGCCACCCGCACGCGCCAGTTTTTGGCTGACCTGTAGGGATGATCGGCCGAGTGACCCCCTAGCGCGTACCGCCTCCAGCTATCTTGTCAGACGATCCGCTCCCGCCATGACCCACACGCTGACTCGCCACTACGGCCACCGCGCCCGCCCGCTGCACGCCCCATTGCTCAGCGAAGCCGACTTCCTGCGCCTTCCCGGACAGGACAAAGCCGACCTGATCCACGGACGCCTCTACCTCATGGCCCCTCCCGCCCGCCGTCACGAACGCATCGTCTCGTTCCTTTCCTTTCTACTCGACGGTTACGTCAGCGCGCGCGAACTTGGCGAGGTCACTGGCTCAAAATCACCCATCCGTATCGACGAGCGCAGCACGTTCGAGCCGGACATCGTGTTCGTGCCCACGAGCCAGCTCGACGGCATCCGCGCCGACGGACTCATCACCCAGGGGGCAGGCGTTGCCGTCGAAGTCGTCTCTCCGTCCACACGGCGGCGCGATTACGTCGACAAGCGCGATGGATACGAACGCGCGGGCGTGACGGAATACTGGATCGTCGATCCCAAACGCGAAACCGTCCAGTTCTACCGGCGTGGCGACTCCGGTCTCTACGACGAAGTGACGCCGCCCAAAGGCAAGCCGTTCGAAAGCGCCGCGGTCCCCGGCTTTCGGTTGCTTCCCGAAGCGCTGTTCGCCGATCCGCTGCCCAACCGCTACGACCTGCTCCGCGACCTGCTGGACTGAGCAGAAAGCGATTGCTCGCTCCGAAATCAGATCACGGTCGGACGCTTCTCACTCTCCTTGCGGTCGGGGTAGTCTAGTGTGAAGTGCAGGCCCCTACTCTCGTGCCGCATCAGCGCCGACGGGACGATCAGGTACGCGGTCGCGATCAGGTTACGCAGTTCGCACGCGCCTACACTGACGCGCGTGCGGCGGTAGAAATCCTCGGTCTCCTCGTAGAGCAGCCGCGTCCGCCGCAGTGCGCGTTGCAAGCCGCAGATCCGAGCGTACGATGCCCACCAAGTCGCTCATCAGGCGCTGCAATTCCTCGCGATTGTGCGCAACAAGCACCCACTCGCGCTCCTGTGACGTACCACCTGTGTCCCAACGTCGGAACGGCGTCGTGGTCGTCGCTCCACTCGGACCGATGAGCAAGAGCGTGACGGGCCGCTCGGTAGCTGAACACCATCGCTTCCAGCAGGCTGTTTGTAGCCAGCCGGTTGGCGCCGTGCAGACCCGTGCAGGCGACCTCGCCGCTCGCGTACAGGTTGCGGATCGTCGTCCGCGCGTCCAAGTCAGTCACGACGCCTCCGCACTGGTAGTGCGCCGCCGGGACGACCGGAATCGGCTCGCGCGCGATGTCGATGCCAAAGTCGAGGCAGCGTGCTCGGATCGTCGGGAAGTGATGCTCGATGGCCTCCTCGCCGATGTGGCTGATGTCGAGCCAGACGTGTTTGTCGCCGCGGCGCTTGATCTGGTCGTCGATGGCCCTTGCGACGATGTCGCGCGGGGCGAGTTCGCCGCGTTCGTCGTAGTCGGGCATGAAGCGCTCGCCCGCCAGGTTGGTCAGAATGCCGCCCTCACCGCGTACGGCTTCCGAAATCAGAAAACTGTCGGCGTCGGGGTGGAACAGGCTCGTCGGGTGAAACTGGACGAACTCCATGTTGGCGACGTGCGCCTTGGCGCGGTAGGCCATCGCGAGCCCGTCGCCCGTCGCCACGTCGGGGTTGGTGGTGTGGGCGTAGACCTGGCCCGATCCGCCGGTGGCGAGGAGCGTCGTTCGGGCGAGGAAGGCGTCGACCCTATCGCGCTCCTCGTCGAGCACGTAGGCGCCGTAGCACGCCGTGTCGGTGCGCAGGCGCGTGACGGTTTGGCCCAGGTGGTGCTCGGTGATGAGTTCGACGGCGTAGTGATACTCGAACACCTGGATGTTCGGATGCTTGCGGATGGCGGCCAGCAGGCTGCGCTCGACTTCGGCTCCGGTCGCGTCGGCGGCGTGGACGATGCGGTTGGCCGAGTGTCCGCCCTCGCGACCCAGGTGGAGTTCGCCGTCGGGATCGCGCGAGAAGTCGGCTCCCAGGTCGATCAGTTCTTGCAGCCGCGTGGGGCCTTCGGTCACGACGACGCGCACCACGTCGGGATCGCACAGCCCTGCTCCGGCGTCGAGCGTGTCTTCGATGTGCGACTCCAAACTGTCGCCCGGGTCCGTGACAGCCGCGATGCCGCCCTGCGCCCAGTTCGTGTTGCTCTCGACCGACTGCTTCTTGGTCACGATGCCGACCGTTCCGCTGTCCGCCACGCGCAGCGCAAACGTGAGTCCGGCGACGCCCGATCCGAGCACGAGAAAATCGAAGCGGTGGGTCGTCGGTGCGTCGGCCATCGGATGATAATTGAATGTTGCAATAACGGTCAGCAGAGGTGGGCAACTCTGGGAGGGTTGTCACCTCTGGAGCTCCTACTCCACCGCCTGTGTTAGATACGCCTTGATGAACTCGTCGATCTCGCCGTCCATGACCGATTGCACGTCGGTCAGTTTGGTTTCGGTGCGGTGATCGTTGACCATCGTGTACGGCTGAAACACGTAGCTGCGGATCTGGCTGCCCCACTCGATCTTCTTCTTGCCCGCCTCCTGCGCGTTCTTGGCCGCTTCCTGGATGTCGCGTTCGAGCGAGTAGATGCGGCTCTTGAGCATGTTCATCGCCCGCTCGCGGTTTTGCAACTGGCTGCGCTCCTCGGTCGACTCGGCGGCGACGCGTTCTTGCTTGCCGTTCGACAGCGCTCCGGTCCAGATGTAGCGCGCGCCGGTCTCGACCTTGTTGACGTTCTGCCCGCCCTTGCCGCCGCTGCGAAACGTCTGGAGTTCTAAGTCGGCCGGGTTGAGTTCGATGTTGATCGTGTCGTCGATCTCGGGAAACACGAACACGCTCGTGAACGACGTGTGGCGCTTGCCCGACGAGTCGAACGGCGACATCCGCACCAGCCGGTGCACGCCCGATTCGCCTTTGAGGTAGCCGAACGCGTAGGGCCCTTCGACGCGCAGCGACGCCGACTTGATGCCCGCGCCCTCACCCTCCTGGTATTCGAGCAGCGTCGGTTTGTAGCCGCCCCGCTCGGCCCAGCGCGTGTACATGCGCAGCAGCATGTCGCCCCAGTCCTGCGCTTCGGTGCCGCCCGCGCCGGGATGGATGGTCAGGATGGCCGTCCGGTTGTCATCGGGTCCGCCCAAGATGGTGCGAAACTCCATCCGCTCGACCAGCTTGCCCAGCGCGGCGGCTTCCTTGTCGATCTCGGCCGACAGGTCCTCCTCTTCTTCCTCGGCCATCATCCGAAACGTCTCGACGTTGTCCATCCGCTCGGCGATGGCGTTCCAGCCTTCGACCCAGTCTTTCTCGGCGGCGATCTCTTTCTCGACGAGTTGCGCCGCTTGCGGGTCGTCCCAAAACGTCGGGTCGAGGCGCTGTTTGCTCAGCTCGTCGATGCGCGCCTGCCTGCCCGACACGCCGATGTGCGCCTCGAGTTCGCGCGCGCGCTGGAGGAGGTCGTCGATGTCTTCTATGCTCATGCGGGTTGAGATGCGGGAGGGTTCGCGAGCCTGCGCGCCGACGCGCCGAGCGTGGCGGCACACAGACCGATCAGGGCGGCGAACGCGATGGAGAGGAGCGGCGCGACCGGAGCGGGCAGCCCGCCGATCAATGCCGAAATAGTAGCCGCCGCGCGCTCGAAGTAGACGCCCGACGACAGCGCGTAAAACGCCATCAGCAGCCCCCAACTCAGCGCCATCCCCAGCGCGCCGCGCCACGACGCACCGTCGGGCCAGAGCGCGCCGAGCAGCAGCGGAGCCGCAATCGCCCACGCCCAGCCCAATGCGACGTGCAAGACGAGAGCGGTAGCGGTGAGGATGAGGAGGCGCATGGATTTGGTGCTAGGCGCCATGTATACAACGGCGGTACGGGGGGTGAGAAATCAAGCGTCAGGCAGCAACGCCGTTCGCCTCGCGCGCTCGGTCCGCAAACGCCGTGATGCGCCGCACGGCTTCCTGAATGTTTTCGAGCGAGTTGGCGTACGAGCAGCGGATGTAGCCGCTTCCGCTGGGGCCGAACGCGTCGCCCGGCACGCAGGCGACTTTCTCCTCGTTGAGCAGGTTGGTCACGAACGTCTCGGGGTCCAGACCGGTCGAGCGGATGTCGGGAAAGGCGTAGAACGCGCCCTCGGGCTCGAACGTCGGCAGACCGGCGGCGCGGAGTCCGTCGACGAGCGTGCGGCGGCGGATGTCGTAGGCTTGTCGCATGGCCTCGACCTGATCCTGGCAGTCGCGCATGGCGGCGTGGGCGGCCACCTGCCCCATCGTCGGGCTGCTCATGACGACGTACTGGTGCATCACGTACATCGCGCGATAGATGTCGGGCGGCGCGCATGCGTAGCCGATCCGCCAGCCCGTCATGGCGTAGTTTTTGGAAAAGCCGCTGATCAGGATCGTCCGGTCGTAGAGGCTGGGAATCGACGGCAGGCACGTGTGGCCGTCGACGTAGGCGTGGCCGTAGACGAGTCGGTCGTAGATCTCGTCCGACAAGACGATGAGATCGTGCTTGACGACGACTTGGGCGATTTCTTCGAGCGTCTCGCGCCGCAGGACCGCGCCCGTCGGGTTGTTCGGGTAGCCCAGAAACAGCATCTTCGTGTTGGGCGTGATGCGCGCCTCGATGTCTGCCGCCGTCACCTGAAAGTCGTTTTCGACGCTCGTCGGCACGTAGACGACCTTTCCGCCCGCCATCTGCGCAGCAGGAGCGTAGCTGACAAAACACGGCTCGGGGATCAGCACCTCGTCGCCGGGCGAGATCGTCGCCAGCATCGCCAGCAGAATCGCCTCGGATGCGCCGACCGTCACCATGATCTGCCCAGCCGGATCGTAGCTGACGCCGTAGCGCTGCTTCACGTCGGCGGCGATCACGTCGCGCAGTTCGCCCAGTCCGGCATTGGCCGTGTAGCCCGTCCGGCCCGCTTTGAGCGAGCCGATGGCCGCGTCGATGGCCGGTTGAGGCGTCACAAAGTCGGGTTCGCCAATGCCCAGCGAGAGCACGTCGTCCATCGTGGCGGCGATCTCGAAAAAGCGGCGGATGCCCGAAGGCGGGATGGTCTGGGCGCGGAGCGAGAGGCGCGAGTCGGACACGGCGTTTCAGGAGTGAGGAGAGATGCCAAAGATACGGCGACCGTCGACGGCGAGCGATCACAATGCACTTTCGCACAGGGTCCATCGGCCTATCTTCCAGGCTGCATTCACCTCTCCCCTACCTCATGTCTCAGCACCAGAACTTTATCGCCGGACAGTGGCGCGACGCCGATTCGGGCAAGACGTTCGAGAACCGCAACCCCGCTCGCCGCAGCGACCTGGTCGGCCACTTTCCCCAATCCGCTGCCAGCGACGTGGACGCCGCCACCAAAGCTGCACGTGCCGCATTTGCCGAGTGGAGCAGCCGCCCCGCTCCCGAGCGCGGAAGCATCCTGCGCAAAATCGGCGATCTGTTGACCGAGAAGAAAGACGAACTCGCGTTCGAGATGACGCGCGAGATGGGCAAGCCGCACTTCGAGACCAAAGGCGACGTGCAAGAGGCCATCGACACGGCCTACTACGCCGCCAGCGAGACGCGTAGGCTGTTCGGACACACCGTCCCCAGCGAGATGGCGAACAAGTTCAACATGAGCATCCGCCGCCCGGTCGGCGTGATCGGCGTGATCACGGCCTGGAACTTCCCGGTCGCCGTGCCGACCTGGAAGATTTTCCCTGCCCTCGCCTGCGGCAACACGATCGTGTTCAAGCCGAGCGAGGATGCCCCCCACAGCGGCGAACTGCTCGTCCGCATCCTCGACGAAGCGGGCGTGCCCAAGGGCGTCGTCAACCTGATCCAGGGAGCGGGCGAAGCCGGAAAGGCGATGGTCGCGCACGACGAGATCAACGCGATCAGCTTTACCGGATCGAGCGAGACCGGCTCGAAGATCGGAGCCGAATGCGGCCGACTGCACAAGCGTTTCTCGGCCGAACTGGGCGGCAAGAACCCAATGATCGTCCTCGAGGACGCCGACCTCGACCTGGTCATGGAAGGGGTCATCTGGGGCGCGTACGGCACGACCGGCCAGCGCTGCACGGCCACGAGCCGGTTGATCGTCCACGAGAGTGTCCACGACGAACTCGTCGGTAAGATCGAAGCGCGCGCCAAGGAACTGCGCTTGGGCTACGGAAACGAGGACGGTGTCGACATGGGACCCGTCATCAACCAGAAGGCGATGGACAAAATCTCGGGCTATATGGATGTGGCCAGGGAGGAAGGCGTCACCATCCGTTTCGGAGGCAAGGCCGCTACGAGCGATGGGACGGACGACGGCTTCTTCTTCGAGCCGACGCTGTTCACCGGTGTCGAGCAAGGGATGCGCGTCGAGCAGGAAGAGATCTTCGGCCCGGTCCTCTCGGTCATCAAGATCAAGGACTACGACGAAGCCATCGCCGTCGCCAACGGCACCAAGTACGGCCTCTCGTCGGCGATCTACACTAAGGACGTGGCCACGGCCTTTCGCGCGCTGCACGACATCGAAGCGGGCATCACCTATGTCAACGGTCCGACGATTGGCGCCGAGGCGCACATGCCGTTCGGCGGCGTAAAGCAGACCGGCAACGGCCACCGCGAAGGCGGCTGGGAAGTGTTCGACTTCTATACGGAGACCAAAACCTGCTACATCGACTACAGTGGAAAGCTCCAGCGCGCGCAGATCGACAACGAGGACTTGATCTAAAGTTGTTGGACTGTGTCCATCTCAAAGCTGTCAGGTTTCCAAGACCCGACAGCTTTTTTAGTCTATACCAGAACCCGCGACATTAACCGAGCGGGGCGCATCGACGGGTAGCAACTCGCCAGCGAGCAGGCGCAACTCGGCCTCGGCTATCAGCGTCTGGTAGATTGTCTCGACACGTCTCGTGCGCACATCGACAAGAGTGAGTTGGATCTGGCGTAGATCGACCGGGGTGATGAAACCTAGCCGCAGTTGAGCCAGGGCGACGCGGACGTTTTCGCGGGCGATCGTCTCGTTGAGCGCTTCCAGATCGGACAGGGCGCGGAAGCCACGTGCCGTAGCGGCTAAACGATCGGCTCTGGCCCTAGTCGACAGGCGCTCTCCAGAGGTCGCGAGTTCGGCTTGCCGAAGCCCGATACGGGCATTTTCGAGGCGTCGGCGGCGTTCTCCTCCATCGTAGAGCGGGAGCGTCGCCGTAAACCCGTAGCGCACATCGGGCCCGATAGTCGGATCGAACTCGGGCGGGACGAAGCCTTGATCGAACGAGGTGACGCCTCCGGCGATGGTGCCGCGTATCGTCGGCAGATATTCGGATCGCACCTGGTCGACCTGCTGTGCAGAGAAAACTTCCCCTTCTTGCAGCGCTCGGACGCGCCGGCTACCATCGGTCGCGCGGGTAACCAGTTCGTCCAAGTCGACGGAAGGCCCGAGGGTGAGTGTATCGACCGGCGCGACGGCGAGCGGGTCCGATAGCGCGAGCAAACCACCCAGCGCGGCGCGAGCACCCGCAGTGCGCACCTGTTGCTGCAAGAGGTTGGAGCGATCGGCATTGTAATCGGCCAGGGCGAGGGCGGCGTCGATCTCGGCAGCCGTTCCGATACGGACTTCGGACTGGACCACGCTGAGCCGATCGCGCGAGACGGCCAGGGCCTCGGCGAAGGCGTCTCCCAGCGCAGCCTGGCGGGCTATGTCGAGGTAGGCGACGGCGACCTCGAGCACCAAGGCTTCGGCATCGGCGTCGGCGAGCAGCTCGAGGCGGCGTGCGTCGGCCTTCAGGCGCTGGTACGCGGCGGCGCGGCGGCCACCATCGTAGATCGTGTACGCAAGGCTGACGCTTGCATCAGCGACAGTGACCGTGCGGGTGTCGCCTCCCCCTCCCGCCACTCCCAGTCCAAATCCACCGGTCCGCGAGCCGGACAGCCCTGCGTTCGCATCGAGCGTGGGTAAATAACCCGCGTTGCCCAATGTCACATCGTTGATGGCCCGTTTGGCTTCGAGTAGGGCGATGGCGGCGTCCGGGTTTTGAGCGAGGCCGACGGCGATGGCGTCTTGGAGGGTCAACCTCCGCGCTCCGCTGGGCACCCCAAAATCGGGCAAAGGCGAGCCAGTGGGCAGCGTCGCCCCGTAGAGGCGCAGCGAGTCGGGAAGCGGTAGGACGCCCGCTCGGCCGGCCACAGAATCGACCTGCGCCCAGGCGACTAGGGGCATGGCCCACACGATCAGTAGGGCAAAATCCCGAATCACACGCATCACGTCATCTGGGGGCGCTGGGCCAGCGGAAGGAGTATACCAGGCGGCTCGTCGGCCAGACCATCGCCATGGGCAGGAGCATCCGGCGCCTCGCCGACACGCGAGGAGTCCTCGGAGCTGGCAATGAACGTGTAGAGCGCCGGGATCACGTAGAGCGTCAGGATCGTGCCGACGAGGAGTCCGCCGATCACGGCCAGGCCCATCGGCACCCTACTCTCGGCGCCCGATCCCAAGGCGAGCGCGATGGGCAACGTGCCCAGAATCGTCGAAAACGCCGTCATCAAGATCGGGCGGAAGCGCGCAGCCGAGGCTTCCTCGGCGGCTGCGCGGCGCGACAACCCTTGGGCGCGTTGCTGCTTGGCGAACTCGACGATCAGGATGCCGTTTTTCGTCACCAGCCCGATCAGCATTACCAACCCGATTTGGCTGAATACGTTGAGCGTCGAGCCGAACACCCACAACGCCCCCAGCGCACCCAGAAGCGCAAGCGGTACCGTCAGCAGGATCGTAATCGGGTCACGGAAGCTCTCGAACTGCGCCGACAAGACGAGGTAGATCAGCACGAGCGCAAGGCCAAACACGACCAGAATAGAACCGCCGGTTTCGCGGAAGTCGCGGCTCTGCCCGTTGAGAGAGGTCGTGAAGCCGTTGGGCAGCGTTTCGTCGGCGATCGTCTCCATCGCGGAGATGGCGTCACCCAATGAGACGCCCGGCGCGGGCTGGGCCGACACAGTCGCCGCCGTGAAGCGGTTGAAGCGGTACAACTGGGGCGGCGCGGCAGACTCGGTCAAGCGGACCAGGTTGGACAGCGGAATCGGCTGGCCCGACGCGCTGCGGACGAAGATGCCCTGGATCGCGTTGGGTGTGTCGCGCGCCTCGCGCTCGAGCTGGCCGATGATCTCGTACTGCTCGCCGTTGCGGTTGAAGTAGCCGAAGCGGCCTTCGCTCAGCGCAACGGCTAACGCCTGAGCCACGTCGAGCGGCGCGATCCCTAACGCCTGGGCACGGTCGCGTTCGACTTCGACCTGCAACTCGGGCAGCGTGAACTCCAGATCGGCCCGGGCAAACTGGAACGCAGGATCTTGGGTCGCCCGCTCCATGAAAGCCGGAAGTGCCGCTTGCAACGCGTCGAGGTTGGGGGCTTGCAAAACGATTTGGACCGGCAGCCCGCGCCCGCCTGACGTTTGGATCGTCGCCGGTTGGCTGACGTTGACGCGCGCTCCGGGCAACTCTTTGACGGCGGCCTGGACCGAGTTTGCGATTTCGTCCTGACTCCGCTCGCGCTCGTCTGGCTTGACCAGGATGAGGTTGCCAAACGCCGAGTTGACCGAACTCGACGAGCCAAATCCCGGCGAGGTGACGCTGATGAGCGCGCTGATCTCAGGCACCTCGCTCTGGAGCAGCCGAATGAGTTCGTTGGTATATGCGTCCATATAGGCGAATCCCCTCCCTTGCGGCGCGTTCGCAAACAAGCGGATCTGCGATCGATCCTCGGCCGGAGCTAGTTCGCTTTCCAAGTTCGTAAACAGCCACCATACACCCAGCGACGCCACACCCATAACGACGAATGCCATCCATCGGACTCCTAGAAATGCCGAAAGCGATCGTCGGTATCCATCGTTCAGACGCACGAAAAGCGGCTCCGTCTTTTGGTAGAGCCACGGCCTGGTTTCTCGCTTCGTCAACAGCTTGGACGAGAGCATCGGCGTCAGCGTCAGAGCGGCGAACGACGAAATCACGACTGCGGCGGCAATCGTCAGCCCGAACTCGCGAAATAGCGCGCCGATGACGCCACTCTGAAAGATGATCGGCAGAAAGACGGCGACCAGGGCAAGCGTCGTCGCGATGACGGCGACGTATATCTCTTTGGTGCCCTCGACGGCAGCTTTCACCGGCTCCATCCCACCTTCGATCTTCGAGTAGATGTTCTCGAGCACCACGATGGCGTCGTCGACGACCAGTCCGATGGCGAGCACCAGAGCCAGCAGGGTCAACACGTTGATCGAGAAGCCCGCCATACCCATCACGCCAAACGCGCCGACGAGCGAGACCGGAATCACGAGGATCGGAACGAGCGTCGTCCGCCAGTCGCGCAGAAAGACGAAAATGACAACGATCACAAGCATCAGCGCCATGAAGACGGTGTTGCGCACTTCGG
Organism: Rhodothermales bacterium; assembly: GCA_963815505.1. Lineage (GTDB taxonomy): Bacteria > Bacteroidota > Rhodothermia > Rhodothermales > BA12 > CAXBBB01. The sequence goes on from CAWFGU010000008.1 coordinate 25,153, forward strand.
CGATGGCGGCGCGAACGGGCTCGGTGTTGTCGAAGCCGATGCCCAGTTCGATGCCCGGCGGCAGGTCCTGCTCGATGTCGACGACCCTGCGCGTGAACTCGTCGACGATGTCGATGGAGTTGGCGTCGGCGAGGGGTCGGAGCACGACACCGACCATTGCAATGCCGTCGCGTTTGAGAATCGTGCGCTGGTTCTGCGCGGCCATCTCGACCCTCCCCACATCGCGAAAGCGAACGAGTGTCGTGCCGTCGTTGCGCAGGACGAGGTTTTCGAACTCCTCAACGGTCGACAACCGGGTGAGGGGACGGATCGTGAGTTCGACCTGATCGCCTTCGATCAAGCCGCCTGGAAGCTCGACGTTTTGCTCCTGAACGGCGCGCTGCACGTCACCCGGCGTGAGGCCATACGCGGCCAGCGCGGTAGGGTCCATCCACATCCGCATCGCATAGCGCTTGTCCCCCCAGATGTCGACCGAAGCGACGCCGTCGATGGTCTGGAGGCGCTCGGCGAAAAAGTTGTCGGCAATCTCGGACAGTTCGAGCAGGTTGTACCGCGTCGATGAAAGGTTGAGAAACACGACCGGATCGCCGTCAGAGTTGGACTTGGAGATGACCGGCTCTTCGACTTCGTCCGGGATGCGACCGCGCGCGCGACTGACCCGGTCGCGCACGTCGGCGGCGGCGGCGTCCAGGTCGGCGCCCAAGTCGAACTCGACCCGGACCGTGCTGCGTCCCTGGTTGCTGATCGACGTGATCGACCGGATGCCGTCGATGGCGTTGACCGATTCCTCGATGGGTTCGGTCACCTGCGTTTCGATGACAGCCGCGTTGGCGCCTCTCAGGTTCGTGGTGACTGAGATCACGGGCGTCTCGACGATGGGATACTCGCGCACGCCCAGCCGCGTGTACCCGATAGTGCCGCCGATCAGAATGGCGAGCGACATGACGGTCGCGAAGACCGGCCGCCGAACCGAGATGTCGTAGAGCGAGGCCATGCTAGTCGGTAGTCTGATACGCGCGCGAGCTATTGGACGCGGCTTCTGGACGCACTTGTGTTGGATCGAACGCGCCGCCCGCCCGCACGGCCTGCCCCTCGCGCACGATGTCCATGCCCGACGTGAGCACGATGTCGCCCGGTTCAAGCCCGCTCGTGATCTGGATGCGTTCGGCCGTGCGCACGCCCGTCGTCACGATCTGCGAGATCGCCGCGCCGCCTCGCACAACGAACACGCGGGTCGCATCGGCTCCCGTCACGACCGACGCCGTGGGCACCAGCAGCGCATCGTCGACGGCCTGGAGCACGAGTTGGACTTCTGCGAACGCGCCCGGCCGCAGCACGTCGCCCGGATTGCCGACCCTGGCACGGACGGTGAACGCCCGCGTGACCGGATCAACGGCAGGCTCGGCCGCCAATACCGTCGCGCCGAACTCGACTTCCTGGCCCGGCACGCGGAAGCTCACCGCATCGCCCTGGCGCACCTTTCCCAGGTAGCGCTCGGGCACGGTGAACTCCAACCGCAATTGGTCGGTCACTCGGAGCGTCGCCACCCGATCGCCCGGCGACAGGTAGGCACCTACGCTGACTTCGCGCAGACCTACGACGCCCGAGAACGGAGCCACGATCCGTCGGCGCTCGACCTCGGCCGATAACTGCGCCAGTTCGGCATCCAGTACCTGCGATGCTGCATCGGCCTCGTCCAGAGCCTGACGGCTCAGCCCGCCGATGTCGAACAGTTCGCGCCGACGATTCGCCTGGACGCCCGCCAGATCCCGCCGTGTGCGCGCGCTCTGCATCTGCGCCTGCAGCACCTGCGTGTCGAGTGTCACCAGCGATTGGCCTTGCCGCACTCGGCTCCCTTCCTCAAACCCCAGCGACGTTACCCGCCCTACCACCTCCGCTCGTAAATCGACCGATTCCCAAGGAAGGAGCGTCCCCGTCGTCGCGACGCGGTCTTCGAGCCGCTCCTGAGCTACCGGCGCAACCGTTACAGCGAGCGTGTCGGGCGCGCGTTGGGCGCCGCTCGGCTGCTCCGGATCATCGCTGCCACTCGTCACGATCTGCCACAGCACGAACCCTAGCAGCACAATGAGAACTCCGATCCAGGCACCGGTTTTCTGCTTAGGAGTGAAGGGCAAGGTCGGTCTCTAAGAGTTCGATGGGAAGCAGGACGTACTCGGAACGTGCGGTCCGGCTCCCGGCGAAATCGGAGCTAGGCATCACCGCGACTTGGCGGCTTCACGCGTGGCTTCGACCTTCGGCTCCGCAGGAAAGGCCGTAGGGCATCAAGCGTGAACTCGGCCCACGTCTTATCGCGGTACTCCACCCACACGATGGCGCGAAAAATATCGACCTGGCGGACTTGGCCTACTCCGTGCGGCGTCTCGACGGGCGTTCCTGCCGACGGCATGCCCTTGACGGCACGCATGTACGTCTCCAACTCATAGTTGAGGCAGCATTTCAAACGACCACACTGTCCGCTCAGGCGGGTCGGATTGAGTGGCAGATGCTGAGCGCGCGCAGCCGTCGTGGAGACGGGCTTGAATTCTTGCAGCCACGTCGAGCAGCACAGTTCGCGCCCGCACGACCCCAACCCACCGATGCGGGCCGCCTCGTCGCGAGCTCCGATTTGCCGCAACTCGACGCGTGTGCCGTGCTGAGCACCGAGTTCGCGCACCAGACTGCGAAAGTCCACGCGCTGAGCGGACGTGAAGTAGAGGGTCAGCTTTCCCCTATCGAATTGCCACTCGGCGTCGACCATCTTCATCTCCAACCGGTGCCGGTCGACGCGCTGCTTGGCGTCGTAGAGCGCGTCGCCCTCGTCGCGGCGGTTCTTTTCGAGCCGGTCGACTTCGTCGGGATGTGCGAGGCGAACGACGTTCAGCCGCTCTTGCTTGCCGCCCTTGTCCTGCTGACGAGCGCGCAACCGCACCAACTCGCCCGAGAGGTGGACGCTGCCCAGATCGAGCCCTTTCTCGGCCTGGACGATGACCCAGTCGCCCGTTTCGACGCCGTTTTGGGTGATGTCCTTGAATAGTTCTTTGCGTCCGCCCTTGAACTGGACTTCGACCAGATCAAACGTACGCGTGGGCTGGCTGATGCCCATGTCCTGGAGCCAGTCGAACGCTTGGGTCGCTGGGCAGGCGGTCGTTCCGGCGCGCGACTTGGAGCCGCAGCCCGGTCCGCACGAGCCGCCGCAGCTTCCGCCATCGGTCGAGCAGCCATCGCATCCGTCGCAGGCCATGTCAGGGAGAGGTCAGAGGAACGTAGAGGGGCCGATCCGCGCCCCGGCGGATGGCATGGTGGAGGCGTTCGGCGAGCACCGTGAGCAGAAGCGCCACACCGACGTTGCGCTCGACGAGCCCGATAGCCTCCTCTACGCGCTCGACCATCGCTTCCAGATTGGCCGAGGGTACGTTACGGCAAAACTTCCCGATCGGGTCCGCCCGGTCCACGTTGACCAGCGGCGCCGCATCGCCTAACGCGCGATAGAGCAGCAGATCGCGCATCCACCGAAGCGTGATTCCAAGAAACCCTTTGACCCCTTCCCGACTCATTTGCGCGACTTCGTCGACTACGTCCAGTGCATCGAGCGGCGAGCGGTAGGCACTCCGAAAGAAGTCGATGGCGAGATCGCGCGAACGGAGCACGTCGTCGTCTTCAGCGAGTTCGAGCGCCCTTGCGAACGATCCGTCCGAAAGCCGCGCGATCAACTCGGCCTGCTGCCCATCAGCGACGCCGCGCGATACCAGCGCCTGAGAAATGAGATCGACAGTGAGTGGATCGAACCGCACCTTCTGGCAGCGCGACGCGATGGTAGGCAGCATCCGGTCGACGCGGTTGGTCGTCAGCACGAAAAACGTCCCCGGCGCAGGCTCTTCGAGCAGTTTGAGGAACGCGTTGGCCGCTTCCTGCCGCATCAAATCGGCGTGAGCGACGATAGCGACCTTGGCTCTGCCCTCGACCGGACGGAAGCTCATCGGATGATGCAGTTCCTCGTGGACGCGCGCGATGGTGTAGAATACTTGCTTGTTCTGATCGGCCTTTTTGGTCGGCCTGCGCGCATAATCGACGACGGCGTACGGATCGGCATAGAGCATCTGAACGCGCTCGGCTACGTCGTCGTCCTTGGCGTCGGATGGGTGCGGGATCAGTAGGTGCACGTCGGGATGAATGCCCCGGCGGGCGCGGTCGTCATCGGGACGATTGGGATTGGCGACGAGAGCCGAAGCGAGTTCGAGTGCCGCAGCCATCAGGCCCGTTCCGTCCTGCCCGTAGAACAGAAGCGCATGTGGGATGCGTCCGCCGTCGAGCCCGCGCTGCATCGTATCGCGGACGCGCGCCTGGCCGATCAGTCGGCCGGTGGGGTCGAAGGGCAAGGAAACGGGATTCGCAGTCACGGGTGGTGGATTCGTCGAAGGCTAACAGCGCGGCGTTGCGGAAGGCGGACGGATCGGAGTATACTACGCGTCGCGCCGAGGTAGCTCAGATGGTTAGAGCGCACGACTCATAATCGTGAGGTCGGGAGTTCGATCCTCCCCCTCGGCACTGCGCGCGCCGATCTCACCCCAGCCCGCAAAGCGATTGGCCAGAATAGGAAAAGGCCACCTCGCAGAGTTAAAGACGGTCCGTTTTATTTTGTTACGGCGTCTTTTTGTAGTATTGTAGAGCATAATTGTTAGTGTTTCTACTCACGCTTCCCAAGCAGTCGATTTTGTTCGTCCGACTGCATCTGTTTTTGATGCTATGTCTTGCCTTTTATCTACGAGTCGGCTGAGCTGCCTGATGGCGCTCTCCGTGGCACTGTTCTACGTTCCGAACGTCCACGGTCAAGTTTTGCCGGAGGACGACCCATGGGCAGTCGGAAGCGGCCTCGTCGTCGACGACGAAGCGTATCAGCGGACGCCGCTGGCACCGCTGATGCGGTCGGTGTCAGAGACGCCGGAGCGGTTCTCGATCAAGCAGTACGCACCCACACCCAAAAGTCAGGGCTCGACCGGCACGTGTGTCGCGTGGGCGACCGCGTACAGCGCGCGCACTATTCTGCACGCGTCGACGAAGCGGATCGTAGACCAGGAGGAAATCGATGCCCTCGCGTTTTCACCGTCCTACGTCTATAACTCGATCACCACTCCTGCAGATGTTGGGAAGTGCCAGAAGGGACTGATCATTGACCAAGCGTTGAGCACGCTCAAAGGGCAAGGCGTCACTTCACTCTCCGATGTACCGTTCGACTGCGCGATGGAGATCACCAGCGACCACCACACAGTGGCACGTGACAACGTGATCCACGACTATCGGAGACTGTTCGACCGGGGAGCACGCGACAAGACACCCTCCGTCAGGCGGTCGTTGGCGGCTGGGCGCGTCGTCGTGATCGGGATGCAGGTCCCTCGCTCGTTCCGGGTAGCGCGCGACGTGTCGGTGTGGCATCCCGAGCCTGGAGAGCGTACCTCTAACGTGGGCCACGCCATGACAGTCGTCGCCTACGACGACACGCTGAGCGGAGGAGCGTTTCAGGTGATCAATTCTTGGGGCAAGAGTTGGGGCGACGACGGGTTCATCTGGATCCCCTACGAGCATTTCCAGAGATTCGTGATGTATGGCTTTGAGTTGTTCTCACGGCCTATCGTGCCGGACCTGGAGGGATCGCTCGCTCTCAGAGACGGACGAGGGGTCCCGATGCCCCTAGAGCACCTGTCGACCTCGTCGGGCGAGCCCTCCACAGAGCACGCGTTGCCGCGCGTGCAGCTCGCAGACCCCTATACCGCTTTCACAACGTTCGAAGTGCTGCTCACCAATGAGGAGCCCGCCTACGTCTACGCCTTGGGAACGGACGCCACGCGCGAAGTCAGCCTGCTCTTTCCTTATCCATCGCCTGCCGAGACGAGTGCCTATCTACCTGACGCGGGCGGAGAACTTGCTATCCCCGGCGGAGGATCGCTGCTCCAGTTAGATGAGCGGACCGGGACCACGTCGTTCGTTTTGCTCTATTCGACCGAAGCGCTGGACATCGAGGCCGCAGCCTCGCGCTTGGAGGCCGAGTCGGGCACGCTTGATGAGCGCCTACGAAACGTGTTCGGCAATCGCCTGGTCACTGCGCGGGACGCTCAACTGCTCAGCAAGAATGGAGGAATGACGTTCGAGGCCTCTGTCGATTCGGTTCAGTCCATCGTGCCCCTCATCGTAGACATTACCCACGTGGCGACGCCTAACTCGGTTGACTCCGCCCCTCCGGTCCTCACGCTGCTCAGCCCGCGAAAAGGCCACACACCTTCGCTTATGCGTGGCGGTATGGGAGCGGACTCCGCTCTTGTGAGAGGCACGGCACTCGATCAGTCCGACCTACGCGAAGTCTTGGTCAATGGAAAACCCGCCCGCCTGCTGGACGACCACGTATTCGAGGCGGTCGTTTCGACGGCATCGTCTACGCTCGTCATTCGCGCTACCGACCACGAAGGCAACGAGGCGACGGAGCGCTACGCCGACGCGTTTGCGCCGCCCGATACGTCGGGTCCTTTCATCTCACTAGCCTCATCGAACTTCGCCCCAGGCAGTGCCTACTCGGCCTCCAAGTCCACGGAACCTCAGGAGGTGCGGGTAACCGGTATCGTTGGAGACGCCAGCCCACTCTTCGGAGTCTACGTGAACGGCATATCGGCGTCGTTGTCAGGCGATGGGCGGTTTTCCATAGATCTGACGCTCGATGCAGGCCAACGCGACGTACTCATTCGCGCCGTCGACTCGTCAGATAACGTGACCGAACGCACCTATCACCTGATGGACTGACGCTCCGACGCCCTCCTTTCCCTAGCCCAATCAAAATCCGATGCACCGATACCTCCTCCTTTCCTTGTTGATGTGCGCCGCAGTTATGCCTGCCCTAGCGCAACGGACGGCTTCCACGCGAGCGAGCAGCGCGCGCGTCGCCAACGTCCAGTTCGCGGTAGCTGAGGAAGGCCGCGTGTCGATCACGTACGACCTTCTCGGACCCGAAACAGATCGCTACTGGGTGAAGATCAACCTTCGGCTCAACGAAGGCGATGAGTTCGTGGCACTGCGCGGTGTCACCGGAGACGTGGGGAGTGTAAAACCGGGGGTCGGACGGACAGCCACTTGGGTGCCTCTCAACCAGTTCCCCTTCGGTATCGACTCGAACGAGGCCGTGTTTCGGGTGACCTCAGAAGTCACGGCTCGCTCCCAGAGCAATGGCTCTGGTGTCCTACCGGCCCTTCTGTTGCTGGGGGCTCTTGGAGGAGCGGCCTTTTTCATTCTCAACTGAGCGCAGCGTCGCCCAACCACATTCCTACACTATTTCTCGATTCCATGACTTTACGCATCGCGCTCTTCACCCTGCTTACCCTGGCGATGGTAGGCCAGGCCGCAGCTCAGCAAGTCCTCAGGGCCGATTCCAGCCCGGGCGCTCTCGTCGTACGCGCAGATGGCACGTCGCCGGGCAGCACCGCCCCGACTACTCCAGCGAACGCCGCGTTCTCCATCGAAGTGATCGAACCGCTGGTCCGAGGTATTCGCGTCGTCACCTCGCAGGAAATGATGACCGTGAAGGGACGCGTTCTGGGAGAGGTGAGCGACCTATCGGTTTTGATCAACGGGCAACTTGCTTCAGTTGCAGCCGACAACTCGTTCGAGGCGAGCGTCCGGTTTGCCGTAGGCGCCAGCGACCTCATGATCATAGCCTCCAACGGTAACGGCCAGACGATTAGCGAATCGTTCAAGGTAGACCGTGTAGACACTGACATTCCCACCGGCACCTATCGCGCGATCGTAGTGGGCATCGACACGTACGAAGGCGCCTGGCCTTCTCTGCGCAACGCAGCTCGGGACGCGCGCGCCGTCGCCGAGGTGCTGGAATCCAGCTATGGCTTCGTAGACATCGACACTCTCTACAACGAGCGCGCTACTCGCACCAACATCATCAATGCCTTCGAGCAGATGGCGGGACGCGCCCAGCCGGACGACCGAGTGATGATCTACTTCTCAGGCCATGGGCAACTCGACGAGCGCTTCAACCGCGGCTACTGGGTCCCGGCAAATGCGCGCACGATCTCTACGGCCAACTTCATATCCAACTCGAACGTGGTCGACTACGTGGGAGGCATTCCCAGCAAGCATACGCTCTTGGTGACGGATGCCTGCTTTGCGGGAGATATATTCCGCGGTCCTTCCAGCGTCGCAGGGGAGTTGACCCCGGAGCGCATGATCGTCGAAGCTATGCGGTCCAAGTCTAGAACGGCTATGACTTCCGGCGGCATCGAGCCGGTCATGGACGGTGGGCGCGATGGGCACTCGGTGTTCGCGTACTACTTCCTCAAGGCACTCAAGGAAAACACCGAGACGCACCTCCTGGATTCAGCCATCTTCGCCCGTCTACAGAATGCAGTCGTCAACAACAGCGAGCAATCGCCTCAGTTCAGCGTGCTCAAGAACACGGGAGACGAGGGCGGGAGCTTTGTGTTCACCCGCATTGACCGCTAACGGCACCGCCTAGCGCCTGCTTCTGGTTATAATTCAACCATAGCTTTGTGCTCCTTGTCGACGCTGACCGGCAGAGCATCGGCAGATGGCGGAAGCGTAGCAGGCGGCGGATTGCTTGGCGGAAAGCCTCTACGGCGTTTGCGGGTAAGCGCTTCATCGATGGCCCAGACGGCGCCCACGAGCGCGCCGATGACTACCGTCGCCCAGACAGGCTGCCAGATCACGAACCCGCCGAACACGCCCAGCACACCGCCCAGGTACTGGATGTACTGCATCTGCTCGTTGCTCGTCTTCATGACGAGGTCCTCGAGCTGATACTCGTCGAACCGGCGCATGCTGTCGCGCACGAGTTCGTAGGTGTCGATGCGGTCGACGATGTCAAGAATGGCGCGCGTCGCCCACTGCTCGAGGTCGTCAGCGTTACGCTCAATCAGATCCGGGAGCGCATCGAGTTTGAGATCGAGCGTGTCGAGTCCTTTGTCGACGGCTTCGGGAAGCGCTTGAACTGCTTGGTCGAGGCGACGCAGGAAGTCCTCTTCGCCGACTGCGCGATAGGCCTTCAGGGCCAGGCCGGTGAAGCCTGTCCCCGCAGCCCCCTCGATTTTCTCGACCGTGAAGTCGACGATCTGCTTACGCACCCTAGGGCTTCCTAATGCGTCCTTGGCGTAATCGGCGACAATTGACCGCATATCGTCCCGGAAAGCCGGATCCTCGATCACACGCCGCGCCACGCCGACCGACACTTCGCGATAGCGCGGAATGATCTGCGACTCTTCGATCTTGCGCCTGATCGCGTCGGGGTTGATCAGCTTCTCCGACACGGCTACGGCCAGCCGGTGGATGACGCGCTCGCGCTGCGCGGGAATCAGCCCCTGCCCTACTATCGCCCGTTTCTCGCGCGGATGAAAGAGCATCTTGATCGCCAGCCAGTTCGTCCCGAAACCGATCAGCCCGCCGACGGCCAGCGTGCGCATTAGCCCTTCGAACACCAAATCCAGACCAAAGACTGTTGCCGATAGTCCGTCGAAGTCCCACACGAACGAGAACGCGAACGCGGCGAGCAGCACGAATGGAATCGCTTTGAGCGCGACGATAGCGCCTTGGTAGTTTCCAGCCGCTGGAGGCAGATTAGGACGCTCAGAGCGCACGCGCGAAGGCGGTGCGTGGCGTTTGGCATAGTCGAAGAGCAGGCGCGCTGCCTGAGCAAGGCTCTTTCGCCCGCTCTCTAAGGGATCGATGGGAAGCGGAGTGGACATGCGTTCGGATCAGATGGCCCGTTTGGACGAACGGCTCACCGCAGAGATTCACCACACGGGGCAGAGAGTCACGGCTCAACTCGTGACGAGTCCGGCAAGTGGCTCATGTGAGGAAGCGAAACCAGCCGACGAGCGTCCTTTCACCGAACTCCACCTCTTCTCCGATGCTCCTCCGCCTACTAGCTTCGCTTCTGGTCCTCACCTGGGCGCTCCCCGCCTCTGCGCAAACAGATCCCGAGCCGCTCCATCCCGAACGCACGCGTTTCCTCCACTGGGCCTATCAGGATTTGGGCGCTCTGGGCCAACAGATCGCTACGCCCCGGTTCGCCGCCTACGCGGGCGGCGCAGCGGCGTTTACGCTCGGAACGGCGTGGCTCGACGACGACGGCGTGCGGCAGGCTCAGAGCCTCTATGGTCAGAACGATACCTACCAGGAGGTACTGCTCTTTCTGGACGATGCGGGGGGGCCGCCGATGACGCAAATCACGCTTGGACTGGCAGGCGCGTCGCTCTTCATCCCTAACACCAAGTTTCAGGACGCCGCGATGACCTCGCTGCAAACGCTCATCTATGCTGGCCTCACCGGGTACGCACTCAAAGGCATCATCGGCCGCGCGCGCCCTGAAGATGGGCCACGTGATCCAGTAACGAACGAACTTCTCGACCTCGCCGATCCTTACGCGTTCTTCGAAACGACTGGCAAGAACCCCTTCACCGACGGCAACAGTTCGTATCCATCGGGACATGCGATCTCGTCGTTTGGCATCATCACAGTCTGGGCCAGCTACTACCCGCACCCGCTCACCTACACGCTGTACGCGATTCCGGCCGGGGCTGTCCTCAACCGAATGAGCGTCGACAAGCACTGGCCGACCGACATCGTGGTGGGCGCTGCAATCGGCATTGGAACGGCGCGCTTTCTCGTCAATCGGCACAAGGCGATCCAGCGTGGCGACATTTCGGACAGCGGCGACCCGAGCGGATGGGAGTTCAACATGGCGCCTAGCTCGGCTCGGCTGACCTACACGTTCTGAGCTAGACACCGTCGAAGATCCGATCGGCGCGCGCGGCGATGCCGTCGATCACGGTTTGCAGATGGGCGTCCACGTCGACGCCTAGCTCGTCGGCGCCCTGCGCGATGTCGTCCCGGCTGACGGCCGCGGCGAAGCTTTTGTCTCTCAACTTCTTTTTGAGCGATTTGAGCTTCATTCCGTCCATCTTGCCCGGCCGCACCAACGCAGCCGCCACTACCAATCCCGCCAGTTCGTCGACGGCGAACAATGCTTTCGCCAAACGCGTCTGCCGGGGCGTACCGGTGTAAGGCGCGTGGCCCATTATCGCGTCCCGCATCTCGTCCGGGTAGCCCAGCGCCATCAGTTCGGCTACGCCTACGCGCGGGTGGTCGTCAGGTGATGGGTGGCGCTCGTAGTCCATGTCGTGCAGCAGACCCGTCATGCGCCACAACTCGACATCCTCGCCAAGCTGCTGGGCGTAAGCCTCCATCGCCGCCTCGACGGCGTAGCCGTGGCGCCGCAAGCTGTCCGTTTGAGTCCAGTCGTGAAAAAGCGCGAGCGCGTCGTCGTAGGTTGCCATACAGGTAGCGAGTCGGGAGATCACCTAAAAGTAAGAGCCAGGCACGCCCCAGGCAGAGCTAGCACGACGCGCGGGGCGACCTCAAAACAGGTCGACCAGATCCAAGTGCCGCAGGTAGCGACCGGGATTGCGCTCGAAGTCGGCGAGAATGCGGTTGACACGGACGAGCGCGGTGTCGAGGCGGACGTAAAGCGAGTCGTCGCGGAGGACGCGGGCGCCCAAGCCGTCACCGGTCGTGAGCAGAGCGAGCAGCGTGTCGGCGCGTGCAGACGTGCGGCCGAGTCCGTCGAGCGTGGGAGCGGATGCGTCGAGCGTCGTTTGCGCGGAAGCGAGCAGGCGCGTCAACCGGTCGAGGGCGAGGGCGAGCGTGTCGCTGCGGGCAGGCGTGGCGAACGCGGTTAGAGCAGATGAGAGCGTGTCCGATCGGCGTACGAGCCTCGCAAACGTCTGATCGTTCTGGCGGACGAACCGGTCGAGCGTCGCCGTCGTGCGCTGGAGGGCGGAGAGTGTCGCCTGAGCGTCGTCCTGCGAGCCGGAGGCGAGGGCGTCCGCGGTACGCGCAGCTCGTGTCACGACGCGGATCAGAGTATCGATCTGGACGAGTAGATCGGGTGCGCGGTCGGACGCGAGGGCGAGCAGATCGGCTGAGCCACCGGCAGCCGCCACGCGCGCGCCACCGGGCAACGGCTCGGGCGCTCTTCCGGGATCCAGCGACAGCGTGACACCTCCCAGCGCGGCGATCCCCCCTGGCCGGACCGACGCGTCGGCGCGCAAATCCGTCGCGGCATCGACCGAGAAGGCGACGCGGATCTGCCGCTCGGGCGTCAGCCGCACGTCCGTTACCGTCCCCACGTCCAGCCCGTTAACCACGACGGGCGAGCCGCGGTCGACGCCGCCCGAGTTGTCGAGTAGCGCGTAGGCATCGACCGTTCCGCCGAATGCAGGCAGCCCGCCCAGAAACCGGACGCCGACGGCCAGCAGCACGACAGCAGCGATCAGGGCGAGGCCGACGGCAAGTTCGGTCGAAAGGCGCAAGCGAGCAGGAGTCTAGGAAAGAGGCGGAAACGCATACGCGCCCGCTCGGATGAAGTGAGCCACGAAGGGATCTTCGGTGCACGCCAGATCGGATACGTCGCCGGACCAGTGGACGCGACCCTGATGCAAAAATACCACGCGCGACGCGACGCGCAGAACTGACTGGATGTCGTGTGTCACGACGACGGCGGCGGCGCCCAGGTCGCGCGTCAGACCGACGATTAGTTCATCTATGGCGAGGGCTGTATCGGGGTCGAGCCCGCTCGTCGGCTCGTCGAAGAGCAGGATCTCAGGTTCGAGCGCGATGCACCGCGCCAGCGCCGCCCGCTTGCGCATACCGCCCGAGAGCGCGCCCGGCAGCAGCCTCGAAGCGTGGGAGAGACGAACGGCTTCGAGGCACTCGCCCACGCGGCGTGCTACCTGAGCCTCCGGCATCCGAGCGACGCGGCGGAGCGGAAACGCCACGTTTTCGGCCAGCGACATACTGTCGAACAGAGCGCCGCCTTGGAACAGCATCCCAAACCGCCGACGCGTCCGCCGCAGCTCACCAGCCGACATCTCGGCCAGATCGGTCTTCCCGACGCACACCGTTCCGGCATCCGGGGCCAACAAGCCGACCAAGTGGCGCAGCAGCACACTCTTCCCCGTGCCGGACGGACCCACGAGCGCGATGCGCTCCCCCGGATGCAACTCGAAGTCGACCGCATCCAGCACGATCTGACCGGCGAAGCTCCTGGTAACGCCCCGAGCCTGAATCAGCGGCGCGCTCACAGCAGGAGCGCGGCAAGCGCGAAGTCGGCCAAGAGCAGCCAGACGCACGCGGTAACCGCCGCCTGGGTCGTCGCCCGTCCGACGCCCTCGGCTCCGCCTTGAGCAGTGATGCCCTTGTAACACGCAATCGACGTAATCAAGACGCCGAACACGATCGCTTTGATGAAACCGAACCATGCGTGAAACGGCTCGAAGAAGCTGCGCGCACCAAGCCAAAAATCGACCGCCGTCACGAAACCACCTCCCACGCCCACGGCCAGCGCCCCTCCCACCGCCACGCCGCACGCGACGACGTACACGATCGGAAAGGTCACGATCGCAGCCAGCACGCGCGGCACGATCAGAAATCCGGCACTCGACACCCCCATCACGTCGAGTGCGTCGATCTGGTCGGACACGCGCATCGTCGCCAGCTCGGCGGCTATTCGGGCGCCGACGCGTCCGGCGAGCACGAAGCCCATGATCAGAGCCGCAAGTTCGAGGAACGTCGCCGGGACCGTGATCGCGCCGATGATCGCCTTGGGCACGAATGGAACGTCGAGTTGAATGCCTGCCTGTATCGCCATAACGGCGCCCGAAGCGAATGCCGCCAGCGAGACGATAGGGATGGACGCGAACCCGATTTCGCGCACCTGCCGCGCTAGCTCGTCGCGCCACAGCGTCACGTCCGGCAGCGAGCGGGCGGCGTCGGTCATCAGCAGCGCGTAGCGGCCCAGAGCGTGCACGGGTTGAAAAGACATGCCGAAAGGTAGCCGTGCACCCAAACGGGGAGTAGGGAAAGTTGACAACTCTCCGAGAGTTGTCAACTGTGAGTATAGCGGTTCTCGACTTGATAGACGTAGTCCCCCGGTCTCTCTGCTCGGGCGAGATCTGTCCTCCTCAGCCGAGGGGGACAGCCTGCGGTAAGGCGAATGCCGCACCGGAGGCGGGGGGTCTGCGGCTACGCCAACCCGTTCAAGAACCGCTATAGGCAACGCTGACAATCGCCTGGCACCGCTCGCACCTACCTTCCCCTCCCCCCCAACCTCACGCCCGTGGCAAAGAGCAAAAGCATTTACGTCTGCCAGAACTGCGGCAACACCGAACCCCGATGGCAAGGCCAGTGCTCGTCCTGCGGCGAGTGGAACACGTTTGCCGAAGAAGTGCAGTCCAGCGAGGCCCGTGCCCGTGCGGCGCGCGTCCCTGCGATGGGGTCGCGCGGCGGGCGCTCGTCGATGCGCACGCCCAAACGGCTCGACGAAATCGAAATCACCGACGAGAGCAGGCTGATGACCGGAGTCGGAGAACTCGACCGCGTGTTGGGCAACGGCATCATGAGGGGATCGTTGATCCTGATTGCGGGCGATCCGGGCATCGGCAAGAGCACGCTGATGACCAGCATGGGGCGCCACATGGGCGACAAGAAGGTGCTCTACGTCACGGGCGAGGAGTCGCTGCGGCAGGTCAAATTGCGCGCCGAGCGGCTGGGCGTTCCGTCCGACAACTTCCTGCTACTCGCCGAGACCGACGTGGAAGAAATCGCTGCCGCCAGCCACGAGGTTCGGCCCGACCTGCTGATCGTCGACTCGATCCAGACCGTTTTTCGCTCCGACATCGAATCGGCCCCGGGCAGCGTGAGCCAGGTGCGGGAGTCGACGGCTACACTGCTGCACCTGACCAAAACGCTCGAACACCCGACGTTTCTGGTCGGCCACGTCACCAAGACGGGCAACGTCGCCGGGCCGCGTGTGCTCGAGCACATGGTCGATACCGTGTTGCAGTTCGAGGGCGACCGGCACCACGCCTACCGCATCTTGCGCGCCGTCAAGAACCGGTTCGGCTCGACCAACGAAATGGGCGTCTTCGAAATGCACGCCGACGGCCTCCACGAGGTCACCAACCCGTCCGAGATCTTCCTGTCTGAGCGCAGCTACGGCATCAGCGGATCGGCGATCACCTGCACGCTCGAAGGCACACGCCCCGTCCTGGTCGAAGTCCAGGCCCTGGTCACGCCGACGAGCTATCCCTCACCCCAGCGCACGGCGGCGGGCTTCGACGGCAAGCGGCTGTCCCTCCTGCTCGCGGTTCTCGAGAAGCGACAAGGGATGCGGCTGAGTACCCAAGACGTGTTCCTCAACGTCGCCGGAGGAATTCGCGTCGACGAACCGGCGGTCGATCTGGGCGTGCTCGTGTCGGTCGCGTCGTCGTTCGAAGACGTGCCGACGGACAGCCAGACGATCTGCATCGGTGAAGTCGGGCTGGGCGGCGAGCTGCGCAGCGTGAGCCAGATCGAGCGTAGGCTGAGCGAGGCCAAGCGGATGGGGTTCACCCAGGCCATCGTCCCGGCGTCGGGGATGCGCAAGGCGGAGGTGCCCAAAGGCTTGAAGGTCCACGCCGTCAAGACGTTGGGCGAAGCGCTCAAAGTGGTGATCGGGTAGGCCGTGCGGCGCGTACCGGAGGCCGTGCGATGGTACACAACGGTTTGTTTTAGCCGCGCGGTTGTTTGTACATGCTGCACAGCCATTTTATTCAGCCGCACAGCCGTTTTATCGTGATGCACGACGGCTGCATCGGGGCGCACGGCCAATTGATCTCCCCAACGGACGTTGTTGCGATGCAGCATGGCGGTTTGTACAGGCCGCACGGTCGGATCGCCCTGTCTCCTGGTCGTGCGACGTATGCCCTGGGCCCCATCATGCGCAGGCCGGTCCGATCCCGAACACTTCCCGAAGACACTCCGTGCCGCGCGCCGCTCGGTTATCTTTGCGGACATCCTTCCGCACGCGATGACGCCCCGACGCATTTCCGGCACGTTCGACGTGCTCCCCGACGATCAGCCCGCATCGGGCATTCCCGGCACGACCGCGTGGCGCTGGCTCGAAACCATCGTCCGCGACACGTTTCGGATGCACGGCTACGACGAGATTCGCACGCCCATCTTGGAGCCGACCGAACTGGTCGCACGCGGCGTCGGCTCGACGACCGACATCGTGCAGAAGGAAATGTTCGGGTTCGAGCGCGGATCGACGCAGTACGTGCTGCGCCCCGAAGTGACGGCGCCCGTCGTGCGGGCCTACCACGAGCACAATCTCAAGCAGAAAGGCGGGGTCCAGCGGCTGTTCTACGTCGGTCCGTGCTTCCGCGCCGAGCGTCCGCAGAAAGGTCGCTACCGCCAGTTTCACCAGTTCGGAGCCGAAACGCTGGGCAGCGATCAGCCCTCCGCCGACGCCGAGTCCATCGTGCTCCTGCTCGCCATCCTGCGTAGGCTGGGTCTGCGCGAACTCACGGTCCGCCTCAACTCGCTGGGCGACCCCGACGACCGCGCCCGCTTCCGCGACGCCCTGGTCGCCCATCTGACCCCGAACGCGGATCGGCTTTCCGATACGAGCCGAGGACGCTTGGAGACCAATCCGCTGCGCATCCTCGACACCAAAAGCCCGGACGAACAGGCGCTCCTGGTCGGCGCTCCATCGCTGCCCGATTTTCTCTCGGACGAAGCACGTGCGCACCACGACCGCGTCAAGGCGCTGCTGACGGCGGCGGGCGTGTCGTTCGTCGAAGATCCGACGTTGGTGCGCGGCCTGGACTACTATGGGCGCACGTCGTTCGAGGTCGAGAGCCCCAACCTGGGCGCGCAGAGCGCCGTCGCCGGGGGCGGTCGGTACGACGGTTTGAGCGAAACGCTGGGCGCGCAGGCCACTCCGGCCGTCGGCTTCGCGTGCGGCATCGAGCGGATCTTGCTGGCGCTGCAAGCCGAGGGCGTCGACCTCCCCCAATCGCCCGCGCCGTCTGTCTACGTATTGGGGCTGGGCGACGAGGCGTCGACGGCGGCGTTCGAGTTGGCGCACCGGTTGAGAGCAGCCGACGTGCCGACCATGCTCTCGCTAAAAGGCGGCTCGCTCAAGTCGCAGATGAAAGAGGCCGACCGGCGCGGCGCCCGCTTCGTCGTCCTGATCGGCGACGACGAGTTGGCCGATCAGTCTGCATCGGTCCGCGACATGACCGCGAGCGACCAGACGACCGTCGCCCTCGCCGACCTCCCCCACTACCTCACCGCCGCCTTCGCGCGCTGACCCATGTACCCACGCCTTTCGGATATTTTCGGAGACCTGTTCGGCCTCGAACTCCAGCTTCCGCTCTACACGTTCGGGCTGATGGTGGCGGTTGCGTTCCTGGTCGCGGCGTGGCTGCTGCGTGAGGAGCTGGACCGTAAGTATGCGCTGGGCGTGATGGGCAGCGTGCGCGTCAAAGACGAAAACGCGCCCAAGAGCACGCGGCGGGGCGCCAAGAGCAAGCCCAAAATGAGAGACGTATCGCCGGGCCACATCGCCGGGACGACGATCTTCATCGCGCTGGTCACCGGATTCTTGGGAGCGCGCGTCTTCCACATCCTCGAAAACCTCGACACCTTCTTCGCCAACCCATGGGCGATGATCTTCTCGTCTGCGGGCCTGACGTTCCTGGGCGGACTGATCGTGGCGGGCCTGTCGATCGCATACTACCTGCGCAAAAAAGGCGTCTCGATCCCAGGCTTCGCCGACTCCGTCGCGCCAGTCCTGATGCTCGGCTACGGCATCGGCCGGATCGGCTGCTACCTCGCCGGAGACGGCGACTGGGGCATCTGCTCTAATGTGGCCGACAAGCCGGGCTGGATTCCGGGCTTCCTGTGGAGCGAGACGTTTCCGCGCAGCGTCATTACGGACGACGTGATTCAGTACACGGCACGCCAGATGAACGACAGCGGGATGGATGCGTCGGTCTGCCAGACGGCGACGGGCGTCTACCCGACCATGTTGTACGAGTTCGCGATGGCGACGCTGCTCTTCTTCGTTCTCTGGAAGCTGCGTGCGCATCGCTGGGCAGCAGGCTGGCTGTTCGGCCTCTACCTCGTCTTCGCCGGAGCCGAGCGCTTCCTGATCGAACAGATCCGCGTCAACAACGTCGGCGAGTTTCTGGGTATGAGCGTGACGCAGGCCGAAGTGATCTCCGTCCTGATGATCGTGTTCGGCGGAGTCATCATGGCGCGGACGATGCAGAAGCGCGGCGCAGCGGCCACTACCAACGTCGCCGCCGATGACTGAGTCAACGCCTGAGCCAAGGTTCGAGTCAAGGCCTGAGCCGACGCCCGAACCGCTGTCCGAACTGGTCGCCCGCGCCGTCCGTCGCATCGAGTCGTGGCAGGGCGAGTACGCCGGGTTTGTCAAAGCGCCGAGCGTGACGATCGATCCGGCCAAGCTGGACGCCGCCCTCGCGCTCTACGGCGACAAGCTCACGAACAACTTTCCGTTCTTCCACCCGCACTACGCCGGGCAGATGCTCAAACCGCCCCATCCCGCCGCGATCGCGGGCTATGTGGCCGCGATGTGCATCAATCCGAACAACCACGCGCTCGAAGGCGGCCCGCCAACGAGCGCGATGGAGAAAGAGGTCGTCGGCCAGATCGCTCGGATGTTCGGGATGGAGACGCACCTGGGCCACCTGACGACCGGAGGGACGATCGCCAACGTCGAGGCGCTGTGGATCGCGCGCGAGGAAAACGACGGCGTCACGCTGGCCTCGGCCGACGCGCACTACACGCACGCTCGCATGTCGGCCGTTCTGCGAACCGAGTTCGAAGCCGTCGCCTGTGACGCCGATGGGCGGATGAACATGGACGCGCTCGAAACGCGTCTCCAAGCCGGAGGCGTCGCCACTCTCGTCGCCACGCTGGGAACGACGGGCTTGGGAGCCGTCGACCCGCTGCACGAGATGATTCCGCTGGCTCGGACGTACGGCGCCAGGGTTCACGTCGACGCGGCCTACGGCGGATTCTTCGCCCTGCTGCGCGACGTACCGGGCGCACTGGCGGACCACGTCGCCGACGCCTACCGAGCGGTCGCCCAAGCCGACTCGATCGTCGTCGACCCCCACAAGCATGGCCTGCAGCCCTATGGCTGTGGCTGCGTACTGTTCGCCGATCCACGCGTGGGCCGTCACTATCGCCACGACTCGCCCTACACCTACTTCACGTCGGACACGCTCCACCTGGGCGAAATCAGCCTCGAATGCTCGCGCGCAGGGGCCGCTGCGGGGGCGCTCTGGCTGACGACGCAGGTGCTTCCGCTCTTGCCGGACGAGGGCTTCGGCCCGATCCTCCACGCGTGCACACGCGCTGCTCAGCGCTTCTCACACGCCGCTCGCACGTCGGACAACCTGACGCTGATCGCCGATCCCATGCTCGATATCGTGTGCTACCACGCTTCGCGCGAGACCGCATCGGAAGTCGACCGCACGAGCCTCGCCGTCCACCGCGCGCTGATGGAGATGCCCGAGCCGGTCCACCTGAGCCTGCTCCGCCGTCCGTCCGAGTTACTCTGCGTGACACCTGACACTCCCGACGCGACGATTCTACGGAGCGTACTGATGAAACCTGAGCACGAGACCGTAGCCGAGGAACTGGTCGACCGGATCGCGAACGTTGCGGCTCTGGTCTAAGGCTGCCGCCGATGCGAATCTGTCGTTTCGGAGACCTGACAGCTTCCCCACGCTATCACCCGACGACTATGCCCGAGCCGATCTACCTCGACCACGCTGCCACGACTCCGCTGCGCGCAGAGGCCCTGGATGCGATGATGCCGCATCTGACGAACAGTTGGGGCAACGCGTCGTCGGTCCATCGCTGGGGACGCAAGGCGCGATCGGTCGTCGAGGACTGCCGCACACGCGTCGCCGACGTTCTGGGGTGTGAACCCGCCGAAATCGTGTTCACGAGCGGCGGTACCGAGAGCGACAATCTCGCCCTGCGCGGCGTGTCGGCGGGGCGGTTACTCGTCACCTCTTCGGCAGAGCATGAGGCCGTCCTCAACACTGCGCGTCAGATGGAGCGTGGCGGCCGGAACGTGCGCTACCTGTCGCCCGCCAATACGACGCCGGACGTGCTGGAAGCCGAGCTTTCGCAACGCAAAGGCGCACTCGTCTCGCTGATGTACGTCAACAACGAGGTCGGCACGATCGCCGACATCCGAGCGCTCGCCTCTGCCGCACGCCAGACGAACGCCTCGTTTCACACCGATGCCGTCCAGGCACCGGGGCTCGTGCCGATCGACGTGGAAGCGTTGGGAGTCGACCTGATGAGCCTGTCGAGCCACAAGTTCGGCGGTCCCAAAGGCGCGGGCGTCCTCTACGTGCGGGGCGGCACGGATCTGACGCCCTTCCTCGTCGGCGGAAAACAAGAGCGGGATCGGCGCGCCGGGACCGAGAACGTCGCCGCCATCGCCGGAATGACCCGAGCGCTCGAACTCGCCGAGTCGGAACGCGAGTCGACGGCGCCACGTCTGGCCGCCTTCCGCGACCGCTTGCGCACTTGTCTGGTAGAGGCGCTCAATCGCCGCATCCACGTCGTCACTCCCGACTGTGCAGCGCCGCATATCCTCAACGTCGCCTTCCCCCCGAGTGACGGGCGCGCCGTCGACGGCGAGATGCTGATTCTGGGGATGGACCTGGAAGGCATCGCCGTGTCCTCCGGTTCGGCCTGCACGAGCGGAACGCTGCGCCCGAGCCACGTCCTGCGGGCTATGGGGCTTGACGAAGCCACTGCCCGCGCCGCCGTTCGCTTCTCGCTGGGATCAGCGACGACCGAGTCCGACATCGACCGAGCCGCAGATGCGCTCATCCGGGTTGCGGCGCGCGCTTAGATGCATCGCGTGGGCTGCGAAGGCAGCAAAAAAGCCTGCCGGGGCACGTCGTCGGCTCCGGCAGGCTGATCAAACTGAATCCAGAGTGGTTTACGGCGAAGACGGGGCTGCGTAGGCGTCCAGCAGGAAGAGCGAAGGAGCGACCTGCTCGATGACCTGAGGCGGAGCGAGCAGCGGCTGCAACTCGGCGATGAGCGCGTCGAACGCATCGCGGTCCTGGTCGGCAACGGGCGTCGGCGGCGGTCCGGCCTCGACCCGGTGGTCGACCTGGACGCCGTTCTTCCAAAAGCGGAAGCAAACGTGCGGACCCGTTGCCAATCCGGTCGAACCGACGTACCCGATCGTCTGACCCTGAATCACGCGCGCACCCGGCTTGATGCCTTCGGCGAAACGCGTCATGTGGAGGTACTGCGTCTGGTAGGTGCCCGTGTGGCGGATCTTGACGAAGTTGCCGTTGCCACGCGTGCGGCTCGCCTGGGTCACGACGCCGTCGCCCACGGCCAGGATGGGCGTGCCGCGTGGGGCGGCGTAGTCAGTGCCTAGGTGGGCTTTCCAGCGGCGCTGTACCGGATGGAAGCGGCGCATCGTAAAGCCCGAGGTCAGGCGCGAGAACGGAACCGGGGATTTGAGAAATCCGCCGTTGAGACTCTCGCCACGACCGTTGTAGTATCCGATACTCTCCTCGCCGTCGAACCAGTACGCATCGTAGACCACCCCACCGTGCGCCATCTCTGCGGCGCGGATTCGGGTCACATCGACCGTCTTCCCTTCGACCTGCCGCTCCTCATACACGATCTTGATCACGTCGCCGGGCTGCAAGCGGTAGAAGTCGATTTTCGTCTCGAACGTCTCAGCCAGCAACATCGCTAGCTCGACCGGTGCGTCGGCGCCTGTGAGCGTTCCGTAGAGGGAGCCTTCGATGCGGGCCTCGAACGACTTCTGGACGAGGGTCGACGGGCGACGAAAGGTCCTGACCGAGGCCGGTTCGGGGTGAGCAACTAGGTAGCGCTCTCCGCTCAGGTCGAAGGCAATCCGTTCGAGCACCTCCCCCTTGCGGTATACCTGGATCGTTCGCCCGGCGCGGAGTCCGGCGTCGGGGTGCGCCATCAGCGCGTCTTGAAATGCGAGACGCGCCTCGCCGTCGAGGCCCCAGCCGATCAGCAGTCCGGCATAGTTATCACCCGACTGGACCCGGTACGAGGTCACATTGGATTCGGCTACGTTGAACCCATAGCGGTCCCGTTCGACAGGCACGTAGTCCACTGACTCTACCGGGGGAAGCGCAAGCTGGGTCAGGACCTGCGGAACGTCCTCCTCGCGGTCGGAAACGTAAAAACCGACCAGTGCGAATCCCAATAGGGACAAGCCGACAAGGGTGGAACGAAAGAGAGTGCGCGGTCGAATGGGCATACGAAGGTCGGGCAGGCGAGAGCTTGAATCGACGACAATCTACCGCACAGCCGGTGAAGGAGGTGGAAGCTGGGACAGGAGATTCCGTGCACCGACGTGCCCTGGGACGGCTTTCAGGACGGTTTCGGCCTCTGATCTGGCCCTTTGAAGCTGATTCGTTAGCGCAAGCGCACCCGCCATATTGTACCGCGCTTGTATGTTCGAAGGGTCGAGTTCAAGTGATTTCTCAAGTGGGGCTAATGCCTTTTGAGCATCACCACCTTCAAGATAAATGCTTCCAATCATCATAAACCCCGTCGTAGAGGCACGGCGATCCAGGGCCGCACGGTAGTAGGTCTCCGCCTCCGAGTACCGCCGCTGACCGATGAGGACGCTTCCTGCGGCGAGGTAGCCCGAGTCGTCGAACGGGTATTCTTGGATGCGAGCCAAGGCGGCCTGCAGCGCGCGCCGACCGTCCCGCTGGCGGACGAAGTAGCGGCGCTGCTCTTCGTTTGCATCGGACCACGTTACGTCGCGCCTAAACAGGCGGCTCGCTATGGAGTCGACCGGTGTGCGCAAACGGAGCGTATCCAAGTACGGCTTGCGGGTGCCGAGCGGTTCGAAGGGCCACACCGCCGTGAGCTGGAGCACGCGGTACCTGCCGACCAGCGAGTCTACGGGCGTCAGCAGCGATTCGGATCGCGCGACAACTTCGCCGACGGGTTGCGGATCTGCGGCGAGCGATCGCACGAGTAGCGAATCGTAAAACGCGTCGGCTATGGCGAAGAATCCGGCGGGCATCGGGTGCAGGTGCTCGACCATCATCTCGCGCCCGACGATTCGACCAGGGGACCGCTGCCGCATTGCTTCGTCGGCGTCGACGAGTTGCACTCCGGGCTGATCGGCGAGTCGGCGGATGGCGTCGTTGATGGCAGAGGGGGCGCGGAAACGCAGTCCGTCGCGGTCGCGAGCCCGAGAGTACGCGGACCGGGCGGCGGTCGTGTCACCCAGTTGCTCCATCGTCTGCGCGAGCCCGTAGCTGCAGGCGGCGCACAGCGCGTCCGACGCATCCAACTCGGCGAACAGAGCACGCGCTGCATCCACCTCCCCCCTGTTCTGCATCAGTTGCGCTCTCGCCAGTTCGCCGCTCGTCTCCTCACGCGCTGTCAGGTTGACGAATGGCTTCTGATCGCGCTCGTTGCTCGCAATCGTCGAGAGGTAGACCGGCACGTCGTGTGCGCGGTAAAAGGCGAGCAACCGCGACATGTTCTGCTCAAACGCATCGAGCCCCGCGCGGTACACGTCGCTGTCGAGCGGTATGCTTTCGTTCTGCACCATCTTGCCCATGAGCGTCGTGCTCTGATCGTCGGCGCCCGGACCAAACCACCCGGCGACGCCGGCCAGCGCGTTACGCATCAGTTGGACGGTCCGCAGCCGCTGGAGCCGCAGGTAGAGGCGTACCAGAGCTGGCGACGATCCCAGCGAGACGGACGAACCGGCTCCCAGCGCTCCATAGTATTCGTTGTGCCCGGCGTAGATCAGGACGGCATCCGGCTCGATCTCGAGCACCTCGCCCGCGATGTCGAGCAGCGTGAACGAGTTGACGGCGGCGAGCGCGGTGTTGACGACTTCGACGGTGCGATCGGGATAGGTTTGCTGCAACCGCTGCTCTAGCATCCGCGAGAAGGCACCGCCGGCATAGAACGGAAACCCCGCCGCCGTCGACCCGCCCTGGACCACGACCCGCAGCGTCGTGTCGCTTTTCTGCGAGGTGAAGTAGTCTTGCAAACCCGTCGGGACCGTGGGCTGGCCGTAAAAATAGCGCCGGGCCATCTCGGGGTTCTGAACACGGTAGCCGTCCACTCCCTTGGCGTCGATGAACAGCGGATACGAGTCGCCGTAGCCTGCAACGCGGAGCGCGCCTTCGAGCAGCACGAAGAAAACGACCGGCACGAGCAGCGCGGCGAGCGTGAACGCCAGACGCTTGCCCGCGCTCAGCTTCGGCGGGGGTGGATGCGAACCGCTCACGGCTTAGGTGCCCACGGCGTCTCGGGCACGCCGAGTTGGTGATTGATCCAAAGGGCGAGCGTGAAGAGCACGTCCGACAAGCGGTTGAGGTAGACGATGGCTCCTTCACCGATCTCGCCGACGACTTCGCGCTCGGCAGCTCGGACGACCAGCCGCTCGGCGCGACGGCAGACGGTCCGGGCGACGTGAAGTTGGGCCGCAGCCAGATGTCCGCCCGGCAGGACGAAGGTTTTGAGCGGTGGCAGATCCTCATTGCATCTGTCGACCCAGGTTTCGAGTTGGTCGACCTGGGCATCGGTCACGCGCGGAACTACGGGCTTGGCTGTGTGAGGCGTCGCCAGATCGGCCCCGAGCACGAACAAGTCGTCCTGCACCTGGGCGAGAATAGCATGGGCGAGGTCGACGCCGTCGGCGGGAAGCAGCGCGCGTACCAGTCCGACGACCGAGTTCGTTTCGTCGACAGTTCCGTAAGCTTCGATGCGCGGATGATCTTTGGCGACGCGGGCACCGCCGAAGAGTCCCGTCGTACCGCCGTCGCCCGTACGCGTGTAGATTTTCAAGATGCCGATTCGAAATGAGTGAATGCCTGACACAAAAGATACGTCTGCTACTCGTTGCCCTCTTGCTCGTGCCGATGAGCGGATGCGACTCATCAGTAGACGAGCAGGACGCGTTCTTCGAGCAAGCAACGCAGGTGCCCAGCGGCTTTTCGGAAACGACCGAACGGGGCGACGTGGTATCGGTCGATGCCGACGACTGGCGAACGGCTCCTCTCTATCGTGGCCGAGTCCGCGTGAATCCTGTTTTTCCCAACCCGGCCACGCAGACCGGACCGATCAACCTGACCGTCGCCATCCTCTTCTCGGATGCCGTGCAGCGCGGCATAGTCGTGCGCGCTCGTCGCAGTTTAGACAACCGACTCGTCACGCTCGACGCCGTTCAGCGGACGCAGCCGGGCAACTACGTGCTCACGTTCAACGCCGCCACGCTCGGGCGCACAGGGCTGGTTCGCCTGTTCGTGCTCGACAGCGTCGGCAACGCTTCGGGTGACCTCATCAGCTATGGCGACGTGATGATCCGATAGACGTCGCCTATTCGCGGTCCGCTTCGACCGTCACGCCGTCGGTGATGACGTAGCTGGCGCTCATCGACACGCCGTCGTCGGCGGGCGGGGTCATGCGGACGACGCGCGGAGGCTCGGCGGGCGTGCGCAGCGGCACGAGCGAACCGACAGCCAGCAGCAGCATCGCGCTCACCGTCATCGCCCGGACGCTCATGCGCACCGAGCGGCCCCAGACGCCGGGGTGCGGCGCGCGGTCGCGGCGTTTCTGATGCGTCCGCTGCGTCTCTTTGAGCCGCGACATCAGCGCGAGGTCGAGCGATGGCGGCGGGGCAAGCGATTCCATCCGGCTCATCCGGCGAAACGCCAGCAGGCTGTCGAGCAGTTCGCGGGCGTCCTTGCTGATCGATAGGCGCGCGAACAGGTCGGCGTGAGCGCCGAGGGGGAGTTCACCATCAGCGAACAGGTGAATCGCTTCTTCGAGGTCTTCGGGCAGCGGAGTGTAAAGATCCATCATGGTACGTCAGGTGGTGGCGACGGGAATCGCCGAAGCGGCATCGGGTTCGAGAGTGGCCTCGCGGTAGAGGACGGCCATCTTGCGCCGCGCTTTGAACAGTCGAGACTTGACCGAAGACACCGTCGACCGGGTCACGGCGGCGATGTCTTCGTAGCTCAGATTCTGATATTCGCGCAAGATGAGTACTTCGCGGTAGTCGGTCGACAGACGGGCGAGCACGTGGTTGACGAAACGGATCGCGTCGCTGCGTTCGAGATCGGCGGACGGCGAGCGCAGTCCGGGCAACGTATCGGGGTCCTCGAGCGCGTCGGTCCGACCTGACTTGCGCAGGTAGTTGAGGCACTGGTTGCGCGCAATCGTGAAGAGCCAACTCTTGAACGCGCGCGTGGCGACGAGCCGCTCTCGATGTTCGTAAACGCGGATGAACGTGTCTTGGGTCACGTCCTGGGCAGCCTGGCGGTCCATCAGCATCTTGTAGACGAAGCCGTAGACGGCGCCCTTGTGCTGGTTGTAGAGCGAGACGAACGCGAACTCGTCGCCTTGCTGGAAAGCTTCGATCAGAGCGGCGTCGGGATGGGGAGCGCGGGGCGGCATAGCGGTGGGGGCGCGTATACAGGGAAGCGAGTTAGACCAGAGACACGACCCGGCAGAGATAGTTGCTCCGATTTTTCACTGAAGCATGGGGTCGCTTAACGCTTCGGTCACAGATTTCGATGCGCGTGTCCTCATCTTGGGTTCGGCTATCCCACAACCTCTGCCCATGCGCACTCTCCTACTCGCCCTCGCGGCGCTCCTGCTCGCGCCGTCGGCGCATGCTCAACTCGTGATAACCGGCGTGTTTGACGGCCCGCTGACCGGCGGCACGCCTAAAGTCGTCGAACTCTACGCCACAGAAGCAATCGCCGACCTGTCGGCTTACACGGTCGCCAATTACAACAACGGCGTAAGTACTATTAGCAACTCGGCCGTGCTCTCGGGATCAGCGTCGGCGGGACAGCACCTCTACGTGACGCGCCAAGCAGACGAGGCCAACTTCCAGACCTATTTCGGCATTGCGCCGACGCTCGCTCCGGGCGAAAGTCCGTCGATCAATGGGGACGACGCCGTTGCTGTCCTGCGCGGTACGGCGATCCTCGACGTGTTCGGCACCATCGGCGTTCGGCCAGCCGAGGGCGAATCGTGGAATCACCTGGACGGATGGGCCTACCGCTCCAACGGGACCGGCCCGAGCGCCACCTTCGACGCGGCAAACTGGACGTTCAGCGGATCCAACGCTACGGACGGTTGCACGACGAACGCAACCTGTGCCTCGGTCTTCCCCATCGGCACCTATGCGGCCGGATCGGGAGGTGGAACCACTACCAGCGTTTCGTTCGCACTCGCAGCGGCATCGGTAGCCGAAGGATTCGGGCGAGTACAGCGTCGATCTCGTAATCGCCAACCCGTCGGCGACCAGCGCCACGACCGTCGTGATCACGCTGGGCGGCGACGCACGCAGCCTGGACGACTTCTCGATCACGCCGCCCTCGCAGACGGATCCGACAACCGCGATCGAACGCATCACCCTCGAGTTCGCAGCGGGAAGCAGCCAAGCGCAGACGATCGGCATAACCCCCAACGACGACCGAATCGACGAACTCGACGAGACACTCGTGTTGACCATCGAATCTGTCGCGGGTGGCACCAACGCTGCCGCAGCAACGCCGTCTACCTTCACGCTGACACTCGTCGATCCCGATACGACTCCTGGCCGGTCGCCGATCACGATCGCGGAGGCTCGCGCCTTGGCCGACGGAGAGCGCGCAATCGTACGCGGTGTTTTCTCCCGCATCAAGGGTGACTTTGCTTACCTGCAAGACGGAACGGCGGGCCTCACGCTTCGCCAGCCCGCCGGTACCTTCCAGGACCAGATCGCCAACGGCGATGTCGTCGCGGGTGACAGCGTCGAAGTAGTCGGCACGCTGTCGACGTTCAACGGCCTCAAGCAGTTCAACGAAGCCGGTGTCGAATCCGTCCGTGTGGTGCAGAAGGGCGTCGGCGTCCGGGCTCCGCTCGTCCGCACGCTCGCCGAACTGGCCAGCGATGGCGAGACATTCGAAAGCCGCTTGGTGCGCGTCGAGGGCGTCACGATCACCGAAACTGCGGATCCCAAGACAGGCATTTTTGCCGCACGCTCTAACTACACGCTCGGGCAGAACGGCGCGACCCTCACGCTTCGCGTCGCCAATGCCGCCGACACCGATGTGGACGGCCTCCAGATCCCGACCGCTGCCACGTCGGTTACTGGCATCTTCAGCCAATTCAACTCGACGGGCGTGGGCGGCTACCAGCTGCTTCCGATCCGATCGACCGATATCGGAGAGGCCTCGCCGCAAGCGCCGACCGTCCGATTTGCGATGGAATCGGCGACCGTCAGCGAGGACGCCGGGACGTACGTGTTCCGCGTCGCGCTCGACAACCCGTCGCCCACCGCAGCCTCGATGGTCGACGTGAGCCTCACCGGCGGCACGGCGACCAACGGCACCGACATCGCGACGTTCAGCACACAGACGCTCACATTCGCGGCCGGCTCAGCGACGGCGCAAGAAATCACCGTCACGCTGACCGACGATGGCGTCGAGGAAGGCCCCGAAACGCTGATCTTCTCGCTCGCTAGTGCATCGGCCACCGTCGGTACGCCGTCAACGTTCACGCTGACGCTGACCGACCCCGGTTCGACGGGCGACCAGACGATCTTCGTCGGCCAGACCGGCGAGACGCTCCAGGCCAGCATCCGCACGACGTACACGCCCAACACGCTCGGATACAACACCGCGCGCGATCAGATGTACGGCTTCGTGTGGAACAACAGCGGCACGCTCTCGGGCATCTACACCGGCATCATGATCAACGTGCGCGCCAACACCAGCACGTCGCGCGCCGACGCCGCCGCTGGTGACTTCAACGCCGAGCACTTGTGGCCGCAGTCGCAGGGTGCAGGGGAAGAACCGGCGCGCTCCAACCTGTTCAACCTCGCTCCTACCAAGCAGCGCGTCAACAGCGACCGAGGCAACCTCCCGTTCGGTACCGTATCGACGTCGGCAGCCACAGACTGGTATCTGGGAACGACTCAGCAGAGCCAGACGCCGACCGGCGACCTGGGCCTGTGGAGCCGCCGCAGCAGCAGCCGCTTCGAGCCGCGCGACGAGTTCAAGGGCGACATCGCGCGCAGCCAGTTCTACTTCTACACGATCTATCAGGACCGCTCGAACAGTACCTACTGGAATGCCGTCAAAGACGTGCTCTACCAGTGGCACCAGGACGACCCGGTGAGCAGCGACGAGATGACGCGTCACGACCGCATCGCGCAGGTCCAGGGCAAAGACAACCCGTACGTCCTCGACGCCACGCTCGTCGGGCGCGCCTTCTTCGGCCAGAGTGGCGGCGGCGGTGGTGGTCAGATGCTAAAGCTGAGCACGATCGCCGAAGCACGCGCTTTGGCTGACGGCTCGCGTGTCCGCATCCGGGGCGTCGTCAGCCGCGCACGGGGAACAGCGCTCTACCTCCAAGACGGAACGGCCGGCCTCAACGCTCGTCAGTTCGAGGGCGCCTTGCCCGACCTGATCGAAGCCGGAACGGTGGCCGTCGGGGACAGCGTCGAGGTGATCGGGGCGCTGTCGAGCTTCAACGGGCTCAAGCAAATCTTCGGCACTGGCTTCGAAAGCCTGACGGTGATCGTCGAGGACGCAGGAGTGCCTTCGCCTCGCGTCATTGCGCCCACGGACCTCGCCGAGGCGCTCGAAAGTCGGTTGGTCCAGGTGCGCGGCGTCACGTTCGTACAGACCGGCACGTTCGCGGCCAACACGACCTACCAGGTCACCAGCGAGCGGCGGAACGACGCTCGACGTGCGCTTCGGCAGCAACGAGGCCGACTCGGACCTGGTCGGCTCGCCCATCCCGACGGGCGAAGTCACCCTCACGGGCGTCGTCGGCCAGTTCGACCGCAACAGCGAAGGAGTGGGCTTCCAGATCCTGCCCATCGACGCGAGCGACATCGCCACGTTCACCAGCACGCCGAACGGTCTGGCAAGTGGAGCGCTCGACGTACGCCTCTTCCCGCTTCCCGCTCATGGCACACTCACGATCGCCCTGTCGCAGCAGGTCGCCGCTGGCACGACCGTCGAGATCGTCGACCTCATGGGCCGCATCGTCCAGCGCGTTGAAGTAGACCGTCAGACGACCAACCTTTCGGTCTCGGACCTCTCGTCGGGCGTCTACCTGATGCGCCTGACGCTGGCTGACGGCTCGGTCGCGATGCGCCGCTCATTCACCGTCGCCCGCTGACCGAAGGGCGACATCCAAGCAATCAAAAGCCCTCCGTAGCCATGCTGCGGAGGGCTTTTGACTCGAGTCAACCTGATGCCTCTCCTGTCTAGGGAGCCCGCCCGCTTTAACGAAGCTGACAGGTTTGGCCGCCCGAAGGATGCCCTACACCTCCTCCTTGCGCCGAGTAGGCCGTGACGTCAGAACGAGCCGCCGAAGAAAATGGCATTCATCAAGACGGTCGACGTACCGAGCCAGAAGCCGCGGAAAACCGGGTTATCGTGGAGCAGGACGACGCTGCCGCGCCCACTGCGCAGCGCGGTAACGACAGCCGAGCCGCCCGCCTGCTCCAAGCGGTCCGGACTGATGTATCCGGCGGCGAGCGGCGCGGCGGTGTAGACGGCGACGTTGGCACCTGGCGTTTCGGACGGCGCGTAGAACGTCGTACCTCTGCGGAAGAATGGAAACGTCGGCGTCAGGCCATAGGCGACAGGGTGCGTCGTGTCGACGGTGGCGTTGAGGATCAAGCCGCCCAGCGCCTGTGCGCCGCGCATCGTGCCCAGTTCGGCGTAGGGCGTAGCTGCGAGAACGCTGTCGCGGTCGGCGGCATCGCGTGATTCCATCTCGGCGATTCCATTGCGGATGGCCCATGCGGCAGCCGAGGTGGTCGCGACGAGGTGTCCTCCGCTGCGCACCCACGTGCGGAGCGGATCGGCCAAGTCACTGTTGTA
This sequence comes from Rhodothermales bacterium, assembly GCA_963815505.1. GTDB lineage: Bacteria > Bacteroidota > Rhodothermia > Rhodothermales > BA12 > CAXBBB01. The sequence continues at coordinate 55,980 of CAWFGU010000008.1, forward strand.
GGAGCCGCCTGCCATGATCAGCGTCGTGTAGCGGCTCAGATCGGCACGGCCTAGCGACTCGGCATCAAGTAGGACGACCGGCATTTCCATCCGCTCCCCCAGATGGTGCCAAATCTCGCCCGCCTCGTTGCTGTTGACGCCGCTACCGACGACAAGGGCCACCTCGGGTTTGGCGATCACGTCGAAACTGCGGCTGCCCAGGTCAGGACCCGCCTGCGAGAGTCCCGTCGTCACCGCGAACGCGTCGACGCCATCGTCCGCCACGACCTGCCGTACGGCGTCGCGCACGACCGATGCCGGAACGTCCTGCTCCCCTACCGGCACGACGAGCGTACCTCTCCCAAACTCCATCTCGCGACCGTTTACCGTCGCCGTCATCGGGACAGTGCCCAATCGGACGCGGATTCCAGCCGCCTGCAAGGCGTAGAGAGCGCGGGGTGCGTGAAGTCGTCCCCACGGGATGAGGTAGGCATAGGCGTCTGCCGCATCGACCAGTCGGCCCTGCAGCTCCATCGCTTGGGCAGCGCGTGCGGCGACTCGGGTGCCTCGGGGCACATCGGCCATCGGCAATCCGTAGGCAAGCGGCAGGGTCCACGCCGATACGTCGTAGAAGAGCGAGTCGGTAAACGTCGTCGGGCGCTCCATCACACCGTTGATCAGCCGCGACTGAGGCTGGTCCAAGGCGACGTAGTAGCTGCCTGTCGGGAAAGCGTGTGCCGTCGACCGTCAGCGGCGAGGTGAGTTGCTCGACGATGATGCGGTGCTTGCCCAGTAGGTTGGCAAGGTGCGCCGCGCGGGTTGCGTCGCCGCCATCGCCGAACACGTAGCCTTGCAAGCCGACCTCACGGGCGAAATCGGATGATCCGGCATAGAAGTCGCGCTGCATCCGGAGCAGATCGGTCCGCAGATCGACCGACGCGCGGAGCGACGAAATCGACGTGGCGAACTGGTTGCGGACGGTTTCAGGGTAGGTCAGTAGACCGTTGTTGTCGGTCTCGACCTGCAACGCGCGACTGCTGGCCTGCTCGAAGAGGATGCCGACCGAGCCGTTCACGTCGGGGTAGGTCGAGCCTTTGCCGTAGTAGAAGTCGTCGAAGCTCTCTTTGGAATAGTAGAGGCTGCCGATGTCGTCGAGGATCGCGGCGTGGAAGTTGGCGATGCGGCCCGCCATGTCTTGATTGGCCTGGGGCGTGTTGGGGTTGGTACGCGACGGAATACCGGGCTGGAAGAAGTAGGTGGCCTCGCCGCCCATCTCGTGGAAGTCGGTCAGAAACTGTGGGCGGAAGCGGTGGAAGCGTTCCAATCGACCCTCGCTGCTGGGGTGTACGGCAGGCAGCCAGTCACGGTTGAGGTCGAACCAATAGTGGTTGGTGCGTCCACCGGGCCAAGCTTCGCTGTGCTCGATATCCTGATCGTCAGCGATAGGTGTCGGCCCACGGTAGCGCTCCATCCATCCGACAAAACGAGCGCGCCCATCCGGGTTGTAGACGGGGTCGAGGATGATCACCAACTCGTCGAGCATCCGCCCCACCTCGGACGATTCACCTGCGGCCAAGTGGTGCAGCGTCAGCAGCGCCGCGTCGGCACCACTCGCCTCGTTTCCGTGCACGCTGTATCCCATCCAGACGACGGCAGGCATCTGTGCCAGATCGGCGTCCGACACGCTGCCGGGACTGTCCGACAGGCGGCGGTTGGCCTCGAGGATAGCGTCCAGCCGCGCATGGTTGGCAGGCGAAGTCACGATGGCCTGGATGAGCGGACGCCCTTCGACAGTGTGCGCGTACGTGTCGAGCGTCACGCGTGGCGAAGCGTCGGCGACGCGCTCGTAGTAGCGCACGATGGCAGCCGGACGCGCGTGTTTGGACCCCGCCTCGAAGCCGATCACGTCGGCCGGAGCCGGAACCGAAGCGTCGTACGTCGTCCCCATCAGGCGAAGCGGCAACTCCATCGGAATCGACGAAGCCTGTTGGGCGAGGGCAGCGGGAGCGCAGAGCAGCAGGAGGACAAAGAGGTGGCGCATAGGGATTGGATGGATGGAAAAGGCAGATGCGTCGCGGAAAACGCATGGATCACGAGCGATGCCCAGCGTTTGGACTACTCGAACCGGCGCGCTCCGCGCCTCAAAGGTACACACACTCTCGCCGCCGTCGATGGCACGTCCCGCTCGCGTCCTTCCCGTTCTGTTTCTGGGAACGCTCGTCGCCGCGCTCGACATAGCCTTGGTCGGGCCGTCCCTGAGCGCCATCGAGGGCGCCTTCGGATTGACCGAGCGCACGTCGTCATGGGTGCTCAACGCGTTCATCCTCGCCAATCTGGTTGGCCTTCCGTTTACGGCGCGATTGGGTGACGTGTGGGGCAAACGGGCGACGTTCGCCTCGTGCCTGAGTCTGCTCGCCGCCGGATCGTGCATCGTCGCGGCGTCTCCGACCATCGAAGTGCTACTTGGGGGGCGCGTGCTGCAAGGACTTGGAGCGAGCGGACTGTTTCCAATGGCCGCTGCCGTCGTAGGCGACGTGGTCTCTCCCGCAAGGCGAGGCGGCGCGCTCGGCCTGCTGGGCAGCGTGTTTGGGCTGGCGTTCCTGGTCGGACCCATCATCGCGGGCATACTGGTTCAGACATCGTGGCGGCTGGTATTTCTCGCTCCGATTCCGCTGGCCGTTCTCGTGATCGCCGCAAGCCTACTCGTGCTGCCCGATACCCGGTCGACCGAGGGCGAGAAGTTCGATACGCGAGGCGCGCTGCTGCTGGGCGCGGCGCTGCTGCTGGGCGCGCTGGGCCTGACGCGGTTCGATGCGACAGCGGGCGCCGCCGCAAATACCGCCGCTGCTTTGCTCGTGGCAGCGGGCTCCGCCTTCGTTTGGCTCTACGGACGGCACGCAAGCCAGGCACCGTCGCCGATCATCGCTCCTGCTTTTTTCGCGCGCCGACAAGTGGTGCTGGCAGCCCTGTTCAGTTTCGGCGCCGGACTGGTCGAGGCGCTGTTCGTCTTCCTGCCCAAGTATTGCATGGTCGCGTACGGCGTAGACCGCTCCGAGGCGTCGTATCTGCTCTTGCCCCTCGTCGTTTGCATCACCCTGGGCGCTCCTATCGCCGGACGCCTGATCGATCTGATCGGGACACGCACCATCCTGGCCGGTGGTTCGGCGGTTCTGACCTGCGGCCTACTGGTACTCTGGCAACTGAGCGCGACGCTCGGCGGATACGTCAGCGCGACGGTCTTGATCGGGCTGGGACTATCGGGCTTGCTGGGTTCAGCGATCTCGTACATTCTGCTCGGCGAGAGCGCTGCCAAGGACCGAACGACTGGGCAAGGCGTGGGCACCTTCTTCCTGGCGACCGGCCAGACGCTCGGCAGCGCACTGATCGGGATGCTTGTCGCCACTCAGAACGGAGCCGTTGCCGGATATCGGACGGCTTTTCTGGTCGCACTCGTCGTCAGCATCGGGCTTGTTGCGGCGAGCGCCTTGTTGCGATCCAAGCACCAAGAACGGACCGCT
>CAWFGU010000009.1:0-52371 GCA_963815505.1 Rhodothermales bacterium
TGCATGTCGCGGACGGCGCGGTCCATGCCGACAAACAGCGAGTCCGCGATGACCGAAAAGCCGATGCTCACCTCGTGCAAAACGGGCAACGCGGCGGCAAACGCAGGATAGTTGCGGCGGTCCAACCCATGCCCGGCGTGGACGGCGAGACCGGCGGCATGGGCTTGGGCGGACGCCGATGCCAAGCGCTGCAGGACGGCGCTGCGCTCGGCCGACGTGCGCGCGTTGGCATAGTCGCCGGTGTGAAGTTCGATGGCGTTGGCACCGACGGCGATGCTCGCGTCGATCTGGTCCGGCTCGGGATCGACGAACAGGGCGACCTCCTCGATTCCCGCACCGAAGAACCGGGGCAGCAGCTGGGTCAGCCGGTCGCGGTGAGCGACTACGTCGAGTCCGCCCTCGGTCGTCAGCTCTTCTCGGCGTTCGGGCACGAGCGTGGCGAGGTGCGGCTGCGCGTCGATACAGACTTGGACGACCTCTTCGGCCATGCTCAACTCAAAGTCCAGTTTGCCCCGAACGGTCTCTTTCAAGCGCTGAACGTCACGGTCGGTGATGTGGCGGCGGTCTTCGCGCAGGTGGAAAACGATGCCATGCGCCCCGGCGGCCTCGCAGGCCAGCGCGGCGTAGACCGGATCGGGGAACGCTTCGCCGCGCGCATTGCGCAGCGTCGCGACGTGGTCGATGTTGATGAGCAGGCGCGTCGGGGCGCTGCTGGGCGTCGAGTCGGGCAACGAAAAGCGGGAGCGGGTGTCTGGTATAAGTACGCGCGCAGTGTGCGATGACGCACACGAAGTTTGCGCGGCGGGAAGCAGGCTGCGTACTTTCGTCGCATCGTCTCCGCTTTCCCCACGCGATCGCTCGCACGCGGCACCGATCCCTTACCCGACCATTCTCCTTCTGGATCCTCCCCATGAGCAAAGGCGCCAGCATCGCTGTCCAACTCGTCCTCGTCCTCGTCATTGCCGGACTGGGCTACTTCCTCTACGAATCGATCACCAGCCCGTGGGAGGAGCGCGAGCGCATCATCGAGCAGCGCGAAGAACGTGCGCCAGCGCATGTCGGACGTTCGGCAGGTGCTGATCCGGCACAACCAGGTCAATAACCGCTTCCCGTCGACGCTCGACTCGGTCAAGATCTTCGCCCTGTCCGACAGTTCGATGATCGCAGACCGCGACCAGATCTTCGGAGCGGGCTACTCGTTCGACTCACTCCTCGTCTCTCCGCTATCGGGCCAGCGCTTCACGTATGCCGCCTCGGATACGGGCCGCGTCAAGTACTACATGCTGGGCTCGCCGGACTATCCGGAGGACTTCATCGGCGCCAACGGTCCCGAAGTCAACAGGCTGAACGTCGCCACCTGGGAGTAACCGCCCGGCCGACACTCGGCGCTCTCCCCTCCCTAACCGGCCGCCCATGACCGATCCGCAGGCCCGCGCCGCCATCGCGTTCGAGGCCCAGACGCTCCGCTATGCCGAGGTCGAGCAGGTCGGCAGTCACGCACGTCTGTTGCGACTGGGCGCGTGCGACTTCGACTTCAAACCGGTCGACGCGATCCGCGAGGGCGACGCCGAAGCGCTCGCCATCCTGCGCGAAGCCGTCGGCGACGTATTCGAGGGATCGACGGCGCAGGGCGTCCGCATCGTGCTTCCGCCGCAGTCGGTGCTGACGTGGACGGCGCCGTTTCCGTCGAGCCAGCCCGTCACCGAACGCAACGCACGCCTGACACTCGAGACGACGCTGCTCGCCGGAGCCGACCGAGGGCCGACGATGGGACTGACGCTCCAACCGCTCTACTCGTCGGACGGACAGGACTGGGTGCAGGTGATTGCGCTCTCGCGTCCGGCACAGGGCCGCATGGAGACGATCGGACGTTCGATGCCCAACGGCGGAATGCGCGCCGGTCTGAGCCTGCTCGGTGCCGCCCGAGTGGCTGCGGCGTGTGGAGCGGAAACTGGCATCACGGTCGCCTTAGGTCGCTATTCGAATCGCACCGACTATTCCATCGTCCGCGACGGCGATCCGGTTTTGGTCGCGTCGAGCAAGGCCGAGTCGATTCCCAACGCTGCGTTTACGCTCCTGCGCCTGCTCGACCGAATCGGCGCCAACCCCACCGACGTGCAATCGGCGTTCGTCTATGGCGACGCAGCGCGAGCCGCCGATTTGGACGATCTTCCCCACGTGTTTGCGGGGGCGTTCGAGACGCTCAACCCGCTCCGCGCCGTGATCGTAGACGACCCCGACGCCTTCGAGCCGTTTGATGGGTCGACCTACGTGCCCGTCGTCGGCGCAGCGCTCTAAATGCGCATCACGGGCGGCAACCTGCGAGGGCGCACCCTACAAGCCCCCAAAGGCGACCGCACACGCCCGACGACCGACAAGACGCGGCAGGCACTGTTCAACCTGCTCCAGTCGCGCCTGACGCTGCCCGGCGCGCGCGTGCTCGACCTGTTCTGCGGATCGGGCGCGCTCTCGTTCGAAGCGCTGAGCCGAGGCGCCGCCCGCGCCACCCTGGTCGAGCGCCACAGCCCCACGCTCAGCCTCGCCCGTAGCAACGCCGAGTCGCTCGAAGTTTCGGACGACTGCGCGTTCGTGAAAGCCGACGCGCTGCGCTGGATCAAGACCGCCTACGCGCACTTCGACTTGATCGTCGCAGACCCACCGTACGCACTCTCTGAGTTGCCGACGCTGCCCGACCTGCTACTTACGCTCCTGGCGCCCGGCGGCATCGTCTCGCTCGAAAGCGCGACCGACACCGATTTTGCCGACCACTCCGCGCTTCTCGTCTCGCGCGTCTACGGGGGGACGCGGCTTTCGCTGTTCGGCGGCTGAATTGCGCGGCGTGGGCGACGCACGCGTCGCCCCTACATTTCCCGACTGACCATCCCGCTTGCCCATGCCCCGCGCGCTCTACCCCGGCACGTTCGACCCGTTCACGCTCGGCCACCTGGACGTGCTCAGCCGCGCCGTCGCGCAGTTTGGCGAGGTCGAAGTGACGGTCGCCGTCAACTCATCCAAGCAGACGCTCTTTTCGGCCGACGAACGCTGCGACCTGATCCGAACGTGCGCCCGCGAGGCCGGACTGGCAGGTGTAACGGCGGTCGCCTTCGAAGGCTTGCTCGTCGACCACGCCAAGGCGTCCGGCGCGAGCGTGCTGGTGCGTGGGCTGCGGCAGGTGAGCGATTTCGACTACGAGTTTCGGATGGCGCTCGCCAACCGCCGCCTCTCGCCGGGTCTCGAAACGGTCTTCCTGATGACGAGCGAGGCCCACGCGTTCGTCAGCGCATCGATCGTGCGCGACGTGCACCGCTGGGGCGGTGACGTAGGGCTGTTCGTCCCCACGACGGTCGCCCAGGCGCTGGCGCGAAAGGCGGGACGCGACTGAATCGGCGTGCGGATCGAACGGGAGCAAGCGCGCGGCGTCCGTAGTTTTGACAGCCTCACTCCCACCCTCCGCTTGCCCATGACCGACGCCCCCGAGTTCAATCCCTACGTCGCGGCCATGCGCCCGTCGGCCACGCTGGCGATGACGGCGCGCGCCAAAGCGCTCCAGGCTGCCGGACGGCCCGTCATCAGTCTGAGCGCCGGAGAGCCCGACTTCGACACTCCCGATGCGATCATCGAAGCCGGGGTCGCCGCCATGCGCGGAGGCTGGACGCACTACACGCACAACCAAGGGTTGGTCGAACTGCGCGAAGCCATCGTAGACAAGCTGGCGAAACGGCATTCGCGCGAGCATCGACCAGATCGTGTGCTCGAACGGCGCCAAGCAGAGCGTCGCTCAGGCCGTGCTGGCACTGGTGCGCCCCGGCGACGAGGTGCTGATTCCGGCGCCCTACTGGGTCAGCTATCCCGAGATGGTGCGGCTGGCCGGCGGCGTCCCGCGCGAGGTGCTGGCGAGCGCCGATGCCGAGTACAAGCTGACGCCCGACCAACTGCGCCGCGCGCTCTCGCCCAAGACCCGGCTGCTCTTCCTCAACTCGCCCTCGAACCCGACCGGATCGGTCTACTCAGGCGATGAACTCGAAGCTCTCGCCGCCGTGCTGCGCGACTTCCCCGACGTCTGGATCCTGTCGGACGAGATCTACGAGCACGTCATCTTCGACGCCGAGCCACGTGTCGATCGGCAGCCTCGAGGGCATGGCCGACCGCACGATCACGGTCAACGGCTTCTCCAAAGGCTACGCGATGACGGGCTGGCGCCTGGGTTACCTCTGCGCGCCGCTGCCCGTCGCCAAGGCCGTGTCCAAGATCCAGAGCCAGTTCACGTCCGCCCCGTCGACGATCACGCAGAAGGCCGGAGTCGCCGCGCTGCTGATGGACGACGGACCGATTGCACGATGGTCGGCGCGTTTCGCGAGCGCCGCGACTACATGCTGGCCCGGCTCGACGCCATCGACGGGTTGACGACGCCCAAGCCCGAGGGCGCGTTCTACCTCTTCCCCGACATCGGCGGATTTCTTGGGTCGCAGTCGCCGACTGGGCGGTTGATCGAATCGTCCGAGGAACTGGCCTTCTACCTGCTCGAAGACCACGACGTAGCGCTCGTCCCCGGCGAAGGGTTTGGCGCGCCGACCGGCATCCGCCTCTCGTACGCAGCCAGCCTCGACACGCTCGAAGCAGCGATGGACCGCATCGAAACGGGACTCGAAGCGCTCAAGCCGATGGAGGAGTAGGCCGATGCGTACCCTGCTCAAAGGCGCGACCTGCGTCCTCCCCGGCCAGACGATCCAGACCGACGTGCTGCTCGACGGCGCGACGATCGCCCACGTCGGCGTCCCCGCCGGAGCGCGCGTCGACGAAACCATCGACCTGACCGGACTGCACCTGATGCCCGGCGTCGTCGACGACCAGGTGCATTTCCGCGAGCCGGGGCTGACGCACAAGGAGGATCTGGCAACTGCGAGCCGCGCGTGCGCCAAGGGCGGCGTAACGACGTTTCTCGAAATGCCCAATACCGTGCCGGCTGCGACGACTCAGGCGCTGCTGGACCAAAAGTACGATCTGGCTGCCCTCAACTCGCGCGTCAACTACGGCTTCTACATCGGCGCGACACCTACCAATATTGCCGACCTGATTGCGGCCACGCGCACGCCCGGCATCAAGATTTTCATCGGCTCGTCGACCGGCGATCTGCTCGTCGACGATCAGGACGCGCTCGAACGCATCTTCGCCCAAACGACGCTTCCGATCACGGCGCACTGCGAAGACGAGGCGACCGTGCGCGCCAACTTCGCTCGGCTCGGAGGCGGAAGCGTCCCGCGCGACCACATGCGCATCCGTGACCACGAAGCCGCCATCGTCTCGACCCGGCGCGCGTTCGATCTGGCGCGCAGGCACAGGCACCGCTTCCACCTGCTCCACGTCACGACGGCCCAAGAGGTAGACCTGCTGCGCGAGGTGCTCGCCGATCCGGGGATGAGCGGCCTGATTACGGCCGAGGCGTGCACGCCGCACCTGTCGTTTTCGGATGCCGACTATGAGTATCTCGGCACGCGGCTGTTGCAGAATCCGTCCGTCAAGACCGCCCAGGACCGCGCCGCCCTGTGGTCCGGATTGCAAGACGGCACGTTGCAAGTCGTCGCTACCGACCACGCACCCCACACCGTCGAGGAGAAGGCTCAGCCGTATGGAAAGGCTCCCTCGGGCATGCCGAGCATCGAAAACAGCCTCGCGTTCTTGCTCCACGCGTACAACCAGGGCCGCTGCACCCTCGCCCAGATCGCCGAATGGACGAGCCGTGCGCCCGCCGACATCTGGAAGATCCAAGGCAAAGGCCGCATCGCCGAAGGGATGGACGCCGATCTGGTGGCCGTCGACCTGAACAAATCGCAGACCATCCGCAACGAGGATCAACTGACCAAAGCGGGCTGGAGTCCGTGGGACGGCGAAACCTGGACCGGCTGGCCTGTCGGCACCTGGGTGATGGGCCGACGCGCATTCTGGCACGGCGACATCGACGACACGCTACGCGGGCAGGAGGCGACTTTCGGAGGCGAGTAAACGCGTCCGCGAGGCGATGCGCCACTACACGACGGTTTTATGATGCCGCATGGCCCCCGGGACGTACTGCACGGCCGTTTCACTGCGACGCCTAACCGTTTGAACGCGGCGCACGGCCATTTTACCGTGCTGCACAGTCATTCTGTATCGTGCTGCACAGCCCTTTTACCGGGCCGCACAGCGATGGCGTCACGTCCCATACCCGTTTGCAGGAGACGCATCGGCTATCGAATGGGGGTTGTGTCAGGTGACGTAGCTTCCGACCGCACCAACCACCCCGCCATGAAACTCGTCGCCTGGAACGTCAACTCCATCCGCGCGCGCCACGACCGCGTCCTCGCCTTTCTCGAACGCGAGCAGCCCGACGCGCTGTGCCTACAAGAGACCAAGGTGATCGACGACGTATTCCCGTTTGACGCGCTCAAAGAGGTCGGCTACCACGCCGCGGCGTACGGGCAGAAGACCTACAACGGCGTCGCCATCATCGCCAAGGAAGAGCCGCAGAACGTTCTGATCGGATTTGACGACGGCGACGAAGAGGACCCGCAGGCCCGCCTGATCGCCGCCGATGTCCAAGGCGTCCGCGTGATCTCGGGCTACTTCCCCAACGGCAAAACGGTCGGCAGCGACAGCTGGCACTACAAACTGGCGTGGATGAAACGCCTGCGCGCCTACCTCGACCGGCTCGACCCCGCGCAGCCCATCGCTCTGCTCGGCGACTACAACGTCGCGCCCGAAGACGAGCGCGACATGGCGAATCCGGATAAGTGGCAGCACTCGACGCTGGCCCACCCAGACGCGCGCGATGGAATTACCGCCCTGCGCGACTGGGGCCTGATGGATGCCGTCCGCCTGATCGACTATGGACCCGGACCGTGGAGTTGGTGGGACTATCGCAGCCTGGGCTTCCAACGCGGCGACGGCCTGCGCATCGACCACGTCTACGTGACACCGCTACTCGCGCGCCGCGTCGCCGACGCCTACGTCGACCGCGACGAGCGGCGCGATACGAGCAGCAAGGAAGGCGGCAGCAAGCCGAGCGACCACGCGCCGGTCGTCGTAGTGCTGGAGTAGATCTGAGAGGTAATCTAACAAGTGGCAGCGGCTCACCTCGGACCCCGCAAAGCTGACAGGTTTGGGTGCGGCCGGCTTCTCACCCCGAACATGCAGGGTAGCGAGCGAGAGGGTGAAAGCGCGTCCCCTATCCAGCCCCAACGTAACGCGGGTGTATGTTGACGCTCTGCTCACGCGCTCTGATATGTGCCCACCGCTCCGCAGCGTGCTCTGCGCCCTGCTCCTGCTCACCGCCGCATCGGCCCAGGCGCAGCGGGCGACCGTCAGCGGCTACGTCGAGGATGCCGATTCGGGCGAGCGGCTGATCGGGGCGACGGTCTACGACATCCAAGCGCGCGACGGCGCAGCGACCAACCGGTTTGGCTTTTTCACCCTCGGCCTGCCCGTCGGCCCGAGGACGCTCGAGGTCCGGTCCGTCGGCTTTCAGACCGACACGCTGCGCCTGACGCTCTCCGCCGACACGACACTGACGATCAAGCTCATGGCCGGGCAGGAACTGCGCGACGTGCTCGTCGAGGACAGCAGGGTCGGGCGCATCGAAGAGTCGACGCGGACGGGACTGGTCGAAATTCCCGTCGCCACGCTGCAGCGGCTTCCGGCGTTGGGGGGCGAAGTCGACCTGTTCAAGGTGCTGCAGCTGCTGCCGGGCGTGCAGTCAGGCGTCGAGGGGTCGAGCGGGTTGCACGTGCGGGGCGGATCGCCCGATCAGAACCTGATCTTGCTCGACGGCACGCCCGTCTACAACGCCAACCACCTGTTTGGCTTCCTTTCCGTCTTCAACTCGGACGCGCTGAGCCGGGTCGAGTTGAGCAAGAGCGGCTTTCCGGCGCGCTTCGGCGGGCGGCTCTCGTCGGTGATCGAGATCGACATGAAAGAGGGCAACATGAACCAGCACGAGTTCAAAGGGACTGTCGGCCTGATCGCGACGAGCCTGACGGCCGAGGGACCGATCCGCAAGGGTAAGGTGTCGTACCTCGTCTCGGCGCGGCGCACCTATCTCGACTTGGTCGCCCGCCCGTTCATGGACGAGGAGCAGCAGGGCGGATACTACTTCTACGACCTCAACGGCAAGATCAACTGGATCGCGTCGCCCAAGGACCGGCTGTTCGCGAGCGTCTACACGGGCGACGACAACTTCTGGGCGCGCTCGGTCAACGAGTATTCCAATGGGCGCGACGAGGACGAAGGAGACATGGGCTGGGGCAATGTGACGGCGGCGCTGAGGTGGAACCGGGTGCTCTCGCCGCGCCTGTTCGTCAACACGACGCTGCGGTTCGCGCGCTACGACTTCGACGTGTCGTCCGAGGCGCAGAGTGAGTTCACGAGCGAGGGAGACCGGATCACCCAGACGGACCGCTTCGGCTACACGTCGGGCATACGCGACTGGGGCGGCGCAATCGACGCCGAGTGGCGCGCCAGCGACGCGCATTACGTCCGAGCTGGGGCCAGCGCGACGGCTCACCGCTTCTCGCCCGGCGGGTTTTCGAGCACCGTCGACGGGGTCGAGCAGATCTTGGACTTGGTCGAGGAGCAGATCACGACGGCCGCGGCGTTTACGGCCTACGCCGAGGACGACTGGGACGTAACGTCGGCGCTCAAAGTCAACGTCGGGCTGCACGGCTCGCTCTTCGCCGTCGAGGGCACGCAGTACGCGTCGCTTCAGCCGCGCATATCAGCCCGGTTTCTGATAGCGGGGACGGCCTATAAAGCCTCGTTCGCGACGATGCAGCAGAACATTCACCTGCTCACCAACGCGGGCATCGGCCTCCCGACCGATCTCTGGGTGCCGTCGACGGCGCGCGTCCGGCCGCAGCAGTCGTGGCAAGCTGCGACTGGAATCGCGCGAACGGTGGGCGCTTACGAAGTCAGCCTCGAGGGGTACTACAAGGCGATGACCGGACTGGTGAACTACCGCGAGGGGGCGGGCTTTGCCCTGCCGGGGCAGGACTGGCAGGATCTGGTGCTCTCGAACGGCGAGGGGACGAGCTACGGCATCGAGGCGTTCGTGCAGCGCAAGCTGGGCCGCACGACCGGCTGGGTGGGCTACACGTGGGCGCGCACCGACCGGCAGTTCGACGACCTCAACGAGGGCCGACGCTTCCCCTTTCGCTACGACCGCCGCCACGACGTGAGCGTCGTCCTCACCCGCGAGCTGTCGCGCTTCTTTGACGTGGGCGCCGCCTGGGTCTACGGCACCGGCACGGCCGCCACGCTGGCCCAAAGCCGGTACCTCAGCCCCGGCGTGGCCATCCAGCCGTTTCGGTCGTTCGAGCAGGTGACCGTGTTTTCGGACGTGAACGGTTTTCGGATGCCTGCCTACCACCGGCTCGACCTGAGCGCGTCGTGGTTTCTCAGGCGGGGCGCCAAGCCGCGCGCGCTGATCCTGAACGTGTACAACGCCTACAACCGCAAGAACATCTTCTACGCCGAGTGGCAAACCAACGAAGAGGGACAGGGCGAGTTGGTCGGCTATGCCCTGCTGCCGATCATCCCGTCGCTCGCCTTCCGCTTCTCCTTCTGACGATGCGCGCTCTACTCTTGCTCTCGCTCCTGCTCCTCTCAGCCTGCGAACTAACCGTCGACATCGACGTGCCGCGTGCCGATCCGCTGCTCGTCGTTGACGGCGCGTTCGAGGTCGGCCAGCCGTGGCGCATCGACCTTTCGCGCTCGGTACCCGTGCAGGATGGCGAACCCTTCTTCAACCGGGCGCGGGCCGACCGAGGTGAGAGGTGCGACGGTGGAGATCTACTCGGGTGATCGATTGATCGAACGTCTGGCCGAGTTGCCGCAGTCCTGCGGGGACACGGGCGGCTTCGATTGCCAGGTGCGCACGGAGGGCCGCTTGTATGGCGGAACGAGCACGTCCCAACCCGGCGAGACGTACACGCTGCGCGTCTCGCACCCGGACTTCGCTGCAGTCGAGGCCACATCGCGCGCGCCGCTGCCAATCGACAGGGGAAACATCGGGGCCGAGTTGGGCGGGCGGAGCATCGATTCGTTCTTCGAAGAGAGCGCCCGCATCACCATCCGCGACGACGCGCAAACGCAGTACTACGCGCTGGACTTTGTCCACGAGCGGGTACAACCCTCCTTTGATCCCGACACGCTAGCCGAAGAGATGGTGGCCGCGGAAAATGTCCGGTTCACTTCCACCTCCCCCTTTCTCCTCAGAGGCATCGAATCTCCCGCTGACATAGGGACTCAAGTCGCCTACCGGACTGGGTATACGTCGGATATCTCTTTCGCCAACGCATCCGTCGTGCTGGACGCGACGCTCAGCGAGTATCAAAAGTGCTATCCGAGACCAGACTGCCGCCCCGAGTGGCTGTACGTGGACGTGTATGCCGTCTCGCTGTCGTACTTCGACTATGTCCGCACGCTGATCGCCTACCAGGAAGGGGGCGGCGAAGGCAACCCGCTGGCCGAGCCCGTGCAGGTGAAGAGCAACGTATCGGGCGGGCTTGGCTTCTTCGGTGGACGCACACGCACGCGCATCCAGCTACGCGGGCCGCAGTGATGCGCGCTCTACTGCTGCTCCCTCTCCTGCTCCTGCTGGTATCCGCTTGCGAACTGACGCTCGACATCGAAGTCCCCCGCGTCGACGCCGTCCTGGTCGTCGACGCGCCGTTCGAGGTCGGCCAGCCGTGGCGCGTCGGCCTGAGCCGGTCGACGCCCGTGCAGGACGGATTCGCCAACGGCCTGAGCGGGGTGTACGGCGCGACCGTCGAGATCTATCGTGGCGACGTGTTGGTCGAGCGGCTGTCCAACTGCGAGACGGATTCGGTCTTGGTGATCGCCTGCCCCGGCCAAGGCGACGATAATTTCGCTTACTACAACGGCCAAACGACCCCCGACGCGGGCGTCGCCTACACGCTGCGTGTCCGCCATCCCGATTATGCCGACGTGACCGCGACCGATGCCGCTCCGATGCCGATCGTTCGCGAGAGGTTGTCTGCGTCGGCGACCAGAGACCCGGAGCAGTTCGAGTACGACGGGTCCATTCTCGAAGCCCGTCTCGAACTCTCAGACGACCCCACGCTTCCTATTACGCGCTGCGCGTGACGCAGCAGCCCGGCGAAGACGCACCGGCTCTGCAGGTTCAGGAAACGGAGTTTTGGTCGTCCTCGCCCATCTTCGTTCGCGCCACAAACGATCCGTTCGACCAGGGCGGCGACAGCTACTACGAAACCGGATTCTTCACCGACGATGCGTTTGAAAACGAACGCTACACGCTGCGCTTCGACACGCTGAACCAGGGCTTCTGCAGTCTGCCGCCCGACAAAGTGTGCTACGACGTGTACGCCAACGTTTACGCGATCTCGCGCGCCTACTTCGACTACGCCAAGTCGTTCATCGCCTACGAGGCGCTGGGCGGCGACGACAACCCGCTGGGCGAGCCGGTCCGCATCGTCGGCAACGTCGACGGCGGTCTGGGCTTCTTCGCAGGACGCACGCGCACGTCGGTTCGGATAGTCGAGCAATGAGCCGCGCGCTGCTGCTCCTGCCTCTCCTTCGCAGTGCTCCGCAGCTGGTCCTGCTGACCGAGGCCCAGCAAGCAGGCTGCGCCGCATCCCGCAGGAAGCGTGGGCCTAGGCCTAGAAGCTCGGCTTGGGGAGCGTCGCCCTTCTCGACTCAGACGCGCCGGGCTGGTTCACCGTCTCCCCGTTCGACTGGGTGGGAGACGCGATCGGCATCTGGTTCTGCCCGGGATGCGGACTGGCGTGCGCCGTCAGCTACCTGGCGCGAGGTGAGTGTGCGGCGCATCCTCTGTCGGTTGGTGCCGTAGTTTTGCCGGCACGGCGTGCCGTCTCCCTCGCTCATCGCGTCGTTTTGTTTTCCTCTCTTCCCCACCTTCCTGATGTCCCGCGTTATTCGCTACATGCCTGAAATCGAAGGCGACGAACAAGTCGAGGTCGCCCGTTTGATCGGCTCGATGAACGACCAGCAGGTCGAGCAGTTTTCGCACGCCTACCGCAGCAGGCGCAAAGATCCGAGCACGACGCTAATCCTAACGCTGCTGGGTTTCTTTATTGTCGCAGGCATTCAGCGTTTCTACGTCGGGCAGATGGGCATGGGTCTGCTCTACCTGTTCACCGGTGGGCTGTGCTTTATCGGGACGATCCTCGACACGATCAACCACAAGAAGCTCGTCGCCGAGTACAACGTGCGTCAGGCGCGCGAAGTGGCTCAGCTCGTCGGCTAAGCGTAACGAGCACGATCCGGGGACGCATTTTTCCGACCGAAATGAAGCGCTGCGTTGCGAATCCGCTGCGCGCTTCGCATCTTGGCGGTCTCACCGGGCATCCTGCCCTCCCTTCTCCTTGCTCCAGGCATCGGCCTGCGACCCTTCGATGAGCTATTCGAACGACGACAACCGCGGCGGTGGCCGTGACGACAACCGCGGTGGCGGTTACAACCGTGGCGGTAGCCGCGATGACAACCGCGGCGGCGGTGGCGGTGGCGGATACCGCGGCGGCGGCGGTGGGGACAACCGCGGCGGCGGCGGTGGCGGTGGCGGATATCGCGGCGGTGGAGGCGGATACAACCGCGGTGGCGGTGGCGGTGGCGGCGGATACAACCGCGGTGGCGGTGGGGATAACCGCGGCGGTGGCGGACGACGCGACGACGAGCGCGACGAGGTCCACTCGGTACGCGTACCGGCTGGCAAGCGTACCTACTTCTTCGACGTGAAGAAAACTCGCTCGGGCGACGACTACTTCCTCAACATCGTCGAGAGCCGCCGCGACCGCGACGGCGAGGGCTTCCGCAAGACCAAGATCCACCTCTATAAGGAGGACTTCGGCAAGTTCATCGCCGGATTGCACGAGGCCGTTGCGCACGTGCGCGACGAGTACCTGCCCGACTACGACTTCCGCGGCATGCCCGAACTCACCAAGCCCGAAGACTCGGACGACGACGAAGGCTACGACGACCGAGAAGAGTACTAGCATACCTCGGGCCGATAGGCTCTGACCTGAGCGAACTCTCGCTCACCCCGCACGAAGCTCCGCCGCCAGACAGGTAGCGGGGCTTCGCTGCGTTTTGGGCAGCACCGCCGATGGCCATGGTCCTGTCTTGAAGCCCGCGTGCAGTCGAATCCTCATCCGTAGACGCCGGGTTGCTCAGGTCTCCACCCGCCCGCTGCCCATGCTCCTCCAGATCGTCCCCGCCGCCGACGTAGACACGCGACTCGAACGCGTACTCCGCCGAACAGCGGCTTCAAGTCCCGAGGTCGACGCCGCCGTTCGGGACATTCTGGCCGACGTGAGAGCCCGAGGCGACGATGCCCTGCTCGGCCTGACCGAGCGCTTCGACGGCGTCCGGCCCGCTGCGCTGCGCGTGCCGGTCGAAGCGATGGACCGCGCGCTGGACGAACTCGACGCCGATCTGCGCAACGTGATCGAAGCGGCCGCCGCCAACGTGCGCCGCTTCCACGCGCGGCAGGTAGAACAGTCGTGGTTCGCCGATGATCTGGACGGTGTTATACTCGGACAACGCATCGTGCCGATGGAGCGTGCCGGACTGTACGTGCCCGGTGGAACGGCGTTTTACCCGTCGAGCCTGGTCATGAACGCCGTCCCGGCCCAGGTGGCAGGCGTCGAGAGCATCGCCATTGTGTCGCCGCCGCAGCCGGATGGATTGCCGCACCCGACCGTGCTGGCGACGGCGCGGCTGCTTGGGCTGGACGAAGTCTACTCCGTCGGAGGCGCCCAGGCAATCGGTGCGCTGGCGTTCGGGACGCAGAGCATCGCCCGTGCCGACGTGATCGTGGGACCGGGCAACGTCTATGTGGCGACGGCCAAGAAGCAGGTCTACGGACAGGTCGCCATCGACAGCGTGGCCGGTCCGAGCGAAATCGTCGTAATCGCCGACGCCGACGCCGACGCCACGCACGTCGCGGCCGATCTGCTGAGCCAGGCCGAGCACGACGTCCGCGCTTCGGCCATCCTGCTGACGCCCTCGCACGCATTGGCCGAGCGCGTGCAGTCCGAAGTCGAACGCCTGGCCGACTTGCTGCCGCGCCGCGACCACATCGCCCCGGCTCTACGCGACTACAGCGCTGTCGTCGTCACCAAAACGCTGGCGGACGCGATCGACCTATCGAACCGGCTGGCACCCGAGCATCTCGAAATCCTGACGGCGAGTCCGTGGGAGGTCCTGCCGCGCATTCGCCACGCCGGAGCCATCTTCCTGGGCGACGCGAGCAGCGAACCCGTCGGCGACTACTTCGCCGGCCCCAACCACGTCCTCCCGACCGGTGGAACGGCCCGCTTCGCTTCGGCGCTGGGCGTCCACGACTTCGTCCGCAGACAATCCGTCATCTCTTACTCGGCCGAGCGGCTCGCCCAGACCGGACCTCAGATCATCCGCTTCGCCCAGGCGGAAGGGCTCGACGCGCATGCCCTGGCGATCCGCACGCGGCTCGAAGACGTATGACCTCGCCTCCCGATACCGACCGACGCATGAACACGCCGCTCTCCGCCGTCCTCGACCAGATCCGCCCGCAGATCCGAGCGCAGCACCCGTACATCGTCGGCATGCCGCCCGCGATCGACGTGAAGTTGAACCAGAACGAAAGCCCGTTCGACCTCGACCCCGACTTCAAGCGCGACCTGATAGAGCGTCTGATGGCCGAGCCGTTCAATCGCTACGCGACCGAGCAGCCCGAGCGGTTGCGGACCGCGTTCGCCGCTCACGTCGGCGTCGATGCCAGTCAGGTCGTCATCTCCAATGGCTCGAACGAGTTGACGTACACGCTCGGCCTGTGCTTCGTGGACGAGGGCCGCAGCGTCGTGCTGCCGCGCCCGATGTTCGCGCTCCACGAGAAGGTCGTCCACCTCTACGGCGGCGAGTTGGTAAGCATCGGTCCGCGCGCCGATTTGACATTCGACGCCGACGCGATTCAGGCGGCCGTCGTCGCGCATCGCCCAACGCTGACGATCCTGACGACGCCCAACAACCCGACCGGCCTGGAGATGACGGCCCAAGAGATCGAGCGCATCGTCGAGGCAGCGGCGCCGGGCATCGTAGTCGTCGACGAAGCCTACGCCGAGTTCATGACCCAGCCGTCGGCCCTGCGCCTTATCGACGCGTGGCCCAACGTGCTCGTGATGCGGACGTTCAGCAAGGCATTCGGGCTGGCGGGCGTGCGGTTGGGCGCGCTGATCGGCAACGCCGACCTGATCCGCGAGGTCGAGAAAAGCCTGCTGCCGTTTACCGTCGACCGGCTGGCCGAAGAGATCGGTTTGGCCGTTCTGTACCGGATGGATTTGGTCGAGCAGCACGTCGCCACGATCGCGGCTGAGACGCGGCGCCTCTACGACGCGTTGAGCGTGATGGATGGAGTAGAAGTCGTGCCGACGGCGGCCAACTTTATGCTATTCAAAACGCACCTCGACGCTGCCGATGCCGTCAGACGGCTTGCCGATCGGGGCGTACTCGTGCGCAACGTGAGCGGCTACTCAGACCTCGCCGGATACGTCCGCGTGAGCGCGGGCACGGCAGACGAGAACACGCATTTTCTGCGCGCGTTGGAAACCGTCTTGCACGCCTAGCCTTTCGCCCACGCGTCCCTCCGCACCGAACCTGCCTCCACCCGATGAGTCTCATCCCCGTTGAAATCGTCGCGCTGTCGACCTATCCCACGTCTGGGCAAGGCTACGCGCTCGTGTTGGAGGAGTCGGGCGGGACGCGCCGGTTGCCGATCGTGATCGGAGGCTACGAGGCCCAGGCGATCGCGCTCGAACTCGAGAAGATCAAACCGCCGCGCCCGCTGACGCACGATCTGATCCGGACGTGCATCGAAAAGCTGGGCGCCGAAGTGGACGCCATCGTGGTCGACGAACTGCGCGAGGGGACGTTCTTTGCCAAAATCCGCTACACCCAGAACGGCGTCGACGACGAGTTGGACGCGCGCCCGTCGGATGCCATCGCCATCGGCGTGCGGCTGGGCGCTCCGATCTTCGTCGACGAGAGCGTGATGGAGCAGGCAGGTGTCGAGCGCGAGGACGAAGGTCTGGCGGGCGTCGGTGAGTCCTCGTTTGCGGGCGACGACGAGCCGGAGCAGGCCGAGCCGGTCGTTCCGATGACGCGCGCCGAGAAGATCGAGACGCAGTTGCAGTCGGCCATCGACGAGGAGGACTACGAGCGCGCCGCCCAGCTACGCGACGAACTCGCCAAGCTTCAGGCCAGCGGACAGTCCAACTGACGCTACCCGAGCGCCCCACGACCGACGACCGCATGGACGCGCTCCCCTACGACCGGCTGCCGAGCGCGTCGCGCCTGTTCGCCGAGTACACGCAGGGCCAGGGCGGCATCCGCGCGTTCTACGACCATCCGCCGACTGTTGCGTCCGTCGAAGCCGTCGCCCACGTCGCCGCCGCGCGCAGGGTGCCGCACGCCGACGTAGCCCGCATCTTGCGCGGCCAGGCCGAGCGTTGGGGCGTTCTCGACGAAGCCCGGGCCGCCGCCATCGACAGGCTCGACCAGCCCGATGCCGTCGCCGTCGTGACGGGGCAGCAAGTCGGCGTGCTGGGCGGACCGCTCTACACGCTCTACAAAGCGATGACGGCCATCCGGCTCGCACGTCACCTGCGCGACCAGGGCCATCCGGCCGTCGCCGTTTTCTGGCTGCACGGCGAGGACCACGACGTAGACGAGATCGCCCGGATCGGCATCGGGACGCGACACGGGCGCCCGCCCGCTGCGCCTCGACGTCTCCGCCGCCGACCGGCATCGCCCACGGCCCCGCCGGACTGCTCGACGCGGCTCCGGTCGACGCGCTGATCGACGAGATCGCCGACATCCTGCCCTCGTCGGACCCGCACCGCGACGCCACGCTCGACCTGCTGCGCCGATGCTACGCGGACGGCAACCTGACGGACGGGCTCGCGCGCCTGATCGACGCGCTGCTGCCCGGATCCGGCCTGATTCTGCTCGACGCGACCGACCCGGCGTTCAAGCCTCACCTGGTCTCGCTCTTCGCCGCCGACGTGTCCAAGGGTGAGGAGATCGCAGCCGGTGTCGCCGAGCAAACCGAGCGGCTCGTTGCGGCCGGAGGGAGCGCGCAGATCCACGTCACGCCGACCAACCTGTTCTACCTTTCGGACGAAGGTCGCCTGCCCATCGACCAGAACGGCGAGCGCTTCGCCACGCGCGGTGGATCGATGCAGTGGTCGGACGCGACGGCGCTGTCGACCGAAATCGGGCAGCATCCCGAGCGGTTCAGCCCGAACGTCGCGCTGCGTCCTCTGGCCCAAGACGTGCTGCTGCCAACAGCTGCCTACGTCGCCGGACCGGGTGAGGCGGCGTATTACGCCCAGCTGCGCCCCGTCTACCGCGCGCACGAGTTACCGATGCCGGTCATCTTCCCGCGCGCCAGCCTGACGCTCGTTTCCCCCACTGCCAGGCGGCTGATGGACCGGCACGACCTGACGCTGCCCGACCTCCAGCGCGCCGACGTAGAGCGGGCACTCCACCACTTGGCCGAAGAGCGCATGACGCGCAGTCAGCAGGGCGCGTTCGACTGTGCAAGAGATCAGATCGGCGAGGCGTTTGCCGCTCTGAGCGCGACGACCGAGCGCTTGGACATCGAGCCGACCGCCCAGGCGACACGCGTCCGTATTGACCGCGAACTGGATCGCCTGCACCTGCGCGCCGTGCGGTCGGCTCGCAGGCAGGCCACCGAACTTGAACAGGCCTATCTGCGCGCGCGAGCGCTCGTCTCGCCCGGCGGCACTCCGCAAGAGCGCGTACTGTCTGCCGTCTCGTTTCTCTCCGCTTACGGCCTCGACGTGTTCTCCGACTTGCTCGCCGATCTGCCGATCGACCCGACTTCTCATCACGTCGTCGATCTTGATTAGGGGCTGTTGTTAGATCACCAGATGAGAGGAAAGCAGCCTTCGAGTAAGGCGTTTTACTCTTGCTAGACGGCTAGTTCAAGCGTCTGCCGCACGCCGTGCGTCTGACACTTGAAACCCGTCGTGCCGTTGTAGCGCGCCGCGTCGAAGCCGTGCAGCGACAGCGCCGGGCGCACGATGTCGTAGTAGTCGATGCCGCGGTCCGACGCGTGCGCGCCGCCCTCGTGGTAGTCGCGCGGCGCGTTGCGCTTGTCCGAGGGCAGGTTCTGCCACGTGTTCGCAGGCACCGAGTCGAAAAGGCGCCGCGAAGCGCACGTCTGCTGCGCACTGACGGGTAGTGCTGGAATGAAGAAGGTTAACAGAAGAGTCAGGCGAATCATATCAGTAAGGTAGATAAGTGGTGCTGCCGAGTAGAGGTCGGTTAAGGGACGACTGGGAAGGTGAAGCGTTGCACTACGCGATCTGTACCACCCTCTCCGGTAATTCCAAGTTGTGCGCCCCCTTCGGAAACCCCGCAGAGCTTCGACACACGGCTACCGTATCTGCCCGTCCTCCACCCTGAGATAAGCTTTACGCGATTAAATGCTCTCCAGGTCGTAGTCATCGTAGAGTCTAGCGGATGGCGCAGCAGCGCGGTCACCGTGACGGTGTCGCCGACCTGCACGGTGTCGCTCGGCTCAATGCGAAAGCCGAGGATGTCGTTGGCCGGATCGAACGTACTGCCGCCGAGCGCCGAGGAGTCGCAGCCCGAGAGGCCCGAGCGCAGCGAGAAAGAGGACGGGCACAAGCGTGAGGTAGCGCATGGCGGATGCAGTTCAGGTGGAACGGGTAGTGTAGCAGGCGGCACCGATGCGAATCTCATTCGCGAGCATACCCCGGGTCAGAAGTGGGCGGCCGGAACGCAGATGCGGAATGCTCTGCGCGCGGTAGGACGCCGACTGCGCGCTTGCCCAGCTGCCTCTTCGCGGCCGAATGCAGGGCGTCGTCGTTCGCATGGCGAGGGGTGATCCTAGGTGTCGGGTGCGGGGTCCGGCCGAGAGGCGGTGTCTCCGATCGGTGCGCCGCGAGCGCAGAGCGTCCGGGGCGAGGGTTAGCAAAGTGCCTGCAAGCCGAGGTGTAGGATCAACAGCCCCTCGCGGGCGCTAGGCTCGCGAGATCAGGTGACTCCACGTTAGCGCATCGAAGTCACTCGGCGCAAGTCTCCGAATTGCTTGGTCTCCCACCTGCCCTAGAGTCGGCGCGCTACGCGATCGTTTGAGCGTGACGAGGTTTGAGGCGACCTGCGGCATCGCAACAGCGTGTCGCTTCGGACTGCCAAGGCGATGGTAATGCGGGTAGAAGACGCAGCACTCGTCAGACCCGGCTGAGCGCCACACCGGCCCGTGCGTCCGTGTGAGCAGTTGTACCTTGCGTCTGCGCTCTCCACCTGCCTATGCCGCTGTTTTCCCCTCTCGTCGAACAAGCCGCCGAACTCGCGTCCGAGTGGCACGACGGAACGTATCGGAAGGGGCGGTGGCGCGAACCGGTGTTCGCTCTGGCCGACGGCACGCACCCGCGCGTTCCGATGATCGCGCACGTGGCGACCGTCGCGATGACGGTTCAGCGCGCGGGGTTCGACGACGAGACCGTCGCTGCCGCCTACCTGCACGACACCGTTGAGGACGCACACGCTTCGGGCGTCCAGATGCGCGCGGACGTGATTCGCGAGGTGCTGAGCGAGCGCGTGGCGTCGCTCATATTGGCGGTCAGCGAACCCGTCGCCTCGCCCGGTTCTCCCAAGCTCGACTGGCAGGCGCGCAAGGACGGTTACCTCGACGCGCTACGCACCGGATCGCCCAGCGCCGCCGCGATTAGCTTAGCCGACAAACTCCACAACCTGTGGACGACCTGCGAGAGCCTCGCCGCAGGCATCGACGTGTTTACCTCGACGCCAACCCGCAGAGGCCTGAGCGCCGGCCCAGACCGTCAGCGCTGGTTTTACCATGCCGTACTCGATGCCACCAGTCATCACCCGGACGAGCGCCTGGACGCGCTGCGCGATGAGTTACGCGGGCAACTCGCGCGCTTCGACGGGCTGACAGAGCAGAGGACGTGACGCTCGCGCCGTTGGGTCGTTCTGTTTGGGCGCGGGTGACGACGGCGAATCTCTATCCCGGTACGCGCAAAATGCCGAGCGTGAGGGCGGTGGAGAGGACGGTGCAAGGATGTCCACTCCGCGAGAGTGGGCAGCTTTCAACGAACGGAAGGCGACACTCTTCGCTTCAAAAGTTAGCGTGCCGTGCTGCTACTCCCCTCCCACCCGGACCAGTACCCGCCCGCGCACGTTGCCGCTCAGGATGCGCTCGGCCCACGCAGGCACGTCCTCGAGGGCGATCTCCGTGGTGAGCGCGGCTAGGGTACCGCGATCCAGTTGGTCGGCCAGGGCTGCCCATGCTCGTTCTCGGAGGGCCAGCGGGCAGGTGTTCGAGTCGATGCCTTGCAAGCGGACGCCGCGTAGGATGAACGGCATCACCGTCGTTCCGAGGTCCGACCCGGCGGCCAGTCCGCAGGCGGCGACGACGCCGTGGCGGTCGACGCGGCTGAGTAGGTGAGCGAGCGTGGTGCTACCGACGGCGTCGACGGCGCCCGCAAAGGCCGCAGAGTCGAGCGGACGCCTGGCGCCGTCACTCCACGCGTGGCGGTCGACGATGGTGGTGGCGCCCAGGTCACGCAGGTACTCGTGCGCGTCCGCTTTTCCGGTTGCGGCGGTAACGCGGTATCCGCGACCGGCGAGCAGAGCGACGGCCATGCTGCCGACGCCTCCGGTCGCGCCGCTGACGGCGATCGGGAGCTCGGCATCAGTTCGAACGCCGCCGTCCTCAATCGCCAAGACGGACAGCATCGCCGTGAATCCTGCCGTGCCGACGACCATCGCATCGCGCAGGCTCAGTCCGATGGGCAGGTGGACGAGTCCAGCGCCATCGACTCTTGCACGCTCCGAATAACCGCCCCACTGCGTTTCGCCCAAGCCCCAACCCGTTCCGATCACCTTGTCACCTGGCGCAAAGCGTTCGTCGTCCGACTGCTCGACCGTTCCGGACAGGTCGATGCCAGGCACGAACGGAAAGTTGCCCCGAATGATGGGCGCTTTGCCCGTAACGGCGAGACCGTCTTTGTAGTTGAGACTCGAATAGGCGACGCGGACGACCACGCCCGAGCCATCGGGAAGCTCGGCTTGGCGGATGGCGGGCGTGCCGCGCGATTCGAGGATGAGCGCGCGCCTAGTTGTCGCAGCCGTCACAGGTCGATCATCTGCTGCTGCAATGAGTCGGCGCGCAGGCTGTCCAGCATCAAGCTGTCAGGCAGTGCGGGGGGCAACGGCTTGTCGAGGTCGAGGCGCGTCGCGGAAGGCAGTTTCTCCAGGTCGCGGATGGTCGTCGCGCCGTCTTCCTGGCTGACGTAAATGGTGAACGTAACCAAGTCGCCAGGCGTGAGGCCCGACATCTCGTCGACGGTGTCGAGCGAGAAGTCCATCTGCATCGAGTCCATGAAGCCGGGTACGTCCTCGTGAAAGAGCGTGACGGCGTCCATCTCGGGTTTGAGAGCGACGACCTCGCCGCGCGTCTGGTACGTGTCGAAGGTTTCTTCGGTGCAACCGGCGGCGGAGAGCAGCAGGGCGAGAGATAGGAGGCGGAGCATGGAGCGCGGAGTATGAACTCCGAAAATAGCCGCCCGACAGCTCATTCGTTGCGAAAGATCTGTCAGTCCCGACTCGGTCGTTTATCAGCGTCCGGGCGGAGGCGGTGGCGCTCCCGATCCGCCGACACCGGCGCCCAAGTCGTAGCTCAGCTTGAGCAGCACGTAGCGGCCCAGCGACGACACGCGCTCTTCCTGCACGAACGATCCGGTGTCGGAGTACGACACACCCAGCCCCTGGTTGAGCAGGTCGCGAGCGCCCAGTTCGACGCGGATCTTGCGGGTCGCGTCGTAGCTGAGTTGAGCGTTCCAGAGCGGGACCTGCTGCGCGTCGCCGAACACGTCGTCGGGGTAGAGTTCGAAGTCGAGCGACGACTCCATCCGCCAGCCTCGGCCCATCTCGATGCTCGCCTCGGTGTAGAACGTCCGGCTCAGGTAGTTGCGGTCGAATTGAGGGCTGAGTTGGTAGGCCGACGTGTTGTACGCGTAGCGCGCTCCGACCTGCACGTCGAAGACGGTTTTGCGCCGGTTCTCGACGCGCAGGTCGAGCGAGGTGCGCGTCAGGTCCGACCGGTTTTGGTCTCCGTTGAGTAGTTCGGTCGCGCGACGGTACGAGGCCTGCCCCGAAAGCGAAACTTTGACCCCGAGCGGACGGATCGGGCGCCCGTGGTTCAGGTTGCCGCTGACGTTCCACTCGCCGCCGACGTTGACGGGCTTCGTTTCTTGCCGAAAGCGTGCGTCTACGACGCGCGAGGTCGAGATGGCCGTCGGCGTGTACGACGCGCGCACGAAGGCGAACAGGTTGGTGAACGCGAACGAGTCGAAGTGGAAGTACTGCGCCGAGAGGGCGTGCTGGTAGCTGGGCCGCAGATCGGGGTTGCCCACGTAGACGTTGAGCGGATCGCGGTCGTCCGGTAGGGGCTGCAACTGCCGAACCGAGGGCTCCTGTGTCGACGTGTTGTAGCGGAACGACATCCGGCGCCCCGTTCCCAACGGCTGATCGTAACGCACCGAAGGCAGCACCTGCACGAACCGCCGATCGACCGCTCCGCCGATGCCGACTGTCTCGCCCCTCAGCCACGTCGTCTGCACGTCGACGCCCAGATTGAACGAGCGGTCTTCGCGTCGCCCCTTGCCGTTGTCGCGATACGTCAGCCCCGCTGTGGCTTGGTCGATCGTCTGCTCGAAGTCCGAACTCAGCCGCGCGTTGGCAGCGGTCGCCCCGCCGACGATATCGTCTACCCTACGGTCGCGCGCGTTGGCATTGCGGCCGAGCGAGCCGTCGAGTTGCAGCGCGCGACCGCCTCCGAGCGGCTGCGTACCCAGCAGGCGTAGCGAAGCACCGGACGTGGTGGTCTGCTCGTCTTCCAGGCGCGCGATCTCGGTGACGGTCAACAGCGTGTCACGGGTGAAAAAGCGGTCGCGCGAGCCGACGTTTTCGAGGCTGCCCGCGTCGGTGCGGTTGCCCCGGATGGTCGCCACGACGCTCCGGTCGCCTTCGAAACGGCGGCGGTAGGTCAGGCTGCCTTCGCCGCGCCACTCATCGCCGTCGGACGTAGTCAGCGCGTCGCGCGTGTTCTGCGTGTCGTTGGAGGGCGAGTCGGTCTGGCGCAGTTCCGAAATGCGGCCGTCGCTGGTGCCATAGTAGCCTTCGGACCGGAAGCGCAGGTCGTGTCCGTCGGCAAACTCGTGCTCCACGTCGAGGTTGAGCGTGTGCGCGTAGGCGTCGGACGACTGATCGGACGTTACGTCGAGGTCGGCGGATCGCCCCTCGCCCAACAGGCGCTGCTGGAGCGTCCGACGGTCGCGCTCGGAGTCTTTGTAGGAGGCGTAGTAGCTGCCGTCGAACTCGGTCTTGCCCGCCTCCCGCGACAGGTTGACGCCGCCCGAGAGGGACGAGACGAACCCGTCCGACGCGCCGCCGCCGAAGTCGGGTGCTCCGCCGATGAAGACGGCTCTTCCGCCACGGGCCAGCGCGGCCAGTTCGGGAAACTGGCTGGGGCCGTAGGCCGATCCGTTGACGTTGTTGGCTCCGGCCAGGATCGACAGGCGCGTCGATCCCCAGAAGCGGTTGATCGACGCGTCCGTGT
Source organism: Rhodothermales bacterium (assembly GCA_963815505.1). Classification (GTDB taxonomy): domain Bacteria; phylum Bacteroidota; class Rhodothermia; order Rhodothermales; family BA12; genus CAXBBB01. The sequence continues at coordinate 23,699 of CAWFGU010000009.1, forward strand.
CGTATCGCATACCCTCGCCCAGCGCATCTCCCGCCGACGACGCACCGCCGACCGCTCCGCTGACCTTGCCGAACCCGCCGACGCGCCGGTCCGGCTTGAGCGACAGATTGATCGTGCGTGCCTCGTTGCCGTCGGCGACGCCGGTGAACTCGGCTGCGTCCGACTCCTTGTCGTACACCTGAACCCTATCGACCGCGTCCGAGGGCAGGTTACGCGTGGCGATGGTCGGATCGGAGCCGAAAAACTCCTTGCCGTCGACCAGCACTTTTTGCACGTCTTCGCCCTGCGCCTTGATATTGCCCTCGCGATCGACCTCGACCCCCGGTAAGCGCCGCAGCAGATCTTCTACAGACGACCCCGGTGGCGGCATGAATGCGGCGGCGCTGAAGTCGAGCGTGTCGCCGCGTAGGACGAGCGGCGTGCGGTCGGCCGAGATCACCAGATCGCCCAGGGCCTGATCTTCGACCCGCAGCCGGATCTCGCCCAGATCGACAGGAGAATTCGTCACGTCGACCGAGTCGGTGTGCGTCGCGAAGCCGACGAATGTGATCTGCAAGAGGTAGCTGCCCTGCGGCGCCCGCCGGATGCGAAACGCGCCCTCGGGGTCCGACGCCGCGAAGCTGACGATGGACGAGTCGGTCCGCTGCAACAGGACCACGGTCGCACCCGGCAGTGGAACGCCCAGCGTGTCGGCAACACTTCCGGACACGTCGTAGCGCTGCGCCGAGGCATCGGTCGCTGCAATGGCTAGAAGGAGGGCGAGGCAGATCGTGAGGCGCATCATCAGAGGGGAGCAATACCATAGTACCCTCCTTTACAGGAGAGACGGAAAGGCGCAGAGCGCAGCCGAATCGCGCGCAAAGCGTGGGGCGCTACTGCCGCCGAATCGTGATTCCTCTTCTGCCACCCGGACCGCGTTCGGCTTGCATTTCGGCCAGTTTCTCCTCCACGATGGCGTCGTACTCGTCGCGCGACACGCGTTGCCCCTCGGTCGGCGCGGCCAGCATCTCGGGGTCGATGGGTTCGAGGCTGACGTGGGTTGCGACGTACGTCTTCTTTCCCTCGTTCCGCGTGAGGACGAGGATGGCTCCGGGCAACCCGCCATACTCCTCAGGCCCGACCGACGCCAGAATCTGCGTCGTGAACCATGCCTCGTACGTCGTCGAGTCTTGAGTGGCGACTGCTTTCTGGCAGTCGTAGCCCAGGAACGTACTCCGCTCGGTCGTCAGGCGCCACGGCAACGGACGCGGCTCACCTTCTATCAGAAAGGTCCGGCCCAAAAAGTCGGTCTTCTCGATCATCGTGCCCTGATCGAGATCGAAAAATGTTCGGTTGTCGTTGCGCGCGCCGCCCATCATGAAGCGGATGCGTCCATTACGCGAGGTGCGGGTGTCGGCCTCTTCGTTGCGCGGAGCTGGCATCGACAGCGTCGCCGAGGGCGTGAAGTGAACGATCAGTTGCTGCGTGGTCTCTTTGGGAAACTGGTCGGCCATCGCCTGCATCTCGGGCGGCAGTTCGATGTCGAGCTGGGTCGTGACATCGTAGTGGATAGTGCCTTCCTGAGCAGAGGCGGCGATGGGCGCGAACGCGAGGACGAGGAGTAGAAGACGTATCATGGAAGTTGGATAATGTGAGATGAAGTTAGCAAAGGAAACAGGAATTGTCTAGCGGAGGCGTGAAAGTGGAACGCGCGACGAGTCGGTATCCGCGTCCAGTCGGTAGATGCGGAGCACGCCGGAACCTGCCTCGCCGGGCTTGGCAGATCGCTTGATGAGCGCGTCGAGCCGATCCCGAAGCATCCGTGCCGCCTCGGGGGATAGGCTGTCGATAGGGACGTTCACGTTCGAGCCTCGCGTCCTCTGTATCGAAACGAACACTCGTTGCCCATCCGATCGTCTGCTGGAATCGGAGGTCAGGAACAGGCTTTCTCCGGCACCTCCAGCGCGCGCCGATCGGTAGACCGTGACTCCCGGAGAACTGCGGATCGTCATCCGGTCGCCCAGGCGAATGATGCGCGTCGTGTCCAAACCGCTCCTGCTCGAGGGAGGGTTCGAGCGGGCAAACAGGCGGTCGAGTTCTGAGCGGAGGGCGCCGTCAGTCAGCGTATCCGACGCGTCTAGGCGCAGCAAGCGGTGGAGCGCCTGGATGCCGAGCGCGCGCCGCTGACGCGTTTCGATCGGTACCACGCGCACGCGCCGCACGCCGGGGACCGAGGCGAGTGAGTCGCGCCAGACCGAAGCGCCGACGGGAGAGTCGCCCGAGAACGCGTAGCGCACGACCGTCCCCGATTCCCAGTCGTCACCCAGCGCCTCGAGCTCGACCAGGTGCCGCCGCTCGCTCCCGGCGAGTCGTCCGAGCAGTAGAAGAGCGGCGTGCCCGGCCTCGACTCGATCGCTGCTCATGGCCTCGACGACGACGCCCGCCCGCTCCGTCACGTCGACTGGCCACGACCACGCCGCGACGCCTACGGCGAGGGCAATCAGTATAGCTGCCGGAAACCGCCGCTGGCGTTTGGGAGGAACCGCACGGAGCCAGTCGCTCGTCCGGCCGAACGAGTCGGGCAAGGGCGCATGGCGGATCGGGTCGAACTCAGATGGCATCGGCATCACAGTACGAAAGGCAGTAGAGACTGCGTGCCATCCGGTCGGATCTCTAACCGCTCGGCCACGCCGCGCGCACGCGACCGCGCCCGACTGAGCCGCGACTTGACGGCCGACGCGCTCCGATCGCCTTGGATCTCGGCAACTTCGGCAACCGAAAACCCGGCGACCTCGAACAGCAGCAGTGCCGCCCGCTCCTTGTCGCTCAGCGTGCTCAGGACGGCCAGCACATCGGACAACTCGCCCGGCTCGGACGACGGCTCGAACAATCCCAGCGCCGATGCCTCGCGCTCGTCCGGCAGCGGCAGCATCCGGCGGATCTTACGCCTGCGGACTGCCTGATAGAACGTCCGCGTCAAGATGCGGAAAAACCACGACCGAAACTGCCGCGCGTCGCGGAGGTCTGCGAATCGCTCCAACGCGCGGAGCAGCGCGCTCTGAAACACGTCCTCGGCTTGGTCCGGCGACCACCGCGCGCACAGTGCCCGGCTGTACCGAAGCGCATCGTCGTAGTGCGGACGAAGCGCGGCAAGGAAAGCGTCGGAGGGATGGGCCATGCGGAAAGGGTACGTCAACAGGATACCCGGACTGTGCCAACGGTCGCACCATCAGGAAAAAAGATTGGAGCGCCGGTTCGTCGGGGAATCGGTCGCTCGCATATCCATGTCGCATCCCGATCACTTCCACGCTCGCGAACGCGCACAGCCGATTGGCCCAAAGCATGCAATCTGCCACCGCGCGACACCACTGCGCCCAGCGCCCGTGTCGCCCCGATGTCGCTTCGGGTCAGCCGTCGGTGGGGCGATGACTGTGCCCGCGGCGGTTTCGTCGACGGTCGTCGCTGTCCCGGCGATTCCGATCGCGTCGGGCTTCGGGGTCGCGCGTCGGGCGGTCGGGATCGTCGTACTCCTCGAACGACTGCGTGCGGTCGAGCACGCCGAGCGACAGGGTGCGTCCGCTCGCCTTCCCGTTCCATTTGTCGCGAAAATCGTCGGACGCACTCACGAGCGTGGCGACGGCGGCTCCTCCGTCTTCGGCGTAAGTGATCGTCAGGTCGGCGTCGTAGTAGTCGCGCGAGAAGATGTTTCCGCCGTGCCAGCGGAGCGAGACGCGGGTCTCGTAGCGACTCTGGAGCGCGTCGAACCGGGCCGACTCGAGTCGCCAGCTGATACGTCCGTCGCGCGGCGCATCGATGCGGTCGAGGATGCGATACACAGCGCTCCCGGCATAGCTCGCAGCGACGGCATAGCGCTCGCGCTCGGACATGTCACGCACGACCAGTGTGTCCCTCGCCACGACCGATCCGCCCTCCAACCAGAGTTCGGCCCGTACAGTCGCCGCATCCGATGACTTGAGCGACTGACGTAGGGTGAACCAGAAATCGCTATGCCCCTCGGCGCCTACCAAGTCGAGTTCGCCCTCAACTGACTCGATCGGCACGCGCACCGTCGATCCGCCCGGCGCCGACAGTGAGAGCCACGCTTCAGGCGCGTTCTCCGGGTCGAACGCCTCCCACGTGCTGTCGGGTAGCTGCCGCTCGGCCTGCCACTCGATTTCGTAGCCGGCGCGGTCCTGGTTGCCCCCCAACGGATAGTCGACGTCGAGGTTGGCCGCGTAGCGCTTGGCCGATGCACGCGTGGCGAGCTGCTCGCAGACGGTTCCGCTGCGCAGACGACCACAAACTTCGACCGAGATTTGCTCGCCGTCGCCGAGTTGGGTGTCGGGAATGCGCAGCGTCACAATGCCCCCGCGCGCCATCTCGCGCGCCAGGACGCTGCTGCGCATGTTCATCGCCGTAGCGTACATCGAGTCAGGAATCTCGGAGCGTCCAAATACGCCGTCCGAGGAAGCGAACGATGCCGTCACGACCAGCGAGTCCGGCGTCGGATGCTTGAGGCTAGACGATTCGACGACCGGCCCGTCTCCGCATCCGGTCGCCGCCACGACCGAGAGCAGCAGCGCGGCGGTGCGGATCAAATCGAGGCCGCTCCGCTTTCTAACACAGGAACCAAAATAATCATCCGAAGGCTCGAAAAAGCGCTTTCGCACACCCTTTCCCGATATGGAAACGACCGCACCGGTTATGGAACAAGAGACAGATTTTCTTCCGCTGAACGGCACGGATTACGTCGAGTTTTACGTAGGTAACGCCCGGCAGGCCGCGCACTTCTACGCGACTGCGTTCGGTTTCGACATCACGGCGTACCGAGGTCCCGAAACCGGACACCGGGGAAGCGTCTCCTACTTGATCACCCAGGGGAAGATTCGTTTCGTCCTGACGGCGAGCCTCACACCCGACGGCCCCATCGCCGACCACGTCCGCCTGCACGGCGACGGTGTCCGGGACCTCGCTCTCTGGGTAGACGACGCTCGGTCTGCATTTGAGGAGACGACCAAGCGTGGCGCCACCCCCATTCAGGAGCCAACGGTCATGGAGGACGCATACGGATCGGTCGTCCGCTCAGCCATCGGTACGTACGGCGATACGATCCACAGCTTCATCGAGCGCAGCGCGTACAGCGGCGTTTTTCTGCCCGGATTCGAGCCGTTCGACAACGACCACTTCGCGTCGACCGGCGTCGGTCTTCAAGTTCGTCGACCACTGCGTCGGCAACGTCGAGCTGGGCGACATGAACACGTTCGTCGACTACTACGCCGACGTGATGGGCTTCAAAAACTTGATCTCGTTCGACGACGCCGACATCTCGACCGAGTACACCGCCCTGATGAGCAAGGTGATGTCGAGCGGCAACGAGCGGATCAAGTTTCCGATCAACGAACCCGCCGAGGGTAAGAAGAAGAGCCAGATCGAAGAGTACATCGACTTCTACAAAGGTGCGGGCGTGCAGCACATCGCGCTGGCGACCGACGACATCCTCGCGACCGTCGCCGAACTGCGCAAGCGCGGCGTCACCTTCCTCACCGTCCCGACGACGTATTACGACGAGTTGCAAGCCCGCGTCGGCACCATCGACGAGCCGGTCAGCGAACTCGCCGAACTGGGCATCCTCGTCGACCGCGACCCGGACGGCTACCTGCTTCAGATCTTTACCAAGCCCGTTCAGGATCGCCCGACCGTCTTCTACGAAATCATCCAGCGCAAAGGCGCGCGCTCGTTCGGCAAAGGCAACTTCAAGGCCCTCTTCGAAGCCATCGAACGCGAACAAGAACGCCGAGGCAACCTCTAAGGGACGTTCGTCCCGTCCTTTCGCGGTTCTAGGGGCGGTGGTTCGGCACATTCAGGTGCCCGCGTACGAGCAGCCCACTCTTTCGCTCGCAAACAGCATGTCCTCCCCTCTCAGAGGGGAGGCGCCCGAAGGGCTGAGGGGTCCCGCGCGCACTCCATCCCAACCGCCTCACTCCCCGCTACACCTTCCCACTTTCCAACTGTCACCGCAAGGAGCGCAGCGACGTGGCGATCTGACCTTGCCTCATCCGCATGGGATCGCGACGGCCTATTCTCGCGATGACAGCTTTGTGGGGCGGCCGCGCTCCCCCTTTCCGCTAACACTTCGACACTATGCCCTTTTACCACCGCCTCGGCGACCTCCCGCCCAAGCGTCACACGCAGTTCGTGCGCCCCGACGGTGCGCTCTACACCGAGGAAGTCATCGGCGCTGAAGGCTTCTCGGGCCTCTCGTCGATTGCCTATCACATCCACCCGCCGACACTGGTCGACCGCGTGGAGCAGCCGACCGACTTTGGCGCAACGTACACCGACCAGAATTTCCTGCGTCACCGCCACTTCAAGGGGGCCGACGTAAAGCCCGGCGGCGATTGGATTTCGGGCAGGCGCTACATCATGGGCAACGCCGACGTTGACCTCGCGCTCTGCTCGCCGACATCGGCGATGGCCGAGGACACGTTCTACAAAAACGCCTCGGCCGACGAACTCGTCTACGTTCACGACGGATCAGGCACGCTCCACACCGTTCTGGGCGACGTGCCGTTCGTCGAGGGCGACTACGTCCACGTGCCGCGCACGCTGACGCATCGCTGGTCATTCGATGGCGGCAAGCAGCCGCGCCTGCTCGTGATGGAAGCGCCGTCGGACTTCCTGCCGCCCAAACGCTACCGCGGCAAAATGGGGCAACTGCTCGAGCACAGCCCGTATCACGAACGTGACTACAACGCGCCGACAGACTTGTCGCCGGTCGACCAGAAGGGCGAGTTCACGGTGATGATCAAAAAACACGGCAAGCTGTTTCCGTTCGTCTACCGCTACCATCCGTTCGACGTGGTCGGCTGGGACGGCTACATGTACCCCTACACCATCTCGATCCACGACTTCGAGCCGATCACGGGCCGCATCCACCAGCCGCCGCCGGTCCACCAGATGTTCGAGGCGCACAACTTCGTCGTCTGCTCGTTCGTGCCACGCCTGTTCGACTACCATCCGAAGAGCGTTCCAGCGCCGTACAACCACTCGAACATCGACTCGGACGAGGTGCTGTTTTATGCCGAAGGCGATTTCATGTCGCGCAAAGGCATCGACCGGGGCAGCTTCACGCTCCACCCCGGCGGCATCCCGCACGGCCCACACCCCGGAACGACCGAGGCCAGCATCGGCGTGCGCGAGACGCACGAACTCGCCGTCATGGTCGACACGTTTCGCCCGCTGCGCCTGACCGATCACGCGCTCGCCGTCGAGGACGCCGATTACATCCTGTCGTGGCAACCCGAGCGCCACGACCACCCGCTCCCCGACGCCGCGCCGCTGCCCAAGTCAGCGCTGGCGGGAGGCGACGGGGCGATGGAAACTGCCGAGCCTGCTGGGTGACGGCATCCGGAAAACGCTGGTGTGTCTTTCATAGTCATACTGAGCCACGTCGAGTGATCTGCGGAGTAAACCTCAGATCATTCGGCAAGCTCGGGATGACTGCTTGGAAAGTGCATCGCTAAATTTCGGAGTTGGTATCAGACTCGGTACAGCAACAGCGCCCGACTTCCGATTGGAGGCCGGGCGCTCGTGGTTCAATTCAGCCCAGCACCTTGACCGCGCGCACCATCGGGTCGTCGATGGCGTCGGACGTGATCTCGAAGTCGAGCTTGCGCGCCACGCGCTGCATCGCGCCGTTCTCGCGCAGGATGTCGGCGGTGATGCGTTCGAGGCCTTCGTCCTCGCCGATCTCGACCAAGCGGCGCAGCAGTTCGGTCCCCAGGCCGCGGCGCTGGCGGTCGTCCGAGACGAGCATCGCGAACTCGCCGTCGCCCGTACCGAAACGCTTGGTCAGGCGGGCGACGCCGACGAGTTGATCGCCGTCCTCGGCGACCAAGGCGATTTCTCTATCGTAGTCGTTGAAGCAGATGCGGGCCAGCCGGTCGTGCGCCACGCGCTGCGACAGCTTGGCGACGCTGGCGTAGCGCATGTAGACGCTCTGCTCGCTCAGCCGATGGTGGAAGTCGACCAGAGCGGGTTCGTCTTCGGGGCGGATCGGGCGGATCGTGAGCACGTTGCCCTCACCGCTGGTCCAGTCGCGAACGTATTTGCGCGGATAGGGACGGATGGCCGTGCGCGGGACGGTCGCCAGGTCCACGTCGGGCGCGTGGAGCACGACCCTAGCGTCGAGGGCGATCAGGCGCTCGGACGAGGCGAGCAGCGGGTTGATGTCGAGTTCTTTGACGAGCGGCTGCTCGGCGACGAGTTGCGAAAAGCGGACGACCAGCTTTTCGAGCGCGTCCTGATCGACCGGCTTTTGCCCTCTCACGCCCTGCAACGCTTCGTAGATGCGCGTCTGCTCCATCATGCGCCGCGCCAGCGTCGTCGAGAGCGGCGGCAGGCCCAGCGCGCGGTCGCGGTAGACTTCGACGAGCGATCCGCCCGATCCGAACAGCACGACCGGACCAAACTGCGCGTCGACCGACGATCCCAGGATGACTTCGTAGCCCTTGGTCGACACCATCGGCTGGACCGTCACGCCGTCGAATCCGTCCGACTTGCCCCGCTCTTCGAGGTTGCGCGCGATCAGGTCGAACGCACTGCGGACCGCTTCGGCATCTTTGAGATTGAGTTGCACACCGCCCACGTCGACTTTGTGCGTGATCGTCTTGCTGTCCAGCTTGACGACGACCGGATAGCCCATCGCATCGGCTTGGGCGATGGCTTCGTCGGCCGTTGCGGCGCGGACCGTGTGCGTGGTCGGGATGCCGTAGGCTTCGAGCAGCTTCTTCGACTCGAACTCGGTCAGCAAGTCGCGGCCTTCGTCGCGGACGGCCTGCAAGAGCGCCGTCGCGCCCTTCGCGGTCGACCGCTGCATCGTCGTCCTCCACCCCCGTTCCCTCGGCTAGCGACGGCGTCTCGTAGATGCCGCGCAAGTTGTAGTCGTACTGCCACATGTAGTTGAACACGCGCGCAGCCGTGTCGGGGTAGCCGAACGTCGGGATGCCCGCCGCGTTGAGGATGCGCTCGCCCGCCGCGACGGTTGCGCCGCCCATCCACGAGGCCAGAACCGGCTTGCCGGTCGACGTGGCGTACTCTTTCAAGCGCTCGGCCGTCTGCGTCGGATCGGTCATGTCCTGGGGCGTCAGGATGACGAGCAGGCCGTCCGAGTTGGGATCGTCGGCGGCGACTTTGAGCGTGTGGGCGTAGCGCTCGGGATCGGCGTCGCCCAGCACGTCGACCGGGTTGTTGTGGCTCCACGCGCCCGGAAGGAAGCTGTTGAGTTCGTCCATCGTCTGATCCGAAATCGCCGTCAGCTCGCCGCCTCCCTGGACGAGCGCATCGGTCGCCAGCACGCCCGGACCGCCCGCGTTGGTCAGGATCGTAAGGCGCCGCCCTTTGGGACGCGGCTGCTTGCCCAGGACCTCGGCCATGTAAAACAGATCGGCGATCGAATCGACGCGGAGCACGCCGCTGCGGCGAAACGCGGCGTCGAGCACGTCGTCGGATCCGGCCAGCGTACCCGTGTGGCTCGCCGCCGCGTGGGCCGCCTCGGCCGTGCGCCCGGCCTTGATGACGATGATCGGCTTTTGGAGCGCCACCTCGCGCGCCGCCGACAAAAACGAGCGCGCGTCGCCGATCGATTCCATGTAGAGCACGATGCTCTTGGTGCGCGGATCGTCGCCCAGGTAGTAGATCAGATCGCCCCAACTCACGTCGAGCATCGACCCGATCGACACGAACGCCGAAAAGCCAACGTGCTCGGCGAACGACCAGTCCAAGATGCCCGTCAGCAGCGCCCCGCTCTGGCTGACGAACGCGACCGATCCCGGCTGCGCCATGTCGCCCGCGAACGTCGCGTTGAGTCCGTTGCCGGGCCGCATGACGCCCAGGCAGTTGGGACCGATGATGCGCATGTTGCCCTTGCGCGCCTCGGCCAGCACCTGCGCCTCGAGCTGCGCGCCCTCCTCGCCGATCTCCTTGAAGCCCGCCGAGATGATGATGCACCCCTTGACGCCCGCCGCCACGCACTCGGCGACGAGCATGGGCACCAGTTTGGCAGGCGTCACGATGACGGCCAGGTCGGGCGCTTCGGGCAACTCGGCGACGCTTTTGTAGGCGCGAATGCCCAGCACGTTGTCGCGCTTGGGGTTGATCGGATAGACCGTCCCGCCGAACGGATTCGAGATCAGATTCCACAGGATCGTGCGCCCGACGCTCCCCTGCCGCTCGCTCGCACCGATCACGGCGACGCTCTTGGGCGCAAAGATGGCGTCGAGGCTCTCGCGGCTGTTGGCGACGACGTTGTACGACGGATCGACGCGCTGAGCATCGGACGGGGTGGCGGCTTCCATGGAATCGGCGAGTTGGGGTGAGCGCGTGCTACCCGCGCGCCGCCGTTCGTGCCGGGCGATGAGATCGGAGTAACCCCGGAGTTACAGCGCGTCATCCACGCGAGCTTGCAGGTCCTATACTTAGGCAACACAAGCGTTCGACTGCCCAAGCCCATGTTCAAGACTGCTCTTCTAGCCACCGCTCTTTTCCTCTCGGCGTGCCACGCGACGTACGCGACGCCTCAGACCGCTGATGGATTGCCCGCCAATGTCATTAGAGGTTCTGTCGTGCTCGCAGACTTGACGCTTAAAAAAGAGCGGTATACGCACCTGATCGGCGACGAAGAGCTATTTCGGGGCGTCGTGTTGACGCACGTGATGCGGGAGCGATTCGGCGAAGTCGACTACATCACGTTTCGCGGTCACCGACCCGACGGCAACTCGGTCGTGACGGCCTTTCCCCAGAACCACGAACCGTGACGATGGCTACCGCGACGCACTTGGGCAGTCACGAGCACCCCTATCAGCAGCACTGACGCAGACCCGGTGTAGCGCTCGGGCCATCAGGACGGGACTTCGCGCGACGGGTCTGCGTACGTTCGATGAACCCAAGCACTCGAACCGATGGCTCTCCCCGCTCCTTCCGACTGGACGCTAGCTGAATACCTCGCCTATGAAGCGGAGCATATCGGCCAGAAACCCAACTACGAATGGGACGGCAAAGCGCCCGTCGCGATGGCGGGAGCGACTGAGGACCACGCGCTGGTGTGCGCGAACCTGCTGCTCCACATCGGGCCTCAGGTGCGCAGAAAGGGTTGCCGCGCCGTCCTCAGCGACCTGCGCGTCGCCACGCACAACGGACGGCGATATCGGTACCCCGACCTAACGGCCTACTGCCCCCCTGGCGACTTCACGGATGACACGCCGCCCTCACTCCTGACGCCCATTCTGCTTGTCGAAGTGCTCTCTGCGTCGACGGCACGGACGGACGCCATTGCCAAACTGCACGAGTACTCGCAGATAGAGAGCCTGCTTGAGTACTGGATCGTAGACCCGGAAGCGATGTCGCTTACTCGCTTCCAATTTGGATCCGCGCTTCCCACATTTGAGACGCACGTCGGCAAGAGCACCAGATTCGAGAGCGAATCGCTAGGCCTCACCGTCGCCCTCACCAACGTGTTCGATGGACTGACAGGTCATGACGAATAGCCCGAGTCACCGGATCAGCCCGCTCGGATAGGCCACAACGCTGCGCGCGCCGCTCGCCGAGACCGCTTCAACGCCGAACAGGTAGTTGTCGATCACGACGTTGTCGAGCGTCCAGTCGGTCGCCGTGCCGACCCAGCGGCGATGCTGCCAGACGGGCGAGGTGGTGTCGCGCCAGACGATCCAGTAGCCCACTGCGCCGGGGGACGGCTCCCAGGTCAGGCGCGTCGATGGGGCGACGATGCCGCCGATGCGCACGTTCGATGGCGCATTGGGTGCCCAGGCTAGTCCAGCCAGCGCGAGGGCGTTCACGCCGGTCATCCTCGCTGCATAGACGAAATCGACGTAGTCGATGGTGTCACCGTAGAAGCGGCCGTCTTCCGTCCGGATGTCCTGGTGCTGCCGGTCGTAGTGCTCGTTGGTCTCCATCAGGCGCACGGCGGGAAAGCCCGCGTCGTTGAACGGCCGGTGGTGACCGCCGCGTCCGAAGCGGTCCAGGCGGTAGATCATCTTGGGCTCCATCAGCGGCGCGTACTCCATCGTCAGATCGTGGACGTAGCGGGCCAACTGGCGACTGGGGCCGTCGACCTCGCCGCCGTAGAACCGCCGAAGCTGGGCAGCGCGCTCGGACGCGGTCACGTCGACCGGCTCGCTGAAGATGCGGAACGAGCGGTTGTTGCACGTCCCGTTGATGCCGCACGTGTTGCCGATCATGTCGTTGTTGAGGACGGCCTCGATCTCCCAGCCCAGGCTGTCGGCCATCGCGGCCAAGTGCTGCCCGCCGTACAGCCCCTGCTCCTCGCCACTCAGTCCGGCGTAGACGATGCTCTTGCCGAACCGGTACTTGGTCAGAACCCGCGCTGCTTCGATGGCTCCGGCCATGCCGCTGGCGTTGTCGTTGGCACCGGGCGCGTCGGTCTCGCCATCCGATCCGTCCGATGGGCGGCTGTCGATGTCGCCACTCATCATCACGTAGCTGTTGGGCTGATCGGTCCCCCGCTGAATGGCGACGACGTTGACGACGTAAGTATCGGTCGGGATGCGTCCGCCTGCCGGGACGAGGGTGCGCTGCTCGAACACCTCGAGGCATCCGCCGCAGTCTTGGCTGATCCGCTCGAACTCGGCCCGAATCCACCGCCGCGCCGCGCCGATGCCGCGCGTGGTGCTAACGGTGTCGCTCATCGTCGACCGTGTGCCGAAGCCGGCGAGCGTACGGATGTCGGCCTCGATCCGCTCGGGCGATGCCGCGCCGACGATGTCATACAGCCGCACGTCGACGGCGGGCGGCGCTGGGGCGACGGTCTGCGCCCACGAGGGAGCAGCGAGCAGGAGTAGGACGAGGGCGATGAAAGGGCGCATCGGATCAGTTTTGATAGTTGGTTACCCACTTCCCAGCAACGTCAGCCTGAGCCTATGGAAAGATCTCTGCCTTCGAGTCCGGAAGTCCTTTGGCAGGTTCAGGCTGACACGTTTCTTGGGGAAGAGGTACTCGGCGAGGTCGTCGCGAGGGGCGGGATGGGAAGGCAGGGTTAAAATAGCGGTACCAGTCGCTCGCAGCGGCACCGATCCACAGCGGCGCACGTGACAGCGCTTTCTCTTCCGATTCCTACGCTTCCACATGGCCGACCGCGCCTCCGCTCTCTCGTCCGACGACCTCTACTACTGGGACCAGGGCGCCCACTTCTCGGCGTGGCACGTGCTGGGCTGCCATCCGGGCGACGGCGGCGCGCGGTTCGCGGTCTGGGCGCCCAACGCCGACTACGTCTCGGTCGTTGGCGACATGAACGGATGGGACCGCGCCTCGCACCCGCTCGAACGTAGAGGATCGGGCCTGTGGGAAGGCTGGATCGACGGTGCCCACGACGGGCAGCGCTATAAGTACCACATCGGCGCGCCCGGCGGTTTGTCGGCCGACAAGACCGATCCCTACGCGCTGCGCATGGAGCCGCCCAACGAGCAAGGCGACAAAACGCTCGGCCTGTCCGCTATCGTCACCAACCGAAGCGAGTTCGAGTGGAGTGACGGCGACTGGATGAACGCGCGACAGGGACCATCGGGCATGAACCGGCCGCTGAGCATCTACGAAGTCCACCTGGGAAGCTGGAAGCGCCCGTGGGACGGGTCGATGCCGACGTACCGCGACATCGCTGAGCCGCTGGCCGATCACGCGCTCGAGTACGGCTTCACGCACGTCGAACTGATGCCCGTCATGGAGCATCCGTACTATGGCAGTTGGGGCTATCAGGTCGTCGGCTACTACGCGCCGACGTTCCGCTACGGCTCGCCCGACGACCTGCGCTTCCTGATCGACTACCTGCACGCGCGCGGGCTGGGCGTCATCCTCGACTGGGTGCCAGCCCACTTTGCGACCGACCCGCACGCGCTGGCTCAGTTCGACGGATCGCCGCTCTACGAAGACGCCGATCCGCGCATGGCGAATCATCCCGACTGGGGCACGTTCGTCTACGATTGGGGACGCAACGGCGTGCGCAACTTCCTCGTCTCCAACGCCCTCTACTGGTTCGAAGAGTTCCACATCGACGGCCTGCGCTTCGACGCCGTCGCCTCGATGCTGTACCGCGACTACTCGCGCGGCGACGCCTGGACGCCCAACATCCACGGCGGACGCGAGCACCTGGAGGCGATCGCCTTTCTCAAAACAGTCAACGAGGAAGTCTACAAACGCCACCCGCAAGCGCTGATGATCGCCGAGGAGTCGACGAGTTGGCCCGGCGTCACCAAGCCGACGTTCGCCGATGGGCTGGGCTTCCTCTACAAGTGGAACATGGGCTGGATGCACGACACGCTCGCGTTTCTCGACGAGGAGCCGATCAACCGCGCGTGGCACTACGACAGCCTGACGTTTCCGCTCGTCTACGCGTGGAGCGAGCACTACGCGCTGCCGCTCTCGCACGACGAGGTCGTCCACGGCAAAGGCTCGCTCTGGGAAAAGATGCCGGGCGACGACTGGCAGAAGGCCGCCAATCTGCGCCTGCTCATGGGCCACATGATCGGCCATCCGGGCAAGAAACTGCTGTTCATGGGAATGGAGTGGGGCCAGAAGACCGAGTGGGCCGAGTCCAGGCAGCTCGACTGGCACGACCTGGAAGACCCAACGCACGCCGGAATCGCCGCGTGGACGCGCGATGTCTTTTCGCTCTACCGCGACCACGCCGCGCTGTGGGACGAGTCGCCCGACGGCTTCGAGTGGTTCGAGGCCGGAGACCCGGGCCGCTCCATCGCCGGATACCGCCGCCGCGGCTACGACGCCGACGGCGTGTGGCGCGAACTCACGTTTGCGTTCAACTTCACACCCGTCGCACGCGGCAACTACCGCATCGGCATGGATGCGGGCAGGTACCGGCAAGTGCTCTCGTCGGACGATTGGAAGTATGGCGGCTCGGGCGTCGGCGCGTTCGGCGAGATCGAGGCGCACCCGGTCGGCTACCATGGCCGCGCCGCCTCCATCGTGGTCACGCTGCCGCCGCTTGGCGTACTGATCCTGGAACGCGTCGGCGATTGATGCGCGCCCCACGACCATGCTAGCGGCGGGGCAGTTTCGCTCCATCGAAAGCGTGCGTGCATCCGTATGAGTTTCGCACCGAAGTGGACCAAATCGCTCGTTCAGCCGATATGGAATAGCTATCGCCAGTTGAACCCGTTACTCCAGCGCACCTCCATGCTTCGCTCTGTTTTCGCAGTCGCCCTCCTCGCATTTGTACTGACCGGATGCGGATCATCTGGAAGCGTGGGAGCTCCTCCACCCGTGGGCGTGACGGCAGGCCCTATCGAGCACGTCGTTCACATCAGCGTCGACGGGTTGCGACCGGACGCCGTATCGCGCTTTCTGAACACACTCCCCGCGTTCGAGCGGCTTCGCCAACAGGGCGTGTTCACGGACAACGCGCGGACCACTCCGACACGCGGAAACACGCTGCCCAACCACGCCTCGCAGATGACCGGGCGCGTCGTGGCCGGAGACGATGGGCACGGCTGGGACACCAACCGCTACCCCGACCCGACGCTCACATTGCACGACCACAAGGGCGAGTTCGTACCCAGTGTCTTCGGGGCTGTTCACAGATCGGGCGGGCGGGCCAAACTGTTCGCGAGCAAGTCCAAGTTTGCCGTTTTCGAGTCCAGCTACGGCGACGTACTCGCCTCGTACGTCTACGACGGAAATACCAATCGTCTCACCGCACGCCTGATCGACTCGCTCCGGACGGGCGATGTGACCTACGCCTTCCTTCACCTGCGCGACCCCGATACGGCGGGCCACCGCTTTGGCTGGCGGCTCTGGGGCTGGCACCCCTACATCCGCGCCGTCCGCAAGAGCGACCGTCTGATCGGCGACGTCCTGGCTGCCATCGACGCCGATCCCGAACTGAGAGGCAAGACGGCCGTCATCGTCACGGCGGACCACGGCGGGCACAACCACGACCACGGCGCCGACGACCGGCGTGACTACACGGTGCCCTTTTACGTGTGGGGGCCGGGCATCGCGCCGGGCGACCTGTATGAACGCGCCGGGGACCAGCGTGCCGATCCCGGTACGGACCAAATCGCCGCCGACGCCGACCGGCAACCCATCCGCAACGGCGACGCTGCCAACCTCGCCCTCTCGCTGCTCGGCCTCGGCACCATCGAAGGCTCGACGCTGGGCGCCGAATCCCCACTACGTGTTCGGAATCCGCAGCTGCCGACGTTCTGAGTCCACTGACAGGCTACTGTCTCGTCCGTATGCCGTCATCGCACGCGGCGCAGCAGGTGGTTCGGCTCTTCGCACGGACGGATGGCGCCGTCGCTGTCTCGCGCCCCTCTTACCTCGACCCGGTCGCCCACCTGCACTTCGCCGAGTGCGATGCGTTCGCGCGCCGGGCAGAGGTTGATCCTCGCCGGAACGCGGATTTCGACGGATTCGCCGTCCACGTCGACCAGCAGCACCGCGTCGCCATCGTACGCCATCGGCGAGCGGTCGACCGACACGACCGTGCCGACGAGCAACCCTTCGCCCCTCTTGTCGCTCGCTTCTCCCGACGCGCAGCCGGTGAGCAAGATCAGGAGTGCATAAATCGGAACGCGCATGGGATCATCTAAGAATCTTGTCGACCAGAACGGTGGCACCGACCGCCGTCACGGGGTAGAGTAGGATGAGGCCCACTCCACCTCCGCCTGTGTTGTCGATACTGTCTACTATGGCGAGTGGAACGGCGAAACTGAGCACTAAGGCCAGCGCCGTACCCTTAGCTCCGATGCGGCGCGCGGCCAGTGGCGCCCCCACGGCCCCTCCCGCTGCTGCGCCGACGATGGCGAGCACGATGGCACTGCCTTCGCGGCCTAGGAAGTCGTCGTCGCTAGAAACCGCATACCCAACGACGGCACCGATGCCAGCCCCAACGGCTGCTCCCTTGAACCATCCTCCGACGGCGACGCGCGTGATTCGTCCCGAGGAGGGCATGTCGCCATCGGTATTCGCACCGATCAAGGAGACTTCGGCGCTCTCGCTCAACGCCGCGTTTTGGACAGTCGCGTGCGTACGCACCAGATGAATGCGCTGTGCCACCTCGTCGGGCGACTGAGCGAGAGCGGGCGCGGCGACGAGCAGGGCGAGCAGAAAGACTTTCACGAGCGGAGTAGAGCGTAGACGTATGCAACCACAACTTACTTCGTGAAGCGCATAAGCGACCTGCGACCTCACGCCCATACCCCTTTGTGATCTTCGATGTAGTCGCGGGCGGTGCGCGGCGCGTGTCCGAGCAGGCGCTCCAAGTCGGGCGTGATGAGGGCGGCCGTTCCCCGGCGCAGATCGGCGTGGAGGTAGGTTTGGATCAGCGTTTGGACCAGACCGAGGCGATGGACGGAGAGCAGGTGCAGCGCGTAGGCCGGAATCGATGCGGCGTCGTAGCGGATGGGGCGCCCAAGTACGTCCGAGAGTGTGCTCGCGATTTCGGCGAACGTCTGCTCCTGGGGGCCGGTCAGGTGATAGGCGCGGTTGGCGTGTGACTCGGCGTCGAGCAGGCAGATCGCTGCAGCTTTGCCGATGTCGCGTGTATCAATCCAGGCGACCTGAGCGTCGTCGGCAGGAACGTAGACGCGGTCGTCGTGGCGGATGTCTCGGCGGTAGGCGCCCTTAAGGTTTTGAAGAAAGAAGCCGGGGCGCAGCAGCGTCCACTTCATGCGCAGCGTCGTCAGATGCTGCTCGATCTTGGCGTGCGGCAGCCACGTCTGCTCGCCTGCTCCGGCGACGGACGAGAACACGACGTGTCGAACTCCGGCGTGCTCCGCAGCGTCGAGAAAGTCTAGTAGTCTCTTGTCGGCTGAACGCGCGGCGGGTGGCCGGATGACGAACAGACCCGTCACGCCGTCGAGCGCCGCAGCGAACTGCGTAGGGTCGAGCAGATCCAGTCGCACCGGTTCGGCCTGGGTGAAGCGCGCGCGCAGTTCGGTGCGTCGACGCCCGAGCACGCGCACATCGGCGCCCCGTTGAACCAGCGTGTTCGCGACGGCACTGCCGACGTTACCCGTGGCGCCAAAGACGGCAAAGAGAGACGGCATGAGAACAGCGGGTGAGGGAGCGCCCTCTACCACGCAGCTTCAGGTCGGCTCCACGATCCACCTCCTATTTTCGTCCGCTTCCCTGCCCTGTTGTGTCCCGATTCCGCACCCGCGACCTGCTCCCGCTGACGCCGCTTGCTCACGCATTGGTGCGGCGCGGCACGCTCTGGGGTGCGGCACTCGGACTGGGCGTACTCGGTTTCTGGCTGCTCACCGTCGCACGCGTAGACGAGCAGCCTTCCGGAGCGTTCGTACTGCTCTCGTCTGAATTGCTGCTGACGTGGGCGTTTGTGACGGGGTACGCTGCCTCGGTCGTTGCGGCCCTGTTCGCAGGTGTCGACGCCGCAGATCGGTATCGACTCGCGCTGGGCCTGGCTCCACTAGTGCTTGGCGTGTCGGCGGCCGTCATCGCGCGGGCGCTAGCCCAACTCGCAGGCGGCGCGCTGACTGCGTCGGGCGGTGCACTGCTGCTGGGCGCCGGGTGTACAGCGCAGGTGGTGTGGCTGGTGATCCTGCTGGCAAAGCGAGCGCACGCGTGAGCCGACGCGTGCTATCTTGAACGCTGCTTCACATCCCTTTCCCATCCCGCGATGCTGCGACGACTACCGGTTCTCCTCACCCTGATCGCCCTCGCCGCCCTGCCCGCGTCGGCGCAGGAGCAGGCTCATGCCTTCCGAGGCGCCACGCTCTATCCGATCAGCGGTCCTCCCGTTCCCGACGGATTGCTCGTAGTTCAGAACGGCACCATCCGCTATGCCGGGCCGATGAACCGGCGCGAGATCCCGCGCGGAGCCGTCGAGCACGACGCGAGCGGCCAGATCATTATGCCGGGGCTCGTAGACACGCACTCGCATATCGCCGAGGTGGCGGGCGGCGACGCCTCGCATCCGCTGCACTCCGACGTGCGCACACTCGACGCGATCAACGTCCGCTCCTCGTCGATTGACCGAGCACGCGCGGGCGGCATCACGACGGTCAACACGATGAGCGGATCGGGCCACCTGATGAGCGGCCAGACGACCTATCTCAAACTGCGCGACGGCCGCACGGTCGACGATCTGCTCTTCTGCGAAAACGTCCTCACCGACGTGTGCGGCGGAATGAAGATGGCCAACGGCACCAACTCGATCCGCAGCGCCCCCTTCCCCGGCAGCCGGGCCAAGAGCGCGTCGATGGCGCGCGCGCTCTTCATCGAAGGCCAGACGTACTGCGCCAAAGACGTGGACGAACGCGGACGCGACATCCGCCTCGAGCCCATCTGCGAAATCCTGGACGGACGGCGGACGGTCCATTTTCACACGCACCGTCACGACGACATCCTGACGACGCTGCGCCTCAAGGAAGAGTTTGGCTTCAACCTCGTGCTGCACCACGTCAGCGAAGGCTGGAAAGTCGCCGACGAAATCGCCGCTGCGGGCGTCGGGGCGTCGATCATCATCATCGACTCGCCGGGCGGCAAACTCGAGGCGATGGACCTGCTGCTCTTCACCGGCAAGGTGATGGACGAGGCCGGAGTCGACGTGTCGATTCACACCGACGATCTCATCACCGAGAGCCGCATCTTTCTGCGCTCGGCCGCGCTCGCCGTACGCGCAGGCATGGACCGCACGTCGGCGCTCGAAGCGATGACGATCGTCGGAGCACGCCAGCTGGGCGTCGCCGATCGCGTCGGCAGCCTCGAGGCCGGCAAGGACGCCGACTTCGTCATCCTCTCGGGCGATCCGCTCTCGACCTACACGCACATCCTGCAAACGTGGGTCGAAGGCGCCAAACTGTTCGACCGCTCGAACCCCGATGATTTGCTCAAGGCGACAGGCGGCTACGGTGCCTACGACGAAGGCCACGCCGCCCTGCACGACCACTGACCTTGCGGCCAAGCTCTTCCGGCCGACCGGTCCCGCGGGTCATCCCCGTCACCGTCCTCCCCAACCGTCATCGCGAGGAGCGCGGCATCACCCATGCGCAGCGATGTGGCGATTTTCTACTTCCGCGCACCGCTCCCCTTGCCTCCGCCGTGACGCATCACGGCGCCACCTGTTTTCCGATATGATCCGCTTTCTCCTACTCGCGCTCTTCCTCCTCCCCGCCACCGCCGACGCACAGATCGCCGTGCGAGGCCAAACGATACACACGATGGACGGCCCCGCAATCACGGACGGCGTCGTTTTGATTCGCGATGGACGCATCGAAGCCGTCGGCCCGGCCGCCAGCGTCCGCATCCCCGAAGGCTACCAGACGCTGACAGCCGCCGTCGTCACGCCTGGATTGATCGACGCGCACTCGGTCGTCGGATTGGCCGGCTACCTCAACCAGCCCGGCGACCAGGACCAACTCGAAACGAGCGACCCGATCCAGCCCGAACTGCGCGCCATCGATGCCTACAACGCGCGCGAGCGGCTGATCGAGTGGGTGCGCGGCTTCGGCGTGACGACGCTTCACACCGGACACGGACCGGGCGCCCTGATCAGCGGACAGACGATGGTCGTCCGCACGAGCGGCGACAACCTCGCCGACGTTCTGATCGACTCGGTGACGACGGTCGCGATGACGCTGGGCGAGAGCGTCGGGCAGCGCTTCGGCGGCAAGCCGGGCACGCGGAGCAAGGGCGTCGCGATGCTGCGGGCCGAACTGGTCAAGGCCCAGAACTACGTCGCCCAGCAGGACAGCGGCAAGGCCACGCGCGACTTGGGGATGGAGACGCTCGCCCGGCTGCTCAGAGGCGAGATCGCAGGCATGATCACGGCCGAACGCGCCAACGACATCATGACGGCGATTCGTCTGGCCGACGAGTTCGGCTTCCGACTCATCCTCGACGGCGCCAGCGAAGCCCCGCTCGTGCTCGACGAGATCAAGGCGGCAGGCGTCCCCGTTATCCTTCACGCGACCATGGTGCGGCCGGGCGGCGAGCGCATCAGCGCGTCGTTCGAGACCGCAGGCAAGCTGGCCGCGGCAGGCATCCCGTTCGCGCTGCAGAGCGGCTACGAAGGCTACGTGCCCAAGACCCGCGTCGTGCTCTGGGAAGCCGGACTCGCCGCCGCCAACGGCCTCTCGTTCACCGACGCTCTGGCATCGATCACGAGCAGCGCCGCCCAGATCATCGGCCAGAGTGACCGCGTCGGCAGCCTGACGGTCGGCAAGGATGCCGACGTGGTGCTGTTCGACGGTGACCCCTTCGAGTACACCAGCCACGTCTGCCACGTGATCGCGCGCGGCGAGGTCGTCAGCGACGAATGCCGATAGGTTGGATCGCCGAGTAAACCTCGAACGCTGATCGTCTGTGTATGCTCGGCAGCTTCGCCTCTTCCTCATGCCTCCGTTCGACGCCTCCACTCCTGTCGCTCCGCTGCCCATCGCCCTGCGCCCGGTAACGGTCGACGACTATCACGCGATGGCCAAAGCGGGCATCTTCCGCGAGGACGAGCGAGTCGAGTTGCTCGATGGTTGCCTCCTGCCTATGACCGCCCTCGGAACGCCCCATCTGATCGTCACGAACCGGCTCGCCACCTTCCTCTCTCGGCACGTCGGCCTGAGCGCCTATCACGTAAGCGTGCACAACTCCGTGCGTCTCGACGACCGTTCGGAGGCCAAACCCGACATCGCCGTCGCCGTCCTACATGCTGCTTACGCCGATGCGGGCCGACATCCAATCGCCGAGGACGCACTTCTGATCGTCGAAGTCGCCGACACGACGTTGCGGACGGACCGTGACGTGAAGCGGCCCCGCTACGCCGCCGCGGGCATTCCCCATGTGTGGATCGTAAGCATACAGGGCCGATGGATCGAAACGGCGCACGACCCCGAAGGCGACGGCTATCGCACCGTCGAGCGCTTCTCGGCTACGTCGGATCGTCCGCTCGTTCCCGCGCTGCTTCCCGACCTTCCGCCGCTCGACATCACAGCACTCTTTTAAGGCGCTGATCGACTGAGCACCGGGCCGCATCGGCCGCATCGGGTGAGCGGCCCGTAGTTTGGCCCGTCCCACCACCGCCACCATCATGACCGTCCCCCTCACCGTCGACGACACGACGCGCCTCGTTCTAGCCGCGCAGGCAGGCGACTCTGCCGCGGTTCAGTCGCTCACGCCTGCCGTCTACGACACGCTCCGCCGCATCGCCAGCACTTACCTGCGCCAGGAGCGCGACGACCACACGTTCTCCACGACAGACCTCGTCCACGAAGCCTACGTCCGCCTCGTCGACCAGAACCAGGCCGACGACAACACGCGCGCTCACTTCGTGGGCATCTCGGCACGCGTGATGCGGCAGGTACTCATCGACTACGCCCGCCGCCGCAACCGCGACAAACGCGGAGGAGGCATCGCACCGGCACGCATGGATGACCTGGCGACGATTGCCGACCCCGGCCGCCGCACGTCGCTCGACCTCGCACTCACCATCGACACCGTTCTGTCGCGCCTCGAAGCGCACGACTCGAGGCTCGCTCGCGTCGTCGAGTGCCGGTTTTTTGGAGGCCTGGACAATAAGGAAACCGCCCACGCTCTCGACCAGTCCGCGCGGACCGTCCAGCGCGACTGGCTCAAAGCGCGCGGCTACCTCTCCGTCCTTCTCTCCGATCCCGTCTGACACCAAACCGGTTCGATGTCGCACTCTGGCGCTCCGCGACGCATATCCAGGAAAAACGCCACTCCGATGACGCACGCCCCCGCCCTTCTCGACCGATTCGCCGAAGTCGACGGTTTGGTCGACGATCTGATCGACTTGACTTCAGCCGAGCGGGACGAGCGCCTTTCGACCATCGAAGATGCCGCGCTCGCTCGCCTGGTGCGCGACGTCCTCTCGGCGTCTCGATTCCGACCATCTCGACGAGTTGGCCAGCGAGTTGCCGCGACTCGAGGCGTCGGCGACGCTTGGCGAAGACGCGCGGAGCAAGGCAGGGCAACAGGTCGGAGCGTGGCACCTCGACCACGTGCTCGGCGAGGGAGGCATGGGCGTCGTCTACGCGGCTCACCGTGCGGACGCCACCTACGAGCAGCGCGCCGCCGTCAAGTTCGTCCGCCTGTCCGCATCGCTCGACGCGCAGCGGCGATTCGAGCGCGAACGCCGCTTGCTCGCCCGGATCGAGCACCCCAACGTGGCTCGCGTAATCGACGGCGGTAGGACCGAGAGCGGAGATCCGTTTCTGGTGATGGAGTTCGTCGACGGGCAACCGATCACCGACTGGGCCGACGCCCGCGGCCTGACGCTCCGGCAGCGCATCGCGTTGTTTCAGAGCGTGTGTCACGCTGTCGCCCACGCGCACGGTCGGCTCGTCGTCCACCGCGACTTGAAGCCGCCCAACGTGCTCGTTACGGTCGATGGGGTGCCCAAACTGCTCGACTTCGGCGTGGCGATGCTTGTCGAGGGAGAAGACGAGGCGATTACGCAGCACGCGGTCCCGCTGACACCGTCGTACGCGGCGCCCGAACAGATACGAGGCGATCAGGCGACGACTCAGTCAGACGTGTACGCGCTGGGCGTGTTGCTCTACGAACTCGTCTGCGGCGCACGTCCGCACACCGCATCCGACCGTCATGCCCTCGAGCAGTCGGTTCTGACCATAGAGGCACCGCGCCCCTCGAACCTGGTCACCGATGACGCAGCCCACGCGCGCGCCACATCGGCCAAGCGGCTGCGCGCTCGGCTCAGAGGCAACCTGGACGCCATCTGCCGCCGTGCCGCCGCTCGGGAATCGAGTCACCGATACGAATCGGCCCAGGCGCTCGCCGACGATCTCGGGCGCCATCTCGGCGGGCTGACCGTTCGTGCGCGCCCACCGTCGAGGAGGTATCGCGCACGGACGTTCGCGCGGCGCAACAGGGCCGGAATGGCGCTTCGCGACCGTCGCGCTGGCGGCGACGCTGGGGTTCGTCGGCGCGCTGGTCGAG
Organism: Rhodothermales bacterium; assembly: GCA_963815505.1. GTDB lineage: Bacteria > Bacteroidota > Rhodothermia > Rhodothermales > BA12 > CAXBBB01. The sequence continues at coordinate 47,657 of CAWFGU010000009.1, forward strand.
CGGCAGGGACGGTTGACCGATGCGCTGGCAACGGCGACGCTGGAGCGCGACAAATCCGCCGAAGTGAGCCGCTTCCTCTCGAGCCTGTTCGACGACGCCGACCCGAGGCGCGAGGGCGCGAGCGAGATCACGGCGCGCGACCTGCTCACGCGCGGAGCCGGGCGCATCGACACGCTGCTGGCCGGTCAGCCCCAAGTGCGCGCCGAGATGCAGTCCGAGTTGGGACGCATGTTCGTGGCGCTGGGCGATTACGACGCCGCTCTCGGGCAGCACCGCCGCGCCGTCGCCACGCTGACCGAGGCGCTCGGCCCCGACGACCTCGCCACGGCGCGCGCGACACGGCAGATGGGAGCCGCCCTCCTGAACGCTGGACGCTCTCGACGACGCCGAATCGGCGCTGCACAGAGCGCACGCCGTCCTCCGCGCACGACTGGACGCACCTCACTCCGACCTGGCGCAGAGCTACAATGAGTTGGGCATGCTGGCCCTCGAACAGAGCGATTACGCTGCCGCCGAAACACTCTTCGCCGCGTACCGCGACCAGCACGAGCGGATGAGCAGCCCGGTCAGCGACGCGATGGGGCGTGCGTACAACCAGAACGGCCTGATCCTAGTCGAGCTAGGCCGCCCGGACGAGAGCCTGCCGCTGCTCCGCGATGCCGTCGCCATCTGGAACGAGGTGCACGGCCCGGTCAACGAGCACACGTCGACGGCGCTCAACAACATCGGCTACGCATTCGGTTCGATGAGCGAGCAAGACTCGGCGTACGCCTATAACCGCGCCGCACTCGCCATGCGCCAGCGACTGTACGACGGCGACCATCCGCTGATCGCGGCGAGCCTACTCAACCTGGGAGCCAATCGGATGCTGGCGCGCGAGTACGCACTCGCCGATTCGATGCTGGTTGCCAGCGCCGCGATGTACGAACGCACGTCCGGTACCGCACATCGTAAGACGATGCAGGCGCTGTTCTACGTCGTCCGCAACCGGATGCGCAGTGGCACGCCCGCCGACCTCGCCGCCGCAGGCCCAACGCTCGACGACGTGCTCGCTCGGCAGATCCAGGCACTCGGAGCCGACCACGCCGACGTAGCCTCGACCTACCGCACGCGCGGGCGGCTGCGCGCCATGCAGAACGACTACCGGGGCGCCGTCGCCGATCTAAACCGCGCCGTCGCCCTGAGCGAAGCCCGTTTCGGACTAAACCACAGCCGCACCCGCGACTACCTTCGCGTCCGCGCGCGCGTCCATGGACAGTTCGAACGCTACGACCGGGCCGAAGCCGATTTTGCCGACGTAGTCCGCCGCACCCGCGCCGACGACGCCATCGCGCGCGATCCCAACTTCCACGCCCGTACCCTCTGGGACCGCAGCGGACTACGGATGGTGTCGGGCCGCGCGTCCGAGTCGCTGCCCGACCTGCGCGAAGCCGCCCAAATCTGGGGCGAACTGGGCGACGACCGCTCAGTCGCCGACGTACGGGCACGCATCGCGGAGATCGAGGCGAACGATGGATAAGTCTCTGTACGCAAATGAGATAGCTTCACACAGTTTTTTTGGGTTAGATCGGAATAAACCGGCAGGGGCTGGCCTAGACGGTGTCATGGACTTTGAGCCAGCAAAGCGGCCGCTCGCGCGAGCATGAGGCAGGCGAACGCCACCACGTGCAGCCCCGCCAGCGTCTCTGGCAAACGCTCGTAGTCACGCACCAGCCGCCTGAACTTCGTCGTCTACCCAAAACTGCGTTCGACTACCCACCGGCGCGGCAGCAGCACAAACCCGCGCTTGGCCTCATCGAGTTTGACCACGCATAGCTCAATCTCCACCGACTGCGCCGCATCGGCAGCGCGCTCGCATGTGTAACCTTGGTCCACGTAGGCCAGCTCGACCGACCCGCTCGTCTGCTCTTGCCCCTCGGTGCAGAGCGACTCGACATGGGCATCGAAAACGCCCGCTTTGATCCAGCGCTGGGTTTACTGGTGGACGGCATACCAGTGCGGCAAGTCATTGGGGATCATGCGCCAGGCGCTTCCACCGCGGACGACGTAGCGCAGCGCGTCGAACACTTCGCGCATGGAGTGCTCGCGCTGCGGCGCGTCTTCGCGCATGAGCGTGAGGTAAGGGGGCAGGAAGGCCCATTCGTCGTCCGAAGTGTCGGATGGATACGGTGTGCGGTTCATCACGCTGCAACGCCGTCGCTACATCCGCTAGTTCATGACGCCGTCTAGCGCAGCCGTGGCCCAACCCGATGCTCACGCGTGCCCAAATTGACTTCACCCTCCCGCGTGACGGGCACGCCCGCGCCGAACAGTTCGACGTAACGGGCAGACTCGTCTCTGTCCTCGCCGACGAGCAGTTGCAGGCCGGACGCGTCCACACGCTCGACCTCGACGGCGGACGCATGGCGAGCGGCGTCTACCTCGTTCGGCTCACGTTCGAGGGCACCGTCAAGATGCAGCGCATCGTCGTTTCTAAGTGAGAGGCTCGCCCAACCTGACAGGTTTCCACATCCTGTCAGGTTGGAGGGCGCCTGTGCGCCGGTCGCCCGTTGCCCACCCATGCACTACCCCACGACTCCCGACGGACGCTACTTCGCCCACAACGGCATTCTGTGGCGCACCACCAACCCCGACCTACCCGAAGACGAGCGCAAGCGCTTGACCAAAGAGCTGATGACCGCGCGCCGCGACGTGGGAACGGCCAAGCGCGCAAACGACGAGGCGGCCGAAAAAGAAGCCCGTAGCCGGGTTCACGACGCAAAAGTGGCGCTCGGCGAGCGCGGTCCGGCGTGGTGGACCGATGGCGCGCCCGACTACAACCGCCATGCGCCCAAAAACACGCCCTATGCCGAGTGGTACGCTGGCCTCCCCGAAGGCGCCGACAAACCCAGGTAGGGCCGCTGTTACATAGCCCCCCTCTCGGAATCGTTCGCGCGTCGAAAAGCCTGAGGCTATCTTGGACGACCAACCCGACTACGCCGATGGACGCCGACCTTACCTCGATTCAGAACGCTCGCTCGCTCGTCACCGCCGCACACGCGGCACAGCAGCAGTTCAAGACGGCCGACCAGGCGACGGTCGACCGAATCGTCAAGGCGATGGTCGACGCCGGAGCAGGACAGGCCGAACCGCTCGCCCGCCACGCATGCGAAGAAACCGGATTCGGACGCGTCGACAGCAAGACGGCCAAGAACCTGTTCGCGACCCAGACGCTGCATGAGCGGATGGACGGAATGAAGACGGCGGGCATCGTCAGGAAGGGCGAGTCGATCTGGGAAGTCGCCCATCCGATGGGGGTCGTCGCTGCCCTCGTGCCCTCGACCAATCCCACATCGACAGCGATGTACAAGGCGATCCTCTCGGTCAAGGCACGCTGCGGCATCGTGATGAGCCCGCACCCGCGCGCTGCCGAGTGCTCGGCGGCTGCCCTACGCGTCGTTGCCGATGCCGCCTACAAAGCGGGAGCGCCGCAGGGCTTGCTGGGCTGCCTGTCACCCGTCACCATCGCAGGAACCAACGCGCTGCTCGACCACGATCTGACGAGCGTCATCCTCGCGACTGGTGGAAGCGCGATGGTCAAGGCGGCCTACCAAAAAGGCAAACCGGCGTACGGCGTCGGCAGCGGCAACGTGCCGGTGTTCGTCGACCGCAGCGCGGATGTGGAGGCCGCCGCCGAGCACATCCTGACCGGCACGTCGTTCGACTGGGGAACGCTCTGCTCGACCGAGCGCAGCGTCGTCGGCGACGCGCCGATCTCGCGCAAGCTGCTGGCCGCGATGGCCGAGCGTGGAGGTCACGTCTGCTCGCCGGACGAAATAGAAAAGCTGCGCCGGTTCGTCTACTCGAACGGCCGATTCAACGCCGACCAGGTCGGTAAGTCGCCTGCCTGGATCGCACGAGAGGCCGGTTTCCGCGTGCCCGACTCGGCGCGCGCCCTGATCGCCGAAGTCGACGAGGTCGGTAAGGGCGAGCCGCTGTCGATGGAGACGCTCTCGCCGATTCTGAGCTTCTACCACGCCGACGGCTGGCAGGCGGGCTGCGACAGGTGCGTCCAGATTCTCCACTTCGGCGGCATCGGTCACACGCTGGGATTGCACTGCACGTCCGAAACGGTCGCCGAGCAGTTCGCGCTCCAAAAGCCCGCCATGCGCATCGTCGTCAACACCACGACGGCGCTGGGATCGGTCGGCTACACGACCGACCTGTTTCCCGCCATGACGTTGGGACCCGGAACGGTCGGCGGCTCGATCACGAGCGACAACCTGTCGCCTCTCCACCTCATCCACATCAAGCGCGTTGCCTGGGGCGTGCGCGAAGCCCCAAAAGCCGACCCTTCAGCTCCTCGCCGCTCTGCCCGCCGTTCGGCCCCACAACCGACTCGCTCCGCCCCTGCTTCCTCTCCACGCGCGACCGCCATGCCCACCAGCGAGGGATCGTGGATCGAGAAGATCGAAGCGCGCCTGCTTGCTCGCAGCGGAAACCCGGTTCGAGACGACAATCCGTCAGCTCACAAACGGACACTGCATGAGCCAGCGAAAAGCCAAGTCACCGCGCAATCGGCTGCCGCTCCCGCGCCAACGTCTCCTGACCTACCGCTGAGCGAGTCGCGCGTCGATGCGCTGATCGCGCGCTACCGCAAATAGTCCCACCGAACGGAAGCCTGAGAAAGCAAAAAACCGATTCCAGCTATCAAAGCCAGAATCGGTGTTATGCGT
>CAWFGU010000010.1:0-150334 GCA_963815505.1 Rhodothermales bacterium
TCCACTCGTGCATCTCCTTCGTGACCTCCTCGGTCGCGACAGGGACGGGGTATTCGCCCGAGAAGCACGCGTTGCAAAAGCCCTTGCGCCTCGGGATTGGCGGTGTGGACGGCCTTCATCATGCTGTCGACCGACACGTAGGCGAGCGAGTCGACGCCGAGCCACGCTTCGATGTCTGGGATGCCGTCGAACTGGTTGACGAGCAGTTCGTCGTAGCTGGGGAAGTCCATGCCGTAGAAGCACGGCGCTTTGACGGGCGGGCTGGCGACGCGGAAATGCACCTCTTTGGCTCCGGCTTTGCGGACCATCTTGACGAGTTGCTGCGCCGTCGTGCCGCGTACGATGGAGTCGTCGAGCATGACGACGATGCGGTCTTTGAGCACGCCGTCGACGGTGTTGAACTTGCGCCGCACTTCAAGCTCGCGGTTACTCTGGCCCGGCGAGATAAACGTCCGCCCGACGTAGTGATTGCGGATCAGGCCGATCTCGAAGCGGCAGTCGTGGCCCAGCTTGAGGCACTCGTCGACGTAGCCGATGGCGGCCGTGTTGCTGCTGTCCGGGACCGCGATCACGATGGGACGCTTGTCGCCTTCGGGGGCGGCGGGAACGGGCGCGTCATGCGCCAGCGCCTTGCCGATCTTGCGGCGCACCTTGTCGACGTTCTCGCCGAAGACCTTGCTGTCGGGGCGGGCGAAGTAGACGTACTCGAACACGCAATGGCTCACACCGAAGCGCTGGCTCAGCTGCTCTGAGTGGAACTCGCCCGTCTTGCAGCCCTCAGCGTCGATGATCAGGATCTCGCCCGGCCGGATGTCGCGCAGGTACTCGGCTTCGATCAGGTCGAACGCGCACGTCTCGCTGGCGACGCAGTAGCCCCACGTGCCGTCCGAGTTCATCACGCGTCCGAGTGCGAGCGGACGGAAGCCATTGGGGTCGCGCACGGCGATCAGCGCGTCGTCGGTCAGGATCGACAGCGAGAACGCGCCTTCGACCTGTCCCAGCGCGTCGATTACCTGGTCGACCCTACGCGTGCGCCTGCTCTGGGCGATCAGGTGGAGGATCAGTTCGCTGTCGGCGGTCGACTGAAACAGCGTTCCGCGCTCCGAAAACGACCTGCGCAGTTCGGCGGCGTTGCTGATGTTGCCGTTGTGCGCCAGGGCGACGTTGCCGGTCTTGTCGTGGACGACAAACGGCTGGATGTTGACCTTGTTGTCGGCGGCTCCGCTCGTGGAGTATCGGTTGTGGCCGATGGCGCTGCTGCCGACCAGCGTCGTTTCGAACAGGCGCGCGTCGTCGAACACGTCGAGGACGAGCCCGAAGTCCTTGTGGACGTTCATCGTGTCGCGCTGCCGGACGGCGTCGTAGCGTGAGGTGACGATGCCGGACGATTCCTGACCCCGATGCTGGAGCGCGTGCAGGCCGTAGTACGTCAGCCGGGCGGCCTGGCTCGTGTTGAAGGCGCCGAAGATGCCGCAGTATTCCTGATATTGACGCATGGCGAGCCGAGGGTCCGAGTGGTGGAAGGTCGCCGGTCAAGCTACAACGCCACGAGCAGGGCGGCGGCACCGATTCCGGCTACGTCCCACGCCAAATCGCGCACGCTGAATCCGGATCCGTTAACTCTCCGCGCGTCCCACACCTCTTTGACTATTCCGACGGCCAGTGCACCTCCCGCCGAAACAGGAAGCGCCGCTCGCTCGCTCGCCTCCAACTTGTTGACGAGCACGTACTGCCCGTTCGTCGTCAGCAGGAAACTGACGGTGAAATGCAGCGCCTTGTCGCGGCCCCACCACGCATCATCGGCCCACTTCCAGTCTGATTCGTCCATCCGCATCGTGGGGATGACGCTTGCGTTGTCCGCGTTTGTCGTCGCCGCAAAACTGGGCGACACAAGCGTCGCCCGTACGGAAGCTTGGGTGCACGCATCGGCACGGATTACCACGGCGCATCCGTCCGTCTGCGCCCATGCGGGCCACGTGGTCAACGCGAGCAGCAGGACAAGGACAGGACGCATCATCTTGCGGGAGAGAGAGTGCCGGAGATCGTGCAAGCCAAGAGGACACCGATAGCGGCAGAGCAGATGTGCCGGATCAGGTGAGTCTAAGAGTCTACCGCCGCCGTACCCAAGACGACTTGGAGTTTCACTTGCCGCGTGCGTCGCTTGGAGAGGTCGCCAGTGCAGGGGAGCGGTCAGTCGCGCATCAGCGTGCGCATCGCCACGACGATGCCGCCGAAGAGGACGAGACCGGCCAGCAGCATTACGATCACTCCGCCGACGGGAAACGCCTGGTAGCGCACCGACACGTTCTGTGTGATCCCAGCCGAGCGGAGCCGGACGACGCCCGCTCGCTGCGGCTGCCACGTCCACGACGCGTCGGACGAGTTGCGCAGCACGATTTCTTCGGAAACAAGAGCCGTGGCACCGGGACGGTAGAGCACGTCCAGCGTGTCGTTTGCGCCGGGAGGAGCGAGGATCGTCAGCGTCTCACCGCCGGGGACGACGGTGCCGTCGATGAACTGGGCCTGTGCGCTCGAAATCGCGAAGAGGGCGACTAGCAGTAGGAAAGTGTATCGCATCGGATCAGAGGGCGGAGGCGGGCGCGTCGTCGGACATGGCGTCGAAAGGAGACGGCGGCGGAGGCGTCGGGCGTCCGTACGTCAGGTAGGCGGCGCCGATCAGCGTGAAGCCGAGCCAGAACAGCGGCACGGCGAGGGGCAGCCAGTCGAAGCTGCCGAGCGGGATGCCCGATCCGAACAGGTCGCTGCCGAACTCCTCGACGATGCTCCAGATCAGCACGAAGCCCAACATTCCGGGCGCCACATACTTGAGCAGCACGTCGAACCACGGACCCAGCGGAATCTTGGTGTTCAGGTTGACGGCTTTGCGCAACTTGCTCGCCCCCAATACCCAGCCGACGAAAATCACCTCGAGCAATCCGACCGTGAGCAGGCTGTACGTGTTGACCCAGTGGTCCATGATGTCGAGCAGCGACAGGCCCAGCGTGCCGTTGCCGCCCAGTCCGGGGTCGATGATCGTCGGCATCGTGTAGGCCAGCGATCCCAGCGCGCCGGGGATGAACACGATGGCAAGCGCCTTGGCCCGCGAGCAGCCCAGCTTGTCGCGCAGCGCCGACGCCGGACCTTCGATGAGCGACACGCTCGACGTGAGACCCGCGACGACCATCAGGAAGAAGAAGGCAAAGCCCAGGATTTTGGCGAACGCTCCGAACTCGGCGATGCCCTGGGGGATGACGAAGAAGCTCAGCGTGAGCGTGCCTCCGACGGGGTTGAGCGCGAACGCGAACAGCAGCCCGAAGATGGCGACGCCCGCCAGGTACTCGAAGCCGCAGTTCATGAACGACACCAGTAGCGAGTTGTTGACCACGTCCGATTTCTTCGGCAGGTAGCTGGCGTAGGCCGTCATCGTGCCCAGGCCCAGCGAGAGCGAGAAGAACATCTGCGCGAATGCGCCCTTCCAGACAGCCGGGTCGGTAACGCCTGCGAAGTCGGGCGTGAACAGGTAGAGTACGCCGTCCCATCCACCCTCGCGCGTGAGCGCCAGCACGATCAGGCCGATCATGAACAGCCACATCAGCGGCACGAAAATGCGGACCGCCTTCTCAATGGTCGTCGTTCCCTTGGCGAGGATCAGCCCGTTCATCGCCCAGATGACCAAGACGGCCAGCATCGGCCAGTACGACGAGATCATGTCGAAGAAGTAGACCGTCGAACTCACGCCCGCACTGGGCTCCAGGAACGGCGCGAACGGTGCGGTCGCTCCGGGCTCGAACAGCCCGCCCAGCGCGCCGACCATCATGCCCAGCGCCCAGCCCAGCAGAGCGACGTAGTACATCGTAATCAGCAGCGCGCACGACAAACTCCACCACCCGACGAACTCGCCCCGCTTACCCGCAACCGCCGACAGCGCCTGAGGCAGCGCCCTCCGCGTCGTCGCGCCCAGGCCGAACTCGACGATCATGACGGGGATGCCCAGCGCAAACAGCGCCACGAAGTAGGGCACATAGAAGGCGCCGCCGCCATACTGGTAGGCGTTCGAAGCGAAGAACACGATGTTGCCCAGCCCAATCGCCGAACCGGACGCGGCGAGCACGAAGCCCAGTTTGGAATTCCAGGTGCCGCGTTCTTCTTGTGAGATCGTTGCCAAGGGGGACGGAGGCGAGTGAGAGGAGAGAATAGCTCGGAAGGTAAGGCGTTACACCGCCGCGTTCCCGTCGGCTTCACATCTCGCGCGCCGATTGAGCGTCCGCAGCTGACGCATCGTCGCCGAAGAAGGCTTCGAGGTCGCTTAGGCTGGCCGCGTCGGGGGCGAAATCGCGCGCGACCCGGCCGCCGTGGATCACCAGGATGCGGTCGCAGATTTCGGCCACGTGCAGCAGGTTGTGCGATGACAAGATCAGCGTGGTGCCCAGGTCGCGCGTCTGCTGCAGTAGCACGTCGCGCAGTCGCAGTTGGGCGCGTGGGTCGAGTGTGGCGAACGGCTCGTCGAGTACGATCACGCTCGGCCCGGACAGTAGGGCGCCGATCAGTCCGACTTTGCGCGCGTTGCCGGTCGAAAGGTCGCGGATGAGCGGAGCGTTCGAAGCTGTCAGGTCGGGTCCCAGTAAGGCGCCGTAGAAGCCGACGAGCGTGTCGACCTCGGCCGACGAGCGTCCGTATAGGCTGCCGACATAGCGGAAATACTCGACGGGGCGCAGGAAGTCGAACAGAAAGCGGCTGTCGAGAAACGCGCCGACGCTGGCCTTCCATCCGTCGTCGCGTCCGACGTTGTGCGAGCCGATGCGCACGTGCCCGCTGTCGGGTTCGGTCAGGTCGAGCAGGCAGCGCAGCAGGGTCGTCTTCCCGGCTCCGTTGTTGCCGACGATGCCGACGCACTGCCCAGTCGGAATGTCGAGCGCGGGGATAGACAACTCGAACGGTCCGTAGGCTTTGCGCAGCGCGTCGATCTGAATGTCCATCGGCCCAAACTACGGTGAGCAGGTTACACCGTCGCTCGAAACGATGCCGCCATCGGGCGCCGGACACGCTCGAACCCCAGCGTCAGCAGGTGCACCCACAGCGGCATCAGCAGAAGGCTCACCACTCCGGCTCCAGCCGCAGCCCACATCCCCCACGTGCCCCACACGAACACAGCAGCGAAGGCGGGAAGGCCCATCAGCAACCCGCCCAGCATCTGCTTTCCGCTGATGCCCTGATAGTTGAAAAACATACTGCCCGACAGGTCGACCGCAATTCGGTTGGTCAGGGCGACGGCGATCGTCAGTGGCGCGCCGACTCCGGCGACGTACAGCCCAGCCGCCAGCGTCGGTAGCATCAGCTGCGGGCGCAGCAGGCCGAACAGGGAGAGGGCGACGCACGCAGTTCCCATGACGCAGCCCACGAGCAGCACCAGTTTGGCCGAGACGACGTGCCGAGCCGACAGCGGACGCACCATCAGTCCATCGAACGCTCGCCCTTCCCAGCCGAACATCATCGGCCCATAGTTGAACGCCAGCGCTCCCGACGCGATGAACCCGAGAAAGAAGTTGAGCGTCACGCTCCCTTCGCTTCCCAGAAGGAGTGGGTATAGGAGCGCGAACACTACGGACATCAGCATCAACTGCCGCGTCCGCCGGTGCCGGACGATCAGCAGCAGTTCGAGCCGCACCGCCGACCGAACCGGGCGCCCCGCTACGAACCGACCCAGCGACAGCGCGCGCGGGCGCATCGCTTCGGGATTGAGGAGCGCGTCGTGCTGCGCACGCGTCACCGCCAGAAACAGGAGGACCGTGGCTGTCGCCAAGCCGGCCAGTGGCGCCAGGCTTCCGAAGAGCGTCGCGTCGAGTTGGATCTCGATGAGTCGGGGCAGCAGTTGCGTCGTCAGCAGATCTATGGCTACGACCGATCCGACACCGATCAGCGCCCATCGCACTTCCCGGTAGCGCCACGGACGCAGCCGCAGCCACCGGCACAGCAGGTCGGCGCAGACGAGCGACAGCGCCAGCACCAGTCCCCACGCGACGGCCGTTCCCGCTCCGAAGGGCTCCGCCAGCGACGAGACGGCAAACGCTCCGACGAACAGCATCGGCATCAGCGTGTGCAGGTTGACGAGGTCGAGCGCCATCATCCGCCGCAGCAGAGCGCCTCGGTCGACCGGCAGCATGAGGTAAGGCGGCAGGCTCCCCGCCAGTCCGGACTGGGTCAGGTAGCGGAGCACGAACAGCCCGCCCCAGGCTGACGCGACATGGGCGTGGATCAGACCCAGCGGGTCGGCCTGATCGGCGTACAGAAACACCGCCGCTCTGGCCTGCAGCCCAAAAAAGACGAGCAGGAACGCGATGTACAATCCGAACAGCACCTTGAGCGCTCCGACCCACCACGACCGCTCCTGCCGCAGCCACCGCAGCGCGCGCAACCGGGCCAGCGAGAGGGTGAGGGAGAATGGAGCGGTCATGGCGGGATGTACGATTGGCGGCGAACGGCATCTCCCGGAGACTCACTCGTCGGCGATTACCAGGTCGACTTCGCGCGTCTGCGGGTTGGCCGCGGCGACGGTCACGCGGAGCTGATCGCCGGGGCGGAAGCGGCGCTTGGACTTCTGGCCGGTCAGCGTGAGGCGGTCGGCGTCGAACTCCCACCGGTCGCGGGGCAAGTCGCGGATCGGCACCAGACCCTCGGCGAGGACGGCGGACAGCTCGACGAACAGGCCGAACTTGGCGACGCCGCTCACGACGCCGTCGAATGTCTCTCCCAGGTGCTGCTCGAGATACTCGACCTGTTTGAGCTTGACCGATTCGCGCTCAGCCGTCGTCGCCGCTTTCTCGCGCTCGGACAGGTGCTTGCCGTCTGCGGCCAACTCGTCTTTGTCAGCGGCCTTTCCGCCCGACGTGTAGCTCTTGAGCAGCCGGTGGGCGATGATGTCCGGGTAGCGGCGGATGGGGGAGGTGAAGTGCGAGTAGTGCTCGAAGCCCAACCCATAGTGACCCAGTTGCTCCGGACCATAGACAGCCTTCGACATCGCGCGCAGGGCGACGGTCGTGATGACGGGCGCCTCGGGAGAGCCTTCGACTTGGGCGAGCAGTTTGTTGAGATCGCTCGAGTCTACGTTGCCGCCGGTCAGAGGCAGCTTGAAGCCGAACGCCTTGACGTAGTCGGCCAGCCCCTGCATCCGCTCGGGGTCGGGCTTGTCGTGGACGCGGTAGATGAACGGCTTTTTGCTTCCCTCGCGCGCAGCGCACTGGTTGGCGAGCAGCATGAACTCCTCGACGAGTCGGTTCGTGTCGATGCGCTCCTTGCGCCGCACGCCCGACACTTTGCCGTCCTCGTCGAGCACGATTTTGACTTCGGGCAGGTTGAAGTCGACCGAGCCGCTCGCCATCCGCTTCTTGGTCAGCACGTGCGCTAGTCCGTTGGCGCGGTGCAAATCGTCCGAGTAGCGGTGCTTGGCCTGCCCGTCCAGAATCGCCTGGGCGGCTTCGTACGAGAAGCGCTGCTGCGAGTGGATGACCGTCTCTACGAACTCCCAACTCGCAACCTCTCCGCTGGCGGTGACGCGCATGATGCACGAGTAGGACAAGCGGTCGCGCTTGGGCACCAGGGAGCAGACGCCGTTCGACAGGTGCTCGGGTAGCATCGGAATGACGCGGTCGACGAGGTAGATGCTCGTTCCCCTCTCGTAGGCCTCCTTGTCGAGTTCGCTTCCGGGCGTGACGTAGTGCGACACGTCGGCGATGTGAACGCCGACTTCGAAATCTCCGCCGTCCAGTTCGGTCACGTGGATCGCGTCGTCGAAGTCCTTGGCGTCGACCGGATCGATCGTAAAGATGCGGTGCTTGCGCAGGTCGCGCCGCGCCTTGACGACGTTGCGTGGGATGCGGTCGGGAATGGCTTCGGCTTCGGCTACGACTTCGTCCGAGAAGTCGCCGCGCGCGCCCAGGCTCATCGCCAGCGCCATCACGCGGACCTTGGGGTCGTCGGCCGATCCCAGGATGCTCTCGACGGCGCCTTCGGGCGCGTTCATGCCCTTGGTGAAGCGTTTGAGGCGGATCATGACTTTTTGTCCGCTCTCTGCCCCGTTCAGATCGCCCTTGGCCACCTCAAACGTGTAGGGAACCCGCGTGTCGTCGGGCTGGACGGTCGCGCTGCCAGCCTTGATCGTGAGGGTGCCGACGAACGTGCTGCGCCCGCGCTCGCGAATGTCCACTATGCGATAGGAGTCGCGGCCTCTGCGGTCTCCGCCCTTGCGTTTCTCGATCGCGACCGTGTCGCCGTCGAACGCGCCGTTCATGTCGCGGTCACCGACGAATCCGTCCTCTTCCCAGCCGTCGACGGCCACGAAGCCGAAGCCGTTCGGATGAACCGTCAGCCGCCCGACCGTAGCGCCGTCTTCCTTCTTGTCCTGGACGGTCGGCTTCCGACTGCTCGATTTGTCGCTGCTCTTGCGGTCATTCGACCCCCGCGAATTCGTTTTCTCGTTGGTCGCCGGCTTAGGCGTGCTCTTGGAGATCGGTTCGGACGGCGGATCGGCCAGCGACTTCGACTTGCGAGGCGCACGCGTAGGCGACGGCTTTTCGGCGGTTGTAGCGTCCCGTTGGGCTGCCTTGTCGGCTTGTGTCGGCTCCTCAGGCGTTTCTTGCTGCGCCGAATCGGCACGCTTCGACGGCTTGCTGCGCAAGTCGATGGTGTTCTTGGCGCGGTGCGACCTCTTGGGTTTGGGCGCAGGTTCAGGCTTTGCCTCGGGAGCGGCTTCGGTCTGAGCCGGAGCACTGGGTTCATCGGCTTCCACTGGAGCTTCGGCCTTTGGCTGCTTGGAAGAGGGAGGCTGCGTCTCGACGAGCGTGCTTCCCGCGTACGCGAACGTTTGATCGGTCTGGACGACTTCGCCGCGCTTGGTCAGGATGTGGAGGTCCGCCATGAAGCGGCGGAAGGCGCGGTTGTCTTTGATGCCGAGTTTGCGGCCCAGGTCGCGGGCGGAATAGGATCGGTCGGCGTTGTTGCGCAGAAGCTTGACGATGCGCGCTTCTTGCGGCGTGTGGTTGGCCAAAATGTGTTGGGCGTCGGGTGGAGGGCGACCTCGTGGCCGCGCGTCTGTATCAGTGGATCTGCCTCCAAGATGCGGCAAACGACGTGCCTCGTTTGTGACGTGTGTGCACGGACAGGGCGAAATCTGCGGGTTCAGGCGGGCAAAACGGTCGCAAATGCGTCGGCGATTTGCGCGTCCGGCACGTCGCTCGCGAGGTACGGATCGCCTAACTCTCGCAGCAGCACGAGCCGGATCCGACCCTCGCTGCTCTTCTTGTCTCGCCGCATGATCGCTAGCAGTTCGGCCGCGTCGAGAGACGGAAGTGTGGGCGTTGGAAGCAAATCGAGCGCTTGCCAGGCGCGCGGGTCGAGCGGCTCGTTGAGGCGTTCCGACAGCCACGATGCCGCTCGCATGCCCAGGGCGACCGCCTCGCCGTGCGTCACCGTTCCATAGCCTAAGCGGGTTTCGAGCGCGTGTCCGAACGTGTGGCCCAGATTCAGAAACGCTCGCCGCCCCGACTCGCGCTCATCCGCCGACACGACGCCCACTTTGACTGCTGCTGCCTGAGGAACGATGCGAGACACTGTCGCCGGGTCACAGGCGAGAAGTGCGTCCCCGCTGTCGAGGATCACGTTGAGGAGGTCGCCGCCGTCGAGGAGCGCGTGTTTGACGGCTTCGGCCAGGCCGCTCGTCCACTCGCGCGTCGGAAGCGTCGTTAGCGCGGCCGTGTCGGCGAAGACCAAACGGGGAGGCCAGAACGCGCCGATCAGGTTCTTGCCCTGGGCGTGGTTGATGCCCGTTTTGCCGCCGATCGCGCTGTCGACCTGGGCGATGCTCGTCGTCGGGACTTGCACCAGCGGCAGGCCGCGCAGCAGCGTCGCCGCCAGGAAGCCTGCCAGATCGCCGACGACACCACCGCCCAGCGCGAAGATGGGCGTCGACCGCTCGACTCCCCACGTCAGCGCCCTGTCGTATAGAGCGGACAGATGGTCGACCGACTTGCTCGCTTCGCCTGCCGGAAGGGTGATCACGTGCGGCTCAAACCCCGACGCTCTGAGCGAATCCGAAACCGCATCCGCGTACAGCGGCCCGACGTTGCTATCGGTGACGATCAGCGCTCGCCCGCTCAGCCCTACGCCGCGCGCGGCTTCGCCCAGCTTGGCCAGTGGCGCGAACCGGACTGGATAGCTCCCGCCTGCGTGGCGGACGGTGAGGTCAGGGTGGGGCATCAGAGCGCGTTATGGAGTGCATTCAATGTCAGAGCGAGGGGCGGCGCGATCGGCGATCTGCGCCCTTGGAAGTACGTTCGGAGAGCCGCGCTTCGCTCGCAGTGACAAATGCGAGCAGTAGGGTAATGGCAGCTACAAGCTGCCGTAGATCGCCTCGCCGTCGAGGTAGGTCGCCACCACTTCGGCGCCCAGGATCTCGCTGGTCGGGACCGTCATGATGTCGCGCGAGAGGACGACGAAGTCTGCGCGCTTGCCGGGCGTGAGGCTGCCGACTTCGTCTTCCATGAATCCTGCGTAGGCGGCGTCGAGCGTGAAGCCGCGTAGCGCCTCTTCGCGCGTGAGCGACTGGCTGGGGTACCATCCGCCTTCGGGCATCTGATCCGCGTCCTGTCGTGTGACCGAAGCGTAGAAGCCGAGCAGCGGGTCGACGCGCTCGACGGGGAAGTCGGACCCGAGAGCGAGGCGCGCGCCGCTATCGAGGAAACTGCGCCACGCGTAAGCCCCCCGTATGCGGTCCGGCCCGACACGAGCTTCGGCCCACGGCATGTCGCTCGTGGCGTGTGTGGGCTGCACCGAAGCGATGATGCCGAGCGGCGCAAACCGGGCGATGTCATCAGGCGATACCACCACTTGGGCATGCTCGATGCGGTGGCGTCCGGCGTTCTGCGTCGCCTGCGGAATCATCTGCGCGTACGTGTCGAGCACGATGCGGTTGGCCCTGTCGCCGATGGCGTGCGTGTTGACCTGCAGGCCGCAGTCCATCGCCCGAGCTACGATGTCGGCGAAGCGGTCGGGCGCGGTCAGCAGCAGTCCGTGGTTGGCCGCGTCGTCTGAATAGGGTTCGATCATCGCCGCACCTCGGCTACCCAGCGCGCCGTCCATGTAGAGCTTGAGCGAGCGGACCGACAGGCGACCCTCGTAATCCGGCATCAATCCCTGATCGCAATAGTGATCCATCGTCAGCCCCTCGCCGCCGATCATCGCGTAGAGACGAAGCGGAAAACGCCCACCGTCGATGGCGTTCTGATAGAGCCGGATCGTGCCCAGCGAGATGCCTGCTTCGTGGATGCCCGTTAGCCCGTAGCGCGCGGTCTCTGCGAGCGCGCGTTCGAGCATGACGGTCTGTTCGGCCATCGAAGGCGAGGGCACCGCGCGTCCGACTAGGCCAGCTGCGTTGTCGATGAACACGCCGGTCGGTCGGCCTTGTGCATCCTTAAGGACGGATCCGCCCTCGGGATCAGCCGGGGCCATCGCGTTCGGGTCGATTCCGGCGGCGCGCAAGGCGGCAGAGTTGGCCCAGTCCGCGTGGCCATCGATACGTTGCAGCCAGACAGGACGGTCGGGAAAGGCAGCATCGAGATCGGCGGCTGTCGGGAAGTCCGTGTTCGGCCAGTCGTTCTGATCCCATCCACGTCCCGTCAGCCAGGCGCCGTCGGGCAAACCCTGCGCGAACGATTGGAGCCGAGTTATCACGTCGGCTCGCGACGCTGCGCCGACCAGATCCGCAGACAGCAGCGCACCGCCCAGGTTCATCAGGTGCGCGTGAGCGTCGATCAAGCCGGGGACAACCGTGCGGCCCCCAGCGTCGATGACCGTAGCGCGCGGATGGGCGGCCCGCAGGTCGGCTCCACTTCCGACGGCGAGGATGCGCCCGTTCTCGTACGCCATCGCCTGGGCCACAGGTGCGTCTGAATCGACGGTGTAGATCGTCGCGTTGACGAGCAGCGTCGGTTGTGCCTGGGCGACGAGCGGAAGGAGGAGAACGAGAAATAGCAAGCGGAGCATTCGGCGAGTCTGGTTTGGGAGGTCCCAAATCTACGGCGTGGCGAGACCACGTCTAGAGGGGCAACACGAACCCGCCTCGCTGCGGACGACTTGGCGGCTTCCATTGGTCGCGGAGCCTCTGAGCCTGATCGCCGGTACCGGACCCAACTCCATTTCGCCGATGAAATCTGTTATCGCAACCGAGAAACGACTTCGATTTGTCGATCGTCCCGATCCCGTCGCCAAAGCGGGTGAGGTGCTGATCGACGTACGTGCAACAGCCGTCAACCGCGCTGACTTACTGCAAGCCGCCGGACACTACGATCCGCCGCCGGGCGCATCGGACGTGCTGGGGTTGGAAGCCGTCGGAGAAGTCGTGTCGGTAGGGGAGGGCGTCGCCGAGGAGTGGATCGGAAAGCGCGTCGGAGCGCTGCTGGCAGGCGGTGGATACGCCGAGCGCGTCGCGGTCCACGTTGGCAGCGTGTTCGCTCTGCCTCGCGAGGCGAGCTGGATCGAAGGCGCCGCTATTCCCGAAGTGTTTCTGACGGCGCATCAAGCGCTCGACGTGATTGGGCGAGTGCGGCCCGGAGAGCACGTGCTGATTCATGCCGGAGCGAGCGGTGTCGGAACGGCGGCTATTCAGTTGGCCCGGCTGCGCGGCGCGATCCCGCACGTGACGGCCTCACCCGCCAAGCACGACGCTTGCCGCGCGTTGGGCGCTGAATCGGCGACGGATTACCACGATTCGGGCTGGCCCACCCGTGTCCTCGAGGCGACGGGCGGAGTGGGCGCTAGCGTCATCCTCGACTTTATCGGCGCTCCTTACGCCGCACACCACGTCCGCCTGCTCGCAAAGGATGGACGATGGATCGTGCTCGGGCTTATGGGCACGTCCGACGAGCGCGGCACCTCCATCGACGCGCTCGACCTGCGCGAGCTGTTCGCTAAGCGCGCCACGCTGGTCACGTCGACCCTCCGCAGCCGCGACTTGGCCTACAAAGCCGCCCTCGTGCGCAGCTTTGCATCCGACGTGCTGCCCGCATTCACGACCGGCGCGCTTCGCCCCGTCGTCGACCGCACGTTCGCCCTCGCCGACGTGGCCGAGGCCCACGCCTACGTCAAGGGGCGCAAAAACGTCGGCAAAGTCGTGTTGACGTTGGACCAGACCTCGTAGCGACGGGGCATGCCCCGTCGCTACGAGCGCACTATCCCAGCGCTTCTATTCCAGGCAGCGTCACGCCTTCGAGAAATTCGAGCATCGCCCCGCCGCCCGTCGACACGTGCGAGACCTCGTCGGCCTTGCCGCTCTGCACGATGGCCGCAACCGAATCGCCTCCCCCGACGACTGCTAACGCGCCATTCGCGGTAGCATCCGCCATCGCTTGGGCAACGGCGAACGTGCCCTTGCTGAATGTCTCCATCTCAAACACGCCCATCGGCCCGTTCCAGACGACGGTTTTTGCCGAGCGGATAAGATCGCCGTAACGGGCAATCGTGTCGGGGCCGATGTCTAGCGCCATCGTTCCTTCGGGGATTTCGTCCTGGACGATTTGTGTCGCAGCTTCGTTGGAAAACGCGTCGGCGGCGATGTGATCGCGAGGGAGGACGATGCGCCCGTCGGCTTCGTCGAACAGCTGCTTGGCCAAGCCGAGTTTGTCCTCCTCGACCATGCTCGCGCCGACGTTGTGGCCCAGCGCTTTTAAAAACGTGTAGCTCATCGCGCCGCCGATCAGGATCTGATCGGCGGTGCCCATGAGCGAGCGGATCACGCCAATCTTGTCCGACACCTTGGCTCCGCCCAGAATCGCGACGAACGGCTTGGCGGGCGTGCCGAGCAGCTGTCCCAGATACTCGACTTCCTTGGCGAGCAGCAAACCACCGGCTTTCTCCTGGACGCGTCGGGCGACGCCGTCGGTCGAGGCGTGGGCGCGGTGGGCCGATCCGAAGGCGTCGTTGATGTACACATCGGCGAGGGCGGCGAGGCCGTCGGCTACGTCGTCCGCGTTCTTGGTTTCGCCTGCCAAGAATCGCGTGTTTTCGAGCACGAGGATCTCGCCTTCCTTCAGCTTGGAAGCGGCAGCTTCGGCTTCGGGGCCGATCGTCGCGTCGCTAAAACTGACCGGCGCTTCGACGAGCGTGCCCAGGTGATCTGCGATGGGGCGGAGGCTGAAGGCATCGTCGGCGTGGCCTTTGGGGCGGCCCAGATGCGAGGCGAGGATGACACGTGCGCCGCGTCCAATCAGATGGGTGATGGTCGGAAGGGCAGCGGTGATGCGCGTGTCGTCGGTGATCGTCTTGCCGTCGAGCGGCACGTTGAAGTCGACGCGGACGAGGACGCGCTTGCCGGTCACGTCGAGGGAATCCAGGGTGTTCATAGTCGGAAGTAGGGGTGTCGCAAACAGACGCGCGCGCCCTCCGAACGGTTCGGAAGGCGCGCGCGGGGAAGGGAGGCAGGGTCAGATGGCCTGGCCTATGGTGTAGGGCGCCGGAGCGGGCGTCTCTTCGACTTCGGCGATCTGAGCCGGACGCTCCTTGTACGGGTAGATCTCTTTGAGCAGCGCCTGGAGCTTGGTCCGTCCCCGATTGATGCGGCTCTTGACCGTGCCCATCGGCAGTCCGGTGATCTCGGCGATTTCCTCGTAAGCGAGCTGCTGAACGTCGCGTAGGACGACGACTTCGCGGAACGTCGACGGAATCTCTTTGAGCGCCTGCTGGATGTAGTTGTCCTGGATCATCTGCTCAGCCGACTTGTCGGGCAAGAACGTCTCGTCGGGGATTTCCATCTCGTACTCCTCGTTGTCGCGGTTGACCGACTGGAGCGAGTACATCCGGCGACGCTTGCGTTTGCGATACTCAGACCGCGCGAGGTTGCCCGCAATGGTATAGAGCCACGTCGAGAACTTGGCGATGCGTTGGTAGCTGTGCCGGTTGCGGTGGACGCGCAGGAACGTCTCTTGGAGCAGGTCTTCGCATCGCTTCACGTCACCTAAGAAGCCGTACAGGTAGCGCATCAGGCGCTCCGAATAGCGGTCGACGAGCAGATTGAACGCCTCGACGGTTCCGGCCTGAAACTGCTCCATCAGGTCCTCATCGCTCATCGCACGGAGCGTTTGCTGTCGCGGTGAAAGCGTGGTCGAATCCGATTGCATGGATCCGGGAAGCGTGGCGTTGTCTAGCACAAGCGTAAGGGTAGGTGGTCGTGAGGGAGGGCCGAACCGTCACACAAGAGCGCCGACTCGGATCAAAAGGATACGAGTTCCCGTCGGCAGTGGCAGTAACGATGAGGTGAGCGGGAAGCGTCACCGCTGTTCCTCGCTTGGTGGACAGGTGGCTGGTTCGCTGGCGGCTCGCTACTTTGACCCTTCACCTTTCCCACGCCGCCATGCGCTTGCTGCTCCTCGCTCTCCTGTTCGTTGTCTCAACCGCTGCCGCGCAGGACGGCCCCATTGCCATTGCTATCCATGGCGGAGCGGGCACGATTACGCGCGACAACATGACACCCGAAACCGAAGCGGCTTACGAGCAGGCACTCGAAACCGCGCTGCGTGCCGGTCATGCCATCCTCGAATCGGGCGGAAGCAGTCTGGACGCTGTGGTCGCTGCGATTCAGTCGATGGAGGCCGATCCGCTGTTCAACGCGGGCGTCGGTGCTGTCCTGACCGAAGAGGGTGTGGCCGAACTCGACGCGTCGATCATGAGCGGAGCCGACCTCGACGCCGGAGCCGTCGCCGGAGTGCGGACCGTCGAGTCACCGATCGCGCTTGCGCGTGCCGTGATGGAGCAGTCGCCGCACGTTATGATGGCGAGCAGCGGGGCCGAGGCGTTCGCCCTCTCGATCGGTATCCCGGTTGTCGACAACGCGATGTTCGTCACGCCACGTCGGCAGCAGTCGCTCGACCGCGCGATGGAGCGCCGAATGCGGACCGGTGCGCTGCCCGACAGCTTTTCGGTCGGAGCCGAGCGCATGGGGACGGTCGGTGCCGTCGCGCTCGACCGAATGGGCAACTTGGCCGCGGGCACGAGTACTGGAGGCATGACAGCCAAGCAGTTTGGCCGCGTCGGCGATGCGCCGATCATCGGAGCGGGCACCTACGCCGACAACGAAACCGCCGCCATCTCGGCGACCGGACACGGCGAATACTTCATCCGCGGCGTCGTCGCGCACGACGTAGCGTCCATGATGCGCTACACCGGACTGTCGCTTTCCGCATCCGCAAACGCCGTCATCCACGGCCGTCTGACGGACCTGGGCGGTACGGGCGGCATCATCGCGATGGACCGCGAAGGCAACGTGTCGATGCCGTTCAACACGTCTGGGATGTATAGAGGCGTGATTTCGACCGACGGTGAACTCACGTTGGGCATCTACCGAGACTGATTAGGCGGCTGGCCGAACCGCAGTGGGCACGCGCTTTGGATGAAAATGGGCAACCCTCGTCCACACCTCCAACGCCATGCTGCGCTTCTCTACGGTTCTCCCGCTACTGATCCTCCCGTTTCTGCTCGCCGCCTGCGACACGACCTACGTCGAGGATCCGTCCGCCGTCATCGTAAGCTTCAACACTGACTTTCGCATGGCTGACGCCGCCATCAGCGGATCGGTGGCGAGTGTCAGCTACGACGTGCCCGATTTGACCGGCAACATCGTCGATGGCGGGGTCGTGCTGGCCTACTTCCGCGAGCAGAATACGTGGACCGCGATGCCCTACACCTACGGCGTCGACTCGCAGGACTTGGCGGCTGTCGACTACACCGTCTCGCTGGGTTATGCGTTCGACGTGCGCACGCTCGAGGTTTTCTACGAAGCATCGACCGATCAGATCGACCTCGCACAGCTGCCCGATCGGCGCATCAAAGTCGTCCTGCTCGACGCCACCGTCGCGCTCGGCAAGAATCAGAGCGTCGACCTGTCCGATTGGGAGCAGGTCAAAGTGGCTTACGGTCTGAGCGACTGACTTCCAGGTACGGACCGGTCTGAATCTTCCGGATCTCACGAGCGCCACCTCTCGACTGAGAGGGCGGCGCTCGTCGGTTTAGGCCGTTGCCTCGACCCTTCGCCCACCAATGGTTCGCCCGATCCAGGCGACGGCCCACGCGGTCATGCCGTAGACGCTCCAGAACGCGACGAAGCCCGTGGCAAATGGCAGGACTTCGGGGCTGTCGAGACGAAAGCCTGTGATCAGCAGAAAGCCGACGAACCAGAGTAGGGTACCCGCTACAAAGCCGAGTGCCGACCACGCAGCAACGGTTGTCGCTTTTTGCGGTGAGCGGGCAGCGAAGAAGCCCGCGCATCCCAAACTCAGGATCAAGAGCAAGACGGGAAGCAAAGCGCCCTCGTCCCACGGCTGAAGGGTTTGCCCTGCGGCCGATGGAAGAATCCAGATCGAAGCGGCCAGAGCGAAGGGGACAATGCGAAGCATGACTAAGCAGATTGATGTTAGCCTAATCTACACTCTTCGTCTGTTCTACTCAAAGTCCGTCGTCAGGCGGAATCGGCTGATGCGGTTGTTGCCAGTGTCGGCGACGAAGACGGTCTGACGAAAGTAGGCTACCCCTTGCGGGTTGCGAAACTGCCGTCCGCCCCCGCCGCTCCCACCGAAGCTGACGTTGACGGGGCGATTGTCCTGGGCGCCTGCGGGAGGCTGCACGCCCTCGATACCGCTCAGCGTAAACGCGTACAAACTGTCTAGCGCCGAGTCGACGACGAACAGGTAGTTGGTACCGTCCGTCGTGATGGCGAGGTCGCTCGGCGCTGCGAACCGGCCTTCCTCGAATAGAAATCCGCGCCCACGGGTCGTGTCGCCGACGACGCCCAGCAGGCCGGGGATCGGCGAAATGTCGATGCCGTCAAGCGTCTCGGTGATGTCGAAAGCGAGCACGCTGAACCGGAGTGAGCGCGTCTCGCCCTGTTGCGCGAGGTAGAGACGGCCTGCGGCGCTGGCAGGAAACGACAACTGCTGCGGCGGCGCGACGGGCGAGATTACATCGGCGGGGTTGATGGCGCTACGAAGACTGGGCTGCGTAGCCGACAAACCTTCGGTGCGGATGGGACGTCCGGTTCGGTCATAGAGGACGACGGCATCGTAGGTCAGCGTCGACGCGTTCAGGCGCGGGCTGCGCACGTCGGGGCCTCGGCGGCTGACGTAGATGCTGTTGTCGGGCTGGACGGCGAGACCGGTGAAGCGGACCTGCTCGTCCGACCGGACAGGCGTGCGCTGGTTCGACAGGCTGCGTACCGGATCGTCGAACGGAAACACGA
Organism: Rhodothermales bacterium; assembly: GCA_963815505.1. Taxonomy (GTDB): domain Bacteria; phylum Bacteroidota; class Rhodothermia; order Rhodothermales; family BA12; genus CAXBBB01. The sequence goes on from CAWFGU010000010.1 coordinate 18,272, forward strand.
TGACGTCCTCAACCTGCGCCGCGCCGGTGGTCAGGCCCGAGAAGCGGTAGACGGCAGGCAAGGTGTAGGCCGTGTCGGCTACGGTCGTGTCGCGCACGCTCGTGACGTAGACGTGGAGTCGACGGTCCTGCATGACGTTGGTGGCTTGGGCGAGTGGCTCGAAGCCGAGAGGGCGTCCGGCGCGGTCGAGCACGTGCAGGCCGCGTGCGTCGGTGACGTAGATCAACTCGTCGTACCCCACAAATACATCGGTAGGCGCATCGAGCGGGGCGCCGTCGCCGCCGGTGACGTAGGTAGGAAGGGCGACGTAGGCGACTTCGTCGACGAGGCCGGGTTCGATGCGGCCTTCTTGGAAGATCTCGTCGGTCGTCCGGTCGTCCTTGGACCCCAGGAAGTCGCAGCCGGAGGCGCTCGCGGTCAGGAGCAGCAGGAGAAAGATGCGTGGCATGTCAGAGGCCGAGGTTGAGCGAGATCCGGTGCACGTCGCCGAGCCGGTCCAGGCGGGTGAAGCCGTAATCGAAGCGGGCCGAGCGCGCGCCCGGAAGCGGCAAGCGCAGCCCGGCGCCGAGAGAGGGGAGTACCTGCTCTTCGACACCGAAGCGGTAGCCCGAGCGCAGGATCAGAGCGCCCACCAGTGTCAACTCGGCGCCTAAGCTGAGCTGCTCGGCGTTGTCATTGGGGTTGGTGAGCTGGGCCGACAGTTGCAAACCGCTCTGCTTCCCCATCCGATCGGCCAGGAGGCGCGATCCATCGTAGGTGATGCCGAGCAAGAACGTCGTCGGTGGCGTGATGCTCTCGAAATCGTCCTCGGTCACGGTTCCGTTGAGCGTCTCGCGCGTCACACTGCCGCTCGGGTTGGTGTCGACGCCGAAGTTGCGGATGGCGACGGCAATCTGCGCACCGGTCGATCCGACGCGGTAGAACACCCCCAGATCAACGACGCCGGTTTCGGCCGTCACGTCTAGCGTCGACGACCGCAGGTATTTGGCCGTTACGCCGTACGAGAACAAATCCGACAGCTGCTGCGCGATCGTTAGACCCGCGGCGAACTCGTCGTAGGAAAACGAGCGGCCCGTGCCGGCTGCCTGCAACTCGGTCGTTTCATCCATGTCGCCCGACGTAAACAGTTGGGCGCTGACGCCGATCGTCATGCCGATCCGGCGTACGGGAAACGTGAGAGCACCATAATCCACGCGCGTGTCGACGAAGTACTGCGTCTGCGAAACGAGCACGTTGGGACCGCCGAGTTGAGCGGCGAGGGCGGGGTTCCAAAACAACGCGCTGGCGTCGTTCACGTTGGCCACGACGGTCTCGCCCATCGCCGCCGAGCGAGCGTCGGGCGGAATGAGCAGCATCTGGAAGCCCGATGTGCCCGCCCGTTCGCTTCCGAACGACTGGGCCAGGGCGCTGCTGGGCAGCAGCAGAGCGAGGAAAATCAGGTAGCGCATCGCTTAAAACGTATAGCTGACACCAAACACGAACTGGCGTCCGGGCAGGTAGCGAGCGGGGTTGAAGGGCGGCAGACCGGACGTGGTCGGGTCCTCGTAGCGCGGGTCGCGCCGTCCGACTGTCACGTCATACGTGGGATCGCCACGCAGGCCAGTGAAGTCCGAGTTCTCGTCGAGTAGCGGATAAGCCTGCCCTGTAACGGGATTGATGACGAGGCCACGATTGGAGTCGAGCAGGTTCGACACTTCGAGCGTCAGCACCAAGTCGTTTCCGGCGATGGCTATGCGTCGCTTGAGGTTGAGGTCGAAGTTGAGCCACGGATCGCCCACTTCCGAAAAGCGTGCCTGGGGATCGCTGTCCGTCTCGTAGATCGGACGCCACGCGCAGTTGTCCCGTTCGACAGCGCCCGACGGATCGGAGAGAGCCTGGCCCGTAATCGGATCGCGCTGGCAGCCGACGAACAGGGCAGGGGTGAAGCGCTGACCACTGCGGAATGTGCCTTGTAGATACGCCGAGAACCGGTTCAAGCCGGGCACTCCAAGGAGCGGGCGCGACCGGTTGTAGTCGTAGAACAGGCTCATCTTGATGTCGAACGGCCGATCCCAAGCCAGCGGGGCTTCGGCGGTGTCCTGAATGTCGCCGTTGGCGAGGAAGCTCTGGATCGCGTCGTTGTTGGTCGACGAGAGACCGGTCGCGCGGCTGTAGCTCGCGTTGAGTTCGCCCCGGAACGCCTGGGTGATGCGCTTGATGTAGGTCGCTTCGAGACCGCGCACGCGGGCGAAGTCGCCGTTGACGCGGAAGGCGCGGGTCACGTCGCGTCCCGACGGATCGGGAATGACGAGATTCTCGACCGTGATGAAGTCGTACTTGTCGCGCCAGAACGCGGTCACTTCGAGTACGTCGTTGGGCGTGAGTTGACTCTTCAGTCCCAACTCGTAGCTGATGTCGCGCTCGGGGTCGAGGTCCGGGTTGCCCAGGTCGCTAAAGAAGCTCTGATCTTGGTAGAAGGGGTCGAGTCCGGCGTAAACGAACGTCGGGTGTGGAAGCTGGGTCGCGTGTCCGTAGTTGAAGTAGAGGACGCGGTTGTCCGTGACGGGGAACGAGACGTTGAGCTTGGGTAGGAAGTAGAACTTGGTCCGGTTGCCCAGCAGGTTCGTCGTGCCGTTGCGGTAGCTCTCGCGCACCTGCTCGAGGATCGGCGCGCGCTCGTCGTCGATCAAGTTGTCGACGTAGGTGCCGGGCTGCCAGCCTTCGAACCGGGCGCCGACGGTCGCGATCAGCCCTCGGTAGCGGATTTTCTGGGACGCGTAGAACGCCCCCTGTCGCGGGTTGACCTGCCAAATGTCCGAACTTTCGCCCAGCCGGTTCGTGCGCACGGCGTCCTCGCCCGTTCCGATCGGCGCGCCCACCCACGGACGCTCGATGTCGATCCACTGGTAATCGTTGAAGTCGATGTCGAGGCCGAGTGTGAGGCTGTTGTTGCGGTCGCCGAAGAAGCGGGTGTAGCTGCCTCGGAGCGTGACCTGCTCGGCATAGTGGTCGTGGAAGAGCGTCGCCAGTCCGCCATTGTTGACCAGTCCGGGGCCGGGAAGGACGAAAACGACCTGGGGTTCGCTGCCGTCGCCAGTCGGCACGGCGACGACTTCGATCGGGTTGGTGACGATGCTCTCGGGATCCAGCTCCTGGTTGACGTTGGTCGGGCGCCAGTCGCGTCCATTGGCGTCGGCGCGCAGGCGTGTGAACAGGCGGCTCGCGGTCAACTGGTAAAACGACGACGTGCTGGGCACGTGATTGAAGGTGAGGTAGCCCAGCAGGTTGTCGTGCGTGTACGTGTTGGCCTCGTCGGGCTGGAGCGCAAATGCGTACTGGAATCCGGGTCCGAAGACGGCTTCGTTTCCGGTGATCTGAAGTGAGCGCGTGTTCTGGTTGACGGCGATGGAGCGCTGGTAGGCTCCCGTCAGCTTCATGCCCTGCTGGATTTGCCAGTCGAGTTTGCCCAGCCCGCTCCAGCGGTTGTCTTGACGCGGCGACCAGAAGTCGCCGACGAGCGACGATCGCACGTCGTTGGCGGCGAAGTCGCGGGTGAACGTGTCCGAGAACTGCGCTTGTCCCGAGGCGAAAAAGCGCACCTTGCCCTTGACGATGGGCCCTCCGAGCGAGAGCTCGTAGCGGTCATCATTGAAGGTCGACCCCCACGCGTCGTTGAAGCCCAGGTTGTCGCGCTTGTGCATGAACGAGCCGCTGAATGTGTCCGTCCCGCTGCGCGTCTGGACCGAGACGACGCCCGAGGTAACGTCGCCGTATTCGGCACCGACGCCGCCGGTCGTCACTTCGACCGATTCGAGCGAGTTCGACCCCATCTCGACACCGAAGCCCGTTCCTGCCAGCGGGTCCTTGGCCGATACGCCATCGATCACGAAGCCCGTTTCTTGCGCCCGTCCGCCGCGGATGTAGAGGCCCGTAGGGTCGCGCGTGACGCCTGCCTGGTTGGCGACCACGTCTTGGACCGTCTGGACCGGTGACGCTTCGATCTCGCGCCGCGTCGTGAGCTGGCTGCTGTTGGCCGCTTCGATCTCGACGAGCGGTCGGTCGCCCACGACGACGACTTCGTCTTCGGTCGAGAGCACAGCCTCGGCGATGTCGATGTTGAGCGTCGTAGTCTCTCCTCCGGTGATGCGGATGCCGGTGAAACGCTTGGTCTCGAAGCCGATGTAGGACACCTGAATGGTGTAGGTGCCGGGATTGATGTCGGGAATGCGATAGCGGCCATCGGCATCCGTTGCGGTTCCGCGCGTGGTGCCTTCGATCAGGACGTTGACGCCCGGAAGCGCGAAGTCCGTCCCGGTTTCGGTGACGCGTCCGGCCAGCGTGCCCTGCGCCCATACAGGAGCGGCGGCGAGCAGAATGAGGCAGAAGGCGGAGAGCCGCTGGAAGAGGTTCAGGTACATCGGCCTAGTTGGTGGGGAAGCGGAGGCTCTGGAGCAGCAGGCGCAGGGCCTCGCGGGCACCGGCGTCGCCGCCGTCCGGGCCAGCGAAGCGCGCCGATCCGTCGTCGTCGATGATGGGAAGCGCGAGAAAGGCGGCCGAGCGGTCGGGCGTGATGGCGGCGAGGGTGTTGGCTCCGTTCCAGTCGCCGCTGCCCCCTGCGGTCGTGCGGTACGTGAACTGCGTAGTGTAGAGCGGTATCGCGTCCGCCTCGAGGACGAGCGGAGCGCGAGCGTGATGATCGGCCGCCCCGTGTTGACGAGTGCAGGCAGCATGGCGCCCGTGCCCGGCACGAGGCGGCAGGCATGAGGTCGGCATTGCGGCCCAGCGTCAGGCGCAGTAGGCTGTCCGGCTTGGCGAACGTCGAGGCGACACGGCAGCAGCGAGAGAGCCGGGTTGTCGGCGTTGGCTGTCCGGGCGCCTCGTCGAGCGCCGTCGGGCTGACGACGAGCACGCTTCCGCCGCGCTCGATCAGCGCGTCCAGCGCAGGCGCGGCGAACGCGAACGACTCGCTCCTGCGCTGACGCGATCACGCTCTGGCTCACGAAGTAGACGTGTCGATACTGACGCATCAGCGCCGACAGCGTCGGATCGGCCAGGCGCGGCAACTGACGCGAGCGGATCGGCGCGTCGGGGTCGGTGAGCGTGTACGTGTCGAATCTGCCCGAGTAGGCCGACTAGGACCGACTGGTGAAACGCCGTTACGGCGGCGGCGCGCGTGCTCTGGATGTCGTTGACGAACAGCACGTCGCTGGTGCGGCGCTTGACGTAGAACGAGGTGCGCGACGTGTCGCTGAACGCCTCGGTCGCGTCGACGGCGCGAACGTAGAGCGTGTTCGTCGTGCGTCGAGCAGCAGGCCGGGAACCGAGATTCCGGTCGAGCGGAAAGCGGTGCCCGCAAATACCTGAGCCGTCGTCTCGCTGCGCTCCGGCGTCGGCGTCGTCCGACACGAGCGTGAAGAACTGCGTGTCGGTGCCCAGGTCGACGTAGGTCGTCGAGTCGTTGAGCGAGATTTCGAAGCGCTGCAGGTCGCCGTCGCCCTCGGGGTCCGAGGCTTCGAACGAGAACGAGAACACGCCGAGCGTAGTGTCGGGCGGCAGGTCGGCTTCGATCAGGCGCAGGCGAGGGTTGCCGTTCTTGATAGGGTAGACCGTAGAGGCGGGCGTCGGGTCGGCCGCGCCGTCGTTGTCGATCGCGCGGACTTCAAACGCCACGTCGTCGACGCTCTGGCCGCGCTGAATGGGCAGCAGAACCGTCGTGTCGCGCGCGGTCGTGCGGGACCAGCCCTCGTCGGGGCCGGGAGCCGATGCGCTCGAATCGTAAAACCGGATCTCGTAGGCGTCGACGTAGCCGTCGGCGTCGGTTCCGCTCCAGTTGACGGTGAGCGTCGAGGAGAGCCGCTGGTCGATGTTGTCGACGAGCGAGGCGTCCTGGACGGCCAGTTCGGTGTCGGGCGGCTGGTTGGCGAACGCGTCGCCGCTCACGTCGCCGTCGCAGCCCGCGCTAGCGCGAGCAGGAGGCCGAGGCAGGTCAGTCGGAGGGGTCCGGTCACGAGGCGGGATCGGTCTGAAAAAGGAAGAGCGGGCGGCGGCTGTGCGCGCCGCCCGCTCCTTTGGGAGGGCCGAAGCCCGAGGGTCAGCGGAGGACCGTCAGCGCGCGCGTCAGGACCGCCTGGTCCGTGGTGAGGCGCACGAAGTAGAGGCCCGACGATAGGCGCGAGGCGTCGAGGTCGGCGCTCTGCGTGCCCGAGGGCTGGACACCGTCGACGAGCGTGGCGACCTTGCGGCCCAGCGCGTCGAACACGTCGAGCGTGACCGATCCGCTTTCGGCCAGTTCGAAGCGCACCGCGGTGCGTCCCGAGGCCGGGTTGGGAGCGGCTCCGAAGAGCGTCGCGATGCCCGGAGCGACGGCGTCGCCGGTGCTGGTGAACACGCCGCCGTTCACGTCGGTCAGTTCGACCGGCAGCAGCTTGTAGTTGCCGAACGAGAAGTACCACACGCCCTGGAGCGATGCCAGGTTCTGGTCGACCGTCAGGCTGTCTGAGTTGAGGCTTCCGGGAATGAGCGACGAGGCGTCGTCCGAGCGCAGGCTGGCCTGTCCGCTCGAGGCGAACGCGAACTCGCCGAAGTCGCTCGCTCCGTCGGCCGACAGGGCCGTGACGGTGACGTTCTCGAAGCGCACGTTCATGCCTTCGTAGGCTTCGGCTTCGGCGGGCGTGTCGAGGTCGTCGGTCGTGAGCGTGACGTAGTCGAGGCGGCTACCCGTTCCGGTCACCGAGAAGTCGCCCGTTCCGACGATCAGGTAGGTGACGCCGAAGCGGTCGCTGATTTCGCCGCTCGTGATCGGCGAGCTGCGTTCCGGCGGCGAGGTTCAGCCCCGTCGTGTCCGACGCGTTCTCGAACGCGAGGAAGACGCCGTCGAACGGGTCGGTGCCGTCCTGAACGTTGACGTAGGTCGCATTCAGTCCCGAGCGAACCGATCCGCCGAACGTACCCAGGCGGTTCTGGATCGTGACGACGAGGTTCATGTCGGTGTCGATGCCGGCGAACGGGCTGTCTCCGGGGCCGCCGTCGGCGGTGCGCTGGATGTCTTCGACCTCGTTGATGCCGTCGTAGAGCACGCGGAAGGTCGTCGTGCCGCCTGGATAGTCCGTTCCGTTGAAGCGCAGACCCTGCGAGTCGATCACGTCGAACTGGACCGTGACGAACTCGCCGTCGGCCTGCGCCGGAACGGAAGCCGAGTAGCTACCGCTTCCGTTGTCGGTGACCGTGACGGTCTGCGGCGTGTCGTTGGACGACGTGGTGAAGCTGGCTTCGACCGACCCGATCGTGCCGTCGATGGCGCTGATCTGCGCCGTTACGTCAGCCAGCCTCGTTGCCCACGACCGTCGACGGGGCGGCGACGACGATGTTCTGCACGTTCGGCAGCGTCGTGACTTCGAGGTCGCGGTTGAGGAACGGATTGATCTGGAGGTGGCCTCCGGTAGGCGCCGCATTGAAGTCGGCAAACGACGCACCGCCGCCGAACGTCAGGTGCCCCTGGAGGTTGAGGACCGATCCCAGCGCAGGCGGGGCGACCGTGCTGTCGCGCGGGTCGGGACCGCCAGAGCGCTTCGCAGGCGTCGAAGTAGGCGTCCGAGTACACGTCGTGCGGTCGTTGCGAAAGCAGAGCGCCGTATCGCGCTGGTGCAGCCACGTATCTCCGCCGTCGCTGCTGACGATGTAGGCGGGGCGTCCGCTGCCTCTCTGCTCGAGGCCCGTCGCGATGGTCGTGACGCCTTCGAGACGGACGTACGCGCTGTTGAGGTCGCGGAAGTTGTCCCAGTTGACCTGGAGCTGACCGTCCAAGTCGCGGTTGATGTCGCTTACGCGTAACCGTGATCGGGGCGAGCAGGCTGTCGTCGAAGCCGAAGTCGGCGAGGGAGCCCTTCGAAGACGACCGATCCGGCCTCGTTGGCGGGCGTGAACTGGAGCGTTTCGTTGAAGTAGTCGACCGTGCCGCGGATCGTGACCACGTCGCCGCGCTGCGTGCTGAGCAGCCCGGTCGTCGTCGAAGTTGCCGTCGACGATCTGGATGTCGTTGCCGCGCGCGCCGTTGGTGGCCGCGCTGGTGTCGCGGGCGAAGACGTGGACGCGGTTGGGCGCGTCGCCGTGCCGTCGCCGTCGAGGTCCTTTCCGAACGAGGAGAGGCCCGATGTGCGAGGAGTGGTGAGCAGGACGACGGTGATTTCGACTTCCTGGCGTGCGAACGGCGAGGTCTGAACCAGTTCGCTCAGGCGGGCCGCGGTGAGCGAGGCGCCTTCGGCGTTGAGCGCGTCGATGCTCGACTGGGGCAGCGCGTTGATCTGGCGCACTGTCGGCGTCGGCAGTTGGTCCTGCGCGAACGTCACCGGAACGGCGAGCAGCAGCAGGAGGAGAGTAGCGAGATGCTTCATGAGTAGAGGATTGGGATTACGTGATGGGTGAGAGGAGGATGCGCTCCTATTTAAGGATGACGAACTTGCCGCGCTGGACCTCGCCCGAGTCGAGGTTGCTGACGGTAAAGTAGTAGAGACCGGTCGCGATGTCGAGGCTGTTGTCCGAGAGCAAGTCCCAGCTGTGCTCGCCCGTAGCGACGCGGCGCTCGTCGGTCGAGAAGTCGTCGTACCAGCGGATGTCGCCGCCTTCGGTGCCTTCGTGGCGCATCTCGGCGACGATCTGGCCGCGCATCGTGTAGACGCGGATGTCGGCGCGGGCGGGCAGCCCAGTGAAGTTGAGACGCCGCGTCCGGGCCGTGCCGCCATCCCAGGCGGCGTTCAAGCGGTACGGGTTGGGATAGACGCCGACTTCGCGCTCGCCGCCTTCGGCCACATCGCCGGGAAAGACGCGCTGCGCGTTGGCCGTTCGTCCGCTCTCGAACGAGGGCAGTCCCGTCCGCAGGTCGCCCTTGTCGAATGCCGTGACGGAGAACAGGTATTGCCATCCGCTCAGCAGACGTCCGGCATCGTAGCGGTACGTGTACGTCTGGCCGTCGATGACGACAGGGTCAGCGAGCCGGACGGCGTCGAACCCGTTGTTCAAGCCCGAATCGTTGCCTGGCCTATCGTACGATGCCACGATCTGGGCTTCACCGAGCAGGTTACCCCCTCGGTCGTCGCCGGGGTCGGTGCGGTAAATGCGGTAGCCTTCGAAGTCGCGTTCGCCGGTGACCGGATCGAGGCTCTGCTCGGCGCTGTCGTCCCAGTAGACGAACGTGCGTGCCTGGCGGCGGCCGGTCTGCGGGTTCGTTTCGGGCTCGAACACGACGCGCATATTGGGCGAGCGCGGCGGTTCGGGAATCAGGTAGCGGTCGAGCCGCCCGTTGCCGTTCACGTCCTCGCCTTCGTCTAGTTCGCCGTCGTAGTCTTGGTCTTCGCCCGCATAGGTGAAGCGCGCGAAGCCGACGTTGGTGCGCAGGTTGGCGCGCGTCTCGGGTGTGTCGAGCGGCTTACCGGCCTGTTCCTGCGCGAAGTCGGGCTTGAGCGCGCCCGTCCACGCGAACGTGACGGTTAGGGTGTCACCGGAAGGGACCGAGGGAAAAGGGCCGGTCGAGAGCAGCGTGATGTAGTTGCCTGTCCCGTTGGCGCCGTCGGTGCGGATGCGCTCGTAGAAGGCGTCGCGCTGGGCAGATGTAGGCCGGATCGGTGCAGTCGAGGTCGCGGATGCCGTTGCACGTGGCGAAGCTGCCGGGGTTGGGGAAGGGCGTCGCCATGCGACCATACCGCCCGTCTTCGCCGCCGCCGTCGTTGGAAGGGCGTGCCAGCGGACCGGCGTTGCCAGCAAACTGCCAGTAGCGTGGGAAGACGGCGGGTTCAGGGTAGCCGTCGGCGACGTAGCGGTCGGCTACGGTGGGATAGAAGAAGCGGCGCGAATCGGTGCGCGGGTCGTTCCACTCGGCACCCAGCACGCTCAGCGCACCGTAGGTGTTGAGCGTTTGCTCCTGTCCGCCCGCGTTGAAGGCGTAGGTGGTCGTGAGCGAGTCGATGTAGCCGTAACCGCCGCGGCTGAAGAACTGACCACCAGTGTCGTTGGTGGTGTTGACGTTTCTCGTGACCAGATCTCCCCACATGCCGACGTAAACGCTGTCCCACGCGGCTCCGCTCGTGTTGACGATGTCGACCTCGTAGATGACGAAGAACTCGGTGAAGGGGAAGCCCCACGCATAGCTTTTGCTCGTCACGACGGCGCCGATGCGGTCGGCGAATCCGGGCTGCACCTGGGTCTGCGATCCGGGTACGAAGCGGACCGTATCGGTGAACGTGGAGACGAAGTCTTGCTGACTCACGGCCTGCCGCGTGAAGAACGGCGACGACTCGAGGTTCGAGCGCTGTTCGATCCCCGTCAGCGGTGCGAACTCGAAGCCGCTCTTGCCAGGCGCGTATCCAGCCGGGTCGGTTACGGCACCCGTGCGAACCGTCGGCCCGCCGACTTCGCGGCTGATACCGATCCACAGTCCGGCTTCGAACAGGTGCTCGACGCCGCTGTTGAGCGGAAACTCGAACGAAGGCGGCCCGGTCGGGTTGTTGCGAACGTTGGCTTCGCCGATAAAGCCGCTGTTGGTGACGGTCAACCCGACGTTTCCGATGTCGTGCACGGCTTCCTCGAACGGAACGGTCTGCGCCGCAGCGAGCGACGGGAGGACCAGCAGGCAGCACAGTAGCGTTCGAATCATCGGGGGAGGATGCGGCGGAAGAGTGCTGTAAACTTAGACGCTCAACGTCCCGTCCGCCTCAACGCTTTGTTAAGTAACGTCTCTATGCCGGTAATTCAACTGCAACGCGTCCAACCACTTACGGCATTGCTGCTCCTCGTGAGTGGTGCGGCCTGCGCACCGGACTCGCCCGGCGACGGCTCTCCCTACACGTTCGACGTACCCACCGAGCACGGTATCGGTAAGACCTTTCATGGGCGCGAGATCGCCCGCGTCGAAGGGCACGCCGAGCACCTCGACCGTCCGACACGCGCGCTTTCCGAACTGCCCGAGCGCGTGCTCGATGTGATGGCGCTGCGTCCCGACGAAGCGATTGCCGACGTGGGGGCGGGGACGGGCTTCTTTACGTTTCGGTTGGCCAGACGCGTGCCGCAGGGCCAAGTGCTTGCCATCGACATTGACCCCGACATGCTCGCCCTCGTATCTGCTCGTGCCGACTCGCTTGGGCTGTCCAACGTCGTGACCGTCGAAGGGACCGAGCAGTCGCCCCGGCTGCCGCCTCAGTCTGCCGACGCTGTTCTGATCGTCGACAGCTACCACGAGTTCAGCTATCCTGCCGAGATGCTCGCCGGTCTGCGCGACGGACTGCGCGACGGCGGGCGCCTGTTTCTGGTCGAGTACCGAGGCGAGGACGACACCCTCCCCGTCGACCGGCTGCATCGTATGACCGAAGCGCAGGTGCGCACAGAGGTGGAGGCAGCGGGCTTTGCGTTCGTTACCAACCACGCCGTCCTGCCGCAGCAACACCTGCTCGTGTTCGAGCGGTCGGGACGCGACGAATGAGCGAGATCCAAGCGCCTCCTGTCTAGAAGTGGAAGCGGAAGAAGAACAGGGCGCGGGTGTCGACCGACGACTGAGATACGTCGTCGTTACCGGCGTTGTCGTCGTCATCGTCGCTTTCGAACTGGCCGATGCGGGTGTAGCGAATCTGCATCTCGGCACCGAGCGAGAAGTGATCGCCGAAGAAATGCTCGCCGCCGACCGTCGGAGCCACGTCGAAATTGATCTGCGAGACGCCGAAGTCGTCGGATCCTCGTTCCTCTTCGGCCCGGAAGCGGGACGCGCCCAGACGCGCGCCGTAGTAGAACGAAGTAGAGGGACCCATTTCGTAGATGCCGAACAGGCCGGTGCCGACGCGGACGAACGAAAGCGTGCGGTCGAAATCGGGACCTTGATCCCGGTTTTCGGAAAACGACTGGATCTCGAACCCGACGCTGGGTTCGATGCGAAAGCCGGAGAACGTGATGGGTACGTAGAAGCTGGGCGTCAGAAAGTTCGAGCCGAAAAAGTTGTTGTCTTGATACTGAAACGACTCGGCTTCGGCAAGCCCGACGCCGATGCCGACGCGCGTCTGAGCGTGGAGGGTAGAGGACGAAGCCAAAACGAGCAGGCCGAGTAGGAGGCGAAGCGGGGTACGCATGGTGATTGGGGTGAGGTAGATAGTGGGGGCGGTAGAGACAATGGAGGAGCAGTGTCGACGAAACTACGGCACCGCTAATGTGCGAAAGAGTCTTTTGTGCTCACCCAATCCGTGCAACGAGACGCCAACGTAACGCCCGGGTAGCTTGCGGTCCGGTAGTTTGACGCTTCACCCATCGACATCTCCGCGCGTGCGCCCTTTCGCCCTGTTCCTGCTCTGCCTGCTCGCCGCCTGTGAGCCATTCCCGGATCAGTCGGCAGAGGACGACGACGATCAGACGACGGCGCTCGACGACTCGTTGCGCCTCGCGGAGCAGGAAGCGCGCGACCAAGTGCAGCAGCGCATCGCCGACGCCGATTACCGCGTCAGCATAGGAGGGGCAATGTCGGACACGCTCTCGGGGCGCGCCACGTTCGGGCCGATCATCGACGCGCGGACCGAGCAAGAAATCGTCATCGTGCGGCTGGAGACAGGTATCGACTTCGGCGGTGGGTACTTCCTGTCGTACGGTGGTACCGAGCTACCCGGCCCCGGACGCTATTCGATCACGCCGTTCCCCGCCGACAGCGTACGAGCCGACGGATTCCACCAGGGGTGGAGCGCGCGCTACCGGCGAGGAATGTTGGTCAACATGCGCGCCGAGAGCGGCACGCTGACGCTCGAGACGGTGTCGGACACGCTGCTCGTCGGCACGTTCGACATCGACCTGATCGGCACAGTCGCGGCTACTGGTGGCACGCCCGTTCCCGGTGAAGTCAGCTCGCGCGGTGACTTCAAGGCGCACAGCGGCATCGGCGGTTACATCATCGGCTTTTAGTCGACTCGATTCGCCGGGCGGCGAACCGGGCGGGCAGGCTGCTCGTTACACCGTCATGGATCGACTCTCCCCGGACGCCTTTCTGGCCCGCCTGCTGGCGCACGACACGTTTTGCCTCACCTGCCACATCCGCCCCGACGGCGATGCCGTCGGCAGCGAGTTGGGGTTGGCCTTGTGGCTGCGCAAGTTGGGCAAGACGGTGACGATTCTCAACTCCGATCCCGCGCCCGACAATCTGGTCTGGCTGCCCGGGCACGACACGATCCGCGTTTGGGAAGGCGGCATCGCCGACCGAGAAGCCATCGTCAACGCAGACGCCTTCGTCATTCTCGACGTAAACAACCGCGACCGCATCGGCGAACTGGCCGAGACGAGCAAGGGGGCGCGCGGCGAGACGTTCGTGATCGACCATCACACCGATCCGGAAACCTGGTTCGATGGAGCGTTCATCGACGACCGCGCCTCATCGACCTGCGAACTCGTCTACCGTCTGATTGCTGCCCACGACGCGTCGGCCATCGACGCAGACATCGCGCAGCCGATCTATACCGGTCTCGTGACGGACACCGGCTCGTTCCGCTTCTCGTCCGTCACGCCCGGCGTGCACCGCGTCGCCGCCGACTTGCTGGAGCGGGGCGATCTCTCGCCCGACCCGATCCACGACGCGCTCTATTCGACGCGTCGCCTGCCCGCGATTCGCTTTCTGGCGCGCGTGCTCGACACGCTCACGATGGCGCACGGCGGGCAGATCGCGCACCTGACCATTCGGACCCGGCTGATGCAAGAACTCGAGGTGTCGTCCGACGAGGCCGAGGGGTTCGTCAACTACGCGCTGTCGGTAGAAGGTGTCAAGGCGGCGGTGCTCTTTCTCGAAAACAGCAAGGGCGTCAAGATGAGCTTTCGCAGCCGGGGCGACGTGCACGTCAACAAATGGGCGCAGCACTTCAAAGGTGGTGGCCATCGCAACGCATCGGGCGCATTCGTGCCCGGCAAGATGGAGGCTGTTCGCAAGCGCGTCATCTCGTCGGCTCCGCGTTTCCTCGACCTCGACCCCGAACGGCTGGAGGCCGACGCGCACGGCGCCATTGCCGGATCGAACGCCGATCTGCTGCTCGCTATGAAGGCGCGCATGGCTGGCTAGCATCTGTCCCATTCTCTCCCATTTCGCCTATACCTCGCTATGAAAGTATCCATTACCTCGCTCGAACTCACCGACCTCGACGTCGACCTCGTCATCGTCCCGCTCACCGAGGAGCAATCGACCGAGTCGCTGGGCACGCTCGCCGACGATCTGGGACCCGCCTTCACACGCGCGTCAGAGGACTTTTCGGGCAAGGAAGAGCAGACGCTGATCGTCTACCCTGAGAACACGCGCGCCCGCCGCTTCCTGCTCGTCGGCCTGGGTTTGTCGGACGACGTGACGATGGAGTCGCTGCGTGAGGCCGCCGCCCGCGCCGCCGACGCTACCTCTTCGATGGGCGTCGAGACGATCGCACTGACGACGCCGCGCGTGCCGGTCGATCTGGACTCGGCGTGCCAGGCGCTGGTCGAGGGGTTCATGCTGGCCTCGTATAAATACCTCGACTACAAGACCACTGGAGGCGAGCACCGCCCGGTCGAGCGCATCGTGATGCACGGCGACAAGAACGACACCGTTGGACGCCGGGGCGCCGAGCGGGGACGCATCGTTGCCGAAGCCGTGATGCTGGCACGCGACCTGGTCAACAAGTCGCCGCACGACAAGACGCCGACGCTGCTGGCGCGTGAGTTCGAGAAGGTCGGCAAGAAGGCCGGGTTCGAAGTCAGCGTGTGGGACAAGGCCGTCATCGAAGAGGAAAAGATGGGGGGACTGCTGGCCGTCAACAAGGGATCGGTCGACCCGCCGACGTTTACGGTTCTCGAGTACAAGCCCGAAAATGCCGTCAACGATCGGCCTATCGTGCTCGTCGGCAAAGGCATTGTGTTCGACACCGGAGGTCTGTCGCTCAAGCCGACCAAGGATTCGATGGATCACATGAAGGCCGATATGGGCGGCGCCGCAGCCGTGATCGGCACGTTCGACGCCATCGCGCGCCTCAACGTGCCGCTCTACGTGATGGGCTTCATCCCGGCGACCGACAACCGTCCCGGCGGCAACGCCTACGTCCCCGGCGACGTGGTGACGATGCACGATGGCACGACCGTCGAAGTGCTCAACACCGACGCCGAAGGCCGCATGATTCTCGCCGACGCGCTGAGCTACGCCAAGACCTATAACCCGATGCTGACGCTCGACGTGGCGACGCTGACCGGTTCGCAAGTCATCGCGCTGGGTGGACGAGTCGCCTCGATCATGACGACGCCCGACAGCGAAGGCGTCACCCGGCTCGAAGAACTCGAGGCCGCAGGAATGCGCTCGGGTGACATGGTGGCGCGCCTGCCGTTCCACGCGTTCTACAAGGAGCAACTCGACAGCGAAGTCGCCGACATGAAAAACGTCGGCGGGCGCGAGGCCGGGTCCATCACGGCGGGCAAGTTTTTGGAGCACTTCGCGCCGACACCGTTCGTCCACATAGACATCGCCGGGCCGGGCTGGACGGGCAAGAAGCTGCCCTACCGCCCGATCGGTGGGACGGGCTTTGGCGTGCGGCTGCTGACCGAATATCTGCGCGGGCTGGCGGCACCCAAGAAGACGAAGAAGTAAGCGACTGGAGTTGTCCGCTGGACCACCCCGCCCGCCGCCTTCGGCTCTGGGCACCCCTCCTTCAAAAGGAGGGGACGATCTATTGGCTGGCTGCATAGACAAAGCAAGCGCAGCATTCGTCCTCCCCTTTCGAAGGGGAGGTGCCGCGAAGCGGCGGAGGGGTCCCACTCCAAACTCAATCCACACGTCCATGCCCGACCGTACCGCTACGCCGCCGCTGCGTCCTAAACGCCCCAAGTCCGCGCGTGTCCGCCCACGTCTGGCGATCTCGCTGGGCGATCCCAACGGCATCGGCCCTGAAGTCGCCCTCAAAGCGCTGGCCGACAGCCGAATCCGGTCGTTTTTCCGCCCGCTGCTCGTCGGCGCCCGCTCGGTCGTCGATGCCCACGCGCGGACGATTGAGTGGGACGGCATGGAACTGGTTACGATCGGTCCGCACCAGATCAGCGACGAGCGGGCCGACACCGTGATTCCGGTTCTCGATCTGGGCGCGGGCGACGAGGTGCCGGTCGAGTTCGGCAAGCTGACGCGCGTCGGCGGGGCGCAGAGTATGCAGGCCGTCGAGGTGGCCGTCGACCTGTGCCGCGAGGGATTGGTCGACGGCATGGTGACGGCCCCGATCAACAAGGAAGCGATCTGGCTCGGCGGATACCGCACGCCCGGGCACACCGAGTTTATCGCTCAGCGCGTCGGAGCCGAGCAGTACCTGATGATGATGGTCGCCGACGAGTTGCGCGTCGGCCTCGTCACCGGTCACGTGCCGCTCGCCGACGTGCCTGCCGGGATCACGCAGAAGAGCGTGCTCCAGCGCCTGCGCGTGATCGACGATGGCCTGCGACGCGATTTCGCCGTCGACCGCCCGCGCATCGCCGTTCTCGGCCTCAATCCGCACGCGGGCGACGGCGGCGTGTTGGGGCGCGAGGAGATCGACCACATCCTTCCAGCCATTAAGGGCGCGCTCGACGAAGGCATTCTGGCGTTCGGCCCATTTCCCAGCGACGGCTTCTTCGCGACGGGCGATTACAAGCACTACGACGGTGTCCTCGCAATGTACCACGATCAGGGGCTGGCTCCGTTCAAGGCACTCACGTTCGAGGGCGGCGTCAACTGCACGATCGGCCTGCCCATCGTCCGCACTTCGCCCGATCACGGCACGGCCTACGCGATTGCCGGACAGAACAAGGCGCGTCCCGGTTCTATGCGCGCCGCGCTGTTCTTGGCCGCCAACATCGCGCGGCGGCGCAAGAAGATGGCTAGCGCTGCCTAGATGTCACCCAGCTGTGGGCGGAGCACGATTTCCTCCATCACGGTGCGGTCGGACAGGCGGTACGCATCGACGACCGTGGCTGCTATGTCGTCGGGCGACATGAAGCGCTCGTCCGGCAGATCGGTGCCCTCCCACGACGGCGTGCGAACGGCTCCGGGAAGTAGCGTCGTTACCCTTACGCCATGCGCCTTGGTCTCCTCGCGGACGACACGGGCTAGACCGAGCAGTCCATGCTTGGCCGCGCAGTACGCCACGCCGCCTGCATAGCCTTTGATCGATGCGACCGATGCCATGAAGAACACGTGTCCGCTCTCGCGCTCGGTCATGGCGGGCAGGACACCCTTGGTGACGACGAACGCGCTCGTCAGATTCACGTCGATCTGGCTGCGGAAGGTAGCCACGTCGGTTTCGGCCAGAGAGGCGGGCACGAACAGCCCGGCGTTGTTGACGACCACATCGGGCACGCCGGCCTCTTCGATCACCTGCGCGACCATGCGCGCCGTTGCTGCGTCATCGGTCAGATCGCACGGATAGACGAACGCTTCGGCTCCTAACGCGCGGCACGTTTCGGCCACGGATTCCAGTGTGGCGCGCGTCCGGGCCGTCAGGACGATCCGTGCGCCCGGAAACTCGGAAAATGCACGAGCGACCGAAGCGCCGATGCCCTGGCTTGCGCCGGTTACGAGAACGAGGGGGGAGGTCGTCATGTCTCTATTTGTGGATCAGGCGCATGAACTCGGCGCGGGTGCTGTGCTTCTGGAATTCGCCGCTCATGGCGCTCGTAGTCGTGGACGAGTTCTGCTTTTCGGCACCGCGCATCATCATGCACATGTGCTGCGCTTCGATCACGACGCCGACGCCCAGCGGATTGAGCACCTTCTGGATTACGTCGCGGATCTGGATCGTCAGTCGCTCCTGCACCTGCAACCGCCGAGCGTACACGTCGACGACGCGCGGAATCTTACTCAGCCCGACAATGTGCCCGTTGGGGATGTATGCTACGTGCGCCTTGCCGAAGAACGGGAGCATGTGGTGCTCGCACTGCGAATAGACTTCGATGTCCTTCACCAGGATCATCTCGCTGTACTCCTCGGCAAACAGCGCTTTGCGCAAAATCGCCTCGGGGTCCATGCGGTAGCCGTGCGTCAGAAACTGGTGCGCCTTGGCGACGCGCGTCGGCGTATCGAGCAGGCCTTCTCGATCGGGATTCTCACCCAGCGTCGTGAGTAAGTCGCGGACGCCCGCAGCCAGATGCTCGGTAGTCGGCTCGTCGTAGATGTCTTGACGACGGTAGAGCGGGGTTTTGTCTACGTCGAGGGAGATAGAATCGGGCATCGGTCGAATGCGGTCGGTGAGGGCGCTCGGCAGGAGCGCGTGGAGAGCGATGCGCGGCCGCACCGGGAGGGAGAGGAGCGCGTCAGTCGGGCGCGCCGTCTCCATAGTAGTCGACGAAGTTGCGCGGCGTTTCGTACAGACGGATGCGGTGCAACTCGCCCGATGGCACGTGCGGCGCGATGCGGTCCCAGAACACGACGGCGAGATTCTCGGATGAGGGCATAATGCCCTGGAGAAAGTCCACGTCGAGGTTCAGGTTGCGGTGATCCACCCGGTCGACGACATGCTCGTGAACGATGGTTTTGAGTTCGCCCAGATCGACGACATAGCCCGTGTCGGAGTCGGGTTCGCCCTTGACGGTGACGTGCAGCACGTAGTTGTGGCCGTGCCAGTTGGGGCTGTTGCAGGGGCCAAAAGTCGCCTCGTTCCACGCATCGGATTTGGCCGGATTGTGCAGCCGGTGCGCGGCGTTGAAATGCACTTCGCGCGTGACGTAAACGGTGGGCATGAGTAGCAGGTCGGGCGATGGTCGTCGAAACAAGTAGTCAGCCGAACGGCAGGTGCTGCCCCCTGTTCGCCGCCTGCGTGTAACGCATTGGTACGTCGGCCCGGGCGCGTACTTTGAGGCACCGACCCGCTGACCGATGCCCGAAAAAACGCTCTTTCAACAAATCGCCGACGGCGAGATTCCCGCCGACATTGTCTATGAGGACGAGCGCTGCCTCGCCTTCCGCGACATCAATCCGCAAGCGCCGACGCACGTGCTGATCGTACCGCGCCGCCCGATTCCCGGCATCCAGTCGGTCGAACCGGCGGACGCCGATCTGCTGGGTCATCTGCTGGTGATCGCGCGCGGGATTGCCGAGGAGTTGAAGCTCGAGAAGGGCTACCGGCTCGCGCTCAACGTCGGCGAGGACGGCGGTCAGACCGTGCCTCACCTGCACGTCCATCTGCTGGGCGGGCGCACTCTGTCGTGGCCGCCGGGCTGATCGCTGTTGCCTCTTTTCCACTACTCCAGTCATTGCGAGGAGCGTAGCGACGTGACACTCTCGAAGAGGACACAAGCGGTAGCCCGGCATGCGCTACTACGGCGCTTCATCGCGTGCTCCCTCGCGCTCGCATGTGCGACTACGCTCCACGCCCAGACGCAGCCTACGGTCACGACCCGCTTCGAGCGCGACGTGAACCGCTACGCCTACGTCGCGACGCTCTCCTTCGCCGATCTCGATGCCGGACCCTGGCGTACGGACGCCTTGCTTCGAGTCGTAACCGAGGCGTTCGGGCGTTCGGACGATCTGCTGTTTCGCGACGAAGGGCTCGCCGTTCTGTCGGCGACTCGGTCGGCGCGTGAGGGCGTCCGGTACGGAGTCAGGAGCGAAACGGCGGGCTTCTCTCAGGGACGCGTGGCGCGCCACCTGTCTGGCCTCACGATTGAAGTCGCGCCGGTCGGCGAGACGTGGTCGGTTGAGGCACTGGCGGGCGTCGGCGTCGATCAGCGTCCGGGCGCCGTCGCGCTGGTAGGGGAGGATGCCGATGTGCGGACCGATGCGGGGCCCGCCGCCGGGGTTGCGGCAATGCTGATGCGTTCGGCTGGGACATACGCGGTAGCTGGACAGGCACGCGCGAGTTGGCAGAATCTGCTGCCGCGCAGGCAGGGCGATGCAGCGCTCGATCTGCGGCTCGAGCCAAGTGCAGACGCGGTCGTTCCGGTCTCGGCCGATCTAGTGATGCGCCGGAGCCTGCGGGGCACCTACCAGTCGTCGTCGTTTCTCAACCGCACCGGCACGCTCGCCGACGCCGTGTTCGCCCCGTCGCGCACCGAGGAGACCACGCTCGATACGCTGCTCGTCGGAGCTACGCTGGCCGCGCCGGTGCTCCGGGGGGCGACCGCTTTGCGCATCGACGGGCGGTTGGAAGGCGAGGCGCTGGGCCGAAACGTACGCACGAGCAATGCCGACGCGGACGCGCTCTTTTTCGACACCGACTTCGCCCGGCGCTCGGCTCGGCTCAATCTACGCGTGACGGCCGACCGCTCGGCGTGGAGCGGACACGTGGGGGTGCGTGCCGACGTTGCTCTGGAAGACCGGACGCTCGCCAATCGCGCCGACCTGCCCACCGCCCAGGCTGCTCAGAAAGCTGCGCTTCTCGAACAAGCGGACTACGAGCAGAGCACGCTGGGCGGAGACGTGCGCCTTGCACGGACCGTGCGCCGCCTGACCTTTTTCGCCGAAGCCCAGGCCAGCTTGCTGCGCTTGGACACGCCCGGCGCCAATGCGGACGATCGGGACGAAGCGTTCGCATCGGGGCGCGCTGGAGCCGAGTGGAAGGTGTCGCCGCGCCTGACCGTCGACGTGCAAGCGTTCGCGTCCGACTACCACACGGTCTACCTCCGCGCCGCGCGCAGCGGCGAGAACAGCCGCCAGCGCGCCATCCGCCTGCGTCCCGGCGCCACGTGGACGCCGCGCACCGGTACGCGCGCGCGCCTGGACGGCGAAGTCCGCGCCACGTACACGCGCGACGACTTCCGCCTGCCGGGGAGGCCGCCGAGCGACCAGTCCGCAAGGGAGCAGCGCCTGAGCCTGGACGCAGAACACGCGCTGGCCCCGACGCTCCGTCTCTACGCAACCGCGACGGCGTCGGACCTGCGATTGGGGCGCCTGCTGCCGGACCGCTTCGCCGAAGTCCCGTTTGACACCGTCCGCACGTACGACGCACACGTCCGCATCGTCTTGGAGCGCGCGTGGCGAGCCGAATTGGGCGTCCGCGTGTTCTACCGCACCGATTACAGTCCGGCCATCACGACGCGCTTCCCCCGACTCGACGGCGCTACGGCGGTCGTTACCCGCCCCGGCGTCACGTGGCTGCGTCAACTCGGCCCGACCGCGTCGCTATCGATCCCTATTGGCGCACGCGGCTCGTCGGTCGAACTGGCAGGCTGGTACGCGATTCAGCAGCAGGCCGCCCGCCTCTACGGGCGACTCGACGAAGCCAACGAAGCCGCCATCCTCAGGGCCGCGTCCGATGCTCCGGCCCGCCTGCTTCCGCGCGTGACGTTTGGCGTGACGTGGCGACTTTAGAGCCAGCCCTTGCGCCAGAAGTAGTAGATCATCCCGCCGACCATCGTCAGCATCAGGCCCCACGCGGCGAAATAGCCATAGTGGAAGCCCAGTTCGGGGATGTACTCGAAGTTCATCCCATAGAGGCCCGTGATGAACGAGAGCGGAATGAAGATCGTGCCGACGATGGTGAGCACCTTCATCACCTCGTTCATGCGGTTGCTGATGCCGGTCATGTAGAGGTCGCGCAGGCCCGCGAGCAGTTCGCGCTGGCTGTCGACGGTGTCGATCACCTGGACGACGTGGTCGTAGAGGTCGCGCAGGAACGGGGCGATGTCGGCGTCGACGAGCGGTGATTCGGCGCGCACCAGTCCGCCTGCCAGTTCGCGGACCGGCCAGATCGTGCGGCGGACTGCGACGAGTTCGCGGCGCAGCGCGCTCAGTTTGTTCTGCACGCTGGCGTCGGGACGCTCGGCGATGCGCTCTTCCAAGGCTTCGAGCGTGCCCGACAGCCCCTCGAGCGCGACGAAGTAGCCGTCGACGATCACGTCGAGCAGGGCGAACGCGAGGTAATCCGGCCCCGACGTGCGGATGCGGCCTTTGGCTGCACGGACGCGCTCGACGACCGGCTCGAACAGGTCGGTCGGCGTTTCGGTAAAGAGGATCAGATAGTCGCGCGTCCACGCCATGCTGATCTGCTCGGACACGATGGCCTGCCCGTCGAACGTCAGCGACGACAGCGTGGCGAACGCCGCCGAGCCTTCGAGGTCTATCTTGGGCCGCTGCGAGGTGTTGGCCACGTCCTCGAGCAGCAGGCCGTGCAGCCCGAGTTTGGCGCCGACGGCTTCGATCAGGTCGGTGTCGTGGACGCCGTCGAGCGTGATCCACGTCGTCCCGTCCGTGCCGACGGCGATGTCCAGGTCTGCAGGCGTCGAGACGGTCAGCGCTTCGATGCGCTCGCCGTCGTAGGCCAGCGCGCTCAGCGTCGGCGCGTGGTCGCGTTCGAGACCGACGAAGACGACCTCGCCAGGCATCATGCCGCGCGTCGCTCCGGTCGCGGTCGACTTGCGGTTGGTCAGCCGGGCCGCCAGCCGCTCGGCCGCCACGACGCCGGGCACGAACTCGGCGACTTTGATGACACCGTCGACGGCCGTTCGGGCCAGTTTCTTGGCCGCCTCGACGGCCGGGTCTTCGCGGTCGCGGTCGGTCCGGCGCATTACGAGCCTATGTCGTGCGGCGGACTTGCCGAAGCGCGCCGTGTACGGATCGACCTCGCCGCTCGGCTGGGCAGGAGGAGCGTACGTCGGCGGAGAGGCTGCGGGAAGTTCGGCGGGCGACTTAACGGTCGAGGCGAGGCGGGGTGCCCATGGAGGGCTCCTTGATCGCGGCCGACCGTTCCTTCTGCAAGAGCTTTGATCTTGCGCCCGCTCGTCCATCGGCCCGGAACGGACGCCAGGAACGCCGTCAGAACGCCTGCGCCGAATGTTAGTAGCAAGACGATCGCAGTCGACCCGGAATAGATCCACGGTCCGATGCGGACGGCCATCTCGGCGGGATTCTGAAGTGCAAAAATGACGGCACCGAGGGCGAGCAGTAATGCAAGGACGAGGGCGAAACGCATGGCGGAGCAGGTGACGGTAGCGGAATCTACGAAGAATGTCGCTGGGTAGCGCGACGCTGTCAGCGTCCAAGTGACGAGCGGAATGCTTTGCCCGTTCAAACCTGTCAGCTTTCCCCGAACGCGGTGACAGTCCCATCTTGACGGTTAGGAAAACGCCGCTCTCTCGCTCACACACGCCGCCCTTTCCACTGTACGTTGCCGCGCCAGTGGGCGAGCGCGCTGTCGAGGTTGAGCAGCGCGTCCGAGTGCGTAGCTGACCGGAGCGACCAGCGTCATCCACCAGGGGAAGCGGCACAGCCGGTCGGTCGTGAGTTTGAGCGCCAGCGTCGAGAGTCAGCAGCGGCCAGCCCAGCAGCGGCGCCAGCACGAACGTCAGCAGGAAGTAGGGCCAGAGGAAGGCGAAAGGCCAGCGGCGTTCCGCCCAGGATCAGATAGGCGTTCTTGCGGAAACCGGCCCACGCGTCGGCGAAATCGGTGTACATGAACACGTCGACGCTGTCCTGCACGTCGGCCATGTAGGGCACGATGCCCGCCATCCGCAGCGACCGTCCGATCCGCACGTCTTCGAGGACTTCGGCTTTGTGGTGGAGATGCGGTTCGTGCTCGCGATACAGGTCCGAGCGGATCAGCCAGCACTGCCCGTTGAGCGCTCCCAGCGCGCGCATCTTGAAGTGGCGCACCAGAAACCACGGCAGGCCGATCAGGATCGCGTTGGGCACCAGGCTGACGAGCAGTTTTCCGCCCCCCTTCGATAGTCCGGTCAGGCCGGTGAGTACGGCTGGCCCGGGCAGCTGCTCGTGCCGCCTTACGACGCGGCGTAGGGCGTCCGGGCGCGGCAGATCGGTGTCGGCGTCGAGGAAGAGGTAGCGCTCGCCGGTCGCGTGGCGCGTCGCCTGGTAGAGCGCGTGGACCTTGCCGACCCAGCCCGGCGCGGGTCCGTCGCCGGTGAGGTGGAGCAGGCGCTCGTCGTCCGAGAAGCGCGCGATTACGTCCGACGTGCCGTCTGTCGAGCCGTCGTCGTAGAGCACGAACTGGGCGTCGGGATAGTCCTGAGCCACCAGCGACGGGATCAGCCGCTCCAGATTGCGTTCCTCGTTGCGCGCCGGGATCAACACGCTCAGGCTCGGAAGCGGCGCATCACTCGGGCGGACGCGGCTCCACTTGCGCAGGTACAGCGCGTTACCGGCAAACGTCGTCAGCAGAAAGAGGTGGATCGCTCCGACGGCGACGAACAGGACGCTGCGCAGCGTGACCGCGTCGAACGACGGGAGACTCCAGCCGATTACGTCGGAGAAAAAGCCATCCGGCATCTAGGGAGGCGACAGCAGAAACGCCCGGAACAGCGGCGGAGGGTCGAGCGCGAGCAGGCGCGTCCGCTCGGCCTCGGCGCGGTCGGCCTGGGTGGTGTGGCGTGCGTACCAGACCCACACGTCGGCTTCGATGCGCGAAATGCCCACGTCGGGCGTGCGCTCGACGACGCGGCGCAGCTGCTGAAAGCGTTTGAGCGCTGCCCGCTTGTCTCCGCCGACGATGGACGGCTTGTAGAACAGCGATTGGCCTTCGACGAGCAGCACGTAGGGGTCCGAGTCGTCGCGGTCGTGGGCGGCGGTGAGCATGCGCTCGGCGCGGCGCCCAATGGTGGGCAGGGCAAAAACTGACGCGCCGACGGCTTTGTAGCCCCACAGTCCGGCCTGGAGCGCGAGAGCGCGAGCCGAAGCGCCGGGTGCGGCGTCGGTAGGGATCGCTTCTAGAAGCGACTGGTCCTGGGTCAGCGGGTAGAGGCGGTAGCGGCACAGCCACTTGGCGTCGTCGGTCGGCGGTGCGAGGCAAAGCGCGCGCAGTCCGCCCGCGTCCTGGGCGGCATACCGAGCCTGGACCTGCTGCGAGAAGGCGAGAAACGCGCGCTCGGTCGCATCGCTGCTTGGCGAAGGAGTATTGGCGGGCGAGAGGGCCAGAGCGAACAGGGAAACGAAGAGGAGCAGCACAGGGCGACGGTTGGTGGGAGAACATAGCCGGATGGGAGGCGGCGCGTGTGTGACCCTTTTACCAAGATCGCAGGCACGTCTGAGTAGAACGTATCGCGGTGCGCATTCGGATGTGCGCATTATCGGCGAACGTCACACGTAGCGGTCGAAGAAGCCGCGCATCCAGCCAAAGCTCCACCGGTCCTGAGGCGGCGGCGCTCCTCCGAGCAGCGTGCGCGTCGGCTGCGCGTAGTCGGCGCAGCGGGCCATCGCTCGTTCCAGATGCGCGCGCAGATCGCCTTCGCCACCGGCGTGCGGCGTGCCGAGCGATAGGCGGGCGTCGGGCTTGTCAGACGCGCCGAACGCTAGCTGGATGCCCAATGCCACCCACGTCGCGTCGGACAGGATGCGGCCGAGCCGGTCGGTCAAGTCGCCCTCGAACGGGTCCAAGCCTTCGGGGGCCGGGTGCATGCGGCCTTCGGGGAAGTAGAGAAAGCCGAAGTCGGGCGTGCGCAGGCGGCGGACGGTAGCGCGGAGCGTGGCGGCGCGCGCGCGTGCGTCGTCCGGCGGGAAAGGGGAGTGCACCGGTCGAAGCGAAAAAGGGAAACCGGTCCCACTCGGCCATCCACGTCACGATGCGCCGGTCCAGCACGCGCTCGATCAGCAGCCAGGCCAGATAGCCGTCGTGGAACGAGTGGTGGTTGGCGTAGAGTACGACCGACCGATCCGGCGGCAGTTCGGGCAACTCGCCGACCAGATCGACGCGCGCGAATGCTTTGGCTACGTCGCGCTCGATCATGCCGTAGATCGCACTTCGAAGCGGCGATGCAGCGCCTGGGCGATGCGTCCATCGGGCCGGTCGGCAGGGTCAGCCATGAGGCGGCAAGCGGTCGCGGCGGGCGTGGTAGCCGTTCGAGACGACGCGCAGCACTTTGCGGTGCGTCGGTACGAACGCGCGCTGCGTCAGGTTGTCGTAGCCGTTGGCGCGCACCTCGTTGAGGATCTCGCGGTAGACCTGCGCGGCAGCGCGAATGCCTCGACGGACGGCGGCGGGCAGCGACTCGACGCCGTCTAATCCTTCTTCGTACAGCGCTTCGGCCCGCGCCGCCAGGTGCTCGACCAGCAGCGGGTAGCCTACCGGTACCGTGTCGCTCGCCAAGTCCGACACGTCGACCGAGAACCGCGTCAGCAGTTCGGCCGGAAGGTAAGTGCGCCCGAGAAGGCGGGTGTCCTCGCCCACGTCGCGCAGGATGTTGGTGATCTGCATGCCGATGCCCAACGCTCGCGCCGGACGGTCGAGCGCGGCCACGTCGCCCCGCCTACGCGTCAGGAACGGCAGCATCATCGCGCCGACGCATCCGCCGACCAGGTCCGAGTAGTGGATCAGGTCGTCTTCGGTCTCGACGGTACGGCCTTCCAGATCCCAGCGCGCGCCTTCGATCAGTTGGTAGAGCGGCGGCGCGTTGAGTCCAGTCGTGCGGTCGATGGCGGCCAAGCGGTGCCACAGAGGAGCCGCAGGCGGGTTTCCGGCGAGGGTGGCGTCGAGTTTGGCGCGCAGTTCGTCGAGTTCTGACAGGGCGGCCTGAGGCCCGATTTCGGCTCCGCGTTCGTCGGCCAGCGTGTCGACGGCGCGGCAGTAGAGGTAGAGCGTGGCAACCGGCATCCGCATCGCGCGCGGCAGCAGGCGGGCAGCGAACGAAAACGTCCGGCTGTGGTGGCGAAACGATTGCCAGACGATGCCGTCGTCGGCAGCGGCAGGATCGTCGGCCAGCGTGAGCGTGTGCGCCGTCATACTGTCACCGAAGAACGCTCGGGCTGGGCGACGCGGACAGCGTGCGGACGCTCAGGGGCGGTGGGAGTGGGCAACTGCTCGCTGACTGGTTCAGAAGCGGGAAAGCGCCAGTCGCCCATCAGCAGGCCGCGCCCGTGGAGTGCCAGCAGCGGGATCGCCGTCGCCATCACGCCCAGCACGCCCGCCAGCGGCAAATCGTAGGAGAAACTGACCAGAATCGGAAACAGGCAGTTCAGCGCCCACAGCAGCGGTGCCCACCGCGAGCCGGTCCGTAAGCCGCCTCCGATGGTCTCGAAGCCCCACGCGAT
Source organism: Rhodothermales bacterium (assembly GCA_963815505.1). Lineage (GTDB taxonomy): Bacteria > Bacteroidota > Rhodothermia > Rhodothermales > BA12 > CAXBBB01. Next base: position 45,198 of record CAWFGU010000010.1, read on the forward strand.
CACGGCCGAGACGACGAACCACCCGAACCAGTTGATCGCGGGCATTCCGAAGAAAAAGCCGCCTTCGGGATAGGTCCAGAACGGAAAGGCGCGGCTCATCGCTGGGTCGAGCGACACGTCCCAGAGCACCATCAGCGTCGCCGTCGCCAGGATGCGACCCCACCTGCGCGATGTGAAACGGCTCGCCAGGTCGTGCGAGAGCAGCCCCATCGCGAACCACGACGCCGGGATGAAGTAGGGCACGTGGTCGAGGATTTTGGGTCCGAACCAGCTGGTGTAGATATACTCGCCGAACGGCAGTCCCGTCGTCGTGCCCATCAATTCGCTCATGCCGCCCACAAGTGCGCCCCAGATAAAAAAGAAGCCCAGCAGGCTCGCCCGGTGCGTCGGCGCGTAGATCAGCAGCGAGAGCAGGGGCATCAGCGTCATGTACGTCCACGTGGGCGACTTGACGAGCGTCGGGTAGAAGGGCCCGAAGAAATCCATCGTCGACGGGACGAGTTTGAGCAGCAGCGTACCGGCGATGCTGAACGCGATGGTGCCCGCGAACAGCCAGAACAGGAACGTGAACACGCGGTCGAGGCGATGCGGCGTGTCGGAGAGCGAGAGGGCGAGGCGCATGGGTGGCGGTCAGACGAGGCGCCAAGATCGGCACGGGCGGTGCATCTACGCCGGTCGATCCGCGTTATTCCCGATATGCTTACGCCGTCCCAGGATTCTCCATTGTTGCGGTTGCCCGAGCGCCCGAGCGTCGCCGTCGCCACGCCGCAGTTTCTGCCGCCGCTGCCCTTTTTCGCCCGCTGGCACCGCGCTGACTTGCTCACCGTGGGCGACACGTTCGCCTACAGCCGCCGGACGCTCCACAACCGCGCGCGCATCCAAACGCCCGAAGGCCTGCTCTGGCTGACGGTCCCGGTCGACGGAGGCCAGACGGGACGACCAATCGGCGAGGTCACGCTGGCCCGCCACGCGACGGATGCTCGCCTACCGTGGGCGCGCAAGCTGGCCCGGACGCTGCAGCTTCACCTATGGAACGGCACCTTTCTACGATCACTACGCACCCAAACTCGAAGCTGCCCTGGCCGACCACACGGGCACGCTCGGCGATCTCAACGTCGCGCTGCTGCCACTCGTCGGCGGCTGGCTCGGCATCGCCACGCCGATGGTGCGCGCCTCCGAGTTGCCCGGCGCGCCGATCGGTCAAGCCGACACGCTCGCGTCGCTGGCAGGGGCGACACTGGTGGACGACGCGTTCGCCGAGGAGCCGCGCTACGCGCACAACGGCGCGTGGACGCCGGGCCTTTCGGTCGTCGACGCGCTGATGGCGGTGGGACCGCAAGCCGCCGCTGGTCTCGCCGAGCCAAACGTCACTCCGCACTCGTCAGGCGTTCGACGCGGCTGAGCAAAGCGCCCAGCGGCGTCTCGACCTTGACGGCAGCGTCCGCGTCGCCGCGCGTCGGTCCGGCCGTGGCGATGGCGTAGGGCGTGCCTTCGCGCATGGCCCGGTGAACGAACCGAAAGCCCGAGTAGACGGCCAGCGACGACCCGGCGACGAGGAGCGCGTCGGCCTGCTCGTAGAGGTGCCAGGCGGCCTCGACCTTGGACTTGGGCACGCTCTCGCCAAAGAACACTACGTCGGGTTTGAGGACACCGCCGCAGGCCGCGCAAGGCGGAACTGCAAACGGCTGCGATGGCTCGATCTCGGCGTCCCCGTCCGGCGCCAGGCGGTCGGTCGTGGCGAGGGCGACGTGCGGGTTGCGGAGAGCCAAGTCGCGCTGAAACGTGGGGCGGTCGTAGCGAGCGTCGCATCCGAGGCAGCGCACGTCGGCCATCGAGCCGTGGAGTTCGACGACGGTGCGGCTTCCAGCGCGCTGGTGCAGGCGATCGACGTTCTGGGTGATTATACCAGCCACGATGCCTGCCGCTTCCAACTGAGCAAGCGCGCGGTGCGCCGCGTTGGGCCGGGCCTGGGCGAAGCGCGGGAAAGCCCGCCGTGCTGCGCATCCAGTACCGCTCGCGCGCCGACGCGTCACCGACGAAGGCGTTGTACTGAACCGGGTTGCGGGCGCGCTTGCGCGTCTCGGGACCGCGATAGTCGGGAATGCCACTCTCGGTGCTCACGCCCGCGCCGGTCAGCACGACGACGCGACGACCGCGCAGGAAATCGGCGAGCCGTTGGGCGTCGCGTTCGAGCAGGTCGGGAGAGGTTGGAGCGGCCGGGACGAAGGCGGAGGGCAGCATCGGATAAGCTGTTGAAAATCAGACGTTCAGCGCAACGCGTCCGCCGCTGCACGGTGCCCCGCCGCGCCCGTACCTTAGAGGACGATCTGTACCCCGACCGATGTCCGCTCCGTCCGACCGCTTCCGCCTGACCGCGTCGGGCGTCGCGCACTTCTTCCAGCACGACTGCGACCGCCTGTTCCGCTGGGAAGCCGTGCCGTCCGGCCTGCGAGGAAAACCGGGCATCGGCGATGGCATCCCGACCGATGTGAAGGGCAAGCGTCGCCCGGGAGCCAAGCAGCTGATGGAGATGGGAGAGGAGTTCGAGGCGACAAAGCTGGTCGAGTTGCGCCAGCGCGATCGGCGATCGGCTGCTCGTCGGGCCGGACGTGAAGCAGGGCAGCCGGACGGCTCCGGCCTCGATTCCGATGGATCAGGCACTGGCCCACCTTCGCTCAGGTCCCGGGTTCGTCGCGCAGCCCGAGATCGAACTGGATCGCGGACGCGGCGGCTGCGTTCGCGCGCGCCGTCGGGTTTGACCCGTCGCTCGTGTCCGTCGGCGCGGTGCGGCCGGACCTGATCCAGTCGCTGCCGTCGCCCAGCGGCGGGCCGATGCGGCTGCGGCTGTGGGACATCAAGGCGAGCGAGCGGGCGCGGCACGAACACTTCGCCCAGGTGGCGTTCTACGCGCTGCTGCTGCCGTTTGCGCTGCCGCCAGGTTCGTGCTGGACGACGAGCAGGCCATCGTCTGGTCCAAGTTGGGCGAGGAGACGTTCGACCTGTCGCCCTACACGCGCGTCGTTCGCCGCTTTCTGCGGCGTAAGGCGTCCGGCGTGATGCTCGACCGGGCCGATGCGGCCCACTTCCACCTGTGCACGTCGTGCAGCACGTGCGCGTTCGAACCGGCATGCCGCGCGCAGTCCGAGAAGGAAGTCGGCCTGTCGCGCGTGCCCTACCTGCCGTCGCAGGCCAAGCGGCGGCTGCGATGAGGCTGGGGTCGAGACGCAGGGTCAATTGGCCGATCTGAGCGCGCTCGACCTGAGCCGGGTCCAGACGATGAGCCACGATCTGTCCGTCGGCGCCAAACGGTTCCAGCAGGCGGCCCGCGCGCTGACGGTCGGCGGGACGTGGCCGATGGGGCGGAGCACGTTCGCCATGCCGCGCCGCGAAGACGTGCGCCTGATCGTGACGGCCGAGTTCGACGCCGTCACTGGGACGTGCTTCGCCGCCGGTCTGCTGGCGTTCGAGGGCTGCGAGGACGGATCGCCCATCGTTGGGGAGCACACCTTCGTCGCCGAGCGCAAGGCGGACGAAGTCAAGCGTGATCGCGGGCCTTGCCGCTGCATTTGCGGACGTGCTCCGCCGAGTCGACGCGGCCAATCGCGATGCCGAAGAGTCGTCCGACGATTCGGCTTCGGATGCGGCGCAGGATCGGCTCGATGCGGCCATCGTACGGCTAAAGGTGTTCAAGGAAGCCCATCCCCGACTCCATAGCGGACTGTCAAACGTCGACGAACTGCGCGAGGAGCGGGCCAATTTGGAGGACGCGATCAAGGCAGCGCAGCAGCACCTGCGCGAGCGTCGTGCAGAGCGAGGAGCGGGCCGTACGGCGCCGCCAGAAGCGCGTCCACGTCTACACGTACGACGGGTTCGAGTCGAACATCGTCGCCGAGGCACTGGCGCGGTGCCGGAAGCGGTGGGAGCGAGGAGCAGCAGACGAACGCGCGCGTGCTCGAGCGCTTCTTCTGTCCGCCCGACGTGCTCCCGGCTGGCGGCGCGTTGGGCTCGTCGCGCGTGACGAACGTCGAGAAGCGTGCTCCGCGAATTGCTCGTGCTCCCGGTGGCGTACCAGTACGATTTGGAGAGCGTGTCACGCGGGCGCTGCGTCCGGCCAAAGCCGACGGCACGCCAGGCGGTTACACGCTGCGCCTGCGCGCCCGGATTTGGTTGGCCCGGAAGCAACCAGATCGCGTTCGAGCGCGCCCACGACGTGTGGGACGAAACCGCGTTCGAGCCGGACCCCGACGATTGGACTCAGGACGTACCCGACGGCGCAGTCGGCGCTGGCCGTCGAGCAGGCGGTTCAGGGGCAAGCTCAAAGCCGTCGACTCGGTCGTCCGCGCGGCCAAGCAGCAACTGGGCGAGCGGCTGCTGCTGCGGACGACGCCGTTCCGGCTGGATGAGTCGGACGATGCAGCACATCCGACGCTGACGGCGCTCCACACGTTCGTGGCCTGCGAGGCGGCGCACCAGGCCGATCAGGGCGGCGGCCAAGAGCCTGCTCACGCCGGGCGAGCGGGGCACGCAACTCGTCGGCATTCGCGGCATCCGACCCCAACCGATCCAGCCCGATCCCGAGGTGCTCTGGTGCACGTTCGATCGCGTCGTGCCGCGACGCCAAACTCGACGCGGGCGACTTCAACTTGCTGCTCACCAACGAGTCCGAAGACCTGGCCTCGCTCGTCGGTCCGCCCGGAAGCGGCATCCGAGGCAGCCTGCGCGCCCGCATGGTCGAACTCGAAGCCATCGAGCGCGACGCCCAGTCCGCCGCGCCTGTGCCTGCGCCCGCAGACGATGGACAAGCTGTCCGGCGCCGTCGACTTGGACGCGCCGCTGTCGCTCGACCCGCTGCACACCGACTACACGACGCCACGCCTGCTCGCTGTGCTGGACGGATTGCGGCGCGACCCATCGGCGGCCTCGCACGTCCGTGACCTGCTCGGGACGGGCAACGTGGCGGGGTGGAAGCCGATCGTGTCGCCCGATCTCGCCGTCTCGGTTGGCGGATCAAGTCGAGGCGATGGCGCAGGCTGCCGGTGCCGACGCGTTCGATCCTCAATGCCGGGCAGCGGCGCGCGTTCGAGGGCGTCTTCGCCTCGCCGCTGAGCATGGTCTGGGGGCCGCCGGGGACGGGCAAGACGCACACGCTGGGGCACCTGCTGATGGGCTACGTCCGGGCGGCGCAGCACCTGGGTAGGCCGCTGCGCATCGGCGTGACGGCGTTCACGCACCATGCCATCGCGGGCGTGATCCGCAAGACGGCGAGCCTGGCCGAGCGCTATGGCATCGGGCCGGACCTGCTCCGCGTCGCCAAAGTCGTCAGCCGGTCGGGGCACGACGCCGACGCCGGATTGCCCGACTCGGTCGAACGGTGGGATCAGCAAGCCATGGGAGGACGGCTGTCCGAGTTGGGAGCACTCGTCACGATCGTCGGTGCGACGACGTGGGGCGTCGAGCGCGCACTGAACCACGCGACCGACGGAGCACCCGCAAGCTGGTTCGACGTGCTGCTCGTCGACGAGGCGTCGCAGCTTGCTGGTGCCGCACGCCGTCCTGCCGCTGCTAGCGACGGCGCCCCACGCGAGCGTCATTCTGGCGGGCGACGACTTGCAGCTTCCGCCCATCGTCCACGGCCTCTACCCGGATGAGAAATCGGAGTATGGGCCGCTGTTCGGGTCGATTTTCGCCTTTGCGCGGAGCCGAGCCGAGGCGTCGGGGCGAGTGGACGATACGCTGTTCCTGCTCGAAGAGAACTTCCGCATGAACGCACCGATCACCGACTACCCGTCGGCGTCGCTCTATGGCGGACGGCTGCGCAGCGCCCAGCCCGACCTGCGCCTCGATCTGGCCGCCGACTCGGACTGCTCGCTCTGCGCCGCTCTGATCGATCCCGAGCGCCCCGTCGTCCTGGTTCGATACGCCGCACCGCGCGCTTTTACGTCGCGCAACGACCTCGAAGCCCGCATCGCTGCGCGCATCGTCGACGTGCTGTCGGCCTGCCTGGCGCGTGAGGGATCGCGTCGTGCTCCGCAGCGCACTATGCGGCTGATGGATTGGCCATTCTCTCGCCGCACCGCGCGCAGAACAGCGCGATCCGCTCGTCGCTAGTCGCCTGGGCTTCGACACTCGCGAGGCACCCCGCTGCGTCCGATGCCGACGGTCGACACGGTCGACAAGCTGCAAGGGCAGGAGCGCGACGCCATCATCATGTCGTACGGCGTGGCCGATCCGGCCTATGCCGTCGCCGAGGGCGAGTTTCTGTTCAGCCGCCGCCGCTTCAACGTCGCCGCGACCAGAGCGCGGAGCAAGCTGATCGTGCTGGTCGCCGACGAACTGCTCGATGCCGTCCCGACGACGCGCGAGGTGCTCGAGGACGCCGCCATGCTCGCCGGATTCGCCGACTATTGCGCGTCGGGGTCCGAGTCGCACGTGTGGTCAGACGAGGAGTTCGGCGACGTGCGGCTGGACGTGAGCTGGCGCGGGTTCGGCGACTGAGCAGCGGCGATGAGTCTGCGGCCGAGACTTGTCTGCAGAGCCGACAGCTTAGAAAGCATACCAAATCCGAGGTTTAGCGGTGCGTTCCCTCAACCGTCATCCTGAGCCTGTCGAAAGCCTGCCGTGAGCGAAGTCGAACGGGGATCCCCGTTCGACTTCTCCCGAAGGAGGTCTTTCGACTACGCTCAGGATGACAGGAAACAGACGCACCAGCATTCTACGGACCTGGTATCAGTCGCCACGCGCGTGGTCGTAGCGGTAGGCGGCAGCCAGTCGACCCGGATCGGCTCCGCAGAGGTAGCGCGCCCAGAGAACGAGGTTGCGCGCCTGCTGAGCCAGTGTGCCGTTGCGGTGGAAGCGGCGTGCGCTGGTGGTGACGGCGAGCGGGACGAACGCGAAGTGCCCCATGCGGCGCAGGCGGCGGACGAGTTCGAGGTCTTCGAAGGCGGCGATGTCGGGGAAGCCGCCGACCTGCTCGAACGCAGCGCGCGTGCAGAAGTGAGCGCGGTCGCCGAACGCCAGCCGATGCCAGCCGACGTGCGTGGCGAGGGCGTAGGCGCGCAAAACGGGCGTCGGCTCGTCGAAGCGCAGGCGGAACGCGCCGCCGACGGCTCCCGACGCGAGGTGCGCCGCAGCCGCGGACAGGGCACTGGGCGGGAAGGCGCGTGTCGGCGTGGAGGAAGAGCAGGGCGTCGCCGGTCGTGGCGACGGCTCCGGCATTCATCTGCCGCGCGCGTCCCGGGTCGGACGCCAGCACGCGCGCCCCGGCCTTTCGGGCCATCTGCGTCGTCCGGTCGCCCGAGCCGCCGTCGACGACGATGATCTCGTCTGCTCCCGCCTGCTGCGCGCTCTGGATCGCACCTGCAACGCGCGCTTCCTCGTTGAGTGTAGGAATGACGACCGACCAGCGCATCACGCCTGCGATCCGCCATACATCTGCTTCATGCAGAAGACCGATCCGCCCGCCTTGACGAACTCCGACGTGTCGATCTTCGACGACCTCGAACCCGGCCTTGCGCAGCCGTTCGTTCGTGATCGTGCATCCGGTCTGGATCAGCACGTGGCGGCGGTCGGGGCAGTGCGCGTTGCAGGCGAACAGCGTCCGCGACTCGCGCTCGTCGGCTTCGATGAGATGGGGGATGACGGCGCGCAGCAGGGCCAGTCCGTCCGGCGTGAAGGCCGATGGCGTGTAGAGCGCCGTCGACTCGTCGAGCAGGCTCAGGCACGTGTCCAGGTGATAAAACTCGGGGTCGCGCAGTTCGAGCGTGCAGATGCGGGACGCCGGTCAACTCGGTCAGAAAATCGTAGGCTTTGGCGTCGGTGCGGAAGCCCCAGCCGCCCCAGAGCAGGCGTCGGTCCGGGTGCCAGAGCGCATCGCCCGCGCCTTCGAAGCCGGTTTGGAGCGGCGGCAGCGCGTGCGGCGTGTACCCTTGGGTCTCGAACCAGTCGCGGTAGAACGGCACCTCGGGCGCGCGCTCGGTCGTGCCCATCTGGCTCAGCAGCACGTGCGGACCGCCGTCGCGCCCGATGATCGGCAGCGTCTGGTTGGCGCAAAACACCATGTCCGGCAGGCCCGGCTGCCCCGCGATCACGTCGACCGCGAAGCCGATGCGTTCGTAGGCTGCTTTCACCTGCCGCCACTGCTCACCCGCGCGCGCCTGGTCGACCGAGCCTTCCATGCCCTCCATGTGCGCGTTGATGACGTAGACGATCTCGAAATGGTCGGGCGTCGTCATCAGCACGCGCGTCTCATTGGGGCGCGTGGGAAGATCGCTCAGAGCGAAGTCGAGGGCGTCGGCGGAGGCGTAGCGCATGGAGCGGTCATCGGGAGAACAGGCAAGCTACGGCGATTTCGCTTCGGCCTTCGCGCTATTCCGAGTCGGGCAGCAGCGTGGCGAGCGGCAGGCTGACGGCGATGCGAACGAACCGCCCGTCGACGATGGGGGATAGGCCGTTGAGCAGCGCCCGGGTCTGCTCGTCCAGGTCGGATGACTGGCTCGCGAGCGTCGCAATCGTCGTTACAGCGCCTGCGAGAGCGGCGGCGTTGGAGTCTTCGAGCGGTTCGAGCCAGATCGTCGCGTCGATGGTTGCGTCGGCTCCGGCGTCGAACGTCGAGCCGACGGCGGCGCGGCGGAAGGGCAGGGCGCTGGCGGGAATCGGCGAGTCGTCTCCCAGCAGAGCATCAATCAGGACACCGCTGTCTTGGATGAGCAGGCCGACCGGGAGCGCGTCGGTCTTGGACAGCAGCGCTTGGGCGTCATCGCCGAGCCGGTCCGAGTCGCCTCGTCGCAACATCGCGCGCACGATCGACTCGCGCGAGGCCACCACGACCCGGCTGTCGTCGACCGCGATCACGGCTTCGAGTTGATCGTCGACGAACAGGTCGAAATCGCCTTCGCCTGTCGTCTGCGTGAGCGTGGCGGCCAGGGCCTGCCGCACGTCGCTGGTGCCGCCGGGGAAGACGATCACGAGTTCGCCGCCCGCGATGCCCGCAATGGCTCCGCCCAGGTCGGTCGCGCCGTCTACCTGCGCAGCACCGTAGAGCGAAGCATTGGCTGGAAGATCGAAGGGAAGCAAAACGCCGAGCGAGTCCAAGTCGAAGCCGCTGCCGTCCAGCGCATCCGAGTCCAGGGCCGACGCGTCGGCGCGGACGATGGCCGTAGCCTGTCCGTCGAGCAGAGCAAACGCACCTCCCACAACCTCATCGTCGCCGGACGAATCGCACCCAACGAGGGTAGCGGCGAGCAGGAGAACCAGGAGGAGCGAGCGCGGCATCGGTCAGGCGGTGTCGGTGGGCGAAGGGTCGGCGGTCGAGAGATCGGCGGGCGGCGATCCGGGTTCGTGCCGCAGGTAGAGAGTACGTCTCGGAAACGGGATTTCGTGCCCGTCGGCGTCGAACCGCGCCTTGATGGCCAGCCGCAGGTCGCGCTCGGCCTGAAACTGCTCGCCCGGCACGACGCGGACGATGACGCGCGCGTCGAGTTGCGACTCGCCAAAGCCCGTCAGCGCCTGGACTTCGGGACGCTCGTCGAGCAAGATCTCTTTGTGCTGCTCGGCCCACTCGTCGGCGGCCTCCTGCATTGCGTTCAGGATTGGGCGCGGATCGGCCTCGTAGGGCACGCCGACGACGACGATGGCGCGGGCGTAGCCGATCGACTTGTTGCCAAAGATGCGCAGCTCGCCCGCGGGCACCATCAGCACCTCGCCGTCGAACTTGCGCAGCTTGATCAGCCGCACGCCGATGTGCTCGACCGCACCCACGTCGCTGCCGACGCGCACCAGGTCGCCCACGTGGATCGTGTCGTCGAAGAGCAGAAAGATGCCGCTGATCACGTCGCGCACCAGCGTCTGAGCGCCAAAGCCGATGGCGAGTCCGGCCACGCCCGCCGTCGCGATCAGCGCGCCGACTTCGATGCCGATCTGGCTCAGAACCAGGATCAGGGCCAGAGGCCAGAGCGTGTAGCGCGCCACGCTCGAGAGCAGGTTCTGAATCGTCGAGACGCGCTGGCGTCGGGGAGCCGAAGCGGGCAGGTTATCGAAGCGCGACGCGTACTTGCGCGCCGCCTTGTCGATGAAGCGAATGACCAGGGCCGTCAGGACGAGGATGATGACGACGTGCAGCACGACGCCCACCAGCCCGATCCACAACGCCGGATCGTAGATATAGGCCCAGAAGCTTTCGGCAGCGGTTTTGGCCGAGCCGACCGGATCGGTGATGCGCTCGACCCATGCCGTGTCGGCGCGCAGGCGCTGGCCCAGCGTCGTCGTGTCCAAGGCGGCGAGGCTGTCGGCAGCAGAAGGCGTTTGCTGAGCCGCGCGCGAGGCGGCGGCGAAGGATTGCGGAGCGTGCATGCCGGGCATGAAAATCAGGTAGTTTGTCCGGCCCTACCCAGCCCACCCGCCTTCCGTGCCGACCGTTCGCTCCGCCCTCGTCGTTTTCGCCAAAGTCCCACAGCCCGGCAAGGTCAAAACGCGCCTGTGCCCGCCGCTGACGCCCAGCCAGTCGGCCGGGTTGTACGCCGCCATGCTGGGCGACGCGCTTGGCCAGTACGCGGCGTTGGACTGCGACGTACGCCTCTACGTCGGCGGAGAGGTTGGCGGGATGCCGGATGACTTGCGCACCGCCACCAGCATTCACGAGCAGCGGGGCGAGGGCCTGGGCGCTCGAATGCAACGCGCGCTGCTCGAAACGTTTGCCGCCGGGTACGGCCGCTGCGCCCTGATCGGGACGGATCACCCCACGCTCCCGTCGGCTTTCATCGAGCACGCGTTCGCCTCGCTGGACGCGCCCAAGAGCATCGCCTTGGGTCCCACGTCGGACGGCGGCTACTACTTGCTCGGCGTCAACCACTTCTTCCCGTCGCTCTTCGCAGGCATGGAATACAGCCACGCGGACGTGTTCGACCAGACCTTGGCCCGCGCGTCGACCGAGGACGCCCACGTCACCGTCTTGCCGCCCTGGTACGACGTGGACGACGCCGACTCTCTAAACCGGCTCTGCATTGATCTGGGTGAGTTACCGGTCGACGTAGCCCCCCACACGCGTGCGTGGATCGAACGAAGCGGGCGTGCACAAAGCAACGTGCGCTGAGTCAGCAGGCGTCCGGTATCAGAGCGCCCACGCGATCAGCACCGGATGGACGACGGTTGTACTATCCACGCCCCCACATCGGTAGCCGCGGACTATCAGGTGTCAGGCGCTCTCCTGCGAAGAACGGTTGTATGTGGATCGGGAAAAAGTCCAAGCCTCCAACGAGGACTTTCCGCACGGAATCGGTGAATGGCCCTTGGGCAACGCGCAGCGCTGATTGTGAGAAGCTGGTGCCGAGGGAGGTTTAAGCCGGCCAGCATCCAGCCGATAAGGGAGACGAGCTTGTCTTCCCTTCCTGCCACTCTTATGACGCTCTTGCCCGCACACCTAAGCCGCCACCTCGGACTGAGAGTCGGCGCTGCCCTAGGCCTGATCGTTCTTTCGGCTCTGGGCATGGTTGCGGGCATCCATCTCGCGCTCCGGACTATGGATGCCGACGCGATACTGCTCAACGAGTCGGGGCGGCTGCGAATGGTGAGCCAAAAGATTGCCAAGTCGGCAGCGCTTACGATTTCAGGTAATGAGGGGGCACGCGAGGAGTTGCGAGCGGCCATTGATCTGTTCGACCGCACATACGCGTCGGTCCTCGCGCACCTGCCGCCCGTCGCAGAGGAGCAGTACGGGATCGTGGATGCGGTGTGGAGCGACGTGCGAGCGGCCGCTCTCGTGGTAGCCGATCCTGCCGCCGATCCGGATGAGGCGCAGGCCGCCAAGCGAGCGATTGAGCGGCTCAACTTGTCGCTGCTCAAAGAGGCGAACGCAGGGGTGAGCGTGATCCAGCAGAACGCCGATAGCCACGTGGCGCGCATCGGCCAGATTCTTCTGGTCGGGTTGGTACTGATCGTGCTTTCGGGGCTCGCGGCGTCGGTCATCCTGCGCAAGTCGATCACTCAGATCATCGGGCTGGACCGTGTGACCCGTGATCTCGCGGAGGGATCGGAGCGGACGGTCGAGGTGCGCAGTTCGGATGAGGTGGGAAGTCTTGCAGCGGCCATCCAGGCGCTGAGCGTCAAAGTGCAGCGCCGGAACGGAGTCATCGAGACGATCATGGAGACCGTCGCTCGGGTGGACGCCGAAGCCGAACCGTCGCGCGCGCTCGAAGTGATCGTAGACGCGGCTCGCCGGGTCACCCAGAGCTCGCACGGTGTGGTCGTCTTGTTCGAGGACGGATCGGTGTCGAGTCTCGCCGCATCGGGGTCCGGGCTACCCGGGTGGACCGAGGGGCAGACGCCGCGCACGCATCCGCTGTTCGCACGCGCCGAATCCGCCGAAGGCCAACTGTTCGTCTGTGACACGCACGACGTACTCGATCTGGCTCGCCTTCCGGGGCTTCCTGCAGTGCAACGAGTGCTCGCCGCGCCGCTCGTGGCCGGGTCGGACGTGATTGGGGTCGCGTACGTCGCCCACGCTGACGATTCGGAAAGTTTCAGCGACGACGACCGTCAGTTCTTCGGGCAGTTGACTCGGCTTGCCGCCAATGCCGTCGAGACCAAACGCGTATCTGCTCGCCGTCGTACCGAGCGCCTCAGGATGCGCTCGGTATCTGAGGAACTGCGCACGATCCTGACGCGCGTTGGCCAGGGCGACCTGACCGTTGAGCCGTCACCGCTCGACCAGCGCGACGCGATAGGGGAGGTGCGCGAAGGCGTGCGCGGCATGATCGTCAGCCTGCGCACGACGCTTTCCGAGGTTGTTGGCGCCTCCCAACAACTCGCCGCCGCGTCGACGCAGATCGCCTCATCGACGGATCAACTCGCTCACGTGTCGGGATTGCAGGCCGAAGGAGCGCGCGTCGTAGAGCGCTCGCTGGGCGAACTGGTCGACACGATCAACGCCAACGCACAAACCGCCAACGAGTCGGCCCGCGCCTCCGAAGCGTCGGGACGCGCCGCGCAGGAGGGCGGCGACGTCGTCGGGCAGACCGTGACGCAGATCCGTCAGATCGCCGATGTCGTCAACGAGAGTGCGAGGAGAGTCCACTCGCTGGAAGTGGCATCGAGCCAGATCGGTGAGATCGTCGACGCCATCAGCGACATCGCGAATCAGACCAACCTGCTCGCCCTCAACGCAGCCATCGAAGCGGCTAGGGCAGGGTCGGCCGGTCGCGGATTCGCTGTCGTCGCGGACGAGGTGCGCAAGCTGGCCGAACGTACGACGCAGGCGACGCAGCAGGCGGAAGCCGTCATCGGGTCGATTCAGGCCGAGACCACATTGGCCGTAGAGGCGATGGAGAAGGGGGCCGTCAGCGTGTCGGACGGTATGGCGCTGGCCGATCAGACGGCCGACGCGCTGAGCCGCATCGTCGAGAGTGCCGAACGCACCTCCAACCTCGTGGCCCAGATCGCTACGGCGACCGAGGAGCAGTCCGCTACGGCGCAAACCATCGCGCATTCGGTAACCGAAATGGACGCCTACGCCGCCCGCGGGCTCAGAGAAACCGAGCATACGGCGGCCGGTGTGCAGCAGACCAGTGCATTGGCCGAGAGTCTGAGTGAGTTGGTCTCCCGGTTCCGCCTCGAGGTGGGGTACGAACGACCGGCCATGCCGTCCAGCCGTGCCGCACCTTCCATGCCGGTCACGGTCAGCTAACGAGTGGGCGATGTCGTGCCGCGCCATCCAGGCGGTTCGTGTCCGGCGTCCGGTGCCAGAGTGCCCACGCGATCAGCACCGGATGGAGGACAGCGAGCCGTACGATCCACGCCCACATCGGCAGGCACGGGCCATCGGGCGTCATGCACTCGCCCACGAAGAACGGTTGCAGGTGGACCGGGAGAAACGCGAGCAGCATCGCGACGATGCCCCAAGCGGCGAGTTTGCGCGTCCGCTCGACCAGCAGCCCGGCGCCCAGCCCGATTTCGGCGACGCCGCTCAGGACGTTGAGCAGGTCGGGGAGCGGCAGGTAATCCGGGATCAGGCGGACGTAGAAATCGGGGGCGCGGAAGTGGTTGAAACCGGCGACGATGAGTGCGCCGCCCAGAATCCAGCGGCTGATCGTCTTGATGCGGCTCGGAATGCGTTCGCTCATGCGAGCCGCTTGGCTTCTTCGTCGAGGATCCGATGGCTGATGCGGCGCCCCAACTCGGGCGAGTTGCCATAGGCGCGGTTGTTCAAGATCAGGTTGTGAACCGCGTCCTGCTTTTCAGCTTGATACGTCAGCGCGACGGCGTCGAGGATCATCGTGCGCGTGCCTTTGTGATCGACGAGTTCGGGGATCGGCGCCTCGAACGGATGGGCTTTGGCGTAGGCGTCGGCATACTTGATGCGCAGCGGCGTCAGGAGGCGCGTGACGACGTTGCCGTCGCTGGCCGTCAGCCGGTTGCCCGTCATCGCCCACTGCTCGCGGACCGGCGGCAGCCACGTCCAGTGCGAAAACACGTGGCCCAGACCGCGCTCGGCGAGCCAGTCGAAGTAGGCGGGGGTGAGCAGGTGCGGCGACCGGACCTCCAGGTGCGGCTGGACGACGGGTGGAACGGCCTCGAAGAAGGCGTTCAACTGATCGATCTGGACATCCGGCTCCACGCTGTCCTGCGTGCGCTGGTACGACTGCTCGAAGATGACGCCGATCAGCCGTTCCTGGAGCAGTTCTAGCGCAGGTTGCTGGAAGTCGCGGTCGTAGGCTTCGGCGTCGAGATAGGTCGGGTTGCCCTCGTACGACACGTCGCCACCGCGCGAGCGGCGCAGCGTGGGCGTGATGAACTGCTGCGGCGCTTTGAGCAGAAAGAGCGCGTCGGGCGGGGCATGGCGGGCGTACTCGGTGAGCACGCGCAGGTTGGGCGACGGCTCGCCGCTGGGCTCGAGGAGCGGGCGGTAGTAGGTGAAGTCGAGCTCGAGGACTCCGAAGTGGCCGAAGTAATCTTGCACGCTCTCGACCGGAAGCACGCGCTCCTCGAACGTCTTGCCGCCGATCTTCTTGGACCGCGTCTTGACCTCGTCGGCCCACCGCTCGGACGGGTAGATCTGGTCTAGCCAGCCGCCGTAGCGGTCCGACGCCGTGCCGACGCGCAGGTTGGGATGCACCTCGCGAAAGTCGAACGCGTCGACCATTTCGCGGAGCTCGGCGGTAGGATCGTAGGCTTCCACAGGCGTCAGCGGCGGTTGGAGGGAGGCTCGGAGACGACCGGCGCGCCGACGTGTCCGTCGCCCGAGAGCAGTCCGTCGCCCGACGCAGCAGCGTCTCGTATGTCGCGCTGGACGGCGCGTTCGGCCCGCAGCGCGGCTCGACGCTTGCGCACCTGCCGGATGCGGTGCCAGCTTAGGTAGCCGCCGCCGCCGATGAAGATGTAGTAGCCGAAGATGCGCCACGCCAGCAGCGTCGGCGCGATCATGGCGGCAGGGATGAGTGGTCCCAGGAAGAGCGCGTAGAAGCCTTCGACGCCTCCTGCTGCTCCGGGCGTCGGCATCACCAGGCTACCCAGCGTCATGCCCATCGACCGCAAGAAGAACAGGTCTTTGTCGAGCGCGGGGTAGACGCTCCACACCATGAAGACCAGCATCAGGTAGCGCGCGATCCAACTCGCCGCCGTCAGCAGGAAGCCGCCCGCATAGAAGCCGAAGCCATGCGTCCGAAACAACTGGGCTCGCTCGCGCAGTTGCTTGATCTCGCGCTGCGCTCGCGACTCGAACCGGCGCAGCATGGGCAACGTGAAGAGCCAACCGATCGACCGCTCCAGCCATTCGGGCTTGACGAGCATCGCATAGGCGAAGATCACGGTCCACGTCAGCATGCCGCCGAAGTAGCATAGCAGAGTGATCAGCCCGGCGTCGCCGACTTCGGCCGGAAACGAGAGGCCGTAGATCGCGCCGACGAGCACGACGAGCACGCTCAGCGCGGTCCAGAACTGGTCCAGCAGCATCGCCAGAAGCAAGAACGCGGACGTGTCACCGACTTTGAGCCGACTGTCTTTGGCGAGGTAGATCGCCGCGAACGGCCCGCCGCCGATGGCCGAGGGTGTGATGTTCGAAAAGAAGTCCCACGAAAGCTGACCTCGCAGCGATGTCCCGAAGTCGAGCTGGCCAGAGGACACGTGCTTCAGCCGCCAAGCGCCGAAGAGCACACGCGCCACGATCATCGAAAGGCCGAGTGAGAAGAGCCACGGGTTGAGCGCCCGAGCCATGCTCACCAGCGCGTCCCCATCGAAGTCGGTCCAGATACCGATGGCCACGATCACGCCCAGGCTCAGCAGAATCGACCACGTGACTGCAGCGTACGAGCGTCGACGCGCCGGCGGCTTGGGCAGTGGGGCCGTGGTGGACATGCAGGGTGCGGAAGGCAGAGTGCGGTAAGGTAACGGTAACCCCGGACGCTTGGATTCAAATATGCACTGAAATACGCTAGAAGCGTCTGGGCAAATCGAAATCGACCAACATGAGACGAGCGACGCAAACCACAGTCTGCGTCGCTCGTTGAGCCTCAAAGTGAGAGCATTAGCGAGATCCAGGTACGTTGAGGCTCATTCCGAGGATGGGCTGTCCTGCGTCTATTTCGATCTCGGTCACGCCTTGAGCAACCTTGAACTCTTCGGTCAACTGGTACTCACGGTCGGGGTCGAGCACGAGATACGGCTTCTTGTCGCCGACCCACCAGACATTGGACTTGGAGCGTTTGGCGGCCTGCATCGCCGCCACTACAGCCTGCTCATCGCCCATGAAGCTCTGCCGATGGTCTTCAACTTCTACGGGGACGGGGCGCGTGGCGACGCTGTGCAGCAGGCAAAACGTGACTAAACAAAGACCAATCCAGGCAGAGAATACGCGGGAGGGGTGGTCGAAAAGCTGCGTCATGGTACGGGTGAGTGAGGTTTGTTGGTGGACTCTTCCTCTGGCCCTGCGAAAACCGGGCCGATCTTATCGCAGGATTGCGGGTTGGGTAGAAAAAGCGATCGCACGAACAGAAATCCCTCGTTGTAACACGATAGTTTCCATCGATCTGACTCTAAATACGACGATATGCTCTCCGATACCCAACGCTTCGCCCTCAAATCTCATTACCAAACCTTAAACGGGAAGCTCTCCGACCCCGATGTGGTGAGCGACGTAGCGCAGTTAACCTCGTTAAGCCGGGAGCACGCCGAGCTAAGCGCGCTGCTTGAAGTTGTTGGTCGCGCTGATGCGTTAGAAAAAGAGGCGAAAGATTTACGGCAACTCCTTGAAAAAGAGGAGGATGAAGACATGGTCGAGATGATCCGAGACGATATCAAGCGGGTCACCGGGTCTCTCGAGTCCGCCCGGATGGAGTTGCGCCGCAAGCTGATTCCGCGCGACCCTGCCGACCGAAAAGATGCCATCGTCGAGATTCGAGCCGGTGCGGGCGGGGACGAGGCAGCTCTGTTCGTGCGCGATATGTTGGACATCTACGACCGGTATGCCCAGAATTCGAGTCTCAAAATCGAACTCATGGACACTTCGGCTGGGACGGGAAGTGGGCTGAAGGAAGTGGTCTTCAGTGTGCGCGGGACGGATGCGTTCGCGCTCTTCCGCTACGAGAGCGGCGTCCACCGCGTTCAGCGCGTCCCAGCGACCGAGAGCCAAGGGCGTATTCACACGTCGGCGATTACGGTCGCCGTCTTGCCCGAGGCCGAGGAGGTCGACGTCGAGGTGCGCGCGTCGGACCTGCGCATCGACACGTACCGGTCGAGCGGAGCGGGCGGGCAGCACGTCAACACGACCGACTCGGCCATCCGCATCACGCACATCCCGACCGGACTGGTCGTGACGTGCCAGGACGAGCGGAGCCAGCACAAGAACAAGGACTCGGCGATGCGGCTGCTGCGGTCCAGGCTCTACGAGGCCGAACGCGAGCGCATCGATTCGGAGCGGTCGGCGGCGCGCAAGGAGATGGTCGGCTCGGGCGATCGGTCGGCTAAAATCCGTACCTACAACTACCCGCAAGACCGGGTGACCGATCACCGGCTCGAAGGCGACGACAAAAACCACCCGCTGCGATCGATCCTCAGCGGCGAACTGTCGCCCATCGTCGACGCGCTGCGCACCCAAGACGAGGCGGCCCGGCTGGCGCACTTCGAGGAGCAAGGGTAAACGCCGTGTGGCCGCAGTGAACCCCGGCGCCCACCGCTTCCGTAGAAGCGGTCATGCGCGACCTACTCGAACCTGCCACACCCGAGGATTACCGGTTCCTCGGCCAATTGCTCACCAGTCCCGTCAGCCTGTCGAACGACGGTCCGCTGAAACGCAGCATCGACGCTTACCTGTCGGCTCGGTCTAGCGGCTCGCCCCAAGCCGTCGCCCTTCGCCGCGAGGCCGACGCGCAGATCGAGCGGGCGCTCCGGTACTTCGGCTCGTCGGATGTGGGGCACACCGTCCGCGGATCGGTCGGGATGGAAGCTGGAGTCAGCCTCGACGTGATCGTGGGCGACGTAGCGCGGCACCTCAACGTCGACCTGCCCAGCGGAGCGCGGTTGCCCGAAGAGATCGAAGCGCTGGCCCAGCGGCACGTCGAGCGCACGTTTGCCAGCATGGCGCCCGCCGACCGGCAGCGCGCGCTCGAGGAGTTGGGCGTCGAGGCTCGGCAGGCGCGGTCGTTTCTGACGCAGTCAGCTTCGGTCTTCGCGCTGCCCGTCTTGATTCGGGCGTTCGATGTCGTGGTCGTGCAGGGGCTGGTCCGCAATTTGATCTTCGGTACGATCACGCGCTACGTCGGCAAACGCGTCGCCGGGACGCTCCTGGGCGCTCTGGTCGCCCGGCTGCCGTGGTGGACGCGCGTCGTCGGTCCGCTGTCGTGGGCGTTCTCGATCGGCTGGACCGCTCTCAGTTTGCAAGGCCCCGCCTACCGCAAGACCGTTCCGGCCGTCCTCTACTTGGGGCTGATCGGATTGCGGAGCGATCTGGACGACGGCGTCATCGACCGAATCGACGGCGACCGGCTCCTGCCAGCGTCCGGCAGGGACGACGGAGCAGCAGTAGCGGCTCGATCCGGTCGATCAGCGCGCGCGCGTCGCCCAGGAGCAGGTCGTGGAGGCGCGGCATGAACGCGGGCTGCGCTCCGGCCGTGTCGATGAAGACCGAGGCCAGTCCGCGTCTGCGCTGGAAAAACGACTGCTCGAGTTCGAGCGACTGGATCTTGTGCGTCGGCAGGTAGCGCAGGCGGCGGATGATGGCACCGGCACGGACGGTCAGCACGCCGCCTTCGAGCGCATAGCCGTGGACGTTCCACAGCGCACGCACCCACCAGATCAGCGGAGGAATCGCGAGCAGCGGCCAGAACGCGTGGTGCGAGCGCGTGATCGCGTAGGCGACGGCGACGGGGATACCGATGCCGAAGACGACGCGCAGCACGCGCCGGCGGATGAACAGCTCCGACACGTGCCGCACGATCGGTGGGCGGTGGACGCCGAACAGATCGCCCACTAGCGCGTCGCTTTTGGACTCGGCGGCGAGCGGCACCAGCGTGGTCAGGCCGCTCATCTGGTCGTCCAGCCCCATCGTTTGGGCGTGGAGCGCCGCGTATCCCAGCCGCCGGTGAACCGGGTTCGACCGGATGCGCAGCGCCTGCACGCGCGGAATCGGAACGGTCCGCTGCGTCTTGCCCAGCAGGCCGTGCGACGACACCAGCTTGCTCTCGTCCTCGCGCGTCAGGCGGAAGCCGTAGAGCTTGTTGAGCGTCGTCAGGATGCCGAAGAGCCACGACAGCAGAAACGCGACGGCGACTGTCAGCGCGACCGTCAGCGCGACCGAGTCGGGTAGCGTGGACGTGTACTCGGCGTAGCGCTCGTCCGAGAAGAAGTCGACGACGTCTTCGGGGCTGATCTGCAAGTTCTGGACGAAGCCGAACGCAATCGCGATGTAGATCATCGAGAAGCGCATCGTCCCGGCGCCCAGCACCTGAGGCAGCGACATCGCGAACAGCGTCTGCTCCGCCTGCTCCTCGGCGGGCGCGGCGGCGTTTTCGTCCGAAGCCGGCGCAGCCGATTTCTGGTGGCTCCGCTCGAGCGCGCGGAGGAGCTTGCGCATCGCGACGGCGTCGGCGTGGCGGACGAACGAGAGCGTGCCCTCGGCTCCCGCTCCGCTTCCGGTCAGGATGAGCAGGCGCGCCATGCCAAAGACGCGGGCCAGCGCGGGCTGCTCGATCTCGATGCGCTGGATCCGCTCGATTGGGATGTTGCGAAACTGCCGCGCGAACACGCCGCTCTCGATCACGACGGCGTCGGGGTCGATGCGGTAGGTCAGCCGCATCCAGCCCGCGACGATGAACGGAAGCCCCAGCACGCCGAACCCGACGAACAGAATGAGCGAAAACAGCGAGGCGTTATCGCTGCCCGAAATGAAAATCGCGACCAGCGGATAGGCCAGCGCTGGAAGGCTCGCGATCAGGCGATGGAACAGCGAAAACGGATGCGTCCGCTGCATCTCGGCCCACGGCTCGCGCGCTCGTTCGATGTCCAACGGCAAGGCAGATACCGGTTCGGTCCGGGCGTCGGCTTCGGTCACAGCGCTTCGGTGTCGAGGTACGCCTTGAGCCGCTCGCGCAGGGCGACGGCCTCGTCGTAGCGCAGGCCCGGCAGCGTGACCGTGTGGTTTTGCGTGCCCGCCGTGTGGACGATCAGTTTGCCCAGATCGACGCGCCGCTCGATCAGGTTCTGCGACACGTCGAGGTGCTGCACGCGCCGCAGCGGAACGAGCGTGCGAACGCGGTTCACGATGCCCCTCTCGACGAACAGCGCGTCGCCCGAGACGTGCCAGCGCCAGAACCGGTAGCGCAGGCGCGGCACGTAGACGACGTAGAGTATGGACAGGATCAGGGCCGATGCGATCAAGACGCCCGGCGGCCACCACGTCGGATCGCCTCCGTCCAGCCCCAACAGCGGCAGCTCGATGCGGCGCACGATCGCCACCACGTCGAACACGAGCGCCGTAATGACGACCGGCAGCCACCACAGCGTCGCCGAGATGCGCCAGACCGAGCGGACTTCGGGTTCGAGCATCCGCTCCGACGATACCGCTTCGAGCATGTCGTCGGCCGGTTCGGCTTGCACGTCCAGCATATTGGGAGCTTGATCGTGCGGCTCGATGGGCGGCGGAGACGAAAGAGGGGGCAGGGCTTCAGGCATCGGCGTCGGTACGCGGATCGGAGGCTTGCGTTGCGGGCGAATCGGCCGAGCCGCTTAGGAAATCGGTCACGATTCGCGTGTAGCGCTCGCGATGGGTAGGGTCGGTCAGCATCTTGACGTGCCGCGCGCCCTCGAACGTCTCGATCCGAACCGACGGTGCGGCACGCTCGGCGATGCGCTCGAAAATGGGGAAGAAAGTGATTTCATCGTCGGTCCCCTGCAAGATGAGCAGAGGGGCGGGCGGATCGGCGATGAATTGCTCAATCGTCAGGCGGTCGAGGTTGCGGCCGATCGTCAGGTCGAAGCCCAGCATCGCGCTCGAGATGAGTGGTCGCGGGATGCCGTCGCGCGAGGCTACACCACGTAGCGTCGCCTCCACGTCGGCCAGCGGCGAGTCGAAAACGACGCGCTCGACCGTCACGCCGGTCGCCTTGAGTCGTTCGTTCAGTTCGGGCCGCTCGTACATCACCGCCGTCGCCAGCGCGCCCATCGAATAGGCATAGATCGTGACCCTGTGCACACCTTGGCTGGCCAAATACTCGACCGACGACACCACGTCTTCGGCGAACTCCCAGCCCATCGACGTGTCGCCCGGCTCGCTGTCGCCGCTGTTGCGCAGGTCGGGCAGGAGCACGTGATGCGACTCAGCCAGGCCTGCAGCGCGGACGAGTGGCAGGTACTTCATCGGTTTGAGCCGGTTGGCGTTGCGCCCGTGGATGAACAGGACGGCGGCATCCGCGTCGGCGTTCTCGGCGGGCATCCACCACGCGCTCAAGTTGAGGTCGTCCGGTGTCGTGCGATAGTCTACCACCTCGTAGGTGGGGAATCCGAAGTCGCCGGGCGCCCGCTTGCCGTCCAGCGCGTACTCGGTGATTTGCGCCGGGTCCGTGAACGGATCCTCGTGTGTGACCGGGGCGTACGTTCGCACCTGCCGAACGAAGTAGTACGACGCACCGACCCACGCCATTCCAATCGCGGCGACGGGGACGAGGAGGTAGCGGAGCTTCACAGGCGAGGGCGGTTTGGAGTGCAAAATACGCGCGGCAGCGGCGCACTTCTCACGATTCTGCACCGAGTGGATCTCGTGGGGAACGCGTGCGCCGTTCTGCAATACTCAGGCGATGAACACCGCCCCAGACCCTGCGCCGCCGCACGCTGTGCCCGCGATCGCGCCGCCTCCCACCGACACGCTCGCCAGGCGCTACGACGCCGTCCGGCGCTTCACGCGCACGCTCGTCGAGACGATGGAAACCGAAGACTTCGTCGTACAGACGATGGAAGACGTATCGCCGACCAAGTGGCACCTTGCCCACACGTCGTGGTTTTTCGAGACATTCGTCCTGTCGCCGCACCTGCCGGGCTATGCGCCGTTCCACCCGCAGTACGCTTACCTGTTCAACAGCTACTACGTCCAAGCAGGAGAGCGCCACTGCCGCGACCGCCGAGGCTACCTCAGCCGCCCGACCGTCGCCGACGTGATGGCCTTCCGCGCCCACGTCGACGCGCACATGACGCAGCTGCTCCAAGGCGACGTAAGCGTCGAAGTCGGCGCACTCGTCGAGGTTGGCCTGCACCACGAACAGCAGCACCAGGAACTGCTCGTGACCGACATCAAGCACGTGTTCTCGGTCAACCCACTGCGCCCCGTCTTCCGCGAGGGTTCGGGCGACGCTGCGAAGGGGGACGCGTCGCCGCTGTCGTGGATCGGGTTCGAGGGCGGCGTGCATCTTATCGGGCACGAGGGCGAGGGCTTCCACTTCGACAACGAGGCGCCGCGCCACAAGACCTACGTCCAGCCGTTCCGCATGGCGAGCCGACTGGTCACCTGCGGTGAGTTCATGGAGTTCATGGCCGACGGCGGCTACAGCCGTCCCGAGTTGTGGCTGTCGATGGGCTGGGCGACGGTTCAGGAAAAGGGGTGGAACGAGCCGTTCTACTGGGAGCCGCAGCGCGACGCGTCGGGCGACAGTATGCCCTCGGCCAGCCGACGACTCTTCACGCTGGGTGGCGAGCGCGACATCGACCCTGACGAGCCCGTCTGCCACGTCAGCTACTACGAGGCCGACGCCTACGCCCGCTGGGCTGGAAAGCGCCTGCCGACCGAAGCCGAGTGGGAAGTCGCCGCCGCCGGTCAGCCCGTTGACGGAACGTTCGCCGACAGCCTCAACCTGCATCCGCGCAAGGCAACCGGCGAGGGCATGACCCAGCTCTACGGCGACGTATGGCAGTGGACGCGCTCGCAGTACAGTCCTTATCCCGGCTACGCTCCGGCTCCGGGCGCGCTGGGCGAGTACAACGGCAAGTTCATGTGCAACCAGTTCGTGCTCCGGGGCGCCTCGTGCGCGACCAGCCGCAGCCACGCCCGCCCGACGTACCGCAACTTCTTCCCGCCCGAAAGCTCCTGGCAGTTCACCGGCATCCGCCTCGCCGCCGACGCCTGAGCGCTTTGCCGCTGCCAGTGCAGTTCGCGCAGCTTGGAACGCGCGATCCAAACCGGCTTTCCGCCCTCTTCCTCACCCACGCGCCCGCCGCTCCACCAACCCGCCGATGCCCCACGGCTCACGCCCGGCCGCTCCGATGGATGCCCCTTCTGCCGACGTTTCCACCGAACGCGACGGTTTCCTCCGCGATGTGCTCGCCGGCCTGACCGCGCCGGACAAGTCGCTGCCCTGCAAGTACCTCTACGACGCGCACGGCTCGCAACTCTTCGACGCGATCACCGAACTGGATGCCTACTATCCGACGCGCACCGAAACGGCGATCCTGACTGAGCACGGCTCAGGCATCGCCCGTGCCATCGGCCCGCACGTCCGGGTAATCGAATACGGCAGCGGCTCGTCGATCAAGACGCGGCTGCTCCTCGACGCGCTCGACCGGCCCGCTAGCTACGTCCCACTCGACATCAGCGCTGAGCACTTGGCCGCGTCCGCTGAACGCTTGCAGGCGGAGTACCCCGACCTACCGATTACGCCCGTCGTCGCCGACTACACGTCCGACTTCGACCTGCCCGACGCGCCGGGCGATCGGACGCTCCTCTTCTTTCCCGGCTCGACGATCGGCAACTTCGATCCCGGCGAAGCTCGCGACTTCCTTACCTCGATGCGCAGCGTGATCGGTGGCGATGGTGCCGTCCTGATAGGCGTCGACTTGCGCAAAGACGCCGCTGTTCTGGAGCGCGCTTACGATGATCCCGAAGGTGTTACCGCGGCCTTCAACCGCAACTTGATCACGCGGATCAACCGCGAACTGAGTGCCACGCTTGATCCCGATGGCTTCGTTCATCGCGCCGTCTGGAACGACGAAGCCGGACGCGTCGAGATGCACCTCGTCAGCACGCGTGATCAGATCGCCGAGGTGGGAAACGTGATGCTGTCGTTTCGTGAGGGCGAGCGCATCCACACCGAAAGCTCCTACAAATACAGCCTCGATGGCTTCGCCCGGCTCGCCGCCCAAGCCGGCCTCACCATCGACCGCGTGTGGACCGATTCAGGCGAGCGGTTCAGCGTACAACTGCTCTCGCCCGCCGAGGATTGAGGTCTCTACCGCACTGGCTCATCGCGAGGGCGAAGGCCGCGGCGATCCGAGTGTACCCAAGCCCGCCTGGATTTCCGCTTCGTTTCGCGCATTGAAAGTGGAAAGGTGTCGAGTCCATCATCACGCGTCCAGCCCACCGCGTAGCGCAATGCGTATGGCGCCGGAGCGCGAGCGGACGTGCAGTTTGGAATAGATGTTCTTGACGTGAGAGCGCAGCGTGTGAGGCGAGACGAACAGGCGCTCGGCTAGCTCGGCTTCGGTCGTATCGCCGACCAAACCGCGCAGGACTTCGGTCTCGCGCGGTGTGAGTTCGAGCAGGGCGGATGCCTCGTCGGCGTGGACAGGTAGTGCCGACTGCGACTGCACCAGGGCCAGTGTCTTGCGTGCGATGGCGGGCGAAAGGGGTGATCCGCCGCGCAGTAGCTCACGGGCCGCCTCGACCACGTCGGCGGCAGGGGTGTCTTTGAGCAGGTAGCCCGATGCCCCGGCCTGGATCGCCCCGAACACGCGCTCGCTGTCTTCGAACACTGTCAGCATCATCACCTCGCATCGGGGTGCCGTCTGCTTGAACCGGCGCGTCGTCTCGATGCCGTCCGTGCCGGGCATTTCGATATCCATCAGGACCACGTCGGGCAGCCGGTCGGGGGAGAGGCAGGCGACCTCTTCGAGAAACGCGTCGCCGCTTTCGGAGACGAGCGTCAGTTCCACGTCGTCGTAGAGGCTGAGGTATTCGACCATGCGGTCGCGCAGGGCAGCGATGTCTTCTACGAGGGCGATGCGCATGGCGAGCGGGTGAGGGGTGAGGCGGTGTGCACGAAACGGCGGCATCCGACGCGTGCGAGACGTTCGGATCATCAGAGGGAGACGACAGAAGAATAGAAACAGAGCCGAAGTGAGGCTACGGTCACTCGGCGCACGCGCGCGTCACCGCATCCGGGTATCTTGCCGCTCTCCACTCGCCGACCGTCATGCGCTTCGCTCCGCTCTTTCTCTTCCTCCTGTGCGCGTGCGCCGGGCAGGCTCAGCAGCCCGAATGGCGCGACTCGGGGCGCCCATTACTACCGAGTCAGCACTACGACGTGGTCAGCTACGCCCTCGACTTGACGGTCGCCCCGGCCTCGCAGCGCATCGACGGGGCCGTGACGATGACGGCGGTTCGCACCGACACGGCAGCCCAACTGACGCTCGACCTCGCGCCGAACCTCGACGTGTCATCGGTCCGGGTCGACGGCTCGGATGCCTCGTTCTGGCACACGCTGGACGGCCGGTTGCACCTGGAGTTGAGCGACCAAATCGACGTTGGCGATACCATGAGGGTGCGCGTGGCCTACGGAGGCGCGCCGCACGTGGCAGTCCGGGCGCCGTGGGATGGCGGCTTCGTTTGGGCGAAAACCGAGGGCGGCGAGCCGTGGATCGCGACGGCGGTTCAGGGCGAAGGCTGCGATCTGTGGTGGCCGTGCCTCGACCATCCCACTGGCGAGCCGGATTCGGTGGCGATCCACATCACCGTGCCCGACGGTCTCGTCGTGGCGAGCAACGGCACCCTGCGCGGAGTTGACGAACTGCCGAGCGGCGAGCGGCGCTACCGGTGGCACTCGGCGAGCCCGATCAACACCTATAACGTCGCCCTCAACATCGCGCCCTACGTTCGGCGCGACACCACGTTTGCCAGCGTGGCGGGCGTGGACGTGCCGATGACGCTCTACGTGCTGCCCGAGCGCGCGGACCGAGCCGACTTCCTGCTGGGCGAGATGACCGCGCACATGGCGTGGTACGAGCGGACGCTGGGGCCGTACCCGTGGCGAGCCGAGAAGTATGGCGTCGCCCACACGCCGCACCTGGGCATGGAGCATCAGACGATCATCGCCTACGGCAGCGACTTCACCGCCGATCGCGACGGCTTCGACTGGCTCCACCACCACGAACTGGGCCACGAGTGGTGGGGCAACCTGGTCACGGTGCCCGACTGGAACGACTTCTGGATCCACGAAGGGTTTTGCTCCTACATGCAGGCGCTCTACACCGAGCACCTGTTTGGAGCCGACGCCTACCGCGCGCGCATTGCAGGCCTCGCCCGAACGTTCGTGAACGAGGTGCCCGTAGCCCCGCGCGCGTCGCGGACGACGGACGAGATGTACTTCGCCACGCGCGGCTCGAACCCGGACATCTACAACAAGGGCGCCGCAGTCCTGCACACGCTCCGCTATGCGATGGGCGATAGCCTCTTTCACGTCGCCCTGCGCCGCTTTGCCTACCCGACCGAAGCCGACGAGCGAGCGGTCAGCGGCTCACAGGCCCGCTCCGCCACGACCGACGACTTCCTCGCCTTGGTAAATCAACTCACGGGCGACGATTACGCAGCTTTCTTCGAGGTCTACCTGCGCACGGCCAGCCTCCCGCGCCTGATCGAAGAGCGGGACGGCAACCGCCTGACGTTGCGGTGGGACGCCCCCGCGGCCCTCGACTTCGCGCTCTCCCTTCCCATCGAAGTCGACGGCGAAACAGTGCGTGTCGATATGGCGGACGGCAAGGGATCGGTGGTGCTTCCGTCGCCTGATTCCAGAACTGAAATCGACCCGGACGGGTGGGTAATGCGTGCTCGGTAATAGCCTGGAAAAGAGCACGTTGGCATTCCGTGGGCACGCGTCGTTACTTCCGAGTCACCCTCACTCCTTCGACATGCGCCTCACCGCTTTGCTCCTGCTCGCCCTCGCCGCTTGCTCCGGCCCCGCCGAATCGCCGAGTCAATCGCAGGCCGATGCTGCACAGATGGATAGCGTGCGTGGGGTTGATCCAGCGCCTGTAGGGCCTGGGCCGCCGTCTGGAACGGCCTACGCCAACGTGCAAGTGGGCGATTGTCAGGTCGACGGTGCTACGACTCGCTGCACGGGCGAAGTCGCCGGGGAGATTGTCCGAGCCGACGGAGTTCGTTTGCTGACCGGCATGGCGATTCAGTTTGCGTACCAGTCCGAGGCCGACTTCTCGGATCGTATGACTGCGGGCGCGCTCATCCGGCTTCACCTCGGCTCGGCTGCTCCGGTAAAGGGGAGTACTACCGATCCGGTCTGGCGTGTGTTGGGCGTGCGGTAGCCCGAGCGTTACATTTGATTCGACTTAGTTAGCTACATACACCCCACCTCTCGTGTCCAAGTTCAGTCCCCTGGCTCTCTCGCTATGCCTCGTAGGAGCCGCTTTCGTTCTCTTCTCCATTCGACCCGAACCGCTACCGGTTTCGGGCGACAACGTCAAATTGCCACGCGTCGAGCGTAAGGCGGCCCGCGACGCCTATTTCAACCAGATCCTTCGCGACCCGGTAACGGGCGAGATCCCGCCAGGCATTCGCGCAGGAGAGCTAGAGCACGCCAAGACCCTCCCGACTTCGGACGCGCTGGGCAAGAACGGATCGGCCGTCGCGTACGACTGGACCAGCTACGGTCCCAACGACATCGGCGGGCGCACGCGTGCGCTGGCTATCGACGCCGGCAATTCGGCAACGCTCGTTGCCGGTGGCGTCTCGGGCGGCATCTGGAAGTCGACGGATAGAGGCGCTACCTGGCGTACCGTCTCCGACCCGAGCGACGCCATCGCGGTGACGAGTCTGGCGCAGGACACGAGAGCCGGGCATCAGAACAAATGGTACGCCGTAACGGGGGAGTTTTCCGGCAACTCGGCCAGCGCGCGCGGTGGCAGCGCGCGCTACCAGGGCACCGGTTTCTTCGTCTCGACCGACAACGCCGAGACGTGGACGCGTCGCATAGACGCGGGAGACAACACTAGCTTCGATACCGACTTCGATTTCGCTGCTCGCGTTGCGGTCAGCCCTACGACGGGCACCGTCTTCATCTGCTCGAACACCGAGGGGATTCTGCGCTCGAACGCCGACGTGACCGACTTCTCGACCGTTCTCGGCGGACTCAACGAGCATAGGTACTGCGACGTGCAGGCTGCGCCCGATGGAGCCCTCATCGCGGCACTGAGTGCCGGTGACTTACCGCCCACCAACACGCCGGGCCTCTACCGGTCGACCGACGACGGAGTAAACTGGACCCGAAGGGCGACGACGCTGCCGACCAACTTTCGTCGTCCAGTCGTCGCGATCGCGCCTTCCAACCCCAGCCGCGTCTACCTCTTCTTCGTCGGCAGCGACGGCTCGCCGAACGTCTACGACATCGACCTGAACACCAATGCGGCAGTAGACCGCTCGGCGAACCTGCCCGACTTCGGCGGAGACACGGGCACGCTCGACACGCAGGGCAACTACAACCTCACGCTCGCCGTCAAGCCCGACAACGAGAACTTCGTCGTCATCGGCGGCACCAGTCTGTACCGCACGTTCAACGGGTTCGAGACGCCGATCAGCAACCGGGGCAACTGGATCAACGGCTATTCGAGCCAGGCTGGTGCCGGATTCGCTAACTACGCCAACGGCCACCCGGACCAGCACGTCGCCGTCTTCGATCCGACCGATCCCAAGCGGATGTACGTCGGCAACGACGGCGGCATCCAGCGCGCCGACGACATTCAGTTGTTTCGCAACACGTTTCCGTGGGTGAGCCTGAACAACCGGTACAACGTGACGCAACTCTACCACGTCGCCATTCCGCCCGCCGCCGGAGCGATGCAGGCGTTCGGCGGCACCCAGGACAACGGCACGCCCTTCGTAGCCAACGGCAACGACTTGCAATCGGTCGGCGACATCTCGATCGGGCGACGGCGCGCAGACGGCGTGGGGGCCCAGCTATTTCTACTCGTCGTCGCAAAACGGACGGCTGCTCCAGTTCGACGCCGCGCTGGCCAACCGCAGCGCACTCGGTTCTTCGAGCGCCAATGCCCGAGTCGACCCGACCGCGAGCCGATGAGCAGCAGTTCATCCACCCGTTTGCCATCGACCCTGTCAACGATCGCATCGTGTATTATCCCGACGGCGACTCGCTGTGGCGCAACGTGACGTTGCAGATCCCCTCTCAGGCGGGATGGAGCAAGCTCGCGACCGCCGCTTCGGCTACCATAGAAGAAGAAGTGACGGCCCTTGCGGTTTCGCCTTCTACGCGCAACCGCCTCTACTACGGCGTTTCGGGTAGCAGAAGCAAGCCGCAGATCGTCCGCGTTGACAACGCGCACTTCGCGACTACGCTCAACGGTGCGTTCGTCGAGTTGCCCAACTCAGCGGCAGGGTCGTACCTCGCGGACATCGCGATCCACCCGACGATCGGCGACGAGGTGATCGCAGTCGTGTCGAACTACAACGTCCCGAGCCTCTACCGGTCGACCGACGGCGGTACCTCCTGGGCTGAGATCGAAGGCAACCTGAGAGGCACACCCACGCTGCCGGGTCCTTCGGTGCGGTCGGTCACCATAGTGCCCCAGGCGGACGAATCCGTAGTCTACTTCGCCGCCACGAGCACCGGTCTCTACGCTACGGACGTCATCGACGGCGCCAATACTACGTGGGTCCGGCAGAATCCCGACGGCATTGGGGCAACGGTCGTCGCGCACGTCACCTCGCGCCCCAGCGACGGGCGCGTCCTGGTGGGAACGCACGGCCTAGGCATGTTCAACGGAATGCCCGGCCAGCCGGTCGCCATCGGCGACGAAACGCTGGCTGCCCAAGTCACGCTCAGCGCATCGCCCAGCCCAGCGACGAGCCATACGACGATCCGCTACACGCTGGCTGGCCCCTCGGACGTGACGCTTCGAGTGTACGACGCGACGGGTAGGGTCGTCCGCACCGTCTTGTCCGGTGAGCGTGTCGGAGGGGGAGAGCAGATGGCTCCGGTTTCGGTCTCCGATCTGGCGGCGGGCGTTTACTTCACGCGGCTCGAGGTGGTCGGAAGTGGTCCGGTTCAGATGCGCACCGCCCGCCTGGTCGTGGTGCGCTGAGCGCCTGGCGCCTTCGTTATCGCCCCCGGCTGCCTACGTGCGGTCGGGGGCGTGTTGCATCTGAGTGCTACCGGCAGTTTCGATTGGTTCGATCTGCGCCCGGGAGACAACATCGGTGCGCGTGGAGCGTTGGAAACCCTATGATTCGTCTGCTTCTGCTCGTCCTCGTGTTTGCGGCCGCCGCTCCGGTCGACGCGCAGAACCACCGCGTCCGAGCCGAGGAGAACGACGCGCCTCCCGAGCCGGAAAGTGCCGCTCGCCTGCGTCTGGCCGATAGCTACCTACGCGTCGGTCAGTACGAGCGCGCCATAGCTCTGCTCGAGGAACTGCGCCAGACCGACCCGGCATCGCATCCCGTTTTCGACCGGTTGAGGCAGGCGTACGAATCGGTCAAGCGGTACGACGACGCACTGGCCCTGATCGACTCCTACTTGCTGTCGGCTCCCGACGACGAGTTGCGCGTCCGCCGTGCCGCCGTCCTCTATGCTGCGGGGCGCGAAGCAGACGCGTTTGCGGCCTGGGACGTGCTGGCCGAGCAGGCCGAGCGAACGAAGAACCTGGGCCTGTTCGGCGTGCTCTATCGGATGCAGTTCGAGCAGCGACTGTTCGGGCGATCCATCGCCGTTCTCGAGCAGTCGCAGCGCGCGGTCGCGCCCGATGCGTTCGTTCACGACCTCGCCTATCTGTACAGCCTGAACGGGCAGCATGCCGAGGCGGCGAGCACGTACGTGCGGATGCTTCGGGGCGAGCCGCGCCAGCAGCAGTTCGTGCGCCAGCGGCTGCAGCGCTTCACCGAGCAGCCCGAAGCTGTCGACGCCGCCGTGTCGGTTTTCGAGCAGGCCGTGCGCGACGAACCGCTCGAGCGACCCGTCCGCGAGTTACTGGCCTGGCTCTACGCCGAGCAAGGCCAGTATGCCAAAGCGCTCGACGCCACACGCGCCATCGACCGGCTCGAGGGCGAGCAGGGTCAGGCGCTCTACCAGTTCGCCGAGCGTGCGCAATCTGCAGGAGCGTTCGATCAGGCCGCCGCCGCGTACGCCGAAATCCTGGCTCGTTACCCCGATAGCCCAGCCGCTCCCGAGGCCCTGGCCGGACGTGGAATCTTGCTCCAACTGTGGGCCGACGCCGATACGGTTTCGGCCGACTCGGCAGGCGCTCGCTACCGCCGCGCGCTGGGCGCTTACGACCAGTTTCTGACGCGCCACCCGACCCATCCGGCCACGCCCAACGTGCTACTCCAGAGCGCCCGGCTCCGCCTGGACCACCTGGATGACGCTGCTGGCGCAGACTCGCTGCTCACCCTCCTGACGACGCGCTTCCCGTCTGCCCCTGCCGCCGACGACGCGCTGTTCGAGCGGGGCCGCATCGCGATCCTGGGCGGCAAGTTGGACGACGCATCGCTGGCTTTTGCAGGACTCGAGGACCGCCTGCGCGTGGGCGACTTGGCCGAACGCGCCCGGCTCGAACGCGCGCGCATCCACTTCTACCGAGGCGAGTTCGAGAGCGCGCTGACGCTGGCGGAGATCCTGACCGACAACACGTCGAACGATACGGCCAACGACGCCATCGCGCTGACGCTGCTGCTGACTGAGAACGAGGGACCCGATAGTCTGAATACTCCGCTGCGCCGCTTCTCGGGCGCCAGTCTGCTCGCCCGGCAGGGCCGACTCGTCGCCTCCCTCAATGCCCTGGACGCGCTCTCGGCCGACTTCCCCAAGCACGCGCTCTACGACGAGATGGCGATGCTCCGCGCCGATGCGCTGCGCGACCTTGACCGGGGAGACGAGGCCGCCACCGTCCTAGCATCGCTCGTCGACTCGACGCCTGGCTCCTACCTCGCCGACCGTGCGCTTCTCGAACTCGCCGACCTTCACGTGGCCCGAGGCGATGAGGACGCCGCGCTGGTCACGCTGGCCCGCCTACTCTCCGAATACCCAGGCTCGCTCCTCGTCCCCGACGTGCGAACTAGAGTCCGGCGGATTCGCGGTGATTCGCCCTCGTGATCCAACTTCGTGAAACGGCAGTGCACTCCTCTCCGTCATTCCTGCCTGCGCGGGCACAGGTACAGGCGGGAATCCACAACGGCCGCCTCCGCCTCGTTCAAGACGCTGCGTTCAGGCAGCAGAAGCAGTTGTGGATCCCTGCCTTCGCATTCCTCTCGACTTCGTCCTACGACTATGCGTGTATTCCTACTGCTCCTTCTGCTTTTGGCCGCCCTACCGGCGCGGGCGCAGGACTTTTTGATCCCGATGGACGAGAGCCAGACGAACCACCTCAAGGCGTACGGCATCGCGTTTTGGGCGTTGGAGCAGGGGGCTCAGGTCGAGTGGCTGCTCAACTATAGAGGCGGTTCGTTTCTGATGCCCGCGTCGGCATTGGGCGAGGCCGAATTGCGGGTTCGGGGGGTGACGTTCGAGCGGTCGTCGGGTGTGCAGAGCGCGCAGATTCTGTCGCAGGTGGAGAGCGACGCGGCCAACACCGCAGCGGTGCGGCTGGAAAAGGTGCCTAAGATCGCGGTCTACGCGCCGGATCAGACGCTGCCGTGGGACGACGCCGTCCTGCTCGCGCTCAACTACGCCGAGGTGCCGTTCGAGCAGATCTACGATGACGACGTGATGAGCGGGCGGCTAAGCGAGTTCGACTGGGTTCACCTACACCACGAGGACTTTACGGGCCAGTTCGGGAAGTTCTACCAGTACCGCAACGCCGGGTGGTTCATCGAGCAGCAGCGGCAGGCCGAGGAGCAAGCGCGCGCGTACGGCTATCGCAAAGTGAGCGAGTTCAAGCTCGAGGTCGCCCGGACGATTCGCGAATACGTCAGCGGTGGGGGCTTCCTGTTCGCGATGTGCAGCGGGACCGACACGTTCGATCTCGCTCTGGCCGCCCACGCGACGGACATCGTTCCCGCCGAATACGACGGCGATCCGGTCGATCCCGGCGCGTCGGACCGGCTCGATTGGGGACAGACGATCGCGTTTCAGAACTTCACGCCCTCGTTTGCGGCGACCGAATACGAGCACTCCGACATCGACGTGGGACCTCCTCCGCCCCCGCTGCGTGACCCGGCCATCGACTTCTTTACGCTCTTCGACTTCTCGGCAAAGTGGGACCCCGTGCCGACCATGCTGACTCAGAACCACGTCGCCTCGGTCAAAGGCTTTGTCGGGCAAACGACGGCGTTCCGCAAATCGCTTGTCAAGCCGGGCGTCGTCATCATGGGCGAGAGTCCGCAGCAGGAAGTCAAGTACCTGCACGGCTCGCTGGGGCAGGGCACGTTCGCGTTCTACGCCGGACACGACCCCGAAGACTACCAGCACTTCGTCGGCGACCCACCGACCGACCTCGACCTGCACAAAAACTCGCCTGGCTATAGGCTCATCTTAAACAACGTGCTGTTCCCGGCCGCCAAGAAGCAGCCGCGTAAGACCTAGACCGACCGTATGTTAGGCGCTCAATCTCACCTCTTTGGCCCGATGCGCTTCTCGCTCGTTCTTTTCCTGCTCGCCGCGCCCTGCGCTCTCGCTCAACCGGCGGTCGACTTTGGCCTGCGCGTCGGTGCCGATCTGTCGCAGTTGGAAGCTCAGGTGGAGGGGGTCACGTTGAACGACTTTACGGAGCGCGAGCTGGGAGTGCAGGTCGCGGTTCTGGCCGACGCTTCGCTCAGCGAGTTTTTCGCAGCGACGGCCGAGATCGGATACGCGCGCAGACGCTACTCGCAGATAGTCGCCTTGCAATTTGGCGATTCGCCTAGCCCGAATGATGTAGCGGCTGAACTCGTGACGTCGTTCAGTACCGGTTTCTTTGGTCTGATCGGCCGGTTCAGCCCTTACCGGTACCGCTCGGTATCTCCCTACGCGGTTGCTGGTCCGCGCCTCGACGTACTGCTTGGGAGCAATCCGGGGAGGACCGAGGCTGGTACTCCTACGTTGACCGTTGTGCTCGAGGACGTATATCCTCAGTCGTTTGCCGACGTGAGCCTAAGTGGAGTGGTCGGGCTGGGAGTGGCGCTCCGAAGTGTGGGGCAGCCTATTGTGCGCCTGGAAGCCCGGTACAGCCGCACGGTCACGGACTTTCTCGAGCTTGAGGCCTTCGACGGTAGGATCAGCGGATTCGACCTCTCGGTTGGCGTGACGTTCTAGCCGTGCCTTAGCGTAGGGGCACGGTCCAGTCGCTGCACGATAGGGGCCGTTGTGTTGAGCATGGCGCGGACGATGTGGCTGCCTGCGAGCGTGTCCACGCAGGTAGCGCGTTTGATCTCCGAAAGGTTGAATGTATGTTAGGCGCTCAGTGTCAATCACCTCAGCCGATGCGCATCCCGCTCTTTCTGCTCCTGCTTGCCGCGCCTGGCGCCTTCGCCCAACCGGCCATCGACCTCGGCGTGCGTATCGGTGCCAATCTATCGGAAGTGACGGGTAATGACGCTCTGGACGCCTCGTCGAGCGGCAGAGAAAGGCGGGCTGGATTCGAAGCGGCCCTCGTCGCCGATTTCGCTCTCAGCGATGCGGTCACGGTGACGGGCGAAATCGGGTACGCACGCCGGCGGCACGCCCAATCCTTCGAAGAAACCGTCCGCGCAAACAACGAGGCGGGATTCGTCCTGCTGAGGAGCACGTTAGGTATGTCCCACGACATCGGCTCTCTGGGCGCGCTCATCCGAGTGGGGTTGCCGGGACGAGGCGCGCTTTCTCCCTACCTGACGCTGGGACCCCGGCTCGACGTGCTGCTGAACACGGACACCGAACTGACACTGCCGGACGACCCGCTCGTTGGCATCGACTCAGGAGCTGTAGAGCGTGCAGAGGACTTCTATTCGGACCGCTATTCTGACGTGAGCCTGAGCGGTGTTGCGGGCGTCGGCGTGGAGATCGGGCGCATGGCCGGGCCAGCGTTTAGAGTCGAAGCGCGCTACGACCGCACGCTGACCAACTTTCTCGACGCAGGTGCTGCCCACGCCTCGCTCACCGGATTCGCGGTCTCGGCCGCTCTAGTCTTTTGACGGTGCTCAATCCAGATCGAAGCGGCGCTCGGCGGCGGCTTCGAACCAGTCGGAGGGGCAGCCGTCCGACCAGTCGCGCCACGTATGGGGTCCGTCGATGGCGAGTGTGGCGCGAACGGTGTGGGTGCCCGCGAGCGCATCAGAGAGCAGCAGGTCGAAGCCTTCGCCCGAGCGCGTCCACGCAGGCGGTCCACTCGTCCCGTCTCCGGTCCAGCCTTGCCACGCGATGCCGACGGTGCCCGCAAAGCGGCGTTCGTACGGTTGGTCGACGTAGGCACGCAGGACCGGGCCCGACGGCGTCTCGAACGGGCCGTCGATGCGCAGCCGGGCAGGCAGGTCAGGCGTCTGAGCGAGCCAGGAGACGAAGCAGGACCGCTCGTCCTCGTCGCGGTAGGTGTGCGGATTGGAGAGGCCCAGTCCGGTCGTGTTGACTCGGGTGATGGGCCGTCCCATTTCGTCGCGCGCATCGGCCGCGGACAGTGCCGAGCGCAGGCGGTACACGTCGTCCATCACGTCGCGGATCGTGAGCGTGGTGTCGGGCGCATAGAACATCCAGTCGGTTTCGAGGCGGGTGGCGAACGGGGTGTCCTGTTCGAGCAGCAGCGACGAAATCATGCGCATCGGGTCGGGCAGCACGTAGTGGGGGAGTCCGCCGCCGGGCGTTTCCATGTAGAGCGACTCGAACCCGTCGATGCGGTCGCGCTTGAAACCGTCGCGCGTCTCGTCAAACGCGGCGATGGCCTGAAACGAGCGCGTGGGCGTCATGCGGATCAGCACGTACGCGTACACGTCTCCTCCGCCCGACGCCGAGTTGGTGAGTATCCGGGCGCATTCGGTATCGGTGCCGACGCGGGCGCTCGCGTATCCGCCGGGGACGGAGAGCAAGCGGCAGCTGGCAGCCGACGCGGCTTCTGCGGTTGCCAATCGGCCCGGCGCGCGCATCGCTCGGTTTCCCTGATCGGGTGTGAGGTGGCCCCATGTGACGCCCGAACTGGTGCGGCACTGGCGGGCTGGTCCATCGTCGCACCCGTCACTCCACCAGTTGTTGATCTCGAAGTTGACTTCGGACCACGACGTCTCGCGTGAGGTGTACAGCCCATCGCGCTCGCGCTCATCGCGTGCCGAGGTGCTGCTCTGGAGCCAGAGCGGAGCGTGCGCAACCACGGTTCGGCCTGCCCCTGGCGGCTGCATCGGACTCATCCGCACGCGCGCCGCCCACGTTCCCGTCCGCGCCTCGAAGCCGGACGAAATGCCGATCTGGGAGTGAGCCGGGCGGTCCGCCGCGCTCTCCAAAATCAGCCAGCCTTGCTCCTTCGTAGTCTGAGTGGCAATACTATGGAGCGAATCGGCGATGTTGCGGCCGTTCTCGTCGGTCAACCAGGTGCCGAAGTCGAGCCATCCATTCGACGCGAACCACGCGCGCACGGTCTGGAGCGAGTCGCCGTCGCCTTCGCCGCCGATCAGCCACGCGTTGGATCCGTAGAGCGAGCCGTACGATCCACCTCGCGGTCCGATCCAGTCGACCGGGATGGGCATAGTCGAGGTCGTCGAAGACTACCGACGAAGCCGTCAGGTCGAGCGAAAACGCGACCGGCTGAGCACTGACCGGAAGGCGGCGAACAGGAGACGAACAGCAAACGCATCGTCAAAAGAGGGGTGAGGGAGGCAAAGACTTGACACCGAGGAGCAACCGCAACGCCGATCCCCGACGCCGATCAACCGACTGAGGCGAGAGGGGCACGGCGCAAAAGCCGGACACCACCCGCGTTGGTCTTAGTTTCGCGGACCTGGCAACGCGAGGCGGCGTTTAGGCACTTCTTTTCCAGACCTCGAACCTCACCCTCTCCTCATCCTCATGGCAGATTCCTACGACGTCGTCGTCATCGGCACCGGCCCCGGCGGCTACGAAACGGCGATCCGCGCCTCGCAACTCGGCTTCAAGACCGCCGTCATCGAAAAGAACAAACTCGGCGGCGTCTGCCTCAACATAGGCTGCATCCCGACCAAGGCGCTGCTCAAAAGCGCCGAAGTGATGGCCTACATGAGTCACGCGTCCGACTACGGACTCGAGCTCGAAGGCCAGGCCAAAGCCAACTTCGCCAAAGTCGTCGAGCGCAGCCGGGGCGTCGCCGACAAGATGAACAAGGGCGTCGGCTTCCTAATGAAGAAGAACAAGATCGACGTGATCATGGGCAAGGCGACGCTCACCAAGCCGGGCGAGATGACGATTGAGCCGTCCGAAACTATGGACGGCGAGACCGTCGGCGAGGCGCGCACGGTCAGCGCTCAGCACATCATCGTCGCGACCGGTGCTCGGGCACGGGAGATTCCACCGCTCCCCGTCGACGGCGACAAGGTGATCACCTATAAGGAGGCGATGCTCCAGAAGAAGCGTCCTGACCGGATGCTGATCGTCGGCGCCGGAGCCATCGGCGTCGAGTTCGCCTACTTCTATCACCATATGGGGACCGAGGTGACCATCGTCGAAGTCCAGGACCGCATCGTTCCGGTCGAGGATGAGGATGTGAGCAAGGAACTGGGCCGCGCCTACAAGAAGATGGGCGTCACGCTGATGACCGGGGCTCAGGTGCAGTCCGTCGATACGTCAGGCGACACGGTTAAAGTCACGATCAAGACCAGCAAGGGTGACGAAGTCGTCGAGACCGATCAGGTGCTTTCTGCCGTCGGTGTGGTCGGTAACGTCGAGAACCTGGGTCTCGAAGCACTGGGCATCCAGACGGATCGCGGCAGCATCGTCACCAACGAGCGCGGCGAAACGTCCGTGCCGGGCATCTACGCCATCGGCGACGTGGCCGGAGCACCGTGGCTGGCGCACAAAGCGTCGCACGAAGGCATTTTGTGCATCGAGCAGATCGCCGGGCACGACGTGAAGCCGATGAACAAGCTCGACATCCCCGGTTGCACCTACTGCCAGCCGCAGATCGCGAGCGTAGGCTATACGGAGAAAGGCGCCGAAGAAGCGGGCTACGAACTCAAAGTCGGCAAATTTCCCTTCCAGGCCAACGGAAAGGCCAGCGCGATCGGCCATACCGAGGGCTTCGTCAAGGTCATCTACGACGCCAAATACGGCGAGCTGCTCGGCTGTCACATTATTGGGGCCGAAGCGACCGAAATGATCGCCGAAGCCGTGACAGCGCGCGAGTTGGAGACGACGGCGCACGAGATGATGGAAGCCATCCACCCGCACCCGACGCTCTCGGAAGCGGTAATGGAGGCCACCAAGGTGGCCTATGGCTGGCGATGAACATCTAGCGACACCGGGCAGGTGGCGTCTTCTGATTGCCGCTCCGGTAGCCCACGGCCGCCGGGGCGGCTTTCGATTCTACTCTATTCCCTTCTCGCTCTCTCTTCTCGATGCCCACGTCTCCCAGACGCCGCTGGCCCAAACTCGTCGGCGCCACCGCTGCTCTCGCGTCGCTTGGGGCCGTCGCGTTGGGCGCGCACGTCTGGCCCGCACTCGGCGCGCGTCCATCGGGCGAGAGGCTGAGCCGCATCAAGCAATCGCCGCAGTGGAGTGATGGGCGGTTCGCCAACACGCTGCCGACGGTCAAGAGCGGCATGTCGGTGGGTTCGATCTGGAGCTACGTGACAGGCGGAAGCGAGCATCGCACGCCGGACGCTCCACTGCCGATCCTGCCGCGGACGGCCGATGAGTTCGCGCAACCGGCCGACGATCTGCGCATCACGTGGCTCGGGCATTCGACGTTTCTGCTCGAACTCGGCGGCGTCCGACTGCTCGTCGATCCGGTTTGGGGCGATCACGCCTCGCCGACACCTTTGGCAGGTGTGGGCCGTTTCTACGCGCCGCCGCTCGCGCTAGACGACTTGCCCAATGTCGACGCCGTCGTCATCTCGCATGATCATTACGACCACCTCGACGCGCCAACGATCCGCGCCCTCGCTGACCGCGTGCCGCGCTTCGTCGTGCCGCTCGGCGTGGGAGCGCATCTCGAAGCGTGGGGCGTCGCGCCGGAGCGTGTTACCGAACTCGATTGGTGGGAGACGCTGGATGTAGGAGCCGTCACGCTGACGAGCACGCCCGCGCGCCACTTCTCGGGCCGCATGGGCATCGACCGCGACGCGACGTTGTGGTCGGGCTGGGCATTTGCCAGCGCCGACCGCCGCGTGTTCTACAGCGGCGACACGGCACTGTCTCCCGTTTTCGACGAGATT
This sequence comes from Rhodothermales bacterium, assembly GCA_963815505.1. Lineage (GTDB taxonomy): Bacteria > Bacteroidota > Rhodothermia > Rhodothermales > BA12 > CAXBBB01. The sequence continues at coordinate 84,952 of CAWFGU010000010.1, forward strand.
GGTGAGCGGCTGGGACCGTTCGACGTGACGCTGATCGAGTGCGGAGCCTACGCCGATGCCTGGGCCGATCTCCACCTGGGGCCCGAACAGGCGATTGCCGTGCACCGGATGGTGAGGGGAGACGTGTTGATCCCGGTCCATTGGGGCCTGTTCGACCTCGCGCTGCACAGCTGGACCGAACCCATCGAGCGCATCCGAGCCGCAACTCAGCGGGCAGGCATCCGCACCGCGTTTCCCAGGCCTGGAGAATCGATTACGCCTCATGCGCTGCCGTCGGACGCGTGGTGGCCCGATCTGCCGTGGCAGACGGCCGAGGAGGCGCCCGTTCGTTCAACGGGGCTCGCGGACTCGGTCCGAGTCCTGATCCCCTAGGGACGTAGCACGGCTATCTTGCACGCCACCCAACCCACTCTCCGTGACGCAACGCATCGCCGTTTTAGGCTCGACCGGCTCCATCGGCACGCAGACGCTCGACGTGGCGCGGCTCTTCCCGGAGCGCATCCGGGTCGAGGCGCTTTCGGCCCACTCGAACGTCGGTTTACTGGCCGAGCAGGCGAGAGAGTTCTCGCCGTCCGTTATTGCAATTGGAAATGCAAAGGACGCGGACAGACTGGCTGACGGACTGGTGGACATGGGGGAGAGGCGTCCCGAAATCGTGCACGGCTCTGCCGCTCTCGAGCGGATCGCCGCATCCAGCGAAATCGACACGCTAGTGGCGGCCGTCGTCGGGGCGGCGGGGCTGCGGAGCACGCTGGCGGCGGCACGGGCAGGCAAGCGGATCGCGCTCGCGAACAAAGAATCGCTGGTAGCGGGAGGCGAAATCGTGACGCGAGCTGTCGCCCAGAGCGGCGCACTCCTGCTACCGGTCGACAGCGAGCACTCGGCGCTGTTCCAGTGCCTCGTCGGCGAGCCGCCCGAGCGCGTCGAGAAGCTGACGCTGACGGCGTCCGGCGGCCCGTTTCGCACGCGTGACCTGTCGACGTTTGGCGCGATCACACGATCCGATGCGCTCAAGCATCCGACGTGGTCGATGGGCGCCAAGATCAGCATCGACTCGGCGACGATGATGAACAAAGGGCTCGAGGTGATCGAAGCGCACTGGCTCTTTGGCATTTCTGCTGACCGCATCGACGCGGTTATCCATCCGCAATCCATCGTCCACTCGCTCGTCACGTTCGTCGACGGCTCGACCAAAGCGCAACTGGGCGTGCCGAGCATGGTCGTCCCGATCCAGTACGCGCTGACCTACCCCGACCGATGGCCCGCGCCGCATCCGCGCATGGACTGGGCCGAGATCGGCAGACTCGACTTCTCACTGCCCCAACGCGAACGGTATCCGTGTCTGGATTTGGCTTTTGCTGCGCTCGAGCAGGGCGGAGCAGCGCCCGCAATCCTCAACGCCGCCAACGAAGTTGCCGTCGCCCATTTTCTCGATGGCGCGATTGGCTTCGTCGACATCGCGTCGGCCGTTGCCGATGTGCTCTCTGCCGCCGACATTCAGCCTGCTGATTCGCTCGATGCCGTTCTGGCTGCTGACGCCGAATCCCGACGGTTGGCGGAAGCGGCGTGCGAGCGGTTGCGCGCGTGATACAGGCTGATTCGTTGCCAGTAGACTGCATGGGTAGAGGATGCGGCGTTTCGGGGCGATGAGTATTCGCCAGCATGGTCGTGCTTAGCGCCGGAGTTCATCAGGCCAGGAGCGACAGATGCGTTCTCTATCCACTCCTTCTACCGTGCGTTTTTCTCGTGCTTCTATGGTCGCAGAAGAACGCCACCTCACGCGGCCATCTCACGCGTTGGTAACTCACCTCAGATTCCACGAAGCCAAGCCACCCGCGCCGTAGCTTGACTGCTTCCTGGTGCCCGACTCCTCCGACCCTTCCGCATGGACGCGATCGTCAACTTTCTGCCGTACATCGGCTACATCATCCTGGCGATCACGATTCTGGTGTTCGTGCACGAGATGGGCCATTTCCTGGCAGCCAAATTGTTTGGGATGCGCGTCGAGCGCTTCTCGGTCGGTTTCCCACCCAAACTGTTCGGTAAGCAGATCGGCGATACCGAATACGTCATCGGTGCGACGCCTCTCGGAGGCTACGTCAAGATCCTGGGCATGGTCGACGAGAGCATGGATACCGAGGGGCTGACGCAGGAGCCGCAGCCATGGGAGTTCAGGGCCAAACCAGTGTGGCAGCGCATCATCGTGATCACGGCGGGCGTGATCTTCAACATGATCCTGGCGTGGATCATCTTCGCGGTTCTCAAGGGGACTTATGGCGACGAATACCTGCCCGCCTCCAGCGTCGACGCGATTCACGTGTTCGACGAATCGCTCGGCCACGACATCGGCCTTCGAACAGGCGACCGGATCGTGTCGATTGGAGGTAAGCCGCTGGTCCGCTTCACGGATTACCGGGAACGTATGCTGCTGGCCGATCCGCTGACGATCACGGTAGAGCGCGGCGGCCAGTTGGTGACGCTCGACGGTCCGCGCGACATCATGACCCAGCTCACCCGAAGCGACGGCGATCTGGGCATCGACATCTACAGGGCTACCGTCGGCGATGTGTCCAGCGGTTCGCCTGCCGACTCTGCTGGACTGCAGTCCGGAGATCGCATAACCCGCATCGGTAATCAGCCCATCGCGTTTTGGAGCGAGCTTTCGGGCGCCGTTCAGACGACAGGAGGGCAGGAGGTCGAGCTCGAGTTCGTGCGTCCCGATAGCCTGGGCGCACCGGAGGCTGGCCTAGTTCAACTCGTGCGCGATCAAGGCGATGCTGCCGTGTACACGACGCGCCTACGCCCGCAGATGGTCGACTCGTCGCTCATCTTGGGCGTCATGGTCGCTCCGCTGGCGAGCCAGTACCAAGTCGAGTACGAGCAGTTCGGGTTCTTAGAGTCCATCGGCGCAGGATGGAACGAGGTCGGCGCGCAGACGGCGGGCATCGCAGGCAACCTGGGACGCGTATTCTCGGGACGCGACAACCTGCGCGAAAACCTGGGCGGCCCGGTCATGGTCGCCAAGGTCGCACGCGATGCGGCGCGGCTGGGCTGGGATCGGTATTGGGCGCTCGTGGCGATGCTGTCGATCACGCTCGCTATCCTCAACATCCTGCCCATCCCCGCGCTCGACGGCGGCCACTTGGTCTTCCTGATTTACGAAGCGATCACGCGCCGCGAGCCTTCACTCAAAGTGCGGATGGTGCTCCAGCAAGTCGGCATGGTGGTGCTACTGGTGTTCATGGTGTTCATCTTCGGCAACGACATCGTCCGTTTGGTGACCGGCGGATAGCGCGATGGCTCAACTCGACTCCGCTTATCTCGGCGAACTCGGCTCCCGGATCGCGTTTGTGAGCGCGCTTCCGGGTAGATTCGCTGCGGCATTCTTCGCCGCGCTGCTGGCTGCGCCCGAGCGGGGCAAACTGTCTAATTGGGCTCCGGGTCTGGCTGGTTTCGCAGCAGTGAGCCTTTTGTGCGCCTGCCTTCGTCGCTACGTTCATAGCCACAGGCGCTCATCCCGGTGCCCGGGCAGGATACTTCGACGACGTTTCGGGAACGGCTCCGCGTCTCATTTCATCGCTGGGCCTGCTTTTCGGCATCTACGCGCTGATGGCCGCCATTGCCTGCGTCGGCTGGCTGCGCTCGCGTACGGTCGGGTAGACGATGACGCTTGCGGCGTCGCTGGGCGCGGCGCTGCTGACGTGGGCCTTCGCGGGCTTCTAGGCAGGAGCGCATTCTTTTCTCACGCTCTTGGCGTTCCAGAGAGGCAACGCGACTAAGTTGTGAGGCTATGCCCACGACCGACTCACAAAAGCCCGGCGACCTCGCCGCACAGCGCGATTTGATCGCGTCGGGTGCGATTCCGACTTCCGTAGCCGTCATCATGGACGGCAACGGGCGATGGGCGCAGGCGCGTGGGCAGCACCGCTACGTCGGCCATCACGAAGGTGTGGTCAGCGTGCGCGACGTGACCGAAGCGGCCGTTCAGATCGGCATTCGGCATTTGACGCTCTACACGTTCTCGACCGAGAACTGGAATCGCCCCGCCCAGGAAGTCGCTGCGCTGATGGAGCTTCTCGTCGAGACGGTCGCAGCGCAGCGACAGACGCTGCTCGACAATGGCGTCCGGCTGCAGGTGCTCGGTGACCTCGAGGCTTTACCTCAGGCTTGCATCGACGCATTGCAAGCGCTGATGGACGAGACGGCCGATCTGACGAATATGACGCTCCACCTCGCGCTTTCGTACAGCGGGCGGTGGGAGATCGTGCGCGCCGCGCGCCGACTCGCCGAGCAGGCCGCTGCCGGTTCACTCGCCCCCTCGGCCATCGACGAGCGGATGGTCGCCGCTCACCTCGACACGGCGGGCCTTCCCGATCCCGACCTGCTGATCCGGACGGGCGGCGAGATGCGGGTGTCCAACTTCCTGCTCTGGTCGATCGCCTACACGGAGTTCTACGTCACCGACACGCTCTGGCCCGATTTCCGACGGCCGCAACTCTACGCCGCCGTTCGCGACTTCCAGCTGCGTGAGCGCCGATATGGAGGTGTCCCCGATGCCTCTTCGCCGACCGCCGCACACTAGCGCTCGGGGTCGCCCCGTTACGCCTTCCGCACCCCGCGTGCCCCTTCACGATTTGTCTCGCTACGCCCGCACTATGCGATTCCCTACGCTACGCCTCGCCGCGTTCGCCCTCCTGCTCGCCGCCGCTCCTGCATCGGCTCAGATCCAGCCCGACGGTCCCGAAGTGGCCGACGACAGCCGCCTCGAAGTGCTCGGTCTGAGCGTCACCGGCGCCGAATCTGAGGCTACGCAGGGCGTCATCTTGCAGGCCAGCGGGCTTACGGTCGGCCAGAAACTGCGCGTGCCTGGCGATCTGGCGATTTCGGAAGCGGTACGCGACATCTACCGCCTGAACCAGTTCACCAACGTCCGTATCGTTGAGGAGCAGCGCGCCGGAAACGGAATCTTCCTGCGCATCGAAGTCGAAGAAGCGCCCCGTCTGCGCGACTACTCGTTCGAGGGTGTCAAACGTGGATGGAAGGGCGACCTGCGCAAACGGATTCCCCTCATCAAAGGCACACGCATCAGCGACACCGATCTGCGACGAACCGAACTGGCCGTCGAAACCTTCTACCGCGAAAAAGGACTGCCGCTCGCCGATGTGGCCGCCACGACCCAGCCCGCTACCGCTGGCGGGTTGAACGTCGTTGTGGCGGTGAGCCCGGGCCCCAAGGTGCGCGTAGGGGAGGTACGCGTCGAAGGCAACGAAGAGTTGAGCGACAAGGCCGTACGCAAGCGGCTCAAGAGCACGCGCCCGTCGGCGTGGTGGCAGTTCTGGGGAGGCTCCAAGAAGTACGATGCCGCCAAGTTTGCCGACGACCTCGACGTATTGGTCCGCTACTACCGCGAGAGAGGATTCTACGACGCCTATGTCGAGCGCGACACGGCATACGTCGCCTTCAACGGAGACGGTAAGCCCGAAACCATCGTCGAGGTCGAAGTCCACGAAGGAGCCCGCTACCACGTCCGCAACCTGGAGTGGGACGGCAACACGGTCTACACCGATCTGGCGCTCTCCAACGCACTCGGCATCCGCGAAGGAGATGTGTTCAACGCCGTCCGCTACGAGGAAAACCTCTATGGTAACGCGGCGCAGAACGACGTGTCGAGCCTCTACCAGAACCTGGGTCACCTGCGCTTCGGCGTTCAGCCCAGCGTCCGAGTGCTCCCCGGCGACTCGGTCGATCTCTACTTCGACGTGTTCGAGGGCGAGGTGTACGATTTTGGCGCGGTTCGCATCGCGGGCAACGACAAGACCAAAGAGCACGTCATCCGCCGTGAACTCTACACTGTCCCCGGACAGCCGTTCAGCCGCGAGGCTATCATCGAGTCGATCCGGCGGCTATCGCAGCTCAACTACTTCAATGCCGAGACGCTCCAGCGTGGCCCTGACGTGCAGCCCGACGACGAGACGCGCACGGTCGATCTGATCTACGGCTTCGAGGAAGTGGGCGGCGACCAGCTCGAGCTCTCCGGCACCTGGGGCGGTATTGGGCTGATCTTGCAACTGCGCGTCACGTTCAACAACTTCTCCGCGCAGAACATCTTCGACCGCAGCGCCTGGGACCCGCTCCCGATGGGCGACGGACAGAGCTTGTCGCTCGCTATCCAGACCAACGGGCTGGCCTACCAAAACTACTCGCTCAGCTTTACCGAGCCCTGGTTCCGAGGCAAGCCGACGCCGGTGGGATTCTCGACTTCATTCTCGCGGATCGACTACGACGGACTGCGCCGCAGCACGTTTCAGCAGATCTCGGACTCGACGGCCGAGGCCAACGTACTCACCACGTTCAACGGACGCGCGTTCTACCAGCAGCGGCTCAAGTTTCCCGACGACAAGTTTCAGTACTCGACAGGCTTGGGATATCGCTATTACAACGTCCCCGGCGGCTTGTCGACGTTGCCCGGCGGTGTCTTCCACGAGGTGACGATCGACCAGAAGCTGACGCGCAACTCGCAGGATCACCCGATCTTTCCGCGGAGAGGATCGCTCTTCGAAGCGTCGCTCAACGTCGCCCCGCCCATTCCGGGAACGGTGCAGTACCACAAGTGGGGCCTGCGCAACACCTGGAACGCGCCCTTCACCGAGCGCATCTCGCTGGGCGTAACGGCGCAGTACGGCTACATCGGATCGTTCACCAGCGATCCCGTTCAGTTCGAGCGCTACCTGCTCGGCGGCTCGCCGTTCGAGGCGCAGGGCGTCAACCAGCAGATCGGCTCGGACATCATCTACATGCGCGGCTACCCGTTCGCGTCGCTCGGCCCCAACCGCAACGGCAGCGCCATCGGCGGACGCATCCTCAACCGCTACTCGACCGAACTGCGCCTACTCGCCGTTCAGAGCCCTCAGCTTCAGGCCGCGCCGTACCTGTTCTTCGACGCGGCTAACACGTGGAATAGCTTCGACACGTACAACCCGGCCCAACTCTACCGGTCGGCCGGTGTTGGCGCGCGCCTCTTTCTGCCGATCCTGGGCATGATCGAGTTCGCCTACGGCTGGAACCTAGACGAGTATCCGCCCAGCCGCAGCGAAAATGGCTTCCGCGAAGGCCGCTTTCAGTTCACCATTGGCCAGGGCTTCAACCAGTAGAGCACTCCGTCTTTCCTTTCAGCGGCCTGAAGGGACGGTGTGGCTGGCAACAGGGCGGCCGCGTTTGGGCCGGGGAGTTGCTCGCCTCAGGCACCACATCCATGTACCGATGCGGCATGCCGCATCGCTTCTGTCCATCTACCGACTCATCCAGCATGAAACGCCTCTCCCTTCTTGTCGTCCTGCTTCTTGCCGCGCCGCTCGCGCAGGCGCAGGAGCAGCGCATCGGTTACGTCGACAGCGAGTACATCTTCTCCAAGCTACCCGCCTACACGACCGTTCAGCAGACGCTCGAACGCCAGGCACAGACGTGGCAGCGTGAGGTGGAGGACAAGCAGGCCGAAGTCGACGGGCTCTTTCGTGACTATCAGGCGCGCGAACTGCTCTATACGCAGCAGGAGCGCCAGCAGCGCCGCGAGGAGATCGTCGCCTCCGAGCGCGAAGTCGAGGCGATGCGGTCGCGCTACTTCGGTCCCGAAGGTGAGCTGTACCGCCAGCAGGAAACGCTGATGCGTCCGATCCAAGAGCGTCTGCTCACGACCATCGACGAAATCGCGACGCGCGACGAGTACACCTACATCTTCGACAAGAGCGGCGATTTCCTCTTCCTCTATGCAGACGAGCGCGAAGATCTGAGCGACGAGGTACTGCGTGAACTCGGCGTGGACGTAGAAACGCCCAATCGCTGACCCGTACTTTTTCCGCCGGGCGACTCGTTTCTGATTTGCATTCCAACTCCTTTACCTACAACACCTTGACCCACGCTATGACCCGTCTCCATCGCTTCGCCGCTCTGGCGCTGATCGCCCTCGTCGTTCCGCTGAGCGCCCAGGCTCAGTCCCGGAACCTGTCGATCGGCTACACCGATTACGAAGTGCTTCTCGCTAACATGACCGAGATGCAGTCGGTCCAGCAGCAGATCCAGACGTTCTTCCAGACGCGCCAGACCGAACTGCAGCAGGCCGCCCAGCAGCTCCAAGAGAGCGCCGAGCAGTACCAGCGGCAAAGTTCGCTGCTCTCGGACGAAGCCAAAGCCGAGCGCGAGCAGGCTCTCGTGGCCTCGCAGCAGGAGCTTCAGCAGCGCAGCGGACGTGCCGAGCAGGAACTGGCCCAGCGCCGCGCCGAGTTGATGCGCCCACTCTTCGAGAAGCTGCAATCCGCCATCGACGCGGTTTCGGCCGAGAAAGGATTGGATCTCGTGCTCCCGACTCAGGTCGGTGGGGATCCGTTCATCCTTTACGTCAACGACCAGACGATCGTCGACATCACGCGCGACGTAGCTGCTCGCCTGGGCATTCCGGTCAACGAGACCGAGTAAGGTCTGCTTATCTCGGCTCGTTTCGACTTTCGTGCGGCGCTCCGGAACGATCCGGGGCGCCGCATGGTGTTTTGTCGACTTTCGGCACCTGCTCTCACGTGGAGAACGACGACGCGCGTTATATTCACACCGCTGATCTCATCCCAACTCGCCCCGCTACCATGGCAACCGCCTCGGACCCCACGGACCTCCGCATCCTCGTCGTCGATGACGAAGAAGACAACGTCGAGGTGCTCAGCCACTTCCTGGAAGCCGAAGGCTACCGCGTCGACCAAGCGTACGATGGCGAGCAGGCGCTCGAAGTCGTCGCCCGTCACAACAACGAGATCGACCTGATCCTGCTCGACATCATGATGCCGAACAAGGACGGATACGAGGTCGTCAAGCAATTGCGCAGCCGCGCCGAGACCGAGCACATTCCGGTGATCTTCCTGTCGGCCAAAACCGAGGAGGAGGACCAGGTAAAGGGCTTGATCATGGGCGCCGACACCTATCTCAACAAGCCGGTTCCGCCGTCTGTGGTGCTCGCCAACGTCAAGGCTGTGCTGCGCCGCTCGGGCATTGAGGAGAGCCGCATCCTCCAGGTCAGTAACCTGACGATCTATGAGGACGAGTACCGCGCCTCGCTCGACCAACGCGATCTCGGCCTGACGCTGACCGAGTTCGAGTTGCTGCGCTACCTCGTGCGCCACCCGCGCAAGGCGTTCACGCGTCAGCAACTGCTCGAGACGATCTGGAAGGACGCCATGATGGTAACCGAACGCACCGTCGACGCGCACATCAAGAACCTGCGCGAGAAGCTGGGCGACTTCGCCAAGCACATCCAGACGGTGCGCGGCGTCGGCTACCGCTTCGTCGAGGACGAGGACGCCCAAGCCGCGTGACCCGGCGCTTTCCGTCGACCAGCTGATGGCTCGCCGACCGATGCGGGTACTCGTGCCCACGCGGGCTTCGACGCAGACGTGGATGCTGCTCACGTTCGTGCTCTTCGTGGGCATGGCCGTGCTTGCTATCGCTGTCTACGTCGCCTTCTTCCTGCGCGACCGCACCGGCGACGCGCTTGATGAAACGCTGCGCACCGAGGCCGCTCGCGTCGCGCGCGTGTTCGACAACGCGCAGTCGCGTGACGAACTCGATCAACTTGTCGGGGTGGCCGCGAGCCTGCACAGTCTGTACGGGACCGTGTTCACTGCCGATGGACGAGTCGTCGCACAGAGCGAGGACCGCGTGCCCAACATGACACCGGACGAAGTGCGCGATTCGGGCGGTATCGCCCACCGTGAGGATGAGTCAGGCGTGCGCTACTACTACGTTTCGGTGCCGATGGAGGGAGGGGAGACGCTGCTGCTCGCTCAGCCGACGCCGAGGCTGTATCAACTGGCCGAGAGTCTGCTCATCATTCTTCTCGTGGGTATGCTGGGCGCGTTCGTGATGGCGCTGATCGGCGCGTGGGTGGCGGCGCAGCAGGTGACGGGTCCGCTCAAGCAGATCCGTGATCTGGCGCGCCGCATCGCCAAGGGGGATTACGCCGAGAAAATCGCGATTTCGTCGCGGGCGGCGGAGTTTCACGAAGTTGCCAACAGTCTCAATCAGATGTCCGGCAGTTTTCGGACCAAGATCGACGAGCTTGAGAGTCTTGCCCGGTTGCAGAGCGAGTTCATTGGCAACGTATCGCACGAAGTCCGCAACCCGATCTTTGCCGTCGGCGGCTACCTCGAAGCGCTCGGCTCGCCGACACTCAAGGACGAACAGCGCAAGCGGTATTCGGACAAAGGACTGGCCGCGCTCAACCGGCTCCAGAATCTGTTCAACGATCTGATCGAGATCGCCCGGCTCGAGTACCGCGAAGACCTGCTCCGCACGACGACGTTCGATCTGGCTGAACTCGTCCACGAAGTCCGCGAGATGCTCCAGCCCAAGGCAGACGAGAAAGCGCTCGGCCTGGAAATGAACAATCCGCCGCTCTTCGTCACGGCGGACCGTAATCGGATGCGTCAAGTGATCGTCAACTTGGTCGAGAACGCCATCGCCTACTCCGATGAGGGAACGGTGCGATGCCGCATCCGGCGCCACGGCGACAAGGTGCGAGTCGAAGTGGTGGACAACGGCAGGGGCATTCCCGAGGAGCACCAGAGCCGCATCTTCGAACGCTTTTACCGCGTCGATCCCGATCGTTCGCGCAAGAGTGGGGGAACGGGGCTGGGTCTGAGCATCGTCAAGCAAATCTTATCGGCACACGGCGAGACGATCCGTCTCGACAGCACACACGGCAGCGGTACGCGCTTCAGCTTCGACCTTCCGTTTGCGCTCGAATCCGGGCCACCCGCCCTCGAACGGGATCCACGCGCGTAGCCTGAGCGGGATTGGCAAGTCTGGTGTGTAGCGATCCATCTTTCTCCTAGCAACGAAGGACGCCCGTTCCACCTTCTTGGATTTAGATTCTGGTCTGCTCTTCGTCCATAGATTCAACGGTTGCTGCCTGTGACGCTCACGACTCCCCACTTGCTCATACGCGGCGCCCATCTGCTGCTGCCTGACGCCAGCGACTTCGAGCGCTCCGATCTGCGCATCGCGTTTGGACGGATCGCGGAGATCGGAGCCGACTTACCGCCGCGCGATGGAGAATCAGTCGTCGAAGCCGGAGGGCAGTTCGTGTCGTCTGGATGGATGGACCTGATGGCCGATTTGGGTGAGCCGGGATATGAGCACCGCGAGACGATTGAGAGCGGAGCAGCCGCCGCAGCGTCCGGAGGATACACGGCGCTCCTGCTCGACCCCGGCACCGATCCCCCCCTGCACACCCGAGACGCGGTCGAATACGTCCGGTTGCGGGCTGAGCGCGAGGTCGTCGACGTGCTGCCTGCGGGGTGCCTGACCAAGAAGCGCGAGGGGCGCGAATTGGCCGAGATGGCGGATCTGGTGCGCGGCGGGGCGGTCGCGTTTTCGGACGGCGACCATTTCGTTGCCGATGCCGGACTGATGCGCCGAGCCCTGGAATACGCGCGGATGCTGGATAAGACCGTCGTCGTCCATCCCGAGGACGGCGGGCTGGCAGGAGGCGGACTGATGCACGAGGGAGCGGCATCGACGCGGGCCGGGGCGCTGGGCATTCCGGCCGTCGCGGAAGAAGTCGCGATTGCCCGAGATTTGCTACTGGCGTCGTATACGGGCGCGAGGCTGCACTTCGCTCACGTCACGACGGCGGATGGCTTGCGGTTGGTGCGTGAGGCGAGGGCTCAGGGTGTGCCCGTCACAGCGTCGGTCTCGCCGCTGCACCTGGCGTTCGGAGACGACGATATCGAAGCGTCCGACTACGATGCTGCGCTCAAGCTGCGCCCGCCGCTGCGCACCCATGCGGATCGCCGCGCGATCCGCGAAGCTCTGGCCGATGGCACACTCGACGCATTTCTGTCGGGCCACCGACCCTACGCTGTTTTCGAAGCCGAACTGGAGTTCGCTGCCGCGCCCTTCGGCGTCTCGTCACTCGAAACGACGTTCGCAACACTGTGCGCGACTCTCGTGTCGACGGGAGATCTGCCGCTGGCGCGCGTCGTGCGTCTGCTGACGGATGGACCGCGCCGCGTGCTCGGATTGAAGGCGCCTCGCCTCGAGGTCGGAGTCGAAGCCAATCTGACGCTCTTCGACCCGAGCCACGTGTGGACGTGCTCGGCTCAGACGCTGCGCTCGGCGAGCCGTCACACGCCCTACCTCGGTCAGAGCCTCCGGGGACGCGCGCTGGGCATCTACAACGGCGGACGCTGGGTCGCCAACGATTCGTGATTTGCGTGATTGAGTCTGGATCAGCGCTGGCGTGCTGCGGTTGATACTAGGGTGCTCACATCCACCGAATCCCTCCGCCGTCAGGTCCGACGCTGGCTCAACGAGCCGCCTGAGCCGCGCATGGCGCTGTGGCAACCGGCTGCTTCCTCTCAATCGGCGCCGACGGACGTGTTCGACATCGCCACGTACAATGTGCATCGGTGGAGTGGGGGCGTCCGAAAGCGAGACGAGTTCGTGCCCGAGCGGGCCGAGCGCGTTATTCTGTCGATCGGTGCGCCCGTCATCGCGCTTCAGGAAGTCTTGATTCCCACGCGCGATCACGATCCGCTGTCCGATTTCGTCGAGCGCAATGGCTTCAACGTCGCCTTCGTCGCGACACGCCCGCACCGCAACGGCATGCTGGGCAACGCTGTCCTGTCGCGCTGGCCGATCCAGTCGGCATTCGTGATTAACCTGTCGATGGGGCGGATGGAGCGGCGTGCGGCCCTGGTCGTCCAGTTCGAGCGGGGCGAGCAGCAGGCGCCGCTGTCGGTCGTGTCGACGCACCTCGCTATCGTCGACCGGACGCGGCAGAGGCAGGTGCAGATGCTGCTCGACCACCCGCGCTTGCAAGGCCCAGTCGTGTTGCTAGGCGACATGAATGCGTGGCGCCACTGCCCGGCGACGCGCTCGCTCGAGCGCGAGTTCGAGGACCGCCACCACAATGACGACTGGCCGGCGTCCTTTCCTGCCGGGCGTCCGCTGCTGGCGCTCGACCGCATCTACGCGCGCGGGCTGGACGTGGCCGCCATCGAGTCTGTAGATACCGAGGAGGCGCGCATTGCCTCAGATCACCTGCCCGTCCGCGCGCGGCTGCACGTGTCTAGCCGGTAGGCCTGGTGTGCGTAGTTTGGCACCCTTCCCCATTTTGCTCATGACCGAGACCACGGATCGCGTGTTCGACCGCTTGTCGGACCGCCTGCCCGCTGACCGCGCTTACTCGCTGGACGCCCTCGCCGAAGCCGACGTGCCCGAAGGCATCGCCCACTTCCTCGCTCAGACGCTCCAGCGGCGACTCGAACTCGAAGCAGCCGCCCTCGCCAAGTCGCGCTCGCGCTGGTTCGACTATGGCGCGGCCGATTTGCAAGAGGCCCAGGCGACGTATCTCGCCGAACTGGCGCAGCACGCTCAGGTACCCGCCGAGGAGTGGCATCGGACGCTGCGTCAGGCCGTGATCCAGGTCGTTCCCTACCTCGTACAGCCTTCGCGCGCGCTGGTCCGGTTCGTGTTTCCACCGGGGCGTGACGAACTGTCGGCCGATGTGGTCCGCCGCCGAATGCGGTACTTCAGCGCATACGGGTACCTCACCGAAGTCGTCCGAGCTTACCTGGCGCAGAAGGGCGAGGAGGTCGTGACGCGCAACGGGCTGTCGCGCCTGCTGCAGCGCATCGAGCACCGCACACCCGCCGAGTACGACGCCGACGACTGGGTCGGGCTGCTCGGCCAACTGTACGAACTGGTGGGAGAGGGGCGTCCGCCGCGCGTAGAGGCCGAGTTGATCGGCCAGTTTCTGCGCGACAAGGGGATGCGCGAGCAGGCTCAGACCATCGAAGCGCACGGACAGCCGCTCACGACCGACACGCTGCGCGACTTGTTGACAATGGCAAACGGACCCGAGGCGCCTGCTCAGATCGTCGCGGTGGAGGCACCGAGTTTGCTTCCGCCTGACCCCTCGGCCGACCTACCGGCGCCGACCGTCGATCCGCCTCCGCCCGATCCCGAGCCGATGCCTGCGCCACCGCAAGCCGCTCAGCCGCTGTGGCAGCGGTTTGCTCAGGGCAGGGTATCTGCTGCCCCCGAATCCGCTCCGATCGGCGCGCCTCAACCGCTTTGGAAGACGTTCGGTAAGGGGAGCGCCGCACCGTCCGCTACTCCCGTACTCGAGCGCGCCTCGGATCTCGACCGGGACGAGAAGCGCGCGCTCGGCCACGTGCCGCTCCCGCAGCGCCGCCTCTACGTCCGCGACCTGTTTTCGGGTTCTGAAGTCGCCTACGCCGATCTGCTCACCCGATTGGCGATTGCCGCATCGTGGTCCGAAGCGTCGCGCGCGCTGGGAGCGTCCTACCGCGACCACCAGGTCAACATTTACAGCGCGACGGCTGTCTCGTTCACCGAAGCCGCCGAGAGCCGCTTCCACTCCTAACCCGAAGTATCTCGCCATGCCGACTCCTCTCGAAACGCTCGCCGAACGTCGTCGCCAATCGCTCCAGGGCGGAGGCGAAGCGCGCATCGCCAAGCAGCACGAAAAAGGCAAACTCACGGCGAGGGAGCGCATCGACATTCTCCTAGATCCCGGCTCGTTCGTCGAGATCGGCGCGTTCGTGCGGCATCAGCAGACGGCATTCGGGCTGGACAAATCGCGTCCCTACGGCGACGGCGTCGTGACCGGCTGGGGGACCGTCGACGGGCGGACGATCTACGTGTTCGCGCAGGATTTTACTGTTTTTGGTGGATCGCTCGGAGAGGCGCACGCGCAGAAGATCGTCAGAGTGATGAATCTGGCGATGGAGAACGGCTATCCCATCGTCGGCCTCAACGACAGCGGAGGGGCGCGTATTCAGGAGGGTGTGGCGGCGCTGGGCGGCTACGCCGACATCTTCCTGCTCAACACGCTGGCGTCGGGCGTCGTGCCGCAGATCTCGGCGATTCTGGGGCCGTGCGCAGGCGGTGCCGTCTACAGCCCCGCCATCACCGATTTCGTGTTCATGGTCAAGGAGACCAGCTACATGTTTGTCACCGGCCCCGGCGTCGTCAAGACAGTGACGAACGAAGACGTGACGCAGGAAGAATTGGGCGGCGCCGACACGCACGCGAGCAAGTCGGGCGTGGCGCACCTCGCCTGCACCAGCGAAGCCGACGCGTTGGTCAAGATCCGCACGCTGCTCGGCTACCTCCCCTCGAACTGCGAGGACGACGCGCCGAGGGGCGAAGCAAGCGACCCCGCCGACCGTCAGGACGCCGAACTCGACACGCTCGTCCCAGCGAACCCGAACAAGCCGTACGACATCCTCGACGTGATCGGGCGCGTCGTCGACCATTCCTCGTTTTTCGAGATTCACCCGGACTACGCCGCTAACATCGTGGTCGGGTTTGCGCGGCTGGGCGGACGCAGCGTCGGCATCGTCGCCAACCAACCGGCTGTACTGGCGGGCGTGCTCGACATCGAGTCGAGCGTCAAAGCGGCTCGGTTTGTCCGCTTCTGCGACGCGTTCGGTATCCCGCTCGTCGTGTTCGAAGATGTCCCCGGCTTCCTCCCCGGAACCGACCAGGAGTGGCGCGGCGTGATCCGGCATGGCGCCAAACTACTCTACGCGTTCTGCGAAGCCACCGTACCCAAGCTGACCGTCATCACGCGCAAAGCCTATGGCGGCGCCTACGACGTGATGAACTCCAAACATATCCGCGCCGATCTCAACCTCGCCTGGCCGACGGCTGAGATCGCGGTCATGGGGCCCAAGGGTGCCGTCGAGATCATCTTCCGCAAAGAGATCGCCGACGCTGACGATGCCGCCCAGGAAGAAACGCGCCTGACCGATGACTACCGCGACCACTTTGCCAACCCGTACATCGCCGCCGAACGCGGCTACGTCGACGACGTGATCCGCCCGAGCGAGACGCGTCCGCGCCTGATCGCGGCGCTGAAGATGCTCGAAAACAAAGTGCAGACGCTGCCGCGCAAGAAGCACGGGAATCTGCCCCTGTAGACGCAAGGCGCATCAGACACACAAAGCTATTTGAGACCCAGATATGAACGAAGACTTTTACGAGCGGCTTTGGCAGGCGAGCAAGGAGGGCGACCGGGAAACCGTTGATCTGTGCCTGAAGCACGTGACCGATGTGGATCGCGAAGAACGAGAAGGGCTGGAATGCGATCATATTAGCTGCGTACAACTTTAACGTAGACCTCGTCGAGTTCTTGGTCGACAAAGGCGCGGATGTAAACAGCGTCAACTACAAAGGCACATCCGTGCTGATGTACGCGAAATCTGCCACCGTCAATGCAGGCGATGTGGATATGTCACTGTTGGAGGCGGTCATATCATTGGGTGCTGACATAGAGCACGTCGACGACGAGGGGAAAACCGTTCTCGACTACGCTCGTGAAAATCAGGAGTTGGGCGTCCTACGCTTCTTGAAGGAGAAGAGGGACGCCGAGACATGCAACCTGCCTCACTCAAGCGCAAGCGTCCTCAAACAAAAGGGCACTGTGATTATGGAAACCGACGAATCAACCGAAGCCGCCCCTCACCTTTCGTCCGAAGAGTTGCGCATCCTGGGTGTGCTGTCTGAGAAGGGGCTGGCGACGCCTCAGAACTATCCGCTGAGTCTGGCGGCTGTCGTGACGGGGTGCAATCAGGCTTCCAACCGAGAGCCGGTCGTCGACTACGACGAGGGGACGGTGCGCGAGGCGTTGTCGGCGCTCAAGAAGCGCGGATTGGTAGCGGAGCAGACGGGAGCGGGTAGTCGGGTGGCGAAGTTTAGGACGCAACTGGCGCGGACGTACCGGCTGACGGCAGCGCAGGAGGCGCTGGTCGCGGGGCTGATGCTGCGGGGGCCGCAGACGACAGGGGAGTTGCGCAACCGGTGGAAGCGGATGCACGCGTTCGAATCGCTCGAAGACGTATCGGCGGGTCTGGACGCGCTGATGGAGTGGGAGCCGCCGCTCGTAGTGTCGCTGGCCCAAGTGCCGGGCGAGCGGGGCGAGCGGTTTGCGCACTCGTTCGCACCGGTCGAAATGGATTCTACGGTGACCGCCGCTCCAGACGCGCCGTCGTCGCTGAGCGGCACGCTGCGGGAGCAGATCGACGCGCAGGATGAGCGCATTACCAAATTGGAGGCCGATTTGTCCGATTTGCGAGCCGCCTTCGACACGTTTCGCACGCAGTTCGACTAGATCGTACCTCGGGCGTCGTACCCTTCTGGATTCGACATCCGGGCAGCATGATTCACATTTTTACGACAGGCGGCACGATTGACAAAGAGTATTTCGACGCGAGCAGCGCGTATGCCGTCGGCGAGCCGCAGGTGGGGCAGATTTTGCGTGATGCCGGAGTGACGGCACGCTTCGTGACCGAGCAGCTGATGAGCAAGGACAGTCTCGAACTGACCGACGACGACCGTTCGCGCATCGCGCGCAACGTCCTGGCCTGCAAGGCCGAGCACATCATCGTGACGCACGGCACCGATACGATGGTGGAGACGGCTCAGGCTATCGGCGAGGTGACGGATAAGACGATCGTCCTCGTCGGCTCGCTTGCTCCGGCACGCTTCCGCACGACCGACGCAACGTTCAACATCGGGTTTGCCTTCGCCGTTGCTCAGACCGCCCGGCACGGCGTGTGGATCGCGATGAACGGTCAGGTATTCGCCCCCGGCAACGTCCGTAAGAACCGCGAGGCCAACCGCTTCGAGCCGGTCGCGTCCTGAGTCTGCTGCCAAAGCCTTTCGCCCTACATCTCCACCACTATTTCGACACCGCTCGCCGCCACGCCCGATGGGACACGTCTCGACACGATCGGCCTCGCAGCGGCCGTCGTGACGGCCCTCGCGTGGTCGCCTGCCGGACTGTTCGTACAGTCGGCGGCGTTCGGCCCCGTTCCGCTTTCGCCGTTGAACATCACGGCCGCCCGATTTACGGTGGCGTTGGTCGCGCTGCTGCCCATCGCGTGGACGGCGCGCAACCGGCTGAGGACGACGCTGCGCCTTCCGGTCGCGTGGATGCTGGCTGCCGTCATGATCGGCTACTACCTGACCGCCGTCACCACGTTCACGTTCACGACCGTAGCCGAGGGGACGCTACTCATCAACTCGACGCCGCTGTTCGCGCTCGCAATCCGGCTGGTGCGGCGCGATCCGGTCTCGCGAGGCGAAATCGTCGGCGCGCTGATCGCTTTTTCTGGGCTGTGCCTGATCCTGCTGCCCGACGTGTTGGGCGGTGTGGCGGATCTGGACCGGCGGCTCACTGGGGTTGGTCTGGGCATCGCGGCGGCGATTGCGGGCGCCGTCTACTCGCTCGTATTCTCTCAGACGACTGCGCGCCCCGATCCGGGAGTGGTGACGCTGCTCACGTTCGCCGTTGGCGGCCTGCTGTCGCTTCCACTGATGCCGCCTGTCGCTGAGTTGCAGGCCAACGCGGGTGCGCTAATCGGGCTGGGACTGATCGTGACCGCGATCCCGACGCTGCTCTACTCCGTCGCATCGTCGCGTCTGCCCGCCGTGCTGGTGACGACGATCCGGCTGCTGACGCCCATCGTCGGCATCTTGCTGGCCGTCGTGCTCTGGGATGAGGGCCAGCAACTCGGAGTGAGCTTCTGGATCGGCGGAATCCTGGTCCTGATCGGGTTGTTCGTGCTCGCCCGACCCACAGACTAGCCGATGGACGCGCTGACACCCGATTTGGTCGCCCGAGCGCGTGGAGGAGATCTGCGGGCGCAGTCGGACGTGCTGACTATCATCAAGCCGGTCTTCGAGCGCTTTTTTACCTCGCGCATTGGCCGCTTGGCCGAAGTCGACGATCTGGTACAGAATGCGCTGCTGCGGCTCAACGGCAGTTTCGATCGAATCCAAGACCCTGCCCGGTTCAAGGGGTTCGCGATGAAGGCCGCGCTGTTCGAGTTGCACGACTACTATCGAGGCCGCTACACGCTGCGCGAGCAACTCTACGACCCCGACCTGCCCGCCGACACGTCGCACGACGCGCCTGCTGGCATCGAGATGGATGCCGAAACAGTGCTCTCGACGCTCACGCCGCACGCGCGGCAGATCCTGACTCTCAAGGCGTACGGCTATCGCTACGAGGAAATCGCACAGATGGTCGATTCGACCGAGGCCGCAATCAAGATGCAGGTCAAGCGTGCGACCGAGAAGTTGCGGAGCCTGACGTTCGCCCTCGCCGGACTGATCGCGGTCGCCCACGAACTGTTCACGCGATGACCCGAACCGTTCGCCCGTTACCTTTTCCGCGCGCGCTGCGACTAAGGAGCACATCAGTTCCCACTTTTCCATGAATGCACTCGACGAAGCGCTCGACGCTCGACTCGACACGCCAGCCGACCGTGAGGCGATCCGCGACCGCCTGGCAACGGATCCTGCGTTCGCTGCCGCTTTTGCCCGCGCCACTCGTCTGCTGCGTGTGTGCCGTGACGATGTGGACGCTCGCGTGCCCCCGTCAGCATTCGTCCTGGACGCGCTCGAAGCTCAGGGATGTGCCGATGCTCTCTCTGGGGCAGAGCGCGCCGTGCTCACCGACGTCAAAGCGGAACTCGAGACCGCTGACGACGGCGCCCCCGAAACCGCCATCCGATCGCGCAGTCACGCCGATGCCGACTTCTTCTCGCAGTGCTGGGTCGAAGCTGCCCTATCGGCGCGTAAGCAGCGTGTCGATCGTGAGGCAGTGCGCAGCGTTCGGCGTGGCCGCACGTCTAGCCGCTGGGTCTGGCGGACAGCCGTCGGCGCGGCGTTGGTGGCTTTCGCCGTGCTGGCCGTCCTTCTCGTGCAGCGAGACCTTGGTACGACTACGATCCGCGTCGCCGAGAACGAAACGGCTCGGCTCGTCACCCTTGCCGATGGATCGACCGCGCGCCTGTATCCTGGGTCGACACTGAGCTACGTCGATCCCACGTCGCGCTCGCCATTTGGCCGGAGCGTGTCGCTCCAGGGCCGAGCCCTGTTCGACGTGACGAGCGGCTCGACATTCATCGTGCGTACCGACGAAGCGCGTATCTCTGTGCTGGGCACCACGTTCGCCGTCAACGACGAGGCGCAGGAAACTACCGTCACGCTGATCGATGGACGTTTGGTCGTTTCCTCCGTCGAAGCTGCCGACCGCGTCGTCACGCTCGAGTCGGGTGAATTCAGCCGCGTCCGATCGGGCGCGTTTCCGACGACGCCGCAGCCTCTGGTCCTGGGCGAAACGCTGGCGTGGAGCGGCGTGCTTTTTTTCCGCGAGACGACCATGCGAGACGCTGTGAGCCGTATTTCGAGCCGTTTCGGAGTCACTGTCAGCGTGTCGAGCGCGCTAGCAGACGAGCCGGTGACGGCGACGTTTCAGCCGGATGAAACGGTCGAGGACGTACTGGGCGCTCTTGCGTTGACACTCGGCGCCAATGTGGAGACGATGGACGACGGCTACTCTATCCGGTAACTTCCAGCCGGATGCAGGCGCAATAGTAGTACGTGCAATAGACGCGCGCCGAAAGCCGAAGAAAGTCAGTCCTTTGGCTTGCACTTCTGTGTGCGAGAGGGGGGACTCGAACCCCCACGGGTGTTACCCCACCAGATCCTAAATCTGGCGCGTCTGCCATTTCGCCACTCTCGCTAGGAAGAACTTAAGATAGCTTGAAAGGGCGCCCATACTTGGCATTGACCTCCTTGGACGTGCGGTGAATGTGTGAAAAACAGCCGTTTTGCGCGCACGTAGTTGTAATCAGACATGTCTGCTCGCTTGCGACGCAGGTGAAGAGTGTATATTTACACCATGTCATTTCTGGCATATCCCACTCACACTTCTACCACATTACAATGGCAAAGAAAGTCGCATTTCAGACAGTCGACACAGAAGAGATGAACCAGGTTCTCGCAGAATCGCGTAGCGGTCGCGGAGGACGTAGGTCCAAGTACACTCCTGTGAAGGAAGCAATCGAAGGTCTCGAAGGAGACAAAGCGCTTCATCTCAAACTGACCAAGTCGGAAGTGCAGGGCGTTCGTCAGTATCTGCGGAAGCATTTTGGTAAGTCGCTCAAAGTGGTGTCGAGCGCGGTCAAGGACTCCAAAGATCAGTATCACGTTTTCGTCAAGCCGATCGACGAGGACAGCAAATAAGCAGCTTCGATTCGTTGCTACTGGCGGCGCACCTCTCGGGGTGCGCCGCTTTTGCGTTTCTATGCGCTCTTTCTCGCGGTCGGGCAAACCCCTAGCTCTAGCGCGCGTCTATTGACTCCCTCGTCTCAACGTACGGTATGATCCGCTTTCCGCGCTCGCTGATTCTCCTCCTCGTCGTTCTGCTCAGTTCGTGTAGTGCTCCGCGCGAAGTGGCAACCGTTACCGAGCGGCCCATCCCGCGCTATGCCGAACGCAACGCGCGCGACTCGGCGCGGGTGGCGATGCGAGAGGAAGTCGCCGCGTCTCTTCCTCAGGTGGATGTCCCGGAAGCGCCGCTCGGCCGCATGCGGCTGCTCGAGGACGAGCGCACCCAACTGGCGTTCGCTCAGACGTACGGCATCGTGCCCGATACGGTCTGGTACGCCCGTGCGCGGCGCGGTGCTCTCCGGTTCGGCGGCGGGTGCTCCGCCTCATTCGTCTCGCCACGCGGCCTGGTGATGACCAATCACCACTGCGCGCGTGAGCATCTGGAGGCGGCCTCGCGAAGCGGGGAGCAGCTGGTGCGCGATGGCTTTCTGGCGAGTGCGACGGGCGATGAGCGTCGGGTGCCCGACCTCGAAGTCGAGCAACTCATACGCATCGAAGACGTGACGCGCGACGTGCTTCGCGGAGCAGGTCGCCGCGCCGGGGCCGCCGAATACGAGACCGCACTCTCGAATACCATTCAGCGCATCCAGACGGCGCGAAACGACCGCATTCAGTCGCGCGATTCGAGCCTGAGCGTTCAGGTCGTCCGGCTCGAGGGTGGGGCCCGGTTCAGCGCGTATACGTACCGAACCTACGACGACGTGCGCCTCGTCATGGCTCCGCACGAGCAGGCAGGCTTCTTCGGCGGCGATGCGGACAACTTTACTTTTCCGCGCTACACGTTCGATCTGGCGTTTTTCCGTGTGTACGACGGCGATGTCCCGCTCGAAAGCCCCGACTTCTTCGCTTGGAACCCCGATGGCGCGCAGGTCGGGCAGCCCGTCTTCGTAGTTGGAAACCCCGGCACGACGTTGCGCCTGACGACGGCAGACAAGCTCTCTTACCTGCTCGAAGTCGAATTGCCCAATCAGAGGGCCGCGCTCGGACGGCGTATCGCACTTGTCGACAGTTTGATGAGTGTGAACGCATCGGTCGACAGCGTGGGCGGTTTGCAAAATGCGCTGTTCACGCTGCAAAACACCGACAAGTCGGCTCAGGGCGAGATGGAAGCCTTGGGGCGCGAGGTGATCGCTCAGAGGCGCACACTGGATCAGCGGTTGCAGGACTCGCTCGCCACCGACGGTGACGCCTCGGATGCGCTCGCGAATCTGTTTCGCGAGATGAACGACGTGCAGCGCAGCCGCCGCGCCGTCGCTGATCAGACCAACCCGTTCGTTTTCTTCGCCTCGCCGCCTTTCGACTCTGCGCTGCTTGCCCGCGCCACCTATGCCTATTTCGCCGGTCTTTTCCGCCGAGGAGGCGCTCCCCAGGCACGCATCGACGAGTTTATCGAACAGGCGCTGGCCGTTGAGGATCAGCCCGAAGCGTTGGATCGCGGTCTGCTTCGGCTGCGGCTCGAAGAGATGCAGGCCAACCTGGGTGCCAGGGCCGCGCTGCGTCGCCTGACCGATACGCTCTCCCTCTCCGCGTACGTCGATACGCTGTTTGCTACGACTGTGCTGGCCGATTCGGCCTCATTCGACTCGCTCCTGCGCTCCGGCTCGTTCAACGCGTCGGTGGAGCCTGCTGCGGCGCTCGCCGACGCGCTCGTGCCCATCTTCCGCACGACTCTGATTCAAGACTCGGGCTTCGACGACATCGAAGCGGGATTGCAGGTTCGCTTGGCCCAGGCGACGAGCCGCTACGCCGACTATCCACTCGCCTCAGACGCCACGTTCACCCTACGCGTCAGCGACGGCAACGTGCGCGGCTACGAACAGCCCAGCGGCGCGTCCGTCGATCCCTTCACTACGCTCGCCGGGCTGTTCGACCGCGCCGACGAGCTCGAAGGTCCGTTTTACGATCTGCCCGATCTGTGGACCAATGCGCGCGACAGCCTCGACCTGTCTAGCCCTCTCAACCTCGTCACCACGAACGACATCACCGGTGGTAACTCAGGCTCGCCTCTGCTCGACCGCGACCTGCGCGTCGTCGGGCTAGTGTTCGACTCGAATTACGAAGCGCTGGGAAATGACTACCTCTACCGTCCCGACCGCGCGCGCGCCATCTCGGTCGACGTGCGGGGCATGATCGAAGTGCTGCGCGGGGTCTACGGCGCCCAGCGCTTGCTGGACGAATTGGTGTTCGTTCCTGCGTCCGAACCGGCTACGGTCGGCGAGTGAGCAGGTCGGAGAGAAGTGGCGTTACGTCGGTCAGGTTGTGAGCGGCGCGCAGGGCAGATGCGCCGTTGCCCATCGAGATCAGTGGGACCGGATTGCGAGTGTGCGGCTTGACGCTCAGGTCTTCCAGATTGCCGTGATCGCTCGTGACAATCAGCAGGTCGCGTGACGAGTCGAACGCGTGGAGGTAGCCGCCGAACAGTCCGTCGAGGTCCGAGAGGACAGCGTCGGCGCGTGCGCGGTCGCGGCTGTGGCCTGCTTTGTCGGTGAGGTAGTATTCGAGCAGCGTCACGTCGTTCGCGCGGGCGATGCCGTGGAGGCGCTGCCCGGCTTCGTAGGGCGTGAGGAGCGGCACGTCGAGAGCCAATCGCTCGCGCCAAGCGACTCCCGTCAGGTCAGCGGTAAGCGCGTCGCCGGCGTGCAGGTCTGCCTGGGTGCGCAACCGAACGCCTGCGGCTCGGCACATCCGCGTCGTCGTGCTCCATCGGCCTGTGCGCTCCGAATAAGCGAAGAAGCGGTCGGGATAGGCGTTAACGAAGGCGAGCCGATGGGAGAGGGCGAGCCGAGCGAACAAGCTTTGGCGTTCGAGTCGATCGCGCGTGGCGCTGTGCGGATATGGGCCGTAGTGGCGGCCAGCCAGAGCGGGAGCGTTGAAGCCGCCGAACAACGCCGTCTGCCCCGTCCCACTCTGGGGCAGGCCGTCGACACCCAGGGTGGCGTCGATCGGGCGGACGACGTGGTCGGGTAGGTCGATCGTGTTCAACCTCTCAGTCCAGCGCTGATCTCCGGCGATGCGGGCGAGGTGCGGCCAATCTGCGTCGAGAGGATTGGTCAAGCCGCTCGGCCCCAGGCCAACACCGTCGACGAAGACAAAGCAAACGTGAGGTCTTCGCCGCTCGGTCACGACAGCGCCTCCCACAACGCATCGGGGTTTAGCGGCGGAGCGTTCTCGACATTCGAGCGGACGAGGAGCGCTTGGACGGCGCCCCCGATGCGCTCCTCGCCGCTGACGTGGCGTTCGAGCGTGTGGAGTAAGTGCGAGCCGGGAGCCGGATCGAACACGACGCACGCCGTCGACAGCGCCATCCGCACCCGGCTCGCCTCGGACTGATCGTGGCCGAACGGCCCATGGTCCATGGCGAACGGCGACACGACCAGTCCGCCGCCGCGGGCCGTCTCGACGACCGAGGGGCGCAACTGAGGCAGAATCTTCGATAGCCCGGCGCCAGGCACGCCGATGCCTCCGCCTGCGCGTTTGAGCGTCGCCACGTCGAAGCCATCGTCCATCGCGCAGAGCACGACGATGCCGCGATGGCTCGCCTCGGCGGCCAGTGATTGGGCTGCTTCAAAGGCCTCCGGCGACAACCCAGCCGAGCCGAGCAGTGCCAGGGTGGGGCGCGAGAGTACAGCAGCGTCTCCAAAGGCTCGGAGCACGGCTGGGCGCCTGGAAGCGGCCAATCGGTCCAGCCCACTGGGCCAGTGTGGGTGGTGTGGCGAGAGCAGGGTGACGCGCTGGCGGGTTCGCGCTTCGATCTCGCGGTCGGCAACGGCCAGGTGCTCGGCGAAGCGTGCCGGGTCGTGGAGCAGTTCGGCAAGGTCAGCGGCTCTTGAGACGCCTTTGAGCCTGTGCCCGAGTTGCTCGCGAGGCAGGGCTAGTAGGTCGTCGTAGCGATGCGCGTGGTGCAGGATTCGGTGGACTGTCGCTCGGCCGACGCCGGGCACGTCGAGAAGCGCGAGGGTGAGGCGGACGGCAGGGGAGTCATTCATCGGGGGTCTACGTTTGCCCACCGATTCTCGTTCGAGAGGGTTGCAGTCAATCGTGCCGGGCATCGGCCGCGCCCTACTTTTCGGTGTCACCACTCACTACCGCTCAATCCATGTCCGAACCGCTGATGCGCCGTCTGCGACGGATGCTTGACCAGGCGCGCGCGCAGCCCGAGGCGACGGCTCTGGTGCTGGGCGGCGGAGGCGCGCGGGCGGCGTACCAGGCAGGCGTCGTGCGCTACGTCGCCGAAACGTACTCCGACTCGGCCATCGACATCGTGACCGGCACATCGGCCGGAGCGATCAACGCGGCGCAGCTGGCCTGCTCAGCATCCGGGCCGCGCAGTCACGTGGCCGACGACCTGTGCTCTGCGTGGCGCGAAATCGACGGAGCCAACGTATTCGAGTCGGTTTCTTCGGGGCAACTGGCACGCGCCATCGTGGGCATGACCACAGGGCAGCGCTGGATCGGAGGCAAGTCGATGCGCGCTTTGGTCGACACGCACCCGCTGCGGCAGTACCTCTCCGCCCGCCTCGAAACCGACGCCGACGGAGTCCTCGTTCAGGCCCGCCGCAACGTAGAGGAGGGGCACTTGCGGTGTTTTGCCCTGGCGACAACCGACTATGGTTCGGGGCAGAACGTGACGTGGTACCAGTCGGGCGAACCGGTCCAGCCTTGGGAGCGGCAGAACCGCATCGGGCGGCCCGCTACGCTCACGCTCGACCATATCATGGCGTCGACAGCGCTTCCGCTCCTATTTCCCGCTGTTCAGATCGGAGACGACTGGCATGGCGACGGCGGCATCCGGCAGGCGGCGCCGCTCTCTCCGGCGATTCATCTGGGCGCCACGCGCGTGCTTGCGATTTCGACGCGCTACGACCGCTCGTCGGCCGAAGCCCAGGCGCACGCGGTCGAGGGCTACCCGTCGGCGGCGCAAATTCTGGGCGTGCTGTTCAACGCCGTGTTTCTCGACGTACTCGACCAGGACATCGACCGGTTCGGACGGATGAACGAATTGCTAGCCGACATGCCCCACGCCTCCCGGCGAGGCATGCGGCCGATCCGGCTGCTCGCACTCCGTCCGTCGCGCGATATCGGGCGGATGGCGGCGCAGTTCAACGTGTCGCTGGACGGCGCGCTGGGCTGGATCGCGGGCGGATTGGGCGGTGGGGCAGAGGAAAGCCCCGATTGGCTGAGCATGATTTTGTTCGACGGCGCGTTCGCAGAGCAACTTATGGACCTGGGATACGAAGACGCCCGCACGAGGCGCGACCAACTCGACGCCTTCTTCGCCGACTGACCCGCCCGCACAACCGCCCTCATGCGCCTCCTGCTCGCCCTCGTCCTGCTGACACCCATCGCCGTTCAGGCGCAGACGAGCGAGGTAACCGGCGTCGTCCGCGACGCGCAGACCGGCGAGACGCTCCCCGCCGCGACCGTACAGATCCAGGGCACGCTCAGCGGTACGATCACCAACGACCAGGGCGAGTTCGCGCTCAACGTCACCCAGCGCCCGGCAACGCTGACCGTCCGCTACATCGGCTACCAGATGGCGAGCGTGCGCGTCGAAGCCGGGCAGACGACGGCGGACCTGTCGCTCGATCCGTCGGCGCTGGTGGCGGGCGAGTTGATCGTGACCGACGAAGATCCCGGCATGCGCATCATGCGGCGCGTGATCGAGGAGAAGGCCGAGTGGCAGGCAGCCATGAGCAGCTACGCTGCCGACGCCTACACGCGCATCGTGCTCCGAGGCGACAGCGGCATCGTGACGATCGCCGAAATCGCGTCCGACCTGTTCTGGCGTCGCGATGGCGGCACGCGCGAGATCGTCAAGGCGCAGCGGCAGACCGCCAATGCGCCTTTCGACGGCGCCATTCCCGCCGCCTCGACGATGCTCAACTTCTACGGCGACGAGCAGGAAGTCGCAGGCTACGACCTGATCGGCGTGACGCATCCCAAAGCGCTCGACGTGTACCGCTTCCGGCTGGTCGGACAGCGCTCGCGCGATGGGCAGCGCGTGTTCGACATCTCGGTCGAGCCGCGCAGCCCGCTCGCCGTCGCCTACGTCGGGCAGGTGTCGGTTTTGGACACCGATTTTGCCATTATCGAAGCGCGCCTGAGCCCTGGACCGGCGTTCCGCTGGCCGCCGCCCTTCAAGCGCTTCGAGGTCGAGTACGTGCAGCAGTTCGACACGTTCGGCGGCGAAGCCTGGGTGCCCGTCGACCTGCGTAGCGAAACGGTCATCGAAATAGGCGTCGGTCCGCTGTTCAGCATTCCGCCGTTCCGCGCTTCACGCGTGTCGCGTCTGACCGACTATAGGATCAACGCCGCCACGCCGGACTCGCTCTACGAGAGCAGGCAACTGGCGACCGTCGACAGCGCACAGGTCAAAGCCGACACGCTACTCGACTCGTCCGGCCTGCGCGTCCCGCTCGAACCCGACGAGGAGATCGCCTACGCTGAGATCGACAGTACGGACAGTCTCGAAGACGCCTTCAAGCCGACCGGCGCGCTCGCCAATATGGGAAGCGACAGCGGGAGCGACGGCTCGCTGATGGGCAACGTGATCGAATACGGACGCGTGGCCTACACCAGGGTCGATGGGCTACGCATCGGCCTCGAACCCACTATCAAGCTGTCGGACAAGATGAGTGTCTTCGGCGGCGGCACATACAGCACAGCGGCCGAGGCGATATCATGGACGGCAGGCGCTAGCTACCGTCCCCAAACGCGCTGGCTGATCCAGGCGCGGCACAGCGACGGAATTACCGAGCGATACGAGTCGGATCTGTACACGCCGGTCACCGTGGCTGCCCGAGTCGTCAGCGGAGGGACCGACTACTTTGACTACGAGCAGTCGCGCCGGACGGCCTTCCGCATTGCCCATCGCATCAAGGGCACGCGTCTCACCGTCGACCTGCAAGCGGCGCAGGAGCGCAACCGCCCGATCGGCAGGGTCTCCGATCTGTTCACGATCTACGGCAATCCCAACCTGCGTCTCAACCCGCTCGTCAGCGATCACACGCTGCGCTCGGCGACACTCGGTTTCGACTGGGGGAGCGAGGGATTGCTCGGCGTGATGAGTTTCAACCGCATCCAGGCCGACGTGGAAGTCGCCCCGTCCGGTGTGAGTGATGTCGGCTTCGCCCGCGCCTACGCAACCGTCGACACGTACATCCCGACGTGGGGCCAGCGCCGCCTGTTTCCGGCCCAACTCGTGCTTCGAGCAACCGGACAGATCGGCCCCGACCACCTGCCGCTCGAACGCTACGGCATCGTCGAGGCTGCGTCGAGCTATGGATCACCATGGGGATCGCTGCGCACGCGCAACGTCGCACCCTACCAGGGCTACGCGACGGCGGCGCTCTTCGCCGAGCACAACTTCCGCACGATGCCGTGGGAGATCATCGGCTGGCGCTGGGCGGCCGATCAGGGATACAGCTTCCTTCTCACCGGAGCCGCCGCCCGCACGTGGAGCAAGCAGCCCGTCGCCGCGACCAATCTGCATGCCGAAGCCGGTTTCTCGGTCAGCGGTCTGTTCGACTTCCTCCGCCTCGACGTGACCTTTCGGCTGGACGAACCCGGCTACGGCATCGGCATCGCACTACCGCGCGTATTCTAGATCAGCGTATCGTCCGCTCGCGCGCGCGTACCGTCTGCAGGTGCGGGATGACGGCCTGCACGCCCGGCACTGTCTGCACGACGCGGATGATGAGTTGCTCGTCCAGCGCGTGCTCGACGGTCCCATACACGGTTACGACGGCGTTCTGGACGTACAGCTTCAGCCCGCTCACCGACGCGCGCTCCAGGTCGCTCTCGAAAACAGAGGCGACGCGGCTCAGCAGCGCTTGATCGCGCTCGGTCTGGACCGTTTGGGTCACGCCCTTGCGTTGGCGGCTTCGGAGCCACTTCTCGAGGCGGGCGCCCAGCGTGGGGCGTCGAATCGTAGTCGGTTCTGGGGAATCTGTCATGGAGTAGCGGGGGGGCGCCGTTCCGGTGTGGTGGGACAGCCTGTAACGCAAGGATCGCGCCTGACGCTCCCTCGGATCTGGTTACAGTCCAAACTGTGGGCGAGCGTCCTGGCGCGGCTGCTGAATGCGGAGCAGATCGCGGAGTTTGCCGCTCTTGACTTGGAGCGTAAAGCCGTAGGACTGAAAATCGCCGAATGGCACCCAACTGGCCGATGCTTCCCAGCACTCGAAGTCGCGCAGGATGCTTATCGAAGTCGTCGTCGGCTCACGGTCGAGCAGGTCGAACCCGGTCCTTCCGTTGATCTTGAGGTTGGGAGTCAGGCTGAAGTCGAAGTTCGCACCCAGCACGGCCGTTCGGTTGAGCGGCGTAGCGATGGCACCATCGGCCAAGATCGTCGCTCCGCGCGAGAGGTTGTAGCTCACATCTCCGGACACGCTCCATGGGATGCTGAAGTCGGCGTAGGGCGCGCCGATGAGCGTGGTCTGGAGTAGTGCGGGGTCGAGGTCTCCAGGGAGCACGTCGGTCAGATCGGCGTCGCGCGGTGGGGCGCCCAATCCGGTTTGCAGCGCGCGCTGCGACGGACGCGCTTGGCCCCGACGCTCGCTCGCAAACCGTCCGTCGATGGCGACGCTGAACCGGGTCAGCCGAGGCAGACGCCCGCTGCGCAGGTCGACGGCGCTGCGCCTGCTCAGCGGCTCGTAGGGGTCGAGGGTGAAGTTGACGTTGGCACCGAACGAGGTCCCCAGATTGGTGCGCGCGCCCACCTGAATCGGCGCTAGCTTGACCGAGTCGGCGAAGAAGTTGTAGCTCGACGACACGTTGACGTTGAGCAGCGTCAGCGGCGTCCGGCGGATCTCGCCCGAGAGCGTGTCCTCGACGGCCCGGCGCGTCTCGAACACGTTGCTCGCCCCGAACGTGAGCGCGCCGACTGGCCCGAACGACACGCCCTGCGCGACTCCGTACTGCTGCGTCCGCCCCTGCGCGTCGACGTAGGAGCGCACGTAGCCCCAGCGATCGGTCGAGAAGTCGGGCCTCAGTGAGACGCCGATGTTGGGGCGGATCGTGTGCCGCAACCCATCGAACTGTCCGACGCGTAGCGGAAACTGGCCGTAAATCGAAGTCGACGCGTTCAAGTTGCCCGAAAACTGCCGCAGCGCAAAAAAGCCCGTCACGGCGTCGGTCCGCAGCACGCCCGACGTATCGACGCTGCGGCGCTCGGTCTCGGCGAACCACGTCTCGCTGTAATTGATCGATGGAGAGATCGTCGCATTCAGACGCCCGATCAGCGGCAGGCGCGTCACGTTGAACGACGCGCTGATCGGGATGGAGTGGTCGGCTTGGAAGTCGTAGCCGGTTCCACCTTGCCCGGTCGCTCTACGATAGCGGGATGGTGAGACTAGGGCCTCGTACCACGAAAACTCCACCGCCTCGGGATCGCCCCGATTGACTAGTACAGTGTCCTCTAGCGGTCTAAAATCGAAGCGGTTGGTCAGCGTGCCTCGGTAGCTCACCTGAATCGACTCGTACCACGGCGCGCTGTTGCCCCGCACGCCGGTCGACCGAAACGGCGTAACCGCGCCTTGTGAAAACGACAGGCTCGGCAACGTCAGATTCGCCGCTCCGGTCGAGAGCGTTTGGCGCTGGCTGAGGTTCGCCGTCAGGTTGCGCGATCCCCATCTCGTCGAGTACGTCACGTTGGACGAAATCTCCTGCGTCACCCGGTCGGCCAGCCGGGTCGACGTGTTGCGCAGTGCCGACGAGGTAGCCAGGTTGACGTCCGAGTTGAAGCGCGACTGCTCGCCGATCGTCTGGCTGTGGTTCCACCGGATGCGCCCGTTGGTACGCACCTGAAAACTCGCATCCGTCGCCTCTCCGCGTCGCAATCGCCCGTACGTCGAGTTCGAGTCCGCCGGAGTAGGCGTAGCGTTTGGCGTAGCGCAGGCGGGGCCTGATTTCCCACGAGCCGGACGTGTACGCGTCGCCCTGAACGGTCACGTCTAGGTAGTCGGATACGGGGAAGTACCAACCGATGCCTTTGATGAAAAAGCCCAAGTCGCCTTGCTCACCATAATCCAGCGAAGTCGGACCGGCGCGTCTGCCTTCGACGTTGGGGAGGATACCGAAGGGTAGCCACAGCGGCGTCGGGATGTTGTAGAGGTAGAGCTGGATCGGTCCGGTATAGATCCAGCGGTCCTCGACCTTGAGGCGGCTCGCGTGGAGCGAATACGACGGATCGTCGACGCACTCGCAGGTCGTGTAGATGCCGTCACGTGCCAGCACGACACTATCGCGGCCGATACCCACGACGCGGGCTTTGAGATATCCGTCGTCGAATTGCGTTTGGGCACCTTCGAAGCGTCCGCGTTCGGTCGCGAAGTTGAACGCGATGCGGTCGCTCGAAAACGCCTCGTCCTCACGGTCGAACTGGGGCTTGCCGACGAGTCCGCTGTCGGCCTGAAACCCGACGGCCGTCACCTCTTCGTCGTCGAAAGCGAGCACCAGGCGATAGGCATCCAGCGTCGCGCCGTCGTACGTCACCCGAGCGTTGCGCGTCAGCGTGGCGCGGTCGCCCAGACTGTCCGAGAACACCAAGTCGAGCGTGTCGGCCTTGAACGGAATGGGATGCTCAATGCGGACGCCCTCTGTCGTGTCGCGCGGTGCTGGTGCGGCCTGCTGGGCTCGTGCCGAGAGGGGCGCGAGGCAGAGCAGGAGCAGGACAAGTCGGAGCGGCAAAGCAACAGCGGTGGGACGGCGTTTCAACGTACACGCGCGCTCCATCGTGTCCCCAACGAGGCTACGATGGATTCGGCCTGCTGTCCAGGTGTTCGAACAGCAGGTGCGCCGCGCCCAGCGTTCCGGCCTCGTTGCCCAGCGTCTCTTGCAGAATCTCGATGCCGTCGCGCAGAGCAGGTGTCACGTACGACGCGATCGTCTCACGTGCCGGGTCCAGGATGTACGATCCCGCAGCTGACACGCCACCGCCGACGATCACTTTGCGAATATCGAGCAGGTTGATCGCCGATCCCAATACGGCGCCCAGCCGCTCACCCGCCCATCGCAGCACGCCCTCGGCCGCCTTGTCGCCCGCCTGGGCTGCTTCGTGGAGGTGGCGCGGCGTCAGTCCTTCCAGCTTGGGTCCGAGCATGGTGTAGAGCAGGCTCTCTGTTTTGGTGCCCAACAGCGTGCGCGCATGAGCCGACAGAAACCGCTGACCCAAAAATGCTTCGATAGCCCCCCGGACGCCCGAGTTGGCTGGCGGACCGTCGCGGTCGATCGTCATGTGGCCAATCTCGCCCGCGCCTCCCGTCGTACCTCGGAAGATGCGTCCGTCATAAATGATCGCACCGCCGACGCCCGTGCCCAGCGTCACCATCAGGAACGACCGAAAGGGGCGCCCCGCGCCATACTGCGCCGATCCCAGACCGGCTGCATTGGCGTCGTTCTCGACAACTATGGGTAAGGGGACGCCCAACCGCTGCTGCAACTCGGTCTGCACGTTGACAACACCCCAGCCCAGAATATTGGGCGGATGGGAGACCGTCGTGCGGTCCCAGTTGATAGAGCCGGGCGCGCCGACGCCGACGCCTTCGAGCCGGTCCAGCCCGACCGACGCCGACACCTCGCGCACCAGGTCCGCGATCCGGTCGAGCACGTGCGTCGACCCCAGGTCAGCTTCGGTCAGCGCCGAGGATTCGTGCACGATCCCGCGGCCCCGCTCTACGAGCGCCGTTTTGATGGACGTTCCGCCCAGGTCAACACCTACAGTCAGCATACAACAAATCCGGTCGGATCAAAGCGAGGAGGAGGACAGATCACCGCTCTTCGACGCGATACACGGTCTCGCCAGGTTTGCGCATCCCATATTGCTCTCGAGCTACGCGTTCGACGACGGCGTCACTATCGACGGTCGTCACCTGCTTCTCCAAGCGCGCGATGTCGGACTTGAGCCTGGAGTTTTCGGATGCCACTTCCTCCAGCTCGGAGTGCCACATCGCCCGGCGGACCAGGCTGTGACTGTCGAACAAGGCCACCCAGAGCGCCGCACACACGACGACAGCAAGAACGATCAGGCGACCTCGGGACATGTCGAAGGGGAAACAGGGGAGCGCTTTAGATCAGAAGCGGAACGTGGCGATACCGGGAAAGATAGCGGCGTCGTCCAGTTGCTCCTCAATCCGCAGCAACTGGTTGTACTTGGCGACGCGATCCGAGCGCGATGCAGAGCCCGTTTTGATCTGCCCTGCGCCTACGGCTACGGCCAAGTCGGCGATCGTAGTGTCCTCGGTTTCGCCGCTGCGGTGGGAGATAATCGTCGCAAATCGGTGCTTGTGTGCCAGGTCGATGGCGTCGAGCGTTTCGGTCAGCGTGCCGATCTGGTTGAACTTGATCAGGATCGCGTTGGCCGATTTCTCCTGGATGCCGCGCGCGAGCCGCTCGACGTTGGTCACGAACAAGTCGTCGCCGACGAGCTGGACTTTGCTTCCGATCTCGCGGTGAAGGTTGGCCCAGCCTTCCCAATCGTCCTCGTTCATGGCATCCTCAATCGAGATGATCGGGTACTGCTCGACCCAGTTGGCCCAGTAGCGGACCATGTCGTCCGACGAGCGCTTGGTGTCGGGGTCGCTCTTCCAAAAGACGTAGCTGCCGTCGCGGTACATCTCGCTCACGGCCGGATCGAGGGCGATGTAGCAATCCTTACCCGCCGTATAGCCCGCCTTCTCGATCGCTTCGAGGACGACTTCGATGGCCTCTTCGTTCGACCCCAGGTTGGGCGCAAACCCACCCTCGTCGCCGACGGCCGTGCTCAGGCCGCGCTTGTTCAAGACGCCTTTGAGCGTGTGGAAGATCTCGGTCCCCATCTGGAGCGCCTCGCTAAACGTTTCGGCGCCGGTCGGCATGACCATAAACTCCTGCATGTCGACCGTGTTGTCGGCGTGCGAGCCTCCGTTGAGGATGTTCATCATCGGCACCGGCAGCGTCCGCGCGTTGGGGCCGCCCAGATAGCGGTAAAGCGGCTGGCCGACGGTCAGGGCGGCGGCGCGCGCGACGGCCAGAGAGACGCCGAGCAGGGCGTTGGCGCCCAGGTTGCTCTTGTTCTCGGTCCCGTCAAGGTCAATCATCATGTGGTCGACGATGGCCTGCTCGAACACGCTGAATCCTTCGACTTCGGGAGCGATCGTCAGGTTGACGTTGTCGACCGCCTTGAGCACGCCTTTGCCGACGTACCGCCCCTTGTCGCCGTCGCGGAGTTCAACGGCTTCGTGCTCGCCCGTCGAAGCGCCACTCGGGACGGCAGCGCGGCCCACGATGCCATCGCTCGTCGTGACTTCGACTTCGACGGTAGGGTTGCCGCGGCTGTCCAGGATTTCGCGTCCGACGACGTCTGCGATGAACGACATAGAGATAAAGGGTTTTGGGTGAGGAGTCGGCTCGTGACACCGACGACGCGCGGAGCCTGTTTCGGCGCGGCACGGCTCTTCTCCAAAACAGCGAGGCCGGAAGCGCTATTCGCACTCCCGGCCTCGCCGATTTCACCTAGCGTGGGTCAGGTCGGGGTCAGTCCGATGTGCGGAGCGTGACCGTCTCGCCGATCCATCCGGGGCATCCGCCGACGGTGTAGCGCGAGCCGGGCTGGATGTTCTTGAAGAACAGCGCCTCCTTGCGCGGGAAGTAGCGGCTGTAGCTACCGGCCTTCTGGCGAGCTACACTGGCGACGCTGGCGTCTCCGGCAGCGCGGTTGTAGTAGCCGACAGCGGCGATGAACGCGGCCTGGTCGTCGAGCGAGGTGCCGCCGCAGTTCGTGCCGGCCGAGACGTAGATGTCGCCGATGCCGATGAGCGACGGACCGTGATCGCCGTCGATGGAGAGCACTTCGCGGTACGTCGTCCGCGCGGCGCGCATGTTGCCGGCCGTCTGCTGCAAGCGTCCGATTTCGTAGAGGGCGGCGACGCGCTGCTCGTCGTTCTCGCTCAGCTCCAAGGCGCGGCGAAGCAGGCTCGTGGCTTCTTCGGTGTCGCCTTCGTCAATGGCGATTTTGGAAATCATAATGATCGTTTTGCGGCTCGGCTCCATCTCGAGAATGGCGGGCTTGAGGCGCAGAATCTCGGCCGTGTCGTCCAACTGGTCGGCCAGTTCGAACACCTGGAGGATCAGCTCCTGGTTCTCGGGGTCGGCGGCGAGCTGCTCCCTACGGAAGTCGTACATGGCTTCGGGCGTCGGCAGCACAATCAGCATCCATTGGTCGAGGTAGCTCGTCATCTCGGCGTCGTCCGTATAGCGCGGGCGCACGTCGTTGATCATAGCGATGGTCTCGTCGACCTGCCCGGCCTTGACCTTCTCGGACAAGATGTACTGGATCGTGTAGGTGTCGGTCTTGGCCGGGTCCATTTCGTAGGCTTGCTCGTAGAGCGGCAGGACTTCATCGAGGCGGTCCGACATGGTCTCGGCCTGCGTCTGGATGAAGCGCGCCTTTTCGATCAGCGCAGCGTGCTCGTCGATCTCGGTCCCGGCTTCTTGCAGAATCGGCACCTTGTACTCTTTCACGATGAGGACCGAGTCGAGGTAGGCCGCCTTCTTATCGGCGTCAGTGGCGGTTTCGGCGAAATGTGCGTAGATCTCTTCGAGTCGGTCGAAGTTGCGACGGGCCGTGCCTCGGAAGTCGGGCTCACAGTCGATGATCCAGCGCAGGTTGGGCAGGGCCTCGACGAACGCTTCGTTCTTGAAGTTCTCCGAATAGAGCGAGTAGTTGATGTCGGCCGTCGTGTATTCGGCCTGGTCGCAGGCGACGCCGAAAAGCTGCGCGCGTGCCGGGAGGGCAAGAGCGAAGGCGAGGCAGAGGAGCGTGAGAAGTCGCGTAGTCACAGGTGGGGAGGTCGAGAGGTGGATGGATCGGTTTCTAGGACCGCGCCGGGTCAGCGGAGTTTCTGCCGTTGGAACCAGCGTTCTCCAATGTTGATGTTGAGGCCGACTCGGTAGTAGCGGTCGCGGACGAGATCGCCGCTGGCGCTGCCCCGGGTGCCGGCTTCTAAGTTTAGATCAACTTGCGTGCCGGTCAGCAGCGTAGGCAGGCTGAAGCCTCCGGTAAGCGCAAGTGTTTCAATGCCTTCGCTCGTGATCGGGTCGACGTACCCCTTGTCGAATGAGCCGCCCAGACGGTACGCCACACGCCGCCAATACGGCTCGAATGGGCGGTTTCCTGCCGGAAGATACTCGAATCCGCCCGATACGCGGACGCGGTCCTGGAAGCGCGATGCGCCGTCGGCATCGAACCCCGGCCAGTCGAAGTCGCTTTCGAATTCGGTCCACGGCTCGTAGCGAGCATCGGTCGTTAGCGTCCACCGATCGCCCACGGAATAGGACAGTCCCCCTGCAATCGTCCACGGCAGGCGTGTTTTTCCATCTTGCGATGTGGCGAGCGTGTCGCGGTCCAGGCTTTCGCCCAGCGTCGCCACGCGTTCGGCGTCGAGTACGATGCCTGGCGAGACCACCAGCCCAGCCGTCAGCCGGTTGCCCTCAGCGCCCAGGTCGGGCAGGGTATACTGCATACCTAGTGACGCCATTACGCCGGTCTGCCGCGTGCTGCTGTTCTGGGTGACCGTAACGAACGACTCGTCGATGCTCCGCGTGCGCAAGCTTCGCTCGATGATGCCGAACAGCACCCCGAACGTCGCTCCTACGCGCAGATTCTCGTTGGGTGCATAGCCTATTCCCAGTTCCAACCGCTGCAAGCCACCGCTGCCGCGATAGGCTGTGGAGAAAGCCGTCGTGTCGCCGCCGACTGCGTCGATCAGCTCTCCCGGCTGCTGCACCTGGTAGCTGACACGCGAGTAGGGCGCATACTGCAGGCCAAGGCCGAGTTTGCGCGCATACAGCGGGATCGTCAGATGGATAGGACCGATGAGGCCGTCCGAGAGCAGCGTCTGTTCGTCATCGGCGTCGGTGATTTCGATGCCCTGGTAATAGCCTCCGAAGCCGATCCGGGCGAGGACCTGGTTGGACAGCGCGGCAGGGTTAGCGAACGAGGTGTATTCGGCGGACGAGAGCGCGTAGCCCCCGCCTCCCATTCCGACGGCGCGGTTCGAGCCGAGCGTGAGCAACTCGCCCATGCCGAAACGGCTGTAGAGCGAGCCGTTGAACGCGTCGGCGGACTGCGCCTGGACCGTCATGGGAACGAGCAGGAGAGCAGCGGCGAGCGTCGTGCGGAGTAGAGTGCGCATCGGCATCAGTCGGTCGGGATGATCGTGAGCGCGGCCCGAGCGTCGCCGGTGAGCACGTAGGCGCCAATCGTGTTGGCCGAGGGTAGAAAGCGGATCGCCAATCGCCCGAAGCACCTGCTCGAGTCGCCGTTGACGCAGAGCGGGTTACCCAGCAGGTTGAGCTGAACGAGTTGCTGCAGGCGAGCGGACGTAAACCGGAGCATATCGCCGCTCTGCTCACCTTCGACCAGAATCAGCAGCGATGCGCCGCTGACTACGTCGTTGCCATCCGCGTCGATGGCGACTAGCTGAAGATCCCCAGAGGCTTGAGGTCGGACGTACGATCCCACGTCTCCGAGGACCGATCGTGTCGGCAGTTCGATAGCGACGCGGGCCAATCCGGCATTGGAATAGGCGCTGAGAAGTGCCGGATCGCTCACGTCCACTGTCAAAGCGTGCGGGAAGCCGTCTTGAAGCAGCACACCATCGCCAAACGTGGGGGCGCCCGACCGCGCTACCGCAGTGACGCCAGCATTCGCAACGAAGCGGATCGTGTCGGCGGCCGAACGTGCCGTCAGGCCGACCAGCGATTGACCGGACGCGCTGAACTGACGGAAGCCGAGGATGGCATCGCCCGAGAGTGGCTCGAGGTACAGTCCATCGAACGAGTTGAGAAAGTCGCTCCCTCTGAGCGTCGTATCCAGCCGCGCTACCCAATCATCGGGCAACGGGACGGACACGGTCGAGGCGTTGGCGCTGGTTTCGAACGTGGTGATGACGCTGCCGACAGCGAACGAGGTGTCCGACGGCGCGCCCGTGGCGATGAAGGGTCCGCTGATGCTTCTGAGTGCGTATCGCACGGTCGAGAGCGTGTCGCCGTAGCGGTACGAGACGGGCAGATCGAGCGTGACGCCTTGGACGATCGAGGCGCGAAAGCTGTCGAGCGTGCTGTTGTCGTTGACCACTTGGGCCGATCCGAAGTCGAAGTAGGCAGAAGCGGTAATCGTGCCCAGAACGGGATCGTTGGTGACTCCGGAAAGAGCCTGCTCGGCGTTACCGGTACGTTCCACCTGATTGAGCGAAGTCAATGCCAGGTCAGCCCGAACGATCTCGGGTGTTCCTCCTTCATCGCCGACGAGTCCGAGTCCAACGTTGGAGGGGTCGTCACACGCGGCGAACAGGAGAGCGGCGAGTGCGAGACAGGAAATGCGCGTCATGCAGCGGAAGAGAAGGGCAGAGGAGAAGCCTCACAACGGCCGCTATCGGCGGCTTCGTATGACCCCGGCACGGGGCGGGACGAGACAGCCTCCAAAAAAGTGCTCGGTCCACTCTCTCGCAGTGAAGCACGCGCAAATACCATCCGCATTCGCGGCCTTGTTCTCATTCGGAGGCGGGCAACGCTCAGCTATACGGGGATGCTGGGTGGCCCTTAGCCTATCCTATCCCGGCACTACGCAAAGGGATTGTCATCACGCGCGCGAGCAGCGCACGCTGCCATCAGTCCTCGATTCCCAGCAACTCGTTGTACACAACACGAACGGTATCGATAGCTGTGTCGAACGACTCGACGAGCGTTCCTTCAGCTTCGATCTGAGGCGTGTGGACGACCGCATCGGCATGGGAAAGCGCCAGTTGGCGCAGCGTATCACCGACGGCAGCATCGCCCGACATCAGGGCCACTGAGGCCGCGTCGAGCTGGGCGTCGGCGTCGTAGGCATCGGGCGTGTAGACGATCTTGGCGCCGCCGATCAACTCATCGTCGGCAAACTCCTTGCGGATGACGTAGGGTGTCAGCGCCCCCACCCATCCGGCAGCATGGACGATGTCCGGCGACCAGCCCAGGTTGCGGATCGTGGCGAGGACGG
Source organism: Rhodothermales bacterium (assembly GCA_963815505.1). Lineage (GTDB taxonomy): Bacteria > Bacteroidota > Rhodothermia > Rhodothermales > BA12 > CAXBBB01. The sequence goes on from CAWFGU010000010.1 coordinate 124,223, forward strand.
CTCGCCCAAAAAAGAGGGAGCGGAACGCGTTGTCTTCGAAGATGACTTCGTCCTTGCGCGCTTTGTACGTGCCCTTGCGCTTGAAGTAGGCGACGCTCTCGACGAAATACACCTGGAGTCGGATGCCAGGGATCGACGCGACTTTGATCTTAACCGTCTCGGTTTCGTCGCCCATGGTGACCTGCGCGCCCGAAAGCCGAATCACCTCGTGCAGACGGTTCTTGCGCTCGGAAATGATGCCGAAGCGCGGCATGAGGATGCGCAGTTCGAAATCTCCGGATTCCTGCAGCTGCTCGGGAAGCTGACGCACCAGGTCGGCGACATCGGTGGTCGTGAGAAACGGTGTAGCTTCGCTCGCGACGAACAGCACCCGGGTGGGCGTAGCCATACAGACTGGAGGTTTACGAACTGAATAAAGGAACGTCTAAAAATACGCCACGACAGCTAGTCGGTCCAACTTCCATTATGTCGCCTCTCGTCATCGCCCGCCGAGCTTCCGCCTAGAAGCGGCATCGGCACTCGGTTCAGCGCGGCTGCTCCTGCTCGCGCAGCGTCTCGAAGTAGCGCCGGATCAGGGCTTCGTACTCGGGCGCGTAGCCGCTCTCGAGCGCGCGGATGAGGTCGCGTCGGAGCTGCTCGGCACGCTCGGGCGGCGGCAGTGGTGTGCCGGGCGGGCGCGGCTGCTCGTCGCCGGGGCGGCCTTCGCGTCTTTCCTCCTCGCCTCGCTGCTGACTGGCGTTTTGCGCTTGCAGTAAACGCGTGAGGATACGCTGCTGCCGTTCGAGAAGCGGTCGGTCGGCTTGTCCGCGCGAGAGTTGGTCGATCGTCTCGGCCATCTGCTGCGCGGCGTCTTCCATTTGTCGCAGCATTTGCCCCTCAGCGCCCGATCCGTCGCCCTCCAAGCTGCGACTCATCTCGCGCAGTTCGCGGCGTATGCGCGCCTGCTGCTCGCCGATCTGCCGTAGCCGTTCTGATCCCTGGCCGCTTTTGCGCTGGCCTGCCGTCTGGTTGAGGTGCTCCTGAATCTGCTGGTTCAGCCCTTGCTGCTGCTGCCCCATTTGCTGGAGCTGCTGCATCATTTGCTGCATCGACTGGCCGCTGCCGCTCTGGCTGTTTTGCGAGCTCATGGCCTGATCGAGCAGCCTGCTCAGCCGGAGCGCGAGTTCGTTGAGTTGCGTCATGGCCGCGCGCTGCCGGGCTGCTGCCGGTGAGGGGCGGCGCTCGCCTAGCTCGTCGGTTGCCGCATTCATCTCGCGTAGCCCGTCTCCCGCGATGCGCTGGACAGCGCGCGTCACGTTGGGCGCCCGGCTGGCGATGCTGGTCAGCGTGTCGATGACGACCTCGAACGACTCGCGAATTTGCGTTTGCGCCCTCGCTCCGTCGCGCAGAGCCGGACTGTCGGCGGCGAGGCTCTGTACGTCGTAGCGCAGCGCTTCTTGCTGCTCAGAAAGCAGGAGTACGTCGTCGAGTGCCCGGCGCAGGGCCGTGATGTTGAGTTGGTCCTTCTGCTGCTGCATCTGCTGCTGCATCTGCTGCAGCTGGCTCTTGAGCTGACGCATTTGCTGCTGGCTCTGCTGCTGCTGCGACTGCTGCTGCTGGCCGGTCTGGCCCTGCTTCATCTGCTCAGCCGTCTGCCGCATCTGCTCGGACGTTGACTGGGTGCCGGACTGCTGGCGGGCTTGATCGAGCTTGTTCTCGTCGGCTGAACGCGCTTCTTCCATCCGCTCGCGTAATTCGTCGAGTTCGGCGTTGAGCGAGTCGGCCTTCTCGGCGGCCGCTTCCTGGCGCTCGGCCAGCGCGTCGAGTTCTTCCTGCGACGGAGACTGCCCAGACTCTGACGGCTTGCCGCTCTGCGACTCCTCGCCGCTCTGCTGCTCACCCGACTCGCTGTTTTCACCAGATTCTGAGTTCTCACCGCTCTCTTCGCCTGACTCGCTTTCCGATCCTTCTGCCTCATTCGACTCGGACTCGCCTTCGCTTTCCGATTGATTCTGCTCGTCCAGCCTTTTGGTATCCTCTTCGATGGCGGCCTGCTCGTCGGCGAGTTCTTCGGCCCTCGCAGCCAGTTCTTCGAGTTCGCGCTGGATGCGAAGGTTCTTCATCAGTTCGAGCGCGCGCTCGAGCCGCTTCTGGTACTGCTCCTCGCCTTGATCGAACTCATCCATCGCCTGCTGCATCCGGCTCAGGTCGAGTTCTTCCATCGCCTTGCGCAGTTCTTCGAGCGCTTCTTGCAACTCGGGCGACGCCAGTTCCTCCATCACGCGGCGTAGCTCTTCGTACTGCTCGCGCGTCTCCTCGCTCATCAGCCCTTGCTCCTCCATCGTGCGACCCAATTCCTCGGTCGCTTCGGTGAGCGAGCGAGCCTGCTCCTCCAACTGCTGCTGCTTCTGCTCGGCCGACTGTAACGCCTGCTGCGATTCCCAGGTGGCGTCGCGGTTTTGGCGGAGTTCGCGGCGTAGCTGTTCGAACTGCTCGCGAGCGGCATCGCTCTTCTCGTCCAGGTCGCGAACCGAGCGCTCCAGCGCGTCCTCTTGCTCGTCGAGGGCGTCGAACCGCTCGTTCAGTCCGGGAAGGCGCAGGCGATGCGTCGCCGAGCGGCCGATCTGGCGGCCTCGGACACTGTTGTTGTCGCGCGCTTCGAGATAGTAGGTGACCTCGTCGCCTGCCGTCAGCGTCAGGCCGGGCAGATCGCTCAAATCCCAGACGTGCGTGACCTGCTGGATACGAGCGCCTGCTTCGAGGCCAAGCGGAACGCGGACGTATTCGGACTCTACCGGCTTTCCTGCTCGCGAGGTCAAACGGTAGACGAGCAGAGCACCGGATAGCCCAAAATCGTCGCTGGCCTCGCCTCGAACGACGACGCGGCGGCTATCGTCCAAGTCGATGCTCGGATCGGGCGAGGCTATGCGGATCGTCGGCGGCGCGTCGGCGAGCGGGGTGACGTAGAACGTGGCCGACGGCTGCGCGCTGCGGCCCGATGTGCCGTCGACGACGACGCGGTAGGCGTCCGCCGATCCGACCGAAAACGATCCTTCCGCTCGCCCCCCCGACAGGTCGAGCGCTACGTCGTCTCGACCTTCGAAGTCCAGCCGCGCACCGCTCGCCTCACCGCCGCCCAGGCCCAGCGCGACCCGCACTTGCGTGCCCGGAAGCGCCGCCACGTCGCCCACGCCTGCGCCCAGCGCCTGGGGCGGCAAGCCGCTGTAGCGCGGCGGCACCAGCTCGAGTTGCAGGCTCCGCACGACCGGCGGATTGGCGACTGCTACCGAGTACCACTCGCCGGTGACCGGATTGGCTACGACTCGGTATTCGGATGCGTGGCGCACGTTGCTCAGTACGCCTTCGTAGGTCAGCTGCTCGCCCGACCCGGTCGGCAGCAACCGGACCCGGTCGATTACTTCTTCTCCTTCGCGCTTCGACTCCAGCCACACCTCGGAGGGCCGCCCGCCGAGCGCGATCACCTGGACGCGGACAGTATCGCCCGCCGTCACTTCGACATCGCCAGGTGCTACGTCGAGTGCGAACGGAGCCGGACGCGCGAATGCCGCAGCGGGAGAGAGCAGGCGGTTAGCGGCGCCACGCGCGCTCTGGGGCGAGATGGCGCACCATGCGAGAAGTGGCAGGAGCGACAGGACTGCCCACCGGGCGAGTCGGTCGGTAGCCTCGAACGGTCGGACGTGCGATTCGAACGGAGTCCCATCTATGAGCGCACTCATACGATCGCGCGCTTCGGTTACCAGAGCGCCGGAGCCAGAAGTAGTCTGGTCGTCGAGCTGCACGAGTGTCAGCAGGCGCTCGCCGTTGCGCGCATCACGTCGCCCTACGTGACGCGCGAGTTCGGTGTCGGACAGGGCAGCGGTTCGATTTGTGAGCGCGCTCCACACGAACACGCCAGCATGCAGCATCGGCATGGCGAGCAGAGCCAGCAGCAAGGCCAGCAGCAGCAGCCGAACGAGAGGCGGCATCCAGAGCAAAGCCTCCGCACCTATCGCGAACGTCCCAACCGTGGCCACGAGTAGAACGCTCAGCACGCCGCCTCGGACCATCGTCGCCGCGGCTAATCGGGTCCGCAGCTTGCCCAGCCGTGTCCTGACGCGCGCAAGATCAGCGGGCGCAGACGGGGGCAGAGGGAGTTCCATAGAAAGCGACGAGGTTCAAGCCCAGCAACGCGCAGGACATGGGCTATCGCACGCTCAGAAAGAAAAACCGTTCGAAAGCCACGCTTTCAGCTTTCTACGGCCGGCGACACGAGCACGTATGCGAATATCAGAATCTGCACCAAAAGCAAGCCGAACAACAGAACCACCTGCCCCAAATTGAAGTGCCGAGCGCTCTCGAACGCGCGGCGCATCTGGGAGGTGCGAACGAATCCAGTCGTATCACTCTTGTGAATCGCCCATATCGAGAGCACCATCGACGCTAGTATACCCACTACGCCCCACGCACCGAGAACGAACGGAAGCGCGAGCGATGCTATAGCGAGCAAAAACGCCAGCGTAAATATAGCCTGAGTGCGGTTGAATTTGTCGAACAAGGTCACGAATCTATGGGAAGTATAAGAAGGAATGATTATAGTATGAGACGACATGACTGGTCGCTCAGGAAGTAGTGTCGCTGATTGAGTCGAACCCAGCGTACGATGCAAGAGCGGGCGGGAGAACGACAGCGCCATCGGGTTGCTGTCCGGCTTCGAGCAGGGCCGCTACGATGCGGGGTAGCGCTAGGCCCGATCCGTTGAGTGTATGGACGAACGCGGTCTTGCCTTCGTCGTCACGGTAGCGAATGCCAGCTCGGCGGGCCTGAAAGTCCTCGAAGTTACTCACCGACGACACTTCGAGCCAGCGCTGCTGACCAGCGCTCCACACTTCGAGATCGAACTTCTTGGCCTGGGTGAAGCCCAGGTCAGACGAGTTCATGAGGAGTCGGCGGTAGGCCAGACCCAGCGCTTCGAGCAGCGATTCGGCGTGCGCCGTCAGTGTTTCCAGTGCGGCGTAGCTATCCTCGGGACGTGTGAACCAGACCAACTCGACTTTATCGAACTGGTGGAGTCGGTTTAAGCCGCGTACGTCCTTTCCGTACGATCCGGCCTCGCGGCGCCAGCACGGTGTATGCGCAGCGTACCGGATCGGCAGCGCACCCGAATCGAAGATTTCGCCCGCGTGGAAGTTGGTGACGGGGACCTCGGCAGTTGGAATCAGGAACAGGTCGTCGCGCGTCGCCTCATACATCATCGCCTCCTTGTCGGGCAGCTGGCCCGTTCCCCGCGCAGCGTCCGCTCCGACAAGCAGAGGAGGCTGCATCTCGACGAATCCAACATCGGCCGCGCGATCGAGGAAGAACGCGATCAAGGCGCGCTGCAGCCGAGCGCCCTTGCCGACGTAGAACGGAAACCCCGCTCCGGCGACTTTAGCGCCGCGCTCGAAGTCGACCAGTCCATAGCGCTCCGTTAACTCCCAGTGGGGCAGCGCGTCGAAGCCGAAGTTCTGCTTGTCGCCGCGCTCGTGGACGACGACGTTGTCGGCCTCGCTGGCACCGATGGGAACGTCGGGATGAGGCAAGCCGGGCACGCCGAGCAACAGGTCGCCAAACTGTGTATCCAGGCTCTTGCCTCGCTCCTCCAGTTCCTGAACGCGCGCTTTGAGCGTGCCCTGAGCCGAGATGTGCACCTGCGCCTCGTCTTTACGCCCCGACTTCATCAGAATCCCGATTTCGCGCGCCGCTGCCTTAGCGTCGGACTGGGCAGCTTGCATCTCGGTCAGCGCCGCCCGCCGATCTTCGTCCAGCGTAATCAGCTGGTCTACGAGTGCGGGATCTCCGGCCCTCTTGTCGCGAATCGCGTTTCGGATTCGTTCGGGGTCCGTTCGTAAGAGGGCTGGGTCGATCATGGATCGGGAGATGGGAGAACGCGGAAGTTAGCGTCCGGTCGTAAGGCGGCGGCCCAGACTGGCGGGAAGATTCGCATCGGCGATGCGTCGCCGCGTCCGCTCGATGTCGTAGGGCACGCGGGCCAGCTCGTAGGTCATCTGAACGGGGTCAAATATTCCGTAGGCCGCGCGTGGATCTCCATCTCGGGGCTGACCGACGCTGCCCACGTTGACGAAGAACTTGCCTCCTGCAACAACGCGGAACTGGCCGATCTTGGCGCTCAGAATAGCAGGTACGTGCGTGTGACCGGCGAAGCAAACCGTCGTGTCGAAGTATCCGAATTGCGCTTTGGCGACCTGGTAGCTGTCGACGCGCAACCAATGGTCGGGGTGCTCGGGCGTGGCGTGAACGAGCGTCGCGTCGCCGAACGTAGTGGTGAGCGGTAGGCCACCCAGCCACTCCAGGTCGTTGGCGTCGAGTTGCTGGTGATGGAGGGCTGCTGCCGCGGCTCCGTCGCGTGGCAGACCTTGCGTATCCCCGGTTGCGACGGCGAGGTCGTGGTTGCCCTGTACGATGGCTGAGCAGCGTTCGCGCACGATCGTCAAGCAGGACTGCGCTTCTGGTCCATAACCGACGATGTCACCTAGGCAGACAAATGTGTTGCATCCGCGCCGCTCGGCGTCGATCAAAACGGCCTCGAGAGCAGTCAGATTGGCGTGTATGTCGGACAGGACGGCAACGAGCACGGAACGGGTGGGGCGTTAGAGCGAATCGACGACGACGCGCGGTTGGGAAGCGAATATCTTTCGCCGAAGCGTCCCGGTGCAACCGGCCCGAGCGCAATCCTCCCGTTCCGCACAGCCCATGCCCGACCCTTCCGCTGCTCCCGTCCTCACTGTCGGCGTCTTTTTTGGCGGCGTCTCGCCCGAGCACGAGGTGTCGGTCATCTCCAGCTTGCAGGCCGCCGCTGCCCTCGACCCGATGCGCTACCGTCCGTTTCCGGTCTACGTCGGCAAAGACGGCGTGTGGTATACCGGCGATCACCTGCTCGACCCCGCCAGCTTCGCCGACCTCGACGCGCTCAGGAGCAAGGCGACTCCGGTCCTCGTCAATCCGTCGGCCGAGCGCCACCTCGAACTCGTCGAGCCGCAAACCGACGGACTCTTGCGCGCGGACTGGCCCGTCCACCGCATCGATGTGGCCTTTTTGGGTTTCCACGGAGGAGAAGGGGAGAGTGGCGGTTTTCAGGGGCTGATGGAAACGCTCAACGTGCCCTACACCGGCGCCAGCATCCTGGGCTCGGCGGTCGGCATCGACAAAGTGGTGTGCAAGTACCTGTGCCGCGACCAGGACATCCCGGTGGTCGATTTCGTCGCGCTGCGCGAGTCGGATTGGGCCGGAAGGGAGGAGGCGATGATGGACCGCGTCGAAGAGCGGCTGGGCTATCCGGTGATCGTCAAGCCGTCGCGCTTGGGGTCGAGCATCGGCATCGGCAAGGCGGACGATCGGGCCGAACTCGATGCCGCTATCGAAGAGGCGCTGCGCTACGACGACAAGATCCTGGTCGAGCACGCCATCGAGGACCTGCGCGAGATCAACTGCTCGGTTCTGGGCGATCCGGGCGATGCACGGGCCGCCGTGCTCGAGGAGCCGATCCGCAGCAAGGGCGAAAAGCTGCTCACGTTCCAAGAGAAGTACATGCGGGGCGGAGGCGGAAAGGGCGGAAGTAAGGGTCGCCGTGGCGCCAAGAAGAAAGAGGAAGGCTCGTCGGGCATGGCGTCGCTCGACCGCATGATCCCGGCTCCGCTGACGCCCGAGCAGACGGAGCGGATTCAGTCTCTGGGCGTGCGCGTGTTTCAGACATTCGAGTGCGCAGGCGTCGCCCGCCTCGACTTCATGATCGATGGGGCGACCGAGAGATCTATTTCAACGAGATCAACACTATCCCTGGGTCGTTCAGCTTCTATCTGTGGGAGCCATCGGGCGTGCCGTTCGCAGAGTTGACGCACCAGATGATTCAGACCGGCCTCGATCGTCACCAGCGCAAGAACAGCAGGGTGCGGAGCTACGACGTAAACCTGCTCTCGGCGAAGAGCCTGAGCGGACTCAAAGGCGCCAAGTCGTGAGCGAGCACCAAACCGACCAGCCAGACGAAGTCCTCGACCTGTCAGCGGCGGATCCCGACGTGCTGATCCTCGTCGCTACCGAAACTGGAACGGCCCGAGAGGCGGGCGACGAAATCGCCCAGGCGCTGACCGAGATCGGCTTTCGGGCGCCGGTCCGCGACCTGAGCGAAGTCGATCCGGCGGCTCTGGCCTACGAGACGCAGATGATATGCGCCGTAGCCACGCACGGCGAGGGCGATCCGTGCGTCGGCGCGGCGGGTTTCTACGACGCGCTGAAGGCATCGCCTCCTGATCTGTCCGGCGTTGCGTTCGGCGTCGTCGCGCTGGGAGATACGACGTACGAGCATTTCGCCCGAGCCGGATTCACTCTGCGCGATCTGCTGCTCCACGCAGGCGCGAGCGAAGCGCCCGGACATCCACACGGTCGACCGAGGTCTGCGGCTTTCGCAGATTGATGACGTGGTCGACTGGGCGTACGCGTGTGCCGCCGGATTCGCGCGTATCGGACGGGGTGAAGCCTAAGCGGCGCAGAGGCAGTGCTTTTACCAGCAGCATTCTCCGCTCGTTCAAACCTGTCAGGTTCAGAAAAGCTGACAGGTTTCCGAACCCCACGCGGCAGCGGTGCCCGCTCTGCGTGTCACTCCGCGTCTGACAGCGCCAGCACGTGCAGCGCGACGGCCCACACGTCGGCGCTGTCGAGCCGAGCGGCCGGCATCACGACCGCGTAGGCCAGCGGATGGGCGACTCCGCGGGCGATCAGGGCGGCGAGCGAGTCGGCGGTGGGGCGTGCCTGGAAGTGCAGCCACTCGGCATCCGTCAGGTTGGGACCGCGCGGGGTGCCCATTCCGCCGTCGCCGTGGCAGGCGTAGCACAGGCCCGTTCCGGCGTAGAGTACACGGCCGTCGGGCGGCTCAGCCGGTGCGTCTGGAGCGGGAGACTCGCAGGCTGCCAGGAGCATCACGCCGAGCAGTGCGGCTCGGATCATTCGTCGCTGGCCGTGCTCTCGTTTCCGCCCATCGACGGCAAGTCGGACAGCGCGCGGATGTCGACGGGGACCATCATCGCTCCCGCCTCTTCGAACGTCATTGTGAGGTCTAGCGTCTCGCCCGCTGTCAGCGCTTCGGTGAGGTTGATCAGCATGACGTGGTAGCCGCCCGGTTCGAGCGATACCTGGCGCCCGGCGCGCACGTCGAGGCGATCCATTTTCTCCATCTGCATCATGCCGTCCGCGCCTGCCGACGTGCGGTGGATCTCGACGCGTTCGGCGCCGGAATACGAGACCGACAGCAAAGCATCGTCGGCGCTTCCGCCTTGGATCGTCAGGAATACGCCGCCCGTTCCGCCTGCCGGTGCCGTAGCGGCATAGGCGCCTTCGACGGTGAGTTGCTGAGCGACCACGTCAGCCGTGGTGTCCGTTTGGGGAGCGTCGGAGTCGCCGCAGGCGGCGAGAGTGAGGAGAAGGGGGAAGAAGAGAAGGTGTTTCATCTGGGGCGGGAGATGGGGGGAGGGCAGCAAAGGTACGAAGAACGCGTCAGTCAAGCAGCGCACGTGCATCCTCGGCGACCATTTCGGGCAGCATGCTGCTTCCGCCGTACGACTCGACGATGCGGCCCTGGGCGTCGAGCAGGAACGCTTTGTCGCTGTGGCTGACCAGGTAGTGCGGCGTGCCGTCGGCGAGCGTATCGGGCGTCTCCTTCTGCGTGCGGATGCGCAGACGATCCATCAGGCGAGCGACCTCGTCCGGCTCTCCCGTCAGCAGTTTCCACGACCGGGTTCGAGCTTCCAGCTTTCGGCGTAGGCGCTCAGCGTCTCGGGCGTGTCGCGTTCGGGGTCGAACGTCAGCGTGGCGAACCGGACGCGCGCCGTGTCGGCGCCGAGCAGCGCGTGGACGCGCGTCATGTTCGCCATCGTCATCAGGCACACGTCGGGGCAGTGCGTGTAGACGGCCGTTACGATGGACGGCTGGCCTCGCAGATCGTTGGGAATAGCGAAAGCGTCGGCGTTCTGATCGACCAGAGCAAAGGTGTCGTCGGTGAGATCGTCTTCGGGCTGGAGGTGGTCGGGCTGCGCCTGGCAGGCCGTGAGCAACAGCGAGAGTAGGAGCAAAGAGCGCATCGGTGAGACGGTTGTTCAGGGCGAATACGCCGAACAGGGCGCGGCGATTCCCGAGCGGTTTTCCCGACATCTCCCGCACTCGGCGCGCGCGTTGTGCGTAGTCTGACCGTCTTATATCCCCAGCGCCATGCCTCTCGTCGCCATCGTCGGCCGCCCCAATGTGGGCAAGAGCACCTTTTTCAACCGCCTCACCGAGTCGCGGCAGAGCATCGTCCACGACCAACCCGGCGTCACGCGCGACCGCGTCTACGGCGATGCTGAGTGGAACGGGGTCGGCTTCAACGTGGTCGACACGGGCGGCTACGTCCAAGGATCGAGCGATCAGTTCGAGGAAGCCATCCGCGAGCAAGTCGACATTGCCCTCGCCGAAGCCGACGCGGTCCTGTTCGTCGTCGATGTCGTGACGGGGACGACCGATCTGGACGATCGCCTGGCGGGCATCCTGCGTAAGAGCGATAAGCCGACGTTCGTCGTCGCCAACAAGGCCGACAACGCGACGCGGCGCCTGGATGCGATGGAGTTCTACGCGTTCGGCCTGGGCGATCCCTATCCGCTTTCGTCGATCAACGGCAGCGGAACCGGCGAACTGCTGGACGCTCTGGTCGAGGTGCTGCCCAAGGAGGTCGAGCCTGAGGACACCGGTGCACTGCGCATCGCCCTGATCGGTCGGCCCAACGTAGGCAAGTCGTCGCTCACCAACGCGCTGCTGGGCGAGGAGCGCACCATCGTCACCGACGTGGCCGGAACGACGCGCGACAGCATCGACGCGCCGCTGACCTGGCACGACCGCGACCTGGTTTTGGTCGATACGGCCGGATTGCGGCGTAGGTCGCGTGTCCACGAGAACATCGAGTTCTACTCGACGCTGCGCACTCAGCGCGCCATCGAAAGCTGCGATGTGGCTCTGCTGCTCATCGACGCCACGACCGGACTGGAAGCCCAAGACATCCGCGTGCTCAAGGACGCCGAGACGCATCGCAAGGGGTTGGGCATTCTGGTCAACAAGTGGGACCTGCTGCCGGACAAAGACACCAATACGCCGCGCGATTACGCCCGAGCCATCCGCGAGCGGTTGCAGACGCTCAGCCACGTCCCGATCCACTTCATCTCGGCAACGACCGGCCAGCGCGTCGGCAAGGTCCTCGAACTGGCGACGACGATCGGCGACGAGCGCAAGAAGCGCATCTCGACGAGCAAGCTAAACGAGGTCGTCCAGCAGGCGTTCGCCGCCCACCACCCTCCGACCTACCGTGGCGCTGCCGTCCGCATCAAGTTCGCGACCCAGGTGCGCATCGAGCCGCCGACGTTCGCGTTCTTCGCCAACCACCCCAAGGGCGTCGGCGACAGCTACAAACGGTATCTCGAAAACAAAGTGCGCGCCGCCTTCGGCTTCGAGGGCGTCCCGATGGGCATCGTGATCCGGCAGAAGTAAGGCACAGGTTGACGGACGTCGACTCTGTTCGACATGCGCTCCGCTTCTCAGCCTTAGCCCTCCTGCTCTCCGTCGCCGCCTGCGCCGCGTCGGGATTTGACGACTCTGCCGACGTGCCGGAGCGCTCATTCGTTTCGTCCGAGCTCTTGGTCGGCGAGGAGAGAGGCATAGACGTTCACGCGCAAGGCGGATCGCTTCAGGGCACGCTGTTCGATGACGGGGCGGTGCTCGGCCTGATTACGCTTCGTGCTACGCACGGACCTGCTGCAGCCGATCGGTTAGCGTTTTCGGGCACGTGGAGTAGAGATGCCGCGACAGGAACCGTTGCGTTCGATCACGACGAGGACACGCTGGTGCGAGACGTCGTGTGGCGATGGGTACGCGGTGCTCTCGTGACGACTGACGAATCCTACCGTGCGACGCTCGCTTCGATAGCTACGCCTGCGAGCGGCAGACGAATGACCCTGAGGCCTTCGCAGGAGTAGATTTCCGACCACGATGAAGTGCCGATAGTGGCCTCTGAGGCGGTGTGCGTCGTAAGTTGAGCGCCTCCAACCCTACGCTCCTGCTGCTGTGACCAACGCCGAAACCGTCCGCTCTGCCTACGAAGCTTTTGGTCGGGGTGACGTACCCGCCGTCCTCGCTGTATTCTCTGACACAATTGTCTGGTCCGAAGCCGAAGGACATCCTTACGGCGGCGACTATACGACACCCGAAGGCGTGGTCGACGGCGTTTTCGTGCCGCTTGCCACGCGCTGGGATAACTTCTCTGCAATCGTCGACCACGTCGTAGATGGCGGCGGAGACCTGCTCGTCGCGATCGGGCGCTACGGTGGTCGTTACAAAGCCAACGGCAACAAAATCGACATCCCGTTCGCCCACGTCTGGACGATGGAGGATGGGAAAGCGGTTCACGTCCGCCAGCACACCGACACCGCGCTGTTCCAGTTGGCCGTCGACGGAGACTGATCGGTCGCTGGTTGCCTGCAAGTCAGTACGTGCGGAGCAGCGATGAGCGTCGCCCGAGTTACGAGGCGTCGTGATCGCAATGATCCGCGTGGTGGGGCAGCGCGTGATCCTGGCATTGCGAGCGGAGCGTCCAGTTGCGCACGTGCCCGGCGACGAGCAGCAGACTTCCGGCAACCGTCAGCGCGACGTGCCCTTCGTGTCCGATCCAAACTTCGGCAGGCAGCGCCCCGGCGATGAGCAGCCCGCCCGCCGCCAAGAGGGCGACGACGTGCCGCTTGCGGTGGACGCGGTAGCCCGGCCACCCAGCGGCGATGGCTATGGGAAGCGTCGTGAGCGCGGCGAACAGGTGAAAGCTGCCGTGATCGGCTCCGCCCCATCCGGCGAATAGCGTCAGCGCAAACGGAAGGGCGAGGCAGTGGATCAGGCACAGCATCGACGCGCCGATGCCCAGTCGGTCGGCCCAGAGGGCGAGGCGGGGAGCAGTCGTCGGAGAGGTGTGCGGCATGGCGTCGAATAAGATCGGGAACGAGCGTTCGGTTCCGCAATCCCGATGCCTTCACGTATCGGCAACGGATCGGTGAGGAGTTCGAGCCTGAGTCGTGCGCGCCCTCGCTCGGCTTCGAATTCAGTGCTCGTCGACATTCTCGAAGGCGAGCAGGTATCCGATTGCCTGTTTGTGCAAAACATTGGGTGTGCGTTTCCACACTGCTCGCAGGTAGACCTGCAGCGGGTCGGGTTCGGATTTGTGCAGCCGGTCCGATGAGGCCAGTTGCATCGACCAGTGCGGGACGGCGGCTCGCTCCGTCGGACCTTCGAGTAAGACCGAGAAATTGGTGTGCCGGTCATCTCGCGCAATGCTCTCGCTCAGGGAGCGGACGGACTCCTCCGGGCCTTCGAGAAGTTGGATGATGCGCTCGTCGTTCTTCATCAGCACACCCGTGATGCCGCTCATGTCGTTGGCTCGCGCGCTGTAACTCACCACCATGTCGAGTTCTTCTTCGTCCAAAGAAGGTGCGGCGATACTCGTATAAACGAGAAAATACACGGCAGACAGATCGATGGTGGCTAAAATACTCTATAGGCGAAAAACTACGGATCGCCCTCGGTTTGACCCAGCGGAATCCAGAAAACCGACGGGCAACTCAATACTGTGTCACGCTCGTATCGTTGGGTTGGCTACTAGCCATTGCCTTTCATCCCTGACCTGACGTCAATCTCAATGGTGTATACCCTGGTTCTGGATTTCCACCTTCACGGAGGCGGCAGAAGGTGAAGGCGAAGCCTCTGACAACCTCGACGTGACATAGCACTCAGTAGCGGTCTAACTTTCGTTCAAAATGCTCGTGGGAACCAAGCCGATGAAGACCATAGGGTTTCGTTTTCACGACGGTCCAGGCGACAATACACGCACTCATCCGTACGCACCAGCTTCGTGGTCGTGTGCCATCGCACCCAGCGCACCATCTGTCTCATCTGCTTACTATATCTATGGAACTCTCTGGCCCGGCACGCGCCCATGACGCGTTCGATTACCTCGAAACGCGGGCGGGTGTCCACGCCTTTCGCCACCGCGGCAACGAGCTGCGCGTGCTCGTCCTCGAGCAGCCGTCGGCGCCTGTCGCGTGTTTGATGGTGACGTATGGCGTCGGCAGTCGCAACGAAGGGGCGGGGCTGACGGGGGCGACGCACTTTCTCGAGCACCTGATGTTCAAGGGGACTGAGCGCTACCACGCGCGCCATGAGACGAGCGTGTTTCAGGTGCTCCAGTCGGTCGGCGCTCAGATCAACGCGACCACCTGGCTCGACCGCACCAACTACTTCGCCGTCCTGCCCGTCGAGCACCTGCCGCTCGCAGCCGACATCGAAGCCGACCGGATGCGCGGTGTCTTGCTCGAGGACGAAGCGGTGGCGAGCGAGAAGACGGTCATCCTCAACGAACTCGACCGAGGCCAGAATGAGGCGTTTCGCAACCTCTATCACCACGTCTGGTCGGCGGCGTTTCCGGCTCACCCGTACGGACACCCGACGATCGGCTGGCGGAGCGATGTCGAAGCGATTACGCCAGACAAGTTGCGCGGCTTCTACGACACCTACTACTGGCCCGGCAACGCAACCGTCAGCGTGATCGGTGGCGTCTCCGTTGCCTCGGCCCTGGCGCTGGTGGACGAGCGGTTTGGGGCGATCCCCCAGGCGCCGCACCCGATTCCGACCGATGTGACGCGCGAGCCCGATCAAAAAGGCGAGCGCCGTGTCGTAGTGCGGCAAGCCGGAGCCGTCGACCATCTCATCTGCGCGTGGAAAGCACCCGAGGCCACGCACGCCGACGCTGCCGCGCTCGAACTGCTCGCCGTCGTCCTGGGAACGGGCAAGAGCAGCCGCCTCTACGGCGCGCTCGTCGACACCGGGAGGGCGACGCACGCTTCGGCTTCGGCACCATCGTTTCGCGATCCGGGGCTGTTCACGATCCTTGCGATGCTGACGCCCGGAAAGACGCACGCCGAAGTCGAAACTGCGATCTATGCCGAAGTCGACCGCATTCTCGCTGGCGGCGTCGCGCAGGAGGAGTTGGATCGTGCGATGGGTCTCTACCGCGCACACGAGGCCTACGCCCGCGACGGCGTCTATGCTGCCGCGAGCCGACTCAACGAAGCCATTGCCGCGGGCGACTGGACGCTGTTCACCGACGCAGTCGATCGCGCTCAGGGCGTCACGCCTGCCGACGTGCGTCGCGTCGCTCAGACCTACCTCACCGCCGATGTACGAACCGTCGGTCTGCACCATTCTAGCTGATGTCCCTCAATTTTGCTTCCACGGTCCGCGAGGGCCACGCCCCGGGCGTGCGGCTGATCGCGCTGCCCGCCGCCGCTCCGGGCGTCGTCTCGGTGCACGCATCGCATCCCGTCGTTCTCGCCGACTCTTCCGACGAGTTGATTCAAGACGTGCTCGCTGCGACGCTCGACAAGGGGACGGATCAGATGGATCGCCATGCCGTCGCGCTTGCGCTCGAGTCGAGAGGGGCGCAGCTGGGCTTTTCGTCCGACAGTCGCCGTATGGGTTTCAGAGGAAAGATGCTGACCGGCGACGTGCCGTTCGTGCTGGGACTCGCTGCCGACCTAATGTCCCGCCCCGCCCTCGATCCCGACGAAGTCCGTAAAGCTGCCGAGCGCAAAGCCGCCGCATATGCCCGCGCTTCGACCGATACCGGTTCCCAAGCCGACGCGGCTTTGTCTCGCCTGCTCTACCCGCCCGACGACCCGCGTCACACGCCCGATTTCATCCAGACGGCCGAACGGGCGCTATCCGTCGACGCCGATCAGGTACGTGCCCATCACGAGCAGGCGCGAGCGTGGGGACCACTCACCGTCGTCTTGTCTGGAGACGTGGACGCTCTCGACCTCGACGCCCTCGCGCTGCGCTTCGGCGGACGCACCAACGTCGCCGCTCCGGACCTCCAGGTGCCCGAACAGGTGAGTCCTCAGACCACTCGCCTGTTCATCGCCGACAAAACCAACGCTGACATCGAGATGGGACATGCCACTTCGGTTGAACGTCAGCACGCCGATTTTCTGGCGCTCCGCGTCGGGTTGTTTGCGCTCGGTGGCAATTTCTCGGCCCGTCTAATGCAGGAAGTGCGCGACAAGCAGGGGCTGACGTACGGCATCGGGGCCAGCCTGTCGGACGCGGACCAGGGCGTCGGGGGAGCGGTTTCGGTCCGCGTCACGCTGAGCGAGGCCAACATAGAACGCGGCATCGCAGCGACGCGATCTGTCGTCGACGATTGGGCGCTCGAGGGGCTGACGATGGCAGAGTTGGAGCAGAAGAAGACGACGCTAGTCGGCACCTACACCGTAGGCTTGGCCACCAGTGGGGGACTGGCCACCCAGGCGCACCGACTCGCCACGACCGGCTTCGACCTGGACCGACTCGACAGCTACCCCAGCGAGGTGGATGCGCTGACACTCGAACAGGTGAACGCCGCCATCGCCGCACACGTCCGTCCCGAAGCTCTATCTACTGCTATTGCCGGCCCGGTTGAGGAGGTGCTTTGAGCTGTAGCAGTGACGCGTTGAGAGATGGGAAAGGAGGTTGGGAGCTGCGCGCCTGTTTCGTTCAAAATCGAGTGTCCGCTCGACAAGCTTAGAGGATTACGGTTTCCTCACAGCTTGCGTAGCAGGTTGCTTACACAGAATCGGCTCCTCTTCGTGACGGCACGGTTTATCTCTCCAATGATGCCGATCTCGGTGTCTACAACTCCTGGATAAACAACACGATACTAATGAGCGACCGACTCAGCCTGATTCAAAAGCACGTCTCCGACCAGTCCGCGTTGGAGCGTCACATTCTCGAAGCCGTCAAGCGTCAGCGCGACGAAGACATCGTCCGCGCCGATCCCGACGTGAACACGTTGCTCATTCAAATCGAGCGCACGCTCGAAAGCCACCTCGACGCGCTCGGGAAGCTCTCCGACAGTTACGGCGCGAAGGCCGAGTCGGTCTTGAAGAAAGCCGTCACCGCCGCTGCCGGGGTCGTAGCCGGCCTGTACGACCAGGTTCGCAGCGAGGAAATCAGCCGCGCTCTTCGCGACGACTACACTGCTCTGAGCCTCGCCGCGATGGGCTACACCGCTTTCACGGCATTCGGCCTGACGGTCAAGGAGCCGCGCATTGCCGATCTGGCCGAGCGCCACCTCAAGGACATAACGCCGCTGCTTATCTCGCTCAGCGAGAAGCTGCCGGTCTACGTCGTCAAAGAGACGGTGAAGGAGAATCCCGAGGCCACCGTCGACGCCACGGTCGGCCCCGAGGCAGTCCGCCGTACGCAGTCCGCATGGACGCGTGAAGTCACGGAAAGCCTCGCCTGAACACCCCGGTGAGGGGTGAGGGAGCGAGACGGGCCATCTACTTCGGTAGGCGGCCCGTCTCCATGTTTTATGGCCTCGTCAACGATGCGCTTAGTCTTGCTACATCTCCCGCCTGCCGATCCTTTTCGTATTGACAACGCGAAGAGGAGTGGTCCGCTAGTTTGACAGCACCCGGTCCGCCCTCTTCGTGCGCTTTCTTCTCGCTCTGCTCTTCCTCTCGCTCGCCGCCGATGCGTCGAGTGCCCAAGTACTTCGCGTGACGCCAGGACCGGTCGACACTGCGCTGAATGCCCTGGCTCTTCAGGCAAGGGTGCGCGTCGTCTACGCTGAGCGATTGGTCAGTGGGCGCGAAACAGCCTGCGCGTATAGAGGGAGCGACCTTGACCGCGCGTTCGCGTGCGTGGTCGACGGGCTACCGATCCAGATCGTTCGGAGGCGACAGGGACAATACGTGCTCCGCGCGCGCGAGCCTGAGCGCGCCGCCGTACGCAGCACGCCCCGCCGAGAGACCCTGAGCGGCTTCGTGCGTGACGCGCGTACGGGTGAGGTGCTGCCGGGCGCGACGGTCTACCTGCCCGATATACGTAAAGGTGCTTCTGCATCGGCGGCGGGTGTTTTTACGCTCGCCGACCTACCCGCAGGCGCCCATCGTGCTCGGGTATCCTACGTCGGGTACGCGCCTGTCGACACGGTTCTGCTGACCCAGTCCCCTCGCAACGTAGTCGCTCTGTCGCCCAGTTCGGTCCTCACGCCTGCTGTCGAAGTCGAGGGCGATGCCGCCGCGCAGCCTGGGCTGACCGACATCCCGCCTGCACTGCTCGATGAGTTACCGACGAGCTTCGGCGAGGCCGACATGCTCCAGCGCCTGACCTGGCTACCGGGTGTCGAGCGGGCCGGAGAGGCGACAGGCGGACTCGTCGTGCGCGGTGGAGAGCCGGACGAGAATCTCTACTTGCTTGACGGCGCACCAGTTTACCACCCCTGGCATGCTTTCTCGCTCGTGTCGACGTTTCAGACCGACACGTTCAGCCGTGTCCGGCTCTTCCGTTCGATCTACCCAGCCGAATTCGGGGGCCGCATATCCGCTGTCCTCGATGCCGAAATGCGCGATGGAAACCGCGAGGAGCCGCGTGCCCAGGCGGCGTTGGGCCTGCTAAGCGGGCGCTATCTGATCGAAAGTCCGCTGACGCGTGGGAGTTCGTTCATGCTGTCTGGGCGTCGCTCCTACCTCGACCAGATCGTCGGTCGACGCCATCCGGTCGTTGGAGACGACGGCGGCCTCGACACGCTTCGGACGGGCTACGTATTCGACGACTTGTCAGCCAAGGTGACGTGGCGACCGGGCTTTGCGCACCGCGTTTCGCTGTCCCACTACAGCGGAAGCGACGCGCTGGACTTGCGATTGCCGTTCGACTTCTCGCTCGATTTCGACAGCTGGCAACGTCCCGCCGACCTGTTCTTCGAGATCGATCACGGCTGGGGCAATCAGCTGCAGAGCTTGCGCTACCAGTATTTGCCATCGACCCAACTGTTCGGATCGGCGACGCTCTACCGCTCGACCTACTCGGCGCGCGAGAGCAGCCGCATTCGACCTGCCGAGGGCACGCTTCTCACATCCGACTATGGAATCCGCCTCGACGAGTACGGCGCTAAGCTGGGCGTCGAGGCGTTTCCGCGCGCCGGAGTGAACGTCCGGACGGGCGCCCATCTAGCCGCTCGACGTTTTCGCTCCCGTCTCGACGGGCGACTGGAGCAGCCAACGCGCGAGCCCACCCAGACGAGCGCTCGAGTCGAGCAAACAGCGTTTGAGTCAGTCGCCTATGCTCAGGTGGATCTCGAAGGCGATCGGTGGCGGGCCGGAGTGGGGACGCGCGTGAGTACGTCGTCCGAGGGCGCTTACGTCTTCGTCGATCCCAACGTGACGCTTGCCTATCAGGCCACGGACGGCCTGACGCTGCGGAGCGGAGCAAGCCGTTCGGCGCAGTACCTCCACCGCCTGCGTGACCGGTTCTCGGTTCTTTACGACCTGCTGTCGAGCCGGTGGATACCCGCCGACGCCGATGTGCGTCCGGCGCGTGCGCGAACGGCAGCGCTGGGGCTGGAGTGGCGGCCTCGGGCCGGTGTTCGGTTCGACGTGGAAGGGTATGGGCGTCTGACCCAGCACGTGCTCGTCCCATTCGATCCTGAGCAGCAAAAAGACGGACTCGACGGACCAGGCATCTCCTCGGCGGCGCTACTCGGACAATATGCCGACGCCGACGGTCGAGCACTCGGATTCGAAGCAACGGCCGAACTGATCCGAGGCCGGTGGACCGCCTGGGCGTTCTACAGCGGAGTGCTCAGCGAGCGGTTCAGCGCGGACCGAGGCGACGAGCAGTATCAACTCGCCGTGCAGAGCATCCCGCATCAGGTGCGCACGGTCGTCAACCACCGAATGGGGCGGGTTGATCTGGGAGTGAGTGCCGAGGTGCGCAGTGGCGAGCCGTTCGCCGAGCCGACCGGCCGATTCTCCGTCACCGATCCGGTCACCGGTGACCCGCATTTTTTTCTGCTCCGTCCGTCCGCTCCGAATGCTCGCCTACCCGTCTACGCGCGTCTGAACGCGACCGCCACGTGGCGTTTTCAACTCGTCGACGCCTCATGGCAGCTCCGCGTCGATGTGTACAACGTGCTCAACACCCGCAACACGCTCGACCGCACCTACCGCCCGACCAGTTCGGGCGTCGCCATCTCCGATCGCAACGGCCTGCCGATTTTGCCGCTGTTCGAGTTGCAGGTCACGCTCTGAAGGCGCTCACTCGGCGGCTACGCTCACGTTTTCGAATCCGACACCCGGCGCGTCGGTCAGCGTCATCCGCCCGTCGATCCACGTCATGCCTCCGTCGGCGACCGAATCGCGGATGAGTTGAGGCGCGTCGAGGTCGCAGAAGTCGGCTAACGGCGCGAGGTGGGCGGCGGCCGATACGGCGACCGTGCTCTCGACCATGCAGCCGATCATCACCGTCATGTCCAGGCTCCGCGCGATGGCGATCCCGCGTTTCATCCCCGCCAGCCCGCCCGTCTTGCACAGTTTGAGATTGACACCGTCGGCTCCACCTGCCAGAGCGAGTACGTCGGCAGCCGTTTGGACGGATTCATCGGCGATGAGCGGTGGCATGCCAGCCGGAAGCAGAGCGCGCAGCCGGTGCCAGCGCGACACGTCGTCGGCGATCAGCGGCTGCTCGACGTAGGCCACGCCCAGTTCAGCCAGCGCTTGTACCAGGCGGGCGGCACCGGCCTCATCGTATGCGCTGTTGGCATCGACTCCTAAAATCGCTCCTTTGGTCAACTCTCGCGTGCGGGCGACGATCTGTACGTCGTGGTCTACGTCGCCCGAGCCGATCTTTAGTTTGAGGAAAGGCAGGTGAGCGGCTTCTGTCGCAGCGCGTTCGAGTGACTCATCGTCGTCGGGGATAGAGAGCGTGAACGACGAAAGGGGCAGGCGTGCGGGGTTCAGCCCCCACAGCTTCCACAGCGGCTCGCCCATCGCGCGTCCCCACGCGTCGTGTAATGCGAGGTCGACGGCGCACCGGGCAGGAGCGGGGCCGGGCGGGAGCCCTGTGACTGCGTCTTGGAGAAACACCTCACCGTCGGTGACGAGCCGGTCGAGGTCGAGCGTCTGAACGTAGCGCTCCAACTGCTCGATCGTGTAGGGATAATAGGGGACGCGCGCGCCCTCGCCCCAGCCCGTCTCGCCCCACGCTTCGACCCGAACGAACAGGCTTTCGCGCGTAGCCGACACGCCGTGCGCCACGCGGAAGGGCGTTCGCAAATGGTGCGTGTGGCGGCCGGATCGGAGCGTGAGGAGAGCGGGCATGTCAGGTGTACCGATTCAAGGGGATTCTGTGCGCGTCCCTCTTCCCGTCATACTGAGCGAAGCCGAAGAGCCTGCCCTGAGCCTGTCGAAGGGATCCCCGAACTCACGGAAACGAAGGAGATCGGGGGCAGGCTCAGGATGACGGCGAGGGAATCGCATCGCTAGGCGTTGTACTTGGTAAGTCGGCCACCGCAAGAACGAGGCGTTTGCCCTTTGGTCAGTTCGTCAGGCTTCGGATGGGGGCGGGAATGCGACCGCCGCGTCGCACCATGATGCTGCTCGAGAGGCTCGACACAGGCAGGATGGGAGCGCGTCCCAAAAGGCCGCCGAACTCGGCCCAATCGCCAACACCTTTGCCCGGGATGGGCAGGATGCGGACGGCCGTCGTTTTGTTGTTGACCATGCCGATGGCGAACTCGTCGAGCAGGATGCCCGCAATCGTCTCGGCCGACGTGGCCCCGGGGATGGCGACCATGTCCAGGCCTACCGAGCAGACGGCGCTCATCGCCTCGAGCTTCTCGATAGAGATGTGGCGGCGTTCGGCGGCGCGAATCATCTGATCGTCCTCGCTGACCGGCATGAACGCCCCGCTCAGCCCGCCGACGTGCGCTCCGGCCATCAGTCCGCCGCGCTTGACCGACTCGTTGAGCATCGCCAGCGCCGCCGTCGTGCCCGGCGCGCCGACCGACTCGAGGCCGAACGCCATCAGGATCGCCGCAATCGAGTCGCCCTCGGCGGGCGTCGGTGCTA
The DNA here is from genome assembly GCA_963815505.1 of Rhodothermales bacterium. GTDB lineage: Bacteria > Bacteroidota > Rhodothermia > Rhodothermales > BA12 > CAXBBB01. The sequence continues at coordinate 146,197 of CAWFGU010000010.1, forward strand.
GTGACAAGTCGACGATGCCGAACGGGATGTCCAGTCCGGACCGCTCGGAGAGCAGCGCAGCGCAGCGCTCGCCGATCAGCACGCCGGCGCGCGTCATTTTGAACGTCGTCTTTTTGATCGCCTCGCAGACGGCCGTGAATCCGGCGTCCACACCGACCTCCTGCACGGCCCGCAGAACGGCGCCCGGCCCGCTGATGCCAACATTGAGGCAGGCCTCGCGCTCTCCCGGCCCGTGAAAGGCTCCGGCGACAAATGGGTTGTTGGGAACGGCGTTGCAGAACGCCACGAATTTGGCTGCTGCGATGGCGTCGCGATCCCTGGTGCGCTCGGCCAGGTCCTTGATGACGTGCGCCACTTTGAGGACGGCGTCGGCATTGATGCCTTGCTGTGTCGATCCGCAGTTGACCGATCCGCAGACGCGTTGCGTCGTCGCCAGCGCTTCGGGAAGCGAGTCGATCAGCGCGTCGTCTCCCCGCGTCGATCCGCCCTCGACCAGAGCCGAAAAGCCTGCCAGATAGTCGACGCCCACATCGGCGGCAGCCTGATCGAGCGTTTGGGCAAGCCGGACAAAGTCGCCCCGGTCGTGGCTGTCGGCGAACAGGGCGGCCGGCGTGATGGCGACGCGCTTGTTGGCGATTCGGACGCCGTACAGCCCCTCGACTTCAGCGGCGACGCGCGTGTGGAGCGCGGCGTAGCGGCGGATCTTGTCGTAGGCTCGGGCGCGCGTCGTCGCGGGCAGGCGCGAGGCGCAGTCGCGCAGCGACAGCGAAAGCGTGACGGTTCGGATATCGAACAGGTCGGCCTCGGTCATCCGAAGCGTCTCAATCACTTCCGGCAGGTCAAACGGCATAGAGTCGGGTGGGTGCGGAGCGAATCACTCCAGGCCAAGAAGGGTGTCGAGCGGCGTCTATACGCGGTGCATCGCGTTGAATAGGTCTTCGTGCTGCATCAGCACACGCACGCCCCGATCCTCGCCCACCTTTCCGAGTTTCGCCTGCACCTCACCAACCGACGCACGCGCACCTTCGCCATCTACGATCATGATGACGGTGAAGTAGTCTTGCAAGATCTTCTGCGACACGTCGAGGATGTTGTAATTGGCGTCCGACAGTACGTGCGTTATCGCGTGCAGCGTGCCCGGAGCATCCTTGCCGTACGCCGTGACGACGGCCTTTCCTCCGCGCGTCGATGAGGCGGGGGACGGCGCGTCCAGCTTTTCGTCGAGCAGGGCAACTGCGATGCGCTCGACGCGGTCGGGCGTAGCGTCGGGGCCGAGTACGTCGGAGATGCGGGAAACCAGTCGGCGAAAGTCCATCGGTCGAAAAAGAGAGCGTGAGGAAGGGCGGAGCGCGCGGGAGCGCTTCCGTGCGTGCCTAAACTACGAGGCTCCGCCCGCCGCCACGCCCGTTCGCACGGTTCCTCCGATCTTTCCATGCCGAACGCATCACCCCAGACTTTTCATTCGCTGCTTTCGGACAGGCTGAGCCTGCGCCGCTACGCTGTCCTGTCGATCTGTGCCGCGCTGGCGACGCTGGTGCTGAAATCCTACGCTGCATGGGCGACCGACTCGGTCAGCCTCTTTTCGGACGCTATAGAATCGCTCGTCAATCTGGGCGCCGCCGTCCTGGCGTGGGTATCGCTGACGCTGGCCGCGCGTCCGCCCGACGAGAGCCACGCCTACGGGCACGACAAGGTCGAGTTCTTCGCTGCCGGACTCGAAGGCGGGCTGATCGTGCTCGCCGCAGTCGGCATCGCGTGGGCCGGAATCGACCGCCTGCTCGACCCCCAGCCGATCCAGCGCCTGGGCCTGGGCCTGACGCTGGCGACCGTCGCCACTGGCATCAACGCCGTCGTCGGCGGCATCCTGATCCGCAAGGGCCGCGCGCATCATAGCCCGACGCTCTCAGCCGATGGCCAACACCTCATGGCGGACGTGGCGACGGGCGTCGCCGTCCTTGCCGGACTAGGGCTGGCCCACGCGACGGGATGGACGATGATTGACCCGATTCTGGCTCTCATCGTTGCCGTCATCGTTGCCATCGCCGGAGCGCGCCTGATCGTCCGGTCAATGGGGGGGCTGATGGACGAGGCTTTAGCTCAAGCCGATCAGCACGCTCTTCGGGCTGTGCTCGACCGGTATGCCGCCGATTATCCGCTCGATTACCACGCGCTGCGCACCCGCCGCAGCGGAGCGCGCCGGTTCGCGACGGTCCACGTCCTCGTGCCCGGCGAGTGGAGCGTGCAGCGCGGCCACGAACTGCTCGAACGCCTCGAGGCCGACCTGCGCGCAGGCGTCCCCAACCTGACGGTCTTGACGCACCTCGAACCCATCGAAGACCCCGCCTCGCGCGCCGACATCCCGCTCGACCGGCGGTGAAACCAGCTAACGTCATCCTAGCGAAGTCCCCGATCCCCGAGCTTCCGGCAGGCAAGGAGATCCTTCGACAGGCCCAAGATGACGATGTGGAGGGCGCACAGGTAAACGTCCGATTTTGCACGATGAGGCGCCGCTTCCTGCCGCTGACTCACCCAAACACGCCGTACACGTCCGGCCGCTCGTCTCCCGCCTCGTACAGATCGGTAAACAACTGCGGCAACCGCGTCGGACGCCCGCTCGCCACGTTGACCCACACCATCCGCGCCTCTCCAAACGCGTGGACGACCTTCGGCTGCTCTTGGGTCGAGACCACGTAGCGCGTGTTGAACGACGTGCGGCTCGGCGCGTCCGTCCCCAGATGAATCACCAGCGTCGCCGGGTGGACGATGGGGCGCTTGTACGTGCACGCCGCGTGGACGACGACCGGCCCCGCCTCGCCCGTCCAGTCGCCTGCGTGATCTTCAAGCATCCGAATCCGCGCCTCCTCGAAGTAGGTGAAGATTCGAGCGTTGTTGAGGTGTCCAAACGCATCCATGTCCGACCACCTCAGCGGGATGTGGAGCGTGGAGAGGTGGTGGATTGTAGCGTTATGGGGCCTGGCGGTCAAGATTGCGAGAGAGTGAACTGAATGACGGCGAGGATCAGGCCGACGATCGCGATTACTATGGTGATGACGACCTTGGTACTGGTGGCCGACCTATCAAGTGCGTCGAAGCGGGTGTTCGTGTTCTTCTCGACGCCTTCTATCGTCGCAGTTAGCTTACCGACCGTCCCTTCCATGCGAGCAAGCGTCGCGTCAAGGCGCTGTTCCATAGCCTCGAACTTGCCGTCGGACTTGGCCTGCATTACTTCGAACTTGCTCTCGAAGAGCGACATACGCTTGTCCGCTGCGGCCTCTCCACGTTCGATGCGAGCGTTGGTCTCCGTACTCTGGTTCTTGAGGTGGGCGGTGAGTTCTTCACGAGTCATCGGTACAGACGTTGTAGCGGGTGGTTGGCTTCTTGCTACGGCGCTAGGTGGGCGGCGAGACCAAGGCTCCCGCTGTTCTAGGGAAAAACCGGGCGAGCCAAAAGGGGGCTGATCAGTTTCCATCTTCGTTTGCGGTTGGTTCACCTATTGTTACCCATTGCATACCTGATCGACCCCCCGCCCAGTCACCGTCCGGGTTGAATATCTGGGTTCCGACTAGGTGAGATTGATTGAGATCGCCGTTTATGTATAACTCCGACCCCTGATGCAGAGCCGGGTAGCGTGTCTCATAACCGTCATCGTCGTCCGGCCCTAATCTTCTGTCTATGTATTCGGCTCGGATATATCCCGCCTTGACATCGAACGAAAGGTGGTATCCATAATAATCTGCTCCCTTAGACAGAGCTTGCATTGGACTCGAATCCATGAGTTTTCTTAAGTCGGATACAGCTTCCTGTTCGTCGTCCTCAAGCTCGTGCCTTAGTTCCACTGAGGCGAGGTTCCTGCCGACGCTACTGGGCTTGGAGACGACGAATCTGTTGTCTGGTTCTCCCGCTGTAGGAGCGAGTCCAACGAAGAAATTCCTGCTTTTGAGCAGAGCCAAAGCCTTTCTCTGACTGTCTAGGTGATACGGCTCGTCAGGGTCGAGGTAAGGCGCGTCTAGTGCATCACTCATGGCGACTATCTCTTTGCAGTTGTATCATCGATCAGGTTGATAAGGTAAACAAGCGTGCCTCTGTTCGGGCATCGAAGCAGAACGCGGCAAGGCAGCAGTTGGGGACCTAGCGGGTT
>CAWFGU010000011.1:0-25240 GCA_963815505.1 Rhodothermales bacterium
CGTGAGGCCGCAGGCGAAGCCGGTTATTACCACTAAAGTTGTCATTGCGAGCGAAGCGCGGCAATCCGGAAAGCGCCATTGCCGCGCCGCGCGCTCCTCGCAATGACAAACCGGGAGTAGGGAGTGTCTTCCCGCTCCAAACCCTCTCGCAGTGATCCTCTCCTCGCACTGACAGGCCGAAGCGGGAGCGAGGCTTCCGGTTCAATACCCACTCGCGCCACCATTGCCGCTAGGGCCGGGCGCGCCGAGCAGAACGCGGGTCGTCACAGTTTGACGAACGAGGTGGGAAGTCCGCCTGCCGTGAGAGCGTAGACGCCTGCGGGTAGGTGGCTCACGTCCGAGCACGACGAACCCGACGGCCACTGCGCCACGATGCGGCCGAGGGCGTCGCGCAGCAGCAGCGGGTCGCTTCCAAGATCCGTCCCGTCACCGCGCACGCACACCCGGTACGCGCGCGCGAGCGGACGATACGCTGATCTAGGCTTTGTCTGAGAAATGGAATGGCATAGATTCGGCGCCCTTTCCAGCCACCGACCATGCCGCCGCGCCGCTACGAACTCTCCGACGAGCAGTTTGCCCTCGTCCAGCCGCTGCTACCCAGTCCCACACGAGGCAGGCGCCGCGCCGACGATCGCATCACTCTGAACGGCATCTTCTGGAAACTCTGCTCGGGCGCGCCCTGGCGAGACGTACCGGACCGCTACGGCAAGTGGCAGACCGTCTACGAACGCTTCAAGCGCTACCGCGACCAGAGCGTGTTCGATGCCATTCTGCGCGCGCTGCACCTGAAACTGGCCGCAGATGGCAACCTCGACTACTCAACCTGGATGATCGACGGGACGAGCGTGCGCGCCTCGCGGGTAGCCGCGGGAGCGCGAAAAAGGGGGACGCCTGCGCCAGAGAGAGCCAGGCAGCCCAAGCGCTCGGCAGAAGCCGCGGTGGACTGACGAGCAAACTGCACGTGGTCTGCGACGGAAACGGATTGCCGCTCGCGGTTCATCTGACGGCAGGCCAGCGCGCCGAAGTAGCGCAGTTCGAGGCGGCATGCGCGCTCGTCGAGGCCCCTCGTCGCCCGGCCCGTCTGCTTGCCGACCGGGGCTACGACTCGAAGAAAGTGCGGGCGTGGCTGCGCGCTCGCCGCATCCGAGCGGTTATTCCAGAGCGCAAGGTGCCCGAAGGCAGGAAGCGTCGTCGCAAAGGGCGTCCGCCGATGCTCTGCACGGAGCAGTACGCGCGCCGCAACGCGGTCGAACGGCTGATCGGGTTTTTGAAAGAGCACCGCAGCATCGCGACTCGCTTCGACAAGTTGGCAGGCTCTTTTCTGGCGATGGTCAAGCTGGCCTGCATTCGCCGCCTTTTTCGGGCCGCTTTCTCAGACAAAGCCTAGGCTCGCTAGGGCGCGAGACGGACGCGTTCGATACCGTGCGTCCAACTACCGACTGGTCGCCCCACGTGATGCCACCACCACTGAAGCCGAGCAGGTCCGTGGCGTAGCCGATGTTGTAAATGAAGTACGCATTGTTGAAGCAGTAGCCGACGGTGTCGGTCTGATTGACCGCCACCACGAAGTTGGTACTGTCGCTCTCCGAGCCGCCGTCGTAACCGAACGTTGTGATGTAGCTGGGATGCTCGGGGTAGACGATCGTGAAGTAGAGCGAATCGGGCGCGCACGGCGTTGGAGGCGTCGGACGAAAGCGTTGCAGGCTACTGTCAGACTCGAAGATGCTGCGCTCGCGCGTGGTCCACAACGTGTCTGTCTGGCCGGGCAGACCGTAGAACTTGCGCAGCATATAATGGTCGTCTGAGAAGCGATACCACGAGTCGTCCTGGCGGCTGCACGGATTGTCGGCGCTATTGTAGACCGTCTGGATGCGGTACCATGCGTCGCCCTCGTAGAGCCGCTGCTCGGTGACCTCGTTGACGTAGTCGATGATTCCGAGTTGGGTACAACTGCCCTCCACATAGTGCCACTTGCTGCCGACTTCGAGGGGCCACCAGTTGCGCGGCTCGAATGTGTAGGAGGTGTCGGGATTGAGGCCGGGAATGAAGTCGTCGCCGGAAGCAATGAGAGACCCCATCGCGGCTGGTCCGCTTCCGCGCGCACCGATCTCGAAGCGCTGGGCGAGCGCGGACGAGCCGAAGCCAAGCAACAGGGCGAGAGTGAGGAGAAGGCGGGTGTAGCGCATAAGAACAGTGGGCTTCGCTCGGCGATTAGGTAAGTGTACGCAGCACACGAGCACGTCTCCCTCGCACTCTTTCATCTTCATCGTTCAGTATCCGCTCGCTCCACCCTCACCGCGATGGTCCGGCGCTCCGAGCAGCACGCGCATCGTCGAGCGGATCTGCATCTCGTCTAGACCGGACGGGTCGACCTGGAAGCGCGTTTCCGGACGGACGAGGATGCTGGCGGCGTTGCCCCACGTGCCTCGGCGGGCGACGACGTTCCAGCCGCGCAGTTCGAGGTTGTCGACGGCGTCGGGGCCTAAGGCGTACGGCTCGAAGCGGAGTTCGTCGGGGAACCATTGGTGGTGGATGCGGCCCGCATCGATGGCGCGCTGGATGTCCATCTGGTGGTCGACGACGTTGAGGATGACCTGGAAGACCGTCGTGATGATCGTGGCGCCGCCGGGCGTTCCGGTGACGAGCAAGAGTTCGCCGTCGGGGTCTTCGACGATGGTGGGCGTCATCGACGAGAGCATGCGCTTGCCGGGTTCGATGCTGTTGGCTTCGGCACCGAGCAGGCCGAACATGTTGGCCGTGCCGGGCTTGGCCGAGAAGTCGTCCATCTCGTTGTTGAGAAAGAAGCCCGCGCCGTCGACGACGACCATCGACCCGAAGCCGCCGTTGAGCGTCGTCGTCACGCTGACGGCTTGGCCCTCGCCGTCGACGGCGCTGTAGTGGGTCGTCTGGTCGGATTCGCGTGGGGCACCGTGGGTGATGGCGCCGCTGCCGGTCGCGCGGTAGGGGTTGAAGTCATCCATGCGGCGGCGCGTGTAGTCGGCTTCGACGAGCTCGGTGATGGGCACGTCGGCGTAGTCGGGATCGCCCAGAAACTCGGCGCGGTCGGCGTAGACCCTACGCATGGCTTCGGCCATCAGGTGGGTGAGCGCGCTCGATCCGTAGCCCAGTTCGCGGACCGGGTAGGGTTCGACCGAGTGGAGCAGTTGCATGACCGCGATGCCTCCGCTCGACGGCGGCGGCATCGTCAGGATGCGGTGTCCGCGATAGAAGCCCGTGATCGGTTCGCGCTCGACGGCGAAGTAGTCGGCTAGATCGGCCTCGTTTATGAGTCCGTCGCCGCGTTCCATCTCGGCTGCGATCAGGCGCGCGGTTTCGCCTCGGTAGAAGCCGTCAGGTCCCTCGTCGGCGATGCGTTGGAGAACGTCGGCGAGGTCGGATTGGCGGAAGATCTCGTCGGGGAGCCACCTCTGCGACGTGTCGGCGGGCAGGAAGTAGCGGACGGTCGATGGGAATTGCTTGAACGCGTCGCGGTAAGCATTGAAGCGGTCGGCGTGGCGCTGGGTGAGCACGAAGCCGTCGCGGGCAAGACGGATGGCTGGGGCGAGGACGGCGGCGCGCGACAGGCGTCCGTGATCGGTGTGGGCTTTGAGCATTCCGGCGACGGCTCCCGGCACGCCCGACGCGAGGTAACCGCGCTGCGAGCGGCTGGGCACGAACGCGCCCGTCGAGTCCAGAAACATGTCGCGCGTCGCACCGGCGGGAGCGCGCTCGCGGTAGTCGTAGGTCGTCGCCGATCCGTCCGGCTCGCGGATCACCATGAACCCGCCGCCGCCGACGTTGCCCGCGACCGGATACGTGACGGCCAGCGCGAACCCCGTCGCTACGGCCGCGTCGACCGCATTGCCGCCTGCCATCAGCACCTCGCGACCGGCATCCGACGCGTCGGCATGGGCCGAGACCACCATGCCATTCGTGCCGCGCGCGGGGTCGGGAACGGCGGTCTGCGCGCCCACTAGGGTCGGTGCGAGGACGAGAGCGACGAGTAGCAGCAGGCGCATGTCTAGGGCAGTTGGAACGGCTGCCAAGGTAGCGACGCCGCACGCCTCGCCTTCCGCTTCGCCGCCGCGAGTATTGGGGGCGCCGATAGAAAAAGAGGGGGCAGATCCGAAGAGTGGCTGAAGAATGGCCATCGGCATGCCGATAACGAGCCGTGTGAGGGCGACTAAATGTGCGACCTCACTTGATACATGAACTCGGCTTCCGTATTCTTCACAGGTCTACCCCACTCGCTCCGCCACGCATCCATGACTGCCCGCTCTTCCTCCCCCGCCACGCGGGCTATCGTCACCCTGTCAGCCGTCGCTGGTGGGATCGCCGTTTTGATATCCATCGTGTTCGGCATGGGCTGAGCCGCCCTGCGTGTCTACCTTCGACGCGGTCCCGCTTCCCGCCGGACTGCGTTTTTCGTTTCCTCCGCTCCCGATTCTCTCGCATGGGTCTTTCTACGCTCGACTGGACGCTGGTCACCCTCTACTTCGTCTTCTCGTTCGGCATCGCGATCTACTACGCGCGCCGGGCTGGAGCCAACACGGACGAGTTTTTCGGTGCCGGTAAGAACCTGCCCTGGTGGCTGGCTGGCACGTCGATGGTCGCCACGACGTTCGCCGCCGATACGCCGCTGGCCGTTACCGAACTGGTCGCGCAGAGCGGCGTGGCGGGCAACTGGCTGTGGTGGAACATGGCGCTGGGTAACATGCTGACCGTCTTCTTCTTTGCGAGCCTGTGGCGGCGGAGCGGCGTGCTGACCGATGTCGAGCTGGTCGAGATCCGCTACGAAGGCAAACCGGCGGCATGGCTGAGGGGCATCAAGGCGATTTTCTTCGGACTGGTGCTCAATGCCATCGTGATCGGCTGGGTATCGCTGGCGATGGAGACGGTCCTGAGCGTGCTCTTTCCCGACCTGACGATCTTTGGGCAGACCTCGTTCTCGGTATTGGGTGCCGAGATCAGCGCGGCTCTGGTACTCGTCGCCCTGCTCGTAATGGTCGTCGCGCTCTACGCGCTGCTGGCCGGACTCTGGGGCGTCGCGGTGACCGACGTGTTTCAGTTCGCGATCGCCATCATCGGCTGCTTTTTCCTCGCTTACTACGCGCTCGACGCGCCCGAAGTCGGTGGGCTGGCGGGACTGCGCGAGCGGCTGCCCGAGGCGACGCTCCAACTGCTGCCCAACATCGGCGCGCAGTCGACGGGCGACACGATTGCGGGCGGCGCCGAAGTGCTGTCGCTTTCGCTGATGGCGTTTTTTGCCTACGTCGGCGTGCAGTGGTGGGCGAGCTGGTATCCGGGATCGGAGCCGGGCGGCGGCGGATACGTGGCCCAGCGGATGCTCTCGGCCAAGGACGAGAAGAACGCCGTGTTCGCGTCGCTCTGGTTCACGATTGCGCACTTTTGCCTGCGTCCGTGGCCGTGGATCCTGGTGGCGCTGGCGTCGCTCCTCCTCTACCCCGACCTGGCTGCCGGGCAGGAGCGCGAGGGCTTCGTGATGGCGATGCGCGACCTACTGCCGTCGGGCCTGCGCGGGCTGCTGTTCGCGTCGTTCCTGGCCGCGTTCATGTCGACCATCTCGACCCAACTCAACTGGGGCACCTCGTACCTCGTCAACGATGTGTGGCAGCGCTTCATTGAACCCGGAGCCGACTCCAAGCGGCTCGTCTTCATCTCACGCGTGCTGACGTTCTGCGTGGCGCTGTTCGGACTGGTCGTGACGGCCAACCTCGATTCGATCTCGCAGGCGTGGGGCTTGATCATCACCGCATCGTCCGGGCTGGGCTTCGTGCTGATCCTGCGCTGGTACTGGTGGCGGATCAACGCGTGGAGCGAACTGGTCGTGACGCTCTCGCCCATCGTCCTGATGCTCGCGGCCCTGATCGCCGGAGCCTTCGGCGTGTCGATTCCCGGACTGAGCGCCGAGTTTCCCGTCAACCTGTTCTCCGTCGCCGCATTCAGCATCGGGCTGGCGCTGGTCGTCACGTTCGCCACGCGACCTACGACCGATGAGCGGCTCGACGCGTTCTATCGCAAGACGCGTCCGGGCGGACCGGGCTGGAAGGTGGTCGCGGCGCGCAACCGCGACATCCGGCCGGGCGACAAACTCGGGCCGTTGTTTCTCAACTGGCTTGCAGGTATCATTCTGGTCTACTCGGTGCTGTTCGGCGTCGGCTACCTGCTGTTCGGCAAGACGGTGCTCGGCGCGATCTGCCTGCTCGTCGGTGCCGGAGCGACGGCGTTCCTGGTCAACCACTTTCGCAACGAAACCGAACTCGACCGCGACGGCTCGGCCGCTCCCTCCCTCGCCGACGACCGATGACTCGCCTGCTCTTTCTGCTTCTGCTACTCGGTGCGCCGGCCCGAGCGCAGACCGTCGACACGTCCGCCGTTACGGCTCCCATCCGCGCCCTATTCGACGGTATGAGACAGGCTGACACGACGCTGATGCGCAGCGCCTTCCACCCCGACGCCACGCTCCGTACGACCCAAGCGCGCCCCGACTCCGACCCCGTCGTCGCAGACACTCCGGTTGACGCATTCGTCGCAGGCATCGCAGGTGCTGGCGTCTCTCTCGACGAAGTGCTGACCGACACCACGCTCCACGTCGACGGGCCGCTGGCGACGGCGTGGACGGGCTACCGGTTCTACGTCAGCGGCGAGTTTTCGCACTGCGGTACCAACGCGTTCACGCTGGTCAAGATGGACGGCGCGTGGCGCATCCTACACGTCGTCGACACGCGGCGGCGAGAGGACTGCGCCGAGTGAGCGAGCCGATCGCGTTCGAGACGTTTGCGTCGGTCGAGATGCGCGTCGGCACCGTCGTTTCGGCTCGGATCAACAGAGGCGCGCGCGTACCGGCGTACGTGCTCGAAGTCGACCTGGGACCGCTGGGAGTGCGCACGTCGTCAGCTCAGGTGACGCAGCACTACACGCCGGACGATTTGGTCGGAATGCAAGTTGTCGCCGTCGTCAACCTGCCGCCGCGGCGGATAGCGGGCGTGAAGTCCGAAGTGCTCGTCCTTGGGTCGACGGGCGGCGAAGGCACGATCCTGCTCACACCGTCGCAGCTCGCGAGCAACGGCGCGCGCATCGGCTAGCCGAGATCAGTTTTGCCACCACGGCCCATCGTCGGGTGTGAAGGTGGGAGACGATGACGGGGCGTGTTCGGCGCCGGAGCGGGCGCGGCGACGGTGGGCAGCGGCTGCGCGGTGAGCAGGCGCTTCCAATAGGCGGCGAACGTCAGCGGCTGATGATCGCGCGTGCGGGCGGAGAGAGCGAGCCTCTCCTGCTGGAGCGTAGCGCGGCGCTCGGCGATGCGGACCAGTTGCGCGTCGAGGTCGTCGATGCGATGCGTACGCTCCCTCGCCAATCGCCGCTCTTCGCCCTCGGACAGCGCGCCGGGGATCGTGTCGCGGTACGTTTGGATCAGGCCGTTGCGCCACAGATCGACCTGGGCGCGGGTCTCATGGCCCAACTCCATCGCCTGTCGGACACGCTCCGGCGTAGCGTGCCACGCGTTGCGGATGCCAGCCAGCTTCATCCGCACGACGGCCTTGTGCGGGATGCCCGCCTGCCCCGCCTCGCTGATCAGGTGATGCTTGAGCCGGTCACGTAGCGCGTCGTCGCGGACGTGGCGAAGACGCTCGGCGCGCATCTCGTCGATGTTCGTCGTCAGCCGCTCGCGGTCCGCTTCCATCCGCTCGCGCTCGGCGTCCACCTCGGCGATCAGTCGGCCAAGCGACGCGCCTTCCTTGGTCAACCTCCGCGTGCGGCGCGTGTGGGGATGCTTGTAGTAGGCGTGCAAGGCGAATGAGACTCCGGCGATCGTCAGCGGGATCACCCCTGCCGCGCTCAGTAATGTAAATCGCTCGTCGCCTTGCAGCGCAAACACGACTATCATTCCATAAAAGAGTGCCAGGACTGCAATCGCACACCACAAGGCGACGGCTCCCGTCCGGCGCGGCATCTCAACGGGGACGCGCTCGGACCGGCGCGGCTTCTCCATCGCCTGCCCCAACGGTGGTACGCGCTCGGGCGGCAGTAGCGAGGCGCGGCGGACGGTTTCGGCGAGTCGAGCCGTACGCTCGTCGGCAGCCAAATCTGCGAGCAGCGTCGACGTATCTGGGTCGAAGAAATCGGCGGCCGAAAAGATCAGGTTTTCGCCGGTGTGGTAGTGGTCCCACAGGGCTGGGCGGGCGGCCAGAGCGCGCAGGCTGGCGTCGAGGATCTGAAACGTGAAGCGGTCGATGTGGGGGCCGAAGTCGTCCGCACCTCGATCGGGGTGGGCGTAGTTGCGATGCCCGGCTTCCAAACTGCTCAGCTTGCGTAGCGACGGGACGTAGGCAGCGTCCAGGTCGATCAGGCGGATGCGCGGAGCGCCTGAGTCTCCGTCGACGAGGATGTTTCCGTGCTGCAAGTCGCCGTGGGCGATGGCGGCGGCTTCCAAGTCGCGTTGAACGGCAGAGAGCGCCGAGGCGAGGGCAATCAGCGCGTCCGGATCGCAGAGGTGATGCTGCACGTGCGAGACGAGCGTGCGGCCCGGTTGCCACGGCATCCGCAGGACCGGCCACGTCTGACCGTCGGCACGGATGCCGCCCGTGACGAACGAGAACGGCGCGACTGCATCGACCGGGTGATCGGCCAGCCGCTGCGACAGAGCCGCGAAGCGTCGATGCAAATCGGGCGACGGGTTGAAGAAGCACTTGGCCGCCCACGTCTCGCCTTGCGCGTCGGTCATCCGAAACACGATGGCGAACGCGCCCGAGATGCCACGCGGCAGGCCGAGCGTCGTCAAATCCGGCGTGCAGCCCGCGAGCAGCGAGTCGGTGAACGCGGTGTCGGGAAACTGGACGGCTTCGGCAAACGCCTGGGCAGAGGGCATGGCGTCAGGGCGCGATCAGGAGAGCAGTCGTGTCGTCGTTGCGCATCCCATCGGCCCGCGCCGCATCGGCCCAGCGGACAAAATCGGAGGGCGAGGCGAGCGCGTCGATCAAACGTCCAACGTCATCCGTCCGGCCGAGCAGGTAGGCGGCGGCGGCGTCGGTCGTCAGCAGCAGCCGCTGCCCTCTGGCGAGCGTGCCGGACTGCTCGTGCAGCGGAGCCGAGGCGCGCGTCGACACGAACAGGTCGGGCGCCGAGCCGAACGCATCGACCGAGTCGAACGGCCATGCCTGCACTATCGTGCCGCCCGAATCGACGACGAACAGCGCGCAGTCCCCTGTGGCCCACGCCTGCCATGAAGTGCCGCCGATCGCTACGCCCAGCGCTGCCGCGTGCGCTCCCTCGGCGACTTTGGCCTCGACGTACCACGGCACGTCCGCCGATCGCTGAGCCGAAACACGCGCCCACTCGGGCCACGCCGCGTCGAAACGTCCATCCTCGCAGAACGAGCGGGCGAGCAGGTCGGCCCAAGCGCTCGAAAACGCAGACTCGGTCGCCCCGTCGGCAACGCACGCGCGCGTCACCCTTGCCGAGGCGGACCACTGCGCCGCATCCTCGTTCTCGGCATCGGTGCTGCCGCGCTTGGCCACGCTCTGACTCACCACTCGCATCAGCGCAGGTTGCTGGGCCGCGTGCCGATTTCGAGCAGCTTGACGAGCGCACTGGGATCGGCGTTGTAGACGAAGCCTCGCGTATCGAGCGTGACGCGGAAGCCCTCGCTCTCGGCGGCAGCGCGCATCGAAAACGGCAGCGCGCTCGACATCTGAAACAGCGTGTGGGCGTAGGGATCGTCGGTCGGCAACTCCTCGGCGGTGTCGGGAAAAGTGACCGGAGCCTGGTTGGTCTCGCTTAGGTGGACGTTGAACAGCAGCGCCTCGCCGTCGCGCGTGCCGTAGCTGCGCAGCGTCTGAGCATAGCGCAGCGGCTCGCCATCGGTCGCCTCGCCGTCGGTGACGTTGATGACGGTGGGCGGAAAGGCGTTGGGGTAGGCGTCGGTCCACGCGCGGACAGCCTGGGTGGCGAGGTCGAGTCCGGCGCACATCGGCGTTCCATTCTCGGCCCTAGCGTCGAACCAGACGGGCACACGCGTCTGTTGCTCGCGATAACCGCCGCTGCCGTCGGGCACGCGGGCGACTCGGGTGTCGAGCCGCAGCGGACGCTCGGCGAGGTGTGAGATCGGCACCAGACCGCCCGGCGCGCCCATGCCCTCGGCGGGTTCGATCAGCCGCTGCACGCGCGGCCCGTAGCCGATCACCCCAACGTGGAAGTAGTCGCGCACGCCGTCTTCCTTGGCGCAGCGGAGCACTAGATTTTGGAGCAACTTATTGACGGTATCGGCCAGAACGCGCGCCTTACTCGGAGCGGCGTCGCCTCGCTGCTCGGCCCCTCCGAAGCGGTCTTGCATCGACGCCGATTGGTCGAGCAGAAAGAGGAACGCGGTAGGCGAGACGCGGCTGATCTCGGCGGAGTAGGCCATGCGGACGAGTCGGATGAGGAGCATCGACTAACGTGCCCGCCCTGCTTCGTGTTCACCGCTGAGCGGCGTGCACGTGGGGTCTCGCTCAGTCTTTGTCTGTACGCCGCTGAGCGAGCATCCACTCCCAGAACGCAGGATCGGCGTACGTCCGCGTCCAACTGTCGTGGTGGGCGTCGGGGTAAACGGTGAGTTGGGCGACTCCGCCACAGCCATAGATGCGCTGGATCATTTCGACCGAGCGCTGGGCCGGAATGACCTGATCGAGTGCGCCATGGAACGCCCAAAACTGCGTACCGCTCTCGACGGCGGCGCAGATGCGCCCGGGCGTCCCGCCTCCGCAGATCGGAGCCACGGCGGCGAAGCGGTCGGGATACGTCTCAGCGAGATTCCACGCACCGAATCCGCCCATGCTCAGGCCGGTGACGTAGATGCGCGACGGGTCCACGCGATGCGTCGCCTCGACGTGATCGAGCAGCACGCCCAGAGAACGCGCATCCCACCACGCGCCTTCGGACTGTTGAGGAGCTACGATCACGAAGGGATACGCCGCCCCCTCACGCACGTGACGCAGCGGTCCGTGAGTGGCAACCCTGCTCAGGTCTCCAGTCCGCTCGCCCGAACCGTGGAGAAAGAGAACGAGTGGCCAGGATTTGTCGGATTCGTGGTAGTCGTCTGGTAGGCTGAGGAGATAGTCGTAGGCATCGGTGGCAAACGTACCGCCGTCGAAGCGCGTCGCGGACAGCGAATCGGAGGTCTGAGCGTGCAGCGGGACGGCTAGAAGCATCAGGAAAGCGAGCAGCGAACGAATCGACATGGAGGTTGGCGCATTTGTGTGGCGGACTCCAGCTCGGTCACTGCTGCAACAGCGAGTGCGGAGACCCATCCGAACGAGCAGCCTTCCGAGGTCGGCTCCTACGTGAGGGCGGATAATGGGGAGTAGTTCTCGGCTTCTATATACTCAGCGTGGGCGACGCAGGAGGCCAGTTATAGGCAGGTAACGCGCGGAAGCGGATATGAGCGTGGGATGCTGAGAACTGGCTCAGGTCCTACGCTTTGTAGAGTTGCGCCGGGTCGATGTCCCACGCGTAGAGCAGGCTGTTGATCAGATCTTCCTCCTCGTCCATGAAACGGCCGTCGGCGTTGGCGAGGCTGACCAAGTCGCGGAGCATGTGGGCGCGGTCGGCTTGGGGCCAGCGGTCGCGCAGGCGGCGCAGGACAATGGACTGCGTCTGCCCGTCGCTGTGGGCGGTGTAGAACGTGCGCGCTTCGTCGAATACGGTTTTGCTGTCGTCGCCCAGGCGGGTGTCGATGAAGGCGATTTCGCGCGGCCCCAAGTTGCCGTCAGCTCCCAGCGCGAGCGTCAGGAAGAGGTAGGCGAGGTCGTGGTTGCTCGTCCAGTCGGCGGGGACCGGAGTGCCGACAGCGTGCCAGTAGACGGCCACCTGGTTGACGAACTCCAATTCGCCCTGCCGCACAATGCCATCGGCCTGGGCGACGCGGAGCAGGTCGTCGAGCGCCTGATCGCGTTCGTGAGCGTCGAGATGGGCGGCGAGGTAGTGGCACGCCTGCTGCGCCCCGGCCCACCGATCGGCCGCGTCGCGGTAGTCCGCCAGCGCCTGATACGCAATCGCCCGGGCGGCGTCCAGTGACCAGCCGATGTAGTGCCGGTGCAGCCGATCGATCAGCGCGTCGACTTCGAGCGGGTTGAGGTCTCCGTCGGCGCCGTGGGCGAGCGTGACGGCGAGGTAAGCAAAGTGGTAGAGCGTGTCGCGGTTGTCGTGCTCGGCGTGGCCCCACTCGGCGGCGTCCTTCGCCGACTCAGCGGTCTGGTGAGCCGTCGCGTCGTCGATGTGCGCGGGCTGGGCGTCGTCGGAGATCGGTCGGGGCGCGTCGGAGCGAGGCGAGTCGGGCATGGGGCGGCGGTCGGTATGCCGAAGAATAGCGCCGCGGAACCGGAAGCGCCGCAACGAAACGGGCAACCGACTTCAATCCCTCATCAGCTTGCTCCAGCACCGCTATAGTGAGCCGAATAGGCGACGGTGCGGATTGCCTTCAATCTACCCAAGACCTCACGCAAACCGAAGTACCTTTCGCCCACACAACACCTCACCGACCTCATGTCCGACGCTCCCGCCCGCACGCCGCTCTACGACGAACACGTTCGCCGGGGCGCGCGCATGATGGACTTTGGCGGCTGGGCGATGCCCGTCCAGTACAGCGGCATCATCGAGGAGCACCACGCCGTGCGCAAAGCAGCCGGGCTGTTCGACGTGTCGCACATGGGCGAAATCTGGGTAACCGGTCCCCACGCGGCGGCATTCGTGCAGCACATCGTCACCAACGATGCGAGCAAGATCGCCGACGGTCAGGCGATGTACTCGGCGATGTGCAACGAGGACGGCGGCATCGTCGACGACCTGCTCGCCTACCGCATGGGAGAGGAGCGCTGGATGCTGGTCGTCAACGCGTCGAACATCGACAAGGACTGGCACCACATGCAGGCGCACAACGAGGTGGGCGCAGACCTGAGCAACGCGTCGGACCGGACGAGCCTGCTGGCGCTCCAAGGCCCTCGCGCGCACGACATCGCGAGCCGACTGGCGGGCTTCGACACGTCCGAAATCCCTTACTACCGCTTCCGCGAAGTCGACGACTTTGCTGGGGTCGAGAACGTCATCCTGTCGCACACCGGCTACACGGGCGAATCCGGATTGGAGATCTACGCGCCTGCCGACGCCGCCCAACCGATCTGGGACGCCTTGATGGAAGCCGGAGCCGGTAGTGGTCTCCTCCCCGCCGGTCTGGGCGCGCGCGACACGCTCCGCTTGGAAGCGGGCTTCTCGCTTTACGGCAACGACCTGTCCGACGACACGACGCCGCTCGAAGCCGGGCTGGGCTGGGTCGTCAAACTCGACGCGGGCGATTTTGTCGGGCGCGACGCTCTGGTGGCGCAGAAGGAAGCCGGGCTCGAGCGCAAACTGGTCGGCTTCGTCGTCGAAGGCCGCGGTATTCCGCGCCACGGAGATGCCATCGTGGATGCCGAGGATAACGAGATCGGTCACGTCACATCTGGCTCGCAATCGCCGAACCTGGGCAAAGGAATCGGCATGGGCTACGTGCCCAACGACCCGTCTTGCACGGCGGTCGGCTCTCCGCTCCGCATCCAGCAGCGCCGCAAGGTGCTCGACGCGGTCGTCGCCAAGCGACCGTTCCATAAGTAGGCACATATCCACCCATCGCCTTGAAGGGCGAGCGCCGCGTCCGTAGCTTGCGGCATGGCGAAGTCTACGTCCAAAAAGTCAAAAAAGGCCGAACCGGTCGCTCCCAACCGCCGCCGCGAGGTGGTCGGTCTGACGCTGATCGCGACCGCTGTGCTGTTCCTGCTCGCCCTGATCAGCTACTCGCCGGGCGACGCCGACGTACTGCGCGGGGCTGGTGCCGGATCGCTGATCGACCCGCCGAGCGGTATCGAAAACCGTGTCGGCGTCGTCGGTGCCTGGCTCGCCCGAGCGCTGCTGCCCGGATCGTTCGGCTGGGTGTCGCTGCTCTTCGGCGGGCTGCTGCTGGCCTGGGGATGGGTGTTCTTCCGCGACCGCCCGAGCGGCAACCTGCCGACGATTTCGGTGCTACTCGGCGTCCTGTCCCTGCTGATCGCGACGGCCGTCGGCTGGTTCGGGCTGGCGATGGACGACCCGTCCCAGGTTGCCGCCGGAGCCTGGGGACTGACGCTGGCCGACATCCTCTCGGGCATCTTCGGCATGGTCGGCGCGGCCATCGTGCTGGTCCTTCTGCTCGCCGCGACGACGCTCAGTTTGATCGAAGGCGACATCCAGGGCGCACTCGACCGCATCGAAGGTTGGATCGACCACGCCCGCTACGGCGCGACGGACAAGCTATCCAGCTATTCGGAAGGACGCGAAGCGCGCAAAGCCGCCCGCATTGCCGCGACCGAAGCGCGCCGGGCGCGCGCCGAAGAGCGCCGAGCCGAGATCAAAGCGCAGAAGGCAGGCCGCCCCACGCCGACGAAAACGCAGACGCCTCTTCCTCCCGCCGAGCCGACCGTTCGCGCGAAACCTGCTCCGCTGACGCCGCCTGCCCCGTCGCCGCCGCCCGCCGCGCCGAGCGTTCAGCACGTCTCGCCGCCCGTCGTCGTCACACCATCCGTCCCCGCCGCACCTTCCGGCGATGGCATCACGGCGCCGCGCCCCAAGCCGATTCCGGTAACGTCGGACGACGACGGCGAGCCGGTCGCCGCGCCCGACATGAAAGTGCGTGAGCAGCACGTCGAGAAGAGCGTAACGCGCGTCAAGCCTGCCGAGGGCGAAGACGACGCGGCCTACTCGTTTCCGTCGATCCAACTGCTCGAAGCCAGCGACGGCGCCCAAACCGTCGACGACGACGAACTGGCCGAACACAAACAGGTGCTGCTCGACAAGCTCGAAACGTACAAGATCGAGATTATCGGCATTGAGGCCATCGTCGGGCCGACGGTCACGCTCTACGAGCTCACGCCTGCGCCCGGCGTCAAAATCCGCAGGATCACCGAACTCGAAAACGACCTGGCGATGGCAATGGCCGCGCCGGGCATCCGCATGATCGCTCCGATTCCGGGCAAGAGCGCGATCGGCGTCGAGATTCCCAACCGCAAGCGCGAGTTCGTCAGAGGCCGCGACCTGATCGGGACCGAGACGTTCAGCGAGTCCAAGATGGAGCTGCCCGTCCCCATCGGCAAGACGATCGAGGGCGACACGTACGTCGAGGACCTGGCCAAAATGCCCCATCTCTTGATCGCCGGAGCAACCGGTTCGGGCAAGTCGGTGGGCCTGAACACGCTGATCACCGGCCTGCTTTACAAGTGCAGTCCGCAGAATCTAAAATTCGTCATGATCGATCCCAAGAAGATCGAACTGACGCCGTTCCGGGCGCTGCACAACCACTTCATCGCGCTCCCCGAAGGCAGCGAAGAACCCATCGTGACCGACTTCGCCGAGGCGCTGGGCGTGCTCAAGAGCTGCGAGAAGGAGATGGAAAACCGCTACGACTTGCTCTCGGCGGCAGCGGTGCGGGGCATCAAGGATTACAACAAGCGCTTCGCCGAGGGCAAACTCGATCCCGACGAAAACCACCGCCACCTGCCCTACATCGTCGTCGTCGTCGACGAACTCGCCGACCTGATGATGACGGCGGGCAAGGACATCGAGGGTCCGATCGCGCGGCTGGCACAGATGGCGCGCGCCGTCGGCATTCACCTGGTGCTGGCGACGCAGCGACCGTCCGTCGACGTGATCACGGGCCTGATCAAGGCCAACTTCCCGTCGCGCATGGCCTACCAGGTGTCGAGCAAGATCGACAGCCGGACGATCATCGATCAGGGCGGCGCCGAGGCGCTGATGGGCAACGGCGACCTGCTCTACATGAACGGCAGCCGGATGGTGCGCCTTCAAGGCCCGTACGTGTCGATGGAAGAGATCGAGGCGATCACTGAGCACATCGGCAAGCAACCGGGTCCGGGGCCGTACATGCTACCGGCCTTCGAGGAAGAAAACAGCATCTTCGATACCGAAGGCAGCAGCAATACCGACGAACTCGACGCCTACTTCGCCGATGCCGCTCGCATCATCGTGCGCAGCCAGCAGGGATCGGTGTCGCTGCTCCAGCGCAAACTGTCGGTCGGTTACACACGCGCGGCCCGAATCGTCGACCAGTTGGAGGACGCGGGGATCGTCGGTCCCTTCGAGGGCAGCAAGGCCCGGCAGGTGTTGGTCCCTGACGAGCCGACGCTGGACAGCTACCTGATCGAACTCGACGCGCGATGACACGAACGGGCACGCCGACGCTCGGCATCTTGGGCGGCGGGCAACTGGGCCGCATGATGGCGCTCGCTGCGATCCCATTGGGCATCCGCTGCCGATTTCTCATTGATGCTCCTGCCGACGGCATAGCCGAGTTTGCAGACGTAACTGTCGCCGATTGGACTAGCGCCGACGTGCTTCGTGCCTGGGCCACAGGCTGCGATGCCGTCACCGTCGAGTCCGAGTGGGCGCCTGGCGATCTACTCGCACTGGCGTCGCCCGATACGCGCGTCTACCCTTCGCCCGCCACGCTGACGACGATCCGCGACAAGGCATTGCAGAAGCAGGCGCTGGCCGAAGCTGCACTCGCCACGCCCGACTTCCGCGTCTGCGCCACGCGCGCCGACCTGCACGCCGCTGCCGACACACTCGGCTTACCGCTCATGGCCAAGCGGCGCCGCGGCAGCTACGACGGCTACGGCAACGCGACATGCCGCACGCAGTCCGATCTCGACGCCGCCTGGAACGATCTCGCGCAGGAAGATGGGCTGCTCGCCGAAGCGTGGGCCCCCTTCGAGGCCGAGTTGTCCGTTCTCGTCGCGCGCTGGGTCGATGGACGTACGGTCGTTTACCCTGTCGCCTACTCGGAGCAGCGCGACCACCGCTGCCACGCCGTCGTCGTCCCGTCAGGTTTCTCGCACGAGGTCGAGAATCGCGCGTCGGAGTTGGCTCTCGCTGCCGTGAAAGCGGTCGATGGAGTCGGCATTTTCGGCGTCGAGCTGTTCGCGCTCCCCGATGGATCCATCTCGGTCAACGAACTGGCTCCGCGTCCGCACAATACGGGGCACTATACCATCGAAGGGTGCGCGACGAGTCAGTTCGAGCAGCACGTCCGCGCCGTCCTAGACCTGCCGCCCGGATTGCCTGACCTGGTTCGTCCTGCCGCTTGCATGGTCAACCTGCTGGGCACGCGTGAGGGTTCTCTAGAAGCTGACGGGTATGCTGAGCTACTCGCCGAGCCGGGCATCCATGTTCACTTGTACGGCAAGCAGAGCGTGCGCCCGCGCAGGAAGATGGGGCACGTCACGGTTTTGGACGACTCGTCGGAGTCTGCGCGCGAGCGAGCCGAACGGGCGGCTGGGCTGATCACGTTGTAGTTTTTCCCGCTCACCTCGACACTACCGAGTCATGCCTACCTCTCCCCTCATCGGCATCGCGATGGGCAGCGAATCCGATCTACCGACGATGCAACCGGCTCTCGATGTGCTGCGCGAGTTCGGCGTCGCGTTCGAGGCGCGCGTGCTCTCGGCGCACCGGACGCCGCGCGCCATGACCAGTTGGACCGAGTCGGCCCGCTCACGCGGCATCAGGGTCGTGATTGCTGGGGCAGGCGGGGCGGCGCACCTGCCGGGCATGATCGCGGCGTCGACGCCTCTGCCGGTGATCGGAGTACCGGTGGAAACGCGTGCGCTCAAAGGGATAGACTCGCTGCTGTCGATCGTGCAGATGCCGGGCGGTGTGCCCGTCGCGACAGTCGCTATCGGCGGAGCGCTCAATGCCGGACTGCTGGCCTTGCAGATCCTGGCAACGAGTGACGACGCGCTGATGGAGCGTGTGGTCGCGTACAAAGCGGCGCTGATCGAGAAGGTCGAGGCGATGGACGCGCGCGTGCAGCAGGCCTGAGCATAGAGCGCAGATATCTGCCGTCTCAACGCTACCGGAAAGTGATTGACTGCCTGCGCGTCTGCTCTGCACCGGTCTCCACATCGCGGACGATCAGCGTCAGGTCGTAGCGGCCCGGGCGCTGCTCCGATACGTCGAGAATCTGGTACGTGCCCGTCTCCGATCCAGATACGTCGCCGGGAAAGCGAACGGACACGCCGCGCTGGTCGCGCCGCAGCACGCTGCTCAGTCCATCGCGCGCTTCGGGCGTCAGGTCGATTTCCAACTCGTAGCGCGCAGTGCCGCTTGAATCAATCGTCAGGCCGTAGATCTCGAAATAGAGGTAGAGAGGGCGCGAGCGGTCGAACGTCGTCGTCGGGGCGGCCAGAATGCGTAGGTCGCCGCGCGTGACATAGGCAGGATGACGATCCTCATTGCCCAACGCTTCCTCGACGCCGTACGCAAACAGCACGTCGCTCGCATCGAACCCACCATCAAACCGACGCACGTCGACGAGTGAGCGGCCAACCGCCGTAGTCCGCCTGTCGAGGCCAACCGACTCGACCGCGAGTTGCCGTACGCCTGCCGCCACCTGCGCACGCGCATGCCGGAGCAGGACGGGTTGCCCGTCCACGTCACCCAGCAGAGCCAGCCTATGGCCCAGCGTGTCGCGCTGCTCGACGCGTTCCGCACCTGTCCCTACGAAGACGCCTACTTCGGCGAACGGCTCGTCGATGGAGTTAGACGCCGCCTGGACCGGCACTCCGTACGCGACGATTACGTCGGTCTTTCCATCGGCTCCTCGAAAAGAGGCGGCAGACGCAAAGACCGACGTTATCAGACCGTTGGGATCGAATGTGTACTGCTGCGGCAACTCGCGCGCGATGTCGCCTGATCTCATCGCAAAGTCATCGTCGTACCCGTCGGCCATACCGAGGGCGACCGCCAGCGCACTCGGCGAGGCCAGACGAAATTCGCCGCTGCGAAACTCATCCTCGAAGACGAAGCGGGCGTGATCGTATTCCCAGACAGCCACCTGCGTCAGCGTAGCTCCCGACGGCGAAAGGATGCGCTCGGAGCGGGGAGGTCCATAGCGGATAAACGTCTGACCTCGACGCGTCTCCCACCCTCTCAAATTCAACTTGGGCGCGGCATAGAGCAGATCGGCCAGGGCGATGCGCGCATAATGAGCAATCAGCCGCTCATTGTACGGCGTCAATAGTAGCGGATCGAGGTCGTCCCAGAAGTCCGAATCGACCACATTGCCTCCTTCGACAGTCACAAACTCCGTCGCGTCAAACAGAGCGGATTGCGGGGCGGGCATGAGATTCAGTCCGCGCGTGAACGCTTCGTCGGCCAGGCGGTCGTTGCCCAGCCGCTGTTCGGCGAGTCCGCGCCAGATCCAGGCGTCCGCGTCGCCCGTGACATGCTCGGTCATCTGCCTGGCGACGCGCAGCACGTGGGTCCACTGCTCGGTTCGCGCGTAGATGCGCAGAATCGGTCGGTACGCCGACGCGCGCTCGGGCGCCGCATTCAGCGCGCTCTCGAACGCCTGGGTCGCCGCGAGGTAGGCGCGCACTTGAAGCTGCTGAGCCGCCAGCGACTGCCGAATCCCCTCGGGCGCGCCGATCATCGCAGCATGCTGATACACCGCGTCGAAGTCGCGCGCGGCCTGCAAACCCAATTCTTCTTGGGCGACGGCGTTCGTCGAATCCAGCCGCAGCAGATCGCGCGCAAGATCCATCCGCCGATACTGGAGGTACTCGTTCTGCACGTACGTCGTCCGGCGGCGGCGCAGGTGGACGATTTGCGCCTCGCGGTAGGCGACGTTGTCCGGGTCGAGCGCGATGGCGCGGCTCAGCGCACGACCGGCGCGACCTCCATCGCCCAGAGGGGTTTCGGTGTAGAGTTGCCACAGCAGAAACTGCGCAGCGGCCGACTCCTCATCGGTCGACGCCAGGGTTGCGGCCTGGGCGAAATCGCCCCGCTCCACCGCTTCCTGTGCGCGCTCCACGGCTGTCTGCGCCTGCGCCGGTAGGCAGACGATCAGGAGCAGCAAAAGCAGGCAGCGCATAGCGTCAGGTGGTTATTCCAGAACGAGTTCGCGTGTTCGGGTCTTGCGCTCGCCCGTCTGCGTGTCACGGACGCGGATCGTGAGCGTGTATGGACCGGCCTCCTTGTCGTCGATGTCGAGGATCTGGTAAGTCGACGCGTCTCGTCCTTGGACTTCGGCGGGAAACTCGACCGATACGCCTCCGGCAGGCGTGCCACCCAGTCGGCGACGAACAGCTCCGATCAGCCCGCCTCCCTCGCGCCTGGGCGCCAGATCGATCTCTACCTCGTAGCGCGCCACACCATCGGCGGCAGGCGTCATGTTGTAGGCTTCGAAGTAGAGGTAGAGCGGCTGCGAGCGCTTGAAGATGCGCCACGGCGCAGGACGAATCCGCAAGCCGTCGCGCTCGATCTCCCCTGGAGCCTTGGAGCCGCCGAACGCTTCCTCGACATTGTAGGCGAGCATCACGTCGCTCAGTTCGAACCCGTCGCCTGCGTAGCTGCGCAGATCCAGGTCTTCCTGCCGCACGGCGACGGCGCGCGGCGTCTCGTTTTCGAACTCCAACGACAACTCGTGCGGGCCGGACGGCGCTTCCAGCTCCTGCGTACCGATCCACAAGTTGGTTTCGGCGAACCGCGTTACCTGCGAAGTCGGCAGTCCCGTCAGCGTCTCGCGCCGTTCGGCGATCAAGTCGCGCGATTGGGACACGAGAAAGAGTCCCACCTGCCCCCTCACGTCGATCTGTGGTTGGGACGCATCGTAATTGGGAATCGGTAAACCGTAGGTGACGTAGAGGTCTGTACTTCCGCCTCCGCCTCGGAACGTCGTCGTCTGGTACGGCAGGTCGAACTTGGGCCCCGGCGGCGCGAAGGCGTAGCGCTCTGGCGTGTCGCGGATCGTCTCGCGGGCGATGATCGTGTAGTCGTTAAGCCACGGGTCGACGCCGTTTTCGATCTCCTGGGCGCTCGGGCTGTACATCCGGTAGGCGCCATTGCGGAACGGGTCCTCGAAGACGAAGCGGAAGTCGCCATAATCCCAAATCTGAAACGTGTTGAGCAGGTCTCCAGCCCGGCGCCGAGCGGGATTGCTGGCCGATCCGCTTTCGGGCGTAGCGAACGCGAGGTCGCCTTTGTCGTCGCCTCCTGTGTCGGACTCCTGCCCCGCTGCGTACAGCGCGCCGAGATGCGACGCGAACTCGCCCGGCTGCGCGATCATGGTCACCTCGCTGGGCGGCGCTCCGTAGCGAATGATGATCTGTCCGCGCTCCGTTTCCCAACCCCGCAGGTCTACCTGGGGCGCGGAGTAGAGCAGGTCGGCGTGCGTTATGCGGCCGTAGTGCTCGAGTTTGCGCTCGTTATACGGCGTCAGAAAGAGAGGGTCCTCACTCGCCCAAAACTGCTGGATGCGCTGCTCATCTCGGGTCCGCCCCAGCGCTTCCTCTCCCTGCCTGAGTAGCAGACTGATGGAGCGGTAGGCATCGGCCACGCGTGCGTCATCGGCGTCGGAGTCGGCCAGGCGAAGCGCCCGCTCGAACGCTTGGTCTGCCGCTGCGCCGTTGCCCAATTTGTGGTGCGCCAGACCCAGGTAGAACCACGTCTGCGGATCGTCGGGAAAGTGGACGTACATCGTGGAGAGCCGCTCGAGCGCTGCGTTCCAATCGCCCTGAATGGCATAGACGCGCATCAACTGGTCGTAGACGCTGCGGCGACGAGGATCGGCCGTGATGGCAGCGTCGAGGTGCCCGATGGCCGTCTGGTACGCCTTGGCCGCGCGCTCGGTAAAGCGGATCGCCGGGACGCCTTGCGCTTCGATGGCGGACAGGTCGAACTGGTCGGCGATGAACACGTCGTTGGGGCCGAACGTCGACGCGAAGGGATCAGCCGTCGTCGCCGAAGAGACGGGCGAGAGGTCGCGCTCCTCTTCTCGCTCCTCGATTCCGGTCCCTGCTCTCGTCTGCTCGATGCCACGCTGATACGACAGTTTGGGAAACATGAGGGCGTTGCGGTATCGCCAGAAGTCGCGAATGGCGACCGCTCCCAGTTCCTCGTGCGCGACGCCGTTGGTAGGATCGAGCCTGAGCAGCTTCTTCGCCAGTTCGATACGCTCGCTCTCGGCGATGATTTCCTGGATGTACGTCGCCCGGTCGACTCGGCGCTGCACCAGTGAAGCCGTCAAAAACTCGACGTTTTCGGGCTCCAACCTGAGCGCTTCCTTGAGCGCGTCGACAGCTTTCCCCCGGTCTGCGAGAGCCGTTTCGGTGTAGATGCGCGCCAACAGGTAGTGCGCCTGAGCCGAGTCCGGGTGCGCGGCGACCACCTGTTCGGCCAAGCGAGCCGACTGCGAATAATCGCCCGAGCGGAAAGCGTCGCGCGCGGATTCGAGCGTCTGCGCCTGCACCGGAAGTGTGATCAGGAGCAGGACGAAACCGGAAAGCAATCGGTAAGGGGACACAGGAAGCACGGGCGTGGGAGGAGCAGCAAACTACCCACGATAACGCCCCGGATGTCTATTTTCGCCCGTCCCGATCCGAAAGGTGGGACGCCGGGTCTCAGCCGCCCGTCAGCCGCACGAACCGCCGCTTGCCCACCTGCATCACGATGCCCTCGCCTTCGGGAACAGGCACGTCCATCTGAGCATCGCCGACCTTTTCGCCGCCCAGCGAGACCGCGCCCTGCTGCACGAACCGTCGCGCCTCGCCGTTCGACGACGCGAACCCGGCTTCGCGAATCAGCGTGAGCAGTCCGGTTGGCTCGGACAAGACCAAGTCGTCCATTTCCTTGGGCGCGTTGCCTTGTACGACGGTCCGCTCGAAGTGCGCGCGGGCGGCGTCGGCTCCTTGTTGGCCGTGATAGAGCGCTGTCAGCCGGTGCGCCAGATCATGCTTGGCGTTGCGCGGATCGCGTGCGACGAACGTCGCGAACTGTCGTCCATCTCATCATCGGGCGTGTCGGCGGCGAGGGTGTGGTAACGCTCGATTAGCTCGTCGGGAATCGACAGCGTCTTGCCATACATGTCGTTCGCGCTATCGGTCAGGCCGATGTAGTTGTCGAGCGACTTGGACATCTTCTCGACGCCGTCCGTGCCTTCAAGCAGCGGCATGGTCAGGCAGACCTGCGCTTCCATCCCATTGCGGCTCTGAATTTCGCGCCCGACGAGCAGGTTGAACTTCTGGTCGGTCCCGCCCAGTTCGACATCCGACCGAATCGCGACCGAGTCCTGCGCCTGCGCCAGCGGGTACAAAAACTCGTGGAGCGAAATCGGCTCGCCATTCGAGTAGCGCTTGGAGAAGTCGTCTCGCTCGAGCATTCGGGCGACGGTGTACTTGCCCGCCAGCCCGATCACGTCGGCGAACGACATCTCGTCCGAGCCAGTCCGAGTTGTGAACGACTTCGGCTTTGTCGAGGTCGAGAATCTGCCCGGCCTGGTCCCAGTAGCTCTGCCCGTTGGCCCGGCTCTCCTCCAGCGTCAGCGCAGGCCGCGTCTTGCTCTTGCCCGTCGGATCGCCGATCATCGCCGTAAAATCGCCGACGATCAGGACGGCCTGATGCCCCAGGTCTTGAAACTGCCGCAGCTTGCGCAGCACGACCGCGTGGCCGATGTGCAGGTCGGGGCGCGACTGGATCGCAGCCCAGTTTGACGCGCAGCGGCGTTCCGGTCTTCTCGGCCCGCTCCAACTTGGCCCGCAGTTCGGACTCGGGCAGAATCTCTTCGGCCCCTCGGCGAATGAGGGCGAGTTGGTCGTCGATGGGCGGAAAGTGCGGCATGAGGGTCGTGGTTTTGGACTGACTGTGGTGCGAGGCGAGACGCGGCCGTCCGGTGAGATGCTGGAGGCTGGCTACCAACACGCCGCTCCGCATCAGTGACGCTTCGTTGCTCAGGACGGTCTCGTAGTGAGCGGAGCTTGGACTCAGCGCCGCGCCGTTTCACGGTCCATGCGGCGTTTGCTGTCGCGCTCGGCGATGGCGTGGCGCTTGTCGTGGAGTTTCTTGCCTTTGCCTAGACCGATGCGCACCTTACACTTGCCCTCCTTGAAGTAGACGCGCAGCGGGACGATGGTGTAGCCTTTTTGCGAAACGGCTTTGCTCCACTTGTCGAGCTCGGCGCGGTGCATCAGCAACTGGCGCGGGCGGACTTCGTCGTGGTTGTTGTACGAGCCGAACTTGTACGGTGCGATGTGCAGATGGCGCAGGAACAGGCTCTGCCCTTTGAATTCGCAGTAGGCCTCTTGCAGGTTGGCCTTGCCGTCCCTCAGCGATTTGACTTCCGTCCCCAGCAGCGAGATGCCTGCTTCCAACTCGTCCTCAATGGCGTATTCGAAGCGCGCCTTGCGGTTGGTGACGATCGTCTTTTCTCCTTTGGCCATATCAGTCCTCGTCGTCGGGTAGGTCCTCGTAGAAGCCGCTGTCCTCGAACGCCTGATTGTCGTCGCGCGCGTCGCGGTTCTCGGGCTCGTCGTCTTCGTCTTCGTCGGCATCGCTCGCGAACGTGGCGACCGATATGTACGACGGATCGGGCAGCACGCCGGACTGAAACAGGTAGTCGCTCCACTCGGTCAGGCTCGCCGTGGCCAGGTCGTCCCAGCGGTAGCTCAGGCTGTGCTCGTAGAAGTGCGCCATCTCGGGCGTCCGGTTGGGGCTCAGCGCGTGGTCGGCGCGCATCGGATCGGCCTGCGACACGGCGGCCACGACGGCGTCGCGGTGGACTTCGGTCGCGTTGCCGATGGAACGCGCAAACAGGTACCACACCATCGGGTAGTTGGCCAGTTCGTACCACTCCTGCGACACGTCGAGTGCCAGCACGCCGGCCGGAACATCGAGCGCGTGCACCCCGCTCACGACGACGGCATCCGACGTGCCCAGATCGGCCGCCGAAACCGCCGCGCGCGGCACGACGACCGGCTTCTGCCCATAGTGCTCGCGCAGGATCAGCGTCGCCGCCAGACCGGATTGCAACTCGCCGGGATTGAACGCCAGCGTCTTGACCGGATCGGACAAATCGCCTGCGAGCAAGAGCCGGACGTACGGGTTGCCCCACGTCGCGACGGCACCGCCACCCAGCGCTTCGAAATCGTCGGCCTGCTGGATCAGCGTGATCGTCGGCATCAGGCCGATGTCGCATTGGTCGTTGTCCAGCGCCGTCCGAACGTCGGCCTCGGGCATCCGCGCCACGTCGTGCCCCTGCGACGCCAGCACGTCGGCGAGCAGGTCGACGAGGGCAGCGTCGGGAAGGGCGAAGCGGAAGGTCATGGGCGGGTACGAAAAAACATGCCATGCCGCGGGGACATGACATGTTTCGGTCTAGACGGCG
>CAWFGU010000012.1:0-132883 GCA_963815505.1 Rhodothermales bacterium
CATCCACTGGAGGTCGTCGGCGAAGAACGACTGGATGCCGATGGACAGCCGGGTCACACCGCCCTGTTTGAGCACGCGCAGGTAGGCGGGCGTCACATCGTCCGGGTTGACCTCGACGGTCACCTCGCGCACGCCGGACGTGTCGAAGTGAACCGAGGCCAGTTTGATGAGGCGAACCAGGTCTTCTGCGGGCAGGCGTGACGGCGTGCCTCCGCCGAAGTAGATCGTCTCGACCGGGTCGTGCGCGCCCAGTTCGTGCCCGTACGACGCCATCTCGCGTTCGACCGCCGCCAGAAACGGAGCGGGTGAGTTCTTCGACGTGACGAAGTAGAAGTCGCAGTAGGTGCAGCGCTGGGCGCAGTAGGGCACGTGGAGGTACAGCAGCATGTCAGGTAAACGCTCGCACGGAGGAAAGGTGACATCTCTCCGAGAGGTGTCACCTTTGGCGCTTGGACGAAACCAAGTCGTGGAAATCGCTCAGCGGCTGCACGTCGCGCGCAAACGCGAGGACAGCGTCGGTGAAGGCGGGCGACTGAATGTCCGCGTCGGCGACGGCGCGCGAGACCGTAAACGATTTGAGCTTGATCATCCACGCGTGATCGCTGTGGGTGTGCTCTTCCAACCCGCGGGGCATCCGCTTGAGCGTGTCGGAGGGGTCGAATGCGAGGCCGACGGTGGCGAGGTCCGAGATCAGCGATTCGGTGAAGTCGGGATGGTCGGCCAGGCGCGTGCGGGCGGTGCGCAACAGGTCCTTCTCGGGCGACCACATGCCGGACGCGAGAAAACAACTCCCCGGCTCGACGTGGACGTAGACGCCGCCGTGCGCCTTCTTGTCGCCGGTCGGGGAGAGGTAGCAGCTGGCGTTGGTTTTGTAGGGCGCTTTGTTTTTGCTGAACCGGGTGTCGCGGTAGATGCGGAATACGTTCTTCTTGGGATCGCCCTGGAGCGTCAGGCCCTCACTCTGCGCGCGCGCCGACACGTCCGACACCAGGCACATCAGCGGCCACTTTACCTCGTCGTCGAACGTGTCTTTGCGCGGCTTGAACCACTCGCGGTCGTTGTTCGCTTTGAGATCGCGCAGGAACTGGAGGCCGTCGTCCGAAAATCCGGGAAAGGGAGGAAGCAGCATGAGACGAGTGTTGGGTGAGCGAGGAAAGTAGGCGGTTGAGGTGGCGGCGGTGTGTCGCACGTCCGGCTCATACCGGACAGGTTTTCCTACATCTGTCCGCCTTCCTGCCACGGCCAAATGCAAACAGCGGGCGCCCAGCCGAAGCCGGACGCCCGCCGATGCGGAAGAAACCGAGTCGCTTAGCGGACGCGGACGACCTGGCGCGTGGCCGAGAACGTCTCGCCCTCGGCGCGCACGAAGTAGACACCCGAGGCCAGCGAGCCGCCGTCCAGGCGCAGCGACACGCTGCCGTCGACGGTTCCGCTCATCAGCGTGGCCACCCTACGGCCCAGCAGGTTGTAGACGGCGACCGTCACGTCCTGCGCGCGCTCGACCGACAGATCGACGACGGCCTCGCTGCGGAACGACGAGGTGGCCGAGAACGCGTAGCCGTTGGGCGCGACGCTCAGTTCGACGACGGGCGAGAACTCGAAGCTGCCGTCGAGGTCGACCTGCTTCAAGCGGAAGCGGTAGCTACCGGCGGCCAGATCGGCCACGCGGAAGGCGTAGCTCGTCGCTTCGAGCGTCGTGCCCGCGCCCTGCACGAAGTCGACGAAGGCGAAGCCGCTTCCGTTGTCCATCTGCACTTCGAAGCCGGTGTTGTTCGTCTCCGACGCCGTTTCCCAGCGCAGATCGGCCACGTTGCCGTTGGCTGTTGCCGTGAAGGCGGTCAGCTCGACGGGGAGGGCTGCCGCTGATTCGACTGTGTCCAGGCCAGTCCAGATGCGTTCGTTCAGCAGTCGCGTTTATGAGCGGCGCTGTTTCCATCTGATGCGTGATCCAGAGTGCTAAAGTCAGTCAAAGTTGCCGTTTCAGGGCACGGGTGGTTCCTAGCTGCCACATCCTTGGCGGAGGCCTGAAGTATTGGTGCCGTTGACTCGTTGTCGCCAAGATGCCTGATAGTCGTACGGCTAGATGAAACTTGGGATTTCCGCTGCTGCTTGGAAGACCGATACTGATCATCCGTTACCAGACAAGTTGAGTCCGGTTACGTTGCGACGTTGGCATCCATTAGACGTCGAGAACCAGAGTCTCCTCCTCGATGGTCGCAGATGATGAGCGAGCGGCGGAATGTAAAGGTGCCGTGTAGAGGCTGTCGTCGTCGCTTCCTGCGGAGATGCGCTGAATTGCGCGTGAGATGCCAGCCAGAGCCTGCATGAGGTCAGATCAGAGTTCCAGCTGAAATCTAGAGGGCCAAGTACCGCGCATTGGGCGCATCGATTGAATCTCCGATGACGAGGTCACTGATGATGAGTTTGCGCGAAAGCAGCAGGAGCGACGAGTAGCGCCGCGAGAAGTAGTAGCGTGTTACGCATGAGTTGGGGGTTGTGAGTGTGACTCGGAGTGATATAGAAAAGCGCCGACCCGCCTGAATCCCGGGATAGGGATGGGGAAGAGGCGAGCCGGCGCGTTGTGTTTAGCGGAGGCGGACGATCTGGCGCGTCGTCGTGGAAACGCTCGCCCGTGGCGCGGACGACGTAGAGGCCCGGGGCGAGATCGCTGCCGTCGACCGAGAAGGTGCGGCTCTGATCGGCGTCCATGGCGCCTTCGAACAGGCGAGCCACCGAGCGGCCGAGCAGATCGTAGACCGCAACCGTCACGTCCTGCGCCGTGGCGACCTGGAGGCTGATGCTGGCCGACTGGCGGAACGGGTTGGGTCCGGCGGTGAGCGCAAACGCCTGGCTCGATCCGATGCTCAGTTCGACGACGGGCGAGAACTCAAACGCGCCGTCGAGGTCGACCTGCTTCAAGCGGAAGCGGTAGCTACCGGCGGCCAGATCGGCCACGCGGAAGGCGTAGCTCGTCGCTTCGAGCGTGGTGCCCGCGCCCTGCACGAAGTCGACGAACGAGAAGCCGCTTCCGTCGTCCATCTGCACTTCGAAGCCGGAGTTGTTCGTCTCCGACGCCGTCTCCCAGCGCAGATCGGCCACGTTGCCGTTGGCCGTTGCCGTGAAGGCCGTCAGCTCAACGGGGAGGTTTTGGATGCCCGGCGTCGGCGGACCGTTGACGATGTTCTCGCTGCCGTCGGCAAAGCGCTGGATGGAGGTGTCACCCCCATCATCGTTGTACTGTGTCGTTTCGCCGAACGCACCGAGCAGGTCCGCATCGTCGCCGTCGTTGGTTCCATACACGATGGCATCGACCAGATTGACGGCAGTGGCGGCCGTTCCGTTGGCAAAATCCGCCGCCGATCCGGTGTAGAGGGCGATGGCATCATTCTGGATCACGTCGTGCGGCCACGTTGACGTGATCCAGTTGGTCACGTTCGCAGCGCTTCCGCAGAGAATGAAGTACCCGTTGGCGTCCAGCGACTGGCCGTCCAGATCGAATGCCTGGTAGGAAACGTCGCCGTTGCCGTTGAAGAAGACGAGCACGTAGGGGTCCAGAGGGAGACCCGCTGTTCAAACAACTCGACGAACTCGGCCACGTCCGTGCCGGGCGTGTCGGCGTCGATTTCGTTGATGAGGACGGCCGTCGGTCCGGTCGGGGCGTCGTCGTTGGTGATCGTCAGCGTGTAGGTGCCGGGTACGCCCGCGGCGGCGTTGGTGCCTCCCGTGACCGTCGCAAGGGTGAGTTCGACGGTTTCGTTGCCTTCGACATCAGTGTCTCCGTTGATCGTGAGCGTGACGCTCTGATCGGCCGTCGTGTTGGCGGGGAACGTCACCGAGGTGGCGCTGACTGAGGCATCTGTTCCATCAGCGGTTCCGCCGACCGTGAACGTGGCCGTCGTGGCGGATGTCGTCGAAGGGTTGGTGATTGAAACCGCGATTGTGACGGTCGACGTTCCGGCGTCGCCTTCGGCCTGTGCATCCGCAGCTACGGCGAACTGGACGCGAGTGTCCATGTTGACCGGGCCGCCGCCGTACGTGCCGACGGGGAAGGTCGAGCCGCACAGGCATTTGTCGTACATCCGTCGGTCGCGTTGATGCCGCTGTACGTCCAGTTGCCCACGACGAAGGTGCTGCCGTCGGGACCCGTTCCTGCCATACGGTAGGCCCAGCCGTCGAGGTAGTCCCACGGCTGGCCGCTGCCGGAAGCGGCGATGTCACCGAACACGTCGATGACGGCTCCATCCTTGAACAGTTCGATCGCGTCGTCGCCGTTGACGCCTGCCGAACCCGTTGTGAACGTGGGAGCGAAGCCGAAGTAGTTCGTGAATCCGGTCGCTTCCGTAGCGATGTAGAGGTATTGGCCTGCCGTCGCTGAGCCGCTGAGCGTGAACTCCTCGCCGTCTGTACCGCCGCCGTTGTTTGCCGATCCGAAGCCGTAGATCGATAAGTCGGCAATAGCTTCGGTGGCGTAAAGCTCAATGGCTTTCGGCGTGCCTCCACTCAACGGACCATCGAAGACTCCTGTGAAGAGGAGTTGCGCCGACGCTGCCGGGACTAATAAGAGAGAGAAGAGAAGCAGTAGCGTAGTGCGCATACGGATGGGGTTAATGGAGAGGCAGCAGCGCCTCGGGTGTCGTGACAGGTACAACCTATGGAATCGGATGTGGCGATCTTGTTAACCCGGCAAGCCGAAACACAACCTTAACGCGCCTGGAACCGGTTCGCTGAACCCTTGCCTAACCTGAATCGCCCATCCACCAGGGAGATGAACGGGCGATTCAGGTTGGCGATCGCGCTGGATCAGCGAGGATAGACGAACCGGACGTTGACGACCGCGTCGCCGTCGCCGTCCGAGTCGATGGCCGTGACGTGCTTGACGCGCACGCCGGACTGTTTGACTTCGGGCGCGTCGTGGAAGCTGGCTACGAGCGCTTTGGCGCCCTCGACGACCGACGCGTCGTGCTCGGTATCCTCGACGACCGTGTCGACGCCTTCGTCGAACGAGAGGTCGAGCGTGGCGCGCTGGCCGCTTTTGCTCAGGTGCTCCTCGATCAGGCGTTCGATGCTGTTCGACAGGTCGGTCTTGGCGGCTTCGAGTTTGCGCGCGGCTTCGGGGTTTGGGGCTTCCATCGGGTAGGTGGTTGGGAGGAGAGGGGAGCGAGTAACGCCCGCCCGGTCGGTCGGGGATTCGCCGTAGCCGGAACGTGACCGCGAGAGGCGGATGCAGTTCGGGGGCGAAAGCTGTCGGCTCTTCCACGTTCGCCGTCGAGTCGAGCTGCAGCTCTTGAGGGCCGACAGCTTTGCGCGGGCCGGAGGTTGCCTCGTGTCGTTACATCGTTCGGTGATGGAGGCGTTTCTAATGCAGACGCGGAGTGTGCACACGTTGGGGAGAACCGGGCCGGTTTTCACTGGGGCCGCCGGGGCGTGCCCCTTACCTTTGAAGGGCACGTCTCCGCCTGCACCAGAGGTGCCGGGTAGCGGAGGTCTCTCCGCTCACGTCCAAGTCGCTGAACATCCGGTAGGTATGGGAAAAGTCATTGCGGTCGCCAATCAGAAGGGCGGCGTCGGGAAGACGACGACGTCGGTCAACCTGGCGGCCTCGCTCGCGGCAGCCGAGCATCCGACGCTGCTGATCGACTTCGATCCCCAGGCCAACTGCACGTCGGGCGTGGGCGTCGAGCCCCGAGGCGTCGAGGCGTCCAGCTACGAACTGCTCATCGGCCACGTCTCGGCCGACGAGGCGGCGATGCACACCAACTCGCCGTTTCTCGACCTCATCCCGTCGCACATCGACCTGGTCGGCGCCGAGATCGAAATGATCGACGTGGCCGAGCGCGAGCAGATCCTCAAGAACGCCCTCAAACGCGTCCGCCGGACCTACGACTTCGTCGTGAT
Organism: Rhodothermales bacterium; assembly: GCA_963815505.1. Classification (GTDB taxonomy): domain Bacteria; phylum Bacteroidota; class Rhodothermia; order Rhodothermales; family BA12; genus CAXBBB01. The sequence goes on from CAWFGU010000012.1 coordinate 5,896, forward strand.
CGACTGCCCTCCCTCGCTCGGCCTGCTGACGCTCAACGCGCTCACGGCGGCCGACAGCGTCCTCGTGCCGGTCCAGGCCGAGTATTTCGCGCTCGAAGGCTTGGGCCAACTGCTCAACACGATCAAGATGGTGAGGCAGCACCTCAACGTCGACCTCGACATCGAAGGCGTGCTCTTGACGATGTTCGACAGCCGCCTGCGTCTGAGTAACCAGGTCGCCGACGAGGTGCGCCGCTACTTCGGCGACAAGGTGTTTCAGACGATCATCCAGCGCAACGTCCGTCTCTCAGAGGCGCCATCGTTCGGAATGCCGGTTCTGCTCTACGACGCCAGTTCACTGGGCGCGCGCAACTACATGGGGCTGGCCAAGGAGGTGCTCGCCAAGAACCAGCGCTACCTCGCGCGCCCCGATCAGCCCACTGCGCCGCGCGGGCCGCGGGCGTCGCGCATCAATCACGCACCCGCCGCGTCCGACGTACCGGCCGCCAAGTCCTCTTCCTAAGTCCCCCGTGCCGCGCGCCCACCGCCCGGCACCCGATCCGCATACCGACATGGCTAAAGCAGCCCTGGGCCGTGGCCTGAGCGCCCTACTTCCCGCAACCAACGACGTATCCGACGAGAACGGCGACAAGACCGGTGGTCGCGGTCGCCTCTACGACTTTGAGGAGCGCGTGCGCTACCTGGGCCGCATCGCCGAAGTCGACGTAGACAACGTCCGCCCCAATCCGTACCAGCCGCGCCGCGATTTTGACGAGACGGCGCTGAACGAACTCGCCGCGTCGATCGAGCAGCTGGGCATCATCCAGCCGATCACGGTCCGGGCGATGGACAGCGGGCAGTTCGAGGTCATCTCGGGAGAGCGCAGGTTGCGTGCCGCCCGTAGGGCCGGACTCGAAGCGCGTCCCCGCCTACGTCCGCGAGGCCGACATCGAGGCGATGCTCGAGATGGCGATCGTCGAGAATGTCCAGCGTGAGGCGCTCAACCCGATCGAGATCGCGCTGGGCTATCAGCGGTTGATCGAAGAATGCGGCCTCAAACAGGACGATGTCGCCCAGAAAGTCGGCAAGAACCGGACGACGATCGCCAACTTCCTGCGCCTGCTCAAGCTGCCCCCGCGCGGCCAGGCGATGCTGCGCGACGGCACGCTGACGGTCGGCCACGCCCGCGCGCTGATCAACATCGACGACGAAAAGGTGCAGGACGAGTTGCTGCGTAGAGTCGTCGATGAGAACCTGTCCGTGCGCGAGATCGAGCAGATCGCCCGCGACGTGAAGGATGCTGCCCAGGACGAGGCCGCTCCGCCGCCGCCGCCCGCGCCTCCGGCCCTTCCGCTGCGCGACAGCCTGCAGATCCAGCACTTCGCCGACCGCCTGCGCGGACGCTTCAGCACCCAGGTCCGGATCAAGCACAAAGGCGCCGATGGCGGCAAAATCGAGATCGCCTACTACAGCGAAGACGACCTGGAGCGCCTGCTCGGTCTGCTCGGCACCGGAGAGGAGTAAAAGCGCCGGATTGCAGAGAGAGAGAGCATTATTATAGAGCGGGTAGGTCGTTGGATCTGCTCGCTCTTTCTGCCTCAAGCGCTTTCGACATGAAGCATTTCGTCCTGACCTTCGCCCTCTTCCTGTTCGCCGCTGATCCGGTGGCTGCTCAGTCGCTCCACCCGCCGCCGGTTCAGGCCATCGCCGCGCAACTGACACCGGCTGCTGTCGACTTGACGCCCCAACAGAGCGCCGTCATCCGCGAGCAGGCGCCGATCCATCTGAGCCTGAACGACGACCGCTGGGAAACGCGCGATCATCGGCGCGGAGCAGCGAACGGCGCGCTGGTCGGAGTGGGCATTTCGGCCATCGCCATCAGTGCTCGCGTACCGTCGCTGACGATCAGGGTGCGTGCAGGGATTGCGTCGGATTCAGCTACCAACAAGCCACTCTGATCGCCACTCTGCCAATCGTCGGCGCCTCGACGCTGATCGGATTCGCAATCGGGGCGCCGACCGGGCCGAGGTCCGAACCGGTCAAAAACTGAAAAACCTGTCAGGTCTCGAAGACCTGACAGGTTTGGAATGAGAGCAAAGATGCCGAATCAGTTGGCCTCTTCGACGGTGACCGTGTTCATGCGATCGCCCTGAGCGATGGCGTCGACCACGTCGAGTCCGTCGGTGACCTTGCCGAAGACCGTGTGGCGGCCGTTGAGGTGGGGCGTCGCGGTGTGCGTGATGAAGAACTGGCTGCCGTTGGTGTTGGGGCCTGCGTTGGCCATCGAGAGCACGCCGCGCTCATGCGTGAGCGGATTCTGGTGGAACTCGTCCTTGAACTTGTACCCCGGGCCGCCCATACCCGTCGCCGTTGGGTCGCCGCCCTGGATCATGAAGTCCTTGATGACGCGGTGGAAGGTGACGCCGTCGTAGAACCCGTCGCGCGCGAGGACGACGAAGTTGTTGACCGTGTTGGGCGCGTGTTGGGGGAAGAGTTCGACCTTGATGTCGCCTTTGTCTGTGCTGATCGTCGCGTGGTAGGTCTGCGACGGGTCGATCTGCATGTCGGGCGCCTTGGTGTACTTCTTGGTGGGCTGGGAAGCCATAATCGGGGAGAGGGTTGGGTGATAGGGTCTGTGAGGACGGGTGTTGACACGCGTCGAACCGGCGAACGTGCCCGGTGGGGTGTTCCGATCGTTCAACGTGACGCGGCCTGGCGGCAGGCTGCGATGGGGATTCGGAGGGAACTTGCTGACGATCCATCTCCGTTGGGCTGTTATTCTAACTAAAACACGACCATCGTGCGCTTCTTCCTCGGTCTGCTGCTGTTGTTCTCGGCTTCCTCCGCACGAGCCCAGTCCTCCGGTGCGGAAGACGCGCGTCTGGCAATGCTCCGCGCTCACGTTGCCCAGATCGGGCAGATCGCCCAGGTCGGGCACATCGGGCAGCCGGTCGCTTCGCTTGGAGGCGTGGCGCTGCGCCCCGGTGCTCAGGCTGCTGAAAGCGGACACTCGTTGCGCGTCGGTGCCGGGTCCACGGCGGGCTGGCTTTCCGGCGCGGTGGGTGGCGCGGTCGTCGGGCTGGGCATCGGTATGCTGATTCCCAGAGGAAACGACTATTTCTCCTCGGGTTACGCTCTCGAGGGAGCCGCTATCGGCGCGCTGCTCGCTCCGGCGGCTGGCGCGGCGCTGGGCGCCCACCTCGCCAACCGGCGCGACGGATCGCTCGGCCGTACGATGGGTGCCGCCTATGCGCCGGTCGTTATCGGGGTGGCCATCGGCGCGCCGGCCGCTCTCGTCGGCAACGAAAACGTGTCTGCCCTTGCCATCGGAGGCGGGCTGCTCTTGTCCATCGTCGTGGCGGCGCGCGCCGAGTTGACTCAGGCGCACTAGCACGTTCCCATCGGGGAGAACGAGTCTGAAGCGCTCTCGCGTCGCTGCGCGCGTTGCGTGAGCGACTGTGCGTGTCCGTTCGAACGCGCCGGATGGAGAAGGCAGAAAATGGAGGGATGCGCGGACGGTTCTTTACTTTACCCCGGCATCCAACCCGTTCCGCCATGCGCCGCTGCCTGCTCGCCCTCGCCTTCCTGATCGCCCTGCCCGCACAGGCCCAGCGCGCGCTCACGCACGACGACTATTCCGCGTGGAGCCGCATCCAGGACGAGGCGATCAGCCCGGACGGCGCGTGGGCCGCGTGGGTACAGCAGCCCTATGAGCGCGACGCCACGCTCCACGTCCGCTCGACCGATGCTCGCACTCTGTGGACGTTCGCGCGCGGGACCGGCCCGGTGTTTACCGATGATGCGCGCTACGTCGCCTTCGCCATCGCTCCGCCGCGCGACAGCACGCGCCAGGCCAAGCTCGACGGTAAGAAGGGCGACAAGCTGCCCCAGGACTCGCTCGGCGTCGTCGACCTGTCGAGTGGAAGTGTCTTCAAAGCGCCTCAGCTCAAGTCGATGCGGATGCCTGCCGACGGAACGGGGTGGATGGCCTACCTCGTCCCGACGCTCGAAGCCGAGCGGGACACGACGAGCGCTGACGAACCAGGCGAGGAGGAAGGCGAGGAGCAGGTGGGTGAGGAGCCTGAAGCCGAACCGACCAGGACCGAGGAGAAGCTCGAAGAGCGCCGCAAGGACAAGTCGGACGGATCGACGCTCGTCGTTCGGATGTTGGCATCGGGCACTGAAATGCGCTTTGACCACGTGAGCGACTATCGCTTCTCGGACAACGGCGGCTGGCTCACGTTCGCGCGCTCCTCCAAAGACGGCCAGAGCGACGGCGTGTTCGCACTGCGAAAGGGTGAGGCCGAACCCGTCCCGCTGATGGAAGGCGAGGGGCACTACGAGCAACTCGCCATCGACGAGGCGGGCCGCCACGTAGCCTTCGTGTCGGACGTGACGACGTTCGAGCAGGAGTATCCGGCGTTTGCGCTCTACGCATCCGAACTCGATGCGACCGGTCCGATGGCTCCCGGTGCGACGGTCCGCGTTGCTCGGGGCCACGAGGCGCTCCCCAGCGGTTGGCAGCCCAGCGAGTACGGCGATCTGTCGTTCTCCAAGAGCGGCGCTCGCCTGTTCTTCGGCACGGCCCCGGCTCCGCGGAGGGACGACGACCGCGAACTGACCGATGACGAGAAGGTGACCGTCGACGTGTGGCACTGGCAAGACGCCGACTTGCAGCCGATGCAACTGCTCCGCGCGAACGCTGAGCGCACCCGCACCTACCGCGCCGTTCTGATGACCGCGACGGGCCAGGTCGTCCAACTCGCCGACGAGGACGTTCCCAGCGTCGAAGTATCCGCCGAAGGCGACGGCGACGTGGCCGTCGGCGTGACCGACCAGCCGTATCGCATCGAGACTTCGTGGGAGTTTCCCGGCTTCCAGGACGCCTACGTGATCGACGTGGCGACGGGCGATCGGCGGCGCGTCATCGAGCGGGTGCAGGCGCGGCCCAGCCTGTCGCCGGGCGGACAGTATCTCGCGTGGTGGGATGCCGGCGTGCAGGCGTGGATGACGATGAGTACGGACGAAGGCGCCCAGCCGGTCGTAGCGGCAGCGGGCAGCACGTTCGGCAACGCCGAGCACGACTGGGCCTACGAGCGGCAGTCCAACGGATCGGCGGGCTGGACCGATGACGACGACCGGCTCGTCGTCTACGGCGCATTCGACATCTTTGCCGCCGACCCGACCGGTAACGCGCGCCCCGTAAACCTGACGCGCGGCGCCGGGCAGGCCAACGAGCGGCGCCTGCGCGTGATCGACACCGACCCGGACGATCCGTACGTCGCCCCCGACGCGCTGCTTTCGTCATTCGACGAAGACTCCAAGACCAACGGCTTTTATCGTATGCGCGCCGGAGCCGAGCCGCAGCGCCTGATCATGGCGCCGCTCGACATGGGGCGTCCCATGATTGCCGAGAACGCAGATCGCGTCCTGCTCACCCAGGGCGATTTCCGCACGTTCCCCGACCTCTATGCCACCACGCTCGCCTTTGACGATTTCGTCGGGCTGAGTGATGCCAATCCTCAGATCAGCGACTATTCGTGGGGCACCGCTGAGCAGTTCGCCTGGACGAGCATCGACGGCAACAGGCTCGAAGGCATCCTCTACAAACCCGACGGCTTCGATCCCAATCGGAAATACCCGATGATGGTGTACTTCTACGAGAAGCTGTCCGACAACCTGCACCGCTGGCACCAACCCGAGCCGGGGCGCAGTGTGATTTCGATCTCGTTCTACGTCAGCCGCGGCTACACCGTTTTTGTGCCCGACATTCCGTACGAAGTCGGCTTCCCGGGACGCAGCGCGATGAACGCCGTCATGCCGGGCGTGACCAAGCTGATGGAAAACGACTGGGTCGATGCGGACCGCATCGGCGTGCAGGGACACAGTTGGGGCGGCTACCAGATCGCTTACATGGTGACGCAAACTGACCTGTTCGCCGCAGCCGGAGCGGGAGCGCCCGTTTCGAACATGACGAGTGCCTACGGCGGCATCCGGTGGGGCAGCGGTATGAGCCGCATGTTCCAGTACGAGCGCACGCAGAGCCGCATCGGCGGCAGCCTGTGGGAGAAGCCGATGCACTACCTCGCCAACTCGCCGGTCTTCCACGCCGACAAGATTGCGACGCCGCTGCTGATGATGCACAACGACGAAGACGGAGCCGTCCCCTGGGAGCAGGGCATCGAGATGTTCGTCGCCATGCGTAGGCTGGGCAAACCGGCCTGGATGCTCAACTACAACGGCGATCCGCACTGGGCGATGGGCGCGGCGCACCGGACGGACTATGCGATCCGGATGCAGCAGTTCTTCGATCACTACCTGATGGACGCTCCAGCGCCCGTCTGGATGACGCGCGGAGTGCGTGCCGTCGACAAAGGACGCGAGTATGGGCTAGAAGTCGAGCCGGTCACGCGTTCGGACGAGCGGTAATAGCTAGGCGAAACCTAGAAGATGCGTCTCTGCTACACGTCATCGTGTGCCTGTCGGAGAGTCTGACGTTGGGTTTCGCTCAGGGCGACGAGAAACGGACGCCCCAATATTCTACAGGGCTGGTATCAGGTGCCAAATGCGGTTTCGCCCTCGGCGATGCGTTTGAGCGTCGGCACCAGGTCATCTACGATGCGCGTTTTGGTGAGGAAGCCCTGCGCTCCGGCCTCGCGGGCCTGCTCGGAGTAGATGCGATCTTGATGCCCGGACAGCACGAGCACGCGGATGCCCGAGTGGCGGCGGCACAACTCGCGCGTCAGGTCCAGCCCGGTCATGCCGGGAAGCGAGAGGTCCGTCACGACGACATCGATCGCGCTCGCGTCGATCAGGTCCAGGGCTTCGGGGGCAGAGGTGGCCGATCCGGCGGCTGCGAAGCCGTCTTCGAACTCGAACACGTCGAGCAGCGATTCAAGAACGACGGGGTGGTCTTCTACGAGGAAAATGCGGAGCATCCGGTGAGATCAGGAGAGAGGGAGCGTGATGAGCGTGCGCGTGCCCTCGCCGGGCGCGGATTCCACGTCGAGCTTTCCTCTGAAAAGGGGCAGGCGCTCGCGTACGCTGTAGAGGCCGAATCCGCCTTCGGTCCGGTGTTCGCTCAGCACGTCGGTGACGAACCCGACGCCGTCGTCCCTAACCTCGATGGTCAGGGTGCCCGCGTCGTGCGCAAGGGTAACGTAGGCTTGGTCGACGCCCGCATGTTTTACGATGTTGAACAAGAGTTCGCGCACGAGTTGGAAAAGCAGCACCTGCAGATCGTGGCTGCCGACCGATTTGGGCGCGTCGCCCGTCACGTCCACGTTGAGGCCGTGCAGCTCCTGCATCTGAATCGCCAGCCACTCGACCGCGTCCTGAATGCCTTCGCCTTCCAAGACCGGCGGCGACAAATCGACCGAGAGTGTGCGCGTGGCCGTTATGGCGCGTGTGAGTAAGTCGTCGAAGCGCCGGGTCAGGTTCTCCATCTTCTCGGGATCGCCGCTGACTCGGGTGAAGAGCGACAGCTTCATCTGCAAGCTGTAGAGCAACTGCTGCAAGTCGTCGTGGAGCACCTGGGCGATGCGGTGGCGCTCGCGCTGCTCGGCCAGCGTCAGGTCAGAAGCGAGGCGGCGCATCTGGTCCGACTGAGCGCGAAGCTGGGCCGTCCGATCGTCGACGCGCTGCTCAAGCTCTCGGGTGAGCACCTTGAGTTCTTCTTCGGTCTGCTTGGCTTCGGTGATGTCGAGTCCGGCGCCCATCGTGCCGATCATCGCGCCCGAGCGGTCGCGGTACGGCTCGGCGTGGATGAGGAACGTGCGCAGCTTACCGGCCAGCAGGACCTCCATTTCCTCTCGTACGGGGCGATTCTCTTCCATCGCCCTTGCGCGCAACTCGTCGAGCCGACGCACGTCGTTGGGACGCTTCATGAGGTCGGCGTCGGTCTGGCCGATGATGGAGTCGGTGTCGTGCTCGACCTGGTTGTAGACCCAGAGGTAGCGCCCCTCCACGTCCTGGCTGAAGACCGATACGGGCGAGCCTGCGATGGCGGCCTCGAAGCGCTGCTTGTTCGTGCGCAGGGCGTCCTCGCTGCGATAGCGACCGACGGCGGCTCCGACCACGTTGGCGATGCTCTGCAAAAACGCGGCGTCGACGGGAGTGAACGTGCGGCTTTCTTCGGTGTGCGCTCCAATGACGCCCCAAGCGACGCCGTCGATGTCGGAGATGCCTACCGTAGCGCTGCTCCGGGCACCATAAGCGGAAAGGGTGTCGTCGCTGTCGAACCGCGAGTCGGTCGTAGCGTCGGCGACGATGACGGGGGCTTCGGTGACCAGCGTCAGACCGGCTTGCGAGCGCGGCCCGGCGGGGACGACCGCCGAGCCGACGGCTTCTCTGGGCCAGCCCCGCCCGGACACGAGATCGAAGCGCTCGGCGTCCGAGTCGTAGCTCAGGATGCTCACCATCGGCACGTCCAGCGCCCTGGCGACCATCTGGGAGGTCGTGTCGAGTAGCAGGTCGAGCGAGTCTGCGCGAAGGGCAAAACTGCCCAGCTCGGCCACCACCGATTGCTGCCGCGCCCGCACTGCCTGCTCCTCCTCAAGGGCCTTGAGGTCCGAGATATCGACGAACGTGAGCACGACGCCGTCGATGCGGTCATCGGTCGTGCGGTAGGGCAGCAGGTTGACGAGCAGCCAGTTCCCGTCGTGTGTCTTCACCTCGCGACGCACCGCTGTCAGCCGCTCCAATACCGAAGCGGCATCGCTCGCTAGGGTGTCGTAGTCGAGCGTGTGCGACACGTGCGCGAACGGCCGCCCCAGGTCCGACGCGATGACGTGGAAGTAGTCGGCGATGTGGGGCGTGTAGCGTTTGAGCGCCAGCTTGCGGTCGAGGAAGACCGTCCCGATCTCGGTCGCGTGCATCAGGTTCTTGAGGTCGCTGCTCGTGCGCGCCAGCTGCTCGACTTTGGCCTGGAGTTCGGAGTTGACGGTGACCAGTTCCTCGTTCGTCGACTGGATCTCTTCTTTGCTGGTCTCCAGTTCTTCGGCCAGCGAGCGCGTCTCCTCGTTCATCGACTGCAGCTCCTCGTTGCTCGCGCGCAGTTCTTCGCCCGAGATCTCGTACTCCTCGATCGTCGTCTGGAGGCGCTGCCGCAGCCGCGTCAGATCGCCTTGCAGATCGTCGACGAGCGAGCGCTGTTCGTCGTCGAGCGGAGTGTTGGAAAGGGACTCGTGGACCAGGTCCGGCTCGTCCAGGTCGGCGAACACGACGACAGCCAAGCGGTCGCGTCCGTCTTCGGCTTCGAGTACGCTCGCGTTCACGCGCATCATCGAGCCGTCCTCGAGGCGCACGTCGGTCTGGACGTCCTGGTTGGCGCGAAACGCCCTGAAGAGGATCGACTGCACTTCGGCGCGCAGCTCGACCGTGAGCATCTGCAGCAGGTTGTGCGATGGTGCGCCGGGGACGAGGCGGAGGTAGCGCCCGATGTCGCCCTCGTAGTGGCGGACTTCGTAGTCGCGCGTGACGAGCACGCTGGGCGGCCCGATCATGCGGACGAGCGCCTGCCGGTGCAACTCGCCCATGTCGGGAGCGAGGCGCTCGGCGGACTTCTTCGTAACCCGCCTGACTCGCTGCGAGTCGAGCGACACCGCGAGCGTGCGAGGCGCAACGGGAAGTACGGAGTGGGCCACATCGGCGGGCGCGTAGATGCGGTGGGCGCTGTCTTTGGTCTCGAAGAGCGCGCCGGGCGTCTTGGCCGTTTCGGACGATCCCAGCACCAGCCGACCGTGGCGCCGGAGCGCGTAGTGGAACGTGCTGAGCACGCGCTCCTGCAACCGCCGGTTGAAGTAGATCAGCACGTTGCGGCACGTGATCAGGTCGAGCCGCGAGAAGGGCGGGTCCTTGAGCAGGTTGTGGTGCGCGAACAAGACCGACTCGCTCAGCTCGTCGGTGACGCGGTAGCCGCCCGGTTCCTCGCGGAAAAAGCGCTTGAGCCGCTCGGGCGACACGTCTCCCTCGATGGCGCGCGGATAGAGGCCCATCCGCGCGACGGCGAGCGCCTCGTCGTCGATGTCGGTGGCGAAGATCTGGACCTTCGGCGGGTGCGAGAGCGGGTCGAGCGCCTCGCAGATCAGCATCGCGATCGAATAGGCTTCCTCGCCCGTCGCGCAGCCCGCTACCCAGACCCGGATCGGCGTGTCTCGGTCGGCGTGGGCGATCAGTTCGGGCAGGTGGTGATCGGTGAACGCGTCGTACGTTTCGGGGTCGCGGAAGAAGTTGGTGACCGAGATCAGGAAGTCCTTGACGAGGGCGTGGGCTTCTTCGCCGTCGGCGCGCACGCGCTCGAGATAGTCGGGAAGCCCGTCGACGCGCAGCACCTGCATCCTACGGCGCATCCGGCGGCTGATCGTCGAGCGCTTGTAGTCCGAGAAGTCATAGCCCGTCCGCGAGCGGAGTTGGACGAAGAGGCGGTTGAGCACTTCGGTCTCCTGATCTCCGTTCGAGAGCGTCGCCTCCAGCGGAATGTCGCGCACGCGGTCGGGCAGCGTGACCAGGTGGCGGGCCAGTTCCCCAGGTGTGCCGGAGAAGTCGACGTAGCCCGTGCTCAGGGCCGAGCGCGGCATCGACTCGAACTGTGCCGACGACGGCTCCTGGGCCATCGTGAAGCCACCTCGCTCCTTGACGCGCATCAGCCCGTTGGCGCCGTCCGATCCCATGCCCGAGAGCACGACGGCGACGGCGCGGTCGTGCTGCGCTTCGGCGAGCGTGCGGAAGAAGTGGTCGATCAGCGAGCGCCGCTCCATGCGCGTCGGCTCACGCAGCGACAGATGACCGTCGATGGCGCTCATGATGCGGCCCGGCGGGATCACGTAGACGCATCCGGCCTCGACGCGCGGCGTGTCGGTCACCTGCTGCACGTCCAGGTGCGTGGCGCTCTGGAGCAGGGCGGCCAGTTCGCTCGGGTGGTCGGGCGAGAGGTGCTGCAGCACGACGAACGCCAGCTCGGTGTCACGCGGAACGGCGGCGAAGAACTCGAGAAACGCGTCCAGCCCGCCCGCCGATGCACCCACGCCCACTACGAACTGCGGCCCGGCTCCTTTATTCGGGGACTCGATGTCTTCGTGTTGTGCTTCCACGTGCTGGCAATGTGCTAGGTGCTATGCGAAAGTACCCTTGCGTCTCCAAGGGTGCAAGCCTTTGAGGAATAAGAGCCTTGGTCCAACCTGTGATGATCATCCGCAATCGCCGAAACGTGTGCTCGCAGATAGCGGACCTACGTTTCAGTGGAGAGCGAACTGTCGCGGCGTCACGCCCGGTCGCGGGCAGCAGATCCCCAAGGATCATTCATCAGTTTGTCTACCGTCTCTGGATTGTAGCGTCCCTTCCAGTCGGTCAGGCTTTCCTCGCTCAGGGTGTCGATCAGGTGGACGATGGTGTCCATCGACTCGTTGAACATCTCGGCTTCCTCGGCGACTTCGGTTTGCTGAGCTATCATCGAGAAGACGGCCAATTGGTCCTTGATCACGTCCTGCGTCATCGTCCGGATCTCGGCTATGGCTCGCGCCCTGACCTGCCGCTGACGCCTCCGGACTGCCCAAAAGATCACGCCATGCAGCGTCGCCACGCCGACGGCCGAAAAAGCTGCTATCTGCCAGAAGGCAAACGTACGCGGGAAAAGAAGGGGAATGGCGAACGTCACGGCTATACCAGCCGCGCTGAGCCACAGCTCGAGGTTGTCGAGAAAGACCTTTCTCACAGCAGGGAGGTGGTGATGGGGAGCGGGTAGGATCCGTTGCTCATCGCGTGGTGCTCTGGGCTGAATCGTAGCGTCACGAGCACGTTGTAGTTAGGTTCCGGTCGCTGAAGACGACGACTCGGCCTGGTAGCCGCGTTTCCATTTCGTCAGGCTCTCGTCGTTGAGCGTGTCGACGAGGTGGCCGATGCGCGCCATCGACTCATCGAGCATCGCTGCCTTTTCGGTTGACGTCGTGTCGTGCTCGTGTCGCGCACGATCAGGTTGATGACGGCGAACTGTTCGCGGATCACGTCTTGGAGCATCTCACGGATCTCGCCGATGTGATCGGCACGCACCCGGCGCTGACGCCTGCGGATCGTCCAAAAGATCAGTCCGTGGAGCAGAGCGGTCCCGGCTGCCGTGATGGCGGCGACCTTCCAAAACGTAGCGCCTGACCACAGCGTCGGGACCAGAAACGTGAGCACGACGCCGACGGCGCTGAGAATCAGTTCGATGTGGTCAAGAAAGGCGCGTTTCATGAACGATGGAGAGTGGAGTAGGATGAAGTCGGAAGTTTAGCCGAGCGAAAAAGCTGTCCAGTTCTGGGAATGCTTCGCACGTTGCTTCACACTCCTGCACTCGTGCTCTCAAAAGCGCGGTCGGCGGGAGACGTGCATCTCACAGCCCGGTCCAGCCCACCGTCGTGTGTTCGAGGCGCTCGTCGGGCACGCGCGCTCCGGCGAGCGAGATCAGGTAGCCGACGACGCACGTCACGCCCAGCCCGATCGCCGTCGACCAGATGAACGGGACGGGGTCGATGCCCAGCCACGCGTGGAGCGGCGGCAGGCCGAAGTCGTTTTGCGTCACCATCAGCACGACCAACGTCCCGACGATGGCGCCCCAGAACGCGCCGGTTCCGTTGGCGCGCTTGGTGAGCATGCCGAGCAGGAAGAGGCCCAGCAGTCCGCCCGCGAAGTAGCCCATGAACGCCAGGATCAGGTCGATCAGCAGCGCCTCGGCGCGCGAGGCGTAGATGCCCACGCCGATGCCGATGATGCCCGCCGTCACGACGACGACTTTGGCGAAGATCAGCTGCGCGCTCTGCGTCGTCTGCGGCTTGAAGCGCGTCAGGAAGTCGACCGTCAGCGCGGCCGAGAGCGAGTTGAGGGCCGAGTCGAGGCTCGACATCGCAGCCGCGAAGACGGCGGCGACGAGCATGCCGGTCAGGATGGGCGGCACCTGCGTGTTGACGAAGTGCGGCATGATCTGGTCGGGCGAGAGTCCGCCGGGCAGCAGGGTCGGGTTCTCGCCGTAAAACACGAACAGCGCGGCGCCCAGCAGGAGGGAGAGCAGCACGCCGAACGCTCCGGCACTGACACGCCCAGGATCAGCGCCCGCTGCGCCTCACGTGGACTGCTGACCGTCATGTAGCGCTGGACCGGCTGCTGGTTGGTGCCGAACAGCGAGAGCGCCAGCAGTCCGTAGCCAAAGACCGCCGTCAGCAGCGCCTTGCCGCCAAACGCGTTCCCGCCGTCGTCGGCCACGTGGAGTATGTCCAGCTTGCCCATCTCGCCCGCGATCTCGAACGCGCCGAAGAAGCCCTCGGCAGCACCCGTCGCCGCGACCCAGATCGACGCGAACACGCCCAGGCTCATCACGCCGAACTGGATCACGTCGGTCCAGATGACGGCCGAGATGCCGCCCATGACCGTGTAGAAGATGGCGATGGCGCCAAACAGAATCACGGCTTCCTCGACGCTCGTCAGGCCCGGCACCAGGTCGGTCGGGACGACAGCCGAAAAGAGCAGCGCGGCGCCGTAGAGCAGCGTTCCGGCGCGCAGAATCACCGTCAGCACGAACAGCGTCGATCCCAGCAGGCGGCTCTTCAAATCGAAGCGTTTCTCGAGGTACTCGTAGGCCGTCGTCAGCCCCTTCACCTTGTGGAAGAACGGAATGAACAGCGTCGACGACGATGGCCGCCGCGAACAGATCGCCCAAGGAGTATTGCAGGTACCACAGGTCGTCGGCGTAGGCGTAGCCCGGCACGCCCAGGATCGACGCCGCCGAAAACGACGTGGCGATGATCGACAGCCCCGCCGCCCACCACTTGACGCCTCGGTTGCCGACGAAGTACGCTTCGGTATCGGTCTGCCGCTTGTTGGCCCACACGCCGATGGCGACGATGACGACGATGTAGAGACCTAGGACGATCCAGTCGAGAACGTGCACGGAGCGAGGGGAAAGGCGAAGAGAGACATCACACGAACGCAAACCCAGCGTCCGCCAACCGCAACATAGTCGTAGGGGCGAGGCGTGCGCCGCCTTGGCCCGGTCGCAAAGCAGACCGGCGCACCTCATCCGCGCGAAACACGTCCGCCGCGCGCACGGTTGGCAGACCCATGCCCGACCGCTCCTCCATGACCGAATTCTCCGGCCTGCCGCTCTTTCCGCTGGGACTCGTGCTCTATCCCGGCGAGGCGATTCCGCTGCACATCTTCGAGCCGCGCTACCGCGAGATGATCGCCGCGTGCCTCGAGGACGACCGCCCGTTCGGCATCGCACTGGCCGAAGAGGACGGGCTCAACCGCGTCGGCTGCACGGCCCGCGTCGTGCGCGTCACCAAGCGGCACGGCGACGGACGCCTCGACATCAAGGTCAGGGGCGAGCAGCGCTTTCGCATCGGCTCGGTCGACGACGCGCTGAGCTACCTCACCGTCGACGGCACCTACGTTCCCGACGCTCCGACCGACAGTGCCGACGGCGATCTGCGCGAGCGCGCCATCACGCTCCACATGAAGCTGCTCGAACTGGGCGGACGCACCCTGCGGCCGTCGCTCTACGAAACCGAACAGGTGTCGTACGCCCTGGCCCACAACGCCGGGCTGGAAAATGCGCAAAAGCAGCACGTGCTCGAACTGCCGTCCGAAGGCGAGCGGCTGCGCTTTCTCGTGACGCACTTCGAGACGTTCATTCCCGAGATCGAAGCCAAGGAAAAGCTGCGGCGCAAGGTGCAGTCCAACGGCCACTTCCGCGACTTTCCGCCCGAACTGCTCGGCGGCACCGGCGACATCTATCCGGGATAGACGGTTGCCCGGCTGCTGGCGTTCAGCCTCATCCGCGAAAACGACGATGCGGGTGGGGAGAGTCGGAGCGAGAAAGAGTCCGCAGGGTCTGACGGAAACGCGCTGTTGCAAGGTCCGGTACTCCAAAGCGTATCCTACTGCCCATGACGTACACGCTGCACCCCATCGAAACCGGACGCGTCGCCCTCGACGGCGGGGCCATGTTCGGCATCGTCCCCAAGCCGCTCTGGGAGCGTCGGATCGCTGCCGACGCGCGCAACCGGATTCCACTCGCGCTGCGCTGCCTGCTCGCCGACGTCGGGCGACCGACTGGTGCTGGTCGATACCGGCGTGGGCGACAAGATCGACGCCAAGTTCGCCGACATCTATGGCGTCGACCACACGGTCCACACGCTCGGCGGCTCGCTGCGCGCTCTTGGCTTCGACGCGTCGGACGTAACCGATGTCGTCCTGACGCATCTGCACTTCGACCACTGCGGCGGCGCGACCCAGCGCGCGTCTGGCGGCTCGCTCGGTCTCGCGTTTCCAAACGCCCAAGTCCACGTGCAGCGCGATCATTGGACGTGGGCGACGCGCGACAACAAGCGCGAACAGGCGTCGTTTCTAGCCGAAAACATGGAACCGCTGGAGCAGTCGGGTCATCTGGTGCTACACGACGGGCCGGGCGAGATCCTGCCCGGCGTCCGCGTCCGCTTGGCCGATGGGCACACGCGCGCTCAGCAGATCGTACTGCTCGACGATGCACAAGGCACCGTCGCCTTCCCCGCCGACCTGTTACCGACGCATCACCACCTCGCCCCGGCGTGGACGATGGGCTACGATGTGCTGCCGATGACCTCGATGGAGGAGAAGGCCGCTTTTCTCGCCGACGCGCTGGCTGGTGACTGGCGCATTCTGTTCGAGCACGACGTGGACGTGAGTTGGGCAACGCTCGAGGAGACGGAAAGGGGCATCCGGGCTGTTTCTCTACGCTAACCTTCCCGCCATGAAAGCGCCTCTGCTCCCAACTCCGCCGACGGGCTCCGAAGAGGAGCAGCGCGCGGCGGTGGCCCAGGCGGTGGCCCAGGCGCTGCACGATCTGAGCAACCCAGTCGCCGTAGTCAGCGGCAACGTGCAGTTTCTGAACGCCGTCATCGATACGGTTTCCGACCCCGACGCCCGCGCCTCCGTTGCTGACTTGCACGCCGGAATGGTGCGGATGGAGGAAGAACTGAACCGCATCGCCATCCTGCGCGACGTGCTCCGCAAGTGGGCGGACGACGGGCGGTAGAGTCCAATCGACGCCGGAGACCGGTGGACGCGCACCACACGTGCTGAGCCGTCTTGCAAAGCCGCTGCAGCCCAGCTATCTTGTATTTCCTCACCTCCTCAGCACACGCGTATCGACGGACACCGCTACGACAGGCCTCTCAGCCTCTATCGCTAACCTCCTGGTTTTACTCATCGTAGCCGTGTATCGTCTTCTCCTCGCTGTGTGCGTGCTGGCCCTGCTGCCTGCCGTGTCTTGGGCGCAGTCCGTGCGCGTGGTGAGTTCGGACGATGGCGGCGAGCAGCTGGAATTCACGTTCGACTGGCCGCGCTCGCTCGCTGCCGACCTCGACTCGTCCGGCGCGACGACGTTCGACCAGCGCGCTCTCGAACTGCTCTCGGGCGGCGCTCTGGACGGCTACCACCTGCTCCGCCTGCCGACCGCAGCGCTTCCCACGGTTCGCGTGATCGCGTCGGACTACGACGCCGTCGCTCTGCCGCTCGCCCTCGCCGACAGCCTGATGCCTCGTTCGGCCCGACCGATCGACGTGGGTATTGCGCGCCGCGAGCCGGTCGCCACGCTGGCCGTTCCGCGCATCGGCTACTCGGGAGGAGAGGTGCGCCGCTACCGCCGCGTCGTCGTCGACGTGCGCTACGCTTCGCCACGTTCGGCGTCTGCATTCGACCGCAGCAGCCGCACGTCGGTTCAGACGACGAGCGAGCTGTCGAGCCGGCACCATCTTTCGCCTGCCCATCGAAGACGAGCGGTATCTACCGCGTCGACGCCGAGTTGCTGCAGCGCCTGGGCGTCGATCCGGCGACGACGGACCCGAACAACGTGCGCGTCCTCCACAACGGCGGCGCTCCGCTGCCCCAGGTCGTCGGCGACGATCGTCCGGTCGATCTGGTCGCCAATCCCGTCTGGGTGCGCGGCGGCGGCGACGGCGCGTTTGCTGCGGGTGACGCCGTCCTGTTCTACGCGCAGGGGCCGCAGACGTGGCAGTACAGCGGGTCGGACTGGGAGCACACGACCAACCCGTACACGCGGACGAGTTTCGTCTTTCTCAAAATCGGCGCCCCGTCTGAGCGCATTCAGACGGTCGCGTTTCCGTCCAACGGCGCAGCGGACCGGACGACGACGACGGGCCGCTTCGTCGTCGACCGCGAAGAGTTTTCGTGGGCCGAGGAGGGAGGGTCCGGTCTGCAGCGCTTCTCCAACCTGTTCGACGCCGGGCAGGGGATCGACTTGGCCGACGCCGACGATCTGCCCGGCTATACGGGCGGTCCGGTCGAGGGGCGCGCGTCGTTTGCCGTCCGGTCGCTCGGCGGATCGCCCGGCGCCGAGTTTCGCCTGCAGGCGGGATCGACCTTCTTGCTGTCGAGCCGCCCGCGTCAGGTCAGCACGGGACCTGCGAGCCCGCTGGCGATAGCGGTACGAGCCGAACTTCACCGCTGCGTCGCTTTCGTTTCCCGTTCGCGCGCGGCTCGAACCCGGCGCGGCCAGCCTGATCGAGCAGAAGGCGGGCGTCGACTGGCTGCGCGTCTTCTACCCACGCACGCTGACGGCCCAGAACGGACTGCTCAGTTTCGCGACTCCGCCCGAGGCGAGCGGAGCGTTGAGCTTTGCGCTGTCGGGCTTCGCCGCCGAGCCGCAGGTCTGGGACGTGACCGACGCGCTGCGTCCGACGCGCCTCTCGGTTCAGGCGGCAGGCGGATCGTGGCGCGTCCAGGTGTCGCAGTCGGCCGGAGCGCCGCGCGAACTGATTGCGTTCACCGAAGCCGCCGCTCAGCGCCCCCCCGGTGAGGCTGTGCGCGTCGCCAATGCCAACCTGCGCGCGCTGGCGGGCTTTCCCGACTACGTCATCGTCGTGCCGGACACGTTCCGCGTCGCAGGCGCAGCAGCTCGCCGACCACCGCGCCGCTGAGGGCTTGTCGCCACTCGTCGTCTCGTCGCGCCTGATCTTCGACGCGTTCGGCGGCGGCGTGGGCGATCCGTCGGCCATTCGCGACTATCTGCGCTTTCTCTACGAACGCGCGCCGACGGCCGACCAGGCGCCGCGCTACGTGCTGCTCTTCGGCGACGGGCACTTCAACTACCGCGAACTGGGCCAGGACCCGAGCGTGCCGTATCTGACCAACTGGCTTCCACCGTACGAGACCGAAGAAGCACTTTCGCCGCTCGGCTCGTTCACGACGGACGACTTCTTCGCGCTGCTCGATCCGGGCGAGGGCCACGTCGTCTCGTCCAGCGAACGCATCGACCTGGGCATCGGGCGGCTACCCGTTCAGTCGAGCGAGGAGGCGTCGGCCCTCGTCGCCAAGATGATGCGCTACGACAGCGCCGAATCGTTCGGGCCGTGGCGCAACCGCTACCTCTTCGCCGCCGACGATGCGCTCCAGAGCGGCACGTCGGACGGCGACCTCCACTTGCAAAACGCCGATTTCGTCGCCGAGGACGTCGAGTCGATGGACGCTTCGATCCACGTCCGCAAGGTGTACGGCGACGCGTACGAGCGTGTGCAGACGGTCGGCGTCAAGCTGCCCGAAGCCAACGCCGACATCATCCGGCAGATCAACGACGGCTTGCTCGCGTTCAACTACAGCGGTCACGGCAGCCCATTGGGACTGGCGAGCGAAGACCTGTTTACGGTCGAGGACTTGCCCAGCCTCCGCAACGGCAACCGGCTGCCCATCTTCATCACGGCGACGTGTTCGTTCGGCCACTGGGACCTGCAGCAGGAGCAGAGTCTCGCCGAGCGTTTGCTGCTGCTGCCCGAAGGAGGCGGCGTGGCGATGTTTACGACCGTCCGCGTGGTCAGCACGAGCCGCAGCCCGACGACACTCAACCTGGGCGTCAACCTCCAGCTCAACAAGGCCCTGTTCGAGCGCGACTCGGACGGCAACGCGGTCCGGTTCGGCGATGCCTACTACCGTCTCAAGCAGACGCCGCCGGGCTACCAGGGCAACGGTCGCCGCTTCAACCTGATCGGCGATCCCGCTCAGCGCTTCGGCTTGCCCGGACTCCGCGCTCAGGTCGACCGCGTCAACGGCGTGATCCTCGACTCGGCGTCGGCTCAGGTGCGCGCGCTCGACGAAGTGCGCATCGCCGGACGCGTCGTCTCGTCGGCGGGCGTCCAGGCGACGGGCTTTACGGGTACGATGGCGCTGTCGGTCTTCGATGCTGAGCGGCGCGTCGAGGTATCGATTCCTCGTCAGTTCAGCACGAGCGAGCTCGCAGACCTACGACTTCACCGTCGGCGAAGACCTGCTGTGGCGCGGCGAAGTCGACGTGGTCGGCGGCGCGTTCGATGCGGCGTTCGTGGTCTCCAAAGACATCGCCTACGCCGACGCGCCAGGACAGATCGTCGCCTACGCGCAGGGCACCAACGGGGGAAGCGCGGCTCAGGCCATCGGCGGCACGCGGCGCATCGTCGTCGGCGGCAGCGCGCCGATCCCGACCGACGACGACCAGGGGCCGGACGTGCGCCTGTTTCTGGGCGACGAGTCGTTCGTCGACGGAAGTCTCACCTCTCCGTCGCCCGAACTGATCGTGCGGCTGAGCGACAAGACCGGCATCAACACGGTCGGCAGCGGCGTCGGGCACGAACTGCTGCTCGTCGTCAACGGAGACCAGGCAACGCGCGCGACATCGGCTCGTCGTTCCGCGCCGATCCCAACCAGTCGCGATCGGGCGAGGTCCGCGTCCCGCTCGACGATCTCGAACCCGGACCGGGCACGCTGACGGTCCGGGCGTGGGACGTGCTCAACAACGCGACCGAGACCGAACTGAGCTTCGTCGTCGCGGCCTCGCAGGCGCTGGACGTGCGGCGCGTCGCCAACTTCCCCAACCCGATGTCGAGCAGCACGCGCATCGCGTTCGAGCACAACCAGCCCCCCGGCACGCCCGCCGACGTGCGCGTTCGCATCTTTACGCTCTCGGGCCAACTCGTCCGCACGATGGACGCGTTCGAGGCGCTGCCTACGGGCGTGCTGCCGTCCGGCGGCGTCCGCATCGCCTACGACGGGCGCGACCAAGACGGCGACCGCCTTGCGCCGGGCCTCTACCTCTACCAAATCCGCGTCAGCCTCACGCGCGACGATGGAACGACAGACGTAGTCGAGCGCGTTGAGCGTTTGGCTGTCGTCCGGTGAATCAAGCTCTCCGACCTTTGCCTACCTACCAACCCCTCTCTGCTGTGACTCTCATTCCGAACTCTGGCTCTCGGCCTCTTGCTTCTGCTCTTCGCGCCGCTCGTGCGGACCGCGAGCGCCCAGGTCGGCGGCGCGGCCGTCGTCTTCCTCATGATCGAGCCGGACAGCCGCGCGGCGGGCATGGGCAACGCCAACGTCGCCATCGCCGACAACGCCAACGCCGTCTTTTGGAACCCGGCCGGACTGGCGTTCCAGACCGGATCGTCGGTCGGCATCACGCACTCGAACTGGCTGCCCGAGTTCAACGCCAACCTGTTCTACGAGTACGCCGTCGGTAAAATCGCCGTCGATAACATCGGCACGTTCGGCGCGCACATCACCTACTTCAACCTGGGCACGCACGAGGCGACGGACGCGCTGGGCAACAGTCTGGGCCAGTTCAAGTCGTACGACCTGGCTGCTGGCGTGTCGTTCGGACGGCAGCTCACCGATAACTTGGGCATCGGCGTGAGCGCGCGCAGCATCGTGTCGAACCTGGCGACGGGCATCTCGATCGACACCGATACCGAGGTTAACCGGGGCATCTCGTTCGGACTCGACCTGGGCCTGCTCTACAAGAGCGATAAGTTCGATCTGGGCGGCAGCAAGGCATCGTTCAACCTGGGCGCCAATCTCGCCAACATGGGTCCGACGGTCGGCTACACCGACGGTGGCCAGCGTGACCCGATTCCCACCAACCTGCGCTTCGGTTACGCCTTCACGCTCGACCTGGACGAGTTCAACTCGATCACGTTCGCCAACGACTTCAACAAGGCGCTCTACCGCGTCTCTTCGGACTCGGTCTTCAACGCCGATGGCAGCCCAACGCTGGACGACAACGACCGCCCCGTCATCGAACGCAACGTCGATCCATGGTACCGCGCCATCTTCTCGGCGTGGGCGCCTCTCGAAGTCGACCTGACGCCGGGCGATGGCCGCGAAGACGCGCGTGAGCTCAACGCGTTCGACCAGATGACGGTCGGCCTGGGCGCCGAGTACTGGTACAATCAGCTGTTCGCGATGCGGGCGGGCTACTTCTACGAGAACCCGTACAACGGCAACCGCGAGTTCATTACGTTCGGCGCCGGTATCCGCTACAACATCTTCGGCGTCGACTTCTCGTACATCTACGCTTTGGAGGAGGACAGCCCGCTCGCCAACACGATGCGCTTCTCCGTCCTGCTCGACTTCCAGCGGTAGATCCTCTCGCTGATTCTTTCACGCCCCGCTCGGTCCAGCACCGGGCGGGGCGTTTTGGTCTTCGCTCCCAATCCTGTAGCGCCGCATCACGTTGCGGCGAGAGGCAACCGCGCCAATCTTCGGCAGCACAAGTGATCGGGAGTTGGTGGGATGCTTGAACGGCGACGTGATGTATGATGTCGCTGCGGCGGTTGATGTGTTCGGCGAACGTGGGGCAGGGTTCGACGTTTGGGTTGCATGATGCTTCTCGTTCCGCTCGCCCTCGCCCTGACGGCTGCCGTTTTGATGACGCTGCTGCTCAAACGCGGGCGTCCGCGCGACGTGGCGACGTGGATCGCGCTGGTCTTGTCGGCTCTCGTCATCGTGACGAGCGCGGCGATGGCGGTCGTGCTGCGCGGGGCTGGACAGCCGACGATTTACGACCTGTCCGAGCTGACGCAGGCTCCGACCGAGGCGCCTCCGGTTGTCCGGGCGCTGGTCGGCCAGCCCGCGCCGGACGCGGCGTTTACGAATCTGGCGACGGGCGAGCGTGGTCGGCTGAGCGAGTTGCGGGGCCGTGTCGTCGTGCTCAATCTGTGGGCGACGTGGTGCCCGCCGTGCCTGCGCGAGTTGCCCGATCTGAACCGGCTCGACCAGGACTACGGGCCATTGGGATTAACCGTCGTTGCGCTCTCGGACGAGTCGGTCCAGACCATCCAGTCGTTCGTTCAGGCGCGGACGTTCGAGTTCATGGTGGCACAGGCGCCTATCGGAGCACTCGACGCGGCATACGAGGCCGCCCGTCGAACGCTGCCCACCACCTTCGTGATTGACCGCGAGGGCATCGTACGGTCGGTCGAGTCTGGAGCGCGCGACTATGCGCACTTCGCCGAGATCGTCCAGCCGCTGCTCCAGCCGGGACTGGCCGCGCGGTGATGCCAGGGGAAAGGGTTCTCCCGAAGGGCTAGGTGCGGCGCGTTGCCGAACGAACGGAGCACACAATCCCGTTTCGCCCCGGAGGCTTTGTATCATGCGAGGCTAGATCCTTCCCCACTCGTTCAACCCCGTCTCGCCCATGCCCTGGTACCGCAAACTGCACTGGCAGATCATCGCCGGGTTGGTGCTCGGACTTCTCGTCGGTGTGCTGGCCGTCAACTTCGGCTTCGGCGAGTTGGTAACGGATTGGCTCGCGCCGCTGGGAACGATCTTCGTCAATCTGCTCAAGCTGATCGCGATTCCTCTGATCCTGGCGTCGCTGGTCGTCGGCGTGACCTCGCTGTCGGACACGAGCAAGCTGTCGCGCATCGGTGGCAAGACGATCGGAATCTACCTGGGTACGACCGTGATTGCGCTGCTGATCGGCCTGACGGTCGTCAATCTGGTGCAGCCAGGCCGATTCGTGTCGCCCGAGATGCGCGCCGAACTCGAGAACTCCTACGTCGACGCCGCCGCCGACAAGCAGCAGGGGGCGCTGGCCGCCGAGGAGAGAGGCCCGCTCCAGCCGCTGATCGACATCGTGCCGGACAACTTCTCGTCCGCTCTGAGCGACAACCGAGCAATGCTGCAGATCGTGTTCGCCGCGATCGCTATCGGCTTCGGATTGATGCTGATTCCGGGCGAGAAGGCAGAGCCGTTGATCCGCATCTTCGACGCCGCCAACACGCTCATCATCAAGCTCGTCGACCTGATCATGCTCTACGCTCCGATCGGCGTGTTCGGCCTGATGGCGGGCACGATAGTGAGCATCGTCGGCGACGATCCCGGTGAGCTAGGGCGATTGCTCCTGGCGCTCGGGGGGTACTGCCTGACGGTCTTGGCCGGTCTGCTGCTCCACACGTTCGTCGTCTACCCCATTCTGCTGCGCTTCTTCGGCGGCATGCCCGATGACGACGTTCCTGAGCCGGATCACGCCTGCGCAATTGATCGCGTTCTCGTCGTCGTCGAGCGGTGCGACGCTACCCGTCACGATGGAGGTCGCCGAGGACCGGTTGGGTGTCAGCAAAGAGGTGTCGTCGTTCGTGCTGCCCATCGGCGCGACGATCAACATGGACGGCACGGGGCTGTACCAGGCCGTCGCGGCCGTCTTCATCGCCCAGGTGATCGGAATGGATCTGACGCTGGCTCAGCAGGGAGTGATCGTGCTGACGGCCGTATTGGCGTCGATCGGAACGGCAGCCGTACCATCCGCAGGCATCGTGATGCTCGTCATCATTCTGGAAAGCGTCAATATCCCCGCAGCAGGCATCGCACTGATTCTGGGGCCGGATCGCATCCTCGACATGTGCCGCACGGTCACCAACGTGACGGGCGACCTGGCCGTGTGCTCCATCGTTGCGTCGAGCGAGGGGCAACTGAACGTGCCTGCTGAGGTGGCGTGAGCCGAGCGGGAGAGCCGTCAAGCCGGAGTTACTCCACAGTTGCATCCTGCTCTCGCTGTGACGCGCGTCGGCTAATCGGTTCGCTCCGGCTCTGCGGGGAACGCTCTGGGATGTGGACAGATCAGCGCGCGGTGCTCATATCGTAGGACGACGGCGTAATGCCGTAGACGCCTTTGAACGTCTGCGAGAAGTGCGACACGCTCTTGAAGCCTACTGCGTACGCCACATCCGCGACTGTTCCTGCGCCGGACGACAGCATCCGCTCGGCGCGCGACAGGCGGGCCTGGCGAAGGAAGGCGGCGGGAGTGGTGTCGGTCTCCTCGCGGAAGCGGCGGTGAAGCGTGCTGCGGCTCAGCGTCAACTCGCTGGCGAGGGCGTCGACTCCGAACGACTCATCGGACAATCTGCCCTGAACGACGGCATCGACACGGCGAAGAAACGCGCTTGCCGGTGAGGGAGGAGATGGGCCCGCCTTCTCGACCGGCGCCGAGTCGTTCGATGGCGCGAAGTCGGCGGCGAGGTGGGCGCTCATGCGGCGGCGTGACGCGATCAGGTTGGCGACGCACGCGCGCAACTCATCGGGATCGAACGGCTTGGGCAAATAGGCGTCGGCCCCCGACTGCACGCCTTCGAGCCGGTCTTCGGACGTAGCCCGAGCGGTGAGCAGCACGACAGGGACAAAATCAGTGCTGGGGCTGGCACGCAGGGCGGCGAGCAGGCCCAGCCCACTCAGAACGGGCATCATCACGTCGCTCACGATCACGTCGGGAAGGTGCAGCCGCGCCAGGTTGAGCGCTCGTCCGCCGTCGGTCGCTTCGATCACACGGTATTCGGCCTCGAGATGGCCGCGCACGTACGCGCGGATGCCGTCATGATCGTCGGCCAGCAGGACGAGAGGACGCTCGGCCGACTCGTCGTCTTCCAATGCGTCCGTGAGCACGTCGGCGGGTGCGGAGGGATCAGCGTCGGTCGCCGCTCCGATCGGCGACGGCGCGGTTTCGGGCGTCGTCGCATCGGCAAATTCGGCAAGCGTGGCAATCAGTGGGAGCGTGAGCGAGAAGGCGGCACCTTCGCCCTCGACCGACTCGGCCGACAAGGTGCCGCCGTGCAGGCGGGCCAGATCGTAGGCGAGCGACAGGCCTAGCCCGCTACCGGGCTGGACGCCCGAGCCGTCGTCGTCCGCCTGGTAGAAGCGGTCGAACAGGTGCTGCAGCGCGTCCGCGGCGATGCCGGGGCCGGTGTCGCGCACGACGAACCGGGCCGTCGCGTCGTCCGGATCTGCGGCGAGCGTGAGGGTGATTTCGCCGCCCGCCGGAGTGAACTTGACGGCGTTTGAGAGCAGGTTGACGAGGATCTGCTCCAGCTTCTCGGCGTCGGCATCGGCGAAGAGCGCGGTATCGGGCAGGTGGCAATCGAGGTGCAGACCGCGCCGCTGAGCGAGGGCTTCGAACGGCGCGCAGCAGCGACGAGCCAGCGCGCTCAGGTCGACCGGAGCCAGCCGCAGCCGAAACGCTCCGGCGTCGAGCCGCGCGGCGTCGAGAAGCTGAGTCGTCAGGCGCAGCAGGCCGCGGCTGTTGCGCAGCGCGAGGGCCACCTGGTTGCGCGCTTCGGGCGGCAGGTCGGGGTTGCGCTGGGCGTCTTCGAGCGGGCCGATGGTGAGCGTGAGCGGTGTCCGAAACTCGTGGCTCACGTTGGTGAACAGGCGCGCGCGCTGCCGGTCCATCTCGACGAGCCGGTCGGCTTGCTCGCGGGCTTTGTCGTTGGCGCGGCGCAGCTCGTCGGTCCGCTCGGCTACGGCCTGTTCGAGCGCGCGGGCGCGGCGGCTCACCTGAGCCAGTCGGTAGCGATAGCCCATGCCCAATAAGAGGAGAACGACCAGGCCGACGAGCAGCCGAAACCATCCGGTTTCGTAGAATCGGGGTTCGAGCGACAGGCGCAGCTGCGCCGCCTCCGACCATCCCCGTCCCGAGTAGACGGCGGTCTCGAACACGTAATCGCCCGGCGGGACGCGCGTGAAGAAGGCCGACCGGCGCTCGGTCTGCTGCCACGCGTCGTCGTAGCCGACGAGTCTATAGCGAAAGCGCAGGCGCTCGGGGCTGACGAAGCTGCATGTCGTGTAGCGTACCTCGAACGAACGCTGATCCGGTCCCAGGCGCAACTCGCGCGGCCCAGCAAGCAGAACCGTGGCCGACGCGCCGTGTGTTTCCGACCCCGTCCCCACGACGACGTCCTCGATGACGGCGTTCATCGGCTCGGCTCGGGCCAGCCTGCTCGGGTCGACCCAAACGGCGCCGCCCTGTGTGGCGAACCAGATGCGCCCCCTCCGGTCCCTGAGCGCGGGCCGGTAGCTGCCCCCGTTGGCCTCGCGGTCGGCCATGCCGTCGCGCTCGTCGTATGCCGTCGAGAAGACGCGGTCGGCGCGACCCGCAGACAGGGCGTCGAGGTCGCGTTTCCACACCCAGAAAATCCCTCGGTTGCTGCTCATCCAGAATCGCCCGGCGTCGTCCTCTACGATGGCGTGGATCACGTTGTCAAACAGACCGTCGGCCGTCGTGAGCACGCGCACGTCGTATCGGCCCGACGCGGCGTCCCTGCTGCCCAGGTCGACGCGGTTGAGTCCGGCTCCGTACGTGCCTACCCAGAGAACGGAGTCGCCGTCCGCGTAGAAGCCGCGCACGCTGTTGCTCGACAGGCCGTGCTCCTGAGTGAGGGGTGTCACGTCGTATTCGCCTCCGGCACGGTCGGTGAAGCGGAGCAGCCCACCACCGTTCGTCACGATCCAGACCGAGCCTGCCGCCTGGTAGATCGCCTGAACGCTGCTCTCGCGGTCGCCGGATGCGCGGGGAATGCCGTCGCTCGCGCCGATCCGAAATCTGCCATCGGGGCCCTCCACGTCGACGGCGGAGCGCAGCACACGCCACGTTCGCCCGCCCTCGTCCTCGAACACCCCCTGCAGACTGTCTACGTACGCCGTTTGGGATGGGGCGCGTAGGCCGGAGGGTGGGGCGTACGACGTAAGGCCGTCCGTATGATGACCGCTCCACACCGTCCCCGCGCGGTCCTGGTACAGCCACCACGCCGACAGCGGCTGATCGACCGAGACGACGGTATCGTCTAGGATGCGCACTAGCGTTTGATTGAAGCTGCTCGAGCCGACCCACACCGCGCCCTCGGAGTCTTCCATCAGCGAAACGGCCCGGTTCGGAACGCCCTGCTCGGGGCCCAGCGCGGTCAGCACCGGGCGGCGTATCTGCACGAGCCCGCCGCCGTCCGTGCTGACCCACGCCGTGCCTTCGCGGTCGACGCGCATTCCCGTGATGCGGACGTCCGATTGGTGGACGATCCGGGTGCCGTGATACAGCGTTTTCCAGTTGTAGTGCCAGGGCGCACCGGCCTCGGCGTCTCGTTCGGAAGAGGGGGTGGGGCGCTCGATCGTTCCTTCTCTCAGCCGGTAGCCGGGCGCCATGGTCGCTCGCTCGTATTCTGACGTGGGCAGCATCCACACCGAGCCACTCGCCGAGGCGCGAATGTCGACCAGTCGCAGTGGGCTGTCGGCTGCGAGGCCGGGTCTCAGCCCCCAGTCGTTGGCCGTCGGGGCGAGTACGAGTCGGTGATCGGCGTAGGACCACAGGCCCTCGCGCGTGGCGATCCAAAGCGTACCGGCCGAATCGGCGAGCACGCCGTACGCGTTCTCGAGGCGAGGGGCGAAGCGCGTCAGCTCGCCGTCGATGCGGAAGATGCCGTGGGATCCGGCGGCCCAGACGGCCCCGCTCGTGTCGACCGATACCGCTCGGAATCCGGCGATAGGCAGCGTGTCCTGAGCGCCTGTCTCCACGTCGCGCCGAATCACGCGGCCTTCCGTCATGCGGAGATAGGCGATCCCGCGGCTCAGCGACACGTCGTGCAGCAGCCCTGCGCCCACGCCTGAAACCGGCATGAATGCGCCGTTCGAGAAGGCGACGACCGAAGCCGGTTCCAGGGTGCCGATCCAGAGCGTGCCATCGGGCGTGACGTCGAGGCCGGAGATGCGGTTGCTCACCAGTTCGGGTGTCGTGAGCGTGGTATACGTCTCGAAGCGGACCCCGTCGAAGCGGACCAGCCCGTCGAACGTGCCGATCCAGAGGTAGCCGTCGGGCGTCTGCGCGACAGCTGACACGTTGTTCGTCGGTAGGCCGTCTGCGGTCGTCCATGTGCGCGCGAGGTAGCCTTCCGTCGTCTGTGCCTGCGCGTCGGAGCAGGCGAGCGCGACCGCCGAAGCCAGAACCGCTGCCGCTACCAACCGGCCCGCGCACTTTGCAAGACGGAAATGGCTGAGCGAGACGGCCGAAAAGCGCATGAGGAGAAAGGTCAGACCTCAGGATACCGAACGCGGCTCGGCCCGGCCCGGCCCGCATCGTCGGATTCGTCTCAAAACGTGTCGGATCTGTGCCACGAGCCGAAATCGACGGCCGATGACACGCTGGCGATAGGTCCGGCCGCGCTCCTGTCGCCACGTTGGCGGTGTTCACTCGACCGCACTCCGGCCATGACCGATCTCGGCTCCACTCCCCTCGACCGCTTCGACGCTTCGGACGATACGCGGCTGGTGCTGCGCATCCTCGAGTCAGAGATGGCCGCGCCCGAAGCGAGCCGGACCTGCCGTGCCTCGTTCCGACGCGCCACAGCTGCCGACTCTAGAATGCTCATCGCTGATGCGACCGCGTCTGCCTCCGAACATCTATCCGCCTGATTTGCCGATGGTCTACTCTGCTGCCATGCCCCGATTCTGCCTGCCTCCGTTCATCGGACTTCTCCTGCTCCTGCTTCCGCTCGCAGTCCAAGCGCAGACAGCGTCCACCGCCCAGGAAGATCGCGTCGATCTGACGTGGCCCGCAGACTGGCAGAGCGACCGCACGCAGTCGATCTACGTCTACCGTAATGCGATCAGCGGACCGCCCGACGGCACGCTGGGCGACCTGCTCACGGTCGCGTCGGCCCAGTCTGGTGCCTATTCCGACCGCACGGGCGTGCCGATGCAGCGCTACGAATACTGCTTGGTGCGCCGCGCCGCAGACGACGACGAGGTGGCGCGGGCATGCGTGGAGGGCGTGCGGGTCATCCGGGCACCGCGCTCGCTCACCGCCACGACGACGCGCAGCGACGGCGTCGCGCTCGCCTGGCGCAACACGTCGGCGCTGGAAGGGAGGACGCTGCGCGTCTACCGCACCGGAGGAACGCTGCAAGAGTTCGATCTGCCGCTGGACGGGAGCAGGACGCCCATCGCCGACGGGCTTTCCGCCTCCGCCACCTCGTACGTGGACGCTACCGCCGAACCGGGGCGCAGCTACGTGTACGCGGTCACGACCGTCTCCGATGGGGTGAACAGCGATCCCGTCTACGCCGCTGGTCTCCGCGCGAACGTCCCCGCGCCCGTCGACTTCGCCGCGAGCGACGGCACCGACCCCGCCGCTGTCCGCCTGAGTTGGACGCTGGCCGAGACGTTCGACGTGGCCGCCTACCGCCTCTTTAGAGAGTCGGCACCCGAGCCGGACGGTGAGGGAGGCGGGTTCGGCCGCGTGCTGATCGCCACCGTCGCCGTCGAGCCGGGGCAGGCCGTCGCCGGGCGCGCGTTTGCGTACGTGGACGCGAGCGCGGACGATGCGTCCCGCTACCGCTACTGCGCTGCAGCCGTGACGACGGGCGGCGCGGCGTCTCAGGAGGTGTGCGACGAAGGCAGCCGAACCGGACTGCAACCGCCCACGGCCGTCGCCGCGACGGACGACCAGTTCGACAACCGCGTCGACGTGACGTGGACATACAGCGGATCGGACGCGAACGGATTCGTCGTTTCAAGAGCCTGCGTGACCGGGCGCGCAGGAGCGCCATGTGCAGCCGGAACGACGACGGCCGTCGACATCGGAAGCGTGGGGGCATCGGTGCGGCGCTACGAGGACCGGACGGCGGTCCAGGGCGTGACCTATCGCTACCAAGTGGCCGCGACGACGACGCAGGGTGCGCGCTCAGCCGTCGGGACAGATCAGCAGGACCAGGGCACGCGGGCCTACGTGCTCGCTCCGACGACCGTCGCGGCGACGGACGGCAGCTTCGAGGACCGCGTCGCCGTGTCGTGGGAGACCACGTCGACGACGGCGCTCGTGTTCACCGTCACGCGCGGCGGAAACGTGATCGGCGTCGTCTCCTCCTCCACGCGCGCGCTGTTCGACCAGAGCGTGCGCTCGGACGTAACGAACAGCTACTGCGTCTCGACGCTGACCGTCCCCGCAGGCGCGTCGGCTGCGGTCGCGGCTCGGATGCGGGCAGACATCGAAGCGGCGTTGGCGCGCTCGGGCGATGCGACACTCGCCACCTCGGATCAGGCTACGCGCGACCGGCTCGCGGCTGACGTATCACGCATCGGCGCGCGCGTTCAGGCGTCGCTTCCGGTCGCCGGATCGGCAGCCGGAGCCGACCCCGTCACCTCGTCGCCGGTCTGCGACGACGGCTTTCGGTCGCTGCGCGCGCCCCAGACTGTCGCCGCGACGGACGATGCCGACGAGCGCGTCGTGCGTGTGACGTGGCAGGATGCGTCGGGCGTCGAGACGGGCTACGTCGTCTACCGATGGAATGCAGGCGTCGCGGTCGCCGCCGGGCGCGTCGGTCCCAACCGGACGCAGTTCGTCGACGCCGGCGGAACGGCGGGCGTGGCCTACACCTACTCGGTCGCCACCGTCGACGGGCTGGGCGAGCCGCAGGCCGACGGGCTGGGCGGCACGTTCGGCGGGCGCTCGGCGATCTCGGCCGACGGCACGACGCCGCTCGCCTCGGTCTCGGATGCGGGCCGCCGCGTGCTGCTGCCGCCCTCGTCCGTGACGGCGACCGATGGGCAGTTCGAAAATCAGGTGGTCATCCGCTGGGCCGACAACTCGGCCATCGTCGAAAGCGCCGGTTACCGCGTCGAACGCTGGCCGTCGAGCGCGACGCAGGCCGGAGGCGCGGCCCCGACGACAGGCATCGCGACCGTCTGCGACGTGGGACCGCGCGCGACCGAGTGCATCGACACCTCGTTCACTGCTGCCGACTACGGCGTCGGCTACACGTACCGCGTCCACGCCTACCAGGGCGACGGGCGGTCGCTCCCCGTCGCCAGCGGAGGCGACCGCGCGCGCGGTGGAACCGTCATCCTACCGCCCGCCGACCTGAGCGCCAGCACGACGTACGACGGACAGGTCATCGTGACGTGGACCGACGCCAGCGCCGTCAACAGCGGCTACCGCCTGACGGTCGACGGCGTGGCGGTCACCGACGGTTCGCTCGCCAGCGCGACGGCCTCGACCTACACCGACGCCGCTCTGACGAGCACGGCCACTCGCCGATACTGCGTCAGCGCGTACAGCGGATCCGAGTCGCGATTCTCCGACGAAGTCTGCGCCAGCGGAAACGCCCGCCGCACCGATCAGACCGTTGCCGCATCGTTCGGCACGCGGCTCTCGGAACCGTTCACGTCGGGCAGTTCGGCCAATGGCTTTCTGGGGCAGTCCGTCGCCGTCTCGGGCGGTCGGGCGATGGTGTCCGCTCCCTACGAGGAGTCGAGCGCGGGCGTCGTCTACCACTTCACGCGCGACGCGAACGGATGGAGCAACGGCGGCGTGCTGCCCAAAGGCGGCGTCGACTCGGGCTTCGGATGGAGCCTCGACATGAGCGGCGACTACGCCATCGTCGGCACGCAGCCCGAACCCAACCGGACCGCCTCGGAGACGGTCTATATGTACCGCCGCTCGGGAGCGGGCTGGGAACTGACGCAGCAACTCACGACCGCCGACGGCGCGCGGCAATTCGGCGAGTACGTCGCACTCGCGGGCGACTACGCCTTCGTCTCCTCGCAACTGGCCGACGGGATCAACAGCCGCCTCTACGTCTACGTGCGCGTCGGCAACACGTGGCAGCTCAACCAGACGCACCAGATCGACGAGCGCGTCGAAGCGCTGAGCGCCGGTGCCGACTGGGTCGCCGTGACGGTCCGGCAGCCGGACGCGTTCCGGAGCCACGTGCGCCTGCTGCGCCGACTGGGTGCCCAGTGGACGTTCACGCCGGACCGCCTGCGCAACCAGACGACGTTCAACGGCCAGCAGTTTTTCAACGTCGTCCGCTCGGGCCGCGCCGTCGACGTGCAGGGCGACCGCATAGCCGTCACGGCCGACTGGAACGAGATGCAGGTGTGGCGCTTCGACCGGACGAGCGAGGTGTGGCAGGTCGAGCAGCGCATTCCCAACGCGCGTTCGTCGGCGACGTTCGGAGACGGCGTGGCGCTGTCCGAGGAGGACGGAGAGGTGTACCTCGCCATCGGCGACCTGACGGGAAACCGCGTCCAGACGCATTTCGTCGAGGACGGCGAGTGGAAGCCGCTGGGCGATCTGCGCGCGACGGCGGGACAAGAGGTCGACGGGCTGGGCCGGAGCGTGGCGCTGGGAGGCAACGATCTGGTGGTCGGCGCGCACCCGAACGCCTTCGGCACGAGCACGCTGGGCGGCGCGTACTTCGGGACGCTCGTGCTCCAGCCCGGCGCCGTCAGCGCATCCGACGGCACCTACGACAACCGCATCCAGGTGCGCTGGCGCGACCGCACCGACGTGGAAACCGGCTACCGCGTCTACCGCAGCGACAGCGCCGACCCCGTCGGAACCGTCGAGGCGGGCGTGACGGTCTTCGACGACTTCGACGCTCCGCCCGGCGGCTCGTTTTCGTACTGCGTCGCCGGGTACCTCGCGGCATCGGACGGCTCGACCGAGGAGTCGCCGCGCGGCTGCGACATCGGCTGGCGGCCCGCCGACGGGCGCATCAGCGGGCGCGTGGCCTCGCAGGAAGGGCGCAGGCGTGGCGGGCGTCGACGTGTGCCTGATGCCCGGCCCCAACCGCGGCTTGCTGCTCGACGGCGTCGCGGGCGGAGCGCGCGCGGCCAGCCTCGGATCGCTCGGAAACGCCTTCACCATCGAACTGTGGACGCGCCGCAGCCGAACCGGGCAGAGCGAGACGCTGCTGAGCCACGGCCGCGCCGCCGCTGCGCGAGGGCCTGCGCGTGGGCTTCGCTGCCGACGGATCGGCGACGTTCGACTTCTTCGACACGCCTCTCGTGGCACCCGCCGCCAGCGACCCGCTCACGTGGACCCACTACGCCTTCGCGTTCGACGGCACGACGCGGACGATCTACCGCAACGGCGTTTCCGTCGCGCAGGACACGCCCGGCGCTGCCTACGCCGGATCGGGCGAGGCGCGGCTGGGCGTGCAGCCCGACGGGAGCGGTCGCTTCTCGGGTCTGCTCGACGAGGCTCGCATCTGGACCGGCGCGCGCACGGCCGCTCAGATCGCGGCCACGAACCAGCGCCGCCTGACGGGAGACGAGGCATCGCTCGTCGCCTACTGGCCGCTCGACCAGGGCAGCGGCATCGTCGCGCCCGACGTTACCGAACGCGCGGCGCACCTCTCGCTCGAAGGCGGCGCGCACTGGGGCGGCGGCGCTCCGGGCGTCGGCGCGTGCCAGACGACGACGGCCGACGGATCGTACACCCACAGCGGCCTGCGCTACGGCGAGGGCCTGACGTTCGCCGTCCGGCCCTCGGCACCGGGACGCGCGTTCCGCCCCGGCGAGCAGGCCATCAACCTGACGCCCGAAAGCCCGGTCGAAAACCAGGTCGACTTCACCGACACGTCGGTCTTCTCGGTCGCCGGGACGATCACGCTCGGAAGCGGAGCCGGAGCCTGCGCCGCCGACTCGGTGAGCCTGTTCGTCGACGGCGTCTTCGCCACGACCACCAAAGCCGACGGCTCGTACACGCTGTCCGTCGATCCCACGGTCGCCGACGACGCGGATAACCGCTTCCGCCGCATCACCGCGCAGCGCACCCAAGGCGATAGCGGAGTGAACTTGTTCGCCTTCGATCCGGGCCTGCACGAGTTCGCGGCCCAGAGCGACACGACTGGCATCGACTTCGCCGTGACGACGCGGCGCACGCTGACCGGTTTTGTCGGCGGCGGATGCAATCGGAGTCTGGGCACGGTCACGCTGCGCGTCTACACCGAGGACGGCTGTCTGGACCAGACGATTCAGGTGCAGGACCTCATCGCCCAACAACTCGCGCCGCAGCAGTATCTGGTCGACGTGGTGGACGTGCAGCTTCCCGCCGGATCGCCGCTCAACCGCTCCGACGTGCTCGCCTTCTACGACGGCCTGGGCACGCAGCGCATCGACCTGACGGCAGCCGACGCGCGCCTCGACCTGATCTACCGCGCTCCGGTCGAAGTGCTCATCTCGGGACTTCCGACGCCCAACGCGCAGTGCGCCGCGACGGGCCTGATCGCCGACGGCACGCAGATTCCCAACGTGCCCGTCATCGCCGAGTACGCCACGCTGCCGCTCACCATCACCGTTCAGGAGCGCTACGGCCCCGCCGACGTGTGCCCGCTCGACAGCGTCGACGTGCAGATTTTCGACGGCTTCGCCGACCGCCTGAACGACCCCGTCACGGTCACGACGCGACCGAGCGGCGATGCCAACTACGACACGTTCGGCCGCTCGCCCGAGATCACCAGCGGAGCGCTCGTCGGCGGCGTCGACCGCAGCTACCAGAAGAGCCTGTCGGCCATCGCGACGATTCCCGGTCGCGGCGTGGTGACGAATACGGTCTGGGCCGTCGTCGAAGGCTACCGCGAGCGCGAGAGCGAGTTCATCAGCGCCACGACGGCGGACATGCCGCTCATGGTGCTCCACGATCCGCCCGGTAGCGAGTCCTACGCCTATCTCGAAGAGGGCACGACGAGCTGCACGCGCATCAGCAACTTCACCGTACAAAACTTCGGAGCCGGGCAGATCCTCGACGTAGCGCTCGGCTTCAAAGCCGCCCTCGGCTTCGGCATCACGATCGAGAACGGCGCGGGCCTGCTGCTGCAGACCAAGGTCATCGCCGGGCAGGAGAGCCAGCGGCTGGCGGGCGGCGCGGATAGCAACCTCGAGATCTGCGCCACGACGACCGAGCGCTTCACGACGGCGGGCGACCGCACGTGGGTGGGCGAGGACCTCATGGTGGGAACGGCGCTCAACCTCAAGTTCGCTCTGGCCGACGATCTGAGCGTGAACGGCTGCGCCATCGACTTTTCGGAAAAGCTGGCGACCGACCTCGACCAAACGCAGCCGTTCGCCACGACCTACGTCTATGGCACGACGCACATCCGGCACTCGCTCATTCCCGCGCTCGAAAACCTCGTCGCCCTCAACGACGCCACGCTCGAAGGCGACGAGGACGGCGACGAGACGCTCGAACGGATCAAACTTTCGGACGCACTCGCCAACTGGCGCCGCTTCCTGACGCAGAACGAGGACAACATCGCGTCGGCGTTTGGGGGCACCCGGGCCAGCGAAAACCGCTCGTTCAGCGGCGGGACCGAGTACGAGTGGAGCCACGTCGCCGATACTACGCGCACGCTGCGGCAGGACGTGACGCAGGTATACGTCAACAGCGAGAACGCCATCGGAGTCGTCGTCACCGGCTTCGGCTACGACTCCAAATTCGCCGCCGGGTTCAACCTGTCGCAGCAGTGGACGACCGAATCGGGCGAGACCGGCCAGACCACCAAAACCGTCGGCTACGTCCTGGCCGACGGCGACACGGGCGACTCGTTCACGGTCGACGTGGGAACGGATCCGGCGTACGGAACGCCCGCCTTCCGCACGGTCAGTGGACGCTCGTCGTGGCCGTGGGAGGCGGGTACGCAGCGGCGCGACTGGGTCACGGCGACCATTCCCGAGCCG
Organism: Rhodothermales bacterium; assembly: GCA_963815505.1. Classification (GTDB taxonomy): domain Bacteria; phylum Bacteroidota; class Rhodothermia; order Rhodothermales; family BA12; genus CAXBBB01. Next base: position 41,422 of record CAWFGU010000012.1, read on the forward strand.
ATTCAGCGCGGCGTCGACGCCGATGGGACGGCGGTTTTCACGCTCAACCTCACCAACCGCAGCGAGTCCAAGGAAGTGCGCGAGTACGTGCTCGACGTGAGCAAGGAGAACAATCCGCACTCGGCCGTCATCGGCATCACGGGCGATCCCATCGACAACGAGGTGTTCGTGATGCAGCCCGATCAGACCATCAGCGTGACGCTGGGCGTCGAGCGAGGGCCGGGCGACATCTACGACTACGAAGACCTGGTCGTGCTGGCCTACCCCGCCGTCGAGTACGAAATCTGGCGTTCGGACCCGCGGCAGCGCTCGGCGATGGTCGACACGGCCCGGTTCAGCGTCAGCTTCACGCCGCTGTGCTCGCCGATCACGCTGCAGCGGCCCGAAACGGGGTGGCGCGTGAACGCCGATCAGGTGGGCACGACGGTCGAGTTTAGCGCTCGCGAGTTCGCCATCGCCCAGACTGCCGACGACCGCATTGGCTTCGAGTATCGCCGTGACGGCGGTCCGTGGACGCTCGCCAACGCCACGACCGGCGCGACTCTGGCCGGAGCGACCGACGTGTCCTACGCCTGGACGCCGCCGGGCGAGGGCGGCTACGACGTCCGCGCGTTCGCGCAGTGCAAGCTGGACAACGGCGATCAGGCCCGCACCGACACGCCGTCGGTCGAAGGCAACGTCGACACGACGCGGCCTCAGGTGCTCGGCTCGCCCCAGCCCGCCGACGGCGCGCTCGACCTGGGCGACGACGTGACGCTGCGCCTGACCGAAAGCATCGACTGCACGTCGGCCCTCACGACGCCGATCAACGGCTACCGCGCGCTGGGCATCCGCGACGCGAGCGGTAACGCGATTGCCGTCGACGCCGTCTGCGAAGGGCGCCATGGTGTCGCTCGTGCCCCGCAGCGAAACGTACTGGTCGAGCAGGGAAGGGCAGACGTTTACAGCGTTCGTCTCGGCTCCGTCCCGCAGCACGGTCGCCGCCGACAACAACCGCGTGCTCGCCGGACTGACCGACAGCGCCGGAAACCCGCTCGCCGGGTCGGACGATGGGGAGATCACCGGCGAAATCGCGTGGACGTTTACCGTCCGCCGCAGCCTGATTCGCTTCGATCCGCCCAACTTCGCCGCCACACTCGGACGCGGCGAGAAGACGACGGCGACCGCCTCGCTCGCCAACGACGACGCTACGCCACGCACGATCAAACTCACCGACGTCCCGTCGTGGCTCAGCCTGCGCCCGACCGCCGGGCTGACGCTCGCCGCCGACACGACCGCGACGCTCGTCGCCGGGGCGCGCCTGCCGCTGACGTTCGACGTGGCCGACACGCTCGCCATCGGCCCGCACACCGCCGAAGTCTGGACGTACGGCATGACTGCCGGAGCCGTCGACAGCAGCCAGGCCGCACGCCTGCGGCTGGACGTACTCGTCGGCTGCTCGCCTCCGGGCTGGGCCGTCGATCCGGGCACGTTCGCCTACTCGATGCAGATGCTCGCCGGAGTCCAGGTGCCCCGCTCGGGTGACCCGACGGCAACCGGACTGGACCGCACGACCGACTACCGCGGACTGGAAACCGGAAGCCTCGCCGCGTTCGTCGGAAGCGAACTGCGCGGCGTCGCCGAGATGGCTGCCATCGGCAGCGACCAGCGTGCTGCCCTGACGATCTACGGCAACCGCGAGCGCGGAGAGGCCATCCGCTTCGAGGTCTACGACCCGGCGACTTGTGTCCGCTACACCGCAGCCGGTCCCGGCGCATCGTTCGAGAGCGGCAAGCAAGTCGGCTCGCCCAGCGACCCGGCTACGATCTACGCCGTCCCGCCGAGCCAGTCGGACGGACTCGACGTTCGCCGCCGGATGGACGTGGTTCTCGCTCCCGTTCGTCCCCGCCGACGCGTCGGTCGGCGCGGTCTTGCGCGGCGTCCCAGCTTCGGAGCGGCGACCGCGTAGAGGGCACCGACGCCAATGCGCAGCAGGTGTTCGCGCAGTACGACGCTCGTCGAACGCGTGGATCGGCTCGCTGCATTCGCTCGCAGCGGGCAAGGGCTATAGGCTCTACCTCAGCCAGCAGGCGTTCCTGCCCACGCCCGCCGCCCCGACGCTGCCCGACGCGTCGCAGAGTCTGCCGCTCATTCCGGGCTGGAACTGGATCGGCTACCTACCCGGCTGCCCCACGCCCGTCGCCCAGGCGCTCTCGGGTCTTACCGTCGCACCGGCGACCGGCGACCTGCTCAAAGGCCAGCGCGGATTCGCGATCTTCGATCAGTCGGCGGGCGGATGGTTCGGCAGTCTGACGCAGATGGCGCCGGGGCAAGGCTACCAGTTGCGCGTCGCGGGCGGCGGAAGCCTCGCCTACCCCACCGACCGCCAGCCCGACGGACTCGGCGCGTGCGCCGGAGCAACCGTGCCGCCGTCCGTCGATCCGTCGCTGTGGCAGGCGGGCGCCCAGGCGTTCCAGTCGCAGATGACGCTCGTCGTCTCCGTCCCCGGCCTGACCGAAGCGGACAGCAGCCAGTCGGCCTACGAGAGTCGTCGCGCTGTCGGACGACGGCTCGGACCAGCCTGCCGTGCGCGGCGTGGCTCGCCTGACCTACGACGCCGGACTGGACCGCCACCTGGCCTACCTCAGTGTCGGCGGATTGGGTGCGGCCGGTGAGAACGTGCGCCTCCTACTCGGCGAAGTCGGCAAACGCGATGCGCTTCACGTCACGACCGACGGTGCGATGCAGCCGACGACCGAGACTGCCGAATCGCTCGGCTTCGTCGCCGACGACGTACGCGGAACGCCCAGCGCTCCACTCGACTTCGACGGCCTGACGCTGACGCAGCCGACGCTGACGAGCCTGGGGCGCTCAGGCATCCCGCTCGCATTCTCGCTCGACGGCAACGCGCCCAACCCAGCCGCCGACCGGACAACGATCCGCTTCGCGCTGCCCACGCCCGCGAACGTCGAACTGGAGGTGTTCGACCTGCTCGGCAGGCGCGTCGCCGTTCTGATCGATGGAGTGCGCGAGGCGGGTTACCACGACGAACCATTCGACGTGCGTATACTTGCCTCGGGTGTCTACGTGGTCCGCATTCGCGCTGAGAGCGCAGGCGAGACGCACAAAGCCGTTCATCGCGTTGTGGTGGCGCGATGAGCCGAATGCGGCGGGCGACTCGATTGAGAGTCGCCCGCCGCGTTTTTTTGGATTTAGCCTCTTTACCAGCCTCTTGCCAGTTGAATCAGCAGCGGAAGCAACCTCCAGCCTAAGCAAACTGATCGTCCTCCCCCCCCGAGGGCAGGTGGCCCGTAGGGTAGGAGGGGGCGAGCGGTTTAGCGCTGGCCTCCTGACAACTCCCGCTCTTCGGGCACCCCTCCTCCGAAAGGCGGGGACGTGGCGCTTCGCGGCCTTGCTGCGAAACTAGCCTGACCTCCTTCGATTTTCGCCATGCTCCGCTTCCTGCTCCTCGCACTCGCCTTTCCGCTCGCCGTTCGCGCCCAGACGCCGTGCCCAAGCACGTGCGCAGCCTTCGTGGCGCCCGCCGATCTGAGCCGCTTCACCCAGTCGACCGCATTCACCGCCGCCGTCTATGTCGACGATGCTGCTCAAAACGCCAACCGGCGAACCGACGGCGCTGCCCGCATGGCCGGGTGCGTCGGCGGCGAGTTGCGCGGCGTGGTCCAAGCGCAGCAAGTCGAAGGGGAATCGTTCTACTTCCTCTCGGTCGCTGGAGAGCCAAACGAGCGCGACGCGCCGATCTCGCTCTACTACTGCTCGGCCCAGGACGGCGACATCGTCGCTCCACTCGCGCCTGCCAGCAACGCCGACAACACGCCGACATTCGAAGCAGGCACCAGCTACGGATCGACTACGATTCCCTATCGCACGCAGGCGCGCAGCCAAGACCTTCCGGTGGAGCTCATCGCCTTCGATGCCGTCGCTGATGGGGCCGGAGCGTTGCTCAGATGGTCGACGGCTAGCGAGACGAACAACAGTGGTTTCTGGGTCGATCACCAAGCGCCGGACGCCTCACTATTCGCTGGCCGCGAGTTCGTAGCCGGAGCAGGCACGACGCTCGAAGCGCAAAGCTACGCCCTGTCGATCACCGACCTCGCCCCGGGCGAGCACCGCTTCCGGTTGCGCCAGACCGACCTCGACGGCAGCGAGACGCTCAGCGCCGAAGTCCGGCTCTCGGTCGAACTGCTGACCGAGTACCGACTGACGACCGTGCGTCCGAATCCGGTTCGGGGCATCTCGCGCCTGAAGGTGGCCGTCCGCAAGTCCCAGAAGGTCGACGTCGTGCTATACGACGCGCTAGGCCGCCGCGTGGCGACGCTGTTCTCGGGCGTGCTGGACGCCTCACGTGATCAGACGGTGGTGGTTGACGCGAGCCACTTGTCTGCGGGTCTGTACGCGGTGCGGCTCGAAGGCGAGATGCTCTCAGTCGCGCGTATGCTCACCGTTGTGCGATGAGCCGTCCGATCTATACATAGAAGCGGCCAGAAACGAGCGGACCGTCGATCGCGGGATGTGAGTCTTCGTCTCGAAGTAGTTCGTCCCCGTCCGCAGCCAGTGCATTTCCAAGCGCAGGTATACTCGCACCGATAGCAGTAGGTGACAGAGTCTGATAGTCGATCAAAAGACAAGGGCCTAAGCAGCTGTATTGCAGTTACTTAGGCCCTTGCGGTAGGTACACCCGGCAGGAGTCGAACCTGCGACCTTTGGTACCGGAAACCAACGCTCTATCCATCTGAGCTACGGGTGCGAGGTTTACAATGTACGGTGGTTTGCAGATCGTATCAAAACGGTCTGATAGGGCGGACGTTATTTTGGGTGCGTTCGGCTTATTCTATAGAAAATGCTGCCGATAACGCGAGCGTCCACCGATTTCTTAGCTACCGTCGACGCCGAGTACTCTTTTCGCTCGGCCAGATCCATTCCGTGACTTCTATCCGACGTTCGATTCGTTTTCCTCTTGACGGGCCGGTCGAACAGCCCTATCCGCAGAGCAAGCCGACTGCTCTGTTCTGGGGCGTGTTGGTGTTGATGGTGGCATTCGTCGTCTACCAAGTGGCAGGATTCGTCGCGCTCGTCGCGCTGTCGGCGTTGCAGGGTGTGTCGCTGGAGCGGCTGCTCATCGAGGTGCAGCAGGGCATCATGGCGCGGCCCAGCGCGCTACTCGGCGCCAACTCCATCGGGCAGGTAGTTGGGTTGGGATTGGTGGCGTGGCTGGCGGCGCGGATGCACACGAGTCAGCCCGACGCGTTCCTGCGTGTGCGCACGAAGCCTAGCGTCAGGTTCTCTATGGTCTCTATCGGGATCGTGATGTGCCTCATTCCGGTCGTCCAGGTCGTCGGCGAGTGGAACGCTTCGCTGCCTCTACCCGACGTGCTGCGCGACTTCGAAGCGTCGCAACTCGAACTGATGGAGCGCGTGCTGAGCAGCTCGCAGGGCATCGGCATCAATCTGGTGCTGCTCGCGCTCACGCCGGCGCTGTTCGAGGAGTTGATGTTTCGAGGCTACTTCCAGCGCCAAGCCGAGCGGGCGACCGGGCCGGGCTGGGGCGTTTTCTTGTCGGGTGTGATCTTCGGTCTCTATCACATGCGCGCGTCGCAGGTCGTTGCGCTGTCGCTGCTCGGCTGCTTTCTGGCCTACGCCGTCTGGAGGACGCGCAGCGTGTGGACGGGCGTAATCGTCCACTTCGTCTACAACGGATCGCTCGTCGTACTCGCCGGAGTCGTCGACGACCCGCTAGACGTGCTCGACTTGCCCGGATATGCTTTCTGGCTCGGACTGATCGGGGCGGGAGCGCTGACCTTTTGGTTACACCATGCCACCGCGTCCGAATCTGCTACGATCGGCGACGCGGAGCCTCGTACCTTGGCGCCTCACTGACTCCGACTCCCCCTCTATTCCCTTCGACATGAGCACGCCCGATATATACGAAGACTGGACCATCGTTTTCTCGTCCGCCACCGACTACGAAGCCGATCTGGTGCGCGATCGCCTGGGTAACGAGGACCTGCGCGCTGTCGTGCTGACGCATCGCGACCACTCGTTCAACCTCAACGTCGGCGATCTGTCGGGCGCGCACGTGCTCGTAGAACCCCAAGACGTTGACAAGGCGCGCGCGATCCTCGACGCAGCACCGCTGACCGACGCCGAACTCGAGGAGGCGGCCATGTCGGCTAACCCCGTATCGCCCGATGCCGAGAGCGCGGAGGACGAAGCCTCGCTCGACTCGGGCATCGAGAGCATCTCGCTCACATTCGACGAAGACCCGGAATCGACCGACGACGAAGTTCGCCCGATCGCCTGAGGTGGCGCGCGAGAGCATAACCCGAGTGTGGACGGCGTTCTTCGGCGCCATCGTAGTCGTCGCCCTGTTGTGGCTGGGTGGTTGGTGGCTGGCGGCGGGCGTGACGGTTTTGGCCCTCGTGGCGCAGTCTGAACTCTACGCGCTGGCGATGCAAGGGGGCATCAACGTGCACCGCCGCTGGGGTCTGCTGCTTGGGCTTCTCGTCGTCGCTCAGGCCATCGTTCCATTGGCCGAGGCGTGGCTGTTCGTCGGCGTAGCGCTCTACGTCGCCTACCTGCCGTTCGCGCGGCCCGACGATCGCTTTCCCGCTGTGATCGGCATCACGCTGGCCGGAGCGCTGTATCCGACGGCGCTGCTGACGTGCATTCTCCGGTTACGCCTCGAACTTCAAGGGTGGGGACTGGACTACGAGCCGTTCTCGCAGTCGCACGCTTTCTGGCTGACGTTTCTGGTGTTCTTCGCCGTTTGGGCAGCCGACACGTTCGCCTACTACTCGGGTCGCACGTTCGGCAAGCACCCTCTGGCGCCGCTCGTCTCGCCCAAGAAGACGTGGGAAGGTGCCATAGGAGGAGCGATAGGCGCTGTTCTGGTCGGCGTCGTGTTCGGTTTGTTCGTGTTTCCACGCTTCGGGCTGGACGTTGCGCTCGTCCACGTCGCATTCGTGTCGCTGATCGGCGGCGTCGTGAGTCCGCTGGGGGATCTGGCCGAGAGCCGAATCAAGCGAGCCGTTGGTGCCAAAGACAGCGGGCGCGTGCTTCCGGGGCACGGCGGCGTGCTGGACCGCTTCGACGCGATCCTCGTGGCAGCCCCGCTGTGCTACGCCTACCTGCGCTGGGCCTTGCTCACCTGACGCCCGAAGGGGAACGGTGCGGACCACTTTTCGTTGATCCACGCGAGCAAGACCGAGTGCCGACCCATGGGATTCTTCGTTTCCGGAAGCCGCCCCCGACCCCGCCGTTTCGACTACGAACCACGCTACTATGACCCCCGCCGCGACGAGTCGCTGCGTAGCAAGATGCGAGTGGCGCGCAAAACGCAGAAGCGGTCGTCGCCCACCAAAGCGCTGCTCTACGGCGCGATGGTGGTGATCGCACTCTTCATTCTCAACTCCCTCGACAACATCGGCGCGACGTGGTCGGCGTGGCTCGGATCGTAGCGCTGCCCTTGTCTCTCACCTCCCCATCCGAAGCCGCCGACGGCATCATTCGCCTGATGCCCGAAACGCTGGCGAATAAAATCGCCGCGGGCGAGGTCGTACAGCGCCCCGCGTCTGCGCTCAAAGAACTGATCGAGAACAGCCTCGACGCCGGAGCGCGCAGCGTCACGGTCGTCGTCAAGGGCGCCGGGGGCGAACTGATGCAGGTAATCGACGACGGATCGGGCATGAGCCCGTCGGATGCGATGGCGTGCCTGCGGCGGCACGCAACGAGCAAGATTCGCGCGGTAGAGGATCTGGACACGCTCCGGACGCTGGGCTTCCGAGGCGAGGCGCTGGCGTCGATCGGGTCTATCGCGCGGGTCGAGATCAAGACGCGACGGGTGGAGGACGGTTCGGGCGTTCGGCTGGCAGTCGAGGGAGGCGAAGTCGTCGCCAACGAGCCGGTCGCGACGCCGCCGGGGACCAGCCTGTCGGTCCGCAACCTGTTTTACAACGTGCCGGCGCGGCGGGCCTTTCTCAAGAAACCGGCGACCGAGTACCGGCACCTTCTCGACGCATTCCAGACGCTCGCCCTCTCGCATCCACGCGTCGCATTCGCCTTTCTCAACGGCGACGAGGATGTGTACCGTCTCCACGCCCATCCTCACGGCTCCTTCTACGACGCACTGAGGGCACGCATTCGGGCGCTTTGGGACGACGACTACGCGCGCGAGCTGATCGAAGTCGAGGAGTCGACCAGCTATCTCACGGCGCGTGGGTTACTCGGCCGGCCTGAACTGGCGCGCAAGCAGCGGGGCTTGCAGCACGTGTTCGTCAACGGACGTTACGTGCGCAACCGGTCGATCGAACACGCCGTCCGTTCGGCCTATGAGGGACTGATCGGGGGGGACGCCCATCCGTTCTACGTCCTGTTTCTCGACCTCGACCCGCGCCACGTCGACGTAAACGTGCATCCGACCAAGGCCGAGATCAAGTTCGACGATGACCAGGGCATCTACGCATTCGTACGCGCCGTCACGCGCCGGGCGATGAGCATGGGCGGCTTGTCCGTTGACCGCGTCACGCCGGATGCGTCGACGGGAAACAGTCTGCTTGATCAGGCGCCTTTGAACGAGGTCGAGGACGAAACCGCCGCTCGTCCCACTGCTCCGTCCATGCCGGAGAGACCGTCGGGCGGATGGTCGATGCCTGCGTCGCCTCGCGCTCCGAGCGTACCGTCTCCGAGTTCGGCAGGTTTTTCGTCATCGCCTCGCCCTCAGCCAGAGCGGGGAGGCGGGGCTTCTCCTCTGTCGCCCATCGAGCAGAGCGACTTGCTGTTTCGCCCGGAAGCGCCTACCTCGTTGCCATCGCTATTCGCGGGCGACGATGCGTCGGCTCCTCCGCGCGCCTCGGACGACGTGCTGGTCCAGCTGCACGGCGCCTATATCCTGGCGTCGACACGGTCGGGCATCGTCATCGTCGATCAGCAGGCGGCGCACGAGCGGATCGTCTACGAGCGGGCGCTGGACGCGCTTCAGGACGGTCTGGCACTGTCGCAGCAGATGATGCCCGAAACGTACACGTTCAGCGCGCCGGATCTGGCGCTGCTCAAAACGCTGCTGCCGCGCCTGCGCGCGCTGGGTTTTACGCTCTCGGTGGGGAGTGGACGCGCCGTCGTCGTGACAGGCCTGCCGACCGACGTGTCAGTAGGCGAAGCACATACGCTGCTCGAGGACGTGCTCGATCAATACCGCGAGATGCAGGACGACGAACCTGTCGCGCCGACCGTCGCGCTCGCCCGGAGTATCGCCAAGCGTCGAGCGTTGCGGCGCGGAACGACACTCGACTCGCCTCGCATGCGCGACGTGGTAGACGAGCTGTTCGCCTGCGCGACACCGTTCGCCGCTCCTGACGGCCGACCCACGCTGATTCAACTCACGCTGGGCGACCTGGACCGGCGCTTCGGTCGTGGATGACCCGGTCGCCGCTGCCGTCCTGGAACTCACCCGCACAGGGGGGCACGTGCTCGTCGGCGTGAGCGGAGGGATGGACTCCGTAGCCTTGCTTCACGCGCTCGCTCACAGCGACGAGAGGGGAAAGGTGGCGGCGGCGCACGTCAACTATGGGCTGCGCGGCGAAGCATCGGACGCCGACGAGGCGCTCGTGCGCGATCTCTGCGCGCGGTGGGGCGTGCGGCTGGCCGTCCGGCGTGTGCGGTCCGCCGCTCCAGGCTCGAACCGGCAGGCGTGGGCGCGGCGCGTTCGCTACGATTGGTTTCGGACGTTGGCAGACCGACATCGCTTCGGCGCCGTCGCTACGGCGCACCACCGCGACGACCAGGCCGAGACCATCCTCCTCAAGCTGTTGCGCGGAGCCGGGCCGGACCGATTGGGCGGCATGAAACCCGCGCGGAAGTTTGGCACCGCCGAGTTGGTGCGTCCGTTGCTCCACCTCGGCCGCGACGACGTGCGCGCCTATGCTGAGCGGCATGGACTTGACTGGCGCGAAGACGCATCCAACGCGTCCGAGGCTTACGACCGCACCCATGTGCGCGCGCTACTCCGACGATCCGGCGGCTCGGCTCCAGTCGCGCGGACGGCCAGCCTGCTCGAGCGGCAGTACGCCGACCTGATCGAGCCGCAACTGCGAGACGTATGGTCGCGCGCCGCCGTCGGCGATCTGCTGCTGCTCGAGCCGCTCCGAGATGCTCATCCGACGCTGCGTGACCTGGTGCTGACCGGCGCACTTCGTAGGCTGCTGGGCGTGCGGCCCACTCAGGCGCGCATCGCTCAGGTGGCGCATCTGATCGACGCGCAAAAAGGCAAGTATGTCGCGTTCGGTGACGCCGTCGCATGGCGAGAGGAGACCGCCTTACGCTTTGTCCGCCGTCCGCTTGCGCTCCAGCAGCCGCGCGCTCTTTTTCCGGACAGCCAATCGACGTGGAACGGGTATCTCCTAAACGCGAGCGAGCCTGATTCACGGCCCAAGTCGTTACCGCGTGATTCTTCGGACGCATGGTTGGCCGCTGGCGCGCCGTGGCCGCTCACGCTTCGCCAATGGAAAGCAGGCGATACGCTTCGAACGCTGGGCGGGCAGACCAAATCGGTGTCTGACGTGCTGACCGATCACCGTGTCCAGGCTTCCGAGCGCTCCGGGTGGCCCGTCGTCTGCGCAGGCGATACCATCGTGTGGGTGCCGGGCGTCAGGCGTGCGTCGGCGTGGCTCGTCGATGCGTATGCGCCCGCAGTGCGGCTGACGTGGCGGCGCGAAAGGTAGGTAGCGTGACAGGCTCGGTGCTCAGAGTAAGAGCGGTCTCCTACGCCCACTCGAAGAGGTCGACTTGGGGAGGGCTGACATCGTTCGACCGCTCACTGACTGAAAATCCGGCGCCGTCGATGTGTTGCGCTATTGGGTGATACGCCGTCTGGATTGCGGACGCGTCCGCCTCACCTGAACATTGTTCAGCGTAGACTCACCGAACGTGTTCAGACGCAGAACGGGCGTCCCGACCGAAGCCGAGACGCCCGCAAGCAAGCTCCTCGTTCGTTAGGTGCGAACGCGTCGGTCTTCCACGTCGGCTTTCTCGCGGAGCGAGCGCATCAACTCGGCGCGGACGGTCTGGCGCTTGCGCGACTCGAGTTCGTTGCGCAGGCTCGTTTTGGTCGCTTCGGGCATCTCGGGCGTCGCGGCGGCCTGAGTGACGCGCGCGACGACGGCAGCCGACTCGCTCGCGACGACAGGTGTCGTTTGGCCGCTGGATGTGGCGAGGATGGCGCCGACGGCGCGCGCGGCTGGCCCGGCCATTCCCAGGACGGGCGAAGCGGCGCGCACGTTGAGGTTATTCACCGACACGCCCGGCAGGCTGCGGACGGCGTCGAATCCGCCGCTGGCGAGCGCATCGCGCAGCCGCTGGCGGGCGACTCCTTCGCGCTTGGCACGCAGCGCACGTCCGCGCGCTTCGGCTTCCACGTCGGCGAAGGCTTCGAAACCTGCGGGCGTCACTTCGCGCACGGCGATCACGAGCAACTGGTCGTTGAGTTCGAGCACTTCGGACACATCGCCTGCGTCGGCGCGCTGCAAGAAGCGCTGCACGCGTAGGCTGCGTCCGAGCGACGGGAAAACGTCCTGCTCGTCGGTCACCGTTTCCGTAGTGGCCGTGATACCCAGGCGCTCGGCTTCTCCCATTCCGCCTTCGATGCCCTGCTCTTCGATTTCGTAAGCCAGGTCACGCAGAGCGGTCTCGGCATCGCGGAGCGTCGTCGGGTCGGCTTCGATGTCGAGGGCGTAGACGGCAGCTTTGACTTCCTGGTTCGTTCGTCCGTCGACGCGCAGCAGGTGGAAACCGAACTGCGTCTCGACCGGGCCGACGAGCGATCCGACCGGGTTGTCGAACGCTGCGGTTTCGAACGGAGCGACCATGCGTCCGCGTCCGAACCAGCCCAGATCGCCGCCGCGCGCGCCCGAGCCGGGATCTTGCGAGAACTGACGGGCCAGAGCGTCGAACGAGGCGCCGTTTTCGATCTGCGTGCGGAAGTTCTGGATCTGACTGCGCGCCGCGTCGCGTGCGGTCGCGTCCCCTTCCTCGGCCTGGATCAGAATGTGGCGCGCGCTGGCGAGTTCGGTATCGCCCGGCTGGACGGCTTCGACCTTGACGAGGTACGCCTGGTCGGCTCCGAAGACCGGCCCGACGACTTCGCCGATGGTCGGATTGGGAAAGATGGCCGAGGCGACGGCGGGAGGGAGGGCACTCGCGTTGCGGAACGACCCGGTGTAGGGCGTCCGGCTGTCGTTGCGGGCCAGGAAGATCGAATCGTTACGGGCCGTTTGGAAGCGGCTCTTGAGGCGCGTCAGCTCGCCGCGGATGATCGACGAGTCGGCGGCCGTCGGCTGTTTACTAATCGCCCCCATCGTGATCTCGAGCGTGCGTGCGCGGCTCCAATCGTCGCGGTTGTCGTCGTAGAAGTCGCGCACTTCGGCGTCGGTCACGTCTACGTCCGAGATCGTCGCGAACGGCAGGATGGCCACGTCAGCCTGGGCCGACTGGTTGCGGCGCGTGTACTCGGCCATCACGTCGGCGTCCGAGACGCGGGCGAGGCTGGCGATGAGCTGCTCGAACTTCTCCTGGCGCCGCGCCTGGCGGATGTACTGGGTCAGGCCGATCACGTTTTGGCGCTGCGTGTCGTCGTCCAAGAACGCCTGCAAGCGCGCCTGGTCGACGCCGCCTTGCCCGTCGGCGAAGTACTGGCGGACGATGAAGTGGGGATTCGGCCCGACGACGAGCTGCTGCACTTCGGCATCGCTCACGGTCAGCCCGAGCCGGTTCATCTCGCGCTCGCGCAGCTTGTCCTCGACGATGCGGTTGTACACCTCTTCCTCGATGGCATCGCGCTCTTGGGGGCCGGCGTTGGGGTTCTGCTGGTTGAAGAACTCGGTCTGCTGGTTGAGAACGGCGTTGTACTCGTCGTACGTCACCGGTTCGCCCTCGACGATGATGGCGTTCTGCTGGCCTCCGGCGGCGATGCTGTCGAACATGTTGGCGTCTTGCAACATGAAGAGGATGCCGAAAGCGATCACGAGAATCCAGAGAACGACTCCGGTATTCTCCCGGATCTTGGTCATTGCGCCCATAGCGGTCGTGGCGGGTTGGTTCGGGTAGAAAAAGGGAACGAGCCGCCCCGGCTGCTGCTCGGAAAGGCTCGTTCACGGGTAACGCCCAAATATACGCGCCCCACGCCGCCTGCTCTGCGGATTCACCGTGCGAATCGGACCGCAGATCCGGTGTAGGGCGCATCCAGGCTTGCTCTGCGCGCGAGAGGCGACGCTGTCTTTTGGGCTCGCGTCGACCGCTGGAGGCCGCAGGGTACAATCCACGCGCGCGCTGCGACGGCTCGCCGGTTCGGCCAAGCCAGCGGACGATGAAGAAACGGCGGTGTAGATATACTGACCGTGCACCCACCTCGCTCGCGCATGCGCCACGTCTACCGTTTCGTTTTCGTATTTCTGCTGATCGCCCCGACCGCGTCCGCCCAGACGGCGGGCACGTGCACCACGACCGGCACGGCGACGGCCGACCTCGACGTGAACAACGTCAGGGCGCGGCTCTACAACGCCGGCGGCCTGTTCTGGCGAGGCGCGGGCAACGTCTACAACGTGCCCAAAGCCGCATCGGGACGCCCGGTTACGCCCAACGCCATCTTCGCTTCCGGCCTGTGGATCGGCGGCAAGGTCGACGGAGAGATCCGCCTGGCCGCTACCGACTATGGGCCGTGGGAGTTCTATCCGGGACCGCTGACCGAGTCGGGCGCTGCCGAGGACGCGACGTGCACCAACGCGCGCTACGACCGCATCTACGTCGTCAGCCGCGAGGACATCCGGCGCGTCGTGCAGGGCGGACTGGTGGCCGCGACGCCGGATCTACTCTCGTGGCCGACCGGGCTGGGCGCTCCGACGCTCACGCCTGCTGCGTCCGACGGGCTGGACAACGACGGCGACGGCGTGACGGACGAGGTCGGAGAGATGGCGCGCGTCGACGTGATGAATCAGCCGCTGGATCAGCGCAAGGCTCGCCTCATCGACCTGCGCGCGGGCGAGCGGCCCGACCTGGTCGGCGATCAGATGGCGTGGTGGATCATGAACGACGCGGCCGGTCCGCACGAGTCGACCGGATCCGCGCCGATGGGCATTGAGCTGCACGCGACGGCCTATGCCTACCTCGCCGCCGGAGCGCTAGACAACACGACGTTCTACCGCTACCGCCTGTTCAAACGCGGCCCATCCGACCTGACCGACACCTACTTCGGCTACTGGTCCGATCCCGATTTGGGCAACGCGAGCGACGACTACGTCGGCGCGGACACGACGTTGGACATGATCTACGTCTACAACGGCGACAACGAAGACGAAGGCAGCGACGGCTACGGCAGCGCGCCTCCCGCGCTCGGCATCAGCTTCGTCCAAGGCCCGCTCGTCGATGCGCCCGGACAGACGTGGACCGATCCCGATGGCACCGCTCACCCCGACCGCAGGCGGCGCGGAATGGACGTGTCTTTCTATTACAATAGCTCCTCCGGTCCGACCGGCAATCCGCGCGCGAGCAGTCTGGATTGGTATAATTATCTCCAAGGCATCTGGCAGGATGGCAAGCCAATGGTCGACTGTGGCAATGGCTACGGGCCGAGTAACAATGGCTTGGCGTGCTTCGCCGATCAGAAGGTGACGACGTTTAAGTGGCCCGGCGATCCGGTCACGCGCTCGTTCTGGAGCGAGTTCGATGTCGACGGTGCCGGTCAGTCCAACGCCCCCAGTGACCGCCGCCAGCAAATGAGCACGGGACCGTTCGTGCTCGAATCCGGCGGCGAGCAGACGATCCAGTTCGCCATCGTGTGGAGCAGGGGAGCCGACCACCTCGACTCGATCACCGAACTGCGCAAGGACGTAGCCGAAGTCACCGAGCAGTTCGACACCGACTTCGCCAATCCCCCCGCGTTCGTGCTGCCTCAGGGCACGCCGGGGTTGATCACGCCCATCGCCGGAGCCACGATCGCCGAGGGACCAGTCGAGCTGCTGGCTTCGATCCTGAGGGCCGATGATCGCGTCGAGATTCAGGTGGCACGAGGCGAGTTCAGCGACACCACGCGCGTCTACGCCAACCGCGCTCGGGTCACGCTTGCGCCGGGCGAATACTCCGTCCGCACGCGCTACGCCGCCGGGTTCGAGCGCGGACCGTGGGCTGATCCGGTCGCGTTCACCGTCGCCCGCAACACGCTCGCGCCCTACGATCAGGGGAAAATCGTCAGCTTCGAGGTGTCGGCCAACGCCGCCGGACCCTCGCGTCTCCCGACCGGAGGGGCTGCGCAGTTTGCGGGCTTTCCCATTCCCGAACGCAACCCGACAGACGCTCAGCAGGTCGGCCCGGCCGCTGGTTGATCCACGCAGGAGGAGGCGCGGGTTCGTACGAGCAGTTCCTGAGCCGCAGCGTTGCGCGACAGAGGCCCAGCGCTCCTTCTGGGACGCACGATCGAGATCCGGTTTACCGACCGAGGGTCGGTCGCCGCCGTCACGGCATCTTCGGCCAGGACCGTGCCCGCCATGGCCCTTCCCTTCGAGCTGTGGATTTCGCCTACCTCACACGCCCGGCGACTCCTCCGACGACATGAAACTGATTCCCGGCATCCGTGACTCGATCCTGCGAAGATGGCGGCGATGGACGCGTCTTCAACCTGTCGACGCTCGACTCGCCCGTTTCGTCCGCTCGAAAACGATCCCGTACACCGACTGGATCTACGTCTACGAACCCACTCGACATGACACCCGGCACGGCGGGTTACGACGCCTTACGGGGACGGCGTGACGGTAGATCCCTGGGCCAGACTCGGAACCACGAACTGCTTCGCGCGCCTCGTGCTGGTGAGTTGGAACGGGGCGACGGCTCCGCCCTACGCTCAGCCGCTGCCCGAGACAGGGACCGTCTTTCGCATCGTCGCCAGCGGCGAAGGCGTCATCGACGCGCCCGTCCTGCTCAGCCCGTCCGACGCGTCGACGTTCGACCGCGCGCCGCGCCTGTTTTGGAATGCGCCGGCCGGACTGCGCGGAGACGTAGAGATCGCGACCGACGCCGCGTTTCGCTCGCCCGCCGCCTTTACGCCCGTCTATGGCGGCGGCGGCTCGGCCACGTCGATGACCGTCGACGCCATCGACGCCGGGTCGTACTTCTGGCGCGTCGTCCTGCGCTCGCAGAAGGGCGGACACGATTCGCAGCGGCGCGCGGCGCTTCTCGGTTACCCAAACGATCACGTCGGACCAGGCCGCTCAAACGCCCCAGTCGCTGACGCTGCTCTCGCCCTCACCGCACCCCGTCAGCGGACCGTCGCGGCTGCGCTTCTACCTGCCGCGCTCGGGTGACGTGCGGATGGAAGCGTACGACCTGTTGGGCCGTCGCATCGCGATCCTGGCCGAGGGTAATCAGCCGCAGGGCTGGCGCGAAGCTGCCTGGCCGGGCGGACTTAGCGCGGGTGTCTACCTCGTGCGATTGCGCGCCGGGTCGGAGACACAGACGCGGCAGGTCGTCGTGGTTCGGTAACGTGGGGTCCAATCGGGCGAGCGGGCGTTGGCAGCTGTCCATCCTCCGACGACGCCCATGACCATTGAAGCCATCGCCACCGGCAACCCCGAGCACAGCCGCACGTCGGTCGAGGCGGCGGACTTTATGGCGCGCGTCGAGAGCCTGCCTGAGAGCGTGCGCGACGCGATTCCCGACCTGTACGACCGCACCACCATCGGCACGCGCTACAGCGCCATCGAAGACTACACGCGCGACGATCCGGCCGACTTTACCTTCTACCCGCCCAACTGGCGGCTCGAACCGGCCCCGACGACGGCGCAGCGCAACGCGCTCTACCGCGAAGTTGCCGTGCCTCTTGCCGAGCGGGTCGCGAGGGAAGCGCTGGAGCGGGCAGGTCGCGATCCCGGCGAGGTGACGCACGTCGTCTATGCCACCTGTACGGGATTCTACGCGCCTGGCCCCGACATCGAACTGGTCAAGCGGCTCGGCCTACCACCGTCGACGCGGCGCGTTCAGGTGGGCTTCATGGGCTGCTATGCCGCCTTCAACGCCCTGCGCGTAGCGCGCGGCTTCGTCGCCGTCGATCCAGATGCCGTCGTCCTCGTCGTGTGCTGCGAGTTGTGCACGATCCACTTCCAGACGAGCGACAGCATGGCCCAGGCCGTCGTCAACGCGCTGTTCGCCGACGGATGCGCCGCTGCCATCGTTAGCGGCCAGAGCAAGCCCGGCACGATCGAACTGGTCGACGAGCGCGCCCTGCTCGACGACGACTCGATGGAGCACATGACGTGGGACGTGGGCAACACGGGCTTCGACATGACGCTCTCGCCTCGCGTGCCCGTCGTCCTGGCGCGCAAGCTGCCCGAATACCTCGAGATGCTGCTCGGCCCGCACGGGCTGAACGAGTCGGGCCTCGGCTGGTGGGCGATCCACCCCGGCGGAAAGGCCGTCGTCGACGCGTTCGTGCGGCTGCTCGGGCTGGGCGAAGCCGACGTGGCCGAGAGCATGACGGTTCTGCGCGACTATGGCAACATGTCGTCCGCCACGATCCTGTTCGTGCTGCGCCGCTACCTCGACCGCGTCCAGGCGGGCGAGGATCTGGGCTGGGGCGTCGCGATGGCGTTCGGGCCGGGTCTGACGCTCGAAGGGCGCGCTGCTGCGGAGCGTTTCGTAACACCCACACGTTTCGTAACACCTTTTCGTTTGGAAAGCCGTCGTCGCGTGCGGAGATTGGATCAGTTTCATCCTCCGTTCTCATGCGATACCTCATCTGCGCGTTCCTGCTGATCGGCGTGCCGCTCCATGCGCAGCAAATCGACTGGACCAACGTCGGCGGACCGCCCGGCGGTCTGCTGCCCGTCTTGCACACGACTGAGTCTGGCGCGCTGCTGGCCGTTGACGAGATCGGACGTATGGGCCGCTCCGCCGACAGCGGCGACACGTGGACGGTCGTCGACCTGGACGGGGTCAACGGCTTCTCTAACGCTGGGGGCGAAACCCTCGCCGCGACGGACGCGGGCATCTACCGGTCGACCGACGACGGGGCTACGTGGACATTTCTGGTGCGTGGACCGGAGGCGTTACACTCGGTCGCCCGGGTCAACGATACAACGCTCGTCGCCACAGGCAGATCGAGCGGGGGAGACTATCCGCAGTACGTGACGCGCGACGGAGGAGCAGTTTGGGATGCGGTCGGCGTTGGAGGGAGCCGCGTGTTTCGAGCGCAAAACGGGCGCGTGTATGCTGCCGGAGTCGGGCAGCGGCCCAACTTCACCCGCCAGAGTCGCCTTCTCGAATGGAACGTCGCGTCTGCCCTCTGGGACACGCTCGGTGGCCCCGGCACAGAGAGGCGCTTCTCCGCGCAGGTGCGTTCGATAGATGCGCTGCCCGACGGGACGATCGTGGCAGCGTCGGGAGAGTTGGGCACCCTGTGGTGTTCCGTCGGCGGCCTCCACGTGCGCGCGCCGAATGGAACGTGGGCGACCTACAACGAGCAGACCGAAGTGAAGTGCTACGGTCCCCAAGCGCCCGACGTGCAGGCGACCGCGCTCCAGATCACTTCGGGCGAAGTGCTCGTCGGACGCTACGGGCAGGTGGACCGGTACGTGCCGACAGGCGGTGGGGTATACCGCTTCGACCGGTTGTACGACGCGCCCGGCGACGCAGCAGTCCGCTCGCTGGCCGCGACGAGCAGCCGCATCCTGGTCTCTTCCGTCTCCGAATGCGTCGTCCTGATCGACGGTCCAGGCGATTGTACGGTGCCCGGCGTAGCCCGAATCGACCGGTCGAGTGGGCAGACCGGCGAGGTAGGATTCGGTATGCAAACCGTACACGTCTTGAGTTCGTCCTATGCATCGGATCCTCTCGCGCTCACCGATCTCGGATTGTGGAATCTGGAGATGCCGTGCGTCGAGCCGCGATGCCGCCCCGAGTGGACGCTCGCCGCCGCGCCTTCGCCAGAGCACCCTGATCTGGTAACGCACATCGAGCGAACGCCTTGGGGGTGGGGCCTGGAGGGAGACGAGTTTCTAGTCGAGATAGACGACCTTTTCGGTTCGGGCGGAGCGATCTGGGAGCAGGGCGAGTGGCGCTACCTGAACGATGAGCTGGGGAACGCCTCCTTTGTCGCAAGCGGCGATGGACTGATGATCGCGACCAGTGAGCAAGGTGGGACCGCGAGATCAACTGACCGCGGGTTTACTTTTGAGCGCGTTTCAGAACAGGGATTCTTCGATCCCGAACCCGCGTCCTTCGAATCATCTATTCTCGCTGGCGGAAGCGATGGGATCTACGCTTCGGCCGACAGCGGAGCCACCTGGACGATCAGGGTAGACACCAGGGCTGTCGGACCGGTGCGCAGCATCGAGTATGGATCCGAGTCGATCCGCATGGGGAAGGCAAATGCTTCGGCGACGCCCATTCCCATTCTCGGCGCTCTAGCTGGTCACACCGTGCTACGCGGGCTGTCGAGCACGGTAGCCAACCCGGACGAGGGATGGACGCTCCCCGACAGCCTCGACCTCGCAGGCGCTCGCCTCGTCGGAGCGCTCAACATGTGCGTGGTCACCCGAGATGAGGTGTGGTGCATCGACGAAGGCACGACCGAGATGAAGCGCATTTACCAGTCTCCTGGCGGGATGTCACGGAGACTTTCGGCAGCCGGAATACGCTCTTCAGGCTTCGACGGCTACCGCATATTCGTGGCAACGGCCCGCGGGCTGCTGATGCTCAACGAGCCGGTCTTCGTCGGGGAGTCCGAGTCGTCGACCCCACCAAGCGCAGAACTAACGGCCCACCCCAACCCTGCCGCTGGGCACGTCTTCGTCACCCTGCCCACGGGAACGATCCAGGCCGACGTATTCGACCTGACCGGCCGCCGCGTCGCCACGCTCAACGTTGCAAGCGAAACCGCCGAGTGGGACACATCGCCGCACGCGCCGGGCCTCTACCTCGTCCGCGCCGTCACGCCTGAGCGGAGTCGTCAGCCGAGTCGTCGTCGTAGCGCGGTAGGTAGCGCAAACCTGACAGCTTTCAAACTCCGCATCAGCCCTCGACCGTCCAATCCTCGACGACACCGATAATGACGAGATTGGCAGGCGTCGGCTCGCCCATCAGCTGCTCGCTCACCGCGCCTTCCTTGGCCGTCAAAACGGCATCGCCCACGCCCGCGCCGAAGCCTGGATCGAGCGCCACCTGAATCCCGCCGCTCACGCTCCCGTCGGCCGAGAGCGTGCGGACGGCGAGCATCTTGGCCGGACGCAACGTGGCATCCTTGCGCGGCGCAACGGCCGTTCCGACGACGCGGCAGAGAGTCATGGAGCAGGAGAAAGGGGAGTCCAAGGATAGGGACGAGCGGAGCGCGCAACACGCCAAGTCTTCGAGACTTGGCACGCCTGCCGAAGCGGTCCCGTTATCTTTCGGATCGATTTCGACCGATTCCGCATGGCCTCCCCAGACCGCCCGACGCTCCCCGCTCCCGACACCCGCCCCGCCAGAGAGCGCGAGGACGATCTCCGCGCGTGGTGGACCGAGCACCGCACGTTCGAGCGCAGCATGGAGCGCCCCGACGCGCCCTCTTTTGCGTTCTACGAAGGCCCGCCGACGGCCAACGGTCGCCCCGGCATCCACCACGTCATGGGCCGCACGGTCAAGGACGTGTTCTGCCGCTACAAAACGCTCAAAGGCTACCGCGTCGAGCGCAAAGCGGGCTGGGACACGCACGGCCTGCCGGTCGAGATCGAAGTCGAGAAGGCGCTTGGGCTCGAAGGCCGCCACCAGGTCGAGGAATACGGCATCGCCAAGTACAACGCCGCCTGCCGCGCGAGCGTCCTCAAATACAAGCACCTGTGGGACGATCTGACGCAGCGCATGGGCTACTGGGTCGACTTGGATGCGCCCTACGTCACGTTCGAGAACGAGTACATCGAAAGCGTCTGGCACCTGCTCAAACGGTTGTTCGACAAGGGCCTGCTCTACCAGGGCTACAAAATCCAGTGGTACAGCCCGGCCAACAACACCGTCCTGTCGTCGCACGAAGTCAGCCTGGGCTACAAAGAGGTGCAGGACCCTTCCATTTACGTCAAGGCGAAAGTGAAAGGAGAAGGAGAACACTTTCCTGCTGATGTGGACGACGACGCCGTGGACGACGCCCTCGTAACACAGCGATGGCGGTCGGCGCGGACGTCGATTACGTGACGGCCGAGTTGGCTGAGTCGGGCGAGCGGCTGATCCTCGCGCGCGCGCGGCTGGCCGTTTTGGGCGACGCCGAGTATCAGATCGTCGACGAGAAGAAGGGCAGCGAGATGGTCGGGATGCGGTACCATCCGTTCTTCGACTGGTTCGAGGGCGAGGAGAGGGCCGAGAATGCGTGGCAGGTCGTCACGGCGGATTACGTCACCACGAGCGGACGGTACCGGCGTCGTCCACACGGCTCCGGCGTTCGGCGCGGACGACTTCGCGACGGGGCAGAAGCACGACATGCCGCTCTTCAACCCGGTCGAACCCGACGGCACGTTCTCGCCGGGCGTTCCCCTCGTCGGCGGGATGTGGTTCAAGGAGGCCGACAAACCTCTCGCCCGCGACCTGCGCGAACGCGGCCTGATGTTTCGCCACGAAACCTACCTCCACAACTACCCGCACGACTGGCGCAAGGGCACGCCGCTGCTCTCGTACCCGGTCCGCAGCTGGTTCGTCCGCACGACCGACTTCAAAGACCGACTCGTCGAACTCAACGACACCATCGGCTGGAATCCGCCGGGCGTCGGGACCGGGCGGATGGGCGAGTGGCTACAGCGGCAACGTCGACTGGGCGCTTGCGCCGCAGCCGCTACTGGGGCACGCCGCTCCCGATCTGGACATCCGACCGCGACCCTGACTCAGGTCGAGTGCATCGGGTCGATCGAAGAGCTGCGCGCCAAGTGCGGCGGCGACTTCCCCGACGACGCGCTCAACCCCGAGACCGGCGAACTCGACCTGCACCGCCCCTACGCCGACGCCATCACGTGGCCCGACGGCAGCGGCGGCACCATGCGGCGCACGCCCGACCTGATCGACGTGTGGTTCGACAGCGGGGCGATGCCGTTCGCCCAGTGGCACTACCCGTTCGAAAACAAGGAGCGGTTTGAGCAGTCGTTTCCCGGCCGACTTCATCGCCGAGGGCGTCGATCAGACGCGCGGCTGGTTCTACACGCTCCACGCCATCGCCGTCCTGCTCGAAGACAGCGTGGCCTACCGCAACGTCGTCGTCAACGGACTCGTCCTCGACGCCAAGGGCGAGAAGATGTCCAAGTCCAAGGGCAACGCCGTCGACCCGTTCGCCACGCTCGACGCTTACGGAGCCGACGTGGTGCGCTGGTACATGATGAGCAACGCGCCGCCGTGGGAGAACCTGCGCTTCGACGAAAAAGGCCTGCAGGAGACGCGCAGCAAGTTCTTCGGCACCCTCGAAAACGTCTACTCCTTCCTCTCGACCTACGCCGCCCTCGACGCCCCCGACTGGTCGACCGCCCCCGACCTCGCAGGCCGCCCCGAACTCGACCGCTGGATCGTCAGCCGCCTCCACGGCCTCTACGCCGAAGCCGACGCAGCCCTCGCCGATTACAACCCAACCAAAGCCGCTCGGGCCGCCGAAACGTTTGCCGACGACCTCTCGAACTGGTACCTCCGCCGCAGCCGCCGCCGCTTCTGGAAAGGCGAATCCGACGCCGACAAGCTCGCCGCCTACCACACCGTCCACGCCTGCCTGCTCGGACTGGCCCATGTCGTCAGCCCCATCGCCCCGTTCTTCGCCGACGACCTCTATCGCAAACTGACCTCGGTCGTCCCAGGCGACGTGCCCGAGTCCGTCCACCTCAGCCGCTTCCCCGACGCCGACGAGTCAGCGCGCGACCTGGACCTCGAACGCCGGATGGAACTGGCGCGCACGATCTCGTCGCTCACCCTGCGCCTGCGCAACGAAGCCGCCCAAGGCGTCCGCCAGCCGCTCCAACGGTTGCTCGTCGTCGTCGGAACGGACGCCGCCCAGGCCGATGTCGAAGCCGTCCGAGGCGTGATCCTGGACGAAGTCAACGTCAAAGCCATCGAATACGTCGACTCGGGCAGCGACTTCGTCACCCGCTCGGTCGCCCCCAACTTCCGCGTCCTGGGCAAGAAGCTGGGCAAAGGCATGAAAGCCGCCGCCGCCCGCATCGCCGCCATGACCGACGGCGAAGTCGACGAGTACGTCGCCAGCGGCAGCGTCACCCTCGACCTGGACGGCACCCTGCTCGTCCTCGAAGAAGGCGACCTGACCGTCAAGAGCGAAGGCGTCGAAGGCTGGCTCGTGGCAAGCCAGAGCGGCATCACCGTAGCCCTCGACACCGCCCTCACGCCACGACCTGATCGCCGAAGGCCTGGCCCGCGAAACCGTCAACCGCATCCAAAACCTCCGCAAAGACGCCGGACTCGACGTATCCGACCGCATCGCCCTACGCCTCACGACGGACTCCGAAGAACTCACCGCCGCCCTCGACACCCACCGCGCCTACATCTACGGCGAAACGCTGGGTTCTAAGATGGAGCCGGAAGGCGAACAGGACGCTGTGTTGGAGACGGAGATTGGTGAGTATGTGCTCCGTATCCGTTTGCGCCGAGTAGAAGGCTGACGCTCTCTACTCTCATAAATCGGTGGCGGTACGGCAATCAACCTCGAAGGTTGAAGTGGTCGCTCGACTCTGAGGTGGTGAGCGAAGCGCTTCACCGTGCCTGAACGCGGATGGAGCGGAGTCAAGAACTGGGCGGCTGTTGCGGCTCGCCGAGGCTGAGTTCGACGTGATGCTCACGATGGACAGAGGGATGCAGCATCAGCAGAACTCTGGCGGGCATCGAGCCTGAGTCTGGTTCTGCTTTCGGCTCCGAGCAACGACATCGACGACCTGTTGCCCCTCGTTCCTCGCACTCAACGCGACGTCTTGCTCACGAGGCTTCGAGAACGCATCAGTCGGGTCACCGTCGTGCGTGTAGCTGCTCTAGCGCTTCGACGCGTCACGCCCACCGCTTTGCTGAATCAGCTTGGCGACGAGGGCCGTCCAGCCGGTTTGGTGGCTTGCGCCCAGGCCCTTGCCGGTGTCGCCGTGGAAGTATTCGTAGAACAGGACGTGGTCGCGCCAGTGAGGAGCGCGCTGGTAGAGGTCGGAATCGCCGTGGGCGGGGCGTCGGGCGTGCTCGTCGGGTAGGAAGAGGGCGGTGAGGCGGCGCGAGAGGTCACCGGCAACGTCCCAGAGGCGTTTGGGCTGGCCGGATGCGGTCGGCATCTCGATGGTGAAGCGGTCGCCGTAGTAGTGGTCGAACTTCTGGAGCGACTCGATCATCAGGTAGTTGAGCGGAAACCAGACCGGACCGCGCCAATTCGAGTTGCCTCCGAACAGGCCGGACGTGGACTCGGCGGGCGTGTAGGCCACGCGGTGCGTCTCTCCGGCGATCTCGAACACGAACGGATCGGCCTCGTGCTCTTTGGACAGGCTGCGCAGGCCATAGTCGCTCAGGAACTGGTCGGGGTCGAGCATCCGCCCGAGGATGCGGCGCAGGCGCTTCTGGTTGACGACCGAGAGCAGGCAGCGGTCGCCCTGCCCATAGTCGCGCAGGAACGTCAGGTGCTCCATCATCTCGGGCCGGTTGTCGAGGTACCACCGCATCCGCCGCGTGAACCGGGGCAGCGCGGCGAACGCCTCGGGTTCGATGGTTTCGACGGCGAAGAGCGGAATCAGGCCGACGAACGAGCGCGTCCGGAGCAGGCGAGCCGAGCCGTCGGGAGCGTAGAGGGCGTCGTAGTAGAAGCCGTCGTCGTCGTCCCACAGGCCCGGCCCCTTGGTGTCGTTGATGGCCTGAGCGATGGCGACGAAGTGCTCGAAAAACTTGGTCGCCACGTCCTCGTAGGCCGGGCGCGACTGGGCCAGTTCGATGGCGATGGCGAGCATGTTGAGGCAGTACATCGCCATCCACGCCGTCGCGTCGGCCTGCTCGAGCTGCGCGTCGCCCGGCACGCCCTCGCTGCGGTCGAACACGCCGATGTTGTCCAGCCCCAGAAATCCGCCCTGAAAGACATTGTCGCCCTCGGCGTCCTTCTGGTTGACCCACCACGTAAAGTTGAGCAGCAGCTTGTGAAACGCGCGCTCGAGAAAGTCGATGTCGGCACCGCCGTGGTGGTCGCGGTCGATCTGGTAGACGCGCCAGACGGCCCACGCGTGGACGGGCGGGTTCACGTCGCCCATCGACCACTCGTAGGCCGGAAGCTGTCCGTTGGGGTGCTGGTACCACTCGCGCATCAGGAGCAGGAGCTGGCGCTTGGACCAACCGGGATCGATCAGCGCCATCGGGATCATGTGGAAGGCCAGATCCCACGCGGCGAACCACGGATACTCCCACTTGTCGGGCATCGAGAGCACGTCGAGGGCGTAGAGGTGCGTCCACTCGTTGTTGCGGCCTCGTTTGCGCGAGGGCGGCGGCGGCGGAAAGGCCGGGTCGCCGTCGAGCCACAGCTTGGGGCTGTAGTGGTAGAACTGTTTGGTCCACGTCAGCCCCGCAAACGCCTGCCGCTGCACGTTGCGCTCGTCGTCCGAGAGATCGGGCTTTTGGAGGTGGGCGTAGAACGCGTCGGCTTCCTCAGTGCGCCGCTCGAACACCTCGTCGAAATCGGCGAACGGCGCATCGTCGCGCTGGGGCGAGTAGCGCACGCAGACCGTCAGCGACTCTCGGGGCGCAACCATGGCGCGGACGTGGGCGGCGACTTTGGTGCCGCGCTCGTCGGAATTGACCGCCCCTTTCTCGCCGTCGACGATGGCGCGGTGGAAGGCGTCTTTGACGTAGGGCGACTCGTTCTCCTGGCCGAACAGGTCGGCGAAGTTGGTCTCGTTGTCGGTAAACAGCACGTCGGCACCCGGTGCCTGAACCGACCACCAGCGCTCGCCCAGGTGGTGGTGGTTGCCCCGGACGCGGAGGATGCCGCTAGCCGAGTCGGCAGCCGTCGTCGCGTTTTCGAGCGTCGGTTTGGGGCGATTGGGGTGATAGCCCCACGACCACGTGTTGCGATACCACAGGTGCGGCAGCAGGTGGAGCGGCGCGGGCTCGTCCGAGCGGTTCGTGGCCGTGATGCGGCACAGGATGTCCTCCTGGCCTGCCTTGGCGTACTCGATGACTACGTCGAAGTAGCGGCCGTCGGCGAACGCATCGCCGAGCGCTTCCTCAATCTCGAATTCGGGATCGCCGTAGCCGCGCGCCTGGTTCTCGCGCACCAACTCGTCGTACGGATAGGCCACCTGCGGGTACTTGTAGAGCATCCGCTGGTAGCTGTGCGTCGGCGTGCCGTCGAGGTAGAAGTAGACCTCCTTCACGTCCTCGCCGTGGTTGCCCTGCGGTCCCGTCACGCCGAACAGCCGCTCTTTGAGCATCCGGTCCTTCTCGTTCCACATCGCCACGCCCAGGCACGCGTTCTGCATGCGGTTGCAAAATCCGCCGATGGCGTCCTCGTTCCAGCGGTAGGCGCGGCTGCGCGCGTGCTCGTGCGGGAAGTAGCGCCACGCGTCGCCGTCGGCGCTGTAGTCCTCGCGGACCGTTCCCCAGGCGCGGTCGGCGACGTAGGGTCCCCACAGCCGCCAGTCGGCCTCTCGTGTTTCCGAATCGGCGAGGCGCTGGTGCTCGGCAGTGGAATGCGTGGACATGTGTCGGTGGTAAGAGGAGATGACTGTGACCGGCAGGCGCGCGCGGAGTTCGAGAAACTAACTCACTCCATGCCAATGGGGCGGCTGAGCGAGGAGCGGCGGATGGGTTCGGGACGCCGTTTCGCCCCGCTCGGTGGCGGAACGCTGGCCTGTTAGGGTTCGTAAGATGCCGCCTTCCAGTCGCCCTGGCGACAGGAGCCGCTCCGCTGATACACGGACGCTCGACGGGCGTCCGTTTCTATTTTCCCTGTTTACGATCCTTCCGACATGGCCAACGATCCCACCCCGGCCCAGCCGATAACCGAAACCGACAACCCTGCCGACCGCCTTTCGGGCGACATCGTCCAGGTGCCGCTCCACGACGATCCCGACATGGAAGCCGCAGTCGTCGGTGCGTCCGAGGTCGAGGTCAAGCCGGGCGACACGCCGCTCGAGACCGAGGACCTGGCGTTCTTCAAGAACCTGATCGAGAAGCGCAAAGCCGAGGCGGCCGACGACATCGCGCGGATGAAGGAGCACCTCGCCAATGCGCGCGAGCAGTCCGAAAACGACACCGCGTTCAGCTCGCACATGGCCGACGCCGGAACGGACGCGATGGAGCGCGAAAAACTGCACCTAATGGTGGCTCGCCAGCAGAAGTACGTCGGTTACCTCGATCGCGCTCTGGAGCGCATCGAAAACCACACGTACGGCATTTGCAAAGTGACCGGCAAGCCGATCAGCAAGGAGCGCCTCAAAGCCGTGCCGCACACCGAAATCTCCATCGAAGCCAAGCGCCAGCAGGGGTGACGGTCAGCTGCTGCTGATCTTCGTCCGGCTCTACCGCCCGACTCTATGCGCGTTCTCTGGGTTACGGCCCTCGTCCTTCTCATCGACCAAGTCACCAAGACGATCGTCGTCCAGACGATGCGGCTCTATGAGTCGATTCCTCTCGTCGGCGATCTGGTCAAGTTCACCTACACCACCAATCCCGGCATAGCGTTCGGTCTGACATTCGGGCCTCAGTGGCTCACGTCGGTCTTTGCGATTGTGGCGACGACGGTGATTTGCGTGTACCTGTGGAGCGTGCGCGATTCGCTGCTGTCGTTCCGGTGGAGCCTTGCCATGATTTTGGGTGGCGCGCTGGGCAACATCATCGACCGCGCGCTCTATGGCGTGATATACGGCGGGCTGGGCTACATCCCCTTCGTCGAAGACCCGACGCTGTTCCACGGGCAGGTGGTCGATTTCATCCACATCGACCTGTATCGCGGACCGATTGATTTGCCCTTGATCGGAGCGTTCAACTTAGCACTGTTTCCGATCTGGAACGTCGCCGATATGGCGATCGTCGCGGGCGTAGTCGGCTACGTCGCCTTCCACGGACGCTATCTGCGCGACGCCCAGGCTCGCCTCGAAGCGCACCGCCGCGAGATGGAACGCACTGCTCCGATTCGGCGCCGGTCGTTTCGAGCCTGGATGTAGCATCGGACGAGGACTCACAGCATCGTCCACCGGACGGCCCAAGCGAAGGTCCGAGGTAGGCTGTGGCGAGTGACCGGCTCGTAGACTCCGTTCTCGCCATAATATCCGCCGTTGCCGATAAACTGCTTCTCGACCTCGTTGCGTCGGCCGAGCGCGTTGAGAACGTTGCACCGAAACTGCACCGATGAGCGCCCGAGTGGTAGCGTGTAGGCCGCACTGACGTCCAGTTGATGGAGTGTAGCGAGGCGGTTCGACTCAGGGTTTTCCAGGTTGAACTCGGCGACGTGCCGGTCGATGCCTTCCTGTCTGTACGATGGGATGCCATCTAGCAGATTACCGTCGGCGCCGGTGATGAAGTCGTAGTACGACTGCCGGAAGGCCCAGCTTCGCCCGAATACGCTCGTCCACCTGGCGGCACCGCTTACACGCGGAGAGAGTCGCGCATCGACGCGGCCCAGCAGCCGCCCCGGCTCGTTCCAAGGCACGACGATGCCGCGTCGCCCGTCGAACGAATTGGACTCGCCGCGCTCGGTACGGCTGAACTCATAGCGCAGCGACGAAGCGACGCGGTCGGTCGTGCGCTCGGCTCCAAACGAAAAACCACGCGCAAAGCCGCGCGCGCGTTCGAGAAACTTGGCCTGGGGTGTTTCTCCTCCCACATCCGGAGGAACGGAGTAGTCTACGTCGTAGAGGCGGTCGAGAAACTTGTAGAAGCCTTCGCCGAAGACGCGCCAGTGGGGTGCAGGTCGAAATGCGAACTCGCCCGCAACGTGATAGGCGCCGGTTGGTAGGCGATCGGGGTCGGCGGAGATCCAGACCGTATTTGCCGAGGCCAGCGTCGTCACGCTGCGCGAACTGACGCGGTACTGGCTCACGAACTGGAGGTATCGTCCCGCGCTCGTCCGAAGCCGCGCCGGACCGAGCGGCGACCGAGGCAGGTCCAACTCGAGCGAGACACGCGGCTCATAGTAGAGGGTTCGCCCGGCAGGAACGTACGTCGTTCGAATACCTATGTCTGTCGCTAAGTGCGTCCAGAGCGGGATGCGCGCGTTGAGGTACGATCCCAAACGAGCACTCTCCATCTCGTTGGTCAGTTTGTTAGAGCCCGATGCCGACCGGCGCACCGTTGAGAAGGCGAACTTCTGCCGTGTATAGGTGGGGACTAGGCCTATCTGGAGATAGGCGCCTCTTCCCAACGCGTGGTCGAGAGTCGCTTCGGCGCCTACTTCTGAGATGCTGTTGCCGTCGTCTGTTGCACGGGTTCTGAAGCTGCTACTCGTTCTCCCACTGGAATCGGAAACGGCCTCCGGTGTCGGAAACTCGTGGGTCTGTTTGTACGAACTGCCACGCACTTGAAAGCTGACAAACGTACGGTTACCCAGAAACGTGGTGTACCGGGCCTGGCCCATCGCCGCCGACCAGTCGTACGTGTCGACTCGGCGTTCGGTAGTTATGCCCTCCGTCTCGAGCGTGCGTCGGGAGAGGTAGCCCGAAACGTGCAGGTGGCGGAGCGGCCCTGGTGCCCAGCGCAGCGCACCGTTCACGTCCGCGAAGCTCAGCGACGGTTCACGGCGCTCGATTCTATCTGCAGGCACGAGGTAGGCCAGGAGCGAGTCCTGGCGCAGCAGCAGCGGCTCGACATCAGTCAGGAAGGGGGGAGGCTCGAACGCTGTTTGGATCAGGGCATCCGGGACGTTTTGCTGTCGGAGTACGGCGCGCGCGCCCGGCTGCGCGTACATCGACCAGATGCCGACTCGTCCGCTGCCCATCGTGCGTAGCGACGATCCGTCTCCGCCCGACGAACTGTAGCGGTGGCGCAAACTCGTGCTCAGTGCGTCGATCTGCGTGTCAAACTGATGGCCGGGCCGCGACGACAGGTCGTGATCCAGTTCGATGATGCCCACCGTGTTGCTGCTCGGCTGCACGCCGAATCCCGCTTTCTTGACGCGCATCCGGCCGACGGCGAGAGGGCTGAACGCGCCGATCTGCCCGATGAGCGTTGGGGGAGCAAAGAGAGGCACGCCGTCCAGCGTAACCTGATGCTCGCCCGCTCCGCCGCCCTGAATGTGAACGTCCGCTGTCGCATGGTTGATACTGACGCCGCTGAGTCCGCTGAAATCCGCCCGTGTGGGAACCGCGTTGACCGAAGCGAACGACTGCTGATCTGCTAGCGCCGAAATGGTCAATCCGTCGATGACGAGCGGCGAGACGGCATAGTTGATGCGTTCCATCTGGGCCTCGTATTGGACGCTCCCCCCAGCCAGGACCTCTATAGTATCGCGTCGGGACTGATAGCCGATGTACGAGACGAGCACGCTGTACCTGCCGGGAGCGAGGCTCGCGAAAACGAACTGCCCATCGGTGTTGGTCGCGGCGCCACGAGTCGCTCGCGCGAGGAGCATGACGGACGCTTCTGGGAGACCTAAACCGCTCTTTGAATCGCGTACGACGCCTACCAGTGTCCCCTCCCGCGGCTTCGTTCTGGCGATGGGCCTGAGTACGTAGGCACCATTCGAGAGGCGAACAAAGTCCACCCCAGTTCCGCGTAGCAAGCAGGTCAGTCCCTGCTCCGCCGTCACATTCTCGGCGACGCAGTAGGTCCGTTTGGCGTCGATCAGCGAGGGATCGTACGCCAGGTCCAACTCGGCGTGACGCGCGAACTGCATCAGCGCCTGGGCGAGCGGTTCACCGCGTATCGCCAGCGTAAACCGCTCGTCTGTTTGCGCGCTAGCCGAGAGGGCGAGCAGGAACGCGCACGCGAAGACGACTAAGAAGCGAGTGAGCATAGATAGGAAAGCATCCGCCCGCAAAGATAGGCGGCTGCCGTCTTCGCCCGCTCACCATTCATCTCACCTACGGTACAGCTCGTATCCGCTGGCCGTTTCGCGATAGCTCATGCCCTTGGTGACGGACACCGTTTCGAGGACCGACTCGGCGTTACGGACTTCGCGCTGCGCGAACGTGATACGCTCGTCTTCGAGTCCATCCGCCAGCGTGATGACGATGCCAAACGCTTGGCCCACTTCGTCGGCGAGTCGGGCCATCGGCACGTCGTTCAGGTCGATGGATCGGGCCGAGCGTTCGATGAGCGGCGCTGCCGTTCCCAGCGTTGCAGCGTCGCCTTCCATCAGCTCGGCGACGTTCTGCCCGGCAGCATCGGCTACAACGACGCGTCCCGACGCGACCTGTATCGAGGTCTCGGATGCAGCAGCGGCAACCGTGAACGACGTGCCTAAAACGGAAACCGTCGCGTTCGTCGTCGTGATGTGCATCGGGCGGGTCTCGTCGCGCGCTACGGCGAAGAATGCGGTACCTTCGAGGGTGAGCAGGCGGCTCGTAGTCCAGTCGCCTTCGCGGAGGGTGGCGCCGGGTTCGAGCGTGACGACGGTGCCGTCCGAGAGCGTGACGGTCTGCTGCGTCGCGCCCGCAGTATATGCCCCAGCGAGTTGCTCTGCCGGCGAGGTCAGATATAGCCCGACGAGTGCCAACACGGCCACGGCCGCGACCGCACCGATCCAGGCGGGCATCCGCAGTCTCGACGCGCGCAGCGGGCGACGAGCGACACGGTCTGCGGCTCTACGTTGAGGAGCGCGGCGAGCGGGGACGGCGTCGTCTTGCAGCGTCGCCTGAACGGCGGCCCAGCCTCGAGCCTTAGCGGCGAGATCGGGGGCCGGTGCGACGGGCTCAGGGAGCGAGCGCCATAGGCGTTCGGCGTCTGCGTGCAGATCTGCGCGTAGTTCGTCGCGGACTTCGGTGGGAAGAAGTTCAGACATAAGAGAAGGCGTCCGAATCGAACGCGTTGAGTTTGTGGCGGAGTTGCTGGAGCGCCAGCACGATGTGGTTGTTGACGGTTTTGGGCGTAAGCCCCATCGCCGTCGCGATGTCTTCGTGGCTCATGTTCTCGAAGCGGCTCAGACGGAAAGCCTCGCGCCTGCGAGGCGGAAGCTCTTCGATCCAGGTGTGGATGTTCGATTCGAGGTCTTCGGCAGCTAGGTCAGCGAGTGTAGTGGAAGAGGTGGAGGGCTCATAGAGCGATTCCTCGTCGTCTATGGAGTCGTGCGTGTGACGCTTGCGGCTGCGCTGGTGATTGAGTGCGAAATTGCGCGCCATCTGGTACATCAAGGCTTTGAGTGAGCGCTCGGGATCCGCCTTCTCTCGAATCGACCAGAGCTTGATGTAGACTTCCTGGAGCACGTCTTCGGTGGCGGGTTTACTCCTCGTGATGAACCACACGAAGCGATGAAGCGCGTCATAGGTCTTGTCGTAGAGGTCGGCATAGGCGTTCTGATCGGAACGTTGCAGAGCGTAGCTCCACTCGACGAACTGGTGCGGGGTGAGGTCGCGCATGGACGAGGTCGGGTTGCGTGTGATACAAGGATACTGACTCGGACACCCAACGGCCACCGCCTGCGGCATGCGCGGAACGGGCAAAGGGGGAACCGGCCCTTTGAGGCGCCGATTCCAAACGCAGACTCGAAGCGCGCGCGGACGTACTCCTGCGCGGCCGACTCTGTCAACCGATTCGACCGCCTTTTATGACCGCCAGCCGCCTACGCAACTTCTGCATCATCGCGCACATCGACCACGGCAAGAGCACGCTGGCCGACCGCCTGCTCGAACTAACGGGTACGCTCTCGCAGCGCGACATGCAAGCCCAGGTGCTCGACTCGATGGATCTGGAGCGCGAACGCGGCATCACGATCAAGAGCCACGCGATCCGGATGGACTACAAAGCGCCGGACGGCCAGAAGTACGTCTTCAACCTGATCGATACGCCGGGCCACGTCGACTTCACCTACGAAGTCTCGCGCGCGCTCGAGGCGTGCGAAGGCGCGATTCTGGTCGTCGACGCGGCGCAGGGCATCGAAGCGCAGACGATCTCGAACCTCTACCTCGCGCTGGCACAGGACTTGGAGATCATCCCCGTTCTGAACAAAGTCGACTTGCCCGGTGCGCGGCCTGACGTGGTTGCGCAAACGATCGAGGACCTGATCGGCGATCCGGCCGAGTCGATCCTGCACATCTCGGCCAAAACCGGCGAAGGCGTCGACAAACTGCTCGAGCGCATCGTCGAGCGCATCCCGGCGCCCAGCGGAGACCCCGACGCGCCGCTCAAAGCCGTCATCTTCGACTCGGTCTTCAACACCTACCGCGGCGCCATCGCCTACACGCGCATCTTCGAGGGCACGCTCCGCAAGGGCGATGCGATCACGTTCATGTCGAACAAGATGCAGTACCACGCCGAGGAGATTGGTGTGCTCAAGATGTCGATGCAGCCCGTCGACCAGCTCAACGTCGGCGAAGTCGGCTACGTGATCGGCAGCGTCAAGGACGTGCGCGACACGCGCGTCGGCGACACGATCACGCACACCAAGCGCCCGGCCAGCGAACCCGTCAGCGGCTTCGTCGACGTGAAGCCGATGGTCTTCTCGGGCGTCTATCCGACCAACACGGACGAGTTCGAGGACTTGCGCGCATCGCTCGACAAGCTCCGTCTCAACGACGCCGCGCTGACCTACGAACCCGAAACGAGCGCGGCGCTGGGCTTCGGATTTCGCGTCGGCTTCCTGGGACTGCTCCACATGGAGATCGTTCAGGAGCGGCTGGACCGCGAGTTCGGGCTGGACATCATCACGACGGTCCCCAACGTGAAGTACGAGATCGACCGGACGGACGGCTCGTTCGACGTGATCGAAAACCCCTCCGAAATGCCCGATCCCGGCAAGCTCGCCGAGATCCGCGAGCCGATCGTCAAGGCCGACATCATCACGCCGACCGAGTACATCGGCAACCTGATGCAGCTGTGCCAAGACCGAAGAGGCGTCTACCTCAACACGACGTACCTCGACCCCGAGCGCGTGTCGCTCCAGTACGAACTGCCCCTCGCCGAGATCGTGTTCGACTTCTACGATCGCCTGAAGAGCGTCAGTCGGGGCTATGCCTCGTTCGACTACGAATTCCTCGAGTACCGCGCCTCCAAGCTCGACAAACTCGACGTGCTCATCAACGGCGACCCGGTCGATGCGCTCTCCAACATCGTCCACCGCGACAAGGCGTACGATATGGGCCGCAGGCTCACGCAGAAGCTGCGCGAACTCATCCCTCGGCAGATGTTCGAGGTCGCACTCCAGGCCGCCATCGGCAGCCGCATCATCGCGCGCGAAACCGTCCGGGCGATGCGCAAGGACGTGACGGCCAAGTGTTATGGCGGCGACATCAGCCGCAAGCGCAAGCTGCTCGAAAAGCAGAAGGAGGGCAAAAAGCGGATGAAGCAGGTCGGAAGCGTCGAGGTACCCCAGGAGGCATTCCTCGCGGTCCTATCGATGAACGACTAGACCGACGTGCGAACCTTCCGGCGACTTCCTCACTCCGTCGTAGGCGCCAGGCTTCCCTCTCTCGCGCTCGATTCAAACGCGACGATGCCAATCTCAAACGCGAAGCGGTCGGTTATTCGGTGGTACCGCATTTGGGCCGCGATGATGGGACGGTGGTTTTCGGCAGTGGCGGGTGCGGCAAGCCTCGCCCCTACGGTAGCGTTTGTTTTGGCGCTGATGGTTGCGGCACTTGCATTACCGGTTCACGCGCAAACGTCTCGTGCGGATTCTGCCGCTGTCTCACCGACTGCACGCTTGCTGTCGCGTTTGGCGACGCAGCGGTTCGACCGCCACGCGCGGCGGCTGATCGCGGCGACGGGGGAGCGTCCGGCTGTGATGCCGCTGGCTACCTTTCCGGTCTGGGATGACGTGATGGCCGTTCTGCATCCGCCCGGGCCGGTTGCTGCCGACACGGCGCCTCCCATTCCCTTGTTCGTGGTGTGGGACGTGCAAGTGGTGCGCAGGCTGTCGCGGGCGTGGTTCGAAGATCAGTTCGTCGGCACGCGGTGGACGTACCTGGGAAGCGAGCGCGTCTCGCCGCTCGACACGACGCGGACGTGGCGGCTCCGCGCTGCTCTGGAATCGGCGTACGGGCGTCCGACCGAAACCGTGGTCGAAAAGGGACTCGAAGCGCGCGAGAAAGGCGAGGCGCTCAACGTGAGTACGAGCCTGCAGTTTGGCTACTGGCTCGTCGTCAACGGCTCGATACCCGTCGTCGTGACGGACGTGTCGGGGCCATTGGACCGGGGTTTGGTGATGGCGAGCGATGCCGACCTGGGCGAGCCGCAGTTGCGCGGACTGCGAGCCGCGCTGCTCGAACCGCTGGCTCAGGCGGCCCAAATCGCGAGTTCGCTGGCCGAGCACGTTGACCTGTTCTACGACGCCGAAGCCGGGCGTTGGTATCAGGCGGGGTACGACGGCACTCGCTTCAGAATCGAGTCGATTCCGGCCCCTAACTTGCGCCTCGGTCGTCCGTACCGATTCACTGACTAAAGCCTTTTCCCTTTGGCCCTCTCGCCCGCCGACAAACGCCGCGCCCGCCGCGCCGATCGCAAACGTGCCTCAGGCTCCGACGAAGGCGCTGGGCCGATCAAAGACGGCAAACCACCGCGCAGGAAAGGGCCGGTCCGCGAGTGGTTCGAGACCGTCGCCATTGCGCTCGCCGTGATGATCGTCGTGCGGACGCTGCTCGTCGATCAGTTTCGGATTCCGTCCGAGTCGATGGAGCAGAGCCTGCTGGTCGGCGATTTTCTGTTCGTCAGCAAGCTGCACTATGGCACGCGCACACCCATCTCGATCGGCGTTCCGTTTACGCGCTTGCACATTCCCGGACTCGAACTTCCCGGCACGCGGATGCCGGGCTTTAGCGAACCCAAACGCGGCGATGCCCTCGTATTCAACTGGCCAGCCGACGAAGGCGTCCCGATCGACCGCAAGACGCACTACATCAAGCGCCTGGTCGCCGTCCCCGGTGACACGCTGACGATAGTTGACGGCAACGTTCTGATCGACGGGGAGGCGCTGCCCGAGGTTCAGGGAAGCCAGTTCATGTACTTCGCGCTCAAAAAGGACCCGCGTACGCGCATCTCGCCCAACCGGCTCGAAGACCTGGGCGTGGCTCAGGTAATGCAGCAAGTCGACCCGGCCTACGTCGCCTTCAACGCGACGCCCGAGGTTGCCGAAAAGGTGGCCGAGTTGGCTTACGTCGAGCGGGTCGAGCGTTTCCGCGAGCGGCAAAAGGGCGAGGCCGGATTCACCTCGCGCGCGTTTCCCTCGGGTGCCGACTGGACGATCCACGACTTCGGCCCTGTTGTGCCGCCCGGCAAAGGCGAGACGGTCACGTTCACGCCCGAAAACAGCCGCTACCTCGTCCCGACGATCCGCCGCTACGAAGGCGTCGACGCCACGCGCGCCGCCGACGGCAGCGTCACCATCGGCGGTAGCCCGGCGCTGCAGTACACGTTCGGCCAAGACTACTACTTCGCGATGGGCGACAACCGCGACAACTCGGAAGACAGCCGCATCTGGGGGTTTCGTGCCGATGGATCACGTCGTCGGAAAAGCCGTCCTGATCTACTTCTCGTTCAACAGCGGCGGCTTCCCGGTCCGGTTCAATCGGATGCTGCGGCCCGTTCCCGGACTGGACTGAATCTCTTTGTCCTCTTGAATCATGCGTCTGGCTGCTCTACTACTGTTCGTTTTGGCGTCGGCGCTGCCTGCTTCGGCGCAGCTGCGCGCTCAGCTTCCGGGCGCTTCTCTCAGCGCTGCCGTTGCCGATATAGACGCGCGTTCTGCGTTGGGGGGCGACCCTCTCCGGCCAACTCCTCTTCCTATTCCGCCGTTAGACGAGTGGTCAGTCAAGGCTCTACTGGGCATTGGGGGGGCGATGGCTTTCGGCGGGCCGATCGCAACGTTGCTACTCGTGCAGCTGTTTGAAGGCTCGGGTCTGGCAGGACTTGCGCTTGCTGCGGTCGTAGGTACGATCGTAACCACGACCGGAGTCGCACTGTTCGCCTATGGCGCGGTCAGGGCGATAGAGGACGAGGGCGCATCGGAGTGACCAACGCTCCTCGCCAAACGAGCGCTTTGGTCCGGCGAGGAGCGTGGCGCGTCGCGCGCGTGCTCGTCGGCGCGCTGGTGCTGGCGTGGGCATTCCGGGCGTGTGTGGCCGAGCCGTTTCGGATTCCCAGCGAGTCGATGGCGGCGACGCTGCTGCCGGGCGACTACGTGCTCGTGAGCAAGCTGGGCTACGGCGGTCCGCTGAGCTGGGCCGATCCCGGGCGGGGCGACGTGATCGCGTTTGGCTATCCGCTCGAACCCGATGACGCGCCGGTCTACGTCAAGCGCGTCGCCGGGCTGCCGGGCGATACGATCGCGCTCCTCGCCAAGCAGTTGCGCGTCGATGGCGATCCAGTTTCACTGCCCAGTCAGGGTCGCATCCGCTGGCGCGTCACCTCGCGTGGGGGCGAGACGCTTCCGCTTGGCTCACCGGTTCTGCGCCGCCTCGCGCCCGTCGTGCTGGCCGACACAATCGCCCTTGTTCACGCCACGACTCGAGAAATCGACGCCGTACGCCGCTTGTCGCCGCATCCTGAAGCTGCGCCCGACCTCGCCGCGCGGGGCGGAGTCGGTCCCTCGACGTTCCCCGCTGGCTACGGCTTCTCGCGCGATTTCTACGGCCCCATCCGCGTGCCCGCTGAGGGCGACACCGTTCGGCTCACCCGCCGCGCGTGGCCGTTGTACCAAACGCTGATTCGGCAGCACGAGGGGCGATCCGTTGAGCCTACGCCGACGGGCTTCGCCGAGAACGGTTTACCCATCGACTACGTCGTCCTCAAAGGCGACTACTACTTCGTCCTCGGTGACAGCCGCGACGACTCGCAGGACAGCCGGGCGTGGGGTTTCGTGCCGCGCGATCACGTCGAAGGACGCGCCGTAGCGATCTACTTCTCGTCAGACGCCGAGGGCGCGCGGTGGAATCGGATCGGCCGACTCGTGAAATAAAGCACACCGCCGCGCTGGGAAGCCGCCGCCACTCTTGTGCGTTGGACCGAGTATGTACCCAATCGAACATCCGTTCACGTGCCCGTTCTGCTGGCAGACGATCACGATGATCCTCGAACCGACCGCCGAGCCGCAGACCTACGTCGAGGACTGCGAGGTGTGCTGCCGCCCGATCCAGATCACGTATCGCACCGAAGGCGAGACCATCGCCGACTTCTCCGCAGAGCCCGCCCAAGATGCCTACTGAACCGACCGTCGTCGACATCGCCGCCAACATCGCGCACGCCCAGGAGCGCATCGCATCGGCGTGCAAGCGAGCAGGGCGCGACCCAGACGAGGTGACGCTCGTCGCTGTCACCAAGACGCATCCGATGGCCTACGTGCAGGCAGCGATCGCGGCGGGCGTGCACGATCTCGGCGAAAACAAGACGCAGGAGTTGCAAGAAAAGACCGACGAACTCCCCGGAGCCGAGCAGGGAGGCGACGTGCGGTGGCACTACATCGGGCATTTGCAGCGCAAGAAGTCCAAGGACATCCTGGGCCGCGCGAGCGCCTTCCATGCCCTCGACTCGCTGCGCCTGGCCGACACGATTCAGGCGCGCGCCGAACGCGACGAGATAGCTGGACTGGACTGCTTCGTCCAGGTCAACGTGTCGGGCGAGAGCAGCAAGTTTGGGTTGGAGCCGGACGAGGTTCACGGCCTGATCGCCGGGCTGCGTGACCATGACCGCATCCGAATCCGGGGACTCATGACGCTCGCCGCATGGGCCGAAGATCCCGAGAGCGTCCGCCCGCAGTTTGCGTTGTTGCGCCGGTTGGCTCAGTCGTTTTCTCAGCGCGATCATCCCTACGCCGACTTGTCCGGCCTGTCGATGGGCATGAGCGGCGACTATGAGATCGCCGTCGAGGAGGGCGCGACGCACGTGCGGTTAGGCAGCACCCTCTTCGGGGCGAGGGAATAAGGCTTTCGCCCTCTGTATCTTTGCCTTGCCCTTTCGACCCGCCCGCACGACCATGAAACTCACCCCGCTCGACATTCGCAAGCACGAGTTTTCGCGCCGGATGCGCGGCTACGATGCCGACGAAGTCCAGGCTTACCTCAATCTCGTCAGCAGCCAGTGGAGCGAGATCGTCGACGGGCAGAGGCGGGCCGAAGAGCGCGTCCGCGAGCTCGAGTCCAAGCTGGAGCACTACGAGCGCGTAGAGGAGGCGCTGCAAGAAGCGCTCAAAACGGCGCGCGAGAACTCGCGCGAGTCCGAAAACCGCTCGCGACAACAAGCCGACCGCATCCTCGGACAGGCTAAAGAGGAAGCCGCCGTGCTGACGAGCCAGTCGCGTGGACAGAAGCAGAAGCTGGAGCAAGAAGTCGATCAGCTCGAGTCGCGCCGAAACGAAGTCGTCGCCCGGCTCCGCGCGTTCCTGATGTCTGAGATGGAGATGCTCGCCCACTACGACGGCAGCGACCCGACGGGCTTTATCAAGCTGCTCCCGTCCGAGCCGCAGGGCATGAACCGCCTATCCGCTCCGCATCGCACGCCCGAGCCGCAATCCGAAACCGTCGAGCCGGAGCCAGCGCCGCCTGCTCCCGAGCCGCAGCCCGAAGAACTCGCGCCCGAACCGCCACCTGCTCCAACCTCGGCTGCTGAACCTGCCGCACCTGACGCTGCCCCAGCTTCCGAGCCGTCACGCCCCGCCTACGATCGCCGCACCGTGCTCGGCCGTCCCACTCCCAAGCCGACGCCCGAACCCGCTCCCTCTGCTACTCGCCCGCCCCGCGTGTCAGACAAACTCGATGAGCAGCCCCAAGAAGACGAGGAAATCGCTCGCATCCGAAGGTTGCTGAGCGGCTTGGGCGATTGAGAGGTTGAGAAGATGACAGCTTTCAAAAAAGTTGTCGTCTTTGAGTATTCCCTACGCGATCAACCGCTTCAACTCGCGGATGCGCGCCGTGATGTCCTCGCGCTCCAGCTCTCGGTAGCGCTCGGGCAGCAGGGCGCGCGACGTGCATTCCTGGATGGCGACCAATGTCTGCAACTCGATTTCGAGCGGATAGGTCGGTGGTAGGAAGTTGTGAGCGACCTTGTCTAGAATATCCGGCGTGACCGCGTCCGATCCCGACGCGACGGCTTCGAATCGGGCGCGGGTCAGGACGGCTTCCATGTCGGCGCCCGAAAAGGTGCGTTCGCCGTCGAGCAGAATCTCGGGTACCTGGTCCATGGCCATGTCGACCTTGGCGCGGCGGAGCATGACGGTGAGCAGTTCCTCGCGGTCCTCGCGCGAGGTGGGGTAGAAGAGTGCCAGGTGTTCTTCGGCGCGGCCCTGCCGCTTCAGGTCGATCGGCATCAAGTCGGGGCGCGCGGTCACCAGGAAGAAGATGACTTTGCCTCGGTTCTTGGTGTTCGACATGAACGTGGCGATCTGGCCGAAGACGCGACTGGATACGCCGCTGTCGCCGCCGCTGTCGCGGTCTCCGAGCATGGCGTCGGCTTCGTCGATCATCACGGCGACCGGCGTCATGGCCTGGAGCAGCGTCAGGATTTTTTCCAGGTTGCCTTCGGTGACGCCCTGCCACTGCGAGCGGAAGTTTTTGAGCACGACCATCGGAATGCCGATCTCTCCGGCAAAACAGGTGATCATAAACGTCTTGCCCGTCCCGACCGGCCCGCTGACCAAGTAGCCCATCGGCATCACGTCGGGCCGACCGGCCTTGAGCGCCGCCGCGGCCGACCGCAGGTGATCCTTGGCCTCTCCGTGCCCGGCGACCAAGTCGAGCGACAGGTCGGTCTCGATGAACTCCAACATGCCGTGCGCTTCGGCCTCTATGAGCTCCTTCTTCTTGACTGCCAACCGTTCGTACGTCAGCCGCTCGTCGTTTTCGAGCACGTCGGCGACGATGGTGCGAAGCTGCGTGTAGCCCAGGCCCGCCGTGTTCTGCGCCAGAACCCGCGTCGGCACGTCGGACCGATCCGCGAAGGGCGTTTGCTCGGTCGAGTGCTCGACAAACGCCTGGCGCTCGGCCGCTTTGGGATGGTCGATGCGGATCTCGGCCGTGTGCGCGCTCTGGATGAACCGCTGGTTGAGGTCGCGCAGGTTCTCGGTGAGCAGGCACACGGTAAAGTCGGCCTGGAGGAAGAGCGGATCGCTCGACCACTTGCGCAGAGCAACCAAGGCGCCGCGGTCTTCGGGGGAATACGTCGCCGCCTCGGCCATCGGAATGATAGTCTCGGCAAAGTCGATGATGCAGGCAATGCGTTTGCCCTCGCCCAAGCGAAGCCGGAAGTACGACCGCAGCAGGCTCATCACGCGCGCGGGGTCCTTGGGCAGCTTCTGCGCGTAGTCGGT
The DNA here is from genome assembly GCA_963815505.1 of Rhodothermales bacterium. GTDB lineage: Bacteria > Bacteroidota > Rhodothermia > Rhodothermales > BA12 > CAXBBB01. The sequence goes on from CAWFGU010000012.1 coordinate 82,799, forward strand.
CCCCATCAGCGTGTCATAGCCTGATACGGCGCGGTTGAAATCGCGCTGGCTCTCGGCGTCCGAGAAGTGGATGCCCGCGGCCCGGTCGTAGTAAACGACCACGTCGCGCGTGGCGAATAGGTCGTCGGTCAGAAACGAGCGAAGCGGCAGGTAACTCGTGGTACCAGCGGCGTCCATCGTCGGCACCAGGTCGCGCACGTTGCCATAGAGGACGAACGTGTTGAGCGTCTTGGTGAAGTACTTGCGGGCCAGTTCTTGCGCCCACGAGGGGTAGCCGGAGAGCGGATTGGGAGAGGTGGACATGGAAGGAGAAGCGTGTCGTAAAAAAACCTGTCAGATCTCAAAGACCTGACAGGTTTGGGAAGGTTCGCGAGCGCGCGTAATCAGGCGATCGTCACGTCGTCGGCGAGGTACACGTCCTGGATCGCGTTGAGGATCTCGACGCCTTCTTTCATCGGGCGCTGGAACGCCTTTCGGCCCGAGATCAGGCCCATGCCTCCGGCGCGCTTGTTGATGACGGCGGTGCGGACGGCCTGCTGCAAGTCGTTCTTACCGCTTCCGCCGCCGCTGTTGATGAGGCCCGCGCGGCCCATGAAGCAGTTGGCGACCTGGTAGCGCGTCAGATCGATCGGGTTGTCGGTGGTGAGCTCGGAGTAGATGCGCTCGTCGAGTTTGCCGTAGCTGCTGTCACCGCTGTTGAGCGCCCGGTAGCCGCCGTTCGAGACGGGCTGCTTCTGCTTGATGATGTCGGCCTGGATCGTAGTGCCCAGGTGGTTGGCTTGGCCGGTCAGGTCGGCGCTCGTTTCGTGGTTCGTGCCGTCGATGGTGAAGCCGCCGTTGCGGACGTAGCACCAGAGGATCGTCGCCATGCCCAACTCGTGCGCGTGTGCGAAGGCTTCCGTCACGACTTCGAGTTGCTCCATCGCCTGATCGCTACCGAAGTAGATCGTCGCACCGATGGCCGCGCAGCCCATATTCCACGCCTCCTCGACGCGCGCGTACATCACCTGGTGGTAGGTGTTGGGGTAGGTGAGCAGCTCGTTGTGGTTGATTTTCATCACGAACGGAATCCGGTGCGCGTACTTGCGGGCGACCGACCCGAGCGCCCCATACGTCGACGCGACGGCGTTGCATCCGCCTTCGATGGCGAGTTTGACGATGTTCTCGGGGTCGAAGTAGATCGGGTTCTTGGCGAACGAGGCGCCTGCGCTGTGCTCGATGCCCTGGTCGACCGGAAGGATGCTGAGGTAGCCCGTTCCGCCCAGACGGCCCTTGTCGAACATGGCCTGCAGGCTGCGAAGCACTTGGACGTTGCGATCCGACGGCGTCCAGATGTCCTCGACGAACGTCGACGAAGGGAGGTGTAGGCTCTCCTTGGGAATGGCCTTCGCCGTGTGGTTGAGCAGGGTGTCGGCTTCGTTTCCGAGCAGGTCGGCGATTTTGGAGGTCGTCAGTTCCATGGGTTGGAGCGGTTTGGTTCGTGTGGAGCACGTAAATCTACGAACCGCGCGGCGCTTGGCGTGGATGATCCGTACCATGACGGCCGCGTTTCGCTGGTGCAAAGCGCTTCTGTTTTGTTCACACATCCCGCCGATGCTCTACGGTCTCGTTCTCGCTTTTCTGCTTCTCGCAGCGCCCCCGGTCCGCGCGCAGACCGTCACTCTCGACCCATTCCCGGTCGACACGTCGTACGCTGTCGTGACGACGCAGCGCGTCACCCAGATCACCAGCGCCGAACCTGCGACGGCTCCGCTGGCTGTCCAACTCGGCGGTGAGCAGCGAATGCAGATGCAGAGCGTCGGAACGGTGGGTGTCGAGGTGTCGCGGGTAGGTGCGAATCGGCGCGTCCGCCTCGAGCAGGAGCGCGTGCAGCTGGAGGTGGCGTCCGATCAGCTGCCCGCTCCGCTCTCGATCGATACCGACCGCCCCGATTCACTGCCCGACGAACTCGGCGCCCTCTCCGCAATGCTCGGCGTATCGCTCACGCTCGTACAGGAGGCCGACTCGCTCCGGTACGACAGTCTGGATGCGTACATCGACGAAGTACTCGACCGAATAGCCGGCCCGGCCAGCGAGGTGGACCGCGCTCCTCAGCGCATGGGGTACGCATTCGCCATGGGAGCGCCCGCCAAGCAGCTGGGCATGACGTATGCGGCGCTCCCCGACCGCCCGGTCGCCGCCGGAGTGGCGTGGGACGTGCGCGTGCCCATCTTGCTGGAGAACGTCGACGCGGATCTGGTGGGGACGATGACGCTGACGGCGATTGACGGTAGCGAAGTGACGTTTGTCGGTCCGGTCGTCGTCGAGATGTCGTCATCGCCCTTTGCCGAACCGGCCAAGCTTTCCGGGACGGGCACGATATCGGTCACGTTCGACACGCGCACGGGGCAGGCGACGAGCCGGCAGAACGTCGCTCTGGTCTCCGTCATGGAGATACCGGACGGCGCGGGCGGATCGGGCCTGCTCCGCATCAAAACCGACCTCGACGTGACCGAGCAGCGCCGACTGCGCTGAGGCTAGCCCGCGCCGAGCGCAGCGTCGGCTAGCAGAGGAGCCTGAGCGTCGCGCTCGTTCAATATGGGAGCGTCGACGCGCCAGTCGATAGCCAGCGCTGGATCATTCCAACGAATAGAGCGGGCGTAGTCCGGCTCAAACGCACCGTGCGCGCATTTGTAACCCACGACGGCGCGCTCGCTCAGGGCCGAGAAGCCGTGCGCGAAGCCGGGCGGAATCCACAACTGATGCCCGTTCTCGTGCGACAGTTCGTAGCCCACGTGCTGTCCATACGTCGGCGAGTCGGGGCGGAGGTCGACGGCCACGTCGTAGATGGTGCCATGCAATGCCGAGACGAGTTTGCCCTGCGCGTGCGGTGGCACTTGGAGGTGCAACCCGCGCACGACGCCCCTTTTGGAATGCGACACGTTGTCTTGTGTCCACGGTCCGTCGAGGCCGTGCGCGGCGTATTCCGCCTGTTTCCACGTTACGACCAAGTGCCCACGCTCGTCCGGATAGAGCGAGGGTGCGATCAGTAGAGGGCCTTCGATGGCGGTGGGCGTAACGGTCATGGGTGATCGGGGCCTAGGTTGGGGCGATTGGCGTGAATGCAGGCTGGGCGAACGCAGGTCAGCGCAGATCCAGCGATCCGGCGAGCAGGGCGCGGAGATAGCGACCATAGGCGTTTTTGTCTAGCGGCGCGCACAGACGGTCGAGTTGGGCCTCGTCGATCCAGCCTTGCCGGTAGGCGATCTCTTCGGGGCAAGCGATTTTCAGCCCTTGCCGCGCTTCGATCGTCTCGACAAACTGCCCGGCCTGGAGCAGGCTCTCGTGCGTGCCGGTATCGAGCCACGCAAACCCGCGTCCCATCCGCTCGACGTGCAGGTCGCCGCGCCGGAGGTAGTGGCGGTTCACGTCGGTTATCTCATACTCGCCGCGTGGGGACGGCTCCAAACCGGCGGCGATGTCGAGCACATTGTTGTCGTAAAAATAGAGGCCAACGACGGCGTAGTTGCTCGTCGGGGTGGCAGGCTTTTCTTCGATGCTGACGGCGCGTCCGTCCGAGTCGAAGTCGACGACTCCGTAGCGCTCGGGGTCGCGAACGTAGTATCCGAAGACGGTCGCGCCCGACTCGCGCGTGCCGTCGCTTTGGCGAGCAGTTGGGGCAGGCCGTGGCCGTAGAATAAGTTGTCCCCCAAGACGAGAGCGACGCGGTCCGAGCCGACGAAATCAGCGCCGATGGTGAACGCCTGAGCCAGTCCGTCGGGTGAGGGCTGGCCAGCGTAGGTGAGACGCCATACCCCAGTCCGATCCGTCGCCCAGCAGGCGCTCGAAGCCGGGCAGGTCGTGCGGCGTCGAGATGATGAGCACGTCGCGGATTCCGGCCAGCATCAGCGTGCTGAGCGGGTAGTAGATCATCGGCTTGTCGTAGACCGGAAGCAACTGCTTGCTCACGCCGCGCGTGATGGGGTACAGGCGCGTGCCCGATCCACCTGCTAGGATAATGCCTTTCATGAGGTCGAGTCGGGTTGAAGTCCGCGCCGTTTGGAGCGTTCGAGGTCGTCCGCGACGTGCTCGACCCACTTCTGGTTGCTCAGGTACCAGTCGACCGTCGTCGCCAGTCCGGTGTCGAAGGTGTGTTCGGGCGTCCAGCCCAGTTCGCGCTCGATTTTCCCAGGCGTCGATGGCGTAGCGCCAGTCGTGGCCGGGTCGGTCTTGGACGAACGTGACCAGGTCCGCGTGCGGCGACGAGTCGGGGCGGCGCTCGTCGAGCAGCGCGCAGATCGTGCGTACCACGTCGAGGTTCGACCTCTCGTTGTGCCCGCCGACGTTGTACGTCTCGCCGGGCGTTCCGTTCTCGAGGGCGGTGATCAGAGCGCGGGCGTGATCGTCGACGTAGAGCCAGTCGCGCACGTTGGCTCCTGTTCCATAGACGGGAATCGGCTGGCCCGACAGCGCGCGCTGAATCACGACCGGGATCAGCTTTTCGGGATATTGGAACGGGCCGTAGTTGTTGGAGCAGTTGGTCGTCACGACAGGCAGACCGTAGGTGTGGTACCACGCCCGAGCCAGGTGATCCGACGCGGCTTTGCTGGCCGAGTAGGGCGAGTTGGGCGCGTAGGGCGTCGATTCGGTAAACAGGTCGTCGTCACCGAGCGTACCGTAGACCTCGTCGGTCGAGACGTGGACGAATCGGAATGCCTGCTTCTGTGCATCGCCAAGCCCGTTCCAATACGTCCGCGCGGCGTCGAGCAGCGTGTAGGTGCCGACGACGTTGGTCTGTACGAACGCGCCCGGCCCGTCGATCGACCGGTCGACGTGGCTCTCGGCGGCCAGGTGGATCACGCCTGCCGGTTTGTAGTCAGCGAAGAGTCGGGCCATCGCCGATGCGTCGCAAATGTCGGCGAGTTCGAACGCGTAGCGCGCGTCGTCCGAGACCGACTCTACGGTCGACAGGTGTCCGGCGTAGGTGAGCTTGTCGGCGTTGACGACGCGGTAGTCGGTCTGCGAGATCAAGCGGCGGATCAGAGCCGAACCGATGAACCCGGCGCCGCCGGTGACGAGGAGGAGGGGAGCGGGCATGTCGGGGTGTCGAGTGCAGCCCAAGAATACTGCGGCGAGTCGGCGGCGGGTGAACCTTACGGCAACCTTCCCCAACGCATCGAACCGGAACGATGAGTCCGGTTCGGGGTGCTCTTGGCTCTCTCGCCCGACTCTACATGCTCCCGCTGCTCGCAGGCGCCGCGCCGCCGTTTTTCCTCCAGGTCACTGTCCTGCTCATCGCCGGGGCAGCCATCGCGTTCGTGTGTTTCCGAGTTGGACTGGTGCCGATCATCGGCTTTCTGCTCGCCGGAGCGCTCATCGGGCCGCACGCGCTGGGGCTGGTGACGGATCAGGAGTTGATCGACGCGGCGGCCGAGGTCGGCGTGATCCTGCTCTTGTTCACCATCGGCATCGAGTTCAGCCTCGACAAACTGGCGGCGATCAAACGGCTCATTTTCGGCGGCGGCGGATTGCAAGTCGCGCTCTCGACGGGCGTTACGGTCGGCATCCTGCTTCTGCTCGGAGTCGGAATTCTGCCCGCCATTTTCACCGGCTTCCTGGTCGCGCTCTCGTCGACGGCGATCGTGCTCAAGCTGCTCGCCGAGAAGGGGCAGATGGACGAGCCCGTCGGCAAGATCAGCCTGGGCCTGCTCATCTTTCAGGACCTAGCGATCATCGTGATGGTGCTGCTCGTGCCGACGCTGGCGGGAACGGGCGAGGGCGGCGCGCTGGGACTGCTGATCGCGCTGGGCAAGGCGGCGCTGCTGATCGTCGTCGTGCTGCTGATCGCGCGCAAGCTGATGCCTCCACTGCTAGAAGCAGTCGCGCGGACGTGCTCACCCGAACTGTTCCTGCTCACCGTCGTCGCGATCTGCTTCGGCACGGCGATGCTGACGAGTCTGGCGGGTGTGAGCCTCTCGCTCGGAGCGTTTCTGGCCGGGCTGATCGTGTCCGAGAGCCGCTACTCCGAACACGCGATGGGCGAGATCCTGCCGCTGCAGATCCTGTTCTCGGCGACGTTTTTCGTGTCGGTCGGGATGCTGCTCGACGTGGGGTTCATCGTGCAAAACCTGGGATTGGTGCTGGCCGTCGTCGGCGTCGTGCTGGTCGTCAAGGTGCTCACGACGGCCGTCAGCGTCCGGGCGCTGGGCTACCCGCTCGGAATCGCCGGGGCGTCGGCGCTGACGCTGGGGCAGGTGGGCGAGTTCTCGTTCGTGCTCGCCAACGTCGGCGCGGACGCTGGACTGATGCCGGGCGGCGATTTGTTCGGAGCCGAAGGCACGGCGACGTTCATCGCGGCGACGGTCCTGCTCATGGTGGCGACGCCCGGACTCCACGCGCTGGGCGAAAAGCTGTCGCGTCGGTCGCAGCGAACGAGGCCGACGCGATGCACGCCGATGCCGAGGCCGCTCCCGTCGCCCATCTGCCGCCGATGGCCCGCCACGCGATCTTGTCGGGCTACGGCGACGGCGCGCGCAAGCTGGCCCGCGTGCTCAAAGCGTCGGGCATTCCGTTCGTCATCACGACGCTCAGCCCCGACGGCGCGCGCGAGGCCGAAGCCGACGGCATGCTCGTCGTCCGGGGCGACGGCGGGCGGCAGATCGCTGCTCGAACACGTGGGCATCACGCGCGCCAAACTGCTCGTCATCGCCGACGACGCGCCGCATCAGGCCGCACGCGTGGCGAGCGTCGCCCGGCTGCTCAACCCGACCATCCGTATCGTGGCGCGCACCCGCTCGGTCGTCGACGCGGACGAGATCGCTCACGCCGGAGCCGACCGCGTCATTCCCGAAGACCTCGAAAGCGTCGTCGCCCTGCTGCACGAAGCGTTCGACACCTACGCCGTCGACCCGGATCAAGCCGCGGCCCACGAAGCCGCCGCCCGCCGCGACGACTACGCGATCCTGCGCCGCCGACCCGACGCGCTGGCAATGGAGACTCAGGCCGCCAGAGGCGACGGCGCGCTACCCGACCCGTGCGCCCTATCGGCCGACTGCCTCGACACGCGCGTCGTCACCGTCCGCGAAGGCGCTGCCGTCGTCGGGCATCCGCTCGCCGAACTCGCCGGTCACCAACTCGCCATCGGAGAGGCGACGCGCGGCGGATGGGCCATCGCCCCTGAAATGCCGCTCGTCGCCGGCGACGTGCTCCACCTTTCGGCTACTCCAACCGCCTATGAGAGCGCATCGGACCTCTTCCGCGTCGGCGAGGTCGACCGCGCTCAACTCGACGCCGCGTCCGACGGCCCGCTCTACGTCGACACCCAAGCCGCCGTCACCCTCGACCTGGGCGACACGACCTGCGGCGGACTGTCGGGCCAACTTCGCACCACGCCCCGCACCGACGGCTGCGAGGAATGCCTCGCGCGCGGCGACAGCTGGGTCCATCTGCGCGTCTGCATGACGTGCGGACACGTCGGCTGCTGCGATTCGTCGCAGGGCAAGCACGCGACCCAGCACTTCCACGAAACCGGTCACGCGGTCATGCGCTCGGTCGAGCCGGGCGAGACGTGGGGCTGGTGCTACCCGGACGAGCGGATGATCCAGTAGGCGGCTAGACCTTGGTCGTTAACCGCCAGCAGGCGTGGCGCGAGGCGTGCGCGTCGGAGCGTCGGCGTCGCCGATCCAACCGACCGAGTAGAGGTCGCGGCGGCGGTCAAGCGAGTTGCGGACCGAGCCTTCGTGCTTGAGGCGGTGCAGCTTCTCGAAGTCCAGGTCGACGATGATCGTCATCTCGGTGTTGGGCGTCGTCTCGGCGAGGATGGCGTCGTGGGGGAACGCGAAGTCCGAAGGCGAGAACACGGCCGATTGCGCGTATTGGATGTCGGCTCCGTCGACTTTGGGCAGGTTGCCGACGCTTCCGGCAATCGCGACGTAGCACTCGTTCTCGACGGCCCTAGCGTGGGCGCACAGGCGGACGCGCAGGTAGCCATTTTTGGTATCGGTCCAGAAGGGGACGAACAGGATCTGCATGCCTTCGTCGGACTGGATGCGGGCGAGTTCGGGAAACTCGACGTCGTAGCAGATGAGGATGCCGATCTTTCCAAAATCGGTGTCGAACACGTGGAGTTTATCGCCGCCTTCCATGGCCCACGCGCGCGCTTCGTGGGGCGTCGGGTGGATTTTGTACTGCACGTCGAGCGTTCCGTCGCGGCGGCAGAGGTAGGCGGCGTTGCGGATCTTGCCGTCGACCAAAACCGGCATCGACCCGGCGACGATGTTGATGTTGTACGAGACGGCCATCTTGCTCATCGCCTCGATGATGGCCGGGCTGTGCGTGGCGAGCGTGCGGACGGCGTCGACCGGGCTGAGATCTTCGACGAGTCCCATCAGCGGCGCGTTGAAAAACTCGGGGAAGAGGGCCGCGTCGCACTGGTAGTCCGAGAGCGCATCGACGAAGAACTCGACCTGCTGCAAGAGATCGTCGACCGATCCCATCCGCCGCATCTGCCACTGCACGCAGCCCACGCGCGCCGTCGTCCGCAGCCCGCCGATCAGGGGCGAGCGCTCGGGGTCGTAGTAGAGGTTGGGCCACTCGAGAAGCGTCGCAAACCCGTGCGACGCTTTGTCCTCGGGCAGATAGTCTTTGAGGACGCGCTTGACCTCGAAGTCGTTGGAGAGCTGGAACGTCAGAATCGGATCGTACAGCTCTTTGCGCTTGACGCGCTCGATGTACTCTTGCGGCGTCATCTCCCCCGCGTGCTCGTCGAAGCCGGGCACGCGCCCGCCCGCGATGATGCTTTTGAGGTTGAGGTTGCGGCACAGTTCTTTGCGCGCCTCGTAGAGCCTGCGCCCCAGCCGCATCCCGCGATAGTCCGGCGACACGAATACGTCGACGCCGTAGAGCACGTCGCCGTTGGGATCGTGCGTCGTCAGGTAAGCGCTGCCGGTGATCTCGTTGTACGTGTGCTGATCGCCGAACGCGTCGTAGTCGACGACGAGCGAAAACGCAGCGGCGACGACCGCCCCGTGATCCTCGATGGCAATCTGTCCATCGGCGAATGCGGTCAGCTGCGCCCTGAACTTGGCTTCGGGCCACGCACCACCCCAATCAGCGTAAACGCGGTCCATCAGTGCCTTAACGTCGGCATAGTCGTCCGGCGTGAGGTGGCGGAGGACGAGTTTGTGTTCGGGATCAGAGGTGGAGAGCGTCATGAGCGAGATCGAAAGTGCTGGTCTGAACTGTGGAGAGGATATACGCGAGGAGCGGGCTGTGTTGTCCGCCAGGTTCGAGAGTTCACGCGGCCCGCATCACTTGCGCGGATCCTCTCACGAACGGGCAACCCGCCGCCCGACGACGACGGGGAGCGTATGAACCGGACGCTGAAAGAGGCGATGGTGAAACGCTACTACTATGCGAGCCACGACGAGCTTCGCGCGCACCTGTCGGCGTTCCTGCTGGCCTGCAGCCACGCCGAGCGGCTGAAAACGCTACGTGGGCTGACGCCGCACGAGTTCGTGTGCCAGCAGTGGCAGCGAGAGTCCGACCGCTTTTTCGAAGGTCCGGTCCACTTCACTCTGGGGCCATACACCTAGCGACCCGGCGCGACCGCTCGTTTCTCTATCTCGTGTGGTGCCATTCCCTATCTCGCAGGCAGTCGGGCTTTGGAGGCGAGCTAGGCATCGGGGGTGCGGCTCCACAGGCGACGGTTTCAGCGCTTTGCTCGTGTCGCGGTGCCAGCGACCGCCGGGGGCGTGCCCGAGTGTAGCGGAAGGGCTGCCGCGCGAGCGCCTGGCGCGGCGTAGTTTTGCGCCGTGTCGCACTCCACCTCCGCCGCCAGTAACGGACCGATCATCGACGTATCGGTCGTCATCGTCACGTACAACGTGCGGGCGTTTCTCGAACAGGCGCTGCGCTCGGTCGAGCGGGCTTCGAGCCGGCTGTTTGTCGAGACGTTCGTCGTCGACAACGCGTCGGTCGACGGAACTGTCGAGATGGTGCGCGAGCGGTTTCCCGGCGTCCACGTGATCGCCAACGAGGACAACGTCGGCTTCGGCAAAGCCAACAACCAGGCCATCCGGCAAGCGCGCGGACGGTACCTCTTCATCCTCAACCCCGACACCGTCGTCCAGGAAGACACGCTGAGCGCGCTGGTCGCCTTTCTCAACGGTCACCCGGACTGCGGCGCCGCCGGTCCGTCGATTCTCAACCCCGACGGTACGTTCGCCCCCGAGAGCAGGCGCGCGTTTCCGACGCCCGAAGTCGCCTTCTACCGCATCAGCGGGCTGAGCCGCCTGTTTCCGCACCACCCGCGTCTGGGCCGCTACAACATGACCTACCTGCCGCGCGACGAGCCGGCCGAAGTCGACGCGCTGTCGGGTTCGTGCATGATGGTCAGGCGCCGCGCGCTCTACCTGCACCGCTCCCGCTCCGACGAGCCGCTGCCCGAGCCGCCCAACGAGCCGCCGCCCAACCATCCGCCCGATCCCACGTCGACTGTCCACGGAGGCGGAGCGGGGCTGTTCGATCCGGCGTTTTTCATGTACGGCGAGGACCTCGACTGGTGCTACCGCATCCAGCAGGCCGGATGGACGATCTGCTTCACGCCCGACACGCACATCATCCACTACAAGGGCGAGAGTACCAAAAAGGGTGAGCTGCGCTACGTCCGTGTGTTCTACGGCGCCATGCTTCGCTTCGCTGAAAAGCACGCCGCCGACGAGAAACTGGGCGGCCCTTTGCTCCACGCCGCGCTGCGCCTCGCCATCTTCGCGCGCGCCGCCGTCAGCGTCGCTAGCCAGTGGATGCGGCGATTGCTCCCGCTGCTGCTCGACCTGATCGGTGCGTTCGGGGCGTTCGTCGGTGCCGGTTGGCTACGGACAGGGACGCTCGAACGTCTCGTAGGCCGTTTTCTGTGGGTTGCCGTCCTGTTCTCGGTCGCGACGGTTGCCGGTACCCTGCTGTCGGGCGGTTACCGGATGGGCCTGCGTGGCCTGCGGCTGCGTGCTCCGCTTATCGGCGCCGCGACGGGGTTCGGCGCGACGGCAATCGCGTCGTTCTTCGTGCCCCAGATCGGATTCTCGCGCTGGATCGTCGTCGTAGGTGCCCTTCTGACGCTCGTCTGGGTGATGGGGTGGCGGATCGTCCTGCGCCGCCGGCGAATGGGGCGGGCGGCGGGCGCTCTACGTCGGTCCGCGCAAGGAAGCCGACGCGCTCGCCGAGCGGCTGGCCTTGCTTCCGCGCGCGCCGTTCGACCTCGTCGGGTTCGCCTTCGACCAGCCGGGACGCGGGCAGACGCGCTACCTCGGCCCCCTGCGCGGCTTGCGCGATCTGGTGCGCCTCCGCCAGGTCGACCAGGTCGTGTTTAGCCCCGACGCCCTGCCGACCTACGACGTGCTCGGCTGGATGCAGGCGCTCTCGGACCTACCCGTCCAGTTTCGCATCCTAGCACCTCACGGCGGCTACGTGATCGGCAAATCAGCCGTCGACTCGCTGGATCTGGTCGAGGCTGATCGGATCGTCGGCGAGGGGAGGGGCACGTTCCGGCGGCGGGTGCTGGACGTGACGGCGGGCGCGGGTCTACTGCTGCTGACACCGTTCGCGTTGCTCTTGGGCTCGGATCGAATGCGCGAGGCCGTCCGCCAAGCGCCGTCGCTGATCGGTGGGAGCCGGGCGCTCGTCGGCTACGATACGTCGGCCACGTACCGGCCGCCGGGCGCGTGGGGACTTCGGCCCGGCGTTGCTCCCATCCCCGTCGCGCCTGACCAGACGCCCGAGCAGGCGCACGGCCTCTACGCGCAGCACCAGAACGCGCGCGTCGACTGGACGCTGTTTCGGCGCTGGCTCGCCGCGTCCTAAACGCAGCCCGACTGCACGTTGAATCCAGCCGTCCGCGCCTCGCAGTCACCGGTCCGCACCCCGAAACGGCTCGTCCGCACCCGGAACTGGTTCATCCGTTTAGACGAACCCTTCACAATGAGAGACTCGGGAGAAGGTCGCGCGTCGGTCTGCACCGGCTTCACCTGCGCGACGTATTTTCCGGTTTCGCCTTAGTCCCCGCCCCATGGCCACGTCCGACAAGCACTTGCTCCCGTTCGAGCAGCCCATCTACGAGCTCGAGACCAAGCTCGACGAGATGCGCGAACTCGACGCCGAGAAGCTCGACATCGACCTCTCGCCCGAGATCCGCGCATTGGAAGCGCGCGTCGACGATCTGAAGGCGAACATCTACCGCAATCTCACGCGGTGGCAGCGCGTACAGATCGCCCGGCATCCGCTGCGTCCCTACACCCTCGACTACATCGACGCCCTCACCGAAGGCTTCTTCGAGATGCACGGCGACCGCCTCTTCGGCGACGATCCCGCTCTCGTAGGCGGCCTGGCGACGTTTATGGGCCAGCGTTACGGCGGGCGCGACCAGACAGTCATGATTATGGGCCACCAAAAGGGACGCGACACCAAGCAGCGCAAACTGCGCCGCTTCGGGATGCCCAACCCCGAGGGCTACCGCAAGGCGCTCCGGCTGATGAAGATGGCGGCCAAGTTCGGGAAGCCCGTCGTGACGCTGCTCGACACGCCCGGAGCGTTTCCGGGACTCGAGGCCGAGGAGAGGGGACAGGCCGAGGCCATTGCCCGCAACCTACTCGAAATGGCGCGTCTGCCCGTTCCCATCGTCGTCGTCGTGATCGGCGAGGGGGCGAGCGGCGGAGCCTTGGGCATCGGCGTCGGCGACCGGATTCTGATGCTCGAGAACAGCTGGTACTCGGTCATCTCGCCTGAAAGCTGCTCGTCCATTTTGTGGCGCTCGTGGGACTACAAAGAGGACGCCGCTCGCGCGCTCAAGCTGACGGCCCCCGACCTGATCGAAGTCGGCGTGATTGATACCATCGTGGGCGAGCCCATCGGCGGCGCCCACCAGAATCCCCGTGCTGCCTTTGACGCAACCGGACGCGCCATCGCGGCTGCGCTCGCCACGCTGAGCGAGCTGGACGCGGACACGCTGCGCAGCCAGCGATTGGACAAGTTCAGCGCGATGGGCGCCTTTACCTCGACCGAGTCGCCTGCAGTGTAAAAGGCCGCTCCGGCGGCGACAGCGGCTCGGGCGACGCAATCCCGGCCGACGCTCGCGCGTTATAGCCGGGTGAATACGCCCCGACTTTTCCTCTTCGCCGCCGCCCTGCTGACCGCAGCGGGAGCGGTGTCCATTCAGGCCCAAACGCTCACCCTCCCGCACGGCGGGCCGGTAGGCGACAGCTTCGGCGCGTCCGCCGCGCTGGTTGAGGTGCGAACTGCCGTCGGTCTGAGTTCGTCCGCCTTGCTGACTGGCGTCCGAGCCGCCGTCGGCGCTCCGTCGCACGACAGTTGCGGACCGAGCAGCGGAGCCGTTCACCTGTTCGAGGCAGATTCGACCGGCGCCTGGGCGAGTTCCGACACGCTGTCAGCGCCCGACTGTAAGCCCGGTATGTTCTTTGGCAGGCGCATCGCGATGAGCGGCGATTTGCTGATTGCGACGGCGTCCGGCGACTTCTTCGAGGGCGCGCGCACCAACCTCGTCTACGCCTTCGCTCGCGACACGTCCGGCGTGTGGCGCTACGACGGACGGCTCGCTCCGATAGACGGCGTTCAAGAGGGCGCCTTCGGATTCGCCGTCGCGCTGGACGGAAACCGCGCCGCCGTGACGGCTTCCGGCGACGGTGACAAGGGGGCCTACGGCGGCTCGATCTACATCTACGAGCGCTCGCCACAGGGCCGCTGGACGCGCACCGCCCGCCTGCTCTCACCCGACCGCCGCGCGATTCTGGGGTCTGCCGTCGCTCTCTCGGGCGATCTGGTCGTCGCCGCGGCTCCGGACGTGCGGCGCGGCAGAGACGGACGCGCCGTCGCCTTTCGCTTCGACGGGCAAGGCTGGCAGTCCGCCGGATCGGTCGACGGGCTAGATGGAAAGACGCTGACGATTGCCGCATGGGGAAACCGCGTCGCCATCGGCGAACCCGAGGCCCGGGGCGAGCGCGGGCGCGCGTTCGTTTACGCGTGGGACGGCGCGGAGTCATTAGAGCGGCTGACCAGTCTCCAGCCGCCGACGCGCTATCGAGGCGGACGTTTCGGACACCAGATCGCCCTCGGTCCCCACCACGCTGCCGCCGCCGCCTACGACGAGCAGATCGGCCGCACCACCAACGTCGACCGCGTCGTGCACGTCTTTTCCGAAGCCGCCGGTTGGGAGACGGTCCAGGTCGCCGATCAGGGCAGCGCGTTCTTCGGCTCGGCTGTTGCGCTCGGCACCACGTATTTGCTCACGGGCGAGGACGACCCGCAGAAGGGGGGCAGCGCCTACCTCATCACCCTGCGTCGCGACGGGCGAACGGCGATGGAGCGGTAGACTACCGGATCGCGCCTCGCGCCTGCGCGCGCCGCATGCCCTCGACGCCGCCCGGAAGATCGTCGATCGACACGATGTCTAGTTGGCTCAACCGAGCGGCAACGGTATCGGGGTCGGCGACAAGGACGAAGTAGCCACCGATGGATGGGATTCCCGCGCCGCCGAGCAGAGCGATAGCTTCAGAATCGTAAGCCGGGCCGGTACCGACGAAGCCGATCATGCGCGACGCGTCGGCACGGGGTTGGGCGAGCGTGGCGCGCACGTCAGCGGCCGAGCGCGCAGGGACCGAGTAGGCCATCCGGGGTGCGCGGCGCAGGTAGGCGCCCAGGCTGTCGGGCTCGTAGACGATGGCGACGACCTGATCTTCCATCCGCTCCTCGCGCACGACGCGCAGCAAATCGTCGAAGCGGACGCCCGGTTTGAGATCGAGTTGGAGAACGGCGCGGTCGCGTGCCCACCGAAGCGCCTGGCGCAGCGTCGGTGTCGTGGCGTCGGTCGTGTCGCCGCCGTTGTCGAGCAGACGAAGTCCGACTATATCCGCCCAGCGTGCGTCGGCGACGGTTCCGCTGCCCGTCGTCGTGCGGTCGAGCGTGCGGTCGTGCATCAGCAGAAGCGTGTCGTCGAGCGACGCCCGCACGTCGACTTCGATCAGCAGCACGCCGAGAGCTACGGACCGTTCGAGCGTCGTCAGTGCATTCTCTGGAAAGCCCGGTGCAGGACCGCTGCGGTGAGCGGCCAAGCGAGGCGCCTCAGGACCCGTCGATGCGAACCACTCGGCGAGAGGCAGATGCGCCGGACGGTCGCCATCGGCAGCCGGAGTCGACGCGCATCCTGCTACGATGAGCAAGACGAGGACAGGTAAGACGCGCATTGGAGATGGGTGGAGCGGAAACCTGACAGGTCGTGGAGACCTGTCAGGTTTGAGAGAGATGACTTCAGGCTGCCAGTTGCTCGGCCGTCTGCTCCCACTTGGCGTAGAGTGTTTTGAGTTCGTCCACCAGCGCCGAGTGGTCGGCGGCCAGCCGGGCGGCGGTGTCCGGGTCGTCGTAGGCGTCGGGCGCGGCGAGTCGCGTTTCGAGGAAGCCCTTCTCGGTTTCCTTCTCCAAGATCTTCGCCTCCACCTGAGCGTGCGCGCGCTCGAGTTGCTTGCCGCTCAGCCCGTTCACCTGCGGAGCTGGACGCGGCTTTGGCTGCCGTTCCGTTCGACGCGGAGCCGTTCGTCTTTCCTGCCGCGCGGGCCGCGGCTTCGGCGCGCTTCTGCTCTTTGGTCTTGGGTCCACCGCCTCGGCCCGACTTTGGCGCCTCGGGTTTCGGCGCCGGTTTCGCCGCACCGTTGGTCGACGCGCTCGCCGGATCGGTCGCCGTCGACGGTCCCTGGATTTTGCCCGTCGTGCCGTGCTCCATCGCCCAGCGATACTCGGCATACGTGCCGCCGAAGGTCTGGACCTTTCCGCCTTCGACGCGCCATACGTGTTTGGCGAGTTGGTCGAGGAAGTGTCGGTCGTGCGAGACGACGAGGAAGGTGCCGGTATACTGCTGCAGCGCTTCGACGAGGACGGCGATCGACGCCATGTCGAGGTGGTTCGTCGGTTCGTCGAGGATGAGCAGGTTGGCGGGCGAGAGCATCGTCCGGGCCAGCGCTACCCTACTGCGCTCGCCGCCCGAGAGCACGCGGACGGGCTTGTGCACGTCGTCGCCTTTGAATAGGAACGCTCCGGCGAGGCTGCGCAATTCGGTTTCGCTGTGCCCACGCGAGACGGCTTGGAGGCTCTGAAGAATGGTGTCGGTTGGGTCGAGCGTGTCGGCTTGGTGCTGGGCGAAGTACATCAGGTCGACGTTGTAGCCCATCGTGCGCTCGCCCTCGAACGGCTCGCTGCCGAGCAGCATCCGCGCCAGCGTCGACTTGCCGGCACCGTTGGGACCGATCAGCGCCACCTTGTCACCGCGCTCGAGCACGAGCGGATCGGCGTTCTTGAACACTTCCACAGGCCCCTCGGCCGACTGGTACGTTTTGCTGAACCGGCTCAGGCTGAGCACGTCGCGCCCCGACCGCCGAGGCGAGGGAAAGCGGAAGTGGACCGTCGCCGCTTCTTCGGGCGGAGGCGTCAGGCGCTCCATCCGTTCCAGCTGCTTGACGCGGCTCTGTGCCTGCTTGGCCTTGCTCGCCTTGGCCTTGAACCGCTCGATGAACCGCTCCGTCTCGGCGATCATCTTCTGCTGGTTGTCGTAGGCCGCGCGCTGCAGCTCTCGCCGTTCCTTGCGCGCCTCGAGGTAGAACGCGTAGTTGCCCGCATACTCGGTCACGTTGCCCTGCACGAGTTCGACGGTGTGCGTCACCATACGGTCCAAGAAATAGCGGTCGTGCGAGACCACGACGACGGCGCCGGGATAGCTCTTGAGATAGGTCTCGAGCCAGTCGATCGAGTCGATGTCGAGGTGGTTCGTCGGCTCGTCGAGCAGCAGGAAGTCGGGGCGCTGGAGCAGCAGGCGCGCCAGGGCGACGCGCATCTTCCACCCGCCCGAAAACGTCTTCATCGGACGCTCCAGGTCATCCGGGTCGAAGCCCAGGCCGGTCAAAACGGCTTCGGTGCGCGGCTTGGCGGTATGCGCGTCGAGCGCGACCAAGCGGGTGTGGACGTGGTCGAGGTCGTGTAGTAGCGTATCGTACGCGTCGGTCGTGTGATCGGTCGCTGCCGTGAGCGCATCGGTCAGTTCGATCTCGCGGCGCTGTAGCGTGAGCACCTCGTCAAACGCCCGCATCGCCTCGTCCAAGACCGACAGGCCGCGGTCGGCTTCCTGCGTGTCCTGCTCGAGGTAGCCGATGGTCGTGCCGCCGGGGATGTCGAGCGTGCCGCTGTCGAGCGGTTGGCGCTGCATGAGCACGCGCAGGCAGGTTGTCTTGCCGGCGCCGTTGGGGCCGACGAGTCCGATGCGCTGGCCCGCGCGGAGCGACCACGAAGCGTTGTCGAGAATCTGTCGCCCGCCGAATGCGAGCGACGCGTTGAATAGCTGGATCATGTCGCAGCATACTCAGGCGCGCGCGAAGGGTTGACGGCGCGCACTTGAGTCTTTGGCGAGAAATGCAGTGGAACCCTGATACCACAGTTTGATACTAGAGAGATGCGACTCTCTTCCAAACGTCGTGCAACGCTAGATGCCGTCTTCGCGCGGCGCGGAGTGCATTGAGGGAAGGGGGAGCCGCGTTCAGTTCGTCAAAGGCACGAACGTCGCCGCGTTTCACCGACCGCATCCCGGAAAAGAGGCCAAGGCCTATCAGGTGCGGGCCGTCCGCGAGTTTCTGAGTCAGCTAGATCTGCAACCCAAATGAGCGCTCCCGTTCTCAAACACAAGGGGCAAATCGCCCACATCGAGTTCAGTCCCGAAGACGAAGCGTTCGTCGGGCGGCTGCTCGGCATTCGGCACATCGTGACATTTCACGGCGAGACGGTCGCCGAGTTGCGCCATGCGTTCGTCGAAGCCGTCGAGGACTATCTCGACCTGTGCAAGGCGCGTGGATGGGAGCCGCAGAAGCCTGCGTCGGGACGATTTCTTGTTCGGCTTCCCGTAGAACTGCACCACTCCCTCCGCGCCGAAGCTGAGGGGCAGGGTAAGAGTCTAAACGCGCTCGTCGTCGAGAAACTGAAAGCCTCCACCGAGTAGAGTTGGCTCAATACGCGTTACGCGCAACCAGCCCTTTCCACACCGTCATCACCATGATCTTGAGGTCGAGTTTGAGGCTCCAGTGCTGGATGTACCACAGGTCGTACTCGATGCGCTTCTCCAGGCTCGTGTCGCCGCGCCAGCCGTGGATCTGCGCCCAGCCCGTGATGCCCGCCGGCACTTTGTGCTTGAGGATGTAGCGCGGGATCTGAGAGCGCATCTCCTCAACCACCCACGTACGCTCGGGGCGCGGCCCGACGACCGACATGTCGCCGATCAGCACGTTCCAGAACTGCGGCAGTTCGTCTAGGCTGGTGCGGCGGATGAAGCGTCCGACGGCCGTTACGCGCGGGTCGTTGGCCTGTGTGAGCAGATTCACGTCTCCTGCCTGGTCGGTGCGCATCGACCGAAACTTGAGCATGCCGAAGCGGCGTCCGTTGAGGCTGACGCGCTCCTGCCGGTAGAAGACGGGGCCGGGAGAAGTCAGTTTGACAGCCAGGGCGATGATAAGCAGCAGAGGCAATCCGAGCAGCAGGACGACGGCACTGAACCCAGCGTCGACGATCCGTTTGGCGACCCACGTCAAGCGCAATGGTACCTCGTCGATCAGGTGAATGATGGGCATACCATCGATGTCGGACACGCGGGCGTTGAGAGCCGTGAATCCGAGCAGATCGGGGGCCAAGCAGACATGGGCCAGGCGCTCACTCATGTCGCTCGTAACGCGCTCAATCACGGTTGCGGAGCGCAGCGGAAGCGCGATGTAGACGTAGCGGACCGGCTTGCCCTCTGCCTCCATTCGGTCGATGAAGATGGCGGCTTGGTCGGTCGTTCCCAAAATGTCGTCGCCGGTTTTCGTGTCGTCCAGAAAACCGACGACTTCGAACCCCATCCAGGGGTAGGCGCGAAAGGCGCGTGCCAAATGGTGACCCACTTTCCCCGCGCCGACGATGAGTACGCGCACCCGGTACTTGCCTTTGGCCCGCATCCGCTTCATCCAATAATAAATGATGAGTCGTGCGCCGGTCAGAAATATCGCGAGGTAGGTCGCGAAGAGCATCAGAAACAACCGCGATACCGAGAACTCGCGGTAGAACGCGGCCAACGCCGCCACACCGACGAGGGCCAGCGCGCTCGCTTTGAGCGCGCTGTATCCCAGTCTCAGAAACCGGATCGCACGCTCCTGCGCGTACAACCCGGACAGCCAGAACACCAGGCTCGACGCCAGCATCGCCCACGGAAGCAGCCACAGATAGGCGCTCAGCGGACGATGTTCAGGCGGGACCAGGTAGATCACGTCCGGCACGTGCTCGGCTAGCATCGGGAAGAAGACGAACCGCGTTTGGTACGCCAGTAGCCACGCCAGCGCGACGAGCGCGAAGTCGGTGAACAGAAAAATGCGCTGAAAGAGGCGGCTTTGCTCCTGGAGCATTGCGGTCGGCTAGCGAGAGAGGGCGTAGCGGTAGGCTATCGGCGCGGCGTTCGGTGAGAGGAGCAAGATAGCGCTCCGCCGCTGCCGCTCAGTCGCGACTGCTCAGCCGCGGGCGCGTTCCATCAGCAGCATCGTCAGCACGCCCAGGCGCAGCAGCGTACGCTCGGCCGCATCTATGTCGTCGCGCTCCGTTCCGACGAAACGCCCTTCGAGAAACGCGGGCTGCTTGGCGACGCGCATCATCTCGTCGCCGTCGGGGCGGACGGCGGCGTAGGCCGGATGGAACACGTAGCCCGTCAGCATACCCAGAACGGGTATTCCGCCGAGCAGGCCGTCGGCGACTTTGGCCATCGGGTTGGTCTCGCTCAGCGTGGCGAGCAGCACGTCGCCCGCATAGATCTCATAATGCGCCTTCCAGAGCGATCGCATGCCCTTGCGCCGGACGCTTCCGAGCACGCTGCCGCCGTCGGTCGTGATCGTGTACGAGGCCGAGAAGTCGAGCATCCGGTCGGCGTCGATCTGGAACGACGGGCCGCTGGTCGCCGACTCGACGCGGATCGACTCGCGGAGTTTGAACAGCTTCTGCCTGACGTGGTAGAGCGCGTTTCCGTCGCCGTCGGTCACCGAGATGCGGTTGCCCCAACTGAGGATGGGGAAGATGTAGACGACGTCGGACATGCGAGCGGGCAAAGAGTGCGATTCATCCTGTGACGAACCGCCCCGGCGCGATGTTGCGTCCGCAGCCTCAGCGGGCGACGGTGAGCGTCTGCGTGTGGGACGACGCCCCGTCGCTGAGCCGAAGCAGATACGTGCCCGAGGGGAGCGCCGACGTGTCGAGCGTCCAGTCGTGAGGTCCGGCGAGTAGGGTCTGGTCGACGAGCAGCGCCACGCGTCGGCCCAAGAGGTCGTAGGCGGCGAGGCTCACGTGGGCCGATGCGCTCAGCGTCAGCGAGAGGCGGGCCGACTGCGCTGCCGGGTTGGGCGACGGGGCGTCGAGCCGAATCGTGGGCACGTCCGCAAGCCGTTCGGTCGAAGTCGACAGGGCCGGGTCGAGCAGCACCACGCCCATCACGTCCCGAGTGCGCGGGACCGTCGTGCGCCACTCGTAGGCGACGTGGACGCGCTCGCTTCCGGCGGGAAGCAGCGAGACTTCCGAAGCGCCGCCGTTCCAAAACTGCTGGTTTCCTCCGAACGGTCCTCCGAACTGGGCGCCGGGCAGGTCGTGGCTCCACAGCTTCTGACCCGAAGGCGCGAACTGCTCGACCCGCAGATCGCGCTCTCGCCCATTCTGCATGTGATAGGCCAGCCAGACGAACCCGTCCGCGTCGATCGCCAGGTCGGCAATGCCGTTGCCGGTGAGAGGCGCTCGGTCGGCCAGCCGAAAGGTCTCGTCTTCGTAGACGATCAGCACACGCTCTTCGTCCAGGAAGACTCCGAGGTTGACGTCGAAAAACCCGCCGATCGTCCCGGCGATCCACACGCGTCCCTGTGCGTCGACTTCCATGAGCGAGTGTCCTCGGTTAAGCGTCCAACTGCTGTCGGGAAGGACGACCGCGTCGAGGTTCTGCGTCGCATCGGCGTCGTAGCGGTTGAAGGTGACGATGCGCTTGGCACCGAACGTCTGCCCGGGAAAATCGCTGATGGCGAACAGGGACGTGCCGTCGGTCGCACTGCCGCCGCCGAAGGCGAAGCCCTTGCGGTCCGGGTCGGTGTCGAAGACCTGTGACGCCTCGAGTTGTCCGTCGAGATCGAAGACCAAGAGGGCGGGAGCCAGCGTAAACCGGGTGCCGAACACGTCGACGGGTACTCCGGCGTGGACCAGCACCTTGCCGTCGTCGGTCAGCGCCATGCCGACGTATTGAGGATCCTGTCCGTCCGGCGAGGCGTCGTAGTCGGTGCGCCAGACGAGCGTTCCGTCGGCTCCGCTCAGGCGCAGCAGCGTGAACAGTTCGTTGGTGGGGCCGCCGGTCGTGCCGAAGACGAGGGCATCGCCGTCAGAGGTCAGCCGCACGGCCAGCGCCACGTCTTCGACGTTTCCGTCCTCGCCGAATACGTAGCGCCACTGCTCCTCGCCCGACGCCGAGAGCTTGACCACGACGCCCTGCTTGGCGAACACGGCCTGGCTCGTGCGGTAGTTCAGATAGCCGGACACGAAGATGCTCCCGTCCGGCGCTACGACGGCATCGGTAGCCGCGTCCTGCGACTCGACGCCGTCGCCCTCGCTCGACAGCGTGTAGCGCCACAGACTGTCGCCCACCGCGGAGAAGGCGGTGACGTAGAGATCGAGGTAGTTGGTCGACGCGCCGACCTGCGGGCCGTTGCCGACACAACCAGCGATCCGTCGGGAGCCAGCAGCAGTTCCTCGGACGTTTCGCCGAGTACGTCGGTTTGCCAGGCGACTTGCGCCGAGAGCGTCGGCGTGGCGCACAGCGCGAAGAGTAGGAAGGGAAGGCGCATCGGTACGGATGTAGGAGTGAAGAGACTCAACCTATCCGATACGTAAGAGACTGCCTATCCCAAGAACTTGGGATTCCGCGCCGTCACCACGTGGCGCTTGCCCGGCGGACCGGGTCTGCGTTCGACATCGAAACCGGCTTCGGCCAGTGCGTCGCGGACGGTGCGTTTGGCCGAGTACGTCGCCAGCCTGCCGCCCGGACGTAGCGTGCGCCTGAGTCGATATAGGAAATCGGCGGTCCACAACTCGGGATTGGCGTCGGGGCTGAACGCGTCGAGGTAGACGGCGTCGCACTCGGCGGGCAGGTCGGCGGACAGCGCGTCGCCGAGATGCAGCGTCAGTGTGATGGCGGGCGTCAGGGCGATGCGATGCGTCCGAGGACGAGGGGATTCGATTGCGGCGGCATAGTCGGCGAAGAAGTCATCGGCCGGAAGCGCCAGCCCGACGCTGTTTGCTAGGTCGAGCGAAAGCAGCACGGCGGTGGGGACCGGATCGGCTTCCAGGCTGATGAAGTCGAGCCGCGCCCCATGAGCGTGAGCCTGCTGCGCCGTCGTCCACCAGTTGAGGCCCGTTCCCCACCCGACTTCGAGTACACGTGTGTGCAGACCCGCTGCCAGGCGCTCGCCCGCGTCCGTCCCGTTCAGGAATACGTGTCGCGATTCGGTCAGCGCGCCGCTGGTCGAGCCGTACGTTTGCCCGTAGCGCGTGCTGTACAGCGTCGGGGTGCCGTCGCTCGTCGAGACGATGGCGAGGTGTGACGGGGAATCATCCGCCATAGAACGGCTGTGGGCTGAAGCAGAGCATGAAGAGTGCCACGCACGTCCACGCGAGGACACGGCGGCCCGGCGTCAGGTGCTGATCGACGTAGACGGGCGGGTGCTCTATACCGATGAACCGGGTGATCAGAAAGGCCCAGAATAGCCAGAAGCCGTATCCATAACGCGCCACGTCCGGCAAGAGAAAGAGAACGATGGCGGCCAGAATCAACATGCCGCAGCCGAATACGAGCTGGAGAAGTTGACTGTCGGGAAAGATGCGCATCGAGAACCAGTAGAGCAGGCCTCCCAAAATCGGCCAGACCAAGACTCCTGCGAGTCCGTGCCACTCTTGGAGCATCGACAGCAGAGCGGGCGCCAGTCCCAACGTGCCCAGCACGACCAGCGCGGCGACCGTCAGCCGGGCGAGCCAGACGGCGCGGCGAGCGCCGAACAGGCTGTACGTGACGTGTCCGCCGTCGAGTTGTCCGGCAGGCAGCAAGTTGAGAGCGGTAAAGAACAAGCCCAGCCACGCAGCGAAGAGCGTCGGATAGTGATAGAGTTCGTAGGCGGGCGGCACGTGGTCGAACAGCGGCGTCAGCAGCGACACCAGCAGCATCGGTCCGATGGCGATAGGGGTGCCCTCGAGGCTGCTCATCGGTGGAAACGTGCCGTTCGAGGCGATGTAGGCGTTGATCGCCTCATGTCCGGGCATGTCGGCCAGATACGTCGGCGGGGGCAGCGTAGCCAGGGCGTAGAACAGGATTCCGAGTGCGACGACGAAGCCCGCCAGAGGACCGGCAGCGCCTACGTCGAACAGCTTGCGCGTCGTCGGGATCGGCTCGCGGATGCGGATCACGGCGCCCAGCGTCCCGATCCCAACCAGAGGAAGCGGGATGAAATACGGCGGCGACGCGTCGATGCCATGGTAGCGCGAGGCGACGTAATGCCCCATCTCGTGGACGCCCAGAAACAGCAGGAACGGCACCGAGAACCGCAGTCCGTCCATCAGCGCCGTCGGACCGATGGAGAGGCCGAGCCAGTCGAGCGTCATCCACGCATCGCGGGCATAGGCCGTCTCGCGCGCCGTCCAGATCATGCCCGAAAACGTCACACACGCGAACGTGACGACGAACAGCAATACGTGGAGCCAGATCTTTTCGGGTCTGCGCGCAAGGGGAGGCGGAGGGTAAACCGGGCGGTGGGGCGGCGGCGCGGTGCGAGGCAGTTCCAAACAAGCGGGCAATAGACGAACCAGCGGTACGCCCCCACCGCTCAGCGGTGCCGACGCGTCTGGTTGTCTATCGCCGCCGCAGAGGTGACGAGCAGTCGCTCGAACGTCCTGGAAACTGGTTCGAGCCTTCGCATCAAGCAGTCCCTGCACGCAAGCTGAACTTCTCGCCGCCCAGCGCTGAATCAGCGGCGTGAGCAACCGCCGCGCTGCCGGCTTCGCGTTCAGGGCGCCGTCTAGCCAGCGTGCAGTCTCACAGCAGCGCGCGGACGGTGATCAGGTGCATCAGGCCCTGTCCGTAGGGTTCGAGACGGGCGGCGTATTGCAAGCGCAGGACGATGGTGCCGGCGGTCTGTTCGACGGCGAACCCCGCGCTTGGGCGCAGCGTGTCCAGCCCGAAATCGTCTCCGCTCAGTCCACCAACACCGGCCTGGATGCTCAGCGGGAACTGGGCAAACGTGTGCTCCATCCCAATGCGGGCGAACACGTCGGCGCTCGTTTGCTCGGTCACGATGGACTGACGCTGCGGCTCTCCCCCTAAGATGATCGTGCGATAGCGCACAAACTCGCGGTCCGAAACCTGCGCTTCCACATCGGCCAGGATCTGCGTAGTGCCTCTGGTGGAGTCGCCCAGCGTGTAACTCGTGCCCAGGCGCAGACGCGTCGGAAAGGCGTCGCTCGTAGTCGTGCCTCCGACGAGTCCGCCCGCCGATCCGCCTTCGTAGGTGTATTTGCCCAGCAAGTCGTCGGCGACGAGTCCGAGTGCGAGGCGGGGTGTGACCTGGTAGAGCAGGCCCAGGTCGATGCCGATCGATAGACCGGGGTCCAGGTCATCGAAGAGTTCGGAGCGAAAGACCTGCATCGCCAAGCCGCCACTCAATCGGTCGCTCAGTTTGATTCCGAAGGCGAGAAAGAAGTGGTATTCCTCCGTCTGATACGTCGTCGTGGGAAAGCCACTCTCGTCGCGTCCGTCGATGTCCGTCACGGCTCCGCGCGTCAATCCGGCGGCGACGCCTGCGCGCGGTGGGAGAGAGGCGCCGACCTGCAGGTATTGAATCTCGCGGTCGTGCGTCATCAACGCCGTCGACGCCTCGACGTGCTGTCGGCCGATGAAGGGCGTCAAGGCCGGATTGTAGTGCGGCATCCCGAACCCGCTGCCGTCGGCCGTCCCCGCGCTACCCATCGCGATCCCACGCGCCCCGAACCCGATCCGGCTGAACGCGCCGGTTTGGGCGAACGCCGTGGGGACGAGGAGTAGGAATGCGACGAACAGGAGAGCGAATCCTCGAAGCTTCGTCGACCAACCGAGGGTCGTCCTCGCTGCTGGGTCCTCACGACGTATCCGAATCTTGATCAGGGTCTGAAGGACAGCGCGCGTCCGTCCCTTCCTGATCTGCGTCGTCCCTGCCGAGCCCAGGACCCACAACTTCCTCTCCCGAAGGGAATTCATCGCTGGGCTGCTCACTTGATTCATTCTGCACGAGGAGTTGAACGAGCGCATCATTGGATCACCAGAATCTTGCCGCGTCCGTCTGCGCCGCCGTCGACGGAGTAGAAGTAGACGCCATTGGGCACGCGATAGCCTGCCTCGTCACGTCCGTCCCAGAGAGCTTCGAGGCCGTCGCCTGCCTGCTGATCGGGCGTCAGGGTGCGGACGAGGTGCATGTTGAAATCGAACAACCGGACGCGCGTGGCCCGTCCTCCCACACGGATGCGGACCTGCCGCGCGCTGGCGGGCGAAAACGGGTTGGGGTAGGCGTACGTCTCGACGCTGATCTGGCGCGGGTCCGAAAGATCGGCTTGGAGCGGCACGTCAACGCGGAAGCGGGTCCACGTCTGGAGCGTTCGGTCGTCCGTTCGAAACAGGCCTTCGTCGGTCCCCACCCACGTAAAACCGCCCTGGACGGCGACCGACAGCACGCGCACGTCGGGCGAGACAGGATCGTTGGGGCGTGCCGGGTCGAAAAAGCTCTTTTGCGCGCGAAACGTCCGTCCGTCATCGTCCGAGACGAGCAGGCCGCTTTGCCCGGCGAGCAGGATGCGCGGCCCATCGAACGCGATGGCGTTGACGCTTTCTCCGGCGAGCACGACCTCGAACGTGGCGCCGCCGTCTCGCGTGACCGTCAAGCCGCGCTGCCCCGTCGATTGGCGCCGGCTTTGGGGTCCGGTCGCTGCCCAGATCGGGTTTCGTCCGCCCATCTCCTGCTCGGCGAGCGTCGTCACCTGATCGCCCGATAGGCCCTCGGTTTCTCCGAAGCGCCGCCAACTCCGTCCGCTGTCGCGCGAGACGTTGAGTCCGGCTTCGGTTGCGGCCCACACGTCGCCGGTTTCGTCGACGAGCACGTCGTAGGCCCAGAAGTTGAAGCTGCCCAGCGTGTCTTGCGCGGTGCGCGGCGAGACGATGGGAAACACAAACGGATCGTCCGGCGCGATGCTGCTCAGGTCGTCCGGCGGCAATACGACGCGCTCGAACGTGCGTCCGCCGTCGGTGCTTCGGCGCAGGCCGGACCGAAACGCGGCCAACCACAGCGTCTGCGAATCCGGGTCGTAGTCCAAGCCGACCGGCGGCGCTCCCGTTGCCGCGACAAAGGGAACGGCGGGCAGCGAGTCGCCCAGAGCACCAAACGCGATCAGCGTATCGCTCGGCGCGTCGAGGGGGGCGGGAAGGAGAGTCCACGTTTGGCCGCCGTCGCGCGAAACGGCCAAGCCCGACGCGGCGTCGGCGAACCCTTGCGTCGTCTCGACGGTGAACGAGAGGCCCGCCCAGATCGTGTCACCGACGACGCTGAGCGCTGAGACGCGGTCACTGCCAAAGCGCAGACTGTCGATGCTCGGCGCCCGGAACGTGCGCCCGCCGTCCGACGTGCCGACCAAGCCCGAGCCGATCCACAGCCGCCCGCCTCCGGCCTCGAGCACGCCGACGCGGTTGCGCTCGATCGACCGCGTGTCCACGCTTCCGACGGTCTGCTGTGCCGATGCGGGAGCACAGGTGATCAAGCCGATCAGGGCGATCAGGCAGATCTGTGCTAGGGAGAGATACGGGCGCCTCATTGCACGGTCAGAGTTACGGTGATGGGATCGCTGACAGCGCCGGTGCGCTCGAACGCGCGAAACGTCAGGTCGAGATCGCCGGGCGAGAACGCGCCCTGGACTGTGATGCGAGCCGAGTAGATGCCATCGCCTGCCGTCGTGTCGCCCGCAGCCAAGTTGCCGGAGTCGACGAGGGCGAATGGGTTGGGCGCTCCGGGAAGCGCGACGACGACCTGCTGCACTTCGCCCAGCCCGCGCGGGTGGACGACCGTGGCTGAGACGGTCAGGACCGAGTCCCGCCCGGTCACGAACGGATCCGGCGACACACGCGCCGAGCGCAGAATCGGGTTGGCGACGACGTACGTGCTCCGCGCCGACGCCGACTGCCCCTGATCGTCGACGGCGTAGACGAGCACGCCAAAGCGTCCCAGCGCCGTGACGGGAAGAGGCAGCACAAAGGCGCCGCCGAACAGATCGGTCTGCCCCTCGACGCGCGTCAGCGTCGCCTGGCCGACGGGTTCGGCTCCAGGCGTCCGGTCGAGCAGCACGAACACGACCGAGTCGACGCGCCCGTCGGGATCGCCCGCATCGACGACGATGGTGAGCGGGACGGTAGCGATGCTGTCGGCGATCTGGCCGATGGGCAGCAGGTCGATTCGAATGCTGTCTGGATTGACGGTCAGACTGCGAATGACGGGCGGGCGACCGACGGCGTCGGGCTGTCCGGGATCGGCGTCGCACGCGGCGAAGAGCAGCAGGCCAGCGAGGGCGCAGAGCGTCGAGGTCGCAAAGGGCAGGCGGACGCTCCTGAGGAGAGAGGGCATGGACGAAACGGGCGGTGCAGCGGATGCTGGGAAGAAATACCGTAGCCGTTTAGCTCATGCACGCGCGATCTGCGAGGGGGACGCCCGAAATATAGCGCCGCTGCCCCGGTTGCGTCGGTGGCTTTTTCGTGCCCTACGCGACGTGTCCGGCTCGTGCCGATCCTCCGGTATGATGCTGCTGCTGATAGGCCGCCCGAGCCAGCGCCATCGCGCCGATCAACCCGGACCGCTTCCCCAACTCGGGTCGGACGACGTACGTATCCGGGGTGCGTGAGGCTTCGGACAGGGCATATCCCGCCAGTGCTCGGCTCATGCAGGCGCGCGACTCGGTCAGCACCAAGTCGCGCAGCGAGATGCCGCCGCCGAGCACGATGCGGTGTGGCATCAGCGTGAGCGACCACGTGGCGAGCGCCTGCCCGACGTAGTAGGCTACGGCGTCCCACACCGGGTGGTCGTCGCTCAGGTCACGCGCTGCTAGGCCGGTGCGGGCCTGAATGGCTGCTCCCGACGCCATGCCTTCGAGGCAATCGCCGTGGTAGGGGCAGGCGCCGGGGAAGTCGTCGCCTCGCATGCGCTGGACAGGGATATGGCCCATCTCGGCGTGCGAGGCGCCTTGCCAGATGGTGCCGCCGCTCACCAATCCGCCTCCGATGCCCGTACCGATCGTGACGTAGAGAATCGTCGCATCGATGTGGGTCGATCCAAAGCGATACTCGCCGTAGGCTGCTGCGGCTACGTCGGTTGCGATGATGGGAGGGCTGTGCGAGAGGTCGCGCAATCCGCCGAGCAGGTCCGCGTACTGCCAGCCGGTCTTGGGCGTGTCGAGCACGTGCCCATACCTGGCGCTTTTCGGGTCGAGGTCGAGCGGGCCGAAGGCGGCGATGCCCAGTCCGTCGAGGTGCGTCGTCAACGCGAAGAAGCTCCGTGCGCGTTCGATCGCGTCTTCGGGCGTCGTCGTGGGGAACCGTACGAAGCGCTCCAGCCCGCCCAGCCCGTCGCCGACGGCGCAGGCACATGACGTGCCGCCGGTTTCCAGGCTTCCGAAAAGCGGAGAAGTAGAAGGCATATCGGTAGGTGAAGGGGTGCGCGGCGGACGTTCTGAGGCGGCTGACGGTTACAGCGCTTTTGACGCTTCGATGCAGCCGCGCGTTCGCGGATCAGCAGGAACGCGCCACGTCATCAAGAGCAAGGGGCCGCCATTCGCGCTTCGATGACGGACCGGTAGTGCGCTTCATAGAGCGGCACTACACGTTCGATGCGGAAGTGCTCGGCGCGCGCCTCGGCTCCGGCGACCATCTGCGCGTGCAGCGTATCGTCCGATATGAGGCGGCGCACGCCCTGGCTCATCGCCTCCACGTCTCCGAGCGGACAGAGGTACCCGCTCTCACCATCGACGATTACCTCGGGCAGCCCGCCGATGTCGGACGAGACGACGGGCACGCCGCACGCCATCGCCTCGAGCGCCGCCAGCCCGAACGTCTCGCTGCCCGAGGGCAGCAGAAACACGTCGGCGATGCTGAGCAGCTCTTCGATAGGGTCTTGCTTGCCCAGGAAGCGCACGTCGTCGTGCACGCCCAGTTCGCGGGCCAGGGCTTCGGTCGGCGCGCGGTCCGGGCCGTCGCCGATCAGCAGCAGCTTGACCGGTTCGCCCAACTCGCGCAGACGCGCCAGGATGCGAACCGTGTCTCCGGCGCGCTTGACGGGGCGGAAGTTGCTCACGTGCGCCAAAATCTTTTCGCCGTTGGGAAAGAGAGCCGTGCGGAAGTGGTCTTTGTTCTGACGCCGGAAGCGCTCGATGTCGACGAAGTTGGGGATGACCTCGATGGGCGTCGTCACGTCGAAGTGCTCGTAGGTCTCGGTCCGCAGGTACTCGCTGACGGCCGTGACGCCGTCCGATTCCTCGATCGAGTGGGCGACGACCGGGGCAAAGCTCGGGTCCTGGCCGACGAGTGTGATGTCGGTCCCATGCAGCGTCGTCACGACGGGGACGCACAGCCCTTTCTTTTGCAAAATCTGACGGGCCAACACGGCGCTCGTCGCGTGCGGGATCGCGTAGTGGACGTGGAGGATGTCCAAGCCGTGGTGCTTTGCCACGTCGACCATCTTGCTCGTCAGTGTGAGCGTGTAGGGACGGTGCTCGAAAACGGGATAGCTGGTCGTGCTGACTTCGTGGAAGAATACATTCTCGGAGATGTGCCCCAGCCGAAACGGCATCTGGTACGAGATGAAGTGGACCTCGTGGCCGCGCGCTGCGAGCGCCTTTCCCAGTTCGGTCGCGACGACGCCCGAACCGCCATAGATGGGATAGCAGGTGATTCCGATTTTCATGCGTCGTCCGTTGGGTGCCAGTTTGCGAACCGAGCGTTCCGGTTCAAGTTGCGGCCACTTGCCAATCCACGCGGCGCGGATTGGAAGAAGCGCATCGCATCGTGTTACCGCGCGGTAACAGCGTCGATGTTACTCCCACTGCGTTACACGCGCCTTGACCCCGAGCGTGCTACCTTTGCGCTTCTCACCCGACCTCTCGGCCAACTCCCTACTTCTCGACATGAATCGTTTCCTCGGCCTCCTGGCCCTCCTTGCACTCACCCTCGTTCCGGCAGCTTCGGCTCAGGTCCCCTTCGTCAAGTTCGGCGTCGCTGGCGGCGTCAACTTCGACAGCTACTCGGACGTTCAAATTCGAGGAGGTCTTACTGGCGCGCGGACGAGGGCATCTTCGATAATGCGACCGGCTACCACATTGGCATCTACGCCGACTTCGCGCTCGGTCCGGTCGGCATTCGTCCCGGCGTGTACTACGTCAGTGCAGGCGAATTCTCTCTCGAAGGAGTTGGAGGGGAGCTTATCACGGCTGATCTGAGCCTGATCGAGATTCCGGTCGACCTGCGCTACCGTGTCGTGCTGCCGCTCTTCCAGCCGTACGTCAGCGCCGGTCCCGTCTTTCGCATCGCCAATCAGAGCGGAGACGGCCTGGAAGCCAAAGACTTCAGCGTCGCCGGATCGGTCGGTATCGGTACGGACATCGGTGTTCCGCTGATGCCGTTCAAGCCGCACCTCGAAGTGCGTTACCAGTTTGGACTCGACGGCATCACTGAGGACTTGGTCATCACCAGCACGAATTTCACGGTCGAGGACGATGCCACGTTCAACGCGTTCATGATCCGGTTGGGCGTCAGCTTCTGATGGGACCTGTCCATTCGCTCGAAACGCCTCTTGTGCCGATGGTGCAGGAGGCGTTTCGGTTCGGAGAAACTGGTACTGCGACCTGCTAATACCAAATCCGTAGAATGTTAGTGCGCCCGTTTCTCGTCATCCTGAGCGAAGTCGGAGGATCCCATACTCAGCGGCAACTGACAGGTCGGGGATCCTTCGACAAGCTCAGGATGACGTTGGGAAAAGTGCATCACTAAATCTCGGATTCGGTATGACTCCCACAGAGCGTCTGTCTCGGATGCCAAGTCCGTGTGCCTCGTTACGCAATGGAAAACATGTCATGTCTCTCAGATATGACATGTTTAGCTCGAATGCACATCGGAGTGCAGGCAGTCGAACTTGTTCACTCACCCGGCGTCACATAGTCGCGCTCCAGGCGCTCGGGCATATCGGCGGCGACGTAGGCCATGATTGCCATGACGGCGACGTTGCGGGCCAACTCGCGCGGGTCGATTTTGTCGGGCGTGTCGGCGGCGGTGTGGTGGTAGTCGAAGTACGTGTCGTTGACGACCAGGTGGCCCATACCGGGAACGCCGTAGCGCATGATCGGGGCGATGTCGGCGCCGCCGCCGCCTCTGCGGATGGGTTCGTTGCCTTCGACGAGCGGTTGGAGCAGCGGCGCCAGGCCGAGCAGGCGGACGTAGGCGTCGTGCTTGCCCGTAATGCCGAAGCCGCGCGGAGCGAACGTGCCGCCGTCCGACTCAATGGCGAGGACGTGGTTGTCGAGTTCGTCCATGTGTGCGTCGCGGTAGGCGTTTCCTCCGGCGATCCCGTTCTCCTCATTCGTCCACATCACGACGCGGATCGTCCGGCGCGGGCGCAGGCCGAGGTCGCGAAGCAGTTTGAGCGCCTGCCACGCCGCGACGCAACCGCCGCCGTCGTCCATCGCTCCGGTCCCCACGTCCCAACTGTCGATGTGACCGCCCATCACCACGATCTCATCGGGCAGTTCGCTTCCCCTCAACTCGCCGACGACGTTGCGCGAGGGGCTGTCCGGCAGTGTCATCGCGTCCATGTGGAGGCGCACGCGGACGGGCTGACCTCGGTCCTGCATCCGACGCATCATCAGCGCGTCCTCGACCGTGATCGCGGCGTGGGGGATTCTGGGGACGCCGTCTTCGTAGCGGCTCGTCCCCGTATGCGGTGTGTACAAACTCGATGAGGTGACCGACCGCACGAGCGATCCGACGGCTCCCACCTGGGCGGCTCGAACGGCGCCGTTGACCCGGTATTGAACCGTCTGCCCATAGGTCGTGAACGGAGCGTTGAACAGCACGATCTTGCCGACGGCGTCCGCAGCGCGCGCCTCCAATTCGTCGAATGAGTCGACGACGAGCACATCGGCCTCCAGCCCCTCGACCGGCGTGCCGATACTTCCGCCCAGCCCCAGCACGGCCAACTCGGCTCCGCGGGGCTGCGTCAGGAACAGCGATTCGTCGCCCCTCACCCAGCGCGGGACCATCACCGGCTCGCCGCGCACGTTCTTCGAGCCCGTCGGCCTGCATCTCAGACAGGATCCAGTCGATGGCGTCTTCGAGCGACTGCGTCCCGCTGAACCTCGGGCCGAACGTGTCGGCCAGGTAGGCGAGACGCTCCCACGCGGCGCTATCGGCCAGGGCGGCGGTAGCGATGCGATCGGCGGCGCCTGTGTAGATCGTAGCCAGGTCGGATGTGGATACCGTTTCCTGAGCGCGCACGGGCGCAACGGCGATCAAGAGGCAGAGAGCGGCGAGGAGGGGGCGCATCGGCTAGGGTAAGAGTGTCTCGCAAAGTACGAGCGACTCTAGGGCCTCGCGTGGTTCTACTAGCAGTTGATAGTAAGTTTGGGCAAACCGACGAAGCCCGAGCCTGGGTAGGCAGCGCGGCGGCGATCAGCACGCGATGGCTACGCCGCCAGCGGCCGGTCGTAGCCCATGAAGGCGTAGCGCGTGCCGGTGCCCTTGTGCGCGGGCGTCAGGTTCTGCGGCTTGCGGACGTAGAACGCCGTTCGTCCCGCTGTTTCGCGCTCGAATGCGCCGCGCATGCCGAACGTCGTTTCCGACCCACCGAGCATCAGGTATCCACCCTCGCGAACCGTGCTCGTCATCTGCTGCAGGATTCGCTCCTTGGTCTGCCCGTCGAAGTAGATCAGCACGTTGCGCAGCAGGACGATGTCCATCTGGGGCAGGCCGGGCCACGGATCGGTCAGATTGAGTTGCTTCGACTTGACCATCTGCCTGAGTTCGGGGCGGACGCGCCACATCGTGTCCTGCTTCTCGAAGTGACGACTGAGAACGGTCGGTTTGAGACCGCGCATTACCTCGATCTGCGAGTAGACGCCTTCGCGCGTCCGAGCTACCATGGCCTTGCTCAGGTCGGTCGCGAAAATCGTGACGTTCCATCCGGCGAGCTGAGGAAAGTGATCCCGAAGCAGCATCGCGACCGAGTACGGCTCTTGCCCGCTCGAACAGGCAGCGCACCAGATGGTGATCTTGCGCGACTGCTGGTGCCGCCGAATGATCTCGGGCAGTAAGCGCTGCTGCATCGCGGCGAACGGGTGGCCGTCGCGGAAGAACGACGTTTCGTTGATTGTCATGCCCTCGACGAAGGCATCCTGCAGCGCACGGTCCGACCGCATCCGAGCCAGAAACGTGTGGCTGTCATCGAAGCCTTGCGACTGCGAAATCGGCCCCAATCGCGATTCGACGAGGTACTGTTTGTGCGGCTCGAGCACCATCGCAGACCGCTCGTAGAGCAGCGCGCGGACGAACTCGAAATCAGGCGGCGTCAGCGAGTGGCGCGACGACGAAGGGGAGATGGTGCGGAGCATACGCGGGGGAGCGTCAGGCAGGTTGAGGAGCAGCGGAGCGCGCGGCGAGCGTCGCTACGCGTCCGGCGATGGCGGGCAGCGGAAGCACCTCGCTCACGACACCCGCTTCGGCGACTGCGCGTGGCATTCCGTAGACGATGCACGTTTTGGCGTCCTGCGCGATGATCGGACATCCGCTCTTGCTCATCGCGATGGCGCCCTCGGTCCCGTCCTTACCCATGCCGGTGAGCACGAGTCCGAGCGCCTGCCCCGGCATCTGGCGGGCGACCGAATGGAAGAGCACATCGACGGCGGGGCGGCAGAAGTTGACGCGCTCGCCCTGGTTCTGGCGGAGCACGATGTCGCGCCCCTCCCTGGCGATCTCGGTGTGGAAGTCGCCCTTGGCGATCCAAACCGTACCCGGAGCGGCGACGGCTCCTTCGTAGGCTTCGGCCACGCGCAGCGGCGTCTTGGAGTTGAGACGCTTGGCGAGCGCCGCCGTGAACTGGGCGGGCATGTGCTGCACGATCACGATGGGAACGGCCAGATCGGACGGCAATCCGCCGACGAATACGTCGAGCGCCTGCGGTCCGCCGGTCGACACGCCGACGGCGATCAGGTCGATTTGGGCATTAGCAGTCGAGCGCGGCCCCGAGGCGACGGGCTGCCTGCTGGACGTGCGCAGCCCCGCGGTTGCGTTCGGTCGGACGAGGGGGGCGCGCGCGATGCGCGGAGCCGGGCGCGACGGCGGAACGAAGCGTGGTGGGGGGGCGGCGGCCTTGGGTGCGTGTGCGTCGAGGTTGAGCAGGGCCCTCAGGCGAGGCACGAGTTCGCCGCGCGCCACCTTGAGCGATTCCTGGAGGCTTCCCCTTCCCGTCGGCTTGGGTACGTAGTCGACGGCTCCCAGTGCCAGTGCGTCGAGCGTGATCTGAGCGCCGCGCTCGGTCAGCGTCGAAAACATGATGACAGGCACCTGGACGCCGCGCGTATTGAGTTCGCGCAGCACGCCCAGGCCGTCGACGTTGGGCATCTCCACGTCTAGCACGATGGCGTCGGGCCGAGACCGAGCGATGTGGTCGAGCGCGAGTTGCCCATCGGCGGCCGTCTCGACACGCAGTTCGGGCACGCCGCGCAGCGCCTCTTGAACGAAGCGGCGCATCACGACCGAGTCGTCGACGATGAGAACGGTGCGGGGTGTCATAACGGGAGAGGTAGAAATCGGATGGGTCACGCGGACGTGACGGCTGCCAGGACGTGGTCGAGCGCTTTCTCGGCGTCGAGCACCAGATACAGCTGGCCTTCATGGACGCGTACGCCAGCGAGCAGCGGCCGAAGTTCGGGCGGCGTGTTGGCGGGCAGTGGCTCCAGCTCGTCCTCATCGACGTGCAGCACGTCTCCGATGGCGTCGGCGGTCAGGCTGATGGTGCCTTCCGCACTGGGCATGATGACGTTGAGAGCCGCGTCGAAGTCTGTCGTGCCCTCAAGGCCGAGCAGGGTGCGCAGGTCGAGAACGGTGATGATCTGACCCCGCAGGTTGAGCAGGCCTGCAATCGTGGGAGCGGCCAGCGGGACGGGTGTGATCGGCTGGGCGCGCAGAACTTCCTGGACGTGGAGCACGTCGAGGCCGAAGTGATGGGTTCCGATTTCAAAGGTGCAGCATTGCATGGCGTCTGGGGAAAAGGCGCGGTGAGAAAAATCGTAGGGGTGACCCGCGGGTCGCCCTCACGCACGAGAGGAGTTAGTTGAGCGTCAGCGCGTCGTCGTAGCGGACGCGGCACGTGGCGGCGAGGGCGGGCAGGTTGAGCCATTCGGTCACGTTGCCGTTTGACAGCACCGCGCCTCCGGCCGATGCGTCGTCGTAGGTCTGAGTGGCTTCGGGCACGTCATCGACTTCGTGGACGCTGTCGACGACGAGTCCAAACGTCTGCTCACCTTCGCGGCACACGACCAGATCGAGGCGCTCGCGGCCAGCGTCGCGGCCGCTGACGCGGACGAGGGGGAGGATGCCGCCGCGATACGGGATGACTTCCTGACCGCCAAGTTCGGTGAGGGCGTTTGCATCGACTTCTTCCAAGCGCAGCACGCGTTCGAGCGGAAGCGCCAAGCGGCGGTGTCCGGATCCGACGAGGATGGCGCGGCGGGTTCCGGCGCGATCCTCGTCGCCGGTCTGGACGACCTGTTCGACTGCGTCTTCGCGGAAGGTCACTTTGCTCAGCAGCCCAGGTAGGTCGAGGATGAGCGATACGTTGCCGTCGCCCAGGATTGTGGCTCCGGCGTAGACACCGACGCCGCTCGTCCACTTGCCCAGCGGCTTGACGACGATCTCCTGCGTCTTCTCGACACCGTCCACGACCACGCCGACGCTCCGGCCTTCGGTCTGGCACACGACGACGATTCCGCCCTTGCCAATCGGCTCGTCGGACGTGCCGAGAACCTTGCGCAGCGCCAACAGCGGCAGCAGTCGGTCGCGCAGGCGAAGCATCGGCGCGCCGTGCATCTCAAACGTTTGTCCCGTCTCGCCGGTCAGCCCGACGATTTCAAGGATCCCCGACTGCGGAAGAGCAAAGATTTGCTCGCTGCTGCGGACCGTCAGCGCGGGCACGATGGCGAGCGTCAGCGGAATGCGTAGCGTCAGCGTGGTGCCGACTCCGAGCGTGCTCTGGATTTCGACGGTCCCGCCCAGCTTCTCGATGTGCGTCCGCACCACGTCCATGCCGACGCCTCGACCCGACACGTTGGTAATCTGAGCGGCCGTCGAGAACCCGGCGGCGAAGATGAGCAGGAGCGCGTCGCGGTCGGTCATCTCGTCGGCGGCGGCCTGCGTGATGACGCCCTTCTCGACGGCCTTGCGCTTGATGACGTCGGCGTCGATGCCCTTGCCGTCGTCCGAGATGTCGATGCTGACCTGTCCGCCCTCCTGGCGCGCACGCAGTTTCAGAGTGCCGACGCGCGGCTTACCGGCGGCTTCGCGCTCGTCGGGCGCTTCGATGCCGTGGTCCAGCGCGTTGCGGACGATGTGCGTGAACGGGTCCTTGATGGCTTCGATGATCGCCTTGTCCAGTTCCGTCCCTTCGCCTTCCTGGACCAACTCGACCTCCTTGCCCAGCGAGCCGGACACGTCGCGCACGACGCGCGGCAGCTTGTTCCAAACGACCGAGAGCGGCTGCAACCGCGTCTTCATCACGCACTCTTGCAACTCCGATGTGGTGCGATCCAGGTGCTGCGCCGTCGACATCAACTCGGCGTCCCCAACGACCGCCGACTGCTGGAGCACGCGGTTGCGCGTCAGCACTAGCTCACCGACGAGGTTCATCATTCGGTCGAGCAGCGACACGTCGAGGCGGACCGTCTGGTCCATCAGCGCGACGGGGGCAGACCTGCGGACCGGCTGTCTCGTCGGGCGGCGGCGCGGCAGGTTTTGGAGCTTCGGCGACGTTATCCGCCTCGGCCGCTGCTTGGGCGGCATCTTCGAGCCTCGAGCGCGTCGAGACCGGCCTCAAAGTCGAAGTCTATGCCGTCGTCCTCTTCGGCCGCAGACGTTCCGCCTTCGAGCCACGCGTTGAGGTCGGCCAGGAGAGCGGTGTCGTCACCAGTCGGTTCTTCGCCCGTCGCGGCGACCTCGACGAGAATCTCGCGCAGGCGGTCGAGCAGGTGGAAGAGCGAAGTGGCGAGGGCCTCGCTGGCGACGAGTTCGCCGTCGCGCAGGCGGCTCAGCACGTTCTCGCCGACGTGAGCGACTTTCTCCAAGCGCTCCATCCCCAGAAAGCCGCAGGTGCCTTTGATCGTGTGGACGCCACGGAAGATGCTCGCGAGCGTATCCGACGTCGCCTCGCCGCGCTCGAGCTGGAGAATGTCGAGGTCGACGCGCTCGATGATTTCGAACGATTCGACGAGGAAGTCGGTGATCAGGTCGTCCATGCCGGGGGGAGGGTGGGAGAAGATTCCCCCGCGTTATCGGCGGTTGCGCGTCTACGTTAAGCGCTGGACAAACGAAAAGCGGCGCCCTCCAAGGAGAGCGCCGCTGCTGAGTCGGTTAGAGACGGGATCCCGGCTTAGAACGGAAGGTCGTCGTCGGGCTGGAAGCCGTCGTCGTCGTAGGACACGTCCGACGAGCGTCCACCGCCGCGCTGGCCTCCGCCACCACCACCTCGGTTGCCGCCTCCGCGCTGCCCGCCACCGCCGCCACGCTGACCGCCGCCGCGCTCGCTGCTGCCGAAGCCGCCGCTGTTGCCGCGTCCGCCGCCGAAGTCGTCGCTTCCGCGCGATCCTCCACCGCCGCCGCCACCGCCCGCACCGCCGTCGCCGAGCATCATCATCTCGGCGGCTTTGATCTCGGTCGTGTACTTGGTGTTGCCGTCCTTGTCCTCCCATTGCCGGGTCTGGAGCGAGCCTTCGATGTAGACTTTCTCGCCCTTCTTGAGGTATTCGGCGCAGATTTCGGCCAAGCGCGACCACGCCACGATGCGGTGCCACTCGGTCTTCTCGACCAGCTCGCCCTCGCGGTTTTTGTACGACTCGTTCGTCGCGACGTTGAAGTTGGCGACTGCCGTTCCGCTCTGCGTGTAGCGTACTTCGGGGTCCGAGCCGAGGTTACCGACCAGGATGACTTTGTTTACTCCGCGTGCCATGAGCATGCTCCGTTGTGTGCCGTCGTCCGTCGTATGTGGAGATCGGCGGGGGTGATGTAGATGAGTCCTTGGCTGCTGTACATGAGTCCACCCTCGCGATGCCGTAGGCGGTGCGAGAGCTATCCTAACTTGTTCTGTGCGTACCAGAGGAGCTAAGTGAATGCCCGGCTGAGTGCCGGTTGCGGGAAACTAGACCCACAGTCGGCGCCCGCGTAACCAGACGACCGAAATATAATCGCGCGCCGCTGACATCGGCGCGTCATAACCCCACAGAAAAGTTTGAATCCGATTCTCGACGCCACCTTCACGCCCGACGCCGAAACGGTCGACGCGCTCGCCGAACTCGTCACACTCGTGCGCCAACTCCGCCGAGACTGCCCGTGGGATGCGCGCCAGACGCACGACAGCGTGAAGCATCTGACCGTCGAAGAGGTTTACGAGGCCGTCGACGCCATCGAAGCGCGCGACTGGGCTGGCCTGTCCGAAGAACTGGGCGACTTACTGCTGCACGTCCTCTTCCACGCGACCATCGCCGAGTCCGATGCGCAGAATACCGACGCGCCGCCGCGCTTCACGCTCGAGCAGGTGGCGAGGCAAGAAACGGCTAAGCTGATCCGTCGCCATCCGCACGTGTTCGGCGACGCGGTCGTGAGCGGAGAGGGCGACGTGCTGCGCAACTGGGAAGCGATCAAAGCTGCCGAAGGCGAGGGAGGCAAGCCCAAAGGCACGCTCGGCGGCGTCCCGCGCGCGCTGCCCGCTCTGCTCCGCGCCTTTCGGATGCAGGACAAGGCGGCAGGCGTCGGCTTCGACTTCCCCGATGCGGACGACGCGTGGACCAAAGTCGAGGAAGAACTGCGCGAGTTCCGCGACGAGCCGACGCAGGAGGAACTGGGCGATGTGCTGTTCTCGGTCGTCAACTACGCGCGCAAACGCGGACTCGAACCCGAAACGGCGCTGCAGCAGACCAACGCCAAGTTCGCGCGTCGCTTCGCCCACGTCGAGGCCGGCGTACAAGCGCGAGGGCAGAAGCTAGTCGAGGCGACGCTGGAGCAGATGGACGCGCTGTGGGACGAGGCGAAGCGTCGGGAATGAGTCGAGTACCGACAGGGCACGCGTTTCTTGCGCTGATTGAGTTCGACAGATGGGTGTGCGTTATCTAAATTCGCTAACGGTTTATCGCTCACACGTTCGCATCGCATGAGATACTCGTTACCCCTCGCCGTCGCGCTCGCATTCGTCTTCGTCCCCGAGGCGACGGCTCAGATTTCCTCCGGCACCTGTACCGTGACTGGATCGGCTACGTCGGACCTTGCGGTCAACAACGTGCGGGCGCGGCTCTTCAACAACGGCGGCCTGTTCTGGAAAGGTAACAACGCGGTTTACAACGTCCCGGCCGTCGCCGAGGGGCAGCCGCTCACGCCCAATGCCATTTTTGCGGCGGGCATCTGGGTGGGCGGACTGGTCAACGGCGAGCCGCGCATTGCAGCCACGGATTACGGTCCGTGGGAGTTTTACGCCGGACCGCTCACCGCGTCGGGTGCTCTGGACGATCCGACATGTACCGACCCGCGCTACGACCGGATCTACACCGTCTCCAGGCAGGACGTGGCCGACTACGACGCCTCGTCCCCGGCCTCGGACGACCTCCGCGACTGGCCGACGGGTCTGGGCGCTCCGACGCTTGCGCCCGCCGCATCCGACGGACTGGATAACGACGGCGACGGTCAGACCGACGAAGCTGGAGAGATGGCGCGCGTCAGCGTGATGGATCAACCTCTGGCCGAGCGCAAAAACCGAATCATCGACTTGACGGCAGGTGAGCGCCCCGACTTCACCGGCGATCAGATGGCGTGGTGGGTGATGAACGACGTGGGCGGCGCGCACGGCTCGACCGGATCGGCACCCATCGGCCTCGAAGTCCACGCAACGGCCTACGCGTTCAACGTGCCCGGCGCGCTGGGCAACACCACGTTCTACCGCTATCGCATGTTCTACCGCGGCACGACGCCGCTGACGAACGCCTACGTCGGCTTCTGGAACGACGCCGATCTGGGCAACGCGTCCGACGATTACGTCGGCTCGGACACGACGCTGGGCATGGGCTTCACCTACAACGCCGACAACATCGACGAGGGGAGCGATGGCTACGGCAACGCGCCGCCCGCATTGGGCACCAACTTCCTTCAAGGACCTCTCGTCGACGCGCCCGGCCAAACGTGGACCGATACCGACGGCACGCAGCACCTGGATCGCAAGCGCCTGGGTACGTCGGTCTTCCTCTACTACAACAACGACAGCAGCCCTTTTGGTAACCCCCGCGCCAACAGCACGGACTGGTACAACTACCTCCAGGGCATCTGGAAAGACGGCAACCCGCTCGTCGATTGCGGCAATGGCTATGGTCCACAAAACACCAACCTGGCTTGCCAGACCAATCAGAAGCAGACCTCCTTTATGTGGCCCGGCGATCCGGTTAGCGGCGCGTTCTGGAGCGAGGTCAACCGCGACAGTACGGGCACGGCCAATTTACCGTCCGACCGCCGGTACATACAGAGTACGGGGCCGTTCGAGTTCGCGCCTGGGGCCGAGCAGACGATCCAACTCGGCATCGTGTGGAGCCGGGGCAGCAGCAACCTCAACTCGGTCGCCAAGCTGCGCGAGGACATGAGGGTCGTCGTGTCGGCGTTCGATGCGAATTTCGACGCGGCTCCCCAGTTCGTGCTGCCCCAGGGTGTGCCGTCGCTCGTCACGCCCGTCGCCGGAGCCGTCGTTGCTTCGGGAAACGTGGAGTTCGTCGCGACCACGCCCAGCGTCGAGGACCGCGTCGAAGTCCAGGTAGCACGCGAGGCGTTTGCCGACACGTCGCGTATTTACTCCAACGGAGCGCTCGTCGCGCTCGAGCCGGGGACGTACCTCGCCCGGGTGCGCTATGCCGCTGGGCTGGAGCGCGGGCCGTGGTCAGATCCGACGGCGTTCTCGGTGTCGGACGTGGCGCTCATGCCCTACGACTCCGGCAGACTCGTCAGCTTCGAGGTGACGGCCAACGCCGCCGGTCCCGTCGTTCCGGTCCATCCCGCCGCGGCCGCCTTCCAAGGCTTTCCGACACCCGACCTCGACGGCGACGGCGTGGGAGACAATCCGACCGACGCGCAGCAGGTCGGCCCGGCGCGCTGGTTGATCTACGTCGGAGGCGGTTTCGGAGACTACGACAGCTTCTTGTCCCGCGCCATCACCTCGCGCGGGCGCACCGAAGCCGACCTCGCCGGACGCACGTTCGAGATCCGCTTCACCTCGGCGGGATCGGTGGGGTATCGCCGCTTCCAGGACCAGGCGGCCATCGCCGTCCCCTTCGAGATCTGGAGCACGCCCACCGACACGCCCGGCGATCCGTCCGACGACGTGAAGCTGATCCCCGTCATCCTCGACTACGACCCCGCTGCGAACGCCGGGTCGGGAGGCGGCGGCATGGACGGCGTCTACAACCTGTCGACCCTCGACTCGCCGGTTTCGTCCAGTGACAACGATCCGTTCACCGACTGGCTCTACTTCTTCGACCCGCTCGACGCGACGCCCGGAACGGCGGGATACGACGCCTATGCGAATGGCGGCTCGCTCGACCTGACCAAAGTCGGCGAGGAGACGCTGGGTCGCATCGTGCTCGTGAACTGGAACGGCGGCGGACCGCCTTTGCCCATTGAGCAGCCGCTGCCCGAACAGGGGACCGTCTTTCGCATCGTCGTCAGCGGCGAGAGCGCCATCGACACGCCGGTTCTGCTCAGCCCGTCCGACGCGTCGGCCTTCGACGCCGCACCGCGCTTCTACTGGGCCGAGCCGGACGGCATCGACGGAAAAGTAGAGATTGCGGCGGACAGGGGCTTTCGCTCGCCGGTACCGTTCACGGCCGTCTACGGCGGCGGCGGATCCGAGTCGTCGGCCACCATCGACGCCATCGACGCCGGGTCGTACTTCTGGCGCGTCGTGCTGGTGAGCCAGCAGGGCGATTCGGTCCGCAGCGACGTACGCACGTTCTCGGTGAGCCGCACGATCACAGCGGACGAGGTGGAGGCGGCGCCGCAGTCGCTGACGCTGCTCTCGCCGTCGCCGCACCCGGTCAGCGGCCCGGCGCGCCTGCGCTTCTACCTGCCCGCCTCGGGCGAGGTGCGGATGGAGGCGTACGACCTGATGGGCCGCCGCGTAGCGATCCTCACCGACGGCGCGCACCCTCAGGGCTGGCGCGAAGCCGCGTGGCCGTCGGGACTCAGCGCGGGCGTGTATCTGGTGCGAATCCGTGCGGGATCAGAAACGCAGACGCGTCAGGTCGTCGTGGTGCGGTAAAGCGCGAAGGCAAGCTAGTCGCCGGACGCGTGGGAAAGGTTGTGCGCGCCCGGTCTGCTTCAGGTGGTTGCACGGTTGCGGGTTACTCCCACTCGATCGTCGCGGGCGGTTTGCTGCTGATGTCGTAGACGACGCGGTTGATACCTCGGACTTCGTTGACGATGCGGCTCGACACGTGGGCGAGAAACGCGTGCGGCAGGTGCGCCCAGTCGGCCGTCATCCCGTCGACGCTGGTGACGGCGCGTAGGGCGCAGACGTTTTCGTAGGTGCGCCCGTCGCCCATCACACCGACGGTCTGGACGGGAAGAAGGACGGCAAGAGCCTGCCATGTCTCGTGGTAGAGGTCGTGCTTGCGAAGTTCGTCGATGAAGATGTGGTCGGCTTCGCGCAGGACGGCCAGGCGCTCGGGCGTGACGGCTCCGATCACGCGGATGGCGAGGCCGGGACCGGGGAACGGGTGGCGGTCGACGATGCGGTCGGGCACGCCCAGCACGCGTCCGATGGCGCGGACTTCGTCTTTGAACAGCTCGCGGAACGGCTCGATGAGTTCGAAGCCCAACTCTTCAGGCAAGCCGCCGACGTTGTGGTGCGTCTTGATCGTAGCGG
Source organism: Rhodothermales bacterium (assembly GCA_963815505.1). Classification (GTDB taxonomy): domain Bacteria; phylum Bacteroidota; class Rhodothermia; order Rhodothermales; family BA12; genus CAXBBB01. The sequence goes on from CAWFGU010000012.1 coordinate 126,112, forward strand.
ATGGTCCTTTGAACGACAGGCTCTCGATCACATCGGGGTAGAGCGTGCCCTGGGCGAGGAATGCTGCGCGTCCGCCGCGCTCGGCTGCGACGCGCTCGGTGACGGCTTCGAACACCTCGACGAACGTGCCGCCGATGATCTTGCGCTTCTTCTCAGGATCGGCGACGCCCGCCAGTCGCTCCAAGAACAGCGCCGACGCGTCCTCGGCGACCAGGTGAATGCCGATGTCTTGAGCGAACGTGTGCTGCACCTGCTCGAACTCGCCCTTACGCAGCATCCCGTTGTCGACGAAGATGCACGTCAGCTGGTCGCCCAGCGCGCGGTGCAAGAGGACAGCCGCCACCGACGAGTCGACGCCGCCCGACAGACCCAGGATCACGCGACCCTCACCGACCTGAGCGCGAATCTGCTCGACTTTCTCTTCGACGAAAGACGCCGCCGTCCAGTCGCCGCCGAAGCCGCAGATGCCGTGCGTGAAGTTGCGCAGCAGGCTCGCACCGTGCTCGGTGTGAACCACTTCGGGATGGAACTGCACGCCCCAGATCGGCGCGTCGTCCGAGCGGACAGCGGCGAGCGGGCTGCTGTCGGTCGTGGCCGTAATGCGAAATCCGGTAGGCAGCTGTTCGAGCCGGTCTGAGTGGCTCATCCATACGTTGGAGCCTTGGGGAATGCCTGCGAGCAGCGGGTCGCCCGTATCCTGAACGCGCAGGTGAGCCCGCCCGAACTCGCGGTGATCCGCCCCGGCGACGTGTCCGCCCAACTCGTGCGCGATGGCTTGCAGGCCGTAGCAAATGCCCAGGATCGGCAGTCGGCTGCCGTCCGCACGGGTCAGGTTCAGGATCTCGGGGTCGAGCGCCGGAGCGCCGTCGTCGTAGACCGACATCGGTCCGCCGCTCAGAATCAGCCCGTGCGGCTCCATCGCGGCGACCTCGCCAGCCGACAGCGTGCCGACGTGGAGTTCCGAGTAGACGCCGAACTCGCGCGCGCGCCGGGCAATCAGTTGGGTGTACTGCGAGCCATAGTCGAGGATGAGGAGTTTCTGGTGCTGCATCGGTCTGGTCGGAGGGGCGGAAATGGAAAGCCTGTCAGGTCTCGCAGACCTGACAGGCTTGGATCGGCAAGCGGTTCTACGAACTGGATCAGCCGACGTGCGCGCCATAGGCGTCGGCGTCGAGTAGACTGGATAGGTCGGTGTCGGGCTGGATCGTCATTTTGACCATCCATCCCTTGCCGTACGGGTCCGAGTTGACGAGTTCGGGCTCGCCGTCCAGGTCGGCGTTGATTGCGCTAATCGTTCCGGCGATGGGGGCGAACAGTTCGCTGACGGTCTTGACGGCCTCGACAGTCCCGAACACGCCTTCGGCTTCGACGGAAGTGCCCTCGTCCTCGATCTCCACGAACACGATGTCGCCCAGTTCGCGCTGGGCGAAGTCGGTGATGCCGATGGTGGCGGTCGTTCCGTCGTCCGAGATCTTGATCCACTCGTGGTCGGACGTGTAGCGAAGGTCAGCGGGAATGTTCATGGCGTCGGAAGGGGAGGGTGAGCGCGAAAGATAGCGGTTACTCGGCGGGTGGGACGAGTTCGAACGTCTCCATGAACTTGGTGTCGAACTCGCCCGCCTGGAAGCGCGGATCGGCCAGCAGTTGCTTGTGGAAGGGGATCGTCGTGTGGACACCCTCGATGATGAACTCGTCGAGCGCCCGCCGCATTTTGGCAATCGCCCGGTCGCGCGTCTCGGCACGGACGATCAGCTTGGCGATCATCGAGTCGTAGTATTGCGGAATCCGGTAGCCCGCATAGACGTGCGTGTCTACCCGAACGCCCCTGCCTTTGGGCGTGTGCAGCGCCGTGATCAGGCCCGGCGACGGCGAGAAGTTTTTGAACGGGTTCTCGGCGTTGATGCGGCACTCGATGCTGTGGCCGCTAATCGGAACGGTGTGCGGTTCCAGCTTGTGGCCCATCGCGACGAGCAGTTGCTGCTCGATCAGGTCGACCCCGGTCACTTCTTCGGTTACGGGATGCTCTACCTGGATTCGGGTGTTCATCTCCATGAAGTAGAAGTTGTGGTCGGCGTCGAGCAAGAACTCTACCGTCCCAGCGCCCCGATAGTTGACCGCCTGCGCCCCCTTGATCGCGGCCTCGCCCATGCGCGTGCGCAGATCCTCCGTCATGACGGGCGACGGTGCTTCTTCGAGCAGCTTCTGGTGACGACGCTGGATGGAGCACTCGCGCTCGCCATAGTGGAGGACCGTGCCCTGGCCGTCGCCGAGCAGTTGAATCTCGATGTGGCGCGGCTTGGTGACGAACTTCTCGACGTACACGTCTGCGTTTCCGAACGCGGCCTCGGCTTCCGACCGTGCGGCGCCAAACATCCGCCCGAAGTCGGCTTCTTTCTCGACGACGCGCATTCCGCGTCCACCGCCGCCCGCGCTAGCTTTGACGATGACCGGAAAGCCAATTTCCTTGGCGACCTTCAGTCCTTCGGATTCGTCCTCTACGACTCCGTCTGAGCCGGGAACGACGGGCACTCCGGCGGCGCGCATGGTGTCCTTGGCGAGGCTTTTGTCGCCCATCATCCGGATCGTCTCAGCGGTCGGGCCGATGAACGTCAGGTCGTGGTCCTCGCAGATGGCCGCGAAGTCGGCGTTCTCGCTGAAGAAGCCGTAGCCGGGGTGGATCGCGTCGGCTCCGGTCACTTCGGCGGCGGCGATGATGCGGTCCATCTTGAGATAGCTTTCGCGCGACGACGGCGGGCCGATGCAGACGGCCTCTCCTGCGAAGCGAACAGGCAGCGCTTCGGCGTCGGCGGTCGAGTAGACGGCGACGGTTTCCAGCCCCATCTCGTGACACGTGCGGATGACGCGCAGGGCGACTTCGCCCCTATTGGCGATGAGGACTTTCTTGATCATGGCGGGGGTGTTCGTTGTCGAGTGAGCCTCCTAGTCGAGTGGGCTTCCTTACTGTCGTCGCGAGGAGCGCAGCGACATGGCGATCTCAGGGAATGTGCCAGCTGATTGCCCATCCTTATTGTCTTGATCCAAAAAAGATCAAGGCTTACGTGCCTCCGGCGGACACTGCGTTGGGCCGCTAAAATCGTCCAAACCCGCTAGCGCTCAAACAGGACGCTTTATTGACGCTCGCTCCCTTCTGGTCTCTTTCGCCGGGCGCACGGAGGCCGCTCCTTACCTAGTCTCAGCGTAAGAATCAGGCCGGGTCGATGCGGAAGAGGGGTTGGTCGTATTCGACGGCTTCGGCGTTGGTGACTAAGACTTCGGTGATCGTGCCAGCCACTTCGGCTTCGATCTCGTTCATCAGCTTCATCGCCTCAATGATGCAGAGCACGTCGCCGACGGCCACCTTGCTGCCGACCGATACGAAGTCGTCCGACTCGGGTGAGGGCGCGGCATAGAACGTGCCCACGATGGGTGCGCGGACGGCTTCGCCGCTCGATACGGCTTCGGCAACTTGGGCGGGCGCTGACGCGGCTTGGGCAGGAGGCGCAGCCATGGCGCTCATCTGCTGCTGAGGAGCGGCCTGCGGCATCTGCTGGGGCGGACCGCCGTACGGCATCGGAGGGGCGTACATCGGCGGGTACGGCATCGGCGCTTGCTGGACGAGCATCGCCGGTGCGTTGCGACGCACGACGATGCGGACGCCGTCCTGCTCGACCTCTACCTCCTCGACGCCGCTCTCGGCGACGACGCGGAGCAGGTCCTTGATTTCGTTTAGGGTCATGTCGGAAAGAGTCTATCGGAGAGTAGGGACGCGGTTCAGGCTGCCGAGATGCGCGTCGAGTAGCTGCCGTCCGCCGTCGAGACGCGGATTAGATCGCCCTCGTTGATGAACAGCGGCACGTTGACCGTCGCGCCGCTCTCGACGGTGACAGGTTTGGTGGCCCCGCTCGACGTGTCGCCTTTGAGACCGGGGTCGGCTTGGGTGACGAGCAACTCGACCGACGGAGCCATCTCGGTCGAGATCGGCTGATCCGTTGAGGCGTCGAACGAGATGTCGATCATGCCGCCTTCCTTGAGGAACTGGCGTCCGTCAACGGCTTCGGCGGGCATTGCGAACTGCTCGTAGGTATCCGTTTTCATGAAGTGCATCCCCATGTCGTCTTCGTAGAGGAACTGCACCTGTCGCCTCTCCACGCGGACGGTTTCGACCCGCTCTCCAGCGCGAAACGTATTGTCGACGATCTTGCCGTTGCTCAGGTTTTTGAGCTTGGAGCGGACGAACGCGCCGCCTTTACCCGGCTTGACGTGCTGGAACTCGATGATCTGCCAGAGACCGTTCTTGAAGTTGATGACGAGTCCGTTGCGGAAGTCGCTGGTGTCGGCCATGAAGAGAAGTAAGAAGGCGAAGGGAGGGGCGGCACGTACGCCGGAAGCAGACAATATAACCGCTTGCCGGGTTTCACCGACGACGGCGCGAACGGTTCGGAATCGGTGTGGAAGCGTCCGCGGCGTAGGGTCAGCCGTAGAGCGTCCGCCCGATCTGACGAGCAGGTGTGAACCTTCGTCGCGATGTGCGCCGGGTGGAGATCTGCGCGCAACCCTCGACCGAGTGGCGTCGGTTTGGCCTGACCCTTCACCTCGATCTACTGCCTGTGCCTGCCCTTTCCACGTCGCCCGCCTTTCCGCAGCCGTTCTATCGCTGGCGCCCTCATCCGTGGCACGGCCTCGAAGTCGGCCCCGGTGCGCCGCACATCGTGACGGCGTACATCGAGATCACGCCGTTCGACGGCGTCAAGTACGAACTCGACAAGACGACCGGCTACACGCGCGTCGACCGCCCGCAGCGCAGCAGTTCGCACCCACCGACGCTCTACGGATTCGTCCCCCGCACCTACTGCGGCGACCGCGTCCGCGCCCTTTCAGGTCCCGGTGCCGCCCGAGGCGACGGCGACCCGCTCGACATCTGCGTCATCAGCGAGCGCCCGATCACGCGCGCCGACATCACTCTCTCGCGCCCGCGTCGTCGGCGGCCTCCAGATGGTCGACGGCGACGAGGCCGACGACAAGATCGTCGCCGTCCTGACCGGCGACCTGTTCTGGGGCGACATCGAGGAGATCGCCGACCTGCCTGCCCGTATGGTCGAGCGCCTGACGCACTATTTCGAGACGTACAAAATGGTGCCGGGCGAAAACTCGGAAGCGTCCATCCTCAAGGCCTACGGCCGCGACCACGCCGCCGACGTAATCCGCGCGTCGATGGCCGATTACGATGATGAGTACGGCGGCGGACCAGTCTGACCCAGGCATCGCTACGGCTTCTGTGACCATCAGGGGCAGATGTGCGCCGATCGCGCGTTCGCTTCCTCTCAGGCGCCTGGAATCTCGCCGCGTTCGTACACCACGTTGGCTCGTCCCAGAAGCAGCGGATCTACTCGGCCGATGTTCTCCTTCTTCTTGTTCGGATACGGCATGCTCATCAGCACGTAGCGGATGGCGTTGAGCCGCGCGCGCTTCTTGCAGTCCGACTTGACGACGATCCACGGGCTGTCGGCGGTGTCGGTGTGGAAGAACATGGCTTCTTTGGCGGCGGTGTAGTCGTCCCACTTGTCGAGCGAGGCCAAGTCGACGGGCGAGAGTTTCCACTGTTTGAGCGGGTGCACCTTGCGCGCTTCGAACCGCTTGTGCTGCTCGCCCTGCGAGACCGAAAACCAGAACTTGATCAAGTGGATGTCGCTGCGAACCAGGTTGCGCTCGAATTCGGGGGCCTGGCGGATGAACTCGGTATAGTCGGCGTCGGTGCAAAAGCCCATGACGCGCTCGACGCCCGCGCGGTTGTACCACGAGCGGTCGAACAGGACGATCTCGCCGCTGGTGGGCAGGTGCTGCACGTAGCGCTGGAAGTACCACTGGCCTCGCTCTTCGTCTGTCGGCTTCTCGAGCGCTACGAGACGTGCGCCGCGCGGGTTGAGGTGCTCCATAAACCGCTTGATGGTGCCGCCCTTTCCGGCCGCGTCGCGCCCCTCGAACACGATTACGACGCGCTGTCCGGTCTCCTTGACCCAGGCCTGAAACTTCGAGAAGCTCGACCTGGAGCGCAAACTTCTGATGCTCGTACGTCGCGCGCGACATGAGGTAGCGGTACGGATAGCCGCCGTCGTCGTGGTGCGGGCTGAGGATGGCGTCGATGTTGCTGGCGGGGACGGCGTCGCGCTGGCGCTTTCGGTGGCGGCGGAGCGCGTTGGAGAGCACCTTGATCTCGTCCGGCGAGTAGGCGTCGATAAGCGTGTCCGCCACCTCGCTCGCGTCTCCGGGAGGCACGGGCAGCAGGATGGCTTCGGCGCGCTTGTCCGTTACAGATCGGCGCGGTTCAGCCGAGTACTTGGTCACCATGCGACTCGAATCCTCCGGAGCGCGCTCGCTAGCATCGCCCGGATCGGCTCGTTGGGGGGCGCTCGGCTGGGAAGCGCGTGAGGTGAAGCGGCCGTTCGAGTCGCGGGGGCGAGAAGTCATAGACAGGGGAGGAGTTCGGGCCGAAAGATACCCTTCGCCCCCACGAGGACGGATCAGCTGCGCGCGCGCAGGCAGGCAGCCGTTACCTTTGCCGTGCCGACCCCACACGACTCTCCGCCGCATGTCTACTCGCTCCCGCTGCCGACTCGCAACGCTTTTCGTCTCGCATCGGACTGATCCTGTCGGTCCTGGGCATCGCCGTCGGAACGGGCAACATCTGGCGGTTTCCGCGCATCGTGGCGGGCAACGGGGGAGAGGATGGCGCCGGGGCGTTCATCGTCGCGTGGGCCGTGTGCCTGCTGACGTG